>NZ_BAABEZ010000022.1:355740-742312 GCF_039540495.1 Rurimicrobium arvi | reverse complement strand
ATCCCGCTACGGGCGTCGCCTCGCCGACAGCTCGAATATTTATATGTCGGCATTGTTCAACTTCAAGTCGCAGTTTACCAAAGGGTACGACTATTCCATCGATAACTGGCGCAATACACCTACATCAAATTTTTTCTCACCCGCTTATTTCACACTGGCACCCGGTTTCGAATACCGGAAGGGCAACAACCTGAGCATATTCCTGTCTCCGCTGGCAGGAAGGCTTACGCTTGTAGATACCGTTTACACCAATCGCTCACCACAAGGCGCATTTGGTGTGCCTTACGGTAAAAATAAACGGTTCGAATTCGGGGCTTATTTCTCTGCCCGGTATTATGTCGAGATCAGCAAGACCGTTTCGTTCCGTACACGTCTGGACCTGTACAGCAACTATCTGGCAAAAGATGTGCTGAACGACAGTGGTGTAGTGGTGCGCAAGGATAATCCCGGCAATATCACCGTGTTGTCGGACAACCTCTTCAGCTTTAAATTCAGCAAACACCTGAGCATGTCTGTGGGTGTTGTAATGGTTTATGACAATGCGCAGCCCTACAAGGATACCTACGTAGATGCATCGGGTGCCGTTCAGAAAAAAAAGGAACCGATATCCGGGTTGGGATGGCTGCAACTGCGCCAGAACCTGCAGTTCGGTATCCAGTACAAACTGCCTGCACGCGACAAAGAAGCGAAATAAATAATGTGTAGTCGCGTTCCCGAGCATTCAGTAATGCAGGGGCGTCATATTTGACGGATAGCCCGAAAAGCCGTACTTTCGGCACCCGGGCTATCCGTTTCCGTTATACAATGGCTGAAACCTACCAGATAAAATTACCCCAGTTTGAAGGGCCTTTCGATCTGCTCCTGTTCTTTATAGAACGGGATGAGCTGGACATATACAATATTCCCATTTTCAGCATTACCAAAGATTTTCTGGCATTTATCAATGACACCGAAAGTCTGGATATCGAACTGGCCAGTGAATTCATTCTGTTCATCTCTACGCTTATGCGCATCAAAGCAAAGATGCTGCTGCCGCGCAGGGAAGTGGATGCGCAGGGGAATGAGATCGACCCGCGGCAGGAACTCGTGGACAAACTCCTGGAATACAAACGCTATAAAGAAGCCTCTGCGGAAATGGCGCTTATGGAAGCCGAACGGCAACTGGCGCAAAAACGCGGTAATATCCGTGCCGAGCTGGAATCACTCAGTGAAGAATACAGCGAGGGGACAGAGATACAGACCGTTTCGCTGTTTAAGCTGATGTCTTCCTTCGAGCGGGCAATGAAGCGTTTCAACGATCGCAATAATAAGCCGCAGCACGTTGTTATCAAATATAACTACAGTCTCGAAGGACAGCGTGTTTACCTGCTCGATCGTATGCAGACAGATACCAGACTGGCATTCGAAACATTGTTCGCCAGTTGTGAAAACCGTATACATGCGATCTTCACATTCCTGGCAATGCTGGAATTGGTACAACAGAAATATTTCAACCTCCTTGTCGGCAATGGCCGCAACAATTTTATTATTGAATGGAACGCGCAGCGTGAGGAACAAATGCCTGCAGATACTCAGGAAGATACTGCCGGGCAGCCTGAAGAACCCGCAGGTGAATAATCCTGCCGTTCCGGTATTTTCTTTTTATAATGACTGACTCCAACAAGATCGTTTTCTTTGGTACACCCGGCTTTGCCGTCGCTTCACTCGATGCTTTGCTCCAGGCCGGTATGAACGTCGCTGCTGTGGTTACGGCACCCGATAAGCCTTCGGGAAGAGGGCTGCAGCTGACTACAACTGCAGTAAAAGACTATGCCGTCGCACATGGCATCCCGGTCTTGCAGCCGTTGAAGCTCAAAGACCCTGCATTCGTGGAAGCCTTGCAACAAATAGGAGCCGCACTGCACGTGGTTGTAGCGTTTCGTATGTTGCCCGAAATTGTCTGGAACATGCCGCCGATGGGTACCATCAACGTGCACGGTTCTCTGCTGCCGCAATACCGCGGTGCTGCGCCGATCAATTGGGCTATTATCAATGGTGAGCGGGAGACCGGCGTTACCACATTTAAACTCAAACACGAAATTGATACCGGGGATATTCTGTTGTCCGACAGTACACCCATTCTTCCGGACGATAATGCCGGCACCGTGCACGATCGCCTGATGCTTATGGGCGGTGCATTACTCGTGAAAACAGTCAAAGGTCTGTTCGACGGCACAATCAAGGAGCAACCGCAGCCTGCGGACGCCGGTACGCTGAAGCACGCTCCGAAACTCTTTAAGGAAAATATGCGCATCGACTGGAACCAGGGCAGCGAAGCCGTGCGGAACTTTGTGCGCGGACTGGCTCCTTATCCCGCAGCATATTGCGAGTTTCAGGGCAAGACCATGAAGGTGTTTACAGTTTCCCTGGCAGATTATCATGAAACGCCTGCTCCGGGGAGGTTTGTGGTAGATAATGGCCGAATACTGGCAGGAACTGCAGACGGCTGGCTGAGCATAGACGAATTACAGTTGGAAGGCAAGAAGCGCATGGACGCAGGTTCTTTCCTCCGGGGATACAAACCTGCGTGATCACCTCACAATTTTCCGTACCCATATGCGGTAGTCTCCGGCAGTATCCAGTGGCCGGTACTGAGCAATAAACTCAGGTTTCGGCTGTAAGTCTTCATTGTCAGAAAATACCAGGTAAGACTGACCGGAAAAGTGACACGGCAGGTAAGCCGTATTGATCCGGCTATTGCCATAAGCCATCCACATAAAAGATTCTTCCGACAGCCATACCTGACTGTTCGGCGGAAACTGGCGGGCGCGCTCTGTGATGACCTGTTTGTGCCTGTTCGTGTCCTGGTCGTACAAGCGTGTATCCGCCCATCGTCCGTAAAAAAGGAACATACCCCATAATACAGCAACACTGCATAGTGCGGACAGGAATCCGGAAAACCTGTTCCGTTCAATTTTTCCGATAGCTATTCCGATACAGATAAAGCAGGACAACGTGAGCAATTGCATTTGCAGGCCGAGTATCCTGCCATAGGGCAGATGTCCCAGCAGCCAGGAAAGAAGGATAACCGACAGCAGGTGACAGGCGGGTAGCAGCAGAAGGCTTCCTTTCAAAGCTTTCGTGTATAGCAGCCATATTCCGCACAGCAGTGCCGAAACTGAAAAGAGGATACACAGTGTAAACGTGGGCAGCGAAATACTGTGCTCGAAAGCGTAAACACCGAGGTGGCCGGGCATATTTTCCCATAGATGCGATCGCAAAGCCTCGTCCGGTTTTACGTATTTGTTGCCCGTAAGTGCCTGCACTCCGGAAACGCACATCACGGGTACATACACCAACGCAGATCCGATAGCCGACAAACAAAGGCTGTAAAGCAATGCGCGAGGGAAACGCCTGTACAATACCGCTCCGGCAAGGATATACAACACTTCAAAGCCGGTAATATACAGGAATGAAGGCGCAACGAACATTCCTGCAACATTCGAAACCGCGAGTATCCCGTACCATATTCCCTTATCCTCCTGTTTTCCTGTCGCATAAATGCGGTACAGGCTGTAAGTGGCGGCGAAGCCGAGCAGGAACAATAGCGAGTAACCGCGGGCCTGATGCCCGAAACCGGCAACCATAAAGACCATCATGCCTATCAGCGTACTCCAAAATGCAAGTGACCTGTCTTTAAGGTGCAGTAACAGAACCCCAAGCAACAGCCATGCGTGGACCAGGTAAAACAACATTGCCAGCACACGCGCTCCGTAAATGCGTTGTGTTAGCGAACCCGGAATCAGGTGCGCAAACAGATTGAAGCCGATATGGTTATTCGGAAGCGGGTACTGGGTAAGCGTATACAGCAGCGGTTGCCCTGAAAAGTTGAGTGCAGAAAACACCTCATCCGTTGCAAATGCTTCCGCGCATAGCCAGTAAAGCTGCGGCAGGAGCAGGGCCAGGGTGACACCTGTAAATAGTAAAAGGTTTCTGCGGACGATCTGCAGAAACGATTGTATGGTTTTGTGCCAGGAGGCGGCAGGGCATCTGCGCAGCAACAGGAAAAAGACCGGCAGCATTAGCAGGGTGGCGATACAAATGATATTACCCTGACGTTTCACATCCGCCGAAAGCACCTCAAAAGCGGGACTCTTCATGCGATAATAGCATGAACCTTTGCTGTCATACCATTGCAACAGTTTGCTGCGGTCCGTCACCAGGTACAGCATACAGCCCGCTGACAACACCACTCCCGAAAGCAGCAGCAGCAGGTTCGGGAGGCGCTTCATTAAACGGGACGGCAGGGGCATGTAGCAGTGGAAATTTGTTCAAATATAATACAGCGAAGCTTGCCGTTACAGCCGCGTATTAACCCCTAAAATCCCCTTTCTTATTGGGAAATTATTAACCCTTATTCTTTTACATTTGCTAACGGTGATTATTACCTTTAGAAACCATATGTTACACTTCATGAAGTACAAGGTTGGAATTCCTTTGTTGATCATTGCGGCCCTGGCTGCTTTTTTTTCTTTTAAATATATCAGCGAGGATGGTCCGGATACACAATCCAGAAAAATACTAATTCAGAATGCCGTTGTCGGGTTGATACGCGAAGGACATTTCGCTCCACGGCAGATCGACGATTCCTTTTCCAATTCGGTGTTCAACCGGCTTGTGGAAACAGCCGATTTTGAAAAGAAATTCTTTACAAAAGAAGACATTGACCAATTGTCGAAATACCGTTACCAGTTGGACGACCAGATCCGCGACTCCAAGTTCGACGCGTACGAGCTGTTCGCCGGTATCTACAAAAAACGTCTCGATCAGGTGACAGGCTTCTATAAAAAAGCTATTAAAGGAGATTTTACATTCGATACGCCCGATTCCATTCAACTGAATAATGAGAAGATCGATTTTGCAGCGAATGATGCAGCTCTGGAAGATCGCTGGGACAAATATGTAAAATACCGCGTGCTGGCCAAATACATGGAGCTGAAGAAAATTCAGACCGATGAAAAGAACCGCCGCGATACCGCTAAAGTAAAAGATACTACGGTATTCGTGGTGAAATCAGATGCCGATCTGCTGAAATCTGCAAAGGGAAAAGTGGATACGAATCTGCAGAAGTATTTCACCAAACTCGGCAAAGCAAGTGAGGAAGATCGTTTCGCGATGTACATCAATGCGATCACGCACGCCGAAGATCCGCACACCGATTTCTTTCCTCCACGTGAAAAAAAGGCATTTGACGTACAGATGTCAGGTGAATTTTACGGTATCGGTGCGCAGCTGAAACTGGAAGACGATAAAGTGAAGATCGCATCTATTGTTCCCGGAAGTCCCAGCTGGAAGCAGGGCGAACTGAAGGCCAACGACGAGATCATCAAAGTGGGGCAGGGCGCTGCCGAGCCGGAAGATGTACAGGGATATGAACTGGAAGATGTGGTGCAGAAAATCCGCGGTGAAAAAGGGACCGAAGTGCGCCTTACAGTGCGCCGCATAGACGGTTCGATTAAAGTGATCCCGATCATTCGCGGTAAAGTGGCGCTGGAAGAAACATTCGCGAAATCGGCACTGATCAATACCGGTAGCGGAAAAATAGGATATATCTACCTGAGTGAATTCTACAGCAATTTTACCAGTTCCGACGGACGCCGTTCTGCCGACGATATCGCCAAAGAAGTGGCCAAGCTCAAAGAACAGGGTGTGAAAGGGATTATACTTGATCTGCGTTATAACGGCGGCGGATCGTTATACGACGTTGTCGATATGTCCGGTATTTTTATTGGTGCCGGACCGGTGGTACAGGTAAAAACGAGCGAGGCCCAGCCGATGATACTGAAAAGCAAAACTCCTTCGGTGACCTACGACGGACCTTTCATCATCATGGTAAACCAGGGAAGCGCTTCCGCATCTGAGATCCTTGCCGCGGCCATGCAGGACTACAAACGTGCCGTGATTGTCGGTAATACCACATTTGGTAAGGGAACCGTTCAGAAGCAGATCCCGATCGACGAAGTGATCAATGATGCAACACGCCTCAAGATGGCGATCAACAAAGAACCGGAATTAGGATCGCTGAAACTAACGATTCAGAAGTTCTACCGAGTTACCGGAGGTTCCACACAATTAAAAGGCGTTACGCCCGATATCAGCATTCCGGATGTGTACAGCGATATCGAGATCGGCGAACGTAAAGACAAGGCAGCGCTTCCGTATGATGAGATTCAGCCGGCATCCATACCGCAGCCCGTGGTAGTGGAAGGCCGTCAGCTGACTACAGACGGTGTTCAGATGAGCCACGCGAAATGGGCAGCTTCTTTCGACCTGAAAAAACTGCAGGCGCTCAGTGCAAAACGTATTGCTGCCAGCAAAGCGTTTGATAACGTCCGTACCAACGCAGCCCGCCTCAAAAAGCTTGAGGAAGACAATGTGGTGTACCTGGATGAAACACATTTCAAAAAAGAACAGGAGGAAGCAAGCGCATTGGCGAAAAAAATTGAGGAGGCAGATAAAGCCGTTACGCAACTGGACATCAGTAATTTGCCTTCCGACCTCACAAGACTGAGCGCAGATACGGCAGCTATGGAGCGCAATAAAAATTGGATCCGCCTGCTTAAGAAAGATATCTCACTCGCTGAAACCGTGAACATTATGAAAGATATGCAGTCTAAATAATTGTAATTCATTTCGTTTTTTATCAGGCCCTCCGATGCTTTTTAACATTTGGAGGGCTTTTTTTAGGGTGATCTTAAGTAAATTTGCCGCGGTTTTTTCTCCAAGGGGAAAATATTTGTTCATTTTAAAAAGCAATGCGACCTAATGAAAAAGACATTACTAAGCACCTTGCTCGTCACCATCCTGGCTGTCGTCGGTACCAGCTGCAATTCTGCACACGAACTGATGGAGCCGAAATCCCTTGTGCTTGCAAAACCCAGACTCGAGAATCTCAACAGCGTGGAAGCAGGTAGCGTGGCTACCGGTAAAAAAGCTCCGGGAGAACGCAACTTCGTAACCTCCCTGAACAAATTCCTGAATATCAAATACGCCAATATGCTCGGCGTACTGCCTCAGGTACTTACCAACGATCTGTTATATGACTTTATAGACGAATGGTATGGCACGCGTTACCGTTTAGGCGGTACCGATAAAAGAGGAATTGATTGCAGTGCATTTGTACAACGCTTATACGAACGCGTATTCAACATCAGTCTGTTGCGTACCGCGGCGGAACAATTCCACCTGTGCCAGTCGATCTGGGACAAAGAAGAACTGCGTGAAGGCGACCTGGTATTTTTCAATATCCACAATAAACGCATTTCGCACGTGGGTATTTACCTGATCAACGACTACTTCGTGCACTCCTGCACCAGTTCAGGCGTAATGATCAGCCGCCTTACCGACGCATACTGGCGCCGCTATTACGCAGGAGCCGGACGTATTCCCAAGAAACTGGCGCTGACGGATAAAGACGCACCTCGTTTTTAATCGACTGATTTTTTTAAAGAAGCGGCTCCGGCCGCTTTTTTTCTGCCCTTTAACGCCTGCAGCGTTTTTTGTGCGCGGTTCCTGAATGCAGCACTGCATACCTCGTGGTCCAGTGCATGCCGGATAAGCTGCGCAAGCGACTCTTTCAACTCCGGATAACGGTTGCAGAGATGCTCCAGCACCGTCATCGAAAAGCAGCGTACCGCAATTGCCTCTTTGGGATCTTCCAGCCAGGAAAAGCATAATTCAAGCGCCATCTCTTCGCAATCAGCCGGAATCGCGACAAATTGCAGGATACGCACCACATTCCGCTTTACGGTGCCATCCACAGCGCCTTGGCAGCAGTATTCCAGCATACGGTGAACATAAGGCGGCATTTTTTCCGGATGGGCATCGGCATACATGCTTAAAACCCAGGCTGCCCGTTGTACGGTGCGTTTGTCCCCATGAAGGAACAGATCGAAAAGCTCTTTAAAGTGTTGCTCATCCGAGCCCGCAAAGCCTGCAATGGCCGCAGCCTGTTCCTTTGAGTGCTCTGATAATAAAGCTTTCTGAATATCCATACAGTAAAGAATGCAATTATAATCCGGCTCAAAGCTAAATAAAACAAATATTTTTTCCGGTCCCGGCGTACGGAGCACGTTTCCTATTTTCGCTGCCGTTATTTTAATTACAGATAAGATGAGTCAAATAGAATTTGCAAAGCCGGTTGCCGCAAAGCTGGGCCTGGATCCGAGGTCGGTAGAGATAGTGCTTCAGTTATTGGGAGAAGGGGCAACGATCCCGTTCATCGCGCGATACCGGAAGGACAAGACCGGGGGACTGGATGAACTGCAGATACAGCATATAGAAGAAGAGGCAAAGCAACAAAGCGCTTTTGCCGAGCGTAAAGCATTTATTGATAAGGCAATCACCGAGCAGGGAAAGATGACCGATGCGCTGCGCCAAAAGCTGGAGACTGCAGCTACCATCGCGGAACTGGAAGATATCTATCTGCCCTATAAACCGAAACGTAAAACCAAAGCGCAAACAGCGCGCGAAAACGGGCTCGAGCCATTGGCCGATCTGCTCTGGCAACAGGAATCCGCAGATGTGCTTGCTGAGGCGGGCCGATTCCTGAACGAACAGGTGAAGACACCCGAAGAAGCCCTGCAGGGTGCGCGCGACATCATCGCCGAGCGTGTGAATGAAGATGCTGCCATACGCGCGGCAATGCGCCATTTCTTTGAACAACAGGCTCGGGTAGTCGCGAAAGTAATGAACGATAAAGAAGCGGCAGCGGCGAAATTCAAAGATTATTTCGATTTCTCCGAACCCGTTTCCAAAATTCCTTCCCATCGTACACTCGCGATCCTGCGCGGCTTTATGGAAGGTTTTCTGAAAATGGAGATCGCACCGGAAGAGGAAAAAGCGCTGGAACTGCTTGAGTCGAAAGTAATCGTACAACACAATCCTGCCGCAGATCAGGTTAAACGCGCGGTAAAAGATGCGTACCGCCGCTTGCTGCAGCCGAGCCTGGAAAGTGAATTCCGGCTGGCGCTTAAAACCGCCGCTGATGAGGAAGCGATCAACGTGTTTGCACAGAACCTGCGCCAGTTGCTGCTCTCCTCACCTTTAGGCGGAAAGCGTATCCTGGCGATAGATCCGGGCTACCGCACCGGCTGTAAGGTTGTTTGCCTCGATGAAACAGGAGCTTTACTCACTACAGGACTGATTTATATCCATGAGAAAAACCATCGCCTCTCAGAGGCGGAGCATATTGTCCGCGGAATGCTGCACCAGCACCGCATAGAGGCTTTTGCTGTGGGCGACGGAACAGCAGGCCGCGAAACGGAAAGGTTCATAAAAGAACTCAGAACGGGGTTGCCTGTCTACCTCGTAAATGAGGACGGCGCCTCGGTATATTCCGCATCCGAAATAGCAAGGGAAGAATTCCCCGACCAGGACATTACCGTGCGTGGTTCGGTGAGCATCGGACGCCGGCTTATGGACCCGCTTGCGGAGCTCGTGAAGATCGACCCGAAAAGCATCGGTGTGGGGCAATACCAGCACGACGTGAATCAGGTGCGACTGAAAGAGCGTCTTGATCAGACAGTTGCCAGTTGCGTGAATGCTGTGGGTGTGAACCTGAATACGGCCAGTAAGCATTTGCTGAGTTATGTTTCCGGAATCGGTCCCTCAATAGCCGATAATATTGTACGCTACCGAAGCGAAAACGGCAGATTTCTTTCCCGTAAAGATCTGCTGAAAGTGCCGCGTCTCGGTGCCAGGGCTTTTGAGCAGTGCGCCGGATTCCTGAGGATCAAAGATGGCTCCGAACCGCTGGACGCAAGCGCCGTGCACCCGGAGGCCTACCATCTTGTGGCGCGCATGGCGGCCGATCTGAACGTGCCGGTTGCGGAACTGATCGGTAATGAAGCGTTGATCAGGCAGATCGTTCCCTCGAAATACTGCGATGATCAGGTAGGGTTGCTCACCGTACAGGATATCATTAAAGAACTGCGTAAGCCGGGACTCGATCCGCGCGGAGCAGCACAGTCATTTGAATTTGCAGACATATTTTCTATTGAAGATGTGCGTGAAGGCATGATCATTCCCGGTGTGGTCACCAATCTCACCCGCTTCGGTGCATTTGTAGACATCGGCGTGAAGCAGGACGGACTTGTTCACGTTTCGGAAATGGCGCATCATTACATATCAGACCCGTCGGAAGTATTGCAGCTGAATCAGCAGGTGACGGTAAAAGTGACGGAAGTGGATATTCCCAGAAAACGTATCGGACTTTCCATCCGCCAGGCAACGGAAGCTCCGGCCAAACCGAAGGGTAAAGCCGCTCCGAAAAAGAATCAGGAAGCTCCGTCCATGAATGATGCATTGAGTGCGCTGCGCAAGAAATTTGGCAAATAGGCGCACAATGAATCTGTTCATTTTTCGTTACCTTCGTAAAGATTAGTAATATTCAATTTCCTGCTATGAAAAAGACCGTTTTCGCTCTGTTGCTTTGCCTGGTCGCCGCATCGGTGTCGGCCCAGCAGATATATAACAGCAGTGGTCGTAAAGTTGCACGCAAACCGGCTAAAAAAACCGGCTTTGATGTGGGCAACCTGGTTGTCGGTGGCGACATCAGGCTGGGTATCGGTTCCGGTGTAAGTCTCGGACTCGCGCCTATCGCCGGGTATAAGTTCAACGACATCTTTTCGGCAGGCCTGCGCGTCGGTTATGGATACGACCGTATCAAATACGATTTCAACTACCTGCCTTCAGGCGCAACCACCAACATTTTCAGTACCAATTCTTATTGTGCCGGAATCTGGGGCCGCGTCAGCTTCCTGCAGAATTTTTTCGTGCACGTGGAAGGACAGTATAATTTTTACCAGCGCTATTACATCGACGGGCTCACCAGCGAAATTCTGAAGGAAAATGTGAGCGCACCCAGTCTGTTGCTCGGTTTGGGCATCAAACAGCCTATCAGTGACAGGGTGTCGTTCAATATCACCGGCGTGTACGACGTGCTCGGAGATCCCAATAGCTATTATTCCCAGATGAACGGAATTGAGATCCGTATGGGTGTGCTGGTAGGCTTCTAAAAAATCATTCTTATATGAGAGAGGCCTTTGATCCCTCGGGATATCAGGGGCCTCTTTTATTATAAATTGCTGTATTGCTGCATGTTGCTTTTTATTATTCTCGCTTATTTCGCTTTATTACTAGGGATCGCTTTCTACACATCGCGGCACTCCAACAACGAATCATTCTTTATCGGAAACCGTAAGTCTAACTGGCTGCTGGTTTCCTTCGGTATGATCGGTACTTCCCTTTCCGGGATGACCTTTATTTCCGTTCCCGGTACGGTGGGTAAAGGCGGACTCGAATATTTCCAGGTGGCGATCGGGTACTGGCTCGGTTATTTTATCGTAGCCTATGTATTGTTGCCGGTGTATTACCGCATGCAGCTCACTTCCATTTACACTTATCTGGAGGCACGACTCGGCATCAATGCCTACAAAACGGGTGCTCTGTTTTTCATTTTGTCGAGAACACTGGGAGCCACTTTACGATTGTATCTCGTCATCAAAGTACTGGAAGCATTTGTGTTGCAGGGAATGGGTATTTCGTTCGAACTTACCGCAATCGTGATACTCGCGCTGATCGTGCTGTATACCTTGCGTGGGGGGGTGAAGACCATTGTCTGGACCGATACCCTGCAGACAACTTTTATGCTGTCTGCCCTGGTGATTGTGGTGGTCTATATGCTGCGCGAAATGGGTCTGGACATCAGCTCGCTCTGGGCATCTATGAAGGAGCATAACTACACACATCTGTTTGTGACCGATTACCACAAGCCGGGATTTTTCCTGAAGCAGGTGATCGGTGGTGCATTTATCACTGTGGCAATGACCGGCCTCGACCAGGAAATGATGCAGAAAAATATCAGCGTAAGCAATCTGCGCGATGCAAAAAAGAACATGCTGCTGTTTGGCTTCGTACAAATGGTGGTAGTGTTTATTTTCCTGCTGCTGGGTGCTTTGCTCTATCTGTATGCCGGAAGCCGCGGTATGGATGCTGCGGGTGATGCACTGTTTCCCACGATCGCGGTGCAGTCTGGTCTGCCTTTTTTCATCACGGTGATCTTCCTCATTGGTCTGGTATCCGCATTATTCCCCAGTGCCGATGGCGCGCTCACCGCGCTGACGTCTTCCTTCTGTATTGATATTCTGGGACTGAAACGTCGTAATGACTGGGATGAACAGAAAAAAGCACAGGTACGTTATCGCGTACATTTCACATTCAGCGCAGTATTCCTGCTGTTTATTTTCTTTTTCAGAGAAGTGGACAATGGTTCGCTGATCGCGATCCTGCTGAAAGTAGCCGGGTTTACTTACGGTCCGCTCCTGGGTCTGTTTGCGTTTGGTATCCTCACCCGGCGGGTATTAAAGGGAAATACCGCTTTCGCACTTTGCCTTACTGCATTGCTGCTCACACTCGGACTTGATCTCCTGAACAATCCGGAGTTTTACAATAAAGATACTTCCGGCTATATCGCGCAATCGCTGATCAAAGCCTCAGCGCGCTATTGCGGGAACTATAAAATAGGAATAGAATTATTAATTATCAACGCAGCACTTACTTTCGGATTGCTGTATGCATGCTCAAAAAAGCCGGCAACCGTAGTGTAGCCGCACCATATATTTACTATGACGACATTCAAGAACGGACTGAAACTCAGAGACTGGACGGAAACAAAAGCACATTCCAGCTGGCAGATATTCAAGATCATGGCCGAATTTGTACAGGGTTTTGAAGACCTCGCAAAGATTGGTCCCTGTATTTCCATTTTCGGATCGGCACGTACCCATCCGGATCACAAATATTATACACTTACCACGGAAATTGCGCGCAAGCTGGCGGAAGAAGGCTTCGGCATTATTTCCGGCGGCGGACCCGGAATTATGGAGGCTGCGAACAACGGAGCCCGTCAGGCAAACGGACGTTCGGTGGGATTGAATATCTCCCTGCCTTTCGAGCAGATGCCTAATCCTTTTATTGATTCGGATAAAAGTCTGAACTTTGACTACTTCTTCGTGCGCAAGGTAATGTTCACCAAATATTCGCAGGGCTTCATTATGATGCCGGGCGGCTGGGGAACAATGGACGAATTTTTCGAAGTGGCCACGCTGATCCAGACACGTAAATTCACGCAGACGCCGATGATCTGTGTGGGCAGCGAGTACTGGAAAGGTCTGTTCGACTGGATGCGTGATACCATGTTGCACCAGGAACAGAATATCAGCGAAGGAGATCTGGAAATGATCAAAGTGATCGACTCCCCGGATGAGATCGTGGAATATATACGTGAGTTTTACACGCACCATAAACTGCAACCTAATTTCTAAACGGAAGTGACAACAGAACTGTTTGACGTAAGTCTGAACCGCTATGCCGAGCAGATGAGCTCGGATCAGCTGCCGGTGCTGGCCGCACTGGAGCGCGAAACACACATGCGTCACACACAGTCGGTGATGATCTCCGGCAATCTTCAGGGACAATTGCTGCAGCTGATCAGTCATCTGTGCCGTCCCCGGCGTGTGCTGGAGATCGGAACATATACCGGTTATTCGGCTTTGTGCCTGGCCCAGGGACTTACGGAGGACGGGGTGCTGCACACCGTGGAAATGGATGATGAAAAATGCGAGATCGTGGAAAAGTATATTGCTGAAGCCGGGATGGAGGGCAAAATAGTAACCCATTTCGGGGATGCGCGCCAGATTGTGCGCGAGCTCGATGAATCATGGGACATTGTGTTCATCGACGCGGACAAACCCAGTTACGGACTGTACTTCGACCTCGTGATCGAAAAAATGAAAAGTGGCGGCGTTATTATAGCCGATAATGTATTGTTTGAAGGTAAAGTACTTTTACCCGAAGAGAAGCAGGGCAAAAATGAAAAAGCCATGCACTTATTTAACCAGAAACTGAAAAATGACGACCGGGTAGCACAGGTAATGCTGCCCATTAGAGATGGTATTTCTGTAATAAGAAAATTGTGAACAACTCAGTTTTTATGAAAAAGAATTTTGTACTGATTTGCCTCATGGCATTGGGAATGCTTCCGGCGAAAGCCCAGAAGAAGTCGTTTGACGACAAAGTAAAAGATTATGTAAGCCAGTATTCTGCATGGGCTATCGAAGAGCAGCAGCGTGTGGGCATTCCGGCAGCCATTAAACTTGCCCAGGGGATATATGAGACTTCCGCCGGGGAAAGTGAACTGGCGGTAATGGCCAACAACCACTTCGGCATCAAGTGTAAGAAAGACTGGATGGGGGAGACGTTCGCTCACACCGACGACCTTCCCGATGAGTGTTTCCGTAAATATAAGTCGGCAAAAGAGTCGTATAAGGATCACTCCAACTACCTGAAGAATTCACCGCGTTACGCGCGTCTCTGGACGCTCAAAAAGACGGATTACAAAAGCTGGTGTACCGGGCTGAAGAGCTGCGGCTACGCCACGAACCCGCAGTATGCGCAACGACTGATCCACCTGATCGAAACCTACGATCTGCAGCTATACACATTCGCAGGCGAAGGACAACGCCAGAATGAAGTGATTCCGGTGAGCGAGCCGCCTGCTCCTGCGGATAAAACGATGGTGGAAACGGACCCGTTGATTTCGTCTGAAAAAACACTCACTCCGCCGCAGACACGCGATGACGGCTCTGTTATTTATAACAACCTGCGTGCCGTTTATTGCCTGAAAGGTGAAAACCTGCTGTCTGTAGCGATGAAATACAATATCCGCTATCCGCGTCTGCTGGAGATCAACGAATTGCCTGATGCTCCGCTTTCGAGGGATATGTTTATTTATCTGGAGCCGAAGCATAGCAAAGGTATTCATACCACACATGTTGTGCAGCGCGGAGAAACCATAGAAATGATCGCACAAAGCGAAGGCATGACTGCACGCCAGCTGCGCGCATTCAATCTGATGGACCAGAGCGAGCAACCGGAATCGGCTACCATACTGCAACTGCAATCTCAGGCCGGTGTGAAACCGGAGGTATATCGTATTGTAAACGGGGAAGTGGTGAAAACGGTAAGTATGCCTGCCCGGCTGGCGAATCCTGCCGCACAGGACAAAGCAGACTATGTGCCGACAAAAAAGGCGGCATCCTCCGAAGAATTTGAATTCGGCATGGGAGCGGTACCTCCGCCGATGGTGAACGAAACCAAACCGGCTGTGCAACCGGCTACCACCCCGGCACCGAAGCCGGTTTCTGCCGCTGCCCGTATGACAGCTCCCACAGATATGCCGGCTGCACGTGTGGAACGCAACCCGCTGAACACAGCCGCTCCTGCTGAAGTGAAAAAGGAAATACCTAAAGATAACAGCGCTATCAATCCTCAGACCGGTAAGCCTTACCTGGAAAGCGAATGGCGTGCCGAAAATGATCATGGCAGCCTGCCGCTTTCACTGGACGAAAATGCACCGGCTGCTACACGGCAGCCATTAAATAAGGTAAAGGAACAAAGTCCCGCTCCGGCAGAACCGGTGCAGGATGAATTGGCTGCATTGAAAGCGCGTCTGGATCAGAGCGTATATTCCCGCAGTTCCAGATCCAATATTAAGGTTACCAGTTCCGACTCTGCAGCGGTGTACAATGCCCCGCCTCCACCCACAGGCACAGTAGTTAATAGTCCCGTACGCAGCACCGTAAAGCCGGTGGGTGCCGACGACGCTAATGCGACTTACCATGTGGTGAAAACCGGGGAGACCGCCTATAGCATCGCGAAGCAGTACGGTATCAAAGTCCAGCAGCTGAACCAGATGAATGGTATCGATTTTCAGGGTATCAAGGTAGGACAGAAATTACGCGTTAAATAAAAAATAGTTTATATCAAAAGCGATGAGCGAAGAAAAATCATTGAATTTCCTGGAGGAGATTATTGAAAAGGATATTGCAGACGGAATACACGGAGGAAGGGTGCTTACCCGTTTCCCGCCTGAGCCGAACGGCTATCTGCATATCGGTCATGCCTCTTCCATATGCCTGAACTTCGGTCTGGCAAAAAAATATAAAGGTCTCTGTAATCTTCGTTTTGACGATACCAACCCGGTAACTGAAGAAACGGAATATGTGGAAAGCATTAAAGCGGATATCAAATGGCTCGGTTTTGAGTGGGCTGCTGAGTTGTATGCATCCGACTATTTTGAGCAGTTGTACGGATTTGCGGTTAAGCTTATAGAAAAAGGGCTTGCTTATGTGGATGACAGCTCCGCCGAACAGATGGCAGCAGAAAAAGGTGATATTGGCGTACCGGGTAAAGAAAGTATTTACCGTAGCCGCAGCGTGGCCGAAAACCTGCAATTGTTTGCGGATATGCGTGCCGGCAAGTATCCCGATGGTGCAAAAGTACTGCGTGCCAGAATTGATATGGCACATCCCAATCTCCTGTTGCGCGATCCGATCATCTACCGTATCAAACACGCACACCATCACCGCACCGGCGATCAGTGGTGCCTTTATCCGATGTACGATTTCGCACACGGGCAAAGCGACAGCATCGAGAAAATCACGCATTCGATCTGTACGCTGGAATTTATCCATCACCGCCCTTTGTATGACTGGTTCATCGAACAGCTGGAAATATTCCCTTCGCATCAGTATGAGTTTGCACGTCGCAGCGTAAGCTATATGATCACGAGCAAGCGTAAGCTGTTGCAACTGGTAAACGACAAATATGTAAGCGGTTGGGACGATCCGCGTATGCCCACCATCAGTGGTATGCGCCGGCGTGGCTATCCTGCCGCCGCTATCCGCAAGTTTTGCGATACCATCGGTGTCGGAAAGCGCGAAAACCTTGTGGACATAACCGTACTCGAATTCTGCGTACGCGAAGAACTCAACAAGACCGCACAACGCCGTATGGCCGTGCTGGACCCGGTAAAAGTGGTGATCACCAATTACCCGGAAGGCAAAACAGAACAACTTAATGCAGACAATAACACCGAGGATGAACATGCCGGTACACGCAGTATCAGTTTTGGTCGTGAGCTGTATATCGAGCGCGAAGACTTTATGGAAGAACCGGTGAAAAAGTATTTCCGTCTGGGTCCCGGTTTGTCTGTAAGGCTCAAACATGCGTATATCATTACGTGTAATGAGATCGTAAAAGACGCTGACGGCAATATCACCGAACTGCATTGCACCTATATTCCGGAAAGCAAAAGCGGGAGCGACACGAGCGGAGTGCATGTAAAAGGTGTGATCCACTGGGTGCATGCGGCGGATGCCGTTAAAGCTACCGTACGCATGTACGACCGGCTGTTTACGGTTGAGGATCCGGCAAATGCGGAAGGTGATTTTAAAGACCACATCAATACTTCCTCTCTTTCCGTACTGGATCAGGTATGGGTGGAGCCGGCCCTGCTGCAGGCTTCGGAAAACGAATCGTTCCAGTTCCTGCGTAAAGGTTATTTCAGTCTGGACAGGGATTCGCAGCCCGGTCACCTGGTATTCAACCAGACAGTGGGTCTGAAGGATACTTTTGCCAAAGAAGTGAAAAAATAATCACGGCTGCGGCTATGATGATCTTGCAGCGCCGGGGAACTTACCCGGCGCTGTTTATATAAGCGAAAAACCCTAAGTTCGTGGCCGGAAGAGTACCCCTAAGTAATATCACCCTTATTCATGAGTACAGTCACAGATAACCCAGGCCGTCGTGCAGGCCGCATTTCATTGCTTGCCTATTGTTTATGTGCCGCACTGATGGCATATGCCAGTCTGGTATTTTATCCGCGCTGGCAGAAAGCCGGTACGGAATCGAATCTGGCTTATGATACGGAAGGGTACTATTGGTATCTGCCTTCCGTGTTTATCTACCATAACCTGAAAAGCCAGCAATACCCGGCGGGTGTGCTGCACGAGATTCAGGCAACGCACAACCCGGAATTTGCCAATGGCTATCCGAACGAAAAGGGAGACGGTTATATACTGAAGTACACGAGTGGTATGGCCATACTGTATAGTCCGGCATTCTTTACCGGTCACATAATGGCGCACTTCCTCCATTATCCGCAGAACGGATTTTCACCACCTTATAAAATTGCTTTTCAATTGTGGGGGCTGCTGTTCGGATTGGCTGGATTGTATTTTTTTCGTCGGCTGATGCTGCATTTCTTCAGCGATGGGGTAGTGGCGGCCGGGCTTATTATTTTGGTACTGGGCACCAATTACCTGAATTATGCTGCGATCGATGTGGGCATGTCGCACACCTGGTTGTTCAGTTTATATGTATACCTCCTCTGGACGGCCTACTATTTTGCGCAGACGGGTAAATCCCGCTACCTGGTCTTATCGGGCATTCTATGCGGATTGATGACGCTTGTTCGTCCCACTGAGGTCATCTCCGTGCTGATTCCTTTATTGTGGGGCGTAAATACACGTGCCGCTTTTACCGAACGCATCCGTATGCTGTTGCGTCGTTGGCAGGCACTGCTGCTGACCGCTTTGCTGTTTTTGCTCATCGTAGGCGTTCAGCTCTTCTATTGGAAATATGTGTCCGGGCATTGGGTTCAGTACAGCTACCAGGATCAGGGATTCAATTTCCGCCGTCCGCATGCGATTGTGTATAGTTGGTCTTACCGGGCCGGCTGGCTGCGTTATTGCCCCATGATGGTGCTCAGCTATATCGGTATGCTGATCTATTTCCGTTCGGGCAGACATGTATGGATGGTATATGCGCTCGCAATCCTCAACTACTTTATCGTCTCCTCCTGGAATATCTGGGACTATGGTGGTTTTTCTGGCCGGGCAATGATACAGAGTTATCCGGTGTTGTTCTTTCCGCTGCTCTACCTGCTTGAGTATTGCCTGCAACGCAAATGGCTGACCGCGATATTGATCCCGGTGTTGCTGTTGTGCGGTTATGTCAATATCTGGTGGACGTACCAGGCGCACAAAGGAGAGGGGGTGATCGACCCGTTCACCACTTCCCGCGAATACTATTACAGGATGGTGGGGCGTTGGAGCGTTCCGCAGGAATACCACAAGCTTAAGGATACGCCGGAGCTGCTGGATGAGGCAGCTGTTGCGAAAGCAGACCATGTGTTCGTAGATAGCATGCAGCGAACGGTGTGTGTGGATAAGGAGCATTCCGACGACGGAGTTTCATTCCGTAAACTGAACAGGCTGCAGGGCTGTTCCTGGCTGCGGGTTACAGCCGGTTTTCATGTTACGGCTAAGGAATGGGATACCTGGAGTATGCCCCAGTATATTGTCGAATTCCGTAAGGACGGGCAGATTCAGAAGGTAAATATGATCCGCGTTTTCCGCTTCCTGAATGAAAACGATAATAAACCGCTGTTCATTGATGTGAAGATACCGGATGCCGCTTACGACGAAATATCCGTGCGCTTATGGAGTGCTGAGAGCGACAAGAAAGTATGCATGGACAATATTGTGCTTACCGGACTGAAGGGAGATCTAAAGAGCCTCTAGCATACGCTCTGTTTCGCTGACGGTATGTATGCGGACACGGAAAATCTTTTCCGGTAGCAGCCCTGCGGCGCGTTCAGGCCACTCGATGAACAGGTGTGCTTCTGCGTCATGCAGCAGATCTTCTATACCGCTTTGTATTGCCTCTTCTTCTCCTGAAAGCCGGTACCAGTCCATGTGGTACAAGGTTGAACTATTTCCGTTTTGCGGGTAATGATATTCATTTACCAATGCATAGGTGGGACTGCTTACGGCATCTTCCACCTGTATATGACGGCACAGCGCAGCAATGAGCGTGGTTTTCCCGGCCCCCATGTCGCCATCAAAAGTCCAAACGCGAATGTCTTTACCGCTTTGCCATAATGCAGCGGCAACCTCGTCTATCTGAGTTAAAGTGTATTGCTGGATCATGACCTATTTTTTCGGCGGGCGTTTTTTGGGTTTGCCATATTTCTCGCGCATTTTGTCCTTATGGCTGACCTTTACGTTCACCTTCAGGTTTTTGGCTTTCTTTTCGTGGAATGCGGCGCCGGCCCCCTCTCTGCTGGGCAGACGCAGTGCAATGTTGGGCACGAAACGTTTCGGGTTCTCTTCTTCGGTGAGTTCATCGGAAACCGTTACAGATTCCGGGAATGGTATTTCCGGGATAGGCTGTTTCATCAATGTCTCAATTGCAGCGCGATATGTTACATCCCATGGTGTGATAAAGCTGATAGCAATTCCTTTTTTATCCGCGCGACCGGTTCGGCCTATGCGATGGATGTATTGCTCCGGCTCGTCCGGAAGGTCGAAGTTGATTACATGCGAGACATCCGAGATGTCAATACCACGAGATACAATGTCTGTAGCGATCAGTACGCGCACCTTTCCCGATGCAAAATCATTCACAGCCTGGAAACGTTTATTCTGTTCCTTATTGCTGTGGATCACAGCTGTTGCTCCCGGAAACTGCGGCTCTATAGCTTCGGATACTGCATCCGCAAGTCGTTTGGTGCCGGTGAACACCACCACTTTGGACATGTGTCCGTCGCTTTGCAGCAGGTGTGTGAGCAGGTTGATCTTTGTATAAAAATTGGGTACTTCGTAAGCAGATTGTTCGATGAGTTCTACCGGCGTTCCTGCCGGAGCCGCCTCTACGCGCACGGGTTCGCGGAAATAGTCAGCCATCAGGGCCTCCACGTCTTCGGTGATAGTTGCCGAGAACAGCAGGTTCTGCACCTTGGGCGGTAATTGCTCCAGCAGGCTTTTTATCTGCGTGCGGAAGCCCAGGTTCAGCATTTCATCCATCTCGTCGATCACGAGCCTTTTGATGTGTTTCGTCTTAAGCGAACCGTTCAGTGCAAGATCCATGAGCCGGCCCGGTGTTCCGACGATCAGGTCGCAGCCGTTTTCGATTGCTGCTGCCTGCGGTTTCAGGTTCACTCCGCCATACACGCCCACCGTTACCACGCTCATGTAGGAGCAGAGTTTTTTTGCTTCCTGAACTACCTGTATCACAAGTTCGCGCGTAGGTACCACCACCAGGATCTGCGGATAAGGTTCCCTGGAAAATTTCCATTGGCGGAGGCAGGGAAGCAGGTACGCAAATGTTTTACCGGTTCCGGTTTGCGCAATACCGCATACATCCACGCCGGACATAGCCACCGGAAATACCTTCTCCTGAATCGGAGTAGGCGTTTCCATTCCCAGGTCGTCCAGCGCTTTCAGCAGCGAGCTGTTTAAGTTCAGATCTTGAAAAGTACCCATAAGCAAGGTGCGAAAATACAAAAAAGCGGCCGCAAGGATATTGCGGCCGCAGAACTATCTGATAAAGCAGGTTTTTAGAATTTGCCCATATCGTCGGCGCTGGGACCGTAAGTGCCCGGTATCGCGATATTATTCAGGCGCAGGAATACTCCCAGTTGCGCCCGGTGGTGTATATTCTGTGAGATCGAATGCCGGATCGTCTCATATTTGGTAAGCGTCATCAGCACCTGTTCGCCCATCTTCATCGTCCAGGTATTGTTGAGTATAAATTCGTCGTTCGTTTCGCTGAGCGCTGCTCTTCCGGATGCGTAATTCTCATCGAAAATACGCAGGAGGTCCTGTGCCGTTTCAGCGTGTGTGGGCTTGTAGCCACCGGCAAAATCCAGCACGTCTTCCTGTATTGCCATCGTGATCCATCCGGGTATTTCGGCAAGATGCACGGCTAGCTGACGAAAGCTCATGCTCTTTTCGTGGGGTTTCCAGTCGAATTTGTCATCCGGTACGAGGGCGAGCATTTTACGGGTGACGCCCGCTTCCATGTTGATCTCTTTCAGTAGTAAATCTACAATTTGCGTTGCCATAGAAAATAATTTACAATAGGTATATTTAATACTGTAATGCTACGAATAAATCCGGTTCTCCGGTTTTATTTTTTTATGAATCGGTTAACTAGCCCAGGCCGATCTGCTGATGCTGATAAGGGATCTCAATATCCAGGAAACCTTTTTTGACCAGCTTGTCCCGGAAATGCTGCTGCACGTCGTAGTCTCCGTGAACAAGGAATAACTTCTGTACCTCGCGGGCATCCTGGCAGGAAAGCCATTGGAACATGTCTTCGTAATCACCATGCGCACTCATGCTTTTGATAACACCCACTTCGGCATTCACCGGGAAACGCTTTCCGAAGATGCTCACCTCCTGCGCCCCCGCACTCAGGCGTCCGCCCAGAGATTCAGGTTCGCAGTAGCCCACGATCAGGATGGTGTTGCGCGGATGCTCTATAGAATGCAGGATATGGTGTTTTACACGTCCGGCTTCGGCCATGCCGGAAGCGGAAATGATCACGCAGGGTTGATTGCTTTCGTTCAGCGCGATCGATTCTTCTGCACTTTCGACGAATTCCAGTCCTTTGAAATCGAATACATCATCATCCTGCCGAAGCAATTTCTGTACAGCAGCATTGAAGCATTCCGGGTGGGATTTAATGATATTGGTCGCCTTGATCGAGAGAGGGCTGTCCACATAATACTTCAGCGGCGGCAGGCGGTGCTCCAGCTCCAGTCGGTTCAGGGCGTACAGCAGCTCCTGTGTACGGCCCACCGAAAATGCCGGTATGATCAGTTTCCCTTTTTTCTCGAGACAGGTATGTGTAATATAGTCGAGCAGGTCGTCCACCATCGGTTTTACGCTTTCGTGCAGACGGTCGCCGTAAGTGCTTTCGAGGATAATGTAATCTGCCTGCGGAAAGTTTTGCGGCGAGCGCAGCAACACATCGCGGTACCGGCCTACATCTCCGGAGAACGTAATGCGCCTTTCGCGGCCGTCTTCGCGGATCTTCAGGTTCACAGCTGCCGACCCAAGGATATGACCGGTATCCGTGTACAGCAGCTCCACGTCTTCATCTATCTGCGTCGGCTGATTATACGGGACTGTCACAAACAGGGGAAACACATTCTGCGCATCCTCTTCAGTGTACAATGGTTTTACGGGCTCGCGGTGCTCTTTGGCACGCTGCTTATTGATGTGCATCACATCGGCTTCCTGTATACGGGCCGAGTCCACCAGCATCACTTTCGCGAGATCTTCCGTTGCATCGGTGAGATAAATCGGGCCCTGGTAACCTTCGGCCACCAGCTTGGGCAGCAGACCTATATGGTCGATGTGCGCATGTGAGATAACCACGTAAGTGAGTTCGGTGGGGTCGAAGCCAAAATGCTGGTTCAGGGGTAATGTTTCTTTTCCCATTCCCTGGAACATACCGCAGTCCAGCAATATTGCCTTTCCGTTCTTTAAGCGTACGATATGTTTGGAACCGGTAACGGTACGGGCGGCACCGTGGAACGTAATCTTCATAAGTCTGTCAGTCTGGATTAATATCAGTAAAGTGCAAACAAGGTAGGAATTCTTTTGCAAACACTGTGGTTTTTACGGCTTTGCATACTTGCAGGTAAGTGAGGACTCATTTGCGGTAAATTCGAAAATTACCAGAAAGTAAAAGCTCAAATGGATATATTTGCGTTCAACCAAAAAAACTTGTACATGCAATTCCAGTTGATTCTGTTGCAGGCCACCGATACCGTAGCGCAGGCTGCCGCCGCTGTTCCCGAAGCTAAAGAGAAATTATCCCTGTTCGCCCTGTTGAAGGAAGGAGGTATACTGATGATACCGCTGTTGTTGTGTTCGGTTGCGATGGTGTACATCTTCGTTGAGCGCTTCTCTGCTATCCGGAAGGCGAATGTGCATGAGTCCAATTTCATGCTGCGTATCCGTGAACAGATACTGGCCGGTAATCTTCAGGGAGCGCGCTCCCTTGCAAAATCTTCCGCATCACCGATAGGCCGTATGATCGAAAAAGGAGTGAACCGCATCGGTAAACCGGTAGACAGTATCGAAAAGGCGATGGAAACAGCAGGCAAACTTGAGGTGTACCAGCTGGAACGTAATATGGCCGCACTGAACACGATTTCACGTATCGCACCGATGTTCGGATTCCTCGGAACGATAGCCGGTATGATCATCCTGTTCTTTAACATCCAGCATGAAGGCTTTTCGCTGGAGAGTATCGCAGGCGGTATCTATACCAAAATGGTGACCTCGGCAGTGGGACTCATCATCGGTTTGCTGAGTTATGTCGCGTATGATTACCTGAATACGCAGATCAATAAAATGGTGAATAAAATGGAGCTCGCAGCAGCGGAATTCATCGATATTCTGCAGGAACCTGCAAAAGCCTGATCGACACTTTTTTGCTAAATACTGGTAGAAACACTACCAGAAACGGATTATTCTTTTAACTTCGCGAAAATTTTTTTCCTAATGAACGTACACGAGTATCAAGCCAAAGAATTACTGAAACGTTATCAAGTTCCTACCCAGGAAGGAGTTGCCGTAGGCGACGCAGCTGCTGCTGTAGCTGCTTACCAGCAGATCGCGAGCCAGACGGGCAGTAAGTTTGCCGTAGTAAAAGCTCAGATTCACGCAGGTGGCCGTGGTAAAGGCCGTATGGTAGAAGTGCCGGAGCAAAGCGGCGTTTCCGTAGTGAAAAGTGCTGAAGATGTGGAACGTGTGGCGAAAAATATCCTCGGAAACACCCTGGTGACCATCCAGACAGGTGCTGCCGGTAAAAAAGTAAACAAGATTCTCGTTGCACAGGATATGTATTATGACGGTCCAAGCGACAGAAAAGAGTTCTATCTGTCTATTCTGCTGGATCGTACCAAGAAACAAAACGTGATCATGTACTCCACCGAAGGTGGTATGGATATCGAGGAAGTGGCACACAACACTCCTGAGAAAATCTTTAAAGAGTGGGTTGCGCCAAACATGGCCCTGCAGGGCTATCAGGCACGCAATATCGCGTTCAACCTGGGTCTCAGCGGTGAAGCGTTCAAGAACATGGTGAAATTCGTGACGAATCTGTACAATGCGTACATCGGTCTGGATTGCTCTATGCTGGAGATCAACCCCCTGTTCAAAAGCGCTGATGACAAGATCATCGCTGTTGACTGTAAAATGGACCTCGATGACAACGCTATGCTGCGTCACGCGGATCTGAAAGAAATGCGCGATAAGGCAGAAGAGGATCCTACGGAAGTAGAAGCCGGAGAGTACAACCTCAACTATGTGAAGCTCGACGGTAACGTGGGATGTATGGTAAACGGCGCCGGACTGGCAATGGCTACCATGGATATGATCAAACTGGCCGGTGGTGAACCTGCCAACTTCCTGGACGTGGGTGGTACTGCCAACGCACAGACAGTGGAAGCCGGTTTCCGTATCATCATGAAAGATCCGAACGTAAAAGCGATCCTGATCAACATTTTCGGTGGTATCGTACGTTGCGACCGCGTTGCATCCGGTGTGATCGAAGCTTACAAAAACCTGGGTAACATCTCTATTCCGATCATCGTTCGTCTGCAGGGTACCAATGCCGAAGTTGCAAAAGAACTGATCGAGAATTCAGGATTGAAAGTACAAAGTGCTATCCTGCTCAGCGAAGCTGCGCAACTCGTGCAGGACGCGATTGCAGGTAAATAATCCTTAAAGCGCTTATTAATATTATCGTCAACGGCCTCATCTGAGGCCGTTGTTTTTTTTATAACAGGTAGCGGGGAAGCAATCATATTGCGTTACCGGATACGTTTTTGCTGTAACGCCCTTTCAGGAACAGCATGATCAGGTCCATTGCGAGGGAAAAACTGTTCGTGATAATGATAGGCCAGTCTTTCAATACAATTCCGTACCAGCACCAGAGTCCGTTTCCGGCCATAAGGATAATAAACATCAGCGGAGACACATGTGCCACCTTTTTTGTTTTTATAGCTTTGAAGATCTGGGGGGCGGCAGCAATTGCGGTGAGTGTACCGGCAGTAACGCCAATAGCAAGTTTCAGGTTCATACGGCTTCGTTTTAAACAATCTGCCGGTGATGATGGTGTTGCCCCATTATAAGGTTCAGGGTTCGGCAATCTGAGAATGATAACATTTGCATTTCCAGGTCACTTCCGTATCAGAGTTTTTCTCATTGCGGGTGACCACAATCGTACTGATGCCATATACAGTGTTAAGCAGGGCCGAAACGACGGTAACGGATTGCGGGAATTTAGTCAGGTATTTAAGTTCATTTGCCTGTTCATTACTTAATTCCCGGAATACAAGCTTTATAAAATAGTCGCCGTTTCGTCGTCTTTGCAGGCTCAACAAAGTGTTATAGCGCTTATCAGAGATCTCCAATGTTTCAGGCACGTCTTTTAATATAGCAAGTGGCACTTTATTTATCGGATGGTGTGCTACAAAGTTTGTATAAGCTGTCCAGTGATCGGTTTTACTATTGATCCCGGCCGTTTATATAATTATGATTTGCGAAAAAACATAAACTGTTCCGGACGTCCGGGAATCTTTGTTTTGCTATTTTTGAATCACCCTATGAAACACTGTCTTTGTATATTGTTGGTGCACCTGTGCTGTTTGCCTGTGTTACGGGCGCAGGAAAGCGATACGGTCGGCAAACGCGTTCCGGATTTTCCCTGTTTCCGCTTTACGGTTCAGCCGCTGCAACTTATAGTGGGGGAAATATCGGCAAATGCAGACTGGGTATATAAGCGCAACAGCTTCGGTGTGATCGGCGCTTACCGGTCCAGGAAGCTGTCCGAAAACTATGCACCTGATATCGAATCCCCTTCTTATCTGCGCAATGATCTGAATGCTGTAAGCATAGGCTTCAGTTACAAACGTGTGTTCTCTGCCGATCGCCGCTGGTATTATGATGTGCAGGCATTCTATCGCCATTGGTGGAACTATAACGATTACAGTTATCCGGACGGAGCCGGTCAGACCGTGACAGGCAGACAGACAACCGATTACAATGTATATGCAATAAAAGCGCTTTTGGGCTATAAAGTTGTCATGGCGCGCCGGGGGAAAATACGGCCATGCCTGCTTGTATTCGCAGGTGTCGGCACACGTATCCGGACTTACACATATGAGGCAACAAGCACTACAGGCGGCGTCCCCGATCCCGAATACAGTTTTGGCTATGTAAGGAAGCTTGGCTCCGTACATTTCGGCATGCAGCTGGGTTTCGAGGTGTTCCGGAAAAATTAGGACAGGTTATCTTCCGAAACGGAACCATTTCTCAAGGGGATGGCGCTTACCCTTCAGCCACGCAGATACCATTTCCATGCCGGTAACGGAAAACGTGATGCCGTTTCCGCCGAATCCCAGCACAAAATAGCTGCCTTTAAAATGTTTGTGTGTGCCGATGTAGGGTAATCCGTCTTTGGTTTCTCCGAAAGTGCCGGCCCATGCAAAGTCCGGCCGGAAAGGGATATGCGGCAGGTATTTCGCAAAAGCAGCCGCCAGCTTCCGTTCTTTCTTATCCAGCAGCGCATTTCTTTTACGCGGATCGCGGAATTGCTCGTCTCCGCCGCCTATCAGGAAGCGTCCGTCATCCGTAGTTCTCATGTACAGGTAAGGGTCGGTGGTATTCCATACCAGCAGGTCCTTGTATTGCCCGCTGTGTTCCGGGTCCACTTCGGATACCACCGCATAGGTATTGATCAGATTCACAAAATGCTCCGGTATCATCGATGCACTTTCATAGCCGGTGCAGTAAATGATCTTCCCGGCCTTTACGACGGCACCGGTGCTCAGCAGCACGCTGTGCGACCGCGATCCGTATTGCACATCGGTCAGTGTTGTTTTGTCGTACACCCGTAGCCCTTTACGCACATTATAGGCGAGTAGTTCATGCGACAGTGCAAAAGCGTCCATGCTAGCCCCCTGTGCCGAAAGAATGCCTCCCTGTGTATCTTCGATACCATAGTGTTTACGGATCTCCGCAGCGCTCAGCCATTGCACTTCAAATCCCGCTTCCTTACGGGCTTCCAGTTCCAGCGTCAGCCATTCGATATCTTTTTTAAACGCAGCGAAATACAGAGAATCTTTCCTCCGGAAACCTGCTTCCGACCTGATTTTCTTACAGATCTTTTCCAGTTTGTCGATGGCATCTGAGCATGCCTGGTAACTGGCCACCGCGCCATCCTTTCCGATCATATCCTTCAGCTCGGAGAGAGGAGTGTCTATTTCATATTGCAGCATTGAGGTGGTAGCGGAGGAGCTGCCATTTGCGATTTCACGTTTGTCTATCAGCACCGTTTTATAGCCGTCTTCCATACATTGGTGCGCGATGAGGCTGCCCGTGATACCGCCACCCACCACCAGCACATCGCAACTGATGTTTTCGCGCAGGGAAGGGTAGGAGTGCATGATGCCGTTTTTGATCAGCCAGAAAGGCTCGTTTGACTTGAGGTCCATGAGTTTTTGTTTTTTAATGGGTATCTGGTTATCCTGCGACCGATCTTTATTATCGGCTGCAGTTCACCGCGAAAATAAATACCGCAATTGCGGTAAAGGCAGAGGTTATCCTAAAGTTTCAGCAATCAAAAGGGAAAACATTTTATTGTCCCGAAATCACCTGGCAATTCGATATTTCGCTGCTGATGTAACAGCAAAATCTATTCTTTATAAGTATTCATCGGAATAATATGCGTGAGGGAAATAGCTAACGATATGATTTTAAATCAGGTAAAAACGCGGTAGAAAAACTGAAAAAATATATTTAACAGTAAACTGTTGGGGCTATATTTGCTTAATCGTATCCAATGAAATCTTTGATATTCATGATGAGGGTCTGCCGTTCTGAGAGAGAGCGGGAAGACATAAAGCGAAGCAATGAACCGTATAGCTTACTTTAAAATTGTTTTATGAGCAAACCCTTCCTTTCCGAACAAGGAGCCGTTCGCTATCTGAAGCGACGGTAACCTGCAATGAATTTCGGCGTAGTGCCGGCGATCCTTTTTCCTTAACCCTTCAATTTTCTTTCAATGAGAAAACTTTTACTCATTGCTGTGCTGCTTATGACGGCATGGCTTTGTAACGGACAATTTCTGCCGGATACGGTAAAGCACGACATTTCCTGCGGCCTTAGCGGCGCATTCCTCCGGTCAATGGTACCGGATACCAGCACGCATAGTGCCGGTAGCGGGGCTTATATCATACCTACGGTTTTTAACCCTTTGGCTATAGATACCTGCGGACGCTTCCGCGTTTTTTATATGGACAGGCAGATTGCACTATCTGGTGGACCTTCTGACGGCTTTGCGCACCCTACCTGGGGTGCATCCCGCAGAAATGTGATGTGCCAGATGCTCACCTATCTGCAAGACAGAATAGATTTAAGCAACATATCCACCGGAGAGTATGTGCGCTTATATATCGACACATCTGCCAGTCCTAGCATCCCGGCCCCCAGTTCCCTGTATAGCACACTCTGTCTGGCAGCCCCTTTTCACTGGCCCGCAGCCAAACATGATACCGTGAATGGCTTTGTATTTGACTATATTACCTCAGGCATTGACCCGAACGCCTCGGGATACCACGGTTATCTGAAGATGAATTTTGACAAAGCCTATGTGCCCACTTCACCACCGGACAGCTTGGTATATAATAATGAGATGCGCAACCCCGGATGCAATGAGTTTGACCTGGCCACCGTGCTTGAGCACAATCTGCTGCATGTGTTCGGTTGGTTCTCCTGGATGGACAGGCTGCATACCGGCACGCTGGATACGCTTTACTCTAATTATGATACCTCCCTACACGGAACTCCTCCCCCCCGGTTGAGCACTAATCCATTTGGTTCTTTAGCACCTATTTATCCTGCTCCATCGCCCGGCTACGGGATGATTCCCTGGGCAAACGGGAAAATGCCGCCGGAAAACTACCCGGTTATTGAAAGCGACTGGTCGCACTGGGATACGCAATACTATACTTCCCGCATGTCTCCCGGAGAGTGGTACTATTATGTGATGACCTATGCCTTTGACCGCGGCAATAAACGGCGTGCGCTTTATAAGGGAGAGATCGAACACCTGCACACCATAGGCTATAACTATAATCCCGTCTTTGCGTTAGATAGCACGGCTAAAATTGCCAACCATATCCCCATTTCCGCAAAAATGGGATCAGATACCATGAACCGCCTGTTTTGGAACTGGCTGTGGAAGACGATGCCGGAAGAGTTCTTTCCTCCGGACTATGTGATCACTAACGACAGCGGCACCAGCGTAACGATCAACCTTTCCGGTAATCCAGACTTTGTGGATGCGGACAGCGATACGATCAGCATTGCCGAGGGGTCGGTAGTGAATATCCGCGGGTGCAGCAAGGGCAGCAACAATCATGGCTGCCTGGTGCTGTCCAATGCCAACCGTACGATAACCTACACGCCGCGGCATAACTTCTATGGCAAGGCGCAGTTCTGCTTCAACCTCCGCGATCCGCTCCAGGAAGGGGGATGTGTGTATTACACGATCGATGTAAAGAAAGGCAATAACGTGACGCTGACTGCAGACACAAACATGGTATTGAATGGGGATTTTGAAGAAGGCTCTGAGGTAAGGACAACGGACAGCAATAACTACCTGATCCGGATGTCTGCCGGTGAACGCGGCTTCATCGCCCACCATTACAGCGACAGCCATCCCTTCGATTTCTCTGCATTCTGGAGCGGTACTGCTATCCGCAACAGCCTGGACACCTGCGGTAGTGGCTACATAGGCTATGTACGATGGGGAAGTGAAAGGATTTCCTTTCCCGCATCAGTAGACCTTGCACTTGGAGCCAAATTCATTCACCCCGAGGCGAAGGGGGCAATCGGCAACCGTTATCAGCCAATGGCAGACACCCTGAACATTTATCTCGCTGATACCATGCGGCACTGCAACAGGTACAAGCTGGAATTCGATGCACGCCGTACCTTGATACCTTCTGCCGGTACCTTTGCCTATCCCTTGTACGACCAGTTCTGCATCGGCTTCTGGTCCGACACGATGTTTTCCTCCAATCTTGTCCCTTATTACTCCAGACCGCTGGCTGTTTTCAGCAGTGATAAGAACAGAGTTGATGAATGGACACACTTTGCCATTCCATTTACTTATTGCCGCGACACCACGGCCAATGTGCTGGCCCTGTACATCAAAGGTCTGTACACCAGCCCTCCGGCGCAGATCATTGACAATATCACATTAAAGCCGATGAGCGACCCGATCAGTTTCCATATTTTGGATAGCGCCAACGGAAGTTGCCAGCGCCGTCTGTTCCCTGATCTGCTGGAAACAGGATGCAGTGGCACCAGCTATGCCTGGCGGAAGTTGGGTGACACGACTGTCATCAGCACCAGCGCAAGTCTCGACATCAGCACCAAAACAGCGACTAAATATATACTTACTATCAGTGGCTCCTGTGGTGGCAGTTATAGCGATACATTTTCGGCTACAAAGCTTTGCCCCTGTTCGGTAGGAGCAGTACTGGGTGCAGCAAAGGATAGTGTACTGCCGTCCAGTCTATCCACTACATTGCTTCCGGGCAAGTACCACCTGACCTCCGACCTGAGTATCACCAGTTCCCTGACGTTTGACAATGCGGAGCTGCTTATCGAACCGGGTGTAAAGATCAGTGTGGCCAGTACGGCAGTGCTCACTTTGGACAGCTCCCACCTGTTTGTATGCCCCGATACCAACAAGCTCTGGAAAGGTATCGACCTGTTGAGCAGCGGCAGCAGTTCCGGACGCATTACGGTGAAAAGCCACAGCCTGATAGAAGATGCAGACACGGCCATCCGTGCGGTGAACCCTCGCACTCCTTCCTCCGGCTATATTGTGAGCATAGACAGTGCGGTGTTCAACCGCAACGTGGTGAGCCTGCTGATGAGCGGCTACACGGCTGTTACAACAGACACCGCTTACCCGGTGCTGGTACAGAATGCAGCCTTTGTGAGCCGTAAGTTCAGCAAAACAGGCAGTACCTACCCGTTGAGCTGGCCGGACTATTACAGCCTGCGGGCACCGATCAGCAATGGTTCCAAGCCTCCGTTTGCGGTGCACAATGATTATGACCCGGTGTATACCAAGAACACCAAATCACCTGTGGCAGGCATCATGCTGCGCGATGTGGGCACCTACTCCGGAGGTAAATACTATGGTCTGCGCATCGGTAATGTGGGCGGTACAAGCTATGATAGTGTATTGGCTAACCTGTTTGACAATACCAGCGCTGGTCTCTATGCGGAACGGTCGAACCTGGACTGCTGGAACAGCTATTTTATCAATATGCAGTATATCGAGACTTCGGCAACGGGCGGGTTCCCTCCACCTGCAAAGGTATATTACCGCGGATGTGGTATTTATGCAGCGGCAACGAGTACTGGTCAGTATCGCCTGTCGGTGATCCAACCGCCTACGGTGAATGGCAATGTGTCTAATAAATTCTTCAATTGCACCACAGGCGTTCAGACATCTGATTTCTACAATACGTTTATCAACAGGTGCCAGATGGCCAGCAGTAATACACTAAGCTCTAATGTCAGTTCCACAGGTGTTTATGTGCAAAATATTGCGCGCAGCTATGGCAGACTGGATGTGTCGGATAATACGATAGGCAATATACCTACGGCTATCTTTGTTTCCCAGAATGTACCTAATGCCAACCGTTCTACCAGCATCGAACGTAACAAGTTGAGCGCTACAAACCCCTGGATGGGCAGTGGAAGCACCAGTGGTCAGTACATGCAGCAGGGCATCAGTGTAAATGGAGTGTACAGTACAGCGGCACTTACACCGGCTGACACGGCAGTGATCAAGGACAATACGCTGAGCGGTGTGTACAATGGTATTGAAGTGAAAGGTATGTCGCTTATCCGTGCTTTGGTGGACAACAACACGATAGGTATGAAATTGAGCGACACCAGCAAAGTGCAATATGGTATCTACGTGGGCAGTACGCAAAAAGGCACGATCCAAAACAATACCCTGACTGGTGATGGCGGTACGGTGAGCAGCAAAAAGGCCAGAGCAGTGTATGCTGCTATGAATACCGATCTTCGGGTATGCGCGAACAGTACGACCAATATAGGCCGTGGATTCGACTTTGCCCTCATACGTCCGCAGACCGGCATCCGCTGGTATGGCAACAGCATGAACAATGGGATTTACGGATTTGTATTGGGAAGTGACGTCGGTAACCTGAATCCTGAGATCGACTTTATGATACTTGTGCCGCCTCTACATTACGGTGCAGGACTGAATACTTGGAGTGGATATGGTGCTGGTGCTTATAACACTTACTGTGAAAATATGAGAGATACTAGGCTGTCTAAATTATATTACAGAACAGGATTGGGGGCAGAAATACCAACTACTAACGGCAGTACGACAACTACCCCTGCTTATTATACCTACACACCGGGTACAAGTCTAATGAATACCGACTACACTTCCAGTTGTCTTGGCAGCAGCCATTTCCCCAGTCGTTATTACCCATTGTCCCGCCTTCGTTCGGTTGGGCCAAGCCTGGCCATGTTGGTATTGGCAGATAGCCTGGGTTACGGACAGGACGGTAAACCCACACAATGGATGGCGCAGCTCTCACTGTATGAAGCAGGGCTGATCGACCCAAGCCTTTCGGACAGCTTTCCCACCTTTGCCACGTTTATGACCCAGGCAGCAGGCAGCCGCTTCGGTTGGGTGACTTCGGTGCAGCAGGCATTGGCTAATGGTGATGTGGAAACAGCAGCAGACCTGATCAGCTACCAACCTTCGGCTACAGGCTTTATACCGATAGATACAGACGTGTCCATCAGTGACTATGCGGAGGCCGACACGGTAGTGGACAACTATGCCGCTTACTTCAACTATTACCTGTCCTACCTTACCGGTACTTTTACCGATACGACAGGCCTGCAGCTGCTCGCGCTCAAATGTCCGTCAGTGGATGGGGCAGCGGTATTTATGGCGCGTACCCTGTTGGGGATTGTAAACGGTGTGCATGTAGTGTATGACGATGACGGCTGTAACCGGAGCAATGCCAGCAGCTATTACCGTATCGGGGACAACCAGGAGGCGACTGGATCTACAGCTTACAGTCTGTATCCGAATCCGAACGGAGGCAGCTTTAGCCTGGTTCAATCGGTGCCCAATGCCGAGACGGTTCCGGTAAAAGTGTACAATGCTTTGGGTATGGTTGTTTACGCATCAAATCTTACCTTTAATAATGGAAGGAGCGATATTCGTCTGACGAATGCGATTCCGGGCGTATACCTTGTTTGTATCGGTAACGGTCAGAGTACCTGTTTACGTTTTGTAGTTCATTAAACTGCTGTCATGAGAACACTACTCATCTGCATCATACTTTTGGTCTGTGCTTTGCCTTCCGGCAGGGCACAGACTAATTATGTACGTAACCCCTCCTTTGAAAGATACGATACCTGCCCGTATCAACTTGATCAATTAATCTTTGCAAATTATTGGAGAGGGGTGATTGACTCAAATACAATTAATACAGGAGGCGAGTTTTATCACAACTGTGCAAATATAAATTTAGATCACATTTGCCATGTTCCCTACAACACTAACTTTTATCAAAATGCGCGCACTGGAGGAGGTTTGGCCGCATGCGTCTTATACTATGACAAAACTGTGCCGTATCCGGCACCCCCTCTGCCAGTAAACTATCGAGATTACTCTCAAGTTCACTTGCATAAATCACTAACACCAAGTAAAGTCTACTGCGTAACCTTTTATATTAATCTTACCGAAGCCTCAGGTTATGCCCACAATAAAATTGGAGCTTATCTAGATGATGGGAGCATCAATACAATTCCGCTTCCTGCCGGATCTGAAGTCACGTCAGTAACTCCGCAAGTTTATACAAATAGTGTAGTGGATGACACGATGAACTGGACAAAAATAGAGGGTACTTTTACCGCAACCGGGAACGAGATATATATTAGTTTGGGGAATTTTGCGAAGAATTCTGACTTAATAATTCATGCATCAGGTTTCGGATTACCTCAATATTCATATTATCTCTTCGACGATGTAAGCGTTGTAGAAAGCGACTTGCCAGCTGTTGCCGGGTCAGACACCTGGGTGGAGGCAGGCAAGACCGTTAAAGTAGGTCGTGTGGGTGATACTACCGCTGAAGCACTTGACTGCAAGTGGTATCATCAGGGAAGCCTGATTGACAGCGGTGCGATTATCTCCGTACCGGGCAATGCAACAGTGGGAGCAACGGACACTTATATCGTGGTGCAAACTGTCTGCGGACTGTCTAAGAGCGATACGGTGCTGGTGCGTACTGTGCCTTTAGGCGTACAGGAGTGGGATATGAAGCATTCGATAACGATCTTTCCAAACCCTGCACACGGATTTATTCACATTCAGTGTATAAGCGATTTGCAAAGTGTGCGCGTTTTTGATTTGAGCGGACGTGTGGTGATACAGCAACCAGCCTTAAAAGGTAACAGTACTTCACTTGATTTACCACAAGGCCTGTACATTGTAGAAATACAAACCGCCGACGGTGCTACCGAAAGGCAAAGGGTGCTGGTGGATTAGCTGACCTTTCTTATACTTTCGTTCATTAACCTGCTGTCATGAGAACACTACTCATCTGCATCATATTATTTGTCTGTGCTTTGCCTTCTGGCAGGGCACAGACAAATTATGTTCGTAATCCCTCCTTTGAACGGTATGATACTTGTCCGTACACAGCAGATCAGTTAATTTTCGCTATTTACTGGCGTGGGATTATTGATTCTAATACAATAGATATTGGAGGCGAATATTATAACTACTGTGCAAATCGAAGTCCCGATCATATTTGTCATGTTCCCGACAACACAAATTTTTATCAAAATGCACATTTGGGATATGGGTTAATTGGATGCCATATTTATTACGATAAAACTTTACCCTCCCCTGGTCCCACTCTCCCCTTTAATTATAGAGATTATGCACAGGTTAGTCTTCACAGAACTTTAGTTGCCGGGAAAAACTATTGTGTTACTTTCTATGCGAATCTCGCCGAATGGTCAGGTTATGCTCACAATAAAATCGGTGCTTTTCTGGACAATGGCAACATTAATAAAATTCCGCTTCCTGCTGGATCGGAAGTTACCTCTGTCACACCACAAGTTTTTATCAATACTGTTGTAGACGATACAATGAACTGGACTAAAATTGAAGGAACTTTTACTGCGAACGGTGATGAGCTCTTTATCACCTTAGGGAACTTTTCTAAAAACTCCGACGTTACGACTATTGTCACAGATTACTATCATCTTTCTTCCCAATATTCTTACTATCTATTCGACGACGTAAGTGTAGTAGAAAGCGACCTGGCAGCAGTAGCGGGGCCAGACACCTGGGTGGAGACAGGCAAGACCGTTCAGGTGGGTCGTGTTGGAGATACTACCGCCGAGGCACTGGACTGCAAGTGGTATCATCGGGGAAGCCTGATAGACAGCGGAGCGATCATTTCCGTACCGGCCAATGCAACTGTGGGAGCAACGGACACTTACATCGTGGTACAAACTGTCTGCGGACTGGCCAAAAACGATACAGTATTGGTACGAACTGTGCCTTTGGGCATACAGGAATGGGATATGAAGCATGCGATAACGATCTTCCCCAATCCCGCCCACGGTTCTATTCACATTCAGTCTATAAGCTATCTGCAAAGTGCGCGCGCTTTTGACCTAAGCGGGCGTGTGGTGGTGCAGCAACCGGCCTTAAAAGGTAACAGTACTTCACTTGATTTACCGCCGGGAGTTTACATTGTAGAGGTGCAAACTACCGACGGTGCTACAGAAAGGCAAAGGGTGATGGTGGAGTAAGTCTATCTTTATGCTGTCCTTGCCGTTCATTAACCTGCGGAAATGAGAACACTCGTCATCGTTATTATGCTGTTTGCCTTCGGGCAAGGCAAATAAATCAGGTGCGTAACATCCCTTTTCTCAATTATTTCCTGCTGCTGTCACACGATCATTAAATTATTTGCGTTAGTATTGCAGCCTTGCGATGAGATCATTATGGCTGCTTTGGGGCCGGATCTCCGCCTCCTGTACTCCGTATTGTTACCAGTCACGCAATAAGGCCTTATTGCCTGTTTACCGTCTTTCAGTGAAATCCAACCAATAGCAATACGTCCACGCATAAGGATATTCCGGTTACTCCATACGCTTGTACCACCATTGCTGCCGAATAAAGGATGAAGCATTGATTCATTCACAAATAAAAAGACGAGCATGAAAAATGCACAAAAGGATACGGGGCATCTGCGCAACTGTACCGCTTTCGAACAACTGGTATTGGTCTGCTCCTCTATAGGCAACCGCTACCGTCCTTCCAATCCTTCCCTTGCGCTGGCCGCCATCAGCGACCTGAGCACTAAAGCCAGTCAGTCTGTTAACGATGTGATGTCGGCGCTCAACAATTATTACATGGCGGTAGACCAGCGTTCCAAACGTTTCGGCGAACTGCCCAAAATGGCCACGCGCGTACTCAGCTACTTCCGCAGTTGCGGCGCTTCCGCAGCAAGTGTGAGCAATGTATTGGCGTACAACCGCAAATTGCAGGGAGCACAAGGGAAGACAACGACCGAAGCTCCGGCCCAGGGTGCGGAACCTGTAGCTCCCGCACCGGTGCGCAGCACTTCCCAGCGTTCCTTCGATCAGCAGGCGCAACATTTTCTGTCGATGGTGGATATACTCGTAAAAGAATCGTCCTACCAGCCGCTGGAAGAGGAACTGTCCGTGTCCGGCCTGTCTGCCCTGCACCAGCAATTACTGCAATCCAGCCTCGCAGTGGCAGACGCGGAACGCCTGCTGGCGGCAGCCCGCGATAAGCGCAATCAGTTGCTGTATGCGGAAGGTACCGGTATCGCAAGTCTGAGCGCCTTCATCCGGGCTTATATACGTGCGGCTTTCGGACAGAACTCGCATGAATATCAGCAGGCAAAGATTCCGGTAATCAAAAAGCAACGTACGTAGTCTTATATCCCCTAAAAAACGGGCTGACCTTTCCGGTCAGCCCGTTTTTTACTTTTGACACAGTTACAGATTCCTTTATTCATCGATTTTTATCCTTTTCCCGGAGCTCTTCATCCGGCTCTCAGAAGCCTTAACGCATTTCCCTGAACTATTCATCCATTTCTCGGAAGCTTTAGTGCGTTTCTCAATGCTCTTCATCCGTCTCTCGGGAGCCTTAGCGAATTTCGCGGAGCGGTTCATCTGTCTCTCAGAAATCTTGGTGCGTTTCCCGGAGTCGTTCATCTGTATCTCAGTGGCCTTAGCGCATTGTCCGGAGCTCTTCATCCCGTTCTCAGAGCTTATAGCCCTGACTATTCCGGACTACTTCAGATATCCCATGTATGCATCCGGTACGCCGCATCCCAGAAAGCAAATTCCATGCGTGCGGCACAGATAAACGCTTCGTTCATCCGCGTTCGTACGGAAGGACTACTTTGTTCCGCGACACGATCGCAGCAGTCGATGGCTCGTCGCACAGAGCGCATGAAGTCTTCACCCGCATACGTGTCGATCCAGCGCTGGTAGGGATTGCCCTTACTGCTATGCCCTGCATAGATATGCGCACCTACTTCGGCATAGATCCTGAAGCAGGGCAGGGTGGCAGCCATGCTCACCTCCACCGGGTCCAGCGCGGCCGTGCTGCGCAAAAAATGCGTGTAATGGTGACAGACCGGCTGCATCACTCCTTTTTCGCTTACGCCAAAATCGGCGAAATACGATGCATGCAACGCCTGCTCCACCACAATAGCGGTTTCGGCAAAACGCGTATAGGTAAGCACATCGCTTACGTCTGCGGCCTTCGCCGCCGTAAGCGCCAGCACCCGTCCGAACTGTTCCAGGTACCGGGCGTCCTGGGCTATATAGAAGCGGAACTTTGCGGGTGGCAGAGTTCCTTCTGAAAGTTCTTTGATAAACGGCATTTCCAGTATCCTGTTGTATATATCAGCCGTGTCCTGCCATATGGTGTCAGACCATCTCATGTTTGATCAGCGTTTGAGGTGCAAAAAAATGATTCAAAGGGCCATTGCCTTTACCGGTGCGCACATCGCTGCCTGCTGCTATCGCCTGCGTTACATACTCCTGTGCGAGACCGAACGCAACTGTTAGCTGTTCTCCCCTGGCCAGGAAGGCGGCAATGGCCGAAGACAGCGTGCAGCCGGAGCCATGTGTGTTGCGGGTGGCATATTTTACCGAACTGTAAGTGTGCCGGTTCCCGGCTGCATCCAGCAGCAGTGAACTGATGACGTCACGCTCGAGGTGACCGCCTTTAAGCAGTACATTCGGACAACCGATGGTCAGGATACGTTGTGCTGCGGGCAGCATATCTTCCGGCTCGCGCACCTCCATCTCCGCGAGGATCGCGGCTTCGTCCATGTTCGGGGTCACCAGCGTGGCAATCGGGAAAAGGCGCTCGCGAATGGTTCGGATCGTTGCTTCTTCGATCAGGCGATGACCGCTTGTGGATACCATCACCGGGTCGAACACAACAGGCAGCTGAGGGTAGGGAAGTAATGCGTCCGCTATGGCGGCTGCCAGTTCCGGTGTATGCACCATTCCGATCTTAATGGCCGCCGGCGGTATGTCTTCCATTACGGCGGCTATCTGTTCGGATACGGCTGATACGGGTATCGGATAGATATTGCGCACGCCCTGCGTGTTCTGCACCGGTAATGCAGTGAGCACGGTAGTGGCATAGCATCCCAGTGCGGAAATCGTTTTGATATCGGCCTGGATGCCTGCGCCACCGCTGCCGTCGAAACCGGCTATGCTGAGTACGGAAGGATAAGTGTACGTTGTCATTTGCTGATTTCATTTTTTAAGTCTGCCGCGGCCCGCTGCGGATCTGCCGCACCGCATATCGCGGATACCACGGCGATACAATCGGCCCCGGCCTGTAATACCTGCCGCACGTTGTGCAATTGCATATTCCCGATCGCTACCAGCGGTTTATCCGTAAGGCTGCGGATCTGAGCGATGCCTTCCAGCCCCCACTCAGTGAGCGTATTGGTTTTGGTAGCGGAGCGGAATACAGGGCTGATACCGAGATAGTCCGCCGCCAGCGCTTTATCGCTGTACACCTGTTCGGTCGCTTCCACCGAATAACCGATGATACGGTTGCGGAACGCTTCCTGGCTGCGCAGGAATACCGGGCTTGCGTCTTCATTACCGACATGCACGCCGGCCGCCTGCATATGTGCCGCCAGTCCCGCATGGTCATTGATGATAAGCGGTATGCCATACAGGCCGCAGAGCGCTTTCATACGGATGGATAGGTCCAGCAGGTAGCCCTCGTCTGCACTTTTTTCACGCAGCTGCACGATGTCTGCACCGCCCAGTATGGCCTGCTCTGTTACGCGCAGTATATCCCTGCCTGCACAGTCGTCCTCCGAAATCACGAGGTAAAGCCGGTAAGGAAACGATTCAGTGTTACGCATGGGAACTGATATTGAGCCGTTGAAGAAAAGTCGCTTCGTCAAGCGTATATAGCGCGTCGAGCAGTTGTGCCTGCAATGATCCCGGTCCGTTGCTGGCGGCAGCGGCGAGCTCTCCGGCAATCGCCAGCATGCTCATGGCTGCTGCCGTAGCTGTGAGCGGTTCGTCGGACACACCGAGGAAAGCACCGCATAACGCTGACGCCGTACATCCGAGTCCGGTTACCTTAGTCATCATCGGATCGCCATTGCGGAGATATAGCGTATCGCTGCCATTGGTAATGATATCTGTTGCACCTGATATGCATACCGCGGAGCCATAAGTCGCAGCTAAACTATACGCAGCACCCTGCGCTTCATTGCTTGCTGCTGTACTGTCCACTCCCTTGGTGCCGGCATTGCTGATGCCGGAAAGCGCCATGATCTCAGAAGCATTTCCGCGGATAAGTGACGGCCGGTATCCGAGTAATGCGGCACATACCTCGTTGCGGAAATTGCTGGCGCCGGCTCCTACCGGGTCCAGCACCCAGGGTTTGCCGGCGGCATTGGCTTCGCGCGCGGCGGTGTACATACAGTCCGACCAGTATTCGTCGAGGGTGCCGATATTGATGACTACAGCGGAGGAGATGGCAACCATGTCCCGCAGCTCCGGACGGGCATGTGCCATGATCGGTGAAGCGCCGGCCGCAAGCAGGGCATTTGCGGTATTGTTCATTACCACATAATTGGTGAGGTTGAGTACCAGAGGGGACTGTGTCTTTACGCGTTGGATAAGCTCCCAGAGTTTTGATTCCATAATGACCTTTTTCAATTACAATAAAATGGCCTCAGGAATAACCGATCCGGAACAAAAGCAGCGTGCAGGGAAGCACGCCGGTTTTTACTTTTCCCTACGACGGTATGAGCCGTGTCAGGTTCCAAGGGACTCTCTCAATTCCTTCCGGAATACCCCTAAAGCGCAGACAAATGTAAAACATCCGGTCAGATAAACGCAATATTTATCCGGCTGTATGTTGCGAACTCCGCGACAAAAGAGAAGATCGTCAGGTTATTGAAAAAATATCAGCTTGCCACCACCTGCACGCAGCAATAGATGGCATGGGGTAGTGCGAGGGTGAACTCTTTTCCGGACGTATTTTCTGTAGGGATTCTGGTTTAACTTTAATGTGCCACATAACCCCCCTGTATGAAACCACTACTACTCATTGTCGCACTGTGCGGCGCAATCCTGCCGGCATACGCGCAGCAGGACTCTTCTACATACTATTTCAATTCGGAGTGGCGCGATACGAGCGCCGTTCATGCAGCTTATTACCGGAAGGCGTTCCGCACAGACGATCATTGGGGCGTACGCGACTACTACATGAATGGCACTTTGCAGATGACAGGTACTTATGCCGATGCTGCAATGAAGATACGCGACGGTGCATTTGTGTATTACGATGAATCGGGTGCACGTGAAAGTTACGGATCTTTTACCCGGGGCATGCGCAGCGGCGAATGGACGGATGTGTATGAGACAGGCGCCGTCAGGTCCCGTGCAGTATATAAAGCCGGCAATATAGAAGGGTGGTGGAACAACTGGTATGCAAACGGAAAGTTGCGTGCGCGCGGTAAATACCGCCATAATAAGGCTGTAGGGCGCTGGAAATGGTATTACGAAAATGGCGTGGTCGCGTCCAGCGAAAAATACCGCAGAGGTAAGCTCAGGAAAGCCACGTTCTACAATGAAGACGGAAGCAGAGTACCGGGTACACCACAGATAGAAGTGATGGCCGAATACAAGGGTGGGGAACCCGCTTTGTACAGATACCTGCAAAATAATATCCGTTATCCTCAGGAGGCGATCGAACAGGATTGGGAAGGAACGGTAGGTGTCCGCTTTATTGTGGATACAGATGGTTCGGTCATTAAGCCTGTGATACGCCGCGGAGCATACCCGGCACTGGACGCCGAAGCACTGCGGGTGGTCCGTTCGATGCCTGCCTGGACACCGGCCCGCTCACACAATTTGCCCGTTCGTGTGTACTTTCTTGTACCGGTGACATTCCGGCTGCAATAGTTTTCAGTTTAAATATTATACTGAATTTTGTTTAAAAAGAATCACGATCTAGAAAAACAATTGCTTTATATGTAATTGTGCGCTCATGATATTGAACCAATTTTGGTATTGATCTTCATATGCGCTCCAAACCATATTTGTGATCCAATCAATAAACTGTATTCCTAAATCGTGTTTACTATCCGTAGGGTTATCCGTTACAATAGCAGCTCTTTCGCGATGAAACCAGATTTGAGTCTGCAGGTAATCTATACAACTGCTGCCGCTTAAGACTTTTACACTCCTGTTATCTCGGGTGATTTTGCAAGTTTCATGGTTTTCTATTTTTTCAATAAGAGATAATCCCATCATGTAGTTATACAGCTTATTACCATCTTGCTGGATATGCCTGGCGACATTTTGCTTTTTTACGGTAATTGCTCCAATGATGAATTCAGGATGCTTTTCAAGCATTTTAATAGTCGCCGCGCAGATGTAATCTTTATGGTGTTTTTTTAATTGCGAAGCTTTGACTTCTTGCTGCGGATTAAATCCGAATTTGGTGTAAAAATCTCTTACCAGTCGGCGAGCTATATTACAATGGGTGACAGGGCATATCAAATAACCTATTGTCAAAAACCGACTCGATCCCCCATCCCTGTATGGTAAATTTAATTTCCAGCCCAAGTCACCACTTTCGTCTAAAAAAACGTGACTTTTCATAGGTATACGCAAAAAAAAATAGCAGACCCTGAAGGCGATGTACTTACAGTACATTTATGATAGTCCGGATGACCGTCACGCTACTTCGAGGATTTACCTGCTACTCAGTGCAAATCTAATGCCATCTTTTAGAATAGCCAAAATTTGGTGCGAAAATCGGACTTTTTTCAGTTGGTTTTATTATTTAATTAGTTGGATAGCGGACTGTTTTTGACATGTAATAACGCAGCTCTATATTTGTGGCCTTCATGATGCGGACGAAATATTTTTTACTGGCCCTGGTCCTGTTTACAGGTCGCAACGCATTTGCGCAGGGCAGGATAAGTTGGGACGGGATCTTTACTCCCGGATTGCAGGATTTCCGTTCGCCGCAGACACGGATCAGTCCCGACATAAAAGCCAACAGCCTCAGCGCAGTTGTACGGATTGAATTCTCTTTTCTGATGTCGAATGGTCAGTTCATGTTCACGAAGAACTTCAACGATAAGGTAGACTGCACTTTTGATCCTTCCGTTTCTTTCCTGGTTGCGCAGGATTCGGCTACCGCATCAGACTTCGTGCAATTTACCTGCTTTTCATTCGACCTTGCGGAACTGTACGCCCGGAAGATGCGCCAGCGGTTGTACGAGGAAAAGCGGGCATTTTCACGCAGCGATTTCTATCAGCCGGTATACGACGAGCTATCCCACGAATACGACGTACGCCGCAGTAATGCGCTGCAGGAAACTGAAATGGGGCGCAAGCGCGAATTGCTTGCGCAATTGCATCAGGCAGTGAAAACGGAGATCGGACAGTTGCCGGATTTCTGCAAAACCTGTAAGCCGGCAAAAAAGAAGCCGTCCCGTATGGATGATCTCAACTGATCACCACAATAATCTGCACATTACGGAGTTTATTACGCTGTATGGACAACCTGATCATAGACACCGACCCCGCTAAGCTGGACATAGCGTATATGACCGCATTTTTGTCACAAACGTATTGGGCGCAGGGGCGGTCTCAGGCGCAGATGCAGCAGTGCGTGGATCATTCGCTTAATTTCGGTGTGTACCTGCAGGGCAGTCAGATCGGCTATGCACGTGTGGTGTCGGACACCGTACAGTTTGCCTACCTGATGGATGTATTTATTGATCCGCTGCATCGCGGTAAAGGGTATTCGCTGCAACTGGTGGATTATATATTACAATTTCCGGAGTTGCGCAATGTGCGGGTCTGGCGACTGGCTTCCAACGATGCACGCGGCTTATACGGGCGTTTTGGCTTTACACCGCTGGCGCATCCTGAAAAAATGATGGAGCGGATACGGCCTTAGTCCTGATAGACCGTTTCCTGGTAAACGGCGTTGCCGAAATCTTCATTATTGATTCGGGTGTTTCCCGCGAATCCTCCAAGGTACCCGATCTCATTGCACTGATCATCCATAACCGTAGCCGCCATATCCGCTCCGCAGTTACCGGGAGCGACCACATATACCTTTTTTCCCTGGAACAGGTATTGTTTTACGGAATTGCCCTTGGGACAGGAGCCTCCGGATTTCAGGAATGCTTCCAGCTTTTTGTCGAGGCAGGCCGGGTATTTCGCTGAAATGCGTCCGGTGGAATGTTTGGAGCAGGCGGCAGAGAAGAGCAGTGCAAAGGCACAAACGCCCAGGGTCAGTGTATGTTTCATAGATGGTCTTATAGGGCAAAGGTAGCCTTGCTCTGCTTTCGGTTAATGCCTGTATACGGAAAAGTTATGATCAATAAATACTACGTGAAACACAAATTTATTGCGGTATCCGACAAAGGGCGCTTTCCCATAAAATCGCAAAGCAAGAAAATGTTCGACATCTGCTGATATTCCGGCAGGAATTCCCGGTTGTATGGCGGATCTGGCTATTTTCTCAGAACCCATTCCATGTCTGTGAGCCAGCTGGATATCTTGCCAGTCCATTTTGGATAAGGTGCATAATCGCTCTACAAAAGAAATTTTCTGTTCTGCAGAACAGGGTTCCAACCCGTAGTCTTTATGTAAGTATTTGAAGCAGAAAATAGGGTGTTTATAATGAACGATGGTTGTCTCTTCACGCGGAGCAAGCGTCGAACTTTTATTTAAAGCTGGTAACTTTATTTTGGTCATCAGTCACGGATAATTAAGTTCTGGAAATAATCCCGGAGCAATTCGTGATCTATTTCCTGATTTCTAGGAGTTTCCATCCAAGGACGTTCCGAATGAGTTAAGTTTCGCAATTTCCATGCAGAGAACTGTCCGTAGACAGACTGGATCTCTTTTATCAGTTCAATTTGCTCAGCCGTAAATGTTCGGTGAGCATCAAAATCTGAAGGGTAAGGCAATCCGGTAGCGCCATATTCTTTAAAGTGATGATACAGGCTTTCAACAACTGGACCATGTTCCCATGCAAGAATAGGTTCGTTGAAAAATGCTGTTCCTTTAATCGCTAAATGAAAACCTTGTGCATAGTAAACCAGTTTCTGCACTTTTAAATTAGAAACATGGTCACCCACTTCCGGCTCGGACAACATTATAAAAGCATTTGCTATGTCTAAAACCTTAACCATGCCGCAAAAATACTTTTAATTTCTTGGCTCCTTTCTTTTTAAATGCTTATTTTCAGTCTTATGCCTGTTCCGTTCACCTGTCTGCATAATTGAATAAATGCAATTCCTCATTTGTCGGGGTGTCCCCCTCCGACCACTGTTTTTTTGACCTATATTTGCGCTGCAAAAATAGAAACCTGTTACGCATGTCCCGCTATCTGAACTTATCTTTATTTTATTTTATATGTATGCTCGGGCTCACTGCCTGTGGGGGCGGTTCCAAAGCACCTCAGCAGCCTGTTTCCGGAGTATTTGCCGTGCCGGAAATCGCTGAAGTATCTGCACGTATAGAAAAAGATGGCAATAATGCTGCGCTGTATTACAAGCGTGCGATGTTGCTGCGGGAGCAGGGTGCCGACTCGCTCGCCCTCACGGATCTCAAAAAAACAGTGTCACTGGATAGTAGTAAAGCCTATTATTTTTCCTCAATCGGCGAACTGCTGTTTGAGCACAAAGATGTGCAGGGGTCTATCAAATATTTTAAAAAGGCTATCGGCATTGATCCGAACGATCCCGTTTCGCATCTGAAATACGCAAAACTGCTGATGTTTACCGATAACAACCAGGAAGCATTCACAGAGATCAATACCGTATTGCGTCGCAATCCATACAGCGGTGAAGCATATTTCCTGAAAGGAATGGTATATAAAAACCTGAAAGACACGAATAAGGCTTTGTCAAGCTTCCAGACCTCTATCCAGGTAGATCCGCAATACCAGCCATCCTTTCTGCAGTTGGGAGCAATCTATGCATCCCGTAAAGATTCGCTGGCCCTGCGCTATTTCGAAAATGCATACCTGATCGATTCTTCCCAGATGATCGGCCGCTATTCGCAGGCGATGTTCTACCAGGATGCCGGTGCTTACGAAAAAGCTAAAGCAGTTTACCGGAAGATCATTCTTAAAGATCCGCAATATGCCGATGCGTTCTTCAACATGGGTTGGATACTGATGCGACAGGATTCCTTTGAGAAGGCTGCAAGGCAATTCGACCTCGTGACGCGTATCGAGCCGGCCAATGCCGGAGCGTATTACAACAGAGGTGTCTGTTACGAACTGATGCACCGGACCCGGGAGGCATTGTCCGACTACAGACAGGCCGTGGAACTCGACGATACCTACACCGAAGCAAAATCCGGCGTGCAAAGACTTTCTTCCCAAAAATAGTATTTACTTTATTCTTCAATTACAGATAAAATGATAGCACCTTCCGTATTATCCGCTGATTTCCTGAACCTGGGTCGCGATGTGGAAATGATCAATGAGAGCGAGGCCGCACTGTTCCATGTGGATGTGATGGATGGCCGTTTTGTACCCAATATCAGTTTCGGGCTGCCTGTGATCAAAGCGATTAAAAAACTAGCAAAAAAGGCCCTGGATGTACACCTGATGATTGTGGAACCGGAAAAATATTTCGAAGACTTCAAAAATGCGGGTGCCGATATTCTTTCCGTTCACGTGGAAGCTTCCGTGCATCTGCACCGCAGCCTGCAGAGCATCAAAGCGCTGGGTATGAAGGCGGGTGTGGCTATCAATCCGCATACGCCTGTTTCCGCACTGTCTGAAGTGATCATGGATACCGACCTGGTATGTATGATGAGCGTGAACCCCGGATTCGGTGGTCAGTCTTTTATTCCCAATACATTGAATAAGATCCGTGAGCTGAAAAAAATGATCACGGAAAAAGGCGCATCCACGCTGATAGAGATAGATGGTGGTGTAACGCTGGAAAATGCCGCTACCATAATTGAAGCCGGAGCTGATGTGCTGGTTGCCGGTAATACGGTATTCAGCGCTGCTGATCCTAAAAAGATGATCAGCGACCTGCACCGTTTATCAAAATAAATGACGCTGTACTGCGTTTAATGCTCTATATGAAGTTGTTTCGCCCCGTCGCCTTTCTGATCGTATTGCTGTTTGCCTTGCCTGCCGCGTCTCTGGCGCAGTTGGCTCCCGCCGTGCTGGAAGGCCTGGTGCGCGACGATAATGGTAATCCGTTCGCCGATGTGCGTGTTACCGTTGCCGGTTCCGACAATATCCTGCTCACCGGTTCCGACGGGCGTTACCGTATTGAACTGTCTCCTTCCGTGACGCATACGGTCTCCTTCGCGAGCTTCGGCTACGAAACACATAAAAAGCGGGTGACGCTGAAGCCTGGCGAACATAAGACCCTTGATCTGCGTCTGCGCATACAGGATATTGAACTGCGTGCATTTGAAAAGAAAGATGATTCGCGCAAGAAAGAAGCCGGAGCAGTATATATTGATCCTAAAAAGGCGCAACAGATCGCCGGTCCCATCGGCGGAATCGAAGGGATCATCAAAACCCTCGTGGGCAGCACGAACGAATTGACTTCCCAATACAGCGTGCGTGGCGGAAACTATGACGAAAACCTTGTGTATGTAAACGATTTTGAAATATACCGCCCCTTTCTCGTCCGCAGCGGTCAGCAGGAAGGGCTCAGCTTCGTGAATGCGGATCTTACCCAGAACGTAAGCTTTTCTGTGGGCGGCTTCCAGGCGCGTTACGGAGACAAAATGTCTTCTGTGCTCGACGTAACCTATAAGACACCGAAACAATTCGCCGGCTCCGTTTCCGGTAGCCTGCTCGGCGGAAGTGTACACCTGGAGGGCGCTTCCCGCAATAAGAAATTTACGTATCTCGTCGGAGCGCGCCAGAAAAGCAATCAGTACCTGCTCAAAAGCCAGCCCACAAAGGGAATATACAATCCGTCCTTTACAGATCTGCAGGGACTGCTGCATTACCGTTTCAACCGTAAATGGGAAACGGAGCTGATCATCAACTATGCACGCAACCGTTTCTCCTACATCCCGGAAGAGCAGACCAGCAGCTTCGGTCTTGCCAATAAAGCATACCAGCTCCGTGTATTGTACACAGGTAGTGAGATCGACCAGTTTGATTCCCGCTTCGGCGGCTATTCCGTTACCTTCCGCCCGAATGAAAACCTGAAATTAAAATTACTCGCATCGGCGTTCCAGACCAATGAACAGGAAACCTACGATATCAGCGGGGAGTATGTACTCGGAGAATTGGAAACGGATCTCGGAAAATCCAACTTCGGACAGACAAAATACAGTCTTGGTACAGGAGTGATCCAGAACTACGGAAGGAACTACCTGAAGGTAAATGTGTATACCGCAGCACACCGCGGCTCTTACGATGCAGGCAATCACTTCATCCAGTGGGGCGCAGATTTTACGCGGCTGGATATACGCGACGAGCTACATTCGTACCAGCGCCGCGACTCCGCCGGATTTACGCAGCCTTTCAGCACTACCGACCTTACCATGCAGAACGTGTATGTTTCCGCCAACACGATACAGCCATTCCGCGTGAGTGGTTTTCTGCAGGATAATTTCCGTTTCAATGACAGCTCCCGTTATTCAGGATCTTTTGGCGTGCGTTATCTCTACAATAGTCTGAACAAAGAAAAGATATTGAGTCCGAGACTACAGCTGGGTTATAAACCACGTTGGAAAAAAGACTGGTCTTTCCGTTTTGCCACCGGCTACTATGCGCAGCCGGCGTTTTACCGCGAATTGCGCGATCTGCAGGGTAATACCAACCTTGATGTGCAGTCGCAGAAATCTTACCATGTGCTGGCCGGAACAGAAACCAATTTCACTGCCAATGGTAGTCCGTTCCGTTTTACCACCGAAGTGTACTACAAAAAGCTCTGGGACCTTGTGCCCTATGAATACGATGGTATCAAGATCCGCTACTACGGTACGAATTCAAGCCGCGGTTATGCATACGGTGGAGAAGTACGCTTGTATGCCGACCTGGTAAAGGACGCCACATCCTGGATATCGCTCGCCGTGATGAAAACAGAGGAGCAGATATTACAGGCTTATAAAGGTGCCGGCGGACAGGACAGTGCGTATGTGTATTCACAGTATGTGCCTCGCCCTACGGATCAGCGCGTGATGGTATCGATGTTCTTCCAGGATTATCTGCCGCAGAACCACAACTTCCGCGTGCATCTGAATATGATGTACGGAACAGGCCTGCCCTTCGGTTATCCGAACGGTAACCGCCTGGATGATGTGCTGCGCATGCCCGCCTACAAGCGCGTGGATATTGGTTTTTCCGCATTGCTGCTCGATGGCGCGAAAAAGGGAAAACGCCCGAGCCACAGTTTTTTCAACAACCTTGAATCTATATGGACGAGCCTGGAAGTCTTCAATCTGCTGAACATCCAGAATACGCTTTCCTACACCTGGATCCAGGATCAGACCTCCAATAAGATTTATGCGGTTCCCAACCGACTCACGTCGCGATTGCTGAACCTGAAGGTGGTTGTTTCGTTCTGATTCACCGAAAATCCCTCTCCTTTTCACCTACCTGTGATGCAATTGTGCACATAGCTTTGCTAATATTGCATTTCAAAGCACACCACCTATGAAAAAAACGCTTCAGCTCACCATGCTTCTACTGTGCCTCTCCCTTTGGGCACAGGCGCAAAAGACGGTCGTCTCGGGAAAGGTCATCGATACCTTCAACAATGAGACGATACAATATGCAACCGTTACGGTGCTCAATGCCGCCGACTCCACACTGCTCGGGTTCGGCCATTCAGACAAAGACGGTAAATTCTCATTTACTGCGGGCACCGCTCCTAAATTCCTTTTGCTGATCACAGGTTATGGCTTTGCCGATTATACGGATATTGTGAACTCCGGGAGCTCCGGAACGCTTGATCTTGGCAATGTAATCCTGTTTACACGTGAGAAGGTCCTTTCGGAATTCGTTGTCATGCAACGCCGCGGTTCCATCGTAATCAAAGGCGACACCACAGAATACAATGCGGATAGCTTTAAAGTGGACGCCAACGCAAATGTGGAGGCTTTGCTGAAAAAGCTTCCGGGTCTGCAGGTGGATAAAAATGGTCAGATTACCGCACAGGGCGAAAAAGTGCAGAAAATACTGGTGGACGGTGAAGAGTTCTTCAGCGACGATCCGGCTGTGGTGAACCGCAGTCTGCAGGCCAAAGCGATCGATAAAGTTCAGGTGTTTGATAAAAAGAGCGCCAATGCCGAGTTTACAGGTGTAGACGATGGTGAACGCACCAAGACGATCAACCTGCAACTGAAAGACAAATACAAAAAAGGTTCGTTCGGTAAAGTCGCGCTTGGCGGCGGAAGCAACGGCTTCTTCGAAAACCAGGCAATGTTCAACCTGTTCCGGGGCAAACAGAAATTCTCGGTTTATGGCATCGCTGCCAATACCGCGAAGATCGGATTATCGCAGAACGACGCGTCCAAATACACTTCTTCCGGTTCCTCGATGCAGATGAGTGATGACGGCGATATGTTCTTTATCGACAATAACAACGATGACGGAACGTCTTGGGACGGACAATATAACGGTGAAGGTCTGCCGAAGGCATGGGAAGCCGGAGCGCATTATTCCAACAAATGGAATAATGATATCCAGCACGTGAATACGAATTACCGCTTCAATCGCCGCAATATCGAAACGCTGGACAACACTTTCACGCAATACAACCTGCAGGATTCATCCTATTATACAGACCAGCACTCCACATCCTTCTCTTCTATAGACAAGCATACGCTGAGCGGATTGTACGAATGGAAAACCGATTCGGCCTCCATGCTGAAGTTCACGATGAACGGACGTAAATCGAATACCGTCAACAGGACCGGTAGTGAAACGAGATCCAAAGGGGTTTCCGGTGCACTGCTCAATACCTCCGACCGTACTTCGGATAACGACGGTACACGCGATAATGTGGATGTCAACCTTTCATGGCAGAAGCGCTTTAAAAAGAAAAGCCGCAGCATGTTCCTGCAGCTTACCTATAATAATTCAGGTACTAATAACGAAGGATACCTGCACGCAGCAAATACTTTTTACAGCGACGGTATACAGGATAGCACCACTACGATCGATCAGCGCAAAAAGAATGAATCCAACACCAACACTTACGGAGCCATCGCATCCTACACAGAGCCGATCTCTCAGAAAGCGGTGGTGGAAGTAAAATACAATTTCTCCAGCCAGGGCAACTATTCCCGTCAGCTTTCGTTTAATAAAGGTGCGGCAGGAGATTATCAGCAACTGGATTCGCTGTATAGTACCGACTATAATTTTGATGTGACGACGCATCGCCTCGGAACGACCTTCCGCTGGAATTATGAGAAGCTGAGCTTTTCGTTCGGGGCGGCAGCTTCCAACACCGAATTCCGCCAGTTTGATAACCTGTATAACAGGGAAATGAACCGTACATTCCACAACTTCTTCCCTTCAGCCAACCTGAATTATAAATTAAGTCGCCAGTCGAGTCTGCGCTTCCGCTACTCAGGGTACACACAGCAGCCAACGGTAACGCAGATACAGCCGGTACGCCAGAATACAGATCCTCTGAACATTTCTGTCGGAAACCCGAATCTGAAACAGGAATTCGACAACTCGATTTCTCTCGGATATAACAGTTATCGCGTGCTGAGCGGCACTTATATCTATATGGGCGGGGGAATGAGCCTTGTGGACAATGACATCAGTCGTTCAGAGACAATCGCCGCTTCCGGTGTGCGTACTTACCAGTACGTGAATGTAGACGGTAATCGCAGCTCCTACCTGTATGCGGGTATCGGTACCAAGATCAAAGGGACGCAGATACAGATCGGTGCAAATACCAATGTCAACGTAAGCCGTTACAATACAATCGTAAACGGTGCCGCAAATAAAAGTGACAACAACAGTTACACGGTAGGGTTGCGCGCTGCTTATGAAAAGGAAAAACTGATCGACTTCAGCTTCAATCCTTCCGTCACATACAACTACAACCTGAGCAGCATCAATGCGCAGAACACTTCGTTCTGGTCGGCAGCACCGGAAGCAAGTGTACTGCTGTATCTGCCCAAGAAGTTTCAGATCAGCTCAGATGCCAGCTATAATATCCGTCAGCGCACCGCAACATTCGATCGCAACAACAACGTATTCCTGCTGAATGCATCGGTTTCCAAAAAGCTCCTGAAAGGCGATCAGCTTGAGGCGCGCTTCGCGGTATACGACATCTTCAACCAGAATCTCGGGTTCAACCGTTATGGAAACGGTAACACTGTAGTGCAGCAATCGTACAACACGATCAAGCGCTATGCGTTGCTGTCGCTGGTATGGAACTTTACCTATACCCCCAAGGGAAATGCTGCCGACGGCGCAGCATCCCAGATCGAAGAAATTCAAATGAGCGGTAAATAAATCTGACACAAATGAAAGCACTTAAATATATCATAGCAGCATTTGCTGTAGCCTTGTCTTTATCTGCAGATGCCCAGGTGGTGTTGCAGGGACGTATCGAATACCAGCGTAAAATGAATATCCACCGTCAGTTTGACGATTTCGGCGACGGGGAAATGAACTCCTATATGGAAGCGTTTATGGCAAAATTGCCCAAATTCGATACCCGCAGTTTTAATTACCGTTTTACGACACAGCAAAGCCGTTACGAACCGATAAAGCAGGACGAAAACCCGGCTTTGTCGATGATGGGGGGGCTTCCCGGTACGGAGACTATTGTATTCTCCGACTTTTCGCGGCATCAGTTCGTGGCGCAGAAGAAAGTATTTGAACAGACCTTTCTGCTTGCCGACAGCCTGAAGCCGTTTAAATGGAAAGTGCTCGACGAAGTACGTACAATTGCGGGATACAGCTGCCGCAAAGCCAGTTGCCGTATTCACGACAGTGTTGTGGTGGTGGCATTCTATACAGACCAGATTCCCGTAAGTGGTGGTCCGGAATCGTTCAGCGGACTGCCCGGAATGATCCTGGAGATTGCCATTCCTCGTTTATACACTACCTGGATCGCGCAATCAGTCGTGCTCGAAGCCGTGGGGCCCGATAAGCTCGGTGTTCCCGAAAAGGGAAAGAAGATTGCGATGAAGGACGCTGAAAGTACCATCCGGGAGAGCACGAAAAATTGGGGAAAATTTGCAGAGAAATATATCTGGTGGACCTGCCTCTGACGTAATTTTGCAGTCTATCCGGCCTCATCCGTAATGAAATCATTCAACGTACCCACCCACTACCGCAGTCCTATTGTAAGTGCCATCAAGGCAAAACGCAAAGCGGCTGACAAGATGAAGAAAGACTTTGCTCCCACGATCCTGCATATAGGTTCGCTGGAAGTGATCCTTGCCCGTCATTTCGGTTTTTGCTACGGGGTGGAGAACGCTATTGAAATTGCTTTCCGTGCCATAGACGAGAATCCGGGTAAGCGTATATTCCTGCTCAGCGAAATGATTCACAATCCGAATGTGAATGCAGATCTCGTCGCGCGCGGCGTACGCTTCATTATGGATACTTCCGGCCGTATGCTGATGGACTGGAATGAGCTCAACAGCGATGATATCGTGATCATACCTGCTTTCGGTACCACACTGGAGATGGAGGCTTTGCTGCGTGCGAAGGGTATTGAACCGACCACTTACGAAACTACATGCCCATTTGTGGAAAAGGTGTGGAACCGTGCCGAGAAGATCGGTAAAGACGGCTATACCATCGTGATCCATGGCAAACCGAAGCATGAGGAAACGCGTGCCACGTTCTCGCACAGTAATGTGCACACACCCACGGTAGTGGTGAAAGACATGAAGGAAGCGGAATTGCTTGCTGAGTTTATCCGTAAAGAATTGCCGCGCGAGGAGTTTTACACGCGCTTTAAAGGCCAGTATTCCGAAGGGTTTGATGTAGATGCGGACCTCGAAAGGATAGGGGTGGTGAATCAGACAACGATGCTTGCTTCCGAAACACAGGGTATTGCAGACTTCCTGAAGCAGGTGATCATCGCTCACTACAACGTAGCTCCCGGTAATGAACTCGAACGCTTTGCGGAAACGCGCGATACTTTGTGCTATGCCACCAACGATAACCAGAGTGCCGTGCAGGGAATGCTCGAAGAGCAGGCCGATCTTGCTTTGGTGATCGGCGGATACAATAGCTCCAATACTTCTCATCTGGTGGAGCTGTGCGAACAAAAGTTGCCCACGTATTTTATCCGCGATGAATTCTGCCTGATCAGCGATAAACTGATTAGTCATTATGATTGGCGTAATCATCTGGAGGAGATGACTCCGGATTTTCTGCCCGCAAAGAATCCTTTGCGTGTAATGATCACTTCCGGGGCTTCCTGCCCCGATGCATTGGTGGAACGTATCATAAACAGGCTCGCCGGGCTTACGCACAACGAGCCTGCATTAGCAACATTGCAATCCACCTGGGAAGCCTAGGATGTTGTAACGTTGTGATTGAAAGTACTATTCCGTCAACTCGTCTTTTTTAACCAGGATTACATAGTCGGCGAGTGCTTCATGTGCCGCGAAATCGGGTTTTTCGAAATCCGCTGAAGGGAAGCAGCTGATAGTGCTTACTTTAATGTCTTTGTCGAGGCGGTACAGCTGAGAAACTGTTCCGAGGTATTCGTCGGAGTGGAAGCGGCCACAAACGTGCATCACCATTCCTTCCTTTTTATTTTTGTCAACCGCCGACTGTATGCTTTTCGCCATTGTGGCATCCCACAGGCACTGGGAGGCGAACATGTTGGGACTGTGGATGTTTTCTTCTCCGCCCATAATACCGATGAACTTCTTGAAATATTTGCCTTTTGCTGGTACGTAAACGGGCAGTTTTGCGATCAGTCTTTTGGCGCCGTAGCTCAGGCTGTCCAGGCTTTTCGGTCCCCGCTGACTCATCAGGGAATTATAGCGGCGCGGGCTGTTGGCGGCAGTGATGGGGATATGCTGGTCTTTACAGAATTCCACCATCGGACTGTAATCTTCATAATTCGACCAGGGGCGGGAATCTTTCAGGAATTTTTCGCGCGATATAAATCCTCCCAGGTAGTCTTCCAGCAGTACCTGACAGTCCGTTTCAAACATTTCCAGCGATAAACGCAGGCTGCCTTCAAAACGCTCCCGGAGCATTTTCAATAATTTCAGTTCAAGAATATGACCGATCGTATCATCATGTTCCTCACCCCAGATCACAACTTCTGATCGTTTCAGTTTGTCTGCCAGTTCTGTCAGGGTAATATAATTACCGGTAGCGGTCTGGATTATTTTGAAGGGCGGTTGCGGCATCTCCGGCCTGTATTGTGCTTTCGCCGTGTTTATTCCAAACAGGAATGCGAGCAGAGCGACAGATAAGAATCTCATAGACGAGCGTTGGTTTGCCGCAAGATACTTGTCTTTATGTGAAAAAGAAAGACTATTTGCCCCGGCCTTCCACGATCACGATCAACGTGTGCAGCATGATCTTTATGTCCAGCGCCAGGGAACAGTTCTCGATGTACAGGAGGTCGTACTCCATACGTTTTTTCATTTCATCCACGTTTTGCGCATAGCCATATTTCACCATTCCCCAGGAGGTAAGGCCCGGCTTCACTTTGTGCAGGTAGCGGTAGTGCGGATGCGTGGTGCAGATGATGTCGATATAATATTTGCGTTCGGGTCGCGGACCTACAAGGCTCATGTCGCCGATAAGGATATTGTAGAACTGCGGGATTTCGTCGATACGCCATTTACGCATCACGCGTCCCCAATTGGTAATGCGCGGGTCGTTGCGACGCGAGAGTGCCGGTCCGTGCTGCTCTGCGCTCATAAACATCGACCTGAATTTAATGATGTTGAACGTTTTGCCGTACAGCCCGATCCGTTCCTGCTTATAGAAAATAGGACCCGGTGAAGAGAGTTTTACCTTGATTGCCGCAAACAGGTACACCGGAGACAACAGCAATATCGCAATAGAAGAGGCCACGATATCAATCACGCGCTTGCATACGATCTGCCAGTCGGGCATGATGGAAGGCTCAATGTGTACCAGAATGGTGTCATACACATTGTTCGTTTTCACCGACCCTGAAATGATGTCGTACAGGTTGGGTAAGACTTTTACCACAACGGCCTTATAGCTCAGGCGTGTCAGAATGTTTTCGAGCAGACTCCGTTCGGAGCTGTCCACTGCGACAATCACTTCTTCGATCGCGTATTCGTCTATAATGGATTCCAGCTGCGCAAGATTTCCCAGTTGCGGCAGGTAATGGCTCATGCCGTTGCCGGTTTCTTTCTGGGAATAAACGAACCCTTTAAAAATATTTCCGAGGATCTTATCGTTGCCGGTGATCTGTTTGTAAATCTGGATCGCCTGCTCATTGCCGCCGACAATCATCGTGTTGAATCCTACGCGCCCGGAAATGATATTCTTTTTTACACGGAACAGGATGAACATTCTGGCTGCAAGTGTAAATGCGGTATGGATGAAGAAATAACGCCAGGTCATCGTAAAGAAATACGAAAAGTTATCCGTGTCGTTACTCACCAGGGTAAATGCGAGCAGCAGGCTGCCGATAAAACAGGAAATAAAAGTGCGGTAGATCTCATCTATGCGGGATTTCCGGTACAGATCGAAATAGGTGCCGGAAAGATGGTACAGGAACAACCAGCCCAGTGGCAACAACACAATCCCTTCAAGAAGATCGATCGGTTTCATCAATGTGATCGCTTCACTGAAACCGGTTTGCAGCAATGTTTTATGCCTGATCACCCAGAACAGCAGCCATGCAAGCGCCGATGTCAGAAAGTCTGACACCATCATTACGCGAATGGCTTTCTTTTTTACCGGGGACAGGTACGCAAACATCTATTTGTAAATCACTTTGAAATTGTCGAGTACAACGTAGCCTTCAGTGTATTTACCATCGTCGTCGTCCAGGGAAACACGGATCTTAAGGTAGAAGCGGGAATACTGTGTATTGGCATTGGTGAAATTGGAAACATTCACATACACTTTGTTGGTTTCGGATTTTGGATAGAACCCAACCGAATATGCTTCGTAAGAATTGTTGTTTGCGTCTTCTGCGCGGAACCCTATCTGGAACGGTACCGAACACTTGTATTCCAGTTCCAGCCAGCAGTCGCTCGTAGGCAACTCAAAATAGTTCGTTGATACGGATTCTGAATTCCTGTGGTTCTGGTCCACATAAATATAGCCCGAATACTTTCCCTCAATTTTAAGCTCCGGATTAGTGATCAGCTGAACGCCGGTATCTCCGCCGGTTGTTCTGAAGAGATTGCCTTCTTCAAAATTGATCATCTGACGGAAAGAGGAGCGGGTGAGCGAATGCAGGTAGCGCGTTTTGGGCGTAAAAGAAAAAGTCTGACCGGGTGCGTGTTTTACAGCAACGGAATCCAGTTCATAAAACGGGTACGCAATGACATAACTTTTGAGGCCCTGATTGGTAACGGCGGGAATAATAAATATCTCCTCGTCTTTACTGAGGATCAGCGGTACCGTACAGGGAAGGTCAAATACTCCCACGGCAGAGTTGTTAATGAATACTTTTGCCGCAGGAATGCTGTGGCTGGAGCTGCCGGTAAAGCTGGAGTCGGGATTGCTGTATTGAAAAGGTTCAATATGCAGAAAAGTAGGTACAGGTTCTTTAGGGTTGATAATATTACACCCCCAGCAAAACACAGCTATAAAAAATAATAAGTAAACGTTTTTCTTCATTCCTGTCGGTACACTTCTTACACTTAACGTAAAAAGCAATTATTCATTGTGTATCTGATTATGTAAACTCATTTTTTTCAGAATGAGGTGTGCTACTTCCATAGCCTGATAGCCATCGAAGGCAGTCACCTTTACCGCTTTGTCATTTATAACGGCGTCGGCAAACTCGGCCAGTTCCATGCGGATGGCGTTTATTTCCGGTACTGCGGGATTTTCCACCTGCAATATCTTTTTATCACCATTGGGCATTTCCAGCGGAATATCGAATGCATTGCTGTTGCCGGAGGAGTCGGAAAGGCGGATGATCTCCGTTTTCTTATCCAGGAAATCCACGCTGATATAGGCATCGCGCTGGAACAGGCGCATTTTGCGCATGCGTTTCAGCGAAATGCGGCTGCTTGTAAGATTGGCTACGCAACCGTTGTCAAACTCAATGCGCGCATTAGCAATATCGGGTGTTTCGCTCATTACGGCCACGCCGCTTGCCGAAATACGTTTTACGGGTGACTTTACGAGGTGAAGAATGATGTCAATATCATGGATCATCAGGTCGAGTATTACCGAAACATCTGTTCCGCGCGGATTGAAGGTGGCCAGACGGTGCGATTCGATAAACATCGGTTGCAATGCGGTATGTTCCAAAGCCAGCAGGGCAGGGTTGAAGCGCTCCACATGTCCGACCTGGCATTTAACATTGGCTTCCTTCGCAAGTTTGATCAGTTCCTGCGCTTCCTCAAGCGTGCTGGTGAAAGGCTTTTCCACGAACAGGTGTTTCCCTGCAAGCAATGCTTTGCGGGCAATTTCGTGGTGGAAAATGGTCGGGGTAACGATGTCGGCTGCTTCACACACCGCGAGCAGTGCGTCCGGACTTTCAAAGCGCCGGATCTGGTATTGCGCGGCTACGGCTGCAGCATTTGTATCGTCGGGGTCGAAAAAGCCCACTATGTGGACCTGCGGTATTTCCTTCCATTGCTGGATGTGAATTTTTCCGAGATGTCCTGCGCCGAAAATCCCTATGTTGAGCATACCTGTTTGCGTCGAAATTAAGCTGATGTTAAGCCTGCAAGATAATCATTTAGAGCGGAGTTTTTAAGCGGCGCAGCAGGCTGCTTCAGAAATAAATATTATTATAATAAGCCTTCGTTTGCGAATGAGACAGCCTGTTTGCCCGCAATGATAATGTGGTCAAGCAACTCGATATCCATTGATCCGGCGGCGCTCTGTAGCTTGTATGTGAGCTTTTTATCGGCTTCACTCACCTTTGGGTTGCCCGAAGGGTGATTGTGAGCTACGATGATCCGGGATGATTTGTAGAGCAATGCGTTCTTGAGTATGATCCGTATATCGGCTATTGTGGCGGTCAGTCCGCCATAACTGATAAATTCGTGCCGTATCAGCGCTCCGGAAATATCCATATAGAGCACGCAGAATACCTCCTGACCCAGGTCTTGTAATAAGGGTTGCAGGATATCAACCGCATCCTGGTACCCGGTAATGATTTCCCGCGCGATTGCGGGCTCCATCTGCCGGCGTCTGCCGAGTTCGATCGCAGCAAGCAAGGTGATCGCTTTCGCGGGCCCGATACCTTTGATCTGGGTCAGTTCTGTAATGGTAACTTTTCCAAGGGTGCCCAGCTTCCGGTCAACGAGTTTCAGGACATCCCTCGCAAGGTCCAGTGCGTTTCTCACCGGGGTTCCGCTTCCGATAAGTATCGCGATTAATTCTGCATCGCTGAGGCTGTTTTCTCCTTTACTGACCAGCTTTTCCCTGGGGCGGTCGTCTTCCGACCATGATTTGATTCCGCTCTTCTTAAATGCTTCTTTCTTCCTGCGTGACATTCTTTTCCCTATGCAAATATCTTGCCAGGGTTCAATATTCCCTTCGGATCGAATGCTTTTTTTATGGCTTCCATTAAAGCCAATTGAGTTGCATTGAATACGATGGATAAATAAGTTTTTTGCACATATCCGATCCCGTGTTCCCCGGAAATAGTTCCGCCCATCTGATGCACTTTTCCGAACAGCTCGCGAATCCCTTCCGGTAGTTTATATTGCCAGTCGTGATCGCTCATATCGCCTTTTACAATATTCACATGAAGATTGCCGTCGCCGGCATGACCGTAACATACAGATCTGAAACCATATTTCTTCCCTGTCTCTTTTACATGTTGTAACAGCTCCGGCAGGCATGCCCTGGGGACCACCGTATCTTCTTCTTTATAGATGGAATTGCCTTTTACCGCTTCACCGACAATACGCCTCAGCTTCCACAATTGCTGTTTCTGTGCGGCTGTATCGGCAAAAAGTACCGGGTCTGTGGCGTATTTTTCTGCAATGGCAGTTATCTGTTCTGCCTCTTCAATAAGCTGTTCCGGATGATTTCCGTCCACTTCAACAAGCAGGTGCGCCTGTACATGGTCGGGTAGCGGAACGGAACTGTCCCCGAAATAATGCACGGCACATTCCAGCGCATCACGCTCCATAAATTCGAGTGCCGATGGGGTGATACCTGCAAGAAAAATGTCATTTACGGCACGGCATGCTTCTGATGCATCGTGAAACGGGATCAGCAGCAACAGGTCATGCCTGTTCGCCGGTATAAGCCGCAGCACGATTTTTGTAACAATACATAAAGTGCCTTCGCTGCCTACCACCAGTTGCGTAAGATTATAGCCAGTGGCGTTTTTCAGCACATTTGCGCCGGTCCACATCACGGATCCGTCTGCAAGCACCACTTCGAGATTCAAAACGAAATCCTTGACCACGCCATATTTTACGGCTCGGGGTCCTCCTGAGTTTTCGGCTATATTTCCGCCTATGAAACAAGAGCCTTTACTGGCAGGGTCGGGCGGGTAGTACAAGCCCTTTTCCTTTACGGCATTCTGTAATACTTCGGTAATGACGCCGGGTTCGGTGGTCACCTGAAAATTTTGCGTATCGATATTCAGGATTCGGTTCATGCGTTTCATATCCAGGGAAACGCCGCCCGCAACCGGTAATGCACCGCCGCTGAGTCCTGTTCCGGCTCCCCTCGCTGTGACGGGGATGTTATGCTGGTTGCAATAAGCAAGCACTGCGCTTACTTCGGCTGTCGACTGAGGCCGAAGGACCACCTCCGGGTAAAACACGAAATCTTCCGTATGGTCGGAAGCGCATTGCGCCAGGTCCGGCGCTGCTACAGACATGCCTTCCGCGCCCAGTAGCGACCGGAATTGCTGCAGGTCATTTTCATCGATCTTTTTATAGAGCACTGTCTTTTTTTTAAGGTTTGTCGAATGCGTACTGAACCAGGTTGGCGCCCATTTGCAATGCAGCCTGTCTTTGCGCGGGCTTGTCGTTATGTACATCCGGATCTTCCCATCCGTCGCCGAGATCCGTTTCCACGCTGTAAAACACTATCAGTCGGCCTTCATAGATCAGACCGTATCCTTTCGGTGCTTTATTGTCATGCTCGTGGATTTTCGGCAACCCGTTCGTGAAATTGAATTTCTGGTGGTAAACAGGGTGGGAAAAGGGCAGCTCCGTAAGCGTCAGTTCCGGGAAGATTTTTTTCAATGCCGGGCGCACATATTCGTCGAGCCCGTAGTTGTCGTCGATATGCAGAAATCCGCCGGCCATCAGGTAACTGCGCAGGTTTTTTGCCTCAGCATCATTCACCGTCCATCTTCCGTGACCGGTCATGTGTACGAAAGGGTAGTTGAATATTTCAGGACTTGCGGCTTCCACCTGTGCTTCCTTTGTATCAAGATTGGTGCGTAGTTGTGCATTGCAGAATTGCGCGAGATTCCTGAGCGAACTCGGATTCGCATACCAGTCGCCACCACCTCCGTATACGAGCAGGGCCAGTCGCAGCTGTTGTGCGGACGCGCTGCCGGCGCAGGAAAGGAGCAGCGTAAACAGTATTATTTTGAATTTATTTTCCATTGAGCAGGTTGAAGTAAGCGCAAACCGCCATAGCTGCGGTTTCGGTTCTTAATCGTTGTTCACACAGCGCAATTCCGGCAAAACCGGAAGCTTCCATTTGGGTGATCTCCGCAGGACTGAAATCGCCTTCAGGTCCTATCAGTATCCATACATCTTTTCCGGCTGAAAGTACTTTGGATATTGGGTTACGCGTGCTTTGCGGGTCACAGTGTGCGATGAGTTTCAGTGTGCCGGTATCGGCACGTTCGGCAATCTGTTTCAGTGTAGACGGGGCGTACAGCTCCGGAAGGTAATACTGTTGTGATTGCAGCATAGCCGAAATAAGTATGTTGCGTGCGCGGTCTTCCCGGAATTTCTCGCGTTCGGTGCGTTCGCTTAAAAGGGGAGTTATAGAAGAAACGCCAAGTTCCGTCGCTTTTTCCAGCAGCCATTCATTTCGGGAGGCATTCTTGGTAAAGGCGACGGCAAGATGCAGTTGTATCGACGGAGCGGCATGCTGCTCCGTGCTTTGCAGGCGCACCACGCAATGCTTTTTACCGGCTGAGGTAAGCGCCGCGAGTGCGGTCCGGCCCTTCCCGTTGTTTAGCTGTATCAGGTCTCCTTCTTTTTTGCGCAGTACCTGGACTACATGCTTTGCCGTGTCTTCGTGAAGACTCAGCAGTTCATTTGCGAGCAGTTCCCCGTCGTGGTAAAAAAATGGAATTTGCGACATCGCGGCAAGTTACTCCGAAATCCGTAAACCTGTTCCTGACATATCTTTTGAAAATGTATAAGCTTTTGCCAGCCTGCGTTTGCCAGCCTATAGACACGGCAAATGGACAAATAACAAATCGTTTATGAAGCGAACTATTTTCTTTAGTTCGTTTTGTTATCTTTGCGTCCGTCGGGTTCGAATCTGAGGCTGTCTGCGTCCAATCAACTTTTCAATTTATTGTCACTATGGGTTACATTAAAGACCATTTCAAAGAAGTTGCAGATAAGCAATCTGCAGCAATCAAAAAATTAATAGCGGAACACGGTGAGATTTCTTTGGGGCAGGTTACGATTGCTCAGGCTTACCAGGGGATGCGTGGTATTCCCGGTCTGATCACCGAAACTTCTCTGCTGGACGCCAATGAAGGTATCCGCTTCCGCGGGTATTCTATTCCTGAGCTGCGCGAAAAGCTGCCGAAGGCAAGCGATGGTAAAGAACCTTGTCCGGAAGGACTGTTCTACCTGATGCTCGTTGGTGAGATTCCCACAGACGAAGATGCAGGTCATATCTCCGCAGTTTGGGCCCGCCGCAGCCATGTACCCAATCACGTTTTTCAGGTGATCGAAGCGTTCCCTGTTTCCACGCACCCGATGACGCAGTTCTGTGCTGCAGTGCTCGCGTTGCAGACGGAAAGCAAATTTGCAAAAGCTTATGAGGCCGGTATTTCCAAAAAAGAATACTGGGATTATGTATACGAAGACAGCATGACGCTGATTGCGCGCCTGCCCCGTATCGCAGCTTATATCTATCGCCGTAAATACAAAAACGGTGAGCATATCCAGCCTGACGGAATGCTCGACTGGAGCGCGAATTTTGCGCATATGCTCGGTTATGACGATGACAGCTTCAAAGAGCTGATGCGTTTGTACCTCACCATCCACGCTGATCACGAAGGTGGAAACGTTTCCGCTCATGCCACACATCTGGTTGGGTCTGCACTGAGCGATCCTTACCTGTGTTTCACAGCAGGAATGACGGGCCTCGCTGGTCCGCTGCACGGTCTTGCCAACCAGGAAGTGATCCGTTGGATCGAAGAGCTCCAGAAAGATCTCGGTACGCTCACTCCTTCAAAAGAACAGATCGCCGATTACATCCGCAAAACCCTGAGCGAGGGTAAAGTGGTTCCCGGTTACGGTCATGCCGTACTGCGTAAAACAGACCCCCGCTTCACTGCTCAGATGGAATTTGCAAAAGTTCACTGCGCAGACAACCCTACGGTTCAGACCGTTTGGAACGTTTATGAAGTGGCTCCTGAAATCCTCGAATCAACCGGTAAGATCAAAAATCCGTGGCCTAACGTGGATGCGCATTCCGGCGCACTGCTGAAACACTACGGTCTTGTGGAAGAAGATTTCTATACCGTGCTGTTTGGCGTGAGCCGTGCGCTGGGTGTGCTTGCAAGTCTTTGCTGGGATCGCGCACTCGGATTCCCGATTGAGCGTCCGAAATCAATGACCACCGAGTGGATCAACAATTATATCGCGAAACAAGCAGTGAAATAATCCTGCTTTGATATATGAAAAGCCCGTGGATCGATACCCACGGGCTTTTTTTGTCGTTTCTGAAATTATATTTGACAGCATTTCTGTTTTTCTGAATCATTCGATATGAAACCCATCCTGGAATGTATTCCCAATTTTAGCGAAGGCGCTGATGAAAGCGTACTGACAAAAATTGCAGAAGCGATCCGTTCGGTGCCGGGTGTTTTTTTACTGCATACAGATAAAAGCCCTGCCGCCAATCGTACGGTATTCACTTTCGCGGGTGATCCTGATGCCGTTGCCGAAGCGGCTTTCCGCGGCATATCTGTTGCCGCAGCGTGTATTGATATGCGCAATCAGAAGGGTGTGCACCCGCGTATCGGCGCAACGGACGTGTGTCCGTTGGTGCCGCTGCAGGGAATGTCTGAAGCGGATGCAAATGTGTATGCATTACAGCTTGCGGAAAGAGTAGGCAAAGAATTGTCGATCCCTGTGTTTCTATATGAATACAGCCAGTCACGAACTTATCGCGCGGCTTTACCGGTTATCCGCAAGGGGCAGTATGAGGGGCTTTCGGAACGCATGGCGGACCCTGCCTGGCACCCCGATTTCGGGCCGGTCACGGGCAATCCTGTTACCGGCGCAACCGTAATTGGTGTGCGTCGGATATTGTTGGCATTCAATATATCCTTAAACACAAAAGACGTGCTCGTTGCGGAGTCGATTGCCCGCAGCCTGCGTCAATCGGGATATTGGGAGGAGGGGGATGAAGGGCAACGACGCAAAGTGCAGGGATTATTGCCGATGGTGCGCGCGATCGGCTGGTATATGGAAGATTATGGACAGGCGCAGGTTTCGTTCAATCTGCTGGATTATCATACAAGCAGCCTGCTGACGGTATGGCTTGCGTGCAGGCAGGCGGCAGCGGCTATGGGCGTATCTTTGGCAGGGTCTGAGTTGATCGGACTGGTGCCCGAAGCGTGTATGCTGGAAGCCGGGCGTTATGCAGCGGGGAGTGCCGTGAGCGATCCGGACACATTGATGAACGCAGCCATCGATATGATGGGACTGGCGCAGCTGAAGCCGTTTGTGCCTGAAGAAAAAATATTGGAACGTGCATGGTACCGGTATTCCGGTACTGTTTTGAAATTAAACTGATCATGTTTTTATTAAGATATCTGCTACTCCCGTTTACATTACTGTACGGATCACTTGTGTGGCTGCGGAATCGTTTATACGACGCGGGTTTCCTGTCATCGGTATCTTTTGATATTCCGGTGATCGCAGTGGGGAACCTCTCGGTAGGAGGAACCGGCAAAACGCCCCATATCGAGTACCTGGTGCGTTTATTGCAGTACGAATACCGGGTTGCCACAATGAGCCGGGGTTACAAACGCCGTACGCGTGGTTTTCTGCTGGCGGATGAACGGACGAACGCGCTGCACATCGGGGATGAACCGATGCAGTATCACCTGAAGTTTCCTGAGCTTGCAGTAAGCGTTGCCGAGGATCGTATGACCGGCATTCCTTCCCTGCTGATGCACCGGCCCGAAATTGAAGTAGTGCTGCTGGATGATGCATTTCAGCACCGGTCTGTACGTGCGGGACTGAATGTGCTGATTACGGATTACAACAAACCTTTTTATAAAGATCATATCCTTCCCTATGGCAGTCTGCGCGAAAGCAGGAACGCGTATAAACGCGCAGACCTGATTGTAGTATCGAAATGCCCGCCATCGCTGACAACTGCAGAAGCCGCGGATATCCGCTCCAGGATAGCGCCGTCGCAGTCTCAGCAGGTTTGCTTCAGTCGCGTGCGTTACGGCAATGCGTACCGGATGGGCAGTCCGGACGAAGCGGTATCATTTGCCGGGAAAAAAGTACTGTTGCTGACAGGTATCGCCAAACCGGAACCTTTACTTGCACACGTGGAACAGCAGGCTGCAGCCGTGCACCTCTTATCCCATCCCGATCATCACTTTTTTACTGCACGCAATTTTGCCGAAGTGGAAGAAGTGGCGAAAAACTGGGGCGGTGATTGTGTGGTACTGACTACGGAAAAAGATGCGACACGCCTGGCACTTCGTCCGGAACTCCTTTCGGCGATGAGCATGCCCGTATATGTAATGCCGATTGAAGTCGCGTTTCTCTTCAACGACCGTGTGGTTTTTGATCAGCGTGTACGGGAATTTGTACAACATCAAAGTATGCATTATCAGGGTCTCGACTGATAAATTACCGTGTCTGCAGTCCGGCGCGTATCATACGCCAGTTGTCATGCATATCGCGACGGGGAGTGATATGGGTATATCCGAGCGATTGGAGCAGGTCGCGCGTCTGTGGCATGAAATCACAATGAATTTCGAAATACAGGCAGCCTCCGTCTTTTAATCGCGTCATCGCTTTCTGCGCAATATTCCTGTAAAACAGCAATGGGTCGTCATCTTTCACAAATAAAGCAATATGTGGTTCGTGCCCGGTTACATTCGCATGCATCCCGGCCGCTTCCCTCTCCGGTATATAGGGTGGGTTGGATACAATCACGTCATACATCCCCATCAGCGATGCCGCTTCGGGGCTTAATATATCTATCTTTTTAAAGGTTACGTCCGCATCCAGGTAAGCCGCATTTTCCCTGGCTGTTTTCAGTGCGCCGGGGCTGATATCGCAGGCTTCCACAGTTGCGGCAGGGATCTCTTTTTTCAGGGAAATGGGGATACAGCCTGAACCCGTACCGATGTCCAGTATTGCAGGAGCCTTATCACCAAAGTCCTGAACGATCCAAAGCACCAATTCCTCGGTCTCCGGACGCGGTATCAACACGGATGGATTTACGACGAAACGGCGTTCCAGAAACCAGGCCTCACCGAGGATGTATTGTATCGGTGTAGCCTTTCTGAGTTGCTGTACCGCAGTCTCCAGACGGAATTCCTGCGATGCGTCCAGCAAGCCGTCTTTCTGCATCAGTCGCTCCATCTTGCTCATTCCGCTGATCTGCTCCAGCAGCATATGCGCGACCGCAGCTGCCTCCGCCGGATCATACAACGGAGAAAGTTGTTCTTTGGTTTGGTAAAAAGCCTGCGACCAGTTCATCATTCTGTCTGCAAAGAAACATAATACCGTCGATTTGAAATGAATGACGATTCGTTATTTTCGCGGAAGAATGTGCGTTTCCGAAGATCAGTTGTATATGATGCGCTGCCTGCAGCTCGCCCAGCGCGCAGAAGGCTATGCTGCACCCAATCCGCTCGTCGGCGCGGTGCTGGTACATCAGGGACGGATCATCGGTGAAGGATTCCATCAGGTATATGGGGCGGCACACGCAGAGGTAAATTGTTTTGCCTCAGTATCCGAAGCAGACCGTGTGCTCATCCCTGAGTCCACCCTGTACGTCAGTTTGGAACCCTGCGCGCATTTCGGCAAAACACCGCCTTGTGCAGACCGGGTGATCCGGGAACGGGTACAACGCGTGGTCGTGGCCAACCGCGATCCTTTTGCTGCGGTGGACGGTAAGGGAATAGATAAGCTGCTGGCAGCAGGAATCCAGGTAGATACAGGCGTTCTGGAGCAGGATGCTGCATGGCTCAATCGCCGTTTCTTCTGTGTGCATACACGCAACAGACCCTATATTATTCTGAAATGGGCTCAGACGCAGAATGGCTTTTTTGCTCCTGCCGATCGCTCCCGGCTGCAGATTTCCAATAGCTGGTCGAAGCGGCTGAACGACCGCTGGCGTGCCAAAGAGTCGGCCATCATGGTGGGAACCATAACTGCAATCAACGATAACCCGCGTCTCACCAGCTCATATGGTCATGTTCCGTTACGCATTGCATTGGACAGAACCCTTCGTATACCGGCAACACATCAACTGTTGCAGGAGGGGCCGGCAACATGGATCGTCAATGAATTGGAAGCAGGCAATTCCGGTTCCGTTCGGTACCACAAGTTGCCATTTGATGACCGCTTGCTCACACAACTGCTCGATGAATTGAGTGCTGTCGGAAAGAATTCGCTGATTGTGGAAGGCGGAGTACAATTATTACAGTCGTTCATTGATCAGGGCCTCTGGGATGAGGCACGCGTATTTATTGCCGGAGATGTCGATAGCAATGGAATACAGGCACCCCGGCTTTCAGAAGCCCTGCATTGTGCAGATTGGCCGCTCGGCGATAATCGTTTACACTATTATATTCACAACAACAATTCCTACGCTCCCGGTACTCTGGGACTCCATTCCCTCGATTTATGATGTACCTGCTGTTGATGGTGCTGCTGAACGCCTTGCTGGCAGCATTGTTTAAATTATTTGTTCGTTTCCGGGTCGATAACTTTCAGGCGATTGTGGTGAATTACTGGGTATGTGTGCTCACCGGCTCCGCGTTCCTGGGCTCCTTTCCGGTAGGCGCAGCAAGCCTCTCCAGGGACTGGCTGGGATTGTGTTTATTGATGGGCGCCGGATTCATATCTATTTTCAATCTGTTTGCTTATTGTACCCGCAGGGACGGAATTACTGCAGCCACCGTTGCCAATAAATTATCACTGGTGATCCCTGTATTGTTCTCTATCGTCCTGTACGACGAGCATCCGGGTCTGGTGCAATGGCTGGGTATCGTACTGGCTTTCCCTGCCGTGTACCTGGCTTCGCTCCCGAAAGCCTCAATGGAAAAGGTAAGTCCGCATAAGCACAATCTCTTCTGGATCGTGCTGTTGTTTATCGGCAGCGGATTGCTGGATACTGCCATGAAATATGCAGAGCAGCGCTACCTTGCTACTCCGTCTGAACAGGCATCTTATACCATACATCTGTTTTTCGTGGCAGGCACCATTGGTACATTGCTGTTGCTGTTTTTCCTGATTACCGGACGCATGCGTTTTTCCTGGCGCAATGTGGCAGGAGGTATAGCGCTTGGTGTGCCGAATTACTTTTCGATCTACTTTATGATCCGCATGCTAAACAGCAATTTTATACAAAGTTCGGCAATGATACCGTTGAGCAACGTGGGTGTTCTTGTTGCCTCTTCGTTGATCGCGATGTTGTTTTTCGGAGAACGCCCGTCTGCAAGGAATAAGCTCGGGTTGCTGTTGTCACTGATCGTAATTGCCTTGCTGGCAATGTCGTGAAAAGAAAGAGCCCGCAACATCTGTTACGGGCTCTTTGCTTAAAGGATATTTAATAAGGATATCAGCATACTTTCAATACCCAGTTGTGGTTATCTGCCTTGCGGCCATAACGTATATCATCCAGTGTTGTTTTGATCCAGTTCATTGTTTCCCATTCCTCAACAGGGCGCAACTGCATTACATCTGTGTGGAAAGTCAGTTTGCCGATAGGAGCAACTGATGCAGCTGTTCCCGTTCCGAACGCTTCTTTCAGGGAGCCGTTCTTGTAAGCAGCTTCAATTTCGTCAATGGAAATCGGACGCTCTTCAACGGTAACACCTTTTTCTTTCAGCAGTGTGATCACACTGTCGCGCGTAACACCTGCGAGGATCGTACCTGCGTTCAGATCGGGAGTGATCACTTTGTCACCGATAACGAAAAATACGTTCATGGTTCCAATTTCCTGAACATACTTATGTTCAAAGCCATCTGTCCACAGGATCTGATCGTATCCCATTTTCTGGATCTGCTGTGCCGGGTACATACAGGCTCCATAGTTACCTGCTGCTTTGGTCATGCCGATACCACCGGGGAATGCACGTACGAATTCGTCCTGAACATAAATAGAAACAGGTTTGGAATAGTAGGCAGCCGCAGGGCTGGTGATGATCATAAATGTAAATTTGGTTGCCGGACGCACCCCTACAAACTCATCTGTAGCGATCATGAACGGACGGATGTACAGAGAACATCCCGGTTCTGTAGGAACCCAGGCTGCATCCACTTCAATGAGTTTACGCATGCCTTCCACGAACAACTCTTCCGGAAGATCAGGCATACCCATACGCTCCGCAGACTTATTCATGCGTTTCCAGTTAGACTCGGGACGGAAAATCTGAACGCCGCCTTCAGCGTTGCGGTAAGCTTTCACGCCTTCAAAGATCGCCTGTCCGTAGTGCATGAAGGTTGTGGCAGGACTCAGACTGATATTTTCAAATGGTACGATTTCCGGGCTTCCCCACACTCCATCCTCGTAGTGAGCTACCAGCATGTGATCGGCATATAGGCGGCCAAACTGGATGTTTTTCTGATCCAGTTGAGCTATTCTGCTTTGTGGGATTTTGTTGACCTTGATTTCGTAAGCCATTGTATTATCAATAAGATTTGTAAATAAATTTGCGCAAAGAAACGCTTTTTTTGCCACTTGCGTTTCCTGTGATTACTTATAAATATTTGTGTTATGGAAGCTGTTGCGCCTGAAATCTTTAATACGCCGCTTGTACGTGCGGACATTGATTCGCTCTGGGATGAGCAAAATTATCCTCCACTGAATCAATGTGATACATTGGTGATCAGCAGGCCTTATGCGAGCGGGTCTGACGCTGAACAGCAATTGCAACGCATGCTGGGGGCCTGCAAGCTGGATGCTTCCGCTTACCAGATTTTGTTCGTAAACGAAACGGCGTCTTTTGCCTGGCATAAGCTGAAATCGCTCAGCGGCGCCACCAAAGTACTGCTGCTGGGTGTGCAGCCTTCCCAGTTGGGCATTACGGCAATGATGATGTTGCATGCGGTGAACCACTTTAACGGTGCGGTTTGGATGGCTACTTCCTCATTGGAGGAAATAGCGGCAAATGCTCAATTAAAGCAGCACTTATGGGTAAATGTATTAAAGCCTGTTTACCTGCCTTCCTGATCTCCGCGAAACAAACACTCTGTAAAATACATACCCCGACGCGGCAATACCGACGCTGTACGCAAAAGACGATAGCAGGTCGCCTCTTAATGTGAAAAAAAAGAGTCCCGGATATGCAGGGTAGAACAGGCGGGCGAAGCTGTTCGGGTCTTTTCTGCTGAACCAATAATAACGATCGTACCATCCGGCAAATAGTGCGCACACAGCAACCCACAACAACGCTCCGGTGAATCCGAAATCGAGATAACCTTCCGCCGGCAGCGGACTGCAATAGTTATTGAAGTCGGAGCCGGGTCGCGGTGGATTCACAATTGCGCCGCTACCGATGCTTTTGGCGGGCCATACAGATCTGGGTACAAAAAACATCAGGGTCGTGCCGATCTGTTTCCCATGCTGCATACCCTGCGTTTCGGTATGCAAAATGGTATTTCTCAGAGAGGCATAAGCGTCGAAGTCCTGGCTGCAAAAAGTTCGCTGCATGATGTTTCCGGAAGGGTATTGCGATGCGGGCGCCTGCCTGATAAGGCTCAGTAAAGGAAATATGATTATCAAGCCCGCGAACAACAGCGTTTCGAACAAGCGCGCTCGTAGCACCAGCAGCCTCAGACAGCAGGTAATAGCCACCCCGAGATACAGGCATGCGAGCCAGTAACGCGGAATGGCCGTCGGCATATTGGCGAGCGCGGTAAGTGCCATAGCTCCGGTAAGTAATCCCGGGCTAACTTTTCTTTCCCGGTAACCCGTCAGCAGACTCAGTATGCCGCACAATACAATCCCTTTCACAGCTTTATCTGCCAGCAGCTGCAGCGACTGATTCCGGATCAGCCCCGGGGCGTCAACCGCCTGTCGTACCAGCAGATTGGGTGCGATCAGGATTTGTATTGCCAGTGCAATAAACAGCAATATTATTCCAGCGCGGCTTAATCCGTCCGTCCGTGCCGGCAACTGAATCAGTGTTTCGCGCTGTGATCCTTTCCAAACGGCAAGCCGTATGATTCCATAAACCATCATCGCGCACAGAACGACATTATTGGTTGCAAGAAATGATTTCAGGTTTTCCTGGTTATTTGTCCAGGGAAAAGGAAATGTGTGCAATGCAAATTGCAGGAGCGGACTTATTCCAAAAAATACGAGGCAGAACAGCCAGAACAGTTTGTTCAGCGAATAGGGGAGCCTGTCGCACCACAATCCCCATAGCGATAGCAATACAATAGAAATATACCCGGCATATATGAGCGTTTCTGTGGCAGGCACGACGAATAGAATAACCGCTCAAAGATAAATGCCACGCGCCACAATGCAGTGTTTTCAGGCGTTGTACCACGTAAACAATTTTTTTGCGATAATTTTTTGGAAAAGTACACATGCGAGTCGTACTTTTGCAAATGGCTGCAAAATCTAAGTTTTACGGCGAGGGCCTTACTTTTGATGACGTCCTCCTCCTGCCGGCATATTCTGAAGTACTTCCGCGCGAAGTAAATATCCATACCAAACTTACAAAAGACATTACGCTGCATCTTCCGATGGTTTCCGCTGCAATGGATACTGTCACTGAGTATCGTCTTGCGATGGCGCTTGCGCGTGAGGGCGGGATCGGTATCCTGCACAAGAACATGAGTATCGAAAAGCAGGCAGAGCAGGTGCGTAAAGTAAAACGTTCCGAATCAGGTCTGATCACCGACCCCGTAACGCTGAATCCCGATGCTACTGTCGGGGATGCGCTGCGCCTGATGAAAGAAAATAAAATCGGCGGTATCCCGGTAATAGATGCAGACCGCAAGCTGGTTGGCATTGTTACGAACCGCGATCTCCGTTTTGAAAAAAACGCCCGCAAGAAGGTGAGCGAGATCATGACCAGCACAAATCTGGTAACCGCTCCTGTTGGCACCAACATGGCCAAAGCGGAGAAAATTCTCGAACAACATAAAATCGAAAAGCTGCCTATCGTGGCTAAGAATGGCGTACTGATGGGGCTCATTACATTCCGCGATATCGTACAACTGAAGAGTTATCCCAATTCCTGTAAAGACTCCCAGGGTCGCCTCGTGGTAGGTGCCGCGGTGGGTATCACGCAGGACGGACTGGATCGTATTGCGGCGCTGGTACACGCGGGAGTGGATGTGATCACGCTGGATAGCGCGCACGGCCATTCCAAAGGGGTGCTGGATATGGTGAAGCTGGTAAAAAAGACATTTAAAGGACTGAATGTAATTGCGGGTAACATTGCAACAGCAGAAGGCGCGAAAGCGCTTGCTGCGGCAGGAGCCGATGCCGTGAAAGTGGGAGTAGGACCGGGTTCTATCTGTACTACACGTATCGTTACCGGTTGCGGAGCCCCGCAACTGACAGCGATCATTGAGGCGGCAAATGCATTGAAAAAATCAGGCATCCCGGTAATTGCAGACGGCGGTATCCGCTACACCGGAGATATGGTGAAGGCCATCGCTGCAGGAGCCAATTGTGTGATGGCCGGTTCTATTTTCGCAGGAACAGAAGAAAGTCCGGGAGAAACCATCATCTACGAAGGCCGTAAATTCAAATCCTATCGTGGAATGGGTTCAGTAGAGGCAATGAAAGAGGGCTCCAGCGACCGTTACTTCCAGGATGTGGAGGCTGATATCAAGAAACTGGTTCCGGAAGGTATTGTTGGTCGCGTTCCTTATAAAGGCAATCTCAGTGAGATCATGCAGCAGTTTGTAGGCGGATTGCGTGCCGGAATGGGCTACTGCGGTGCGAAAGACATTAAAGCGCTTCAGGAGCAAAGTCAGTTCATTCGCATTACGGCTGCGTCTATGGCCGAAAGCCATCCGCATAACGTAGTGATTACGAAAGAGGCTCCGAACTACAGCCGCTAATTTGAATTTTTTCCCGATATGGGAATTGCAAATGCATTACTTTTGCGCAATTATTTTTAAATCACATTACATAAACACAACATGGCTTCTCAAAAAATTCAAGAATTGTTAGGCGATAAGGCCGCATATTATCTCGATCATAAGTGTACAACGATCGATAAGTCTTCTTTGCACCTGCCTGCTGCTGATACTATTGATAATGTATGGTTACACAGCAACCGCAACCTGCAGACTTTGCGCAGTATCTCCGCATTGTTGAATAACGGACGTCTGGCCAACACCGGTTATGTGTCGATCCTTCCTGTGGATCAGGGTATCGAGCATAGTGCCGGCGCTTCATTTGCTCCGAATCCTATCTATTTCGATCCTGAGAATATCGTGAAGCTTGCTATAGAAGGCGGCTGTAACGCTGTTGCCTCTACTTACGGAGTGCTCGGTTCCGTTGCCCGTAAATACGCGCACAAAATCCCTTTCATCGTTAAGATAAATCATAACGAATTTATTTCTTATCCTAACCGCTTTGATCAGATCATGTTCGGTACCATCAAAGATGCATGGAACATGGGCGCTACCGCTATCGGTGCTACTATCTATTTCGGTAGTGATGAAAGCAGCCGTCAGATCGTTGAAATCGCTAAAGCATTCGAATATGCGCACGAACTGGGTATGGCTACTGTACTGTGGTGCTACCTGCGTAACAGCGCATTCAAAAAAGACGGTGTGGATTACCACACTGCTGCAGACCTGACTGCTCAGGCTAACCACCTCGGTGTTACCCTGCAGGCCGATATCATCAAACAAAAATTACCAACAAACAATGGCGGTTACACTGCGCTGAACTTTGGTAAAACGCATAAAGATGTTTACGAGAAACTGACGACCGATCACCCGATCGATCTGGCTCGCTACCAGGTGGCTAACTGCTACATGGGCCGCGTAGGTCTGATCAACTCCGGTGGAGAGTCTAAAGGAGCTTCCGACCTGTCTGAAGCGGTGATGACTGCCGTGGTGAACAAACGTGCCGGTGGTATGGGTCTGATCAGCGGACGTAAAGCTTTCCAGAAAGATATGAAAGTGGGTGTTGAACTGCTGAATACAATTCAGGATGTTTACCTGGATAACAGCATCACAATCGCTTAATTCCGGTAAATAATTCAAAGCGGGCACAGATATTATCATCTGTGCCCGCTTTCTTTTTAGAGGATTGTGGATTATCGGTTATTCGCGTGTCATCCATATGAGGTACAGGTAGACCGACCGGGCCAGGCGCATCAGCCAGGGTTGCAACAGCAGTACCACGCTGACACTGCTGGCCAGGAAATAGTAAACGCTGTTGTCTGTATAGGAGAGCCCGAAAATGGGATAATACCACAGTATATTCAGGAATAACAAAAGCGTGGTGAGCACGAAATTAATACCGGGACCGTTATTGCTTTCTTCTACCAGCTTCGCGCCGCATTCCGTACAATGTGTATGCATCTGCAGCATCGAACGTAACGGGAATACCGAACGTTGCGTGAACAGATTGCCTTTGCGGCAGTTCGGACACTTACAGCGCAGCAGGGACCAAAGCATCGGCGGCTTGCTAGCCATTTGCCGGAACTGTTTTATCTTCCGGAACCAGATGCTTGACTTTCTTGTAGAATACGCGTATAGCAGCTACAATTTCGCGGGCACCCTTTCCGTACAGCATTGTCTGGTGATTGCCGTCTATTACAGCATATTCGCAGTTTTCGATCAGTTTGGTTGCTTTTTTGGCAAGGTTAGCCGGAAGCAACGCCTGCTCCATCGTATATATACCTAATGCATTCAACAGGATTGCGGGTTGGTGTATATGCTCAAAAATGGTAGCCCAGGGCATGCTCGTGAGCCCTACGGCCATTGCCGTAATATTAGCCAGATTGGAGTTGGTCTGTGTAATACCGTTCTTGTCGATATGCACATCGGCGCGGTAATAGCTCTCCATGGCCTCGTCCCAGAAAGTGTTCTGAGGCGCTTTCTTCATCATCCGCAGATATACGTCGAAGGAGGGGTAGAGCACACCGAGACGACTGAATGTCGGTAACAGCATACGTGCAGCATTCGGATTGAGCTCATGTGCCGCATCCAGCAATATCAGAGCTGCCACACGTTCCGGGAAATTGGCAGAAAGATAAGCGCTGAGCAGTCCCCCGAAAGAGTGTCCGCAAAGCACAGCTTTTTCAATGCCCAAATGATCCAGCAGCCCGATAATATCGCGTGCATGCTCTTCCATGGAATAGCCGAATGCAGGCTTGTCGCTTTCGCCGCGTCCGCGCAGGTCGGGACTATAAATGTGGAAATCGTCTCCCAGTCCGGCGCGGATCACACCGTCAAATGCATGTGCATTGGCGGTGATACCGTGCAGCATCAGCAGTTTGGGCTTGCCGGGTGCCGGGTACTCAATGTAGTGGAGTTGAATGTGGTTGGTCTTGATATGGTGGTCCTTCATTCCCATAAGATAAGCGGTCAGGAAAAGGCAAAATACCTTTTTCCTGACAAATAAGACCTAAAAGTTATGCCCATGCGGGTATAAAATATTTTTTAATGCGCTGTCCAGCCTGCATCCAGCGGCATCGCAATGCCGGTGATCGTTGCACCTGCATCTGAATCTGCCAGGTATAGAATGGTGGATGCGATCGTTTCCACGGGAATAAATTCCTTAATCGCATGTTCGCTCAACATCACTTTATTGATCACTTCTTCGCGGCTCATATTATGCGCCTGCATCTGTGCGCCGATCTGCTTGTCCACGATAGGAGTGAATACGTAGCCCGGACAGATCGCATTGCAGGTAATCCCGAATTGACCGCCTTCCAGCGCCATCACTTTGGTGAAGCCTACCACGCCATGTTTCGCAGCAACGTAGGCGCCTTTAAAAGCAGAGGCGATCAGCCCGTGTGCGGATGCGATGTTGATCACCCGGCCGAATTTGCGTTCTTTCATTTGTGGCCATACCGCTTTTGTAGCGATAAATGTCGCCGTGAGATTGATTGCAATAATGTCATCCCATTTTTCTTCCGGAAAATCCTCTACCGGAGCAACAAACTGAATACCGGCGTTGTTGATGAGAACATCAATAGGACCCAGTTCAGTCTGAGCCTGGTGCACAAATGCTTTGATCTCATCCGCATGCAGCATATTGGCCGGAGAAAAAATATGACCTACCTTATAGGTTGCCGCTACTTCTGCCGCTATCGCAGCTCCGTTCTCTTCGAGCCCATTGAACGCAACGTTATACCCTTTCGCTGCAAATGCTTTTGCTGTTGCAAGTCCGATCCCGCTGGTACTGCCGGTGATCAATACTGTTTTTGCCATATCGCTCTTTTTTAGTGCTATTGTTGTTTCGTTTTGAATTCGCTGGTAAAATGGAACTCGATATCCGGATTATTCTGACGTTCGGTGTTCAGGAACCATTCGCTTTGGGCCAGATACACGAGGTTGCCATCTTTATCTTCCATCACATTCTGCTGTTTGAAGCGCACAAAATCCTCCAGCTTTTTCCGGTCTCCCGTGATCCAGCACGCTTTATAGAAATTCAGCGGCATGAATGCACATGATGCGCCGTATTCCTGTAACAGGCGGTACTGGATTACTTCGAATTGCAGTTCTCCCACGCATCCGATGATTTTGCGGTTGCCGCCATGTTGTGTAAACAGTTGCGCCACGCCTTCGTCTGTAAGCTGACTGATCCCTTTTTCCAGTTGCTTTGTTTTCATCGGATCTTTATTGATGAGCTCCTTGAAGATTTCCGGAGAGAAGGTAGGGATACCGGTAAACTGCATCATTTCACCTTCCGTAAGTGTGTCTCCGATCTTGAAGTTGCCGGTATCGAATAAGCCGACCACATCACCGGGATACGCGTCTTCAATTACTTCCTTTTCCCTGGCCATAAAAGAGTAGGGGTTTGAGAAGCGCACATCTTTTTCCAGTCGGGTATGTTTATAAAAAGTATTGCGTTGGAAACGGCCGGAACATACGCGCAGGAATGCAATACGGTCGCGGTGGCGCGGGTCCAGATTTGCATGTATTTTAAAGATGAAGCCGCTGAACTTATCCTCATCCGGTTCCACAAAACGTTTGTCGGTACTGCGACCCAGCGGTTCGGGTGCGATCTGGATGAAGGTGTCGAGCAGTTCTTTTACGCCGAAGTTGTTAACCGCTGAGCCGAAGAAAACAGGTGCAACCTTGCCCTGCAGGTATTCGTTTTTATCCAGTGCTCCATATACGCCATCGAGCAGTTCCACGTCCTCACGTAATTGTGCAGCATCGCGTTCGCCTACTTTCTGATCCAGCAGACTGACGTTGATATCAGGGATCTGAACGGTATTTTCTTCGTCCGATTTCTGGTTCGGGGTAAATAATTGCAGGCTCTTCTCGTACAGATTGTACACACCTTTGAATTCCTTACCCATATTGATAGGCCAGGTAAGCGGGTGCAACCGTATATTCAGCTCCTTTTCAATCTCATCCAGCAGATCGAATGGGAGTTTACCGTCCCGGTCCATTTTGTTGATGAATACGATTACCGGAGTGTCACGCATACGACAGACTTCCATTAGGCGGCGTGTTTGCTCTTCAACTCCGTTCACGCTGTCGACCACGAGGATAACGCTGTCCACGGCGGTAAGCGTCCTGTAAGTATCTTCTGCGAAGTCCTTGTGACCCGGAGTATCCAGCAGATTGATCAGGATATTTTTATATTCGAAGCACATCACCGAAGTGGCTACAGAGATACCTCTCTGACGCTCAATCTCCATAAAGTCGGAGGTGGCATGCTTCTTGATCTTATTGCTTTTTACAGCACCCGCAACCTGGATCGCGCCACCAAACAGCAATAATTTCTCGGTCAGGGTTGTTTTACCGGCATCCGGATGCGAGATAATCGCGAAGGTGCGCCGGCGGGCAATTTCTTTTTCGTATTTCAACTGTTACGCTTTGTGTGATAAAGGCGCAAAGATAGTCCCGCAAACTGATATGGCAATTTGCGGGACGAAAACTTAAACTGTAAGTTGTCAGCTTAGTATACCAGGTCGCTGCTCAGTTTGGCAGTACGCACAGAATCTCCGGTACTCGGGTCGTCTATTTCAATAATTACGTCTGTCATCTGCATACGTACTTTGCCATCGGCTACCGTTACGTTAACGGTTCCCGAAATGCCTGTACCGATCGTCAACGGACTCATCTGGGTGGTAAGGATATGTACTTTGTCATCGATACTGCCGGTAACAGTATAAGATTTTGAAGCAGACGGAATTGCATCAAAGAAAAGGGACACGCTGGAACCGTCCATAGATGCAAATGCATAAGAACTGTCATTGTACGTTTTTGTTACGGAAGTGTACGACTTACTGTCTATCGACCAGGTAGAGGAAGAAGGCATAGAAGTGCTTTTCTTGTCATCTTTCTTACAGGCGCTCATGCTTGCAGCGAAGCCCAGGGTTGCCACCAGGCCAATTTTAAGGATATTTTTGGTCATGTGATTAATTTGCTCACAAAATAAAAATCCAGATATAGAAAGTCAATGCCTGCAGCTATCTGTTTTTTTAACGGTATCGCAGTTTTTTTAACGGTAATTATCCCTCGGCGATTTATGCTAATAGCTCTGTTCCGACACTCCTGCATGAAGTGAATCGGAGCTGCTTTTCCCTGCCGGCCTGCGGATAAATCCTGAACCTGATCGGACTACTCGCGGAATGTTTATTGCTGCCGGATCATAGGTGGGATATCTATGCCGCATGAGTGGCACTGCCGATGTTTTTTCAACCCCAGCCTGTACAGAATTCTGCGCCACCTGGCCCGTCTTCGCATGCTTTTGTCCGGCCGTACCGGAACATAGTACGGTCCGGTAATAACACTTCCGTTATCTGAAAGTACAAAAAAGAGGTCTTCTCCACGGAGCAAATGCATTCCCGCCATAGATATCAATATGGATTTTCCCCTGATCTCTTCCAAAGGAATCAACAGGTCATCGTTATTGTCTTTTATTTTGACTGTATAGTGGCCGGAACGCACAGGTGGCAGGCTGTCCAGTGTTACATAGTCCGCTCGCGCTTTTGCACAAGTCCACCGCATCGACTTTTTCTGCTCATTCTCTAAGCTTACACAAAAGCTATGGTTGAAACTCGGATATTCACGAAAATGGAAATGCACCTGGTCGTCTTGTGTCAACGATTCTTCTATTCTGTAGGTGGTGCGTTTATCCGGTACGTCTATATCGGTGCACATGAAAATGGTGTCTTTATAAACGTAATATCGGCCACGGCCAAAATAATTCACCGTAAGGCAGCCCCAGCTATGATAAAACTCAAGTGTGCTGTCGCTAATGCTTATATAATTGTCTTTGTAAACGTAGCGGCGCCCCTCCAGCCCGGTTGACTGTGCCCGTGCCGGCAAATTGCATAACAGCAGGAAAAAGTAGAACCATTTGCAGTAATTCGGAGTATGCATAGCGTGGAAGGTTATCTGAAAGTATTATCCGTTCAGCAACTTATGTCGCTTTATTGCTTTGTTATGGCGCAGCCGGATCGCATGATACAAGGTGGGAACGTCATTTGTCCACTTGCGCAGGCATAAAATGATCAGTATTATCTCCAGCCGGGTCACCATGCCAACCCAAATACTCAGTTGGAATAGTATCCCGGAAGAGCAGGAAAGCATGATCTGGGTGAGTGCACAGCAGAGCAAAGCAGCCCATATTTTTGCTCCTATCGAATGCGTCGCGATCTCTTTACGGAATTTTATAAAGCTCACTACATAAGTAAGCGCTTCAAATGCCAGTAACACAATGATCGCTGCCGCATGTGCTTTGAAGAAGTCTGTGCAACGGATGTACGCAGCTGCCGCAACACAAAGAAAGAATATCTGGTCCACGGAAGAATCCAGTCGTCTGAGCTTTTGCGTTGAAATCCCCAGTTGTCGGGCAATCACTCCGTCAAATACATCAGAAAGGAAGCCGTAAACCAGTAATGCAGCCGGAATTGTCCCCGTGCACCCGGGGCTTGTCAGCGCAAGTGTAAGTATTGCGAAGCCTGCCAGGAGCCGTGAACTAATCAATAACAGGGGTATATTGTTGCGTAGCGACATGTGGTGTGTTTAGTGCAACAATAATAAACACATTTTCAATCAGATTTGTTTCTGTTGATTGCTGATGTTATTCCTGTCCGTGAATTCGATCAATGAAATATGCGCTTATCGAACGGAAAAGGAGCAATATCTGTTATTGTAATCCTGGCAAAATCTTTATGGTAAGGATTGATCAGCACGTTAAAGTCCCCTTGGGTCACTGCAGACGGAATAACCAAGGCGCAGTATTGATTTGCGTGTACGAAATCGTCGCCGATCTTTTGCGTGGCAATAGGGTGGGGAAAGTCTTTCCAATGTGCCGGCAGCGCCTGTTCGCTTATTTTCTGAACAGTAACATCGTCCGGGATGTGAATGGTAACCATTACATAGTCTTCCGGCAGGGTTGCAAGTGTGCAGTGCACCGCTACTTCCGCCATTGCAAGAGAGCGGTGGTTGATTGCGGTGTACACCAGTTCTATGCCTATGGAATTCCAACGGGCACCTTTTAAGGCTGCACCTTGCCCGGACAATGGAGCTGCATAAGGCCTTCTGGCGAGTCGGAACACTTCCATTCAGACGAGTATTCCGTAATTGATGCGGGTAAGTTCACTGATCACCAGTTCCTTGCCGTAAGAGTCTTTTAGTAATTCGATGGGTTTGAGGCGCCCCAGAGCATAGTTTGGGGTATTAAGCCAAAGGCGGAGTTTTTCCATATTGCCGAATACATCAAGACCTACTTTCGTCACCTCTGCCATTTCAATGATCTTTTCTGAGTGAATAGGTTTGAAATGATGCTCAGAACTGGTTCTGTAGCGTTGCAACGATTTCGTGGAAATATCCAGAAAGTTTGCCCAGTCGCTTTCTGTGAATGGTGTATAATCCTGAATCAGGTCAAAGAGCGAGTAGGGAATACCGTTCCGGATTGCACCGATGATCAGCATTTTATTTTCCAGAAAGTCGGCATAGCTCACCGGTTTGCCCGCCTCCACCGGGTACCCGGAAAAGTCTCCTGATTTAAAAAAGCTTGCAATTTCCTTATCCAGCCGCAACTCAATTTTTGATACTGCTCCCATCCTTGAGACATTTGTCCACAAATATAGGACATTTATCTTTGCCAATAAATTTTTCGCTGATAAGATCATATCAAAAAGCCCCTTCCGAACGGGAAGGGGCTTTTTGATTTTTGGGTGGACAGAATAAATTACAACTTGATTTCACATTCAGTAATACCCTGAACGTCACCCCTATCGCATTCGGAGCGGGCATCGGACAGAGATTGTTTCGGAAGGTCACGCGTAATACCGGCACTGCCGTTTACGGGTTTACATTCGCAGGTATAAGATTTGCGGCAAGAAGTTGCGGCCATTGCGGTCAGGGCGAATACGCCAATCATTAGCTTTTTCATAATCGTCTTTGTTTATTGTTTCCACAAAAATATTCACCGCAGTGTGCAGGGTGGTTCAAACTAACCGAACGCTTTGTTAAGGCTATCCTGTGAAAATGTGAATACGCTGAAAGGACCCGGGAATAATTTCCTCAGATGAAAGATTCGTACGATAATTGTAAATCGAAATCCTATATGAAATATATACATCAACTAAACTGCCTGATCGTGCTGAGTATTGCTGCGTACGGCTGTGATAATGCCAATAAGCAACCTGTTCCGGCTCCTGCTGCAGGTACTGCAAAGCAAATGGAAACTGTTTCCGGGAAAGCTGCAAAGCCTGAAGAACCTGCTCTTGCTGAAGTGCACTACCATTTTGAATATAAAAAGGTATGGTCGGCCGGAGATTCTTTCAGCGGAAATGCGCACAAAGACATCTTATGTTACCTCAATCGTGTGGACGAAAAGCATCTGAAGCGACTGGACAGTTTTATTGTTCCGGATCTTTACGATCGTAAGCCGGAAGATTATATGCCGTTCCCGGCGTATTCCGAAAGTTTGAAGGATATCCGGAAGGTGATTATTTTTTCTTATCCCACACAGGCATTTGCCGCGTATGAGCAAGGTAAAAGAATCATAAGCGGACCTACAAATATGGGTAAAAAGGCTTCCAGGACACCCACAGGTCTGTTCTTTTGCAACTGGAAGTCTAAAGAGACCAAAAGCACGGTGAATGAGGAGTGGATCCTGAAGTGGAATTTCAATGTAAGCAATATGGGCGGTGTCGGCTTCCATCAGTACGATCTGCCGGGTTATCCCGCTTCGCACAGTTGTATGCGCCTGCTGGAAGAACAGGCGCGTTTTCTGTACGGATGGGCCGATCAGTGGAAATTGTCCGCTTCCGATCAGTTGCTGGAAAAAGGAACACCGGTTATTATATACGGAGCTTATCCGTTCGGACAGCCGCGGCCCTGGTTTGCGCTCACCGGTAATGCACACGCATTGGATATCAGTGAAGAGCAATTGAATGAACTGGTAAAACCTTACTTGGAGGAAATAATGGCTGCGCAGCAGGCTAGAGGCGCATCGGAAGCTAATGCCAGTTCCGTCACCAACACCCAAACAGTGTTGTAAATTGTGTATTTTTGCACGAATTAAGAGGTTAAACGCTTGTTTTACGGAAAGGAACAAAAAAATACAAAAAATATTTTTGTTGTTTCAGTAAAAAGCCTCACCTTTGCAGTCCTTAAAAAAACAGAATTATGGCAAGAGTTTGTCAAGTAACGGGTAAAAAACCAATGGTAGGCCACAAAGTATCTTTTTCTAACAAAAAAGCTTTGCGTCGCTTCCTGCCTAATCTTCAGGTAAAACGTATGTACCTTGCAGAAGAAGATAAGTGGATCACTTTGAAACTTTCTACTGAAGCACTGCGTACTATCAATAAAAACGGTCTGATGGCAACCGTAAAACAACTGCGTGCAGAAGGCCATAAAATCTAACCTATTATATTAAGTTTCAAAACATTTCATAACAATGGCAAAGAAAGGCAACCGCGTACAGGTAATTTTGGAATGCACTGAGCATAAAAACAGCGGCTTAGCGGGAACCAGCCGTTATATTACCAGCAAAAACAAAAAGAACACTCCGGAGCGCATCGAGTTGAAAAAATACAACCCGCTGATGAAACGTGTGACCGTTCATAAAGAAATCAAGTAATTAATACCACTTTTTAAAATATTTAAGTCATGGCAAAAGCAGCTAAAACCGCGATTAAAAAAGACCCAAAGCTGGCAGCTGAAGCTAAGAATTACACTAAAGTAATCAAAGCTGTTCGTAGCCCGAAGACTGGTGCTTACACTTTTAAAGAGAACATCATTCACAAGGATAAAGTGAAAGATTTTCTCGCAAGCAACTAATTCTTTTTGAAGTTTTTTTAAGAGAGACCGGTCTTCCTGCAAGACCGGCTTTTTTATTTTATGATCCGCAGTTTTCTTATCTCCGGCTTACTGCTGCTTTTTATTGGCTTATGCTCCTGCGGACGGATCCAAGCGCCACAGGTGGCAGGCGATAAGCCAGTTGCAGACAATGTCCTGCAGCAATTGCGCACAGGCGATATCGTGCTGCGTGCCGGAAAAGACGAGATCAGTCATTTTTTTACCCGGCTTAATCAGCAAGATCATCGTTTTTCCCATTGCGGTATCATTGTCGTGTCGGATTCTGCCATACAGGTCGCTCATATTACCGCAGGTGGCAAAAGTAACAGCGGCGACCTGCATTACGAGTTGTTATCTTCTTTCGTTGCAGCAGCGCATAACACGGAATGGACCGTGTTCCGGCCTCCGCTTGCCGAATCGCAAAGAGCTGCTGTACCAAGGATATTAAGCCGGCTCTTTGCGGCTCATATCCGTTTTGATAAACGTTTTGACCTCGCTACAGACAACGAACTGTACTGTTCTGAAATGGTCTGCAAGGTACTGAGGTCGGCCGGAGTAGGGGATTCCGTATTTCATATCTCCATTGCCGGCAATGGAAAGCCTTATATCGGTACCGACGACCTCTATCTGAATAATCGCTGTACAACCATTTGCCAGATTATTTATTAGTAGTAGCTTCGCAGCTTCCAACATGCGCATAACTATGAAATATTTCAGCCTTTCTTTTCTGCTTGTACTATTGCTAAGTTTCAGCTCCTGCAGTAATAATGATCCCAAATATGTAGCCGAAAAGTTCCTGACCAGCGTGGCAAGAGCAGACCTGGATGAAGCCAAAAAGTATTGCGATTCCACAACGGTGGAACTGCTGGATCAGGCAGACTACCTGAATATGGTTCCGGATTCCGTAAAGGCAGAAGGGCGAAAGCTGAAAGTGAATATCGTAGATGTGAAAACGAATGGAGATAAAGCCGTCGTTACTTATACCACTTCCAAGCTGGCCGAAAACCAGCTTATCACTCTGGTGAAGCAGAATGGTAAATGGCTGGTACAGCTGGATAAGGCCCAGCAATACGAAGAGGATGATCAACCGATCATGACCGAAGCGCTGGACAATATTCCCGACAGTACAACGCTTGCAAAGCCTTCTGATTCCACCATAGCAGATACGGCGACCAAACCGGCTCCATAAGCTTTATCTGCTGCGGCTCAGTTGGTCGATCTCATTTTTGGAACTTGTATAGTTGAACTCAGATTTGAGTGATGCCATATTTTGCGGATCACTGATCCTGGCATACCCCCATTTTACCAGCTCCAGGCGCGTGCCTTCAAACAGCAGGAAGTGTAGCATATTACCAAGCTGCGCAACGGTAAACGTGGTGCGGGACAAACCGGATTGCAACAATTTTATTTTTTCACTGTCTGACACTTTCTGGTCGCATGCCTGCTGTAACGCAGCGAGTCGCTGTTCTGTGAGCGGACTCAGTTTTTCGTTAGATACAGCTCCCGTAGATGGATCAGCATCGGCGGCATCAGGCCCCTGCTCTTTGATACGCAGCATTTCCTGCTCCAGTGTTCGCTTGGAGCTCTGGAATGAGAGTTTATTGCTCACCAAAAGGTAGTTATCCGGATCGCTTACGCGCGGGTAGCAGTAAGTGGCGATTTCCAGCTTATTGGATTCAAAATTGAGCCAGTTCATGATAGTGATCACCTGTTCGGTCATCAGCGTTTTATCGCTCAGAAACAGCTTTATAGTCCGTACTTTATCTGTGGTACTTATTTTGTCTTCCACAGATGTCCGCAGCATTTCCATCTGAGCGGCTGTTATACGGTTGCGTTCGTTGTAATACGAAACCTGGCTGCTCTGGTCATTACGCCCTTTATCATATTCCCAGCTTTCGTCGTTACGGCCGTCCGAAAAATCGGGTCTGTTATCGATCGGGAAAGCTTTGTTGCGTTCATCTACCGAACTCATGCGCGATTCCCGCACTTTCAGCGTTCCGTTTGCCGGATCGATCATGCAGTAATAAGTCCTGCCCCCGTCTATCTGCATGCGGCCTTTGAATACAAGTACCGCCCTGTCGCGCCCTGCGCGACCGCTTCTTCCGGAATGATCAGTGGCTGGGTAATAGTAATAAGCTTTTAATTCGTGCATCCCTTTAGGAATATTGCCAACAGTAAGGATATTGCCGTATTTGCGGAAATGCCTTCCGTCGAGCACCAGCGTCAGCGGCTGACCGTCTCTCAGCTGTACCTGAAGTGTGCCCTGATAGCTCTGAGCAGCTACAGGAGCGGTAAATACGGTATTGAGTAATGTAACCAGTGAAAGTATGCGTTTCATATCTGTGATCAGTCTTGCGTATAATAAAAATCAGAAAAATAATATTTGCTATCCGAAAAAGTGGGCGCACAGTATTCCTGTAGATATAGCTGCGTTTAACGATTCGGCACCACCTTTTTTCGGAATGGTTGTTGCCAGGGCGCCGGGCGGCAATGTTTCCGGTCTTATTCCCTGGCCTTCGTTGCCGATTACGAGTATGCCTTCGACCTGTGGGGTAAGCGAACGGTAATCGGTTCCGCCGAGCAGCGCTGCCCATATGGTTTTCCCAGAGTGCAGCAGTGTAGCTGCAAGGTCGCAATAGATGGCTTTCACCCTCAGATGAGCCCCCATTGCGGACTGCACTACCTTGGGATTGTATATGTCCACACAATCCTGCGAGCAAAGAACGTAGGGAATGCCGTACCAGTCGGCAATGCGGAGAATGGTACCCATATTTCCGGGATCGCGTATACCGTCCAGTGCAATACCTGATCCGGCAGGGATTGCAGAAGAGCTATTGGGCGCGGGAAGCTTTACCACTAATAGTACTTTATTAGGAGACTGCAGTGTGGAGATCGTTTTCAATTCCTCTTCAGTAACCGGGGTAACACGGGCATCCGGATGGCGTGCAATCAGCGCTTCATGCTCCGAAATCCAGGAGGGAAGTGCCGCAATTTGTTCTACTTTTTGCTCAGAAAGCAGCCACTCACCTGCAATTTTTTCGCCTTCCGCTATAAAACAACCGGTTTCTTCACGAAATTTTTGAATGGCTAATGAACGAATGTATTTACTTTGCGTTTTTGAGAGCATGCTGCAAATCTAATAGTTTGCGGACATTAAACATTGATGACAACGAAGCAACTGAATTTTTCACCAACACTCCGGGTCCATTTTATATGGATGCTTTGTCTGTTGCTCGCTTCGTGCAGCTCCACCAAACGACTCAAAGAGGGGGAGTATCTGTTGCGCTCGAATACACTGCGTGTCCGCTCAGACAAAACGATCACCAATAAAGGACTGCTGCAGGACCAATTGAATCTGCTGGTAATCCAGAAGACAAATACTTACTGGAGCGGCGTATTTCCTTTCAAGCTCTGGCGCTACAATATCCGTTACCGTAAGTTTGTGAATACCCAGCCGGGAGATCTGCCCAAATCAATCGAAAAGCCGGTGGTGTACGACAGCACACTACAGATCCGCACCGTTGCGAATATGAAGAATTTCCTGTTCAATCAGGGCTATTTCAATGCTTCCATCCGCGACACCGTTAAGTTTAAAGGGAAAAAAGCTTACGCGTATTATTACATCAACACCGGTATCAGCTATCTCGTAAACAATGTTTATGTAGAGGCCGATGATTCGACCGTTGCAGCGATTGTACGAAGCAGCCTGTCCCAGACAAAATTTCAGCGCGAGAAAGAATACAATAAGCTTTTGGCTGATGAGGAAAGAGCCCGCATCATCACAGAACTGCAAAACCGTGGCTATTACCGCTTTTCGCAGGATAACGTAAGCTTCGAGCTGGATACCGTGAATAAGGAACGTCTGCGCGATGCGGAAAATCTGTTTGAAAGCGCGATCAACTTTCTTACGTTGCAGAAGCGTCAGAAGAAATTGTCGCTGGACGTAAAAATCATTGTCCATAACAATGGGGATTCGCTTTCCTACGCGCAATATGAAATGGGGAAGGTGATTGTTTTTCCGGATTTCATCGACCGTTCCACCGCCTTTGATTCTAACCTGATCAGCGTGACGCTGGACGATATTTCTTACCGCTACCGTAACTATTACGTGCGGGAAGGGGTGCTGGGCCGTCAGATATTTGTCCGTCCCGGAGAACGGTATTCCCGGACCAATCATCAGCTGACGATTACTAAACTGAATGAACTCGGGATCTTTCAGATGATCAACGTGTACTTTATAGAAGATACTGCAGAGCGCACGAAACACTTGCTCAACTGTTATATTACGCTGAGTCCTTCTGATAAGGTTGATGCGTCCGCATCGCTGGAGGTGGCAAACGCCACCACGTACGTATTGGGTAATTCTATCGGACTGGGGTACCGGAATAAAAATCTTTTTAAAGGAGCCAACCTGCTGAGCCTGAATACCACCGGCGGTATTGAAATGTCGAACAGCAATAATGAAGGGTCGAAATTCCTCGAGAATGTAAAATTGCAGAGCCGTAATTTCGGGGTAAACGGAACGCTTACTTTCCCCAAATTCCTGTCACCATACCGACCGAAATGGCTCGACCGTCGAAACCTGCCTAAGACGCAGCTGATGCTGGGTGTGAACATGCTGGATCGTATCGACCTGTTCCGCCTGACGAATATCTCCTCTGCATTTTCCTACAACTGGCATCAGAACAGGATGATCACCTGGGATTTTTCCCCTGCATTTGCCAATATCGTGTTACCTGTTATCCGGCCTGCTTTCCAGGGAAGGCTGGATTCCAATGAGGTACTGCGTAATACGTATCGTCGTACGTTCATAGAGGGCGAACAGTTGTATTTTACTTTTACCGATCAGGAGAAAAAGCAGAACCGGAACTATTATTACGTGCGGATGGGTGTTGAAGAGGCCGGTATTCTGATGTCGGGTATCAATAAGCTGCAGAAAGCGATCAGTAACGGACCGGATTTTATTTTTGACCAGTATGTGAAATTCGATCTGGACGCACGACATTATATAAACGTGCGCAGCTCTTTGCTCGCACTGCGCTTTCTGGCGGGTATCGGATCTCCTTATGGCGACTCGAAGACTTTACCTTATATCAAACAGTATTTTGTGGGTGGTGCCTACAGTATCCGCGGCTGGCGTCCCCGAACCCTGGGTCCGCTGGCTGGTTCCGATACTGCCGGTACCAGTGTAGACAGGACGGGCGATATCAAGCTGGAAATGAATGCCGAATACCGGTTTGATATGATACAGCTTTTTTCGGGCACGCTGAAACTGAATGGCGCCATATTTGCCGATGCAGGAAATACCTGGCTTGCACGTAAGTCTTCCACCACTTTGGGCGGCGACTTCGATATCAGCCGGCTCGGTCATGATATTGCAGTGAGCACCGGAGCCGGATTGCGTGTGATTGTGGCGGAGTTCTTCACCGTGCGGCTGGATGCTGCCTTCCCCGTTAAAAATCCGTACGTGGCTGCGAACAACGGATGGATTATCCGCTATGTGGATCTCGGCAACAGTGAATGGCGTCAGAAAAACGTCGTGATCAACCTGGCAATCGGTATGCCTTTCTAATTACTTCACCACACGCTATATAAAACGATTCCGCAAGGGAGGCCAGGATTTCATTTGCAGGATTGTTGATTTTAGTTGGCAACGGGTAAATTGTATGCCATATTAATCTGATTTTGCAATATTCCCGGCACTGCTCATCAGGCTCTCGGAAGGCTTAGTGCATTTCCCCGCACTGTTCAACTGGTTTTCAGAAGTTCCGGCGCATTTCCCAGAACTCTTCATATGTCTCTCAGAAAGCTTAGTGCATTTCCCTGAACTGTTCATCCGTTTCTCGGAAGCTTTAGCGTATTTCTCTGAGCTCTTCATACGTCTCTCATAAGGCTTAGCGCGTTTCCCGGAGTGGTTTATCCATTTTCCGGAGGATTTCCGGCAGTCAGGCAATTACCCAAAACAGTTTAGCGTTGTGTCTATGTAGTCGACAATCCCCTATTCAAAACAAAACAGGCTGTCTCATATCGTGAGACAGCCTGTTCGTTTATAGCTTAATATGCCGTGAAAGTCTTACTTCACTCCATGCATCATTTTGGAAATCGGTTTCGATAAAGCGACCATGATGAGTCCCAGGACAATTACCGCCGTAGAAATGCTTGTGAAAATTGTCTTAGCACCCAGCTCCTCCACAAATGCTGCCAGGTAGCCACCTACGATATTCGCGATAAATGTCGCCAGCATCCATACCCCCATCATCAGGGACGCATATTTGGGATGCGCCAGTTTGGTCACCACAGACAGTCCTACCGGAGACAGGCAAAGCTCACCGATCGTATGCAGCAGGTAGGTCAGTACGAGCCAGATCAGGCTTGCTTTTACCGTTTCGTCCTGAATATCGCCGCCGCGTTGGGCAATCGCACCCAGCATGAAGAAATAGCCGATACCGAGCAATACCATGCCCAGACCCATTTTCACCGGAGTGCTCAGGCGCTGACCGAGTTTGGAAACCCAGAAAATACTGAATAATGGAGCCAGTACGATGATGAACAACGGATTCACAGACTGGAACCAAGGTGTGGGTATCGTGAAGTTGCCTACCTGGCGGTTGATAAATTTATCGGTATACAGGGAAAGGGAAGAACCAGCCTGTTCGAAACCTGCCCAGAAGAAGATCACAAATGCCGTCAGGATAAAGATCACCGTCATTTGCTGTTTATTCTCTTTCGTCACTGGCTGCGCTGCCAGTGCATGGTGCGCGTCGTTATTACCGCCTGCTACGGTTTTGACAGGAGCTTTACCAATGGTGCCCAGGTACTTCGCTGCGAGTGCATTGAAGATGATCTGTCCGAGCAACATACCGATACCGGAAGCAAGGAAACCCCATTTGTATCCGTAGGAAACAATATTACCTGCTTCATCTTTTACGGAGAATATGTTGTCGGTGAACTGACCGATTACCAGCGGAGCAAGGAACGCTCCGAGGTTGATGCCCATGTAGAAAATAGAGAATGCAGCATCGCGGCGGGGATCTTTTGCCTCATAAAGACGGCCAACCAATGTAGAAATGTTCGGCTTGAAAAAGCCGTTACCGATAATCAACAGTAATAACCCCAGGTACATGCCTGTATGCGTATTGATCGCAAAAAGCGTAAACTGTCCCACCATCATTGTAAGTCCGCCGATAGTGATCGCCAGACGCTGCCCGAGATAGCGGTCTGCCAGCCAGCCCCCGATCAACGGAGTGAAATACACGAAGCCGGTGAAATAACCATAGATCTGAGAGGCCATTGCAGGATCGATCGCCAAACCACCTTCGAAATATTTCTTTGTCAGGTAAAGGATCAGGATACCACGCATACCGTAGTAACTGAAGCGCTCCCACATCTCTGTGAAGAATAAAAGATAAAGCGCCTTAGGGTGTCCCTTCTGCGGGATGGGTGTCGACAAGTCTGCTGCCATATAAACCTATTGATTGTTAATGTTACTGAAAAATCGAGCCAAGATACTTCAAAAAAGCAAATGGCAAAGGGGGAATTTTTTGGTTACTTTGCAGCCAAATTCAAAAACGCAGATGAATATCCTGTTACTGGGTTCCGGCGGCCGCGAATGCGCAATCAGCTGGAAACTGAGCCAAAGTCCGAAATGTAAACAATTGTTCATTGCACCGGGTAACGCCGGTACGCAGCAATATGGCAGCAATATAGCAATCGGTATCAATGATTTCCCTGCGCTTAAGGCTTTTTGCCTCCAGCATAAGATAGATATCCTGTTTCCGGGTTCGGAAGAACCGCTGGTGAATGGTGTATTTGATTTTTTTAAAAATGATCCTGAATTAAAGCATATCATCATTCCCGGTCCCAGCAAAGTAGGGGCGCAACTGGAAGGGAGCAAGGCATTCTCTAAAAAACTGATGGCGCGTCATGGCATCCCGACGGCTGCTTATGCAGAATTCGACGCACAGAACTTTGAGGAGGGCTTGACGTATCTGGAACGGCATTCACTGCCGATTGTATTGAAAGCAGACGGACTTGCCGCAGGTAAAGGGGTGATCATTACTTCCGACAGAGAAGAGGCCAAAACTGTTTTTACAGATATGATCCGCAATGCACAATTCGGTGCTGCCGGTGCTACCGTGGTGGTGGAGCAGTTCCTGCAAGGTGTGGAACTTTCTGTTTTTGCATTCACAGACGGAACCAATTATGTATTGCTGCCGGAGGCAAAAGATTACAAACGGATTGGCGAAGGAGATACCGGACCTAATACGGGAGGCATGGGTGCTATTTCTCCCGTACCTTTTGCAAAAGGGGCGTTTATGGAAAAAGTTGTGAGCCGTATTGTCGAGCCGACAGTAAACGCTTTACGCGAAGAGTCGCTGCAATACCAGGGTTTTATTTTCTTCGGACTTATCAACGTGGCCGGTGATCCCTATGTGATCGAATACAATTGCCGTATGGGCGATCCTGAAACGGAAGTGGTGATGCCGCGCCTGGAGAATGACCTTGTAGAACTCGTATTGCAGATGGGTGAGCAGCGCCTGAACGAGGTACATATCCGTCACCGTGAAGGGGCGGCCGCTACCGTAATGCTGGTAAGCCAGGGGTATCCGGGAGATTATGCAAAAGGTAAGGTCGTTACCGGAACAGAGCAGGTTGCAGACAGCATCTTATTCCACGCGGGAACCATACAGCGGGACGCGGAAGTACTTACTTCCGGAGGCCGGGTTATGGCCATAACGTCCGTTGCTCCGACTTTGAAGGAAGCATTGGCACAAAGCTACCGTAATGCGACACTGGTGCAATTTGAAGGCAAACATTACCGCAATGATATCGGATACGAATTTCCGGATGCGTGATATACAAACGTATAGCATCACAGAATTGTCAGATTTTAAAGCCCACATTTGATATCCCGGTAGTTAAGTCCTTATTTTTCAGAGTTTTTTATACCCGGACGGTTACACATGTATTGTGTAGCCGTTTGTTTTTCAATCCCTTACCTTTTTTCTGAGGCAGCAGGAGCGTATATTTGTACAGCTCAATGATTAACGAATATATAAGCCCCCATTCTCTGAACCCGGCACAACAGCTGCTCGGAAAGGATGTTTTGGTCGTTAACCGCCAGGAAATCCGGTTCAATAAACTGGTTTCGGGCAGCGCTTATACCGTAAATCATCCCGAAGCACAGCTGCCCAACCAGTTTGCGACAATTATGTGTCCTGCAAAAGATGGTGTGCAAGGTGCCATCCGGGTACTCTGCCTGAAGCACGATTTTACTGCGGTTGGCTCCGCTGTTGTATATGCAATCGACTATGCGCCTGCTTTTCTGGATCAATGGGAGGAAAGCGACTGGTCGCTTGAGCGCGCATTAACGGATAATAATACGGGACTGCAGTTCAGTTTCGATCCCGATATTCAGGAAACCGTCAGAAACTTGTTTCATCCAACAGGATCTGTTTCTTTTGAAAAAAAGCTGCAGCAGATGACGGCTGTCACCGGATTGTTGCAGCATGCTTTACGCCAGATCAACGCTGCGAAAATATCGTATGCTGTTCCTGCCTGCAGCTTCCTGAACAATAATACCGAGCAGCGCGACAAGGTTATGATGGCGCGTGAAATACTCGAGCGGGAATTCGATCAGATGCTCTCCATTAAAGAACTTTCGCGTCGTGTGGCGATCAATGAATGCTATCTGAAAAAAGGCTTTAAAGCGATGTTCGGTAAAACGATCAACGAATACCAGCAGCATTTGCGCATCGAAGAAGCAAAGCGGTTACTGCAGAAAGAAGGGCTGAATGTAAGCAGTGTAGCCGGCATCCTGGGATACAGCAGTATATCTCATTTCAGTACCGCCTTCAAAAAAGCGACCAATATGAAGCCCTGTGAGCTCCTTAAATAAATTAAACGCTAGTTTTACGTCTTAATTTATGTTCCGTGCTTCATTTTCCCAATGCTAAAATCAATATTGGATTATTTGTCACCGGCAAGCGCCCCGACGGATATCACAATCTTGAAAGTGTTTTTTACCCGCTTCCTTTCCTTAAAGATGCGCTGGAAGTGCTGCCGCTTGAATCGGGAGTAGATCCTCTGATGGAAATAAAAGGCAAAAATGTTCCCGGAGCGCTATCCGATAATCTGGTGTTGAAAGCATTCCGTTTGCTGCAGCAGGCGTTTCCGGACAGGGTGCAACCCGTGCATATACGTCTCCTGAAGGCGATCCCGATGGGAGCGGGAATGGGTGGCGGTTCCGCGGATGGTACATTTATGCTGCGTCTGCTGAACCGTTTTTTTGAATTGGGTCTTACGGATGATCAGCTGGCTGCTTTTGCGCTGGAACTGGGCAGCGACTGTCCATTCTTTGTGTATAATACACCTCAGTTTGCTTCCGGACGGGGAGAAAAGCTTTCGCCTGTACCTGTCGACCTGAGTGCATACAGCATACAGGTGATCTGTCCTGAGCTGCATATCCCAACGGCGCTCGCTTTTGCAGGTGTCACTCCGGCTCCTGCGCCTTTCAACCTCAGGCAGATTCCCGATCTTCCGGTACCGGAATGGAAATCTGTGATCCGGAATGATTTTGAGAAAAGTGTGTTTGCGGCACATCCGGTACTTGCAGACATCAAATCCGAATTATATGCACAGGGCGCTGTTTATGCTTCTATGAGCGGCAGTGGCAGTTCGTTGTATGGCATATTCCCGAAAGGAGAACATGCGATACTAAATTTCCCGGAAATCAGTGAGTCTTTCTATGCCGCATAATATTGTTCCAACGACAAAGGGAGCCTTCATGGCTCCCTTTGTTATTCTGGTAATAAATATCAGCGTCTGAAACCTCTGGCAGGCTGCGCATTGTTCTGTGGAACAGGTTGCGGAGCCGGACGCTGTTCTATCCGTTGCTGTTGTATCTGCTGCTGCTGTTGCATTCTTTGTTGTTGCATCTGTTGTTGCTGCTGCATTTGCTGCTGCTGCATCTGTTGCTGTTGCATAGCGCGTTGCTGATCCATTTGTTGCTGTTGTTGTTGCATGCGTTGCTGCTGCATCTGTTGCTGCTGCATGGCGCGTTGCTGATCCATTTGCTGCTGCTGTTGTTGTTGCATGCGTTGCTGCTGCATCTGTTGCTGCTGCATGGCGCGTTGCTGATCCATTTGTTGCTGCTGTTGTTGTTGTTGTTGGATTCTTTGCTGTTGCATCTGTTGCTGCTGCATAGCGCGCTGCTGATCCATTTGTTGTTGCTGCTGTTGTTGCATTTGCTGTTGCTGCATGGCGCGCTGTTGATCCATTTGCTGCTGCTGTACCTGTTGTTGTTGTATGGCGCGTTGCTGATCCATTTGTTGTCGCTGCTGTTGTTGCATTTGCTGTTGCCTTACTGCACGCTGCTGATCCATCTGCTGCTGTTGTACCTGTTGTTGCTGTATGGTGCGTCGCTGATCTACCTGCTGCTGTACTCTTTGAGGTGCGTCCTTTACGGGCTGCATCCTCTGCTGATCAGGAGTATTCTGATTATTGTCCAGGTTACGCGGCCGGCCTGAAAGGCGGGAGTTGTTTCCCTGGCGTATTCCGTTTCCCGGGTTGTTTATGCCGGGGTTGCCGTTTTGTGCGCGGTTGTTGTAAATGTGCTGGTCGGTAACATTTTGCAGTACGCGTTGGCGGCCGGCTGCCTGATCCATAGTTCCTCCGAAATTTTCCGGACGGCGGGCGATGTTCCGTTCCACGTTTACTGATTGTCCGGGTGCGGCAACTCTGCTTTGCGTTACATCAGGACGATACATGTTGAGTCTGTTTCCGGAAGTGGCGCGTGGGCTACCTCTGCGTCCGGAGTTCATTACATTGTACATGCTCGGGCGTACGCCTGTTCTGCGGTAATAATCGTCTCCGCCCGGACCTGAATAATACACTGTTGAGCGATCGCGGTATGTCTGATTGATGATCTGCGTACGACGGTAGATATTCCGGCGGAACCCGTAGTCGTTGTTGCAATAGCGGTAGAAAGAGCGGTCGTACATATATCCGGGATTAATGAACATCCACCAGTCGATAGGGATAAGGCCAAGATTTATATTGATATTGATTCCGGGTCCCATTGGCGCCCAACCATAATAATCATTTGCGGAACGCCAGCTCACCCATGCCGGAGCCCATTCATAACCGGGAATCCACAACCATCCGTAGTAACTGTCGTAGGTCCATCGGCCGTAGTGAAACGTAGCCCAGCCCCAATCATAGTTAGATACCCACGTATTGCCATACTGCGTGTATGCCCAATAGCCGTTGGTGTAATATGGTCTGAAGTCAGAACCAACATCCGGCAACCATACATACCCATATTGCGGATCATTCAGCCATTCTCCATACGGTGAAAGGTCATCGTAAAAATCCTGGTAGCTGATGGGCTGGTACGCCTGTGCTTTAGATTGGCTGCTCCAGAAGGAAAGAACAAGAAGCAACGCGGTAGTAATGATTCGTAAGTTTCTCATCGGGTGTGTTTTTATGTCTTAAAGGTAGACTATATCGCTGCTGCGAAGATTATTCAGTTTTTGTTATCACTTTGATAATTCAACATGTTAAGTGCGGTTTTAAAATGACCATTATGTGAATTTTTTTCACAAGGGTATTTGATTTCTGGAAAATTGTATTTATTTTGGAGTAGCTTTTTCGGAGTAGGGGAATTGAAACAGCCCTTATCCACGGGATTTACAAGCGAAAGGTTAGTAAGATATTGTGATAAATGTCATGTTTTAAGTTGCGTTTTCACATTGTTTGCAAATGAATTCTTTCGAAAATTTGTAATTGAAACGAATGAAATAAATCCTTCCGGGTTTACTTCGAAAAACCTAACTGAAACCAATAAACCGATAGTAAAATGAGAAGAATAGGTCTATTTCTATTCTTGGGCTTTTGCGCCTGCAAAAGTTTTCGCCCGGCTCCTCCGCCACACCCCCCGGGCATCTACCAAGGCTACGACAGCGCTTTATATATAAGCGACCGTTTTGGCGAAAAAATGTTTGGAGGATGTGTGAACGTAGCGGGAGAACCCAATACCGGCCTGTCTTTTAATGGTAAGCCGCTTACCGCTATAGGCAAGGAAGAATATTCTTTTGAATATGTGGATTCCGTGGATTACGGTATTGCGAACGACCACGATATCCATGTGATCCGTCGCAAGGGTATATTCAAATTTTCCTACAATCATCTTATTGTCGACTACTCCGTTGGAGAAGTTGGAGCGGTGGAATCTCAATACCGTTTCAACGGTTGGAGATAAATTGTTGTAGCGTTAAAATTCCGCAACTTTCGCGCGCATCCATAGCAATAGGTGTATTTTGCCGCAATGACCCGTATTGTTGTTCTGCCTGTGTTATTGATTATTGCTCTGCTGCATGGCGTTACCGTACATGCTCAGTTCAATGACAGCACCCATTATCTGGTCAATGCCAATCTCTCCGGGAATATCAACCGGACGAGTTCGGGGACCAATTATTTACTGGATAACTCCTTGAAGTTAGGTGTTGACAAACAGCAACTTACGCTGAATAGTAATACACGCTGGCTGTATGGCGCGAACGCCGGAATGCTTATTAACAACGACTTCTCCAGTATTTTCGATTGCAATGTGTATGCCCGTCCGAAGGCGAGATTTAATTATTGGGCACTTGCCAATTTCACGAGCAGCTATTCGCTGAAAATCGATTACCAGTTCCAGGGCGGCAGCGGCATTGCGTGGAAGGCGATCGATAAACCTTATCTGATGATGCGGCTGAGCGACGGTTTTTTATATGAGAACAGTCAGGTGTTGCTGAAAGACGGGCCCACGGAACAATATCAGACTTTACGGAATTCCTTCCGGATTCAATTACGTGCCAACTGGAACACGCGTGTTTCCTTTGAGAGCGTCGCATTCTGGCAACCCTCTGTTATAGACGGAGGAGATTACATTGTGAATGCACAGGCCGGCATTTCGGTCAAAGCAGGTAAGTGGCTGTCTTTTACTTCCCGGCTCAGCTATATGGACGTAAGCCGTACCCAGCGGCAGAACCTTTTGTTTACATATGGTGTTACCGTAGGACGATACTTTTAAAATTGTTGGTGGCGGGAACTCTGCCTGATGCGCGCAAATGTGTATCTTGCAGGCTCAAATAAAAGGATGAATTACAACAGAATTTTAGTGACGGCGGCTTTGCCTTATGCCAACGGTCCGGTGCACATTGGTCACCTTGCCGGGTGCTATCTGCCTGCCGATATATATGTGCGTTACCAGCGATCTCAGAAACGCGATGTGCGTTTTATCTGCGGAAGCGACGAACACGGAGTGCCTATTACTATCCGTGCAATGAAAGAAGGCTGCACACCGCAGCAAGTGGTGGACAAATACAATAAGATTATCCGCGACAGCTTTGAGGGAATGGGTATCTCATTCGATATCTACTCCCGCACCTCCAACGCCGTCCATCATGCCACGGCTCAGGATTTCTTTAAAACTTTGTACGATAAAGGGATTTTTCAGGCCAGGGAGACAGAACAATATTTTGATGAGGAAAAGAAAGTATTCCTGGCAGACCGGTACATTATCGGTACCTGTCCTGTATGTCAGAATCCTAATGCCTATGGCGATCAGTGTGAGAAATGCGGATCGACACTTTCTCCGGAACAACTGATCAATCCCCGCAGTGCGCTGAGCAACGGTGCGCTCGTAAAGAAGCCGACAACACACTGGTATTTTCCGCTGAATGAGTTTGAGCCGTTCCTGAAAGAATGGATCGTAGAGGGGAAAAAGAACGAATGGAAAGCGAATGTTTATGGTCAGTGCAAAAGCTGGATAGATGCCGGGCTGCAGCCGCGTGCGATGACACGGGACAGCAACTGGGGCGTACCTGTACCCGTTCCGGGAGCAGACGGTAAAGTGCTGTATGTGTGGTTTGACGCACCTATCGGCTATATCAGCGCGACCAAGGAACTGACACCTGAATGGGAAACGTATTGGAAGTCGGAGGATACCAAGCTGGTGCATTTCATCGGTAAGGACAATATTGTTTTCCATTGCATCATTTTCCCTTCAATGCTGAAAGCGCATGGAGGATTTGTACTGCCGGAAAATGTACCGGCCAATGAATTCCTGAATATTGAAGGAGAGAAAGTGTCCACTTCGCGTAACTGGGCCGTGTGGGTAGACGAATACCTGAAAGATTTTCCCGAACAACAGGATATTCTGCGGTATGTGCTCTGTGCCAACGCCCCGGAAACAAAAGACAACGATTTTACATGGAAAGACTTCCAGACGCGTAATAACAGCGAACTCGTAGATAAGTTCGGTAATTATGTGAACCGCGTGCTGGTGCTCACACATAAGCTGTGTGGCGGAAAAGTTCCTAAATGGCATGCCGCGATAGCGGACGATGCGGATAAACAACTGGTGGCTGAAATTGCCGCTTCCAAAGCGCGTATTGAACAATCCATCGAATCGTACAAATTCCGGGATGCATTGTCTGAGGTGATCGATCTTGCACGCAAAGGGAATGTATACCTGCAGGATAAAGCTCCCTGGAAAGAGGCTTCTGCTATTGAAAAGGGTGCTTTGTCGGACGATGAGAAGATAGCCGCCCAGCAAAGAATTGATAACTGTCTGCACCTGGCTTTGCAGCTTACCGCCAATCTGGCCATTGTAAGCAATCCTTTTCTTCCTTTCACTGCAAAAAAGATATGTTATCTGCTGAAGGTGGTGGAGCGTATGCTGGACTGGGAGAATGCCGGTAAAATAAACCTGCTGAATGTAGGATATCCGATGCGTGCACCTGAACTGTTGTTCCGTAAGATAGAGGATGCAGAGATTGATGCACAGATCGCGAAGCTGAAAGCAGGTCTTGTGGCCAGTGCACAGGTACAGGCGCAAACCGCAGCTCCTGAGGAGGAAGCTCCCCTGGAGGAACTGAAAGCGGAGATCAGCATTGACGATTTCAGCAAGATAGACCTGCGCACGGGAACGATTGTGCAAGCCGCTGCTGTACCGAAAGCGGACAAATTGCTGCAATTGGAAATTGACCTTGGTTTCGAGAAGCGGACGGTACTTTCCGGAATCGCGATGCATTTTAAACCGGAAGATATCATCGGTCAGCAGGTGGTTGTGGTAGCGAATCTTGCACCCCGCAAAATGCGCGGCATTGAGAGCAAAGGGATGATCCTGATGGCGGAGAACGCAGAAGGTAAACTGGAATTTGTATCGCCCTTAAATGCGGTAAACAACGGCGCGACCGTTAAATAGCAAACTACACAAATCATTGCTGATGAAAAAGAAAAGCAAAAAGTGGCTTTGGATCAGCCTCGCGGTTTTAGCGCTGATCATTCTCATTGTGGTCGGCAAGTCCGGGGGCGACGACGGCACTAAAGTTGCCATCGAAAAAACCGGGCTGAACACGCTTACTGAGACAGTGACCGCCAGCGGAAAAATCTATCCCGAAACGGAGGTCAAAATAAGCCCCGAAGTAAGCGGTGAGATCATCGAACTGAATGTTGAGGAAGGAGACTCCGTTCAGGCCGGTCAGTTGCTGGTAAAAATCAACCCGGCAATATATACCTCGATGGTGCAACAGGCTGAGGCATCTATGGAGCAGACGAAATCCGGTGTGGTAAACTCTCGTGAGATGTCGGGCCAGTCGAAGGCAAACTTCGAGCAGGCACAGGCAAATTATAACAGGAATAAGAAGCTGTATGCAGACAAGGTGATCAGCGCAATGGAATATGAGCAGGCGGAAGCATCTTATAAGTCAGCTAGAGCCAGCTACGATGCTGCAATGGCAACGATTGCATCCGGAAGCTATGGCGTGCAGGCCTCTGCCGCTAATCTCAAACAGGCGCGCGAAAACCTTCTGAAAACAACGATTGTAGCGCCGCGCGCGGGCATCATTTCCTCGCTCACCGTAAAGAAAGGGGAGCGCGTGCTGGGTACCTCGCAGATGCAGGGTACGCAATTACTCACTATAGCCGATATGAGCCGGATCGAGGTGCGTGTGGACGTCAGTGAAACAGATATCGCAAAAGTGAAAATCGGAGACACCACGATCATCAACGCGGACGCTTACCGCAGCCGCAAGTTCACCGGTGTGGTATCTAAAGTAAGTGTTTCAAGCGCCACTTCCGCGACCGGAACCACCTCCGATCAGGTAACAAATTATACGGTTCATATCCTGATCCTGCCGTCGTCTTATGCGGATGTGGTGGTGAATGGCAAATACCGTTATCCGTTCAAACCGGGCATGTCTGCCTCTGTGGAAATACAAACCCGCAAAGAACACAACGTACTGTCCGTTCCGGTGAATGCCGTAACAACCCGTGATTGGGCGGACTCCCTGAAGAATACTTATAAAGACTCCATACGTCAGGTTGTGTTTGTTTACAACCGTACCGATAATAAAGTATCGTTGCGCGATGTGCAGACCGGCATCCAGGATAACCGGTTTATCCAGATCCTTACCGGACTGAAACAAAATGAAGAAGTGGTGGTAGCACCGTACGGAGCGATCGCACGCATCCTGAAAGACAAATCCAAAGTTCAGGTAGTCGAAAAAGACAAATTGTTTGAAACTAAAGAAGATCAGTAAGCTTTGAGTCAATCAATAGTTACAGATACGAAAAGGAATATCGGCATTATCGGCAATGGCAGCTGGGGCACCGCACTCGCTAAAATTCTCACCGATAACGGAAACGCCGTGCACTGGTGGCTGCGCAATGAGGAATCAGTACGCTATTTAAACGAACACCAGCAAAATCAGCATTACCTGAAATCGGTCAAGTTCCGAAAAGGTTCTGTATTGCCCACGTCTTCTCTGGAAGCGTTTTTCGCATCCTGCGATTATATCATTTTTTGCGTACCTGCCGCCTATGCGCAGAGTGTGCTGGACCGTATCACGGCAGACATGCTGAAAGGGAAGCAACTCATTTCGGCCATTAAAGGAATTTTACCATCCAGTAATCTGCTGCTTAACGATTACCTGCACCGTGAACTGGGATTTCCCCTGCAGGATTACATCTCTATTACAGGGCCGTGTCATGCCGAAGAGGTAGCAGCGGAGCGCCTTTCGTATCTGACGTTTTCGTGTATCGACGAAAGCAGAGCTGCGCTGGTAGCATCTTTCTTTACAAATACATATCTGCGTACCACCTTTAACCATGATATATGGGGCGCGCAGCTGGCGGCAGTTTTGAAAAATATCTATGCACTGGGTGCCGGTATCGCACATGGACTTGATTACGGTGATAATTTCCTGAGTGTATATATCACCAACTGCTACCGCGAGATGCATCGTTTCCTGCTCGTCCATTTCGATCTTGTTCATCCTTCGGAAGACCGGCCGGATATGCACACCAGCGCTTATCTCGGTGATCTGCTGGTAACGGCCTATTCGCTGCACAGCCGTAACCGCGCATTCGGAATGATGATCGGTAAAGGGTATTCCGTTGCTGCCGCATCGCTGGAAATGAGCATGGTTGCCGAAGGCTATTATGCTTCCAAATGCATGCAGTCCGTTGCTGATACTTTGGGACTTGACATACCCATAGCCACCTACATTTACCGCATATTGTGGAAAGGGGAAGAACCGGCGGCTGTATTCCGTAATATCGAGGAACTGCTTTCGTAAAATCCGAATAAATAAAAATAATAAAAAGACTCCGGTGTAAGCCGGAGTCTTTTGCGCATTAAAGCGCGGGCTTGAAACAAAAACAAAATCGTCAGGCCCTGCTGCCACCTATCACGCGTAGTAACACGGAAATAATGGCGAGCACAAGTAAAATATGAATGATATTTCCCGCACTGTAGGCGAAGAAGCCAATGGCCCAGCAGATCACCAGGATTACAGCTATCAGATAAAGCAGACTGTTCATAAAATTTAGGTTTAGATGTGAATAAATGAATGTTTGTTTTTGTTTAAACCGTTTAATCCCGATTAATTCAGGGCTAAAGCGAGATAAATATTGAATACACTATTGCGTGCATTAGGGACCGTATAGGTTACACCATTGAATTGCTGAGATCTTCCGATGTCGGTCATCCCGTAGTAGTAACGTGCTCCGACGCTCAGTTTGGCAATATCGATTGCCGCACCTAAAGCCAGTCCGCCTTCCATGCGGTTGTAATTATTTACGTCGATATTTTTCTGGAAGTCGAAAAGCGAAACATTGGATGTGCCTTTCGCGCTTCCGTCCAGCAGGTAGGAAACATAAGGCCCGGCATGTACGTTGATATTTCTGAAGACATTAATGCCCAGCAGGATCGGTACTTCCAGATAATTGAGACGGAAACGTCCTGTACCGGAGATCACACTGTTGTTGTAAGTGAGTTCGGCACCTTTTGTGGTATAATAGAGTTCAGGCATCAGTGACAGATGTTTGGTCAGCGGAGCCTTCATGAAAATACCTACGTTGAATCCGCTCATCATATTTTTGTCTGTAACATCGTCGGTGTAAAAGTTAGACGCGTTCAATCCAGCTTTAATACCCACACGTGGCAGGATACGATTGGATGTGGTCTGAGCCTTAACGGCGGCCGGTGTCAGTAACAGTATCGCGGCGATTGTTTTGAGTGTAGCTTTCATTGTTCATCTTTTAATGGTTAACAATCATTTTTACGATACAAAAATCGTCCGGCATCTCAACGAAACTATTACACGATTAAACGCCCGTTATTACACGATTTTAAGGAGTGTTTAAACGGAATATAGTATAGTTAAGTATCGCTGCAAAGCTTACCCAGCTTATGTATGGGACCATCAGCCACGCGGCTTTCCTGCAGAGCGGAGCACTTGCAAAAATAGTTGCTACGATTGCGATCCACAGAAAGCATATCTCAACAAATGCCCATCCGGCCTGATGGAATCTGAAAAAGATCACTGACCACCAGAAGTTCAGAAACAGTTGCAGGGCAAACAAACCGGCAGCTTTCTGGCGTTGTGGTGTTTTAGGTTGTATCCATATACGCCACAGGGAAATGGCCATCAGCAGATACAGGACGATCCAGACCGGACCAAAAACGTAAGAAGGCGGATTCCACGATGGTTTCGCCAGCTGACGGAACCAGTCATTCGGTTCCGGGCCTCCGATCAAAGCGCTGACCGCGCCCGTTGCTTCGCAAAGCACAATGCTTATCAGCAACTTGATGAAATTGGAGGATTGACTATTGTTGTTACCGGATTCCATATACAACTGATTTAATTTAGAATTGAAGGGACAGCAAATCCTGATGATCTTTTTTCAAAAACATGTACTGCTTGTAGATCATTTTGTGCTGTTCGATGGTGAGGTGATCCACTGAATCGGACAGCACCTGATTGTATCGTTCCAATACCACATTTTCGCTGGTGAGACAAATAGCCAGCAACGGCCTTTTTCCGATGTCATTTGTTTGCTGCTGGAGATTGATCCTGCTGAGCGGAAGCGATTCCGACGAATCTTCTACTTTGCCTGCCGTGAGTGGCAAACCCATCTGCGCCAGCAATGCTCCGAGGGTTTTTATCGCGTCCTGGCTGTGCTCGGCATATCGCTGAAACATTTTTTTCATCAACTGGTCGGAAGTTTTACCGGCTAATTTCAGGTAGCCTTTCAGCCTGTCTTTATTGACGTCAATCAGTGTGCCGATTGCAGCCGCAGATTTCTTAATATTCATAGCAGATAGTTTTTAGGTTAGTATAGCACAGGGTCGAATGCCGGATCAGGAAGCCGGCGTTTCGTGTGTTTTTAAAACAGATAATGCCTTATTGGCCCATTCGCGGATATCTGCATCGTTAGAGGAGGCAGCAGTGGATTGCAGCATATCCAGCAACTGAGTGTGGTCTGAAGTTGTAATACTGGAATATTCCGTATCGAATTGCGTTCCTTTAAGCTGTTGCATTTTTGTAACGAAAGCAGTGCCATCATTGCCCGGTAATTCCGGCAGGACAATTGCTTTCGCCTGCGCGAGGGCGCTGAGCTCGTTATACATTGCCTGACTTTTTTGTTTCAGGTCAGCGGCAGATTTGCGAACCGCGCTGCTGGAACTATTCGTCTGGGCGATATCCCCTAAGCGTACTTCCTGTATCAGCAGGTCGGCAATACGGGTGAGTTGTTCATAATTTTCAGCAGCGGCCTGTTCCTGCACTTTGTTGTCGCTAACGGCCTCGGCAGATGCCTTGTCGTCTACGGTACGCGGATTATTCGTGCATGATGCAAATACAATTACGCTTGCGCTGATGATCGATAACAGTGAATTTCTGGTTTTCATACATTGTGTTTTTTGTGAGTCAATAAACACAAAGGTCCAGTTGCAGGCCAGCAGCGGATTTACAAGGTATCAGGTATTGTTTACACGATTTCCATTACGCGGACGCCTCGGGAAGAATAATGTGAAATTTAGAGCCCTGATTGGTAAAGCCTTCCGCATAAATGAAACCGGAATGGATCTCTGCGATTTTTTTGCAGATCGATAGTCCGATGCCTGTGCCCGGGTATTCATTTTTTTGATGCAGGCGTTTGAACAGAACGAATATGTTTTCGGCAAACTGTTGTTCAAAGCCCAGTCCGTTATCGATTACGCTGATGCAGGTGTATTTAAGGCGCGGGTTGCGACGGAACTGAGGGCATTCCTCATCGGTAAGTGCGCGTTTCCTGATTTCTATCTTCGGCGAAACGCCTTCGCGTGCATATTTCAGCGAGTTGCCGATCAGGTTCAGGAATAATTGTTTTATCTGGTAGGGTATGACGCTAAGTTCCGGTAATTGGTCACAGTCAATAACTGCTTTCTTTTCCTCTATGAGCGCAGACAGATCCTGGCGGGCCTGAGCCAGCAGCTCGTTGAGGTCTGCCGGTTCAAATACCTTCTCCGCTTTGTTGGTGCGGGAAAACATCAGCAGGTCACTGATCAGCACCTGCATTCTGTTTGCAGAAGACCGGATGCGTTCAAAATATTCGGAGGCAGATTCGCTCAGATTGTGTTTTTCTTTTTCCTGTATACGTGATATATAAGTCTGGATAATGCGCAGTGGCTCCTGAAGGTCGTGGCTGGCAACGTAGTTAAACGACGCCAGTTCTTTATTCGTCTGCTCCAGTTCCAGGTTGCGTTCCTGAAGCGACAGGTTCTTTTTATATTCTTCTGTGATGTCGGATGTAATGCCCAGGTAAATGGCGCTTCCGTTAAGTGTGTGGACGGTTTTACCTACCGAACTGAAATAGCGCAGATCCCCGTCGCTGCGATAGATGCGGTAGAGCAGGGGAGCAGAATTCCTGGAGCCCGGAGTCTGATTGTATGCGATAACGGCAGCGCGATCGTCCGGATGTACTTTTTCAATGATATCCCTGAACGGAATTTGTTTCCTGTCTACTCCTGTTTCGAGCAAGGCAGCATAATTATCCGAGTATTCAATTTCATGGTTTTTACTGTTCCAGCGCCAGGTGCTGAAGGCGCCGATGTGCTCCGCATGGTTGATCTGTTCTGCGCTGAGCTGCAACGCCTCATTGGAGTTTCGCAAAACAGTCACCTGGCTGTTGAGCCTGAGGTAGGCAAATATGAATACCATTACCGAAAAGATCAGCAGTAGAAACGTAAACAGCGGCGTAAACGACATCTCATTTTTAAACTGTTCCTTACGGTCGGAGAGGAATTGCTGCTCCAGGCTCATCATGTTGTCCACACGCATGCGTATCTTGTTCATCACCTCCTGTTCTTTCATCAGGTTGCGGTGCAGCAGCTCATCATTCATGGAGATTTTGCCGCTGGCATTCAGCAGCAGGTTCATGTAGGCAAACCGTTCGGTGATCAGGTTATAGAGCGTATCCAGATTTGCTTCCTGCAGCGGTTTTCCTTTTGCAAGAATAGAAAGGCTGTACATCGATTTATTCACCTTGTCGCGCGCATTCAGATAAGGCGCCAGCATGCTTGAGTCATGCGACAGCAGGTAGCCGCGCTGTCCGGTTTCCGCATCTTTGATGAACGAAATTACCTGTTCCAGCTCATTCCTGACATTGTACGAATGCTGCAACGCATCCGAAGACGCCGTCAGCGAAGTGGCGTGCTTATACGAGACGATCGATATGAAAATCAGGATGAAGACAGAAGATGCAAAGATTCCTTTAAGTAAAAACGACATGTTCAGTATTCCCGTCCCTTTCATGTGAATAAATTTATCAGAGGCTCAGTAAAAAATTGCTCCGGTCCAGACCGGATGTATGGTACTGCCAGTTGACCGTAATGATCTCTGTCAGTATCTTCTTGAGCGTGCCGAAATCGTTGGGCTTTTTGATATACACATTTGCTCCGTTAACGAAAGTCTGCTCAATATCCTGTTCGGACGCAGACGTGGAATAAATTGCGATCGCTATATCGTTGAACTTATCATTTTCTTTGATCTCCTTCAGACATTCCATTCCCGTTTTGCGCGGCATATTCAGGTCAAGAAAGAGGATATGCGGCAATTTCGCATCCGGACGGTTCAATTCCTTCATCAGTTCCATACCGTCTTTCACGATCTGAACATTGGTCTTGATTTTTATTTCTTCAAATGCTTCTTTGAAAAACAGGCGATCATCTACATCATCATCTGCGAGCAATACGTGAATGGCTTCTTTTTGCATACGGTATTTTTAATGGGGCCTCTATTTGCCGGCTGCTTCGCGCCGTTTGTTGATTATGCGCTGGAACGCACTGGGTGTCAGACCTGTTGCGTTTTTAAATTGTGTGCTGAAATGCGCGACACTGCTATAGTTCAGCTTCCAGGCAATTTCGGTAAAAGTATATTCGTTGGTAATGATCAGCTGCTTTGCGCGTTCGATTTTCTGCAGAATAATAAAGTTCTCAATTGATGTAAAAGTGGCGTCGGAAAACAGATTGGAAATATAACCGTAACTGTAACCGAGCTTTTCGGACAAATAGTAAGAGATTTTTGAGCTCGGCAATGCGTCTTCGTTGAACACCATTTCAATAATCGCGTCCTTGATCTTCTGGATAATAATGCTCTTCTGCGATTCAACAATTTCAATGCCGTAATGTCCCAGCGCTTCGCCAATGGATTTCATGCGTTCACCCGTCAGCGGTTCTTCAATATCCACTTCTCCGAAAGCGGTGATGCTGTGCGCAACACCCAGTTTTTCCAGCTGTTCCTGGAGTAGCATTTTGCAGGCTTTATTGATGTCGTATTTGACGAATAATTTCATTAGCGTTTTGTTTCAGGCAGTCTGATCGAAGATAACTTAAAACAGTGAGCCATTCCAAGCAGAACAGCCACACCAAATTGTGTTTCGGCAAAAATGAACGATAACGATCGAATAGTCTTACACGAAAACCACAATTTGTTACATTTTAAACACACAGGCCCGGTTATTGTTAAGGTTCTGTAAAAGTGAAACATTTACTATGATGGAAACGTTTTTTGTAATTTTTGTTTCCATAGTTTTGCGCCGTGATGTTAGAGGACTATTTACAGGCAACAGATGTGCGCAGTAAAATTTTACTGAGCACCGTGGAATTGTTCAAGCGGTTTGGTTTTAAGTCGGTAACCATGGACGATATCGCGCGTCATGCGGGTATTTCAAAAAAGACTTTGTATCAATATTTCGATAATAAGAATAAGGTGATTACTGCCGCGTTGGACTGGTATAAGGATACACTCTGTTCTCATTGCGACAGACTGATGGCAGACGCTTCCGACGCTGTGGAAGGGTTTGTACGGGTGAAGGCAAATTTCGATAATGTATTTAAGGAGGTGAATCCATTAAGTATTTACGAATTGCAGCGCTTTTATCCGGAAGGCTACCGTCAGTTCCGGTCCAATATGGAACGTGATGTGGAGTCGATACGCAGAAATCTTGAACAGGGAGTCGCAGAAGGAAATTACCGGGATGATTTTGATCCGGAAATCCTTTCCCGGTTTCATATTGAATCGTCCCTGATGATCGTGATGCCGAATATGCTGATGAAAGATAAATTCGATATGTACAGGGTTAACCACGAAATCACCGAACATTTTATGCGCGGCATTCTGACAGCCAAAGGTGAAAAGTTATACCGCAAGTACAAGGAACAGTATTACAAACATTAATCTCCACCCATACTAACACTACTTACAATATACAATATATGAGACGAATTTTTCCCGGTCTTTTTCTTATTTCGCTTTTTTGTGCTGCGGATTCGGTTGCTCAGGAAACTGTAGCGCTTACGCTGGATCAGGCTGTAGATTATGCCATTAAAAATTCTGCAGCGGCACGTAATGCCCGTATCGATGTGGAGATCCAGCAGGCAAAGAACCGTGAAGTGACCGGAAGGACGCTTCCGCAGATCAACGCACAGGGTAAATATCAGAACTACCTCGACCCGATGAAAACCGTATTGCCGGGTGATTTCGTGGGTGCTCCAGGTACATCCGTGATCATTCCGTTTTCGGTAAAGCACAATGCCAATCTGGGTGTTACCGGTTCGCAGCTGTTGTTCAACGGTTCCCTGTTTGTGGCTCTGCAGGCACGTGATGCATTGATGGAAATGGCGCGTAACAATGCCGTGATGAAAGAAGAAGACGTGCGCGTGCAGGTGATCAAAGCCTATCGTGCACTGGTAATCGCCCAACGGCAGTTTGAAGTGCTGAAAAGCAGTATTGCTGTTGTGCGTAAGGGGAACGCCGATCTGCAGGCGACATATCAGGCCGGTCTTGTGGAAAAACTGGAAGTAGACCGTAATTCCGTTCAGCTGAATAATCTTGAGAGCGACAGCATCAACACCGCAAATGGTATTGAAGTAGCGAGTCAGCTGCTGAAATATAATATGGGCATGGAGGTAAATACACCGATCGTATTGGTGGATTCGAACCTCGACGGACCTGTTGCGGATGCAGACAAGCTGTTGCTCCGGGATCTTCCTTATGAAAACCGTACGCAGTTCAATGTGCTTAAATCTGCTTTACGCCTGCAGGAATATGATCTCAAACGTTATCGGTTTGAAGGCCTTCCCACATTGACGCTTACGGGTAACGCAGGTTATAACTACTCTGCTGCACAGTTTGACGCGTTGGTGAGGGCCAGATACCTTACTTCCTCTTTTTACCTGTTCCAGCTGGATATCCCGATCTTCGACGGTTGGCAACGCAGGAGCCGCGTGAAGCAGGCGAAACTCAACGTGGAGAAAGCGGCCAATGATCTGGAAAATGCACGTATCGGTATCGATTTTCAGACGAAATCTGCCAAGATCGCGCTTACCGCAGCTTTGCAGACGCTGGAGAGCCGCAGGAGAAATGAGCAGCTAGCACGTTCGGTATACGACCTTACCAATAAAAAATATGCTGCCGGTGTAGGATCCAACCAGGATGTGATTCTCGCTCAGGGCGACTGGCTGAATGCCCAGAATAATTACTTCATCGCTTTGAAGAGCCTGCTGGATGCAGAAACCGATCTTCAGAAATCATTAGGACTTCTCAGTAAATAATCAACCCGCAATAAAACGAAAATATACTTCAGATGAAATCACTTTCCTCAATTGTAGCAGCAACCTTACTTCTGGCTTCCTGCGGCGGCGGATCCGGCGACGAAAAGGCAGCGGATCAGTTAGCCAAACTGAAAAAGCAGCGCCTGGAACTGGATGCAAAAATCAAAAAGCTGGAAACGGAAACTGCTTCCAAAAATCCGCAAAAGGCAAGTCCGGTAAGTGTTACGGAATTACAGTCGACACATTTCCGTTCTTATATAGAAGTACAATCGCAGATCGTTGGCGATGAAAACGTACTCGCTACGCCCCAGGCCGCCGGTGTGATCACGCACATCAATGTAAAAAGCGGTCAGAAGGTAAGCAAAGGTCAGGTGCTTGCAACCATGGATGCTGCGGCCATTGAGCAGCAGATTAAAGGCGTGGATGTAAAACTTACCCTGAGTAAATCGCTGTACGAAAAGCAAAAAGGTCTGTGGGATCAGCAGATCGGATCCGAGGTTCAGTTGCTTCAGGCAAAAGCAACCTATGACGGTGCGATAAAGGAGAAAGAAGCTTTGCTCGCGCAGCGCAATATGTACCGCATCGTAGCTCCGATCTCCGGAACTGTAGACGACTTCACACTCAAAGTGGGGGATATGGCCAGCCCCGGACAGGTGGGTATACGCGTGGTAAGCTTTGATAAACTGCGCGCTGAGGCCAATCTGGGTGAAAACTATATTGGCAAAGTAAAAGCCGGAGACAAAGTGATCCTGGTATTCCCGGATATCCAGGATTCCATTACCACGAAACTGGGTTACGTGGCGCGTCAGGTTGATCCTATTTCCCGCGCATTCACCGTGCAGGTACACCTCAGCGGTCAGTCAAAAGTATATCCGAACATGTCCTGCCGTATGAAGATATCCAATTACGAAAACGATAACGCGCTTGTGGTTCCGGTGCAGGTCATCCAGCATACGGCCGAGGGAGATATGGTGTATGTGGCAGATGGCAACAAGGCAAAAGCTGTTATCGTGACCGTCGGTCGTAACAGTAACGGCATGGTGGAGATCCTTAAGGGATTGAAAGCCGGAGACCGTGTGATCACCGAAGGATTTGAAGATGTGGACAACGGAGAATCCATTGTTGTAGAATAAGATATAACGCTCATTAGCAATTCCCCTTACAAGCATTTTCGATGAAAGACACTTTTAAAGAGTTTAAGTTGTCCAGTTGGGCGGTAGACAACCGGACGGCCGTATATATACTCACAATCATTATTACGCTGATCGGTCTCATGACCTATATCAGCCTTCCGAAGGAACAGTTCCCGGAGATCAAGCTGCCGCAGATCATCGTACAGACGGTCTATCCGGGTACTTCTCCCGACAACATGGAGAACCTTGTTACCAAGCCTATCGAGAAAGAAGTAAAAAATCTGACAGGTGTAAAAAAGGTCACTTCCAATTCATTCCAGGATTACTCTGTTGTAATCGTCGAGTTCAATACGGATGTGCTGGTAGACAAGGCAAAGCAGGATGTGAAAGATGCCGTGGACAAAGCGCGTACCGACCTGCCCAGCAATCTTCCGAACGAGCCTGAAGTGAAAGACATTGATCTTACCGAGGTTCCGATCCTTTATGTGAACATCTCCGGCAACTTCGATCTGAACCGTCTGAAAAAATACGCAGACCGTGTAAAGGATGAGATCGAAGAGTTTAAGGAGATCAAGCGCGTGGACATGGTTGGTGCACTCGAGCGTGAGATACAGATCAACGTTGACCTGTTCCGCATGCAGGCGGCAGGGATGACATTCAACGATATCGAACAGACGGTTTCTTATGAGAACTTTTCAGCCACGGCGGGTGAGGTATCTATGAACAACCAGAAGCGTATCCTGAGTATCCGTAACGAGTTTACCAGCGCCGAACAGATCGGAAATTTGATCGTTCGCAACCAGCAGGGTAAGGCTATTTATCTGAAAGACATCGCAGACGTCCGCGATAATTTTGAGGAGCAGAAAAGCTATGCACGACTCGACGGTAAGAACGTTATCACGCTGAATATCATCAAGGCCAAAGGGCAGAACCTGATTGATGCTTCTGAAAAAATTGAAGCACTGCTGGAGCGTATGCACAAAGAGGAACTACCGAAAGAGCTGAACCTTGTAGTAACCGGCGATCAGTCCGAGACCACGAAGACAACGCTTACTGATCTGATCAATACGATCATCATAGGCTTTATCCTGGTAACCGTGATCCTGATGTTCTTTATGGGCGTAACAAATGCCTTGTTCGTGGCGATGTCCGTACCGCTTTCCTGTGCGCTTGCTTTCCTGGTAATGCCGGGAATCGGCTTTACGCTGAACATGATCGTGCTGTTTTCTTTCCTGCTTGCGCTGGGTATTGTGGTGGACGATGCGATTGTGGTGATTGAGAACACGCACCGGATCTTCGAGAATGGTAAAGTGCCGATTAAAAAGGCTGCGAAAGTAGCTACAGGCGAGGTGTTTCTGCCGGTGTTATCCGGTACGGTAACCACATTGATTCCGTTCATTCCGCTCGCATTCTGGAAAGGTGTAATCGGGAGCTTTATGTTCTACCTGCCGATAACGCTGATCATCACCCTGATTGCCTCGCTGCTGGTTGCGTATATCATCAACCCTGTATTTGCGGTAGACTTTATGAAACCGCACGATCCGCACGATACAGGCAAACGCAGATGGGGAAAACGCGATAAGGTGGTGATGATTATCTTCCTTTCCGTGATCGCGCTGTGCTACATCACCGCCTCTTTTGGTATGGGCAATTTCGTGCTGTTCATTTATGGATTTGTACTGCTCGAAAAATTCGTGTTCGAAAAATGGATTCACTCCTTCCAGAATAAGGTATGGCCTGCATTCCAGGATTGGTATGCCAAATGGCTGAAACGCGCGCTGGTTCGCCCTTTTGCAACATTGGGCATTATGATCGGTATTTTCGTTCTGGCTATCGTACTGATGATGGTGCGTAAACCGGAAGTGGTGTTCTTCCCGAGCGGTGAACCCAACTTCGCTTACGTATACCTCAATATGCCGGTGGGAACAGACCAGGCTTATACCAACAAGGTACTGGAACGACTGGAAGAACGCGTGGATAAAGCATTGGACATTGACCTTAAAACAGGTAAGAAAAATCCCGTTGTAAAGTCGGTGATCTCGAATGTTACGGTAGGCGCCATCGACCCCAACAGCGGTGAGGTGGGCGACTTCCCTAATAAAGGAAAAATCACGGTTGCTTTCGTGGAGTTTGCCAAACGTAACGGCAAGTCTACTGCAGAATACCTCGAACGTATCCGCCAGGCGGTGAAAGGCGTACCCGGTGCGGAAGTAACGGTAGATAAGGAAAGTTCCGGCCCGCCGTTGCCGAAGCCGGTTGTTATTGATATCTCCGGAGACAATCTTGATTCACTCATCAATACCTCTGAAAGATTAAAACGCTTCCTTGAGAAGAAACAGATTGCAGGAGTGGAAGAGCTGCGCAGCGACTTCCAGGCTTCCAAGCCGGAGATCGTGTTCGACCTCGATCGTGAGCGTATGAATGCTGCTGGTATCACTACCGGCCAGGTTGCTGCCGGACTGCGTACTGCGGTGTTCGGTAAAGAGATCAGCCGCTTCCGCGATGCAAATGACGATTACCCCATCACCCTGCGTCTGAACCAGAACCAGCGTGAAAACATCGATGCCGTGCGTAATATGCCGATCGTGTACCGCGATATGGGAATGGGCGGCGTGATCCGTCAGGTGCCGGTGAGCTCCTTTGCCGACATCCGTTACGGTACCACTTACGGAGGTATCAAGCGTAAGGATCAGAAAAGAATTATTTCATTATCATCCAATGTAATCGGCGGATTCAATGAGAATGAGGTCGTGTCTGCAATCCAGGCCGAGCTCGGTAACTTCAAGGCGCCCGCCGGAGTAACGATTAAAATGGGCGGACAACAGGAAGATCAGGCGGAAACCGGAGCATTCCTGGGCCGTGCAATGGGTATTGCCGTGTGCCTGATATTCCTGATCCTGATCATCCAGTTCAACTCCATCAGCCGTACGCTGATCATCATGTCGGAGATCATTTTCTCTGTATTCGGTGTATTCCTGGGTGTGGCGATCTTCAAAGTGAAATTCTCTATTGTCATGAGCGGTATCGGTATCGTCGCACTTGCGGGTATTGTGGTGCGGAACGGTATCCTGCTGATCGAATTTATGGACCTGATGCTCAAGGAAGGAATGGAACCTTTCGATGCCGTGGTGGAAGCAGGACGCACCCGTATGACGCCGGTAATTCTTACGGCTACCGCAGCTATTCTTGGCTTGATTCCGCTGGCGATAGGATTGAACATCGACTTCGTGTCCTTGTTCCGTCACCTGAATCCGCACATCTTCCTGGGCGGAGACAGCGTTGCGTTCTGGGGACCGCTCGCGTGGACGATGATCTACGGATTGAGCTTTGCTACTTTCCTTACACTGATCGTTGTTCCGGTAATGAGTCTGCTGGCCTTCCGTCTTAAAGACTGGCTGCGCCGCAAAAGAGTATCGGTAGCCGAATCGCTTAAAGATTAGGTCCAGTAAACCGATAAAGTGGAACGTCGCCGGAGTGCTTACTCCGGCGATTTTTTTTGTCAGAACCACATTGCAATAATTCCGCAGAAAGCTTTGAACAGCATCAGCCCGTCGATCAGTACCAGGTAGTAAAGGATCTGGTGACGCTTGTGCAGAGAATAAGCCGTAAGCATCGCCGCCCAGAAGGGCAGGGTGTTGACACCGATGCGCACGGGCGTAAAACCCCGGAAGATACCGATCACAACAAGGCTGGCAAGCCCTACGATGCACAAAGGGATCAACAGCATAAAGATCGTTTTTCTCAGCCCGTTCCTCACCACGAATGTTTTAAGTTCCCGGTTGTAGTCTTCGGCATAGTCCTTGATGTCGAACATGATGCATAAAATGGAAATGAAGACAAAGTTTTTAGTGAACAGCAGCAGCGTGATGGAGGTTGCGACCGGTTGCATACCTTGTTGCATATAATAATAGAACAGCGGATAAACCGTCACTGCGCCGGCCCATATAAACCCTATCAGGAACGGTTTAAGCCAGCCGCGGTTACGCAGATTCAGAGAGAAGCGACTGCCCAGTTGTGGTCCGTAATACAGAAAGGCTGCGGCCGGGAAGCAAAGCAACAGGAACCAGTTCTGCCATCCTATGTCGAAGCGGAGTTGCGGTATGCTCCACAACAGCAGGGCACTGCCGCTGGTCAGCAGTAAAGCCTGGCTCACATGCACCAGCCTTGCATGGTGACGGTACCATTGTGTACGCTGATTGAGGTTATCAGGATTCTGATCCTGAACGTAGGCGCGCGTGTAGAACCAGGTGCAGAGTGAAAATACGATCCAGTAATAAGCGGGTTCATTTATGGGAATACCTTGCTGCACGGCGGCCTCCATAGAAAGAGCTACGGCACAGATGCCATAGAAATAGTTTCCGAAGAAAATGCTGCGTATAACAGGTTTATTGGTCACTGTTACAAAGGTACCGGCCCGGTATGATTCCTGGTAATAAAAAATCCGCCCTTACAGAGCGGATTTTTTATAATCATGATTATTTAACGGCTTGCGGTTAGGCAGCACCGAATTGTTTGCGGATGATGTTCAGGGCAGCTCCTTCTTTGAACCATTCGATCTGCTGCTCATTGTATGTATGATTAGCCTGGATGGTGTCGGAAGAACCGTCTGCGTGATGGAACACCAGTGTCAATGGAACTCCCGGCGCAAAGCTGGTCAGTCCGAGGATGTCGATGGTGTCATCTTCCTGGATCTTGTTGTAATCCTCTTTGTCTGCAAAGGTCAAAGCGAGCATTCCCTGCTTTTTCAGGTTGGTCTCGTGGATACGCGCGAAAGATTTTACCAGTACTGCACGTACGCCCAGGAAACGTGGTTCCATTGCTGCGTGTTCACGGCTGCTGCCTTCGCCATAGTTCTCGTCACCTACCACCACTGTGCCGATACCCTGCGCCTTATAAGCACGTTGTGTAGCCGGTACAGGGCCGTATTCGCCGGTGAGCTGACTTTTGATGGAATCAGTTTTGTCGTTGAAATAGTTCACCGCACCGATCAGCATATTGTTGGAAATGTTATCCAGATGACCGCGGAATTTCAACCAGGGACCCGCCATGGAGATATGGTCAGTAGTACATTTTCCTTTTGCTTTGATCAGCAGTTTCAATCCTTTCAGATCAGTACCTTCCCATTTGGGGAACGGAGCCAGCAACTGCAGGCGGCTTGAATTCGGATCTACAGCCACATTCACTTTGCTGCCGTCTTCAGCCGGGGCCTGGTAGCCTGCATCGTCAACTGCAAAGCCGCGTGGAGGCAGTTCAAATCCGGAAGGTTCATCCAGTTTCACCTGCTCGCCTTTTTCATTGGTCAGTGTATCTGTCAATGGATTGAACGTAAGGTCGCCCGCGATAGCAAGCGCTGTAACGAGCTCCGGCGAAGCAACAAACGCATAGGTGTTCGGGTTACCGTCTGCACGTTTTGCGAAGTTGCGGTTGAAAGAGTGAACGATCGTGTTTTTTTCCTGTTTGTCGGCGCCCATACGATCCCACATACCGATACAGGGACCGCAGGCGTTAGAGAATACTTTGGCACCGATCTTGTCGAATGTATCCAGGAAGCCGTCGCGCTCAATAGTAAAGCGTACCTGCTCGGAGCCCGGAGTAATCGTGAATTCTGCCTTTGTTTTCAGGCTTTTTTCTGCCACCTGTTTTGCAATGCTTACAGAACGGCTGATGTCTTCGTAAGAAGAGTTGGTACAGCTTCCGATCAGACCTACTTCCACTTTTGTAGGCCAGCCGTTTTTCTCGGCTTCTTCCTTCATTTTTGAGATCGGCGTAGCCAGATCCGGAGTGAAAGGTCCGTTCAGATGAGGTTCCAGTTCGCTCAGGTTGATTTCAATCACCTGGTCGAAATATTGTTCAGGATTTGCGTATACTTCAGCATCGCCGGTGAGGTGCTCACGTACCGCGTCTGCAGCATCAGCGATATCTGCACGGTTTGTTCCCCTGAGGTAACGGCTCATACTGTCGTCGTAACCGAAGGTGGAAGTTGTTGCTCCGATCTCAGCACCCATGTTACAGATAGTGCCTTTACCGGTACAGCTCATCGCTACAGCACCCTCGCCGAAGTACTCGACGATTGCGCCTGTTCCGCCTTTTACAGTAAGGATACCGGCTACTTTCAGGATCACGTCTTTAGGAGCAGTCCATCCGCTCAGCTTACCTGTCAGTTTAATACCGATCAGTTTCGGGAATTTCAGTTCCCAGGGCAGGCCCGCCATTACGTCACAGGCATCAGCGCCTCCGACTCCGATGGCTACCATACCCAGTCCGCCTGCGTTTACGGTATGACTGTCGGTTCCGATCATCATACCGCCGGGGAATGCGTAGTTTTCCAGTACTACCTGGTGAATGATACCGGCTCCGGGTTTCCAGAAACCGATACCGTATTTATCAGAAACAGAAGCGAGGAAATCATATACTTCCTTGCTCTCTGTAACGGCTCTTTTCAGATCCACTTCGCTGTTATCTCTTGCCTGGATCAGGTGATCACAGTGTACCGTGCTTGGTACCGCTACTTTAGCTCTCCCTGCCTGCATAAACTGCAGCAACGCCATCTGTGCGGTTGCATCCTGCATCGCAACGCGATCCGGTGCAAAGTCCACATAGCTTTTACCTCTTTCGTAAGCGTTTGCAGGAAATTTATCCCAAAGGTGGGCGTACAGGATTTTTTCTGTGAGTGTCAAAGGACGACCCAGCAGTTTTTTTGTTTCCGCGATCTTGGCGGGGAGCTGTTCGTAGTGCTTTTTAATGAGATCGAAATCGAAGGCCATAATGTATTTTATTTGTGAAATGCTTCGTTGGAAGATGCGCAAATTTATTACAATCGTAAGACAATTCCGCCTTTTAAAAGGCTTTTTTGGCTTCGTTTTTTGTGAAATCTATACCTTTTGAGCATTTTTCCGGCGCATAAAAAAAGCGACACGGAATCTGCCGTGTCGCTGTGCTGTTGAAGCGGTTAAGTGTTTTACTGTACCAGTAATTTCACCGTTTGCTGCATGCCTTTTCTGCTTACCTGCACAAAGTAAAACCCTTTTGCCACCTGGCTCAGGTTAAATACTATATGCATATTTTTATCAGAGGCGCTTCCTTCCGAAGCGGTCACGGTACGACCCTGCAGATCCATCAGTGCAATGCGGTATGGCGTACCCGGGTCTGTCGTAAATGCGACTGTCACCGCTTCCTGTGCCGGATTCGGTACGAGTTGTACATCCATTCCCGTTACTGATTTTTCTGATATTGATGAAGGCTTCCAGCTCAGATCCAATCCCGTCAGTACTACCGAACGGAATTTGCGCAGGATGAGATCTCCGAAGTCCTTCATAGCTGTTCCGTCGTTATACAGCATATCGTCGCCGTTATCCGTGATCAGTTGCAGACCACCCACACCATTTTCCACAACACCTTCAAAGTTCAGGCTGTCGCCGGGATGCACGGTTACCAGTACTGCCGTGTCAGTTTGCTTGCCCGACCATTTATAGATCGCGCCCGTCAGCGGAGAGCCGCCGACATTACCGGCAACAATGATGTACACACCCTCTTTGGTACGCATGATGTCTCTGATACCGCGTCCGCCGAGATTCAATTCTATAGGCGCACCGAAATTCACCGGTCCGGAAGGGCTGCCATCATTGAACCAGGTTTCAAAATTTCTGATCGGTGCGATCAGGGCATTTTTACGACTGGTTACCGGAACCAGCGGCGCACGCATGGCGATATACAGGGTAGTGCTGTCCGGTCCGAATACCATACCCTCGGCAGCAAAGCCGTTAGGGAGTTTGGAATCCACGCCTGCAGCGGCGCTTGCCGTGAAATTATAGCCGTTTGCGTCTCCCCATACGATCATGGAATCGCGGAGTGCGGTATATCCCTTTACGGTAAAGGTTGTGGCAGCGCCGGTGCCGGAGATATCAGTGGCGAACAGGCGGTTGCGGTTCGGCTTCGCATCAAAAGGCGATTTGCCGTTACTCATAGATCCCATCCAATAGCATCTGCCGCTTTTGCGGAGACTGCGGGTACCCGCTTCCAGATCCACTTCCGGCTTGGAAGGATTCGGCAATGAAAGCCAGGATGTATATTCAAAACTTTTTACGCGCATTCCGGAATTTTTACGCGAATACACATTCAGCACATTCAGTTCATCATCGCCCACAATAAAATAATCATCATCCAGCGCAATCGCCGCCGATGCATCGGAAATGCCGGTATGCCAGCGGGACTGTGCGGTGCGGATGCTGTCTTCGGATGCTGCATAATGCAGGGTAAACAGGGATGAATCGATACCATCGGAAACGGTAAGACGGATATCCGAGTAGCCGGCTTTTTTAGGCAGGATATGTACGTAACGAATCGAGTCGCTGCCGGTGATCGTGATATTCGCAAGCGGCACCACATTTGTGTCCGAACTCGAAACGGAAAGACCCAGCATAGAAGAAGGCGTCTCCAGGTCGGTAATGTTGCAGGCAACCCCGAGTGTGTTTGCAGGATCGGTTGGGTTGTTCTTTACACCGCTGAGCACAAAGGAAGATTTGATCATGCCTGAAGCCGCGCTGTCTATATAATCAGTAGTGGAGTCTGTATTTATATTGATCACCGGGATGTTATTACCATCGTTATCGGCTATCGTGATCGTTTTCACACTGTCCCAGCCGATGCTGATACCGGAAGAAGCACTTCTCAATGCTATGCGTGCAGTTTCTGTGCCTTCACCAAGGATATCGTCCTTCACGGTAAATGTGGCGCTTGCTGTTGCACTTCCTGCAGGGATAGTCAGCGTGGATGCGCTCAGGGAGTAGTCGCCGGAAGTGATGCCTGTTCCGGAAATATTCAGGGAAATGGTCTGGGACGCCGTAACGCTGGCCGAGGCATTTGCTTTGATCGTGATGACACTCATGCCAGCCTCGGAAGCAGTATCGCTGCTTACGGTAAGCTGCACCACGGGTGTGCCTGAAGCCAACGGGGCAAAGGTGATGCCTTTATAAAATACACCGGAGACCGCACTTACAAGCGTTGTAATGGTTGAGCCGGAAGCCGATCCGTTATCCACCACTTTAATAATGCGGTTTCCTGTTGATTCAAATGTGGTTGCATACAGAATAGGATTACTGCCGGAATAATCCGCCACGATTCCGTACGCTCCGGTATTCGTTGCTCCGGTTCCTATTGTATACGCAAGCGACCAGGTGCCGGAACTGCGCACCCATTTCTGGATACCGCCCGCAGCGGTGTTGAGGCTGATGGCAATATAGCAGGTGTCGCCCGTAGAACTGAATGAGAAATCCTGCGGGACAATGCTGCCTGTATTGATCACCTGGCTTACGGTTACCGTACCGCTGGTCGGTTTGCCCGTTCCTAAGGCAAAAATACCGAGCTGGCTTGAGGTATTGGTCGGACCGGACTTTTGAGTGGAATAATAGATCTGGCCATTGAAGATACGCAGTCCGTATGCTTTCGGTGGGGTGGTGCCGGTGGCAAGTGCTGCCGCCGTGCCGGTTCCGAAATAATTGATACCATCTGCTGAAGCAACAGATGCTCCGGAAGCCCAGTAGTCGCTGCCATCCGCAACGGCGCCGCGGATATCATTTCCGGAGAAGAACGAATTGCTGGTTGCTACCGGAAGGTAGAAACCGCTGGGTGCAACCGTTCCGATCACACGGGTAACGGTTGAAGCATTTGTAGACGTAATATCGGTGAAGCTGGAAGCGGTTCCGTAACCGGCCAGTACCAGGTATTTTTTATCGGTGGAGGAGGTAAGGAATCCTTCGGAGCCTCCGTACACGCCGGACGTCTGTATCGCGCGCAGCCCTGAGTTGGGCAGATCCACGGATACACCTGCAGTTCCGGAGGTGGTGAATTCCTTCAGCGTAATGGCTGAAGAGGCTTTGGATACTGATCCTGATGTTTGCAGCACCACCAGGTTGCCGGCAGTGAAATCCTGCGCACAAACGGTCCCCGCTGTCAGCAGCAATAAGGAAGAAACGGATACAATTTTTCTGGTCATTATGGAATGATTAATGACGGCAAAAGTATCCGCGTGGCATTATCAAATGATTAATTCGGCGTGAGCGAATTGCTACCAAAAAATGAACGGAATATTGTGCGATGCGGCCATGCTCAACTTACCGGTTGTCGTATTTTTTGAGGAAATACCGGATGATACTGAATTGCTGTTTCCCGGTGCAGGGTATATTGTGCTCCTGCAACAGGGTGTCTAAAGGACTGATATCGGACAGGTGAAAGTTGCCGAGCACGTATGCCTTTCCGTCATTTGCCGTGATGAGTACGCCGTTGTAAGATTCTGATCTCGTGGCGATCGAAATGCGTGAAAAAGAGGATAGTCCCGGTACGGAGAGGCTGATCTTTTTGCCCGTAAGGAAATATAAAGTAATGTTTTGCCGTTGTTCGTCAATCACCACCCTGAACGGCAGGAGAAAAAGCTGCAGCGCCATCATGATCAGCAGTAGTATCAGGAGCGTGACTACGGAACCGAGTATGAATTTTCCGAAATGTTCCGCACCGCTGAAATCCACGGATGGCCGGTACCAGGCAAGAAGCGCAAAGACGGGTGTCGCAATGGAAAGAAGGATTACCTTGCCATAGAGCTGATATTTATTCGGGCCGATCTCCATTACAACAGGCGATTACGTTTTCGTTTGCTAAAATAGCAAAGACGCGGTTGGGAAAGAATAGCCTATTGTTAAGTGACGTGTTATCGGCTTTTCTTTTTGGGTTTGGGTTCCGGCAGTGCGGCCACGGTAATACGTACCAGTTCACTCAGCCATGCCGCGTCCTCAATTTTATCGCCGATCAGGAAACTGTTTTTTGCGCCGGGGTAGGGTGGCGCTTCCTGCGGTTCGCCGATGAACGCTCTGCCCGCGTCTGTGGGTTTGAGAAAAAGCTGGTTGTCGGCAATCAATCCGAATATTTTTTCTTCAGCGTAAACGCCGTATTCGCCGAACATTTTCTTTGCGGTAACGTTGCCAGCTCCCTGTAACTGACCTATTACAAATTCCACGAAATGCTGATCTGATGCCATAGAGCGGGAACAATTAAATTATGATGCGGATGCGACCAGCTGCATGCACTCTTCTTCGAGCTTGGTCTTGTCGATCGGTTTTACTCCTACTTCCTCGCAAACGAGTCCGCCCGCAATATTGGCGATCGCCGCCATGGTGCGCAGGTCCTGGGTAAGCGCATATACAAGTGCCGCAGTAGCTACCACCGTGTCGCCGGCTCCTGATACATCTGCAATGTTCCGGATGTGCGCCGGTTCCAGGTAACCCTGATCCTCCGCTGCAACGAATACGCCGAGCTCGGATAACGTAATGAATGTGGCTTTGTGGCCAAGCTGGTCCTGCAAAGCTGCGTGTGCTTCCATGAGCTGCGGCAGATTCACATTTTTTAGCGGAATAGCCAGACCTTCCCGCACTTCTTTGAGGTTGGGCTTGAAGATGGTCACATCTTTATACGCCAGGAAATTGTGTTTTTTGGGATCTACAAGCGTGATCATGCCAAGCTCTTTGCAATGGCGCGTGATCCTGTCGATCACATTTTCTTTCAGTACTCCCTTGTTGTAATCTTCGAAGATCAGCACCTGTGGCTTCTCACGCTGCAGCATGCGCAGTACCTTGTCGATAAACGGATGTTCATCTGCGGTAAGCAGCTCATCTGCCTGCTCCTCATCCAGGCGCATCATCTGCTGATTGCGGCTGAGGACACGGGTTTTATTCGTAGTAATGCGGTTCAGGCTTTGCATCAGCAATTGGGTGTCGATGCCTGCTTCGGCACATAAGTCGATGAGCATCTTACCCGATTCGTCAGCGCCCAGCACTGATGCCAATGTGACTTTCGCGCCCAGCGCTTTACAATTGAGCGCCACATTTGCCGCACCACCGATGCGTGTTTCCTTTTTCTGTATGGCCACCACCGGTACCGGCGCTTCAGGAGAAATCCTGTCGACCTGTCCCCACCAGTAATTGTCCAGCATCACATCACCGACCACTACCACGTGCAGCCGGTCCATATCCGAAAAGAGTTGCTTCAGTTCTGTTGTTGTCATCGCATGTCAACGGCTTTCTTTTTTTTGCCGCGGTTGATGATATAGTAAATAGGTAATCCCAGTAAAACAATGATCAGTCCGGGTCCTGCATATTGGTTTTTGAAACACAGCAGCAGTACGCAGAAGGCTGTTCCTGCCAGTATATACAGCGCCGGAAGAACGGGGTATCCCAATGCCTTATAAGGTCGTGGCAGATCCGGGCGTTTCCTGCGCAATATGAAAATGCCTGCTATGGTCAGTATGTAAAACAAGACAACCACCAGCGAGATCATATCAAGCAGGTCGCCATAACGCCCGCTCAGGCAAAGAATAGCAGCAACCACGCACTGCGCCCACAATGCCCATGAAGGAACACCGTTGTGGTTCAGCTGTGCAGCCTGCCGGAAGAACAGACCGTCCTGAGCCATCGTGTAGTACACACGTGCTCCTGCCAGTATCAGTCCGTTGTTGCAGCCGAAGGTCGAGATCATGATCATAACGGCAATGATCACCGTTCCGGCCGGACCGAAGATCTGCTGCGAAGCGGCTACCGCCACACGGTCTTTGGACGCGTGCGCGATCTCATCCATCGGAAGCGTAGCGAGGTACGCAAAATTCGCGCTTACGTAAATGATCGTAACGACCAGTGTTCCCAACAAGAGGCTCAGCCCGATGTTGCGCTGGGGATTACGGATTTCCCCGGCAATGAACGTTACGTTATTCCATGCATCGCTGCTGAATACAGACCCTACCATTGCCGCGGCTATACAACCCAGCAGTACGGTGCCGGTGACCGGTACAAATCCCTGTCCTTCCACTTCATGGCCCGGTTGCCAGGCGTTGGTCCAGTTGGCATGCCAGATCTCCGGGCGGAACATCACAAAGCCGGCAATAATCAGGCCGAACAGAGAGATGAGTTTAGCGGTGGTAAATGTGTTCTGAACGAGCTTGCCGCTTTTAACGCCTCTTGTATTCGAGTAGGTGAGCAGGCAGATGATCGCAATCGACATCAGCTGCGCCGCGGAAATGTTCAGTGTCCAGCTTCCGAAAGGAACGGAACAGAGAATATTGTCTTCGCTCAGTACCGGGAACAGGTAGGCGGCAAACTTGCTGAAAGCCACGCCCACAGCAGCAATCGTTCCTGTCTGTATCACGGCGAAAAAACTCCAGCCGTACAGGAACGCGATAAGCTTGTTATACGCTTCCTTCAGGTAAACGTATTGTCCGCCTGCTTTAGGGAACATGCCGCTCAGTTCACCGTAACTGATAGCCGCGGTCATCGTCATTAAACCGGTGAGCACCCAGATTGCAATAAGCCACCCGGCGCTGCCGACGTTCCGGACAATATCCGCCGAAACAATAAAAATACCCGAGCCGATCATCGAACCGATCACGAGCAGGGTGCCGTCCATCAAGCCCAGCGAACGCTGGAAAGAGCCGTGTTCCTGTTCCAAATGCGTACAGATTTAAAAATTATTTTTTGCTGCTGGTATCCGCCGCAGTTTCCACCGGTTTGAACTGGTTCAGTCCTTTCGTTACTTCTTCCGTAATGTCCATTGCTTTATTTGCGTAAAGGACAGGACCTGCTTTGCTGTAGGAAAGAATGAAATCGTATTTATTGTCTTTGTTATACTCGGCCAGATAAGCATCAATGGTCTTTTGCAGACGCTCACCGAAAGCGATCTGTTTTTTCTGCAGTTCTTCGGTCATTTGTGTACGACGGGTTTCGAGCGATTGCTGCATCTGAGCCAGGCGCTGCTGCGCCGAACGGCCTTCCGCTTCACTGTATCCACCTGCCTGCGCTTTCTGCTGGAATGCAGCTGCTTCACTCTGGAACTGCTGCGCTGCGCGCTGGAATTCTGCTTCCGCATCCTGCTGTTGCTTTTCAAGAGCAGCCGATTCGCTTTTCATGAAATCATAATGAGCCTGGAGCGTATCGATATTCACATAAGCGATACGCGCACCGCCGCCCGCGCCTGCTGCACCGGCTGCAGGAGCAGCAGGTTGGTGATTGTTACATGAAGTGCCATAAAGCACAACGCCTGCAAGCGCAAGGGTACGCAGCATTCCGCCGAAACGATTTGTCATATGAATTGATTGTGTTTTGAAGTGTTATGCGGGCGAAGATAAACGGAATCTTAGTAAAAGCCGCTCCTGCGAACGTTTTTCCGCGAAATTTCTGTCACAGAAATACGCCCCGACGCCCCTCGCTCAAAAAATAATTGCCGGATATTTTGTGAAACCAAATGGTTGCACGTATATTTGCAACCGATTAGTTGCACAATTAAACCTGTTATGAGAAGAGATATTTTTCAGGCCATCGCAGACCCCACGCGCCGGGCAATCATTGCGCTCATTGCCGTACAGTCGATGACGCCTAATGCTATTGCAGAACATTTCCAGGCGACGCGGCAGGCGGTATCCAAGCACCTGAAAGTGCTTGTGGAATGTGAAGTGATCGCCCCGCGCCAGCAGGGGCGCGAGATTTATTATCAGTTGGAATTAGAAAAAATGAAAGAAATAGACAAATGGTTGAGCCAGTTCAGGAAGATCTGGGAAGACCGCTTTAACCAGTTAGACAATTTATTATCCACCCTCCAAAATTCGTAAGTATGAATCCCAATCTGTATTTCGACTTTTCCGTCGACAAGCAAAACAACACTATTCATGTAAAAAGACAATTTGCCGCGCAGCTGCCGCTGGTGTGGGACGCCTGGACGCGCCCCGAACTACTGGACCAGTGGTGGGCGCCCAAGCCTTATCGTACCGAAACAAAGTCTATGGATTTCCGGGAAGGCGGTACCTGGCTGTATGCGATGATATCGCCGGAGAATGAAGCGCACTGGTGCCGTGCCGATTATTACAGTATCGAGCAGGGGCGTTCCTTTGCCGGACTGGATGCGTTTTGTGACGAAGCGGGTGAAGTCCGCACCGATTTCCCGCGCACCAACTGGAACACCGAATTTTCGGCACAGGACGGCAGCACTATGGTGAACATCACGCTTACCTACGAAAGCCTGTCCGACCTGGAACAGATCATCTCACTCGGCTTTAAAGAAGGATTCACGATGGCGCTGGGTAACCTGGATCAATACCTCGAAGCACAGTTTCGCCTGCGCAGCGAAATGAAGCCGGACAATGCAGCCCGCGTATGTACGTATCTGAATTTCCCCGGTAACACTGAAGAGGCTTTCCTGTTTTACCAGTCTGTATTTCACCATCCGTTTTCCGGTCGCGGGATACAGCGCTTCGGCGACCTGCCGGCATCTGCGGATCATCCTCCCGTTGCCGAGTCGTTGAAGAAAATGATCCTGCACGTGGAGCTGCCGATCACGGCCAATCACATACTGATGGGTACCGACGCTCCGAAAGAAATGGGCTTTGACCTCGTTGCGGGAAATAATATGCACATCAGTATTGAGCCGGAGACAAGAGACGAAGCAATGCGTATCTTTAATGAATTGTCGGCGGACGGTAAGATTACGATGCCTTTGCAGGATATGTTCTGGGGCGCATACTTTGGTTCGTTCACCGACCGTTATGGAATCAACTGGATGATCAACTTTCAAAATAAGTAGTTATGAAAACATATAAAATCCTCTTCTGGATCACTGCTGTATTGTTATTCCTGACACAGGGCCTGATGCCCCTGTTTACGATGAATTCGGAGGGCAGCCGCGAGGCGATGCGGCATCTGGGCTACCCGGTTTATTTCGGTAATATGCTTGCGGTGTTCAAGTTCCTCGGAAGCCTGGCCATCATCATTCCGCAGGTTCCGTCCCGGGTGAAAGAATGGGCTTTTGCAGGTTTTGCGATCGATTTTCTCTGCGCATCCCTCAGTTTCTGGGCCATAGACGGAGCTACCGGATTCGTGTTGTTCCCGGTCATCGCACTGCTGATCCTGATGGTATGTTACTTTTCGTATTACCGCCTCAACAGCGGTAAGCTATAGCCGGACTACCTTTGCTTCAATAACAAAAGGACCGTTTTTCGACGGTCCTTTTGCATTAAAAAACCGGCAGTGGTGCGTGCCGCTTACCCGGACGTGCAGGACTTGCACCTGATCTCCGCCTGCCTGAAACCGATGATGAATAAAACTTACTAACCCGTCCGGAATTGCTACGACAGGACAAATGTACAAGCCGGTGCCGGTTTACAACATATTGGAACACAAAACACTACAAAGGTTGGGTTACGACTGCGGCAATTCCTCTTCGCGGGATTTGCGCCTCAGTTTAAGCGTATTGGTAACGATGTTGGAAAACGAAAGGAAAATGAAAAAGCCCATACCGATCTTTTCTGCCGATTTGGCCCAGGAGTAACTGTAGGCGAGGATCGAACTGAAAAAAATGAGTCCGATAATATTAATAATGATGTTGATCCTCAATCCTTTCCTGCTCTGAAAAAACGAAAGAAAGCCGGAAGCCTGATTATTGTTACCCATATATCCTGGTTTGGGTGGCAAATATAAAACATTGCCCTGAAGGGTTTACACGGATTATTTCCCGGAGGATACCGAAATTAATTGCGCAAACAATAGGTTTTTGCCGGATCATTTAATACTTTTGCACTCCCAAATTTCAAGGTTTCAGCAATGGATTCATCTGTAAAGATTTTCTCGGGTACAAGATCGCAATATCTGGCAGAACAGATTGCCAAGACATATGGCAAGCCCCTGGGACTCATAGACATTCCCAAGTTCAGCGATGGCGAGTTTCAACCCGTGTTTAAAGAAAGTATCCGCGGGGATTATGTTTTCCTGGTACAGTCTACTTTCGCTCCTGCCGACAACCTGATGGAGCTCCTGCTGATGATCGATGCTGCAAAGCGCGCTTCTGCCGGATACATCACTGCCGTAATTCCTTATTTCGGTTTTGCACGTCAGGATCGTAAAGACAAACCCCGTGTTTCCATTGCCTCTAAGCTCGTGGCCAACCTGCTCACTACAGCCGGTGCCGACCGCGTGATGACGATGGACCTGCACGCACCCCAGATCCAGGGATTCTTTGATATCCCGGTAGATCACCTGGATGCCTCCGCGATCTTCATTCCGTATATCGAGCAACTGAATATCGAGAACCTGACATTTGCGTCTCCGGACGTGGGAAGTACCAACCGTACACGCGAGGTGGCCCAGTATTTCGGGGCGGAAATGGTGATCTGCGACAAAGAGCGTAAACGCGCGAACGAAGTGGCTTCCATGACCGTTATCGGGGATGTTACCGGCCGCAACGTGGTATTGATCGACGATATCTGTGATACCGCAGGTACGCTGACCAAATCCGCAGCCATGCTGAAAGAGCGCGGCGCACTGAGCGTAACCGCTTTCTGTACCCACCCGGTACTGAGCGGAAAGGCTTATGAGAATATTGAAAATTCCGTACTGGAAAAACTGGTGGTATGTGATACGATTCCGCTGAAGCAGCCTTGTTCCAAGATCGAGGTGCTGCCTACAGCCAACCTGTTTGCCATTGCGATCCGCAATACTTTTGAAAATAAATCGATCAGTTCCTTATTTTTGCACAGCAAAAGAAAGGGCTAGTCGGAAACGATAGTTCAACAACTGTTCAACAACAAAACCTGTCCGTGCAACAGGAGCCATGCTCCGGGCACGACCCGAAAAAAGGGTACAAATTAACCGGTTTTCAAACTCCGATCTGTTAGACAGGCTTCCGGGGCGGGTTTGAGGATATTAAACACACACAAAGCTTTATGAAAAGCATTAAAATCGAAGGTCAGGTAAGGACCGATTTCGGAAAATCTGCAACGCGTGCACTGCGTTCTGAGGGAATGATCCCATGCGTTATCTACGGTGGAACAGAGACTGTTTCTTTCAGCGCTCCTGCTGCTTCATTCCGTCACCTGGTGTACACACCTGATTTCCAATTGGCAGAAATTTCTGTAAACGGAAAAACGTACCGCTGTATCATGAAAGATCTGCAGTTCGATGTAATCACTGATGCGCTGGCGCATATCGACTTCCTGGAGCTGGTGGAAGACAAAACAGTTGTTGCTAACCTGCCGCTGAAATACACAGGACAACCTGAAGGTGTAAAAGCGGGTGGACGTCTGGAACTGAAAATGAAATCCGTTCGTGTACGTACCCTGCCTAAATACCTGAAAGAGTATCTGGAAGTAAACATCAACGATCTGAAACTGAACGAGAACATGCGTGTTCAGGACATCGTTGCTGAGAACATGGAAATCATGAACTCTCCACGTATTCCGATCGCTTCCGTAGTAATGACACGTGCTCTGAAACAACAAGAGAACGCCGACGCTAAAGAAGGTAAAAAGAAATAAGCTCCGGCTTTTTCAAATAATACAACAAGAACCGTCTTCGAAAGAAGGCGGTTTTTTTGTGGCTTATACTGAGTGAATGGTGATTTTACTATCCTCTTCATTAGCAAAAGGAACAGAAAAATTTTATTAAATTGTTTTGTAAATTAAAAATAATATGCATTTTTGTGACGCTAACGGTTATTGGTAATAGAGAGGCTGAGGTGAATAGACATTTTATATTTTCAGAAATTCCCTCATTCGGCGATACCCGAAAGGTTACCTGATATATTGATAGACATTATAAATTTTAAGGCAATGAAAACTAACATCTATGAAGCTGAAATAAAAGATGAAAAAGACTTTGTCGAACTTGCATTATCTTTTGGAAAGCCTATGAAATCAAGACAACATGGTATCATTATTGACACTTTAATAGCAGTTGAATCTAACATTGTGGAAAAAGATTCACTCTCTAAAAGATATGGGCTTGAGGAATTTCCTATTCATACAGACTGTGCTTATTTGAAACTTCCTCCCAAATACATTTTACTGCGGTACGTGGGAAGTATTGAAAATCCAACTCCAACTGGTATAGTTCATTTTGACAAATCAAAACTTTCAGATGAAGAAATTGACTTTATTCAAAAAACAATATGGTTTGTAAAAAGTAAGGATATCGGCTTTTATTCTCCGATTTTAAAAGATAATATTTTAAGGTACGACAAGGAAGTAATGAAACTTGTAAATCCTAAGGAGGACAAAATGATTGATATTTTAGCCAAAATGGACAGAAGAGAAATTCAATGGTATAAAAACAAAGTCGTTGTTATTAATAATCACACACACTTACATTTTAGACCAAAAATAAAAATTGAAGAAAACAATAAAAGAATTTTACAACGAATAAACATAGTATGATAAATTCAGATTGGTCTTACGATTCATTGTTCGCAAAAGGGCAAGTATATATGGAGAGAGCTTTTCTTGCAGACCGTAATAGTTCTCTATTCCCGTTTTGGGCAAGTTTAGGCCTTGAGTTAATTGGGAGAGCCACATTATCTAAAATCCACCCGGCACTAATTTCCGATCCGAGAGAGGGGCACAATATTTTACACGCTTTCGGTTATGGTTCAAGTAAAGAACCTCCCAAAACAATTGGTGCAAAAACAATTTTTTTAAGATTACAAATCATCGTTCCCGGCTTCACTCAAATTGACGAAAAATTTTGTCAGTCCTTCATTAATATGCGCAATGAAGAACTCCATACAGGAACTCCTATATTTGAAGGCTATCCAACAAATTCTTGGTTAACTAGATTCTACAAGGCAATTAAGATACTTCTTCAATTTCAAGGCAAGACACTTGACGACTTTATCGGTAAAAAAGAGGCAGAAATTGCGGAGGAAATGATATCAGAATTTAAAGAAGAGCTAACTGCAAAAGTCAATGAAAAAATCAAAAAGTACAGAGATGTATTTAACGATTTAGACAAGAAAGACCAGGAATTAAAAATAGCAAGTTCTCCAAAACTTGTAAGTGAATTCGTTCTTAGTGAAAAATTATACGGAAATAGTAAAAAGGTAAAATGTCCTAGTTGCAACAATGATGCTTTACTGATAGGAAAGTTTATATCACAATCCGAGCCTAAAGTAAATTTCGATGTTATTACTGTAAGCAACAACATACTTCCGGTAGAATTAAGGTGTTTTTGTTGTGGAATAAAAATATCGGGAAATGGAGAACTTTCAATAGCTAATTTGGGCGGACAGTTTGCAATAGAAAGTGATGTTGATCCTGTTGACTATTACGGAATTGAATATGACCCAATTGACGAATTAAAAAGCAGAGGTTACAGTTTTGATGATCTTGTAAGTGACTTTCCAGACTTCGACTATGGTAACGATTAAGAATATGTTACATAACACGGTTTGGCATCATGCGGGTGACGCCTTAAATTCAAGCGTGGAAAACTGTTTGTGACAAGCCTCATTCGCGACACGCGAATTGATGTGTGTTGTAGTTTTTAGCGAACAGGTTAGTTTATACTTGAATTTAATGCCTGTTGGATGCGAATGTGAAGCTGATAAGGTTATCAGTGCTAACAATAAACGGTTGACAGCACTTGGGCACAAAACAGCAGTAAGCCCTGCAAGCGTAAGACCTAATATGCCGACTCTACAAGATACTTTAAAAATATGAAGAAAATCCAATTGTATATAGTTTCACTTTGGTTGCTCTTTTTCCTAGTGGCTATAAAAGAATTTGTATTGATATCTTGGCATTTCTCTGTGACATCAGAAAATATTAAATATTTTCTAGCTACTAATACAATCTCTTTAACAGCCTTTTTCTTATCACTTTTAGGACTGTTTTTCTACATGAGGTTTGCTTATGCATTAAAAGGTTCGACAAAATTGCCAAAAGAAATAAAGAAAATAGAGGACCAAAACTATGAACACCTCGCTTTTCTAACTACCTACATAATCCCATTTTTAAGGGTAAAATTAGAAGGAAAAGACTTACTGGTTACAATTCTCCTGCTAATAATTATAGGTGCAATTTTTGTCAAGACGAATTTGTTTTATAAAAATCCAACTTTGGCGTTGCTTGGTTATAAGCTTTATAAGGTTGATACAGAAAAAAGCAACGGACTAATTTTTATTTCGAGACAAAATTTAAAATTAGGCGACAAAGTCCACCATATTCTATTAAGCGATAACGTATATTTTGTAAAATTATGAATAGAGAACAACTGCTTACAAGGTTAACCTATTTTTTAGACCCTCAAAATGGTATTGGGGCGGCTTTATACTTCGTGCTTAACCAAGACGGTGAAACTATAATTCGTTTTGCCGACATTGAAGATGAAGCAAAACAAGAACTTAAAGAAAGATTTCTTGAGTATGTAACAGATAAGTTCATTAATAACGAAGAGCTTCATTATCAAAACATAAGTGATGCTGACGACAGAAAAAACGTTGTTTACAAATACGATATTGAAGAGAGACCTGAAGGCCTTAATATTCTTGATGATATCTTGTTGAATGAAGCTCAACCTTACTTTCGATTTAACCAAGACAGTTTTGCTGATTTACAAGGGTATATTATTACAATTGGTACTGAAGGAAATAAAATGGCTCTTTATAAAAAACACCACCCCGTCAATCTTTTAAAGCGGGACAGATTTTTATTAATTCCGAGTAACCAAAGGTTAGTAAAGCTTCAAGACGATGCAATAGCAATTGACCGAAGTTTTGATTTTATGCTAATTGACGATAACCTAATAGTATTAAAACTCAATATTCTTGAGCGTTTTTTTGGCTTTGAGGACGTTATTAGAAATCAAGCACAAAATACAATTGGGTTAATAGAAGCGAATGAGTTACTTGAAGACATAGAACAAATTAACGATATTGCTCAAAGCATGACAACAGCGAGAAAGCTTATGAAAATTCGCAATTCCCCAGTTTTAAATGTTCCGGTAATGAACGTAATTAATTTCATTCGCAATCACCCTGAACTAACAGGAAAGATTAATTTTAACTCAGCCGGGACTAAAATTAATCTTGATACAGGAGTTTCCAAAAGGCTGTTTTTAAAACTATTAAATGATGACTACCTATTTTCACAGCTAACTGAATTACAGTATGACAGTCATGCGAAGGACAAACTATTAGAAATAGGTAACCAAAACGAAAATTAGTTTATCACCGCGATACTCAGTTTGCCGTAGTTTGTTCTTCACGCCATTCGGCATAATCAGCTCGCCGTAGTTTATGCGAGCGCCGCACGTTGCTCTGATTGTTCTTTTTTGACTCCAAATTAATACATTCGTTGTGTTCCGGTCAGGAGACCGGGTGCCGCTCTGACGAAGTCATGAGACATTGCCTAACTTCCCTGAGCCGGGCGTTTATAAGGGCTAGTGCAGAACACTACGCCGATCGCGAATGAAGTTCTATAAAGTAAACCTGCAAAAAAGCGACCCTATATAATCAATGCGAAAAGTATCCATTTTCATTGCGATGAGCCTGGACGGTTACATTGCAAAACCTGACGACGATCTTAGTTTCTTAAAACTGGTCGAAAAAGAAGGCGAGGACTATGGCTACGCCGCATTTACAGAAACAATCGACACGTTAATTATTGGCAGAAAAACCTATGATTATGTGCTTAGGGAAATCGGTTCTTCTCATTATGACAACGGACAACGGGATATCTACGTCATTACCCGTACCGAAAGACCGAAGGCGGGCAGAACGATTTTTTATACAGGAGACATAGCCGCACTAGTCAAACGACTCAGGCAGGAAAAGGGAAAAAATATTTATTGTGACGGTGGGGCAGAAGTAATCAATGAGCTACTGAAACTTGATTTAATAGATGAGTTCATAATCTCGGTTATACCCGTTTTATTAGGCGGCGGAACAAAGCTTTTTAAAGATGGAAGACCTGAACACATCCTTGAATGTATCGAAGTCAAAACATTTCAAACGGGATTGGCACAGCTGCATTATAGGCGGAAAAAATAAAACCACCCCGCAGTAGTATGTACCTTTATAACCCGGCTCCGTACTAGTTTTGTGAACAATCGTTACAATAAGCTGTAACTTGTTTCGTTAAATCAAACGAATTCAACAGAGTCAATGGCAGGCTTACAACCTCACGAGAGAATTATCAGGAAAATCCAAAAGATCAAAGCCGCGCTGGCAGCTGATAAAAAACGCTGGGGTGGCTTTTACCGGGATGGCGGTGGACTCCGGTATGCACCTCCGGAGCTGTTTATACAAATGGGGGATTTTTCCGGCGGACTCAGATATTTGAATTGGTTTGCCAAAAATTTTCCCGACGACAGCGGCTATCCTGATTTTCTGTTTGAATGGACTTTTATTCTGTTCAAAACCGGTCTGCTCAAAGCGGCAGAAAAGAAAGCGTTCGAAACATTTACACGTAATACCTATTTGTTCGATCGTTTTTTCGACCGGCCGATTGTGCAGATCGATAAATGGGAACGCTCCAATCTGGAAATAGCAGCGTTTGCTACCGATCACTTTCATTACAATTCCGGACAGGAAAATATGTCCGATTTTTCCGGCTGGCTCGATCAGCTGCTCCGGAGTGAGCGATTCTCTGCACTGACAAACAGGTATATTACACTGTCTCAGCAATTGAAAGTCGAAAAAGAAAGGGAAGTCCGGCGAAAGCTGATAGATCAGATGTATCAACTGCTTGATGAAGTCTGATAAACGCCATCCGGTTTGAGCAGTCCGCCCTTTGATCATATAGCTTTCGCCCCCTCATATACGTAAAGTTTTATCCTGTACACCGAAGTGTTTAGGTTCCGGCACCAAATGTTTGGCTTGCGGACGTAAATTTTTAGGTAGGGATGCGTAAAAGTTTAGGTCCGTGACGTAAAAGTTTAGGTTCAGGACCGAAAAGTTTAGCTGTAAACACCAAACGTTCAGGTCGGCACACCCAAACTTTTAGGTTCAGGTGACAAACGTTTGGCATGCTGACGCAAACTTTTAGCCTGCGCCCGTAACAGGCTACGGCAAAGAACCCAAAGCTTCGCCGCCCCAACCCAAACGCTTAGGTACAATCGCTAAATGTTTGCGTTCATCACCTGAATTTTTGGGTTATCACACCCGAACGTTTGCCGGAAAGACGTAAAAGTTTGACCTGAATAAGTCTTGCGGCGAACCGGTTACGTCCGGAAAGTAAACCAGATAAGTATTAGATGGAAGCAGAATTGCTGTTATAACGTAAGCGGGACGTGTATGTTACTGCGCATCCAGGTTCCTTTTCATTCCTTTCCATTTCGGACGGATGATCGGTGAGTTTTTGAAAATGCGTTTGAACTCCTGTTCGCTGAGTGCCTGCCATTCGCGCAGCGATAAATGCAATACTTCCGGTATCGGCTCAAAATAAGGCTCCGTGTTGGGTTTCGAGAACCGGTTCCAGGGACATACATCCTGGCACACGTCGCATCCGAATGTCCAGCCGGCCATCTTATCCTGCAGTGCAGCGGGAATCACCTCGTCTTTCAGCTCGATCGTGAGGTAAGAGATGCATTTGTTGCTGTCCACAGCTCCGGGTGCAATGATCGCCTGGGTAGGGCAGTGATCCATGCAGCGGGTGCAGGTGCCGCAATGGTCGGTGCGGAACGGATGATCATAAGCGAGCTCCAGGTCGCAGACCAGCGTTGCGAGAAAGAAAAAGGAACCGCTTTGCCTGTTCAGCAAATTGGCGTTCTTGCCGATCCAGCCGATCCCGCTTTCCCGTGCCCAGGCACGTTCCAGCACCGGCGCGCTGTCTACAAAGCCGCGGCCTTCCACCGCTCCGATCTCCTGTTGTATATAAGCAAGCAAAGCATTCAGCTTCTCCCGGATCACATAATGATAATCCGTACCCCAGGCATACTTCGCGATACGCGGCGCTTCCGGGGATTGCTGCTCGGACGGATAATAGTTGAGCAATAGCGTGATGACGGATTTCGCGCCGGGAACCAGCCTGCGCGGATCGATGCGCATATCGAAGTAACGCTCCATGTACGCCATCTTTCCCTGGTGGCCTTTGTTGAGCCACTGTTCCAGCCGGCGTGCATCCTCCGTCAGCTCCTTCGCTTCGGCAATGCCGCATTGCAGGAAGCCCAGTCGTGCAGCCTCAGCTTTGATCAGTTGTGTATGGCGTTCGGCAGGTGTCATCAGCTAAGGGCTTTCACTTCCACACCTCTGATTTTTTCCAGCTGTGCGCTGCATGCATCGAAATGCTGTAACGGAATGGCGCAGGTGATCGTGCAAAACAGCTGCATATCCTGTGCCAGTATTTTTGCTTCATATTGCCGCAGCAGATACAATACTTCTCCCACTGACTGATAATCGGTGGAAACGCTTGCTTTGCGGCAGATCCATTCGGATAAGCGGGGAGCCAGCGCGAGCGCTTCTGCGGTGGCTGTTTTATATGCCTGAATTAAACCGGGGACGCCCAGCAGGGTGCCGCCGAAATAACGTACTACCACTACCAGTACATCGGTTAATCCTGCGCTGTCTATCTGACCCAGTATGGGTTTGCCTGCGGAACCGGAGGGCTCGCCATCGTCGCTGCTGCGGAATGATAATCCGTCGGTGCCCAGCCGGTAGGCAAAACAAAAATGGACTGCTTTGGGGTGTTCTTTGCGTAACGCTTCGAGGTGCTGCTTCACCTGCAGCACTTCGGTAACAGGGTAAGCATACGCGAGGAATTTGCTGCCCCTGTCTTTAAATAAAGATTCACTGCCTGCGGCAATGGTTGTAAATTTCCCTGCTTCTGACTTCATGCATTAATTTCTAAGCACACGTATCTCCACGCGTCGGTTGACCTGTGCGTCCTGTTCTGTTTTCTCAAAGGGAATGATCGGGCGGCGGCGCGCGAAGCCAATATACTCGAGCCTGTCTGCGGAGATGCCGTTTGCGATCAGGAATTCGTAGATATGGCGCGCCCGGTTTATGGATAAGCTGAGTTCATAAGTGTCTGTATCCATCGCATCGGAATCGCCGCGCACACAGCATACATGTCCCTCAATACGGATCGCGAGGTTGGGAAAGTTCTTCAGCGTGGCCAGCAGCTGCAGTACAATGGGTACACTTTCTTTGGTGATGATATGCCGCGTTGGCAGGAAGTAAATGTTCTGTACCCGCATCACGTCGTTGGGTTGCAGGTCGCCGAGCTTATTGAAGATACCGTTTTCTTTCACCTGTTCGGGAGTCAGCGGTTTTTGCGGTTTGCGTTTATAGGCGGTATTGCCGCCGGGCACCACATCTACTTCTTCTTCAAAGGGTTTTACCGGCACAAGTCGTGCTTCCTCGGTAAACTCCATTACTTTCATTCCCTTCTTTGGAGCAGACGCTGTAGTGTCTTTAGTTTGCGGCGGCGGCGCGTCGTTGCCCCTGCGGATGAAAACATCCACTCTCCGGTCTTCCGGAAAGCCTTCGGGAGAACGGTTTACATTCCTGCTCACCTGTCCGATGCCTTCACACACAAGGAACCGCGACCGGTCTACTTTATGGTCGATCAGGTATTGCTTTACATTTTCGGCACGGGTGATCGCGAGGTCCATATTGGAAGGCTCATAACCGAGATAATCGGCATATCCGTACACCAGCATAATGCGGTTGGATGCAAAGCGTGCAATGGAGTCGAGTTTCTTTGTCGCTGCGGTATCGAGGCGGGTGATATTGATCGGGAAGTATATTTTCACCGTGTCATACCCCTTTTGGGCCCTGAGCTGCAATGCAGTTACCAGGAGCAGGCAAGTGGATAGTATGGATAGGATACGTTGCAACAGGGATACAGTCAATCTTACAAAGTTAAAAAAGAAGCGGGGATAACAAAAGACCCGGATTGAAAAGGTACAGCTGTTATCCCCGCAAAATGCCGTTATACTGACGGATTATCTGCTGGGTCCGCGCGGCGCTTGTCCACGGTATTTCGGATGGGGCAGCGAATTTTTCGCACAACTGCTCATCAGCACGGATACCGCACCCACTGCGACAACTGCGATCAATATGAGTTTGTTTATTTTCATAAGAGATGTTTGTTTGCTTCAGACCATAAAGATAATTTTTTTATCTAAAAACAAGAACGATACCGGTTCTTTTACCTGGAGTTTGTCTTTTTTGATGGTATATTGGCCTGATTTTTCAATAGATCACCACCAATCAACACTATTATTAAAAAGTATTACGCTTCCTGTAAGCTGAAAGGGACGACTATGTCCCTTCTGGCAATTATGCTGTTATGCTCCGCCGTGCTCCGGTATATCACCGCAAGCGACGGTTTCCTGCATTGCTGGGATGAACGTTATCATGCGCTGGTGGCGAAACACCTGATCGAGCACCCGTTGCGGCCTGCCTTATACGACAATCCGCTGTTGCCTTACAGTATACGCAACTGGCCGGCAAACCATATCTGGCTGCATAAACAGCCGCTTTCTTTATGGCTGATCGCCGGCAGCATACGCTTGTTCGGACTGACAGAAATTGCCGTACGCATTCCCTCCCTGTTGTTGTCGGGCTTCGGTATCCTGTTGTGTTTCGGACTTGGCCGTCGTTTGTTCAATGAGCGTGTCGGACTTATCACCGCTTTTTTGTATGCCGTCAATGGATTATTGCTGGATTTGTCTTCGGGACGTATCGCTACAGACCATCCGGACGTATGTCTTTCTTTTTTTGTGCTTGCCGCTGTGTATTGCGGTGTGCGGGCGTTGTCTGCAGAAGGCGGAAAAGCTATGCTGGCCTTCGCAGCTATGGGGATACTGACTGGGGCTGCATTGCTCTCCAAATGGTTACCCGGACTTATTGTTTACCCGGTTGTAGCGATGATCGCAATGGACAAGCGCTACGGGTTACCTAAGAAGCAACTCGCGGCCGGTCTGCTTGTTGCATTTGTGCTTACATTGCTTGTTTTTCTGCCCTGGCAATGGTATATCCGGCATACGTTCCCGCTGGAATCGGCCTGGGAGTCGCGGTACAACTATCTGCATTTCTTTGAAGCTTTGGAAGGGCAGGGTGAGCCCTGGTATTATTTTATCAACCGGATACGGATAGACTACGGAGAACTGATCTACCTGCCTTTGCTCTATTTTATGGTCCGCGGTGTTCGCAGTAAAGATGTTACCGTAGGCGGATTGTTGTGCTGGATAGGTATTCCGCTGATCATTTTTTCAGTAGCTGCCACTAAAATGGTAGGCTACCTGTTTGTGGCCGCGCCCGCATTTTTCCTGCTTACAGCCGCATTCACGGACCTCTTGTTACAAAAGTCGTTGCTGCGATCTCTGAACTGGCTCCGTGTGCTGTTGCTGGTCGCTTTTTTTGTGATCCCGGTACGCTATTGCCTGGAACGGGCAAAGCTGTTCCAACATAACGATACGCAGCCACAATGGGCGAAGGATATTAAATCGTGGCAACCCGGTGCAGATCCGAAAGTTGTACTGCTGGGTTATAAGGCATCGATAGAGGCAATGTTTTACCACAATTGCATTGCGTACGATTACCTGCCCTCCAACGAAGAGATAGTCGCTTTGCAACAGAAGGGGTATAAGATCTTTGTAGCGGGGGAATGGCCGGACCGGATCTCAATGCTGCGCAATATCGGTGCTTACAAAGGGGTGTTACCTCCGTACTGACGGATCAGGCGTTATCGAGTTTATCGCGCAACTGGCTGGTCATTCCGCCCGTGTAGCTGCGCCATTTTTCGATCACTGATTGCATGTCGTCCGGTATCTCTGAATTAAAATGTATATACTCGCCGGTGCGCGGATGAACAAATCCCAGTTCCTTCGCATGCAGCGCGTGGCGCGGTATCAGGCGGAAACAATTCTCCACAAACTGCTTGTATTTGGTGAATACCGTTCCTTTTACGATGTAGTCGCCGCCATAGGTCGCGTCGTTGAAAAGAGGGTGGCCTATGTGTTTCATATGGACCCGGATCTGGTGCGTACGGCCTGTCTCCAGGCGCAGTTCCAGCATCGTCACATAATTGAATCGTTCCAGTACTTTATAATGTGTGATAGCTTCTTTTCCGTGATCGCCGTCGGGATAGGCCGCCATGATTTTCCGGAAGCGCTGGTGCCTTCCGATATGTGCTTCCACCGTACCTTCTTCCTCCTCAAAGTTGCCCCAGGCCAGTGCCACGTAACGGCGGTAAACGGTATGCTTTTTAAACTGAGCCGCTATTTTGCTCATCGCCTCTTCCGTTTTCGCAACCACAAGCAGTCCGCTCGTGTCCTTGTCAATACGGTGTACAAGGCCTACGCGCGGCAGCTCTTCACTTTCTTCTTTTTTCAGATAGAAAGCGATGCCGTTCACGAGTGTGCCTCGGGGGTTGCCGCAGCCGGGATGCACCACCATGCCTACTTTTTTATTGATGATCAGCAGATCTTCATCTTCGTAGACGATATCCAGCGGTATATCTTCGGGAACGATCTCGAAATGTTCCGCGGGGCGGGTTTCGAATAAAATGATCTCTTCTCCCGGGCGTATCTTATGATTCGATTTTACCGGTTTGCCATTTACCAGTACAAACTCGTCGTCGATTGCCTGTTGTATTTTATTGCGGGTGGCACCTTCAATTCGGTTCTGCAGGAACTTGTCTATACGAACGGGCTCCTGGCCTTTATTTACAATAAACTGCTCGCGGATCACCTTCTCCGCCGCATCTTCCGACAATTCCCCGTCGCCATCCTCCAGGTCTTCTATTTCTTCGTCTTCGTAGCGCATGTTATTTGTCCCAGTTTTTGATAAGTGAGGTGTTCAGTTGTACGTAAGTGATCTTGCGTTCCCGGATACCGTTGTTGATCCAGAAGATATTCGGCACATACGATCCGGCCATTTTTTTAAAGGCTTTGCCATCCTCGATCACGAAGTGCGGTACCTTGTTTGCTTTCGTGTCCTTAAAGAAGTCCGCAGTATCCGGCTTGTCTCCGTACAGGATCATCATTACGGGAAGGGTGCTGTCCTCGTCGAACATTGATTTGAAAATACGTGCAGCGTTTCTGCAATGCGGACAGCCAAGGCTCATAAATGCGATCATATGCTTGCCTTTTCTCAGCTCAACGGACGGTTTGTCTGCGGCATTTTTGTACAAGGCATCGATATTTACGGCTGTGGGCTTCTGTTCGTATGGAACAAAAACATAGGGTAGTGCAAAGGAAGCTGCGAGCACGATTACGGCCACCAGTCCGCCGAAACGGTACGTTTTCAGAGTGTATATTCGTTGCAGCAGATAGGTCCAGGCCATCAGCAGGATATTCTTCCCGATGCTGACTGCCGGAGACATCGGCAACGTATCGCCGAAGCATCCGCAATCGACATTGTTTCCTTTTGTTGCGAGGATGATCAGCAGATACACCGTCATCACCGAAAGGAACAATTGCGTCAGCTTATAGGCAAATGATCTCAGGTACAGATGCGCGATCAGCATCAGTGCCAGGGCAAACTCGAAACCGATAAAGAAACGTGCAAGGAAGAAGGAAAAGCCTGCCGGCAGGCCCATATCCATAAACGTCCATTCGAAAGGCTCGATGGAGATAAATTTAGTCAGGGCAGAGAAGATAAACACTCCTCCGAGCAGCAGCAACAGGATAAAGCCTGTGACGTTTCTGAAAGTAAGGCGGCTCATGGGGTATTACATAAAAAGAAAGAGCCCGCAGGCTCTTTCCGGTATTTTATCAGGCCAGCATAGTGACCGGGTTCTCAATATATGTTTTCAGTGTTTGCAGGAAGCGGGCACCCACAGCTCCGTCCACCACACGGTGATCACAGCTGAGCGTGAGTTTCAGTATCTGGCGTACCACCACGTTGTTGTTTTCCACAACCGGGGTAGGGACGATATTACCCACAGCAAGGATACAACTGTCCGGCGGATTGATGATCGCCGTAAACTCATCGATGCCCATCATGCCGAGGTTGGAGATCGTGAACGTATTGCCGCTGAACTCCTGCGGCTGCAGTTTCTTGTTGCGTGCTTTGTCGTACAGTACAGATGCGCTGGATGCGATCTGCGTGAGCGACAACTGATCTGCGAATTTGATCACCGGTACGATCAGTCCTTCTTCCACAGCAATGGCGCTGCCGATGCTAATGTGGTGGTTTGCACGGATGAAGTCGCCCATCCAGGAGCTGTTCACTTCCGGATGTTTGCGCAGCGCCATCGCACAGGCTTTGATGATAAAGTCGTTGAAAGAAACTTTTTGTCCGCCCAGATCGTTGATCTGCTTGCGGGCTTCCATCGCTTTGTCCATTATCACTGAAATTTTCAGGTAGAAATGGGGAGCGGTGTACATGCTTTCAGACAGGCGTTTTGCGATCACCTTGCGCATTTGCGAAAGTGGTGTGTCGGTAAACGATTCCTGGCCGGCAACGCTTACCGTTGCGGCAGCAGTACCTGTAGCAGCAGCAGGTGCCGTTGCGGCAGCCTGTTGCGGTCTATAATTATCAAGGTCACGTTTTACGATACGTCCGCCGTCTCCGGAACCATGCAAAGCACGCAGGTCTATTCCCTTATCCTGAGCGATTTTGCGCGCCAGCGGAGAGATTTTGATGCGGTCATCGCCATCCTGTGCGGATGGGGCGGCAGCTTGCGGAGTAGTTGCAGGTGCTGTAGCAGGACTTGCGGCAGCGGCAGGAGCCGGATTTGTCGGAGCTGTATTGGCAGCAGCAGGAGCCGGGGCATTCAAAATGCCGGAAATATCTGTTCCGGGTTTGCCCACGATTGCAATAATGTCGTTCACTTTTGCGGCAGAACCGGCAGGAACGCCGATATGCAACAGGGTACCATCGGCATAGCCCATCACCTCCATTGTTGCTTTGTCTGTTTCTACCTCAGCCAGTACATCGTCACTTTTTACCACGTCACCTTCTTTTTTGTTCCAGGTAACGATCTTTCCTTCGGTCATCGTATCACTGAGCAATGGCATACGCACTACTGTTACGCCTGCCGGGATCTCGGCAGGGGCAGCGGCTTTCGGCGCTTCCGCCTGAGGAGCAGCTGGTGCAGTAGCGGGCGCAGGAGCCGGAGCAGCAGCAGGCTCATTACCTGCAGGAGCCGCAGCCGGAGCTGATTGCAGCAGGGATTGATAGTCTTCACCGGGCTTACCGATGATCGCGATAATATCGTTCACCTTAGCCGCTTTTCCTTTTTCGACACCTATATAAAGAAGTGTTCCGCTTACAAAAGGCATCACCTCCATGGTGGCCTTATCTGTTTCTACGTCAGCCAGCACATCGTCGGACTTTACTGAGTCACCGACCTTTTTGTGCCATTCCGCTATAACGCCTTCTTTCATCGTATCGCTCAGCAGAGGCATGCGAATCACTTCAGCCATAAAAATAGTTTATTGTTCAGAGGTTTGAATGAGTAATTTGAAGTTCCAAAAATAGTAAATCCGCGCTTATTTCTAAGTGTTTTTCGGGAAACACCCATCAGGGTGCCTGCAAATAGATTGGCGGTGTTTTCAGATGATTGCTCTGATTGCCCGCAGCATCCATAATATAGTATTCATACACCACGGTATCCCTTAACGGATGGTCGGGACGGAGTTCCAGTCCGGCTGCAGGAATATACAGGTTGCAGGAGCCGGATATAGCAGAACCCGCAGTCACATACTGGGTGATATCCTGCGGGAAAAAAAAGCTGAGGTTGTATTGCTCATCGCGACTGTCGATCAGGTACACATCTTTATTCCCGGAAGTGACCGGAACACCAAGGTTGCCGTCACCGTCTTTAAACGTGAACGAAAGCAATATCTGGTCGGTGCTGGGCGCTTTTATGCTGTCGGCACTCAATCCCGTAAAAGTAATTTCCGGAATATTGCTCCATTGTTCCTTTTTGGGAGCACAGGCAGACAGCAGCAATGTTCCTGCCGTAAGCAGTATACCCACAGGCATCAGAAATGTACGCAACAGCTTCGTCATCGGCGCAATCTTTTTTTTTGTTGTTTTGCAATAGTTTTCCGCATCAAAAATAACCCAAAATACAATGTCGAACGATAAGCAACTGATAAATAGGATAGAGACAGTAAAAGCGGGAGAGTTTGATGCGCTGGCCATGGACATGTACCGTTTCCAGGCTTCGGAATTACCTGTTTACCGCGACTTTCACCAGGCGCTGCGCCGTTCGCCGGAAGACGTGCAGCATATTGCTGATATTCCTTTTTTACCTATATCTTTTTTTAAGTCGCACCGGGTTGCGGGCACTGCAGAAAGTGCTTTTGTTTTTGAAAGCAGCGGTACCACCGGGATGACGCCCAGCCGTCATTTTGTTGCGGATATTTCCCTGTATGGCCGCTATGCGCTGGAAGGTTTCCGGAAATTCTACGGAGATCCTTCTGAGTGGACGATACTCGCTTTACTGCCTTCGTACCTGGAGCGCGGAAACTCTTCCCTCGTATATATGGTGCAAATGCTGATGGAAGAAAGCGGTAAGCGGGAAAATGGCTTTTACCTGCATCAGTTTGCCGAACTCGCAGACACCTTGCGCAGGCTCTCTGCAGAAGGTCGTAAGGTGCTGTTGTTTGGTGTCACCTTCGCGTTGCTGGATTTTGCCGAACAGTTTCCTATGTCGCTGAAAGGGTGCACCCTTATAGAAACCGGTGGTATGAAGGGGCGCAAAGAAGAGTGGACCCGCCAGCAGGTGTATGCTTTTCTGCATGAGTGCTGGCCGGATGTGAACATTCATTCTGAATACGGCATGACGGAATTGCTTTCCCAGGCGTATGCCGTGGAACCGGGGATCTATCATCCGACCCGACTGATGAAGGCATTGGTCCGCGATATCAACGATCCTCTGCAGAGCAGCAATAGCGGTGCGGGTGTGCTCAATATCATAGACCTGGCCAATCTGTACTCCTGCTCATTCATTGCCACCGAAGACATCGGCAGGGTATATGACGACGGTACTTTTAAAGTGCTGGGCCGGTTAGACTTCGCCGCTTTGCGCGGCTGCAGTCTGTTGGCGCTGTAACTGTTCCGGATAAAAGAACGGGGCTGAAATTTCAGCCCCGTTCCTGTCGTTATTCGATCATCAGTTTTTTTGTGAACTGCTGCCCTTCTTTGCTGAAGTGCAAGAGGTAAAAGCCGGAAGGTAACTGCTGTTGCACAGATCCCTGGCTCATCGTAAAATCTTTCACTGTCTGCCCGAGCGTATTCACGATTGTGATCCTTGCTCCCTGCAGTGCGGTACCTCCTTCAATTGTGAAAATGCCGTGACTCGGGTTAGGATAAACAGAAACGCTGGCAGCAAGTGCCGATTCCCGGATGTTGTTGTATTTGGGTACCCCTGTTACGGTCATACAGCTGGTGGTATCCCGGCAGATGCCATTGTCGATAATCACCGCATAGTCTCCGTCTCCGATAGCAATGTAGCTGCGGCCTGTCGCTCCCGGGAGGATTGATTTGTCGGAGCAGCGGATCCACTGATACGTACATTTCGTAGCAGCCGCAGTAAATGTTACTCCGCTCAGAGATACGTTGGTGTCGAGTGCCGGACTGATGAATACCTCGATGTGTACAACCGAATCACAATTTGTAGCGCTTGGTATCACCTGATTGTAAATGCCCGTGTGTGTGTATTTCACACCTGCAAACACAAAACTGTCGCAGGTGCTTGTTTTTATGGTGTCGAAGCTCGCAATACAGGTGTTCAGTTTGTTGTTGAACATATTGCTGAGGCTGACAGATCCGTTTTCAATACTTGTGTTCAGGCCAGGATCGAAATCTACGGTGTCGCGGTAAACGCCTGTTCCGTACACGGATGCCGATTCGTGAACGAAAAAGCCGTTCAGCGAATCGTTTTGTTTGCCGCCATATGTTTTTGCCCATATAATATTCCCGGAAGTATCGAATCGGTTCGTGAAAATGTCGAATCCGCCATTACTTGTGAAGGACTGAACGGAATCGCCCGGATCCAGATCCTGCGTGCCCGTGAACATGCCCGCCAGATAAGCGTGGTAGCCGGGATCCGTACCGGTGCCGGTGCCGAGGGTCGTCTGTCCGGTTGCGCCGACGGTCTTCACCCATTTAAACCTGAAAGCGGAATCCAGGCATAATAAGAATGCATCCCTCACGCCTTTTGCTTCCACAAAATGTTCGGCGGTATCACTTGGGTTGAAATCCACATCGCTTTCAAAGTCACCGGCGATATAGATATTTTCATTGCGGTCAAAAGCAATGCTCCGCACGATATCGTTGCCGCCGCCTCCGATAGTTGCCGAGCGTACGTAGATGCCATTTTCATCCAACTGGGAAAGGAAGATGTCCTGTCCGCCGGAAAAAGGTACTTTGGTAACAGCAGCCCCCGGATTGATATCCATTTCTTTGGCGTAGGTTCCGGCGAGGAAGCTGTGTCCTCTCATATTCATGATCGAGGCACGGAGCGTATCGTCATTTGTGCTTCCGAAGGAGCGCGCCCAGGAGAACAGGCCCATTTCATTCCATTTCATATAGAATACATCGGAACCTCCCACAGGATTTATATTGTACGTACTTACGGATGGATTCACATCCAGCAGACGTCGGAATGTTCCTCCCTGATATACATTACCGGGTGGGTCTGCTGCAATACTGTTGTAGGTTTCCGGATCAAGAGAGCCGATACGGTAACCCCACATTACCATACCGTCGTTCGTGTACTTAGCGGTAAAGAGATCGTCTGGTCCGGTTGTATTGAGCGTATAGTTCGCTATTGTCGGGTCAATATCCATCAATCCGTTGAAAACGCCGTTTATGAACACGTGTCCTGCGTCATTTACATGAATGTCGGTTCCCCAATCATCACTTAAGCTGCCGAAACTGATCGCCCACAGCATCATTCCTCCCGGGTCGTACTTGGCGATGAATGCATCTTTGTTACCGATTGCAACCCTGTTGAATACGCCCGGTCCCGGCATGAAGTCGGCGGTGCCTTTAAAATAACCCGTCACATAGATAAAGCCCGGCATATCGACGGCGATATCCGTCGGATGGATATCGGCATTGGAGTACAGGCTGCGTACCCATTCCAGTTTATGGGATTGAGCCTTAGCTCCCAGGCTGCATAAAAGCAGTAAAGAGCATAGAAGTTTTTTCATTTGTTGTTTGTTTAAAGGTGAACACGGAATGATAAATATATGCCTGTTTTTCTTAAGATGCAAGCCTGTACCGACGTTTAGGGGGATAAAAAAAGCACCTGCATTGCTGCAGGTGCTGATTGCTAATTAATTGTCGAAGTTTTTTTGTTTATTATCGCAAAGCGTTTACTTTTGCAACCGCTGGCGAGTCTTATACGACCAGCTCCTGCTGACCCCCCCAGGACAGGAATGTAGCAAGGGTAGGCGGTTGTAGCGGTGCGATGTAAGTAACTCGTCAGTTTTTTTATTGTTTCAAGCGGTCTCTCATTTTATCTATACCGCCCACTTCCTTCGGTTTTTTACAGTTAAACAGGTAGCCCACTTTCACACCGGCTCCTAATGTTACGCCTGTACTTCCTCTTCCAAACCGCGTGTATCCGAAATTTGAATAGGGTACCACATCGTCTGAAACATACGTCGCAGGGCCATTCACCTCATTCTGTACTTTCATTTGCTGAGAACGGTAATTGTCAATTCCGAGTCCTGCCATTCCATACACATCAATTGCGATCGTATTATCCAGAATCCACTGTTTACCAAACGCAATCGCGATATGGGAAGTTACCACTCCTTTGCGCACGAGGCTGTAACTGCCTGTTGTGTAGTCGGTGGTTACAAAGTTTTTCTGATAATATCCGATAGAAACGCTTGGTTTGATGTAGCTGCCCTGCAGAATATGCATCATTTTTCTGTTGGCCAGTTCAAAATCAGGCATTTTCAGTACTTTATAACCAACACCAACCGAAAAGCCCCGCTGGTTCATATTGGAATTCTGGTAGCTGGTGTAACTGTTGTAATACGTGCGGTTTTTGCCGAGGCCGATAATCGTTCCCTGGAATTCGATGCTGCGGCCGGGTTTAATCGATTTCTCCAGATACAGGTCGGTATAACCCAAGGCAGGGGAGAACAGGCCTGCTTTCACAGCCCATTTTTTCTGTCCTTTATAATAGCTGAAATCGTTGAGCGGATCTGTAAAGTATTGGGTACGACCGCTTTTGAATACGATTTTTTCCACATCGTTGCGCGGGACGGCGATCACGAGCTGTTCGGCATCGGATGGCGTGTATTTGATTTCTGTAGTACCGATTTCACGAACGGTACAGCTGATGGGTTCCTTCTGATTCTTCAGGTAAATCTTCTCCTGCGCTGACGCGGACAGGGACATACCCGAAACAAACAATAGAAAAGCGAACAAATATTTCATAGGGAACTACTTTGCTTTTATGGTAAACGAAGTTAAAACGGTTTTATTTTGCATTACTGTAAAATAAATTATCATTTTGTTATGAGACGCGGATTACGTGTCAGACGTTTGTAAAAAACAAACGTTTAATCGTGATTTAACAAAAATCGTGCCATTTCTATGCACCTGACATACTAAATTTGTCGGATATGTGGAAGAGTTATCGTGTGTTATGGCTTTCAGCCTTCGTTTTTTGTCTTTTATTTTCTGTAAAATATTCTCAGGCCGACAGCAGTAAGAAACTGCCAGATTATCAGCGATCTGTCGATTCGGCATCCGTTGTGTATGCTTCGCTGCACTTTCCGGCACAGGAAATAATAGATCCCCAGGTTTTTTCGTTTGCTTTTCACGGTTATCAGCGCCTGCGTGAGGCTGGTAAATTGCTGCGTCCGGAACTGCTCACGATTGTCGATTACAGTCTTTCGGCAAATACACGCCGTCTCTGGGTGATCGACTTGGTGCGCCGCTGCGTACTGTACAATATCCATGTCGCGCACGGTCAGGGTACCGGCGACGAGTTTGCCGAGCATTTCTCCAATCGTGAAAATTCCCACCAGACAAGTTTGGGCTTTTATACAACCGGTGATACGTACCAGGGGGAGCACGGATTGTCGCTGCACCTGCACGGACAGGATGAAGGATTTAATGATGCGGCCTTCAGTCGCTCCATCGTACTGCATGGCGCGGCCTATGTGTCTGAATCCTTCATTGCGGCCCACAAACGCCTGGGAAGAAGCTGGGGCTGTCCTGCCGTGGCAACAGACCTTGCACCTAAACTTATCCGCCTCCTGCAGGAAGGCACCTGTATGTTCCTGTATTACCCGGATGCTTCTTACCTGTCGGCATCCCAGTGGCTGAAAAAGAGCGCAAAGCAAAATGCTCTTGCGGGAATGCTGTTGCCTCAGAATAATAAGATTGAGCAGGAAAGCAGACCATAATCAACCTGCTTTTCCTTATCTTGCAGCAGCTAATCAATCGTAAGCGTACATGAATCTGCGTAGTTCCCTCCGTCACTCCAAAGAGTCCGAAACTTCGGCGCTGAATGATATTCTGTTTATCCTGCTGTTTTTCTTCCTGATCATTTCCACGCTGGCTAATCCCAACCTGATCAAAGTATCGGTGCCTAAGGCCTCCAGCGACAGTAAAGCGAAGCAGACCGTGGTAGTTACCGTGGATTCGCTGCAGCGTTTTTATATCAATACGCATACTGTCTCGGAAGATTCGCTCCAATCTGCGATTGCGGCAGCCGTTGCCAAAAGTCATGATGCGGAGCCTACTGTTGTTATCAATGGCGACAGGAAAGCACAGTTCGACAATATCGTTGCGGTGATGCGCGCTGCGAAGGCGTTACGTCTGAAAACCGTGGTTGCCGTGGATAAAGAAAAATAGGGCTTCACAACACGCAGATTCGTAAATTTGCGCACATTTTTTAAAATTCACCGAACGTGCCAGAAGAATCAGAAAAAGTGCCCGCCATTTTACCCAGCATTTTGAAGATGAAGTGCCCGAATTGCCGCAAAGGCAGTATGTTCATCAACAAAAGCATTTTCCCCTTGAGTTCATTGCTGAAAATGCCGGAACGCTGTGCCTGCTGCGGACAGCGGATGGAACTCGAACCGGGTTTTTATTATGGTACGGGTTATGTGAGCTACGCACTTACGGTGGGATTGCTGGGGACCGTTTTTGTTGCCTACTGGGTAATAATGGGACTGAGTTACCAGGATAACAGCATCTTTATAGCACTCGGCTTATCGGTATTTGTTGTTTTACTGCTGCAACCATGGCTGATGCGTATTTCCAGGGTACTATACTTATACATGTTCGTGAAATACGGTAAAGGTCAGGGCGCTGATACAACGCAGGACGAGGTTCCTGCAGAAACTGAATTAAAATAATTTTCCATATCGTTTATGAAAAAAATATTAGTAGCCAACCGCGGAGAGATTGCCACACGGGTAATGCGTACGGCACGCGAAATGGGTATTGCCACAGTGGCCGTTTACTCGGAGGCCGATCGCAACATGCCTTTTGTCCGGTTTGCCGACGAAGCTGTCTGCATCGGACCTGCTCCTTCCGCACAGTCTTACCTGCGCATTGACAAAATACTGGAAGCTGCGCGGCTTACCGGCGCAGATGCTATTCACCCCGGTTACGGCTTCCTGAGTGAGAACGCCGAGTTTTCCCAGGCCGTGGAAGATGCGGGACTTACGTTTATTGGTCCCAGCGCTTATTCCATCAACATGATGGGTAATAAGATATCCGCAAAGCAGGCTGCGAAAAAATTTGATGTGCCGATGGTACCGGGCACGGATGTGCCGATCAGCGATCTGGACGAAGCGATGAAGATCGCTAAGGAAGTGGGTTTCCCGATCCTGATCAAAGCTGCCGCTGGCGGTGGCGGTAAAGGGATGCGCGTGGTGGAAAGTGAAAATGAATTTGAAAGTCAGATGCGGCTCGCCCAAAGCGAGGCGTTGAGCGCATTTGGTAACGGCGATGTATTTATGGAGCGCTATGTAGGTTCCCCGAAGCATATTGAAATACAAGTGCTCGGTGACAAGCATGGCAATTACGTGTACGTATTCGAACGCGAATGCTCTATCCAGCGCCGTCATCAGAAACTCATCGAAGAGGCACCGTCCAGCTGTCTTACCCCCGATATCCGCAAACAGATGGGGGAAGCGGCTGTGGCAGCAGCAAGAGCCTGTAACTACAGCGGCGCCGGTACGGTGGAGTTCCTCGTAGACGAACACCTGAATTTTTATTTCCTCGAAATGAACACCCGGCTTCAGGTGGAGCATTGTGTTACGGAAATGGTCAGCGGACTGGATCTGGTCCGTGAGCAGATTCTTGTAGCTATGGGTCAGAAGCTTGCATTTACACAGGACGATCTTAAGATCAACGGACACAGCATCGAACTGCGTGTTTGCGCGGAAGATCCGCTGAATAATTTTCTTCCCGATACCGGAAAGCTGCTGACTTATCAGCCTCCGAAAGGTCCCGGGGTACGTGTCGACGATGGTTATGAAGAAGGTATGGATATTCCGATCTTCTACGATCCGATGATCGCAAAGCTGGTAGTACATGCCGCTACACGGGAGCAGGCGATTGCACGCCTCTGCCGCGCTATCGACGAGTATAAGATCAACGGCATCCAGACAACGCTGGCGTTCGGCAAATGGGCCGTACAGCAGGACGCGTTCCGCAAGGGCGACTTCGATACGAAATTCATTGAAAAATATTATAAACCCGAATACCTCAGCAGCCTGGATGAGGAAAGCAGCCGTATTGCCGCATTGTTTGCCGATACGGTCTGGCAGAAAGATGCCGCTGCATCACGTAAGCCTTTGGCTGCCGGTGCATCAGCCGTAAGTAAATGGAAAATGAGACAACGCTCATGAGCACAACAAAGACCGTCGCCTTTCATACCCTGGGCTGCAAACTGAATTATTCCGAAACATCCACGCTCAGCCGTATGCTGCAGGGTAGCGGTTTCGTGCAGAAGGAGTTTGACGAGACGGCCGATGTATATGTGATCAACACCTGCTCTGTGACCGAGAATGCCGATAAAGAGTGCCGGCAGCTGGTGCGTCGCATCCAACGCCGAGCTCCTGAAAGCTTCGTTGTGATCACCGGTTGCTATGCGCAGCTCAAACCCAAAGAGATTGCAGAGATAGAAGGTGTGCACCTTGTATTGGGCGCTGCTGAAAAATTCAATATTGCGAAGCACCTCGAGGATCTCACACGTGGTGATTCTGCGCGCATCTGCTCCTGTGATATCGAAGATGTAAGCGGGTTTCATGCCTCATATTCACACGCCCAACGCACCCGCACTTTTCTTAAGGTGCAGGATGGCTGCGATTACAATTGCTCTTTCTGCACGATTCCGCTGGCACGCGGGCACAGCCGCAGCGACAGTATCGAAAATGTGCTGGCTAAAGTGCAGGAAATAGCAGGTCAGGATGTGAAGGAGATCGTGCTCACGGGAATCAACCTCGGTGACTTCGGTAAAGGCTATGATGGCGGTAAGCGCAGGGAAGAAAACTTTTTCGATCTGATACAGGCCCTGGATGAAACAGAGGGGATTGAGCGTTACCGCATTTCGTCGATTGAACCGAATCTGCTCAGCGAAGAGATCATCAGTTTTGTCGCACAGTCCAAACGCTTCATGCCTCATTTTCACGTACCCCTGCAAAGCGGAAGCAATAAAGTACTGGCGGATATGCGTCGCCGCTACCGCCGGGAGCTGTATGCGGAAAGGGTAGCGCAGATCAAAGCTGCAATGCCGCATGCTGCAATCGGAGTCGATGTGATCGTGGGTTTTCCGGGTGAGACGGATGAATTGTTCCAGGAAACCTTCCGGTTCCTGCATGAGCTGGATGTAAGCTATTTTCACGTATTCACTTATTCCGAACGGGACAATACGCTGGCAGTTGAAATGCCGGGCATCGTACCGATGCATATCCGCAACGAACGCAATAAGATCCTGCGCAACCTGTCGCTGCAAAAACTCAACTATTTTACCGCCGGCTTTACAGACACGAATCGTAAAGTGCTGTGGGAATCGGCAGACAAGAATGGTCTGATGGAAGGCTACACCGATAACTATATCAAGGTGCAGAGTCCGTACCGTGCGGACACGGTGAACACCATCACCGATTGGACAATCCGTTAGTCTCCTTACGATAGTAAAAATGCTTCGCTTTTCAGGCGAAGCATTTTTGTTATACGGTTAAGTTATTTAAAACATCTTTCCGTAAGAAACACCGAAATAAGGAATGCATCCATGCTGGCTGAACACCGGGGTGATGCTGAATTTAAAGATACTGCCATTGCGCGCATGCACCCGGTAGGAAAGGCTTGGTATGAAAATAAACGGATTCACTTTTTTGTGGACTGAAGTGGTATCCTTCTGCTGATACAGCCATACATCGGCCTTTGTGTACGTAAGCCCGGCCGCAAGCTCCACAAACTGTTCGTTGTGTTTGAGCGGCAACAAGTATCCGAACGATACGGGTATTGTGGGGCGAACAGGATCGGACGGGTAAATGCCTAACCCGGCGCGCAGTGTGAACATAGGTTTCAATGTGAGGATGCGTTCATAGTTCGCTGATAGCAGCAGACCGCTGCCGGCAAATTCCAGGTAAGCGGAATTCTGATAAACCGGGTCCATCTGGGCTCTCGCCATGATACAAACGAGGGAGCAAACGATGCTGCAGAACAGTTTTTTCATTGGGTTCTTTATGAATGTGTAGGCGCTGTTTTATCGGGGTAATTCGAGTGAGTCGAAATCTTCAACTTTCGATAAACGGATCTTTTCTTTTGATTTGATGCTGCTCCAGGTTTCCTTGAATACTTCGTCTTCTCCCTCGGCGTTTTCATTGGTATTCTCCTTCACCTGCTTTTTTCCTGTGAGGAAATTGATGCTGGTTTCTGTTTCCACAACGGGGCCGCGGTTTTCACTCTCATCGAATCCGATCAGTTCAAAATCCGGCTCCTGATAACGGAACGTGTAGCTCCAGAATCCGTAGCGCCCGTGTGCGTAGCTTACGATCAGGTTGCCCTTGCTTATCTCAACAGACAGTTCCGGAGCGAAATACACGCCGCCGTCTTCGTTCTCCGAAGAGAAGCATTCTTTGTTGGACAATACTTCATGATAGCCATTCGCCGAACCGAATAAAATGACGAGACCTCTGCGGTTCCGGTCAATCATTTCGCCCTGATCGCTTTTTACGAATTGGGATTGCTGCGTGCCTTTGATGATCAGCGCATAATCCGTTACGTTGTCTTTGTTCAGATCACCCGTTACCGAATCAAAGAGCACATACCCTTCCGGTACAAAATCCGACAATTTTTGCGCGGGTATGATGGCGGAGGCCTTCGATGCAGTGTCCTCGCGGGTTACCCCGGCGGTAGGTGTATCACCGGAACATGCGCCCAGCAGGCAAAGTGCGGGCAAGGCGATTTTAAATAAACGGTTCATGTGTAAAAGCAGATCACTAAAATAACTTTTTTACGGGTAATGTAATCAGGGCAACAGCAATTGTATATTGTTGGCCTTTCATTGCGCAAGTACCTTACGCGATGCTTTTGATGCAATTGTGATTTCAGCGCTTTTACTCATGGGTTTATGTGTAAAATAAATTTTCTTTTTTTAGATTTTTTTCAGCTAATTGCGCGTGCATTATATCGAGTTGGGTTTAGAAGAGCTATTTTCTATCGGATACGTTACCGGCGAAAAAGACGGGATTTGAATTTTAAAACAACTTCGTAATAATAAAGAAAAGATAATGAAAGTAAAATGCGTGCTAAATAAGCTTAGCGATATTCCTGCACAAATATACAGTGGTCTGGAGGGATGGATTGCAGACTATGAATTGCCGATAGAGATTGGACAGTTATCAACTGTGTATGCAATGAAAATTTTGAAAAATCATTTGTGGTATTTAGTTGAGGTAGAAGGACTAGCTGACCCCCGATATTATCCGGCCTATTTATTTGAAATCGTCGACAAGCGTATATCTCGCTATTGGATTGTGAACGATGATATCGATGAGGATGATGGCAATATGAAAACTGTTTCATTCGGTTTTAAAGAGCTGTTGGAAGATCCTTTTTTCTACGGTGAATTACTTGAAGACAATCCTAAGCAGGAAGAGATATTTGCACGATACAAACGATTAATGGACGACGAATATTATGAAGTGTAATGCGGTTTATGCGTCCTTAGCCGACTAAGTACATTTTTTTCATTCACTTCAAAAAATGCTGGAATACACAAAAAATGGTGAGGATGGGAAGCTATATCAATGGATAAAAAATATCAGGTGGGTATCAGGGAAAGACAGTGTGTTTGAATACACCAAAGGCGCAAACGTTGTTATTGGTCACAGATCTTGAAAGTTAATAAAACGAAATAAAATGGAAAATTCGTATTTGTCTTTTGTCAAACAGAATGGCAGGCAATTGTCAGAAATAAATCCAGGCAGTGAAGAAATAGCATTAGATATTAAGAACGCTCTGAAAGCATTAGAGTTATTGAAAGAAAACCAAATTGCTGTTTTAGGTGGTGATATACTTACCGAAGAGAATGACGAACTAATTTATGCATATCAACTTTGGGGCGGGGAATATCAGTATTTGAATTGGTACTGTGATCAGAACCCTAATGAAAGCGACGAGGAGTATTTGCAAAGGAGTTATGCTAAATCAATAGAAGGCATAAGTGATGCAGTTAAAATCGCAGATAAGTTCAGAGCGAAATGTTATATAGTCTTCGTAACTGCATAATTGTTTTCTCAAATAATTATAGAGAGTTGGCAAGCATTATTTTAAAACCGTGGCCAGAGTAACGATTAACTATGTACGATAAAAGCGATAAACGGCGGTTATATTGGCTTATTGACCAATATCTGTCAGACAACCTTGATGAAACAGGCTTTTGCGATGAGTTTTATTATTCTTATGATTTAGAAGTGGATCGTAAGACCCTAACGGATATTGAAAAAATAGCTTTCGCTTCTTTAAGTAAAGTTTCGGATCGATTTTCTCCGTACGAAGAAGATCATAAATTAGATCCAAGAGCATTTTCAACAGTAAAAGAATTGAAAGAGAAAATAATTGAAACTAAAGCTATTTTACAGAAACAAAACACTTAATGGCGGCTGTCGCATATTTTCAAACGTTTACATCAAAGTCGCTACTAAGAGCCTTGTTAACAACATGAATTTATTATAAAAAGCTCGTTTATATGGTTTGCTTTAAAAAGTTATTACAACCAAATTGTCATTCGATAAAAGCAATTATTTTATTTTTATCGATATTTAGTTTTTATGGAGCATCAGCCCAATCCACCTGTAAAATCCTGTACAGTTACGATCTGGGTGGCAACCGCATTCGTCGTGAATTCAACTGCGATGCTCCTCCAAATCCGTGGGACAATCCGGTAAGGCCGGATCACACCTTACTTTCTTCCCTAAGTCCTAATCCGACAAGTGGAGGATTGACAGGCGTGTTTACCGATCCCGTACCTACAGCCACCGTACAAATAACCGATATGGGAGGCGCGGTTTATTTCACGCAAACTTTCACACAAACTACGTCCGTTTTTACCATGGATATTTCTCCGGCCGTACCGGGAACTTATCTTGTTACAATTTGGGCATTAGGTATTGTTGAAGGTTACACAATTATCAAAATGTAGGGATGAACAGATTTTTCTCCGGTCTGATGTTCGCTATTGCAGCATTGCTGTCGTCTTGCAAAACATACCATCTCACAACTGACAGCCTGCTCCAACAGTTTGCAGATGTAAAGCCCGAAACCAAAAGGAATTATTTTGGCGTATTTCCTTTGCTTTTTCAAGGAAGTGTTACAGGTAATTCACTAAGGCAGATAAAAGTATTGGACAAAAACAACAAGGTGCGGGTGTTGCGTATAACGAATCATACAGGAATTAAGCTAACCACGCTGGACGGAAAAAGCAGGATATTTGTTTTCGATACCCTCCTCATTAAGGATAGCACCATCACCGGTAACCGCTCTCACATCTTCCTGCTGGATATAAAACCCGTGAAACTTGCAGACATTGCGAAAATTGAAATACAGCGATGACCTGTTGTTTGACTCCAATTAAAAGATGATCAACATTTAGATAATGACTCCATATTTACTCTTTCTGCTCGTAATAGCTGGGCTACTGCTGTATGCCCGCAAAACTTATTACCTCACAACTGACAGCCTGTTACAACAGTTTGCAGATGTGCGGCCGGAAATCAAAACACATTCTTTGGGTTTGCCTCCTCTTTTTATTCATGGTAGCGTCACCGGTAATTCTTTGAAACAAATAAAGGTGTTGGATAAAAGTAATAAAGAACGGGTATTGCGTATCACCAATCATACCGGAATTAAACTAACTACCCTGGATGGAAAAAGCCAGATATTTCTATTCAATACCCTGCTCATCAAGGATGGTATGATAACGGGTAAGCGCTCACGTCTTCTTAAACTGGATATCGAGCCGGTAAAGCTGACGGATATTGCCAAAATGGAATTACAACGCTGATACATTTTTTAACCTGAGCAACAAATGAAGTTTTCTGTCTGCATGGCGGCAGTCTTATTCCTTTGGGTACTGCAACCTTCATTTGCCCAATCGCCGAAAGAAGGTGATCACTACAGCAACGATGCTTTTTTTATCAACTTTGAAAAAGGCGATACGCTTTCATTTGCATTACCAAAGCTCTCTGGACTGGGTACGGTTACAGTTGCCGGAAGAGGCAGGTACACGATTAATCGCAAGAAAAATTGCATTACCGTACAATTATTATTGGGGTACATTCCTACTCGAAATTATAATGAAATATATAAAGTTTCAGGTGAAAGGTCAGATGGTTATACCGAGTTTATATTTGATAGTACTTCTGCCGCACTATTTCCTAACATTTCATATTTCGATAAAAGAAAAAGACCTCATTATTTCAAAATCGATTCCACAGGCCGTTTAGTAGTTGAGATAAAAAGTTCTGTTTATGGAGGAATTGTTGATATCACTGCAGCAGATGCAGACGAACTTGTTTTGCCTGCGGAACAAATCGTGGGAAAATCTATCTATATCTCTCTTGCGAAAAGTTCGCCTAAAACACTTTCTTATAGTAGTATTATTGCTCCCCCGCTGATTTACCACATTAGTTTCATTCTGCAAAGAGATTCTATGAGTGTAAATTTTGTTAATAAGGAACCTATTGTACTCCTGGTCAAAAATGCCAATTAATCCAGTAAGGGTAGAATACCGTTGCTGACTGTCGAAGGCATTTCCCTTAACCGAAAGACTCAAACAGATCCAGCATGGTTTGCAGGGAGTGTTCGGAGTGCATACGCTCGCCATTATCCAGCGACTCCTGCGCTATTTTCGCTGCACGTTGACGCATCTGCATTTCATACGCTGCAATAGCCTCCTTAAGATTGCTGTGGTTTGTTTCACAAAGGCACTCGCTCAGCTCCAGCGCATCCAGCATGGCCATATTCACTCCTTCTCCTGCGAAAGGGGGCATCAGATGAGCCGCATCGCCGAGCAGTGTAAGGTTGTCCTGCGCCTGCCAGTTCTGATCCGCGGGCATACAGTAAATAGGGCGCGGGATCAGCGGTATTTCTGTCGCCTGCAGCAGCTCCTGCCATAGCGCTCCCCATGTGTCATATTCTTTGCGAAACCAGGTGCTCAGCAGCTCCCTGTCGGAGCAGATCGTTTTGTATTCCTGTAGCGTATGTTCCTCCGCTTTAAATGAGATGTAAAAGCCCATGTGTCCGCCGCCCTTGGACCCCATCAGCAGACTTTTATGTTTCCCGAACGCCATGATCTTGCCTCCCTGCATCAGTGCATGTATCCGGGGTGCCGTCTGTGCCGTATCGTGTATCAGTCCTTCGAGCATGATAATGCCCGTATAAAAGGGGCGGATGTCCGTAAGATAAGGCCGGATCTTTGAGTTGGCCCCGTCGGCGCCAATCACCACATCTGCATAGTCGGTGCTGCCGTCTTTGAAGCGCAGCAGCCATCCGGTGCCTTGCTTATCCATAGACAGGAAATGACTATTCCATACCACGGTATCCGGGTTCAGCGCATCGAGCAGCATGTTGCGCAGTGGTGCACGATCGATCTCCGGTCGGAAGTGCGGGTTGCCGAAATCGGCTTCCGGTTTTTCATGATGATCGTTCAGGCGGATGTTGCCCTGGTTGTCGGTGATCAGCATCCTGTCTGCACCCGGGCGGTAGTGTTGTTTGAAGGCGTCCATCAATCCCGCTTTGCGCAGCGCTGCCAATCCCGACCCGAAGTGAAGGTCCAGCGGAGAGCCCACCATGCGGGAATTCCGGTCGATATCGCGCTCGTATACTTTAACCGTTACCTGGTGAAGCTGCAATAATTTAGCGAGCGTGAGTCCGCCCGGTCCGCCGCCGATGATGGCGACTTTTTTATCTGTGAGTAACATAATTCTGTATTGATTTTACAGGGCAAAATTATTCACGCGCTATGGCCGATAATAGAATAAATCGGTCGTTTTGATTTCTGAACAGTTCTTTGGGGATCACGCCGGAGAATTTTTTCACTTCGCGGATGAAATGCGCCTGATCGGCAAAATTGAGTTCCGGGAACAACCTGCCTCTGGCAATATGCTCCAGCGAAGCACGGAATCGCAGAATGCTGCAATATGCTTTCAGGCTGATGCCAAACTGCTGATTGAAGTAGCGGTTGATCTGCCGGCTGCTCCAGTACACCCGTTCCGACAATGACTGCACACTTGCTGCACCATGGGAAGCATGAATCAGCTCGTGCAATCTGCGTTTCCGCTCGTCCATGCTTGCGGGCAGCAATGCCAGCAGCGATTCCTGCGCTTTGACGCAGAACGCATCAAAATCATCCAGGTCTTTCTGCCCGAATCCCATAAAATCTTCCGGCATCTGCCGTGCTGCATCGGGTAAGCCGGCCACATCCGCCTGCAGCAGGTATTCGGCTCCGGGCAACCGGAAACTGATCGCAAACATAAGCCGTCTGGGAGGGATCACTGCTTCCACCGCGTGTGTACCCAGCCCGATCAGGATGATGCCGAACGGTTCTGTGGCAGATTGCGACAGGAATAAATCGATCCTTCCGTCAGGAAGACCCATTACGGGTTTCGCCTCATCCGATGCATTGTACAGCATCCAGAATGAGTCGACGAACTCACGGAGAGCGGGGTGGGGAGCCACCTGCCTGTATTGCAGATCCTGATCCATAATGCGTTTGCAGCAATATTAATGTCCAACTTCTTCTGCAAGCCCTATGAGCAATCCGTCTGCACTGCGGACGTAGCAGAGCCGGTAGCTATTTTCATAATTGACTACCTCGTCCACGAGTGTTACCCCCAGAGCGTAGAGCCGCGTAAGCAGATTGTCCAGATCTGCCACCGTAAACATCAGTCGCAGGTAACCGAGCGCATTTACCGGCGCATTGCGATGGTCGGCTATAACATCCGGAACAATGAAGCGGGACAATTCTATGCGGTTGTTCCCGTCCGGAGTTGCCATCATGGCGATCTCCACCTGCTGGCCATGAAGGCCGGTTACTTTCCCGGACCAGTCGCCTTCTATGACGCTGCGCCCTTCCAGCTTCAGCCCTATCTCGGAGAATAATGCTATAGCATCGTCGAGCGAGGCCACTACGATACCCATGTTATGGATTCTGGGAAAAAGACTATTGTTCATGCCGTTTGTAGTTATGTGTTATTAAATGCTATTCCGAAAACGCTTTAAAGTCTCGTCCATCGTACCGGTACAGACCACAATTGCGCGTACCGAACCAAATGTTGCCTTTACTGTCCGCCAGCATACTGAAAACAAAATAATCGCTCATGCCGTCTTTGCTGCTGAAATGGGTAAAGACCGGCGCTTTGTAACGCCATATACCATCTTTGCTGTTTACAGTGGATAACTTTTCTTCACCATTGAACCAGATATTACCGGATGCGTCTGCCAGCAATGCATTGCCAATACCTGATCCGGATGTGAACGGCTGAAACCGGCTTCCGTCAAACACGAAATTTCCGTGACTTCTGCCTCCCAGCCAGATTTTTCCGGATGCATCCGAAAGTATATTTCTGATCCACCCGTCTCCGTTTGGTCTGGATGCAGAAAGCGTTTGCCGCTCCAGCCGGATCAATCCCTCCATAGCCGGCGGACCGGAGCCCATCCAGATAACCCCGCTGTTGTCTTCCAGCATACACTGAACGGAAGCCAGACTAAGGTGCTGCGTGTTTTGAATAGATGTATCATCAAGCACCCTGGAAAAATTACCGGATTTGTAACGATACAGATCCTTTGATGTGGCGATCCAGATAACACCATTTCTGTCGCGCAGCAGCGACCATACAGGATCATGATCTTGCTGTGCTATCATTGATATACCACCGGCGCGGAATACGTTGATTGCTACCGGTGAAAATTTTTCCCCGTCAAAAAGGCTCAGTCCTTTATCGGTGCCGAGCCATATATTCCCCCGGGCATCCTCCAGCATGCACCACACAATATTACTGGCAAGTCCGTCTCCCGTGGTGAATTGGGTGAATACGCTGCCATCATAGCAAAATACACCTTCCCCGGTGGTGCCAAACCAAAGATTGCCTTTACTGTCCTCGAGCATACAATGTACATTCTGTTCTTTGCCGCTGCCCTGTGTTTTCCGCAGCATATTGCCCTTTGCTGTAAAAGAAGCAGTATGGCCCAAACTGCTTTGTGCATCGCAGGAAATGACGCTGAGCAGAAGAGAGACTGAGCAGTAATATAAAATGGCCGATAGTCGCCCGGGCTTCATAAGGAGTAGGATTAGATACGGGAAGATACGTCTGAAAAAGGACTTCCTGCACGGGCAAACTGATCCCGCTTGCTTACATTTGGGTTGTGCGATTTGATACATTCCTCCCGGTTCCCGAACTGCGCCCCTACGTGCGGCACTTTGTAGTGTCGGAGAGTGGGGAAGCACGCAGCTACAGGGTATTTCCGGAGACAGGGCTGGTAATGGGATTACAATACCGCGGATCATTGTTTTTAATGAATGGTTCGGAAGAGCAGTCCCTGCACCGGGCGGGTATTACCGGGATCACCGATCGTTACCGCACGTTCCGGAATGCTGCCGGCATCGGTACCATACTTGTATATTTCACGGAGACGGGCTTTGCATCTTTTGGTACCACTGCCACGCATGAGCTTTATAACCTCAGTACATCGCTGGAGGATATTTTCAGGCGTTCTGTGATCGCAGCTACGGAAGAACACCTCAGCGAGTGCAATACAGATGCCGAACGGATATCGGTGACAGAGCGTTTCCTGCTGTCGCAACTACAGCGGCGCGAACCGGACAGACTCGTTGCGGAAGCTGTCCGCCTGATCCGGTCATCGGGCGGGACGATCCGTATCCGGGAACTGAATGAAAAATTATATATCAGTCAGAGTCCGCTTGAAAAGCGCTTCCGCAGTATCGTGGGTACCAGTCCTAAAAAATTTGCTTCCATTGTGCGCTTCCAGTCGGTACTGCGGCAGATCCGTACTGCAGGCACACTTACCGATATGGCATATGAGCATCACTTTTTCGACCAGGCGCATTTTATCAAAGATTTCCGGCGTTACACAGGTGACAGCCCGGAGCATTTCCGCAGCCTTTTGTAGAAAAACGATTTTTTACAATTCCGGATCACTTCCCCGGAGCACTTTTGCGCTGTAACCGGTAAGCAATGGTGCCTGCCGCAATTTTAATCAAAATCTATAACATGTTTACAGTAGCACAGCTCAAAGCAGCACACAGCAAAGTACGGTCAGGCGCGGATTTCCCCGCTTATATACGCGAGATAGGCAAGCTGGGTGTCCGTTGGTACGACACATTTGTCATCGATGGTAATTCTATTTATTATGGCGAGGGGGATCACGCTGTGCCCACCGGCGCGCGTTATGCATCCATCAGCATTGCCGATAACTGCGACGCGGCTCAGTTCCGCGCAGATCTGCTCGCGCATCAGCAGGGCAAAACGGATTTCTTTACTTTTTGCAGCGACTGCGCGCGCTCTGGTGTAGACAAATGGGTGATTTGTATGGATGCACTCACCTGTACCTATTATGATAAGGCGGGAAATGAAGTACTGGTGGAAATGATACCGCAATAGGGTGGATGCGGTTTTATTTGCAGAGCAGTAGTGGAGCGCAGCAAAGAACCAGACTGAGACAGATGACTATCTGCAGCAAGAGCTTTGCCCGTAAAGGTCACCGGTATGTATGCTTTCCGGTGATTCAATTGGGCGGTAAATGGCTATACGATCAGGGATTTCGCAGCGGCCACGTGATTGATATTTTGTACCAAACCGGGGAGATCGTTATCAGAATCTCCGATATGCAGCGTTTTGACGGACTTGAATAAGAACAGGGAGTCCGGATAGAGGAGCGTTTACGGCGATAGACCACCCGCTGTTCCGGAAGGCTTCCCGCCGGTGGTGGCGGGTTTGCCGGGGAAAATGCAGCAAAGCCACCCTGTGAGGAGTGGCTTTATTTTGATTGTTAATCGTTTAAGAAGCTTATTTATAGCTCAGGTTTCTTGCCTTCAGCTCCGCTTCGAGCAACTTTTTGTTTTTGCTGCTGCGTGTCAGCAGATACACGAACAGAAGCGGGAACAGGGTAAAGAAGGTAATGCCGTTCTTCACCGCTCCGAAGATCACGATGCCAAGAGATACGCCAATGAGTACGGCGTTCATGATGGTATTGGTCTTTTCTTTCCGGTAGGTCAGCAGCAGGGTTTCGTCGTTTAGTGCACTGTAATTCATTTTATACGATTGGTTTGTTGGTTTGCGGCAAATGTAGGTCATTGACGCAATTGATCGGTTGTTGCATGGCACAGATTATCAGTGATTGGCGTACGCAGCGGTATTCAGGCAGGATAGAGTACCAGCTCCGACGATACAGTTAAGTACTTGGCTATTGCGCTGATCAAAGCGAGGTAAACATAAAATAAGTAAAAACCGCGAGGTTTATGTAAAATCTCGCGGTTTTGATCGGATTCGTAAGATCTGAAGACCTTCAAAGGCCGGAAGGTCTGGGCAATCCGGTATGTGACGCAATGTTCTATCCATAAAAAACCACCCTGTGCAGGGTGGTTTTTACGCAATTGGGGTATTGCAGTTCTATTCCAGGTCGAAAGTCTCGGTAAACTTCGTGGTGAAGTCACCGGCTTTGAATTTTTCGTTGCGCATCAATTGCTGATGGAACGGAATGGTTGTTTTAATTCCCTCGATCACATATTCGCTCAGGGCGCGCTCCATGGTGCTGATCGCCTCCTCACGTGTCTGCGCTACGGCAATGATCTTGGCGATCATACTGTCGTAATAAGGAGGGATGCTGTATCCGGCATAAATGTGTGAATCTACGCGCACGCCATGTCCGCCCGGTGTATGCAACACCTTGATGAGTCCCGGACTCGGACGGAAGTCGTTGTACGGATCTTCGGCGTTGATACGGCACTCGATGGCATGCATCGTTGGTTCGTAGTTTTTACCGCTGATGGGGATACCTGCTGCAATCTTGATCTGTTCTTTGATCAGATCGAAGGTGATTACTTCTTCGGTAACGCAATGCTCTACCTGGATACGGGTATTCATTTCCATGAAGTAGAAGTTGCGGTATTTGTCTACCAGGAACTCAATCGTTCCCACGCTTTCGTAATTGATGGCCGAAGCGGCTTTGATGGCAGCTTCACCCATTTTCGCACGCAGCTCCGGAGTCATGAACGGTGAGGGAGATTCCTCCACGAGCTTCTGGTGACGGCGCTGGATAGAGCAGTCGCGCTCACTCATGTGGCATACGGTACCATATTGGTCGCCGGCTACCTGTATCTCGATATGGCGCGGTTCTTCCACGAACTTCTCCATATAGATACCATCGTTCTTGAACGAAGCCGCAGCTTCTGCTTTGGCCGTATTGTATGCTTTTTCGAGTTCGGAATCATTCCATACCACACGCATACCTTTTCCGCCGCCGCCGGCAGTGGCTTTGAGGATTACAGGGTAGCCCACTTCGGGTGCGAGCTGCCGTGCATGTTCCAGGCTTTCGAGCAGTCCGCCGGAACCGGGAACACAGGGAACGCCTGCGGCCAGCATTGTTTCTTTGGCGGTGATCTTATCGCCCATTTTGCGGATCATCTCGGGGGTGGGACCGATAAATTTGATGCCGTATTTACCGCAGATTTCCGCGAAGTCGGCGTTTTCGGCGAGAAATCCGTAGCCGGGATGAATACCATCGGCATTTGTGATTTCTGCCGCAGCCATAATGGCCGGTATGTTCAGGTAAGATTCACCGCTGGCGGGTTTTCCGATACAAACCGCTTCGTCGGCAAACTTTACGTGCAGACTGTCTTTGTCGGCAGTAGAGTAGACCGCTACGGTTTTGATCCCCATCTCACGACAGGTACGGATCACGCGCAAGGCGATTTCCCCACGGTTGGCAATGAGTATTTTCTTAAACATTAAAGATTGTTTTGAGACCAGTAAATAATCCGTGTACGGGGTACGATTAGTTCATTTCCACGAGGAACATCGGCTGATCGTATTCGATCGGGGAAGCATCATCTACGAGTACTTTCACGATCTTACCGCTTACTTCGGATTCGATTTCATTGAACAGTTTCATCGCTTCGATGATGCACAGTGGCATACCCGGCTTAATCTCGTCGCCTACGTTGGCGAAAGACGGCTTGTCCGGCGATGGGCTGCGGTAGAAAGTTCCGATCATCGGAGATTTAATGGTGTGCAGGTTTTCGTTGCCTGCCGGAGCAGCAGCCGGTGCGGATGGTGCAGCCGGAGCAGCAGACTGGGCCGGAGCGGCAACAGGAGCAGCCATTGGAGCCTGCATCATGGCAGGAGCAGCCTGTGCTACATATACGGGGGCAGTACCTGCGGTACCTTCCTGTTTGATAGTGATTTCGAAATCACCGTTTTTAATGCTGAGTTCGCTGATATTGGATTTGTTGATCGTTTTGATCAGCTCTTGTATTTGTTTGTATTCCATCTGGAAATGTTTTTCTGTTTTTAAAAGGCAATTAACGGATGGTGGGGATATCAGGCTTTTACGCGCTCTACGTAGGAACCTGTTTTCGTGTCGATCTTGATCACATCTCCTTCGTTTACGAACAGCGGTACCATTACGGTTGCGCCTGTTTCCACTGTTGCAGCTTTCAGTGTACGGGTAGCTGTATCTCCTTTCATGCCCGGTTCTGTGTAGGTGACAGCCATGGTTACGCTTGGCGGCAGCTCAATCGTGAGCGGCAATTCTGTTTCCGTGTTGACGAGCACGAAGCACTCCTGTCCGTCTTTGAACAGTTCAGGACGATCGATCATTTTTTCATCGATGACGATCTGCTCAAACGACTCATTGTCCATTACATTGAAGCCGGTTTCATCTTTATACAGGAACTGGAAGTTGCGGCGTTCCACGCGAACCGGGTAGATCGTTTCACCAGAGTTCCATGTTTGTTCGATAGTGCGGGTGTTGTCTACACCTTTGAGCTTAGCCCAAACTTTAGCTGCCGCGCGAGCGGTTTTGTTTTGTCCGAATTCGATTACAGAATAAAGGCTCCCGTCAATTTTCAGGATCAAGCCGTTGCGCATATCTGCTGTTGTAGCCATAAAAGTATTTTGCTTAGGTAAGAAAATTGTCGGCAAATGTAATGATTTACCGGATAAACTGACCATGGAGTACTTAAAATGATACCCTGTCCCATAAAAGAGTGTTTTTTGCTGAAAATGAGCTGAAAGCGTGTGCCGGCGCGATTTTTATCTGCATTTTCGTTCTTTTTATCATATGTAGCTGTACCTTTGCAAAAATTTTAAATTCCCCTATGAAAAAGACAGCAGCAATTATGTTTGCATCAGTGGCATTGTTTGCTACATCCTGCAAGAAGGACAAGAAGAACAGTGAACTCGTTGGTTCCTGGAAAGAGACTATGGAGCGTGAGGTAACCTTCCGTAATGGTGTACAGGAGTCTGATGACACTACGTTGAACACCGAAACCGTTTATCAGTTTAAAGATGATAATACGGTTAACATAAGCGGCGGCGGTCTCTCTTTCTCCGGCACTTACAGTGTTTCCGGCAACCAGCTCACAATGACAATTTTGTCTATTCCTATTGTTTCCACGTACACCGTATCAGGAAGTAACCTGGAGTTTCACAACGAAGATGTGACTACAGAAGGTTCCGACCAGGTGAAAACAGTTACGTACACTTACGCTACAAAACAATAAGTTGCAGCGCATTATTGAAAATAATAAAGCCCGGAATATTCCGGGCTTTATTAATATATGGTATGGCTGGTATTAACCTTTAGCCAGTTCCAGTTTAGAATCCAGGGTTACTTCGTTACCCAGCATAGCGCTTTCTTCGCCCACTCCGAAATCGGAACGTTTGATCACACCGCTTACTTTAAATCCTGCCATTGTTTTTTTGCTCATAGGGTTTTCGCCTGTACCGTTCAGGGTAGCGTTGAGGGTAACCGGTTTGGTAACACCGTGCATGGTCAGGTTGCCGGTAACAGCATATGTTTTAGCACCTGTTTTCTTGATAGAAGTGCTTTTGAAAGTCATCGTTGGATATTTCGCTGCATCGAAATAATCTGCTCCTTTGATGTGATTGTCGCGCATATCGTTGTCTGTGTTCACAGAGTTGATGTCGGCAGTAAGCTCGATCACCGCGTCTGTAAAGTCAGGCTTGGCACTGGTTACTTTCACGTCAAAGTTTTTGAACAGTCCGTCTACTTCGGAGATTTTCATGTGTGTGATGGAAAATCCGAGTTTGGAGTGAGCTTTATCCAGAGACCAGGTCTGTGCAAAAGAAGCGGAAGCTGTCAATAAAGCGGTACCGCAGATCAGAAAGAATTTTTTCATTGTAGAAGATTGTTTTACGATTGAGGATGCGAAGTTAAGTAAATAGGTTTCCATTTGATACTCCTTTCCTAAAGTATACCGGTTTCTGTAAGTAAACTGAATAGTCTAATTTTATCCTTTAAACAATCAAACACATGGATCAAGCCGGTATTTTAACCAAAGAAGAGTGTACCAAATCGCTTTTGCCGATAAAAGATGCACTGGAGGTGATCAACGGAAAATGGAAACTGCATATTATAGGTTCGCTGCTGCACGGTGAAAAACGCTTTAAAGATCTGCAAAGAGATATAACCGGCATTACTGCCAAGATGCTGTCGCAGGAGCTGAAAGCGCTCGAAATGCACGAGCTCATCAGTCGCACGGTATATGACTCTTCACCGGTGGTGGTGGAGTACGCCCTCACTGAGTACGGACACACGCTGAAACGCCTGATGGATGAACTGCGTGTATGGGGAAGTAACCACAGGAAACGTATTATGAAGAAATCGGATGCGGTATAGTTAATTCCTTATATTTGTCGCCATCAGTCAAGAGAAAATTAAATTTCGATGAAAAAACTTTTATGCGCAGCGGCGCTGGCATTCTTTTCCATGGTTGCAAAGGCAGCTCCCGGAGACACAACATGGGTTCAGGCTCATTATGGCAAATGGCTGGACTACTACAACAATTTTGATACAACCGTAAAATTCCCCGACGGGACGACTAAATACCGTAAAATTATTATGGTGTTTACGCTCGGTAAATATGCTTGTCCCGGTACGCCTACCTATTGCAGCGACTGGGATTACACCGTACAGACTTTCCTGATGAATAAGCGCGGCGACTCCCTGGAGCTGGGCCGTCTGATCACACCTTACGGTAAGGGAAGCCGCATGGGGTCTACCGTTACCTGGAATCAGCCTTATTACTTTGACGTCACCGATTTTGCGCCTGCACTCGTCGATTCCAATACCATCCGCATATTGTATTCCGGCTACTCGGGAGGCTTTACAGCCGATATCCGCTTTGCGATGATCGAGGGTACACCGGAACGTAATGTACTGGCTGTGCAAAAACTGTGGGCGGGAAGCTTTGCCTACGGCAGCACCACCGACCCGATCGATAATCACTTCCCGTCCAAAACACTGAACCCTCCTGCCGGTACCGATAAGGCACGCCTGGCGTTCAATGTTACCGGCCATGGCGCAGATCCTAATTATTGCTCTGAATTCTGCTCCAAATATTATCGTGTGATGAAGAACAGCACTATGCTGGCGGAAAAGCAGATCTGGCGTGATAATTGCGGTTTCAACAACCTGTATCCGCAAAGCGGCACCTGGGTGTACGACCGTGGTAACTGGTGTCCGGGTGCGCAGGTATATACCATTTATCATGATATCGCAGCCGCAGGAACGAGTCCTTTCGATCTCGCGATCAACTTTGAACCGTATTCCTCTTCCGGTTCGGCTTCCTACACCACCTATGCAACCGCTATCTTCTACGGCCCGATGAATAAGACGCTTGATGCTTCTCTGGAAGATATCATTGCTCCGTCTGACGATCCGAACCATTTCCGTGCGAACGTCCGTACCGGGTATACAACGATCAAACTGCGTAACTCCGGCAGTACGGCCATCAGTTCCGTAACATTCGAATATGGAGTGACCGGCTCACCTTTGCGTACTTATACATGGACTGGCAGCCTGGCTGCCCAACAGGATACGGTAATTGACCTTCCTTTTGTAAACTCATTGTTGTCTGCAACCGGAACCACGCTTCCTTACGAAGTAAATATCCTGAGTGTAAACGGCGGAGCGGATGGAGATGCGACGAACAACCGCTTCACCAATACCTTTACTCCTGCCCCGGAGTGGCCGACTTATTTTGTTGTAAACTTCCAGACAAATGCCTCAACGGTAGGCGCTACCAGCGAAACCTCCTGGCAGATCACGGATATGGCGAGCAATGTAGTTGTCGCTTCGCGTACGGGTGCTGCTCCCAATACTTTGTATAATGATACCGTAAGATTAGGTACCGGTGTTTATAAGCTGAATGTAAGTGACGCAGGATGCGACGGACTCAGTTTCTGGGCAAATCCTTCTGCCGGATCCGGATTTTTCCGTATCAAACCCACACCGTTCACCACACAGGCGGTTGGCGGCTATTACGGCGGCGATTTCGGTTGCGGATTCGATCAGTATTTCCGCGTAGGGGTGCCTACTGCAATAAAAGAACTGATGAGCGGGGCGACAAGCGGAACGATGTCCGTTTATCCTAATCCGGCCAATGCGCGCATTTCTGTTTCGCTGGATCTGACCGGCGCTGTAAACGGTACGCTTTCCGTATGCGATTATACCGGAAGGGTAGTGTACAGCCGTCCTGTAAACCAGCCCAATACGGAACTCGATGCGTCGGGACTGACAAACGGAATGTATTTCGTTAATTATGTCCCTGCGGAAAACGGAGCGCAAAAGCTTCAGGCTAAAGTCGTAATTTTAAGGTAAATCCGAACATCATGAATATCCGTTTTGCTGTGTGTGGCCTTTTTCTGTCGGCGGGACTGCTCAGTTCCTGTACGAAGAAGAACGGTGAGAATCAGAATCTGGACCCGAACAACAACCAGACCTTCGATATTATGTCGACAAAATCAGGTTCCTGGTGGCTGTACAATGCAGACGACGGATCGGTGTTTTACAGATATGCCACAGATAAGGATACTTCGAAAGACGCGATCCTGTATAAGTATTACTTCCGGATAGACACTACATCGCGCCTCAGGGAGCAGATACCGGAATTCTTCGGTAAGAACTCCGGAAAGTATATTTCGCTGATCGACCTGGACGGTAAACAGAAGAATTATATTACTTATGTGATCCTCAAAGAAGGAGCTTATGTAGGGCAATCGTGGGATAATACAGAGCGCCGCAAGATAGAAGGTGTGAATGTGGATATGCTGATAGAGAGCGAGGTGAAGAGCGTCTCGGATGTACTGGTGCTGAACGGTCATACTTATGATTCGGTGATCCATGTGTATAACAACCTGAAAGCTAAAATTGTGGGAACACCCTTATATACCGATTGCGGGGATTTGGATGTATGGTTCCGCATCGGAGTCGGGATTCTAAAAGAAAATGGTAATATAGATATTTCGCCTGCCGGCGTGTCGCTGCTATCGAAGACCTACAAAGACTATCTTCTGGAATTCCACGAGGAGCCATAGAGTAAAAAAAATAAATATTTTTAGGGGAATTGAAAAATTCCCCTTACTTTTGCGCTCCAATTCTCAAGATTGCTCTTATTATAAGTTTGCATTTGGGAGATTTGTTTTATACAATTCGTTAACACCAAAAAAGAAAGAAACATGGCAAAAGAAATTACAGGCTATGTGAAGCTGCAATGTAAAGGCGGCCAAGCAAATCCGGCACCTCCAATCGGTCCAGCACTGGGTTCCAAAGGGGTGAACATTATGGAGTTCTGCAAGCAATTTAATGCGCGCACACAGGACAAAATCGGGAAAGTACTTCCTGTTCTGATCACTGTATATGCAGACAAATCATTTGATTTTGTAATCAAAACTCCTCCTGCAGCTGTTCAGCTGATGGAATTGTCAAAAATCTCCAAAGGTTCCAAAGAATCCAACCGTCAGAAAGTTGGTAAAGTTACATGGGCACAAGTAGAGGAAATCGCTAAAGACAAAATGCCGGATCTTAACTGTTTCACCCTGGAAAGCGCTATGAAAATGGTGGCTGGTACTGCGCGCAGTATGGGTCTCACAGTTGAAGGTGCAGCTCCCTGGGCTAACGCTTAATCCTGAACGGTATTCCTTATCTTAAAAACATTGTAACAATGGCAATCACTAAAAAAAGAAAAGCCGTAGAGGCGAAAGTAGATAAAAACAAGTTCTACTCTCTTACTGAAGCTAGCACTTTGGTAAAAGATCTGAACTGCACCAAATTCGACAGTTCTGTTGATGTTCACATCCGTCTGGGTGTAGATCCTAAGAAAGCTGACCAGGCATTGCGCGGAACAGTTTCCCTTCCTCACGGAACAGGTAAAACAAAACGCGTATTGGTTCTGTGTACTCCTGATAAAGAAAACGAAGCAAAAGCTGCTGGTGCAGACTTCGTGGGTCTGGATGAGTTCGTTCAGAAAATTGAAAGCGGATGGACTGATGTGGATGTAATCATTGCCACTCCTTCCGTAATGCCTAAAATCGGTAAACTGGGTAAAGTACTGGGTCCCCGTAACCTGATGCCTAACCCTAAAACCGGTACCGTTACCAACGATGTTGCTAATGCAGTAACAGACGTTAAAGGTGGTAAAATCGCGTTTAAAGTAGACAAAGCTGGTATCATCCACGCTTCTGTAGGTCGTATCTCTTTTGAGCCTGCTAAACTTGCAGAAAATATCCAGGAATTGATCAACACGCTCGTGAAAATGAAACCTGCAACCGCTAAAGGAACTTACCTGAAAGCTGTGAGCCTGGCTACAACCATGAGCCCCGGTGTACCGGTAGATACAAAATCTGTAGTCTAAGCCGCGGTCGTTTCAATTATTCCTAAACAACAAAAAATTTAAAGCAATGACAACTGCTCAAAAAACAGAAGCAATTGAACTGTTGAAAGAAAAGTTTTCTCAATACAGTAACTTTTATATCACCAACACCGAATCTCTGAGTGTAGCTCAGGTGAGCAAGCTGCGTCGCGTTTGCTTTGAGAAGAACGTGGAAATGAAAGTAGCTAAAAACACCCTCATCAAAAAGGCTATGCAGTCTCTGAACGATGAGAAATATGCAGGTATCTATGATGCACTGCACGGTGTAACCGCTCTGATGTTCTCCGACTCTCCGAAAGAACCTGCTGTAATCATCAGCTCTTTCCGTAGCGAAGAGAAAAACGAGAAACCACTCCTGAAAGCTGCGTTTATCGGCGAAGATATCTTCATGGGCAACGACCAACTGGACAACCTGAAGAACATCAAAACCAAAAACGAACTCATCGGAGAAGTTATCGGTTTGCTGCAATCTCCTGCACGCCGCGTAATCGCAGCATTGCTGCATAACGCAGAAAAACAAGGAGAAACCGCAAGTGCAGAATAATCTGCATTTGCCCTTAATCTGGCTTCCAAGCTCAACTATATTTTAAAAATCATTTCGAAACAAACATTAAAACATTATAACAATGGCAGACATTAAAGCATTAGCAGAACAACTGGTTAACCTGACTGTAAAAGACGTTCAGGAACTGGCAGACGTACTGAAAGCTGATTACGGAATCGAACCAGCAGCAGCAGCTGTGGTAGTAGCAGCAGGTGGCGGCGCAGGTGCAGGTGCAGCAGCTGAAGAAAAAACTGCTTTTGATGTAATCCTGAAAAATGCAGGTGCATCTAAACTGAACGTTGTAAAAGTAGTTAAAGACCTGACTGGTCTGGGTCTGAAAGAAGCGAAAGAACTCGTTGACGGCGCTCCTAAAGCTCTGAAAGAAGGCGTAAGCAAAGCTGAAGCTGAAGATATCAAAGCTAAACTGACTGAAGCTGGTGCTGAAGTTGAGATCGCTTAATTATTTTCTCTTTTACAAAAAGCCGGTGAACATGATTGTTTACCGGCTTTTTCTTTTTACCCTTTTATTGATAAAAGCGCTGTACTTTTGAACGACCAATCATACAGAAAACAACCTCTTAATGAAACGATACTCTGCCGCAGAAGTAAGCCTTTTATTACCCGATTGGGAATACAGCAATGAAGGAATCGAACGCGAATTTAAATTTCAGAATTTCAGCGAAGCATTTGCCTTTATGACGCGTGTAGCCATGCTGGCCGAATGTGCGGATCATCATCCTGACTGGAAGAATTCGTATAACAAAGTGCATATCCGCCTGACCAACCACGCCGAACAGGCACTTACCGAAAAAGACCTGTTGCTGGCAGGAAAGATCGATCTGCTGCTGATGGGTAAATAATGCAGTCTGCTCTGTCAGGATTCTTCATCGTGATGATCCTGAATAGTGTAGGATACTGCCTTGTTGGCCGGTCTGATAGGTCTGCCTGTAAAGTCGCTCCACACTTTCGTGAAAGCTGCCCCGAAATACAGGATCATGGAAGAATAGAAGACAAACAGCAACACAAGCACAAAAGAGCCTGCCGCACCGAATACCCGGTCGATATTGCTGTTGACCAGCAGTACTTTTAAAATCCATTTGCCCAGTGCAAACAGTAATGCCGTCAGAATGGCGCCCGTTATGCCCGGTTTACGCTCCGGCCGTCCGTCCGGCACATAGAACAGTAATACGCCAAACCATATGGTGGTTACGCTTACCGATATCAGGAACGATACAAAGCCTGTGAATACAATACCCGTACCGGGTATAAGCTCATCAATGTTGCGCCCGAATAGGAGCTGAAGGCTCTCCAGAAGTCCGCCCGCAACGAACAGAACGCCCGTCAGCAATATCAGTATCAACGAATGGAAACGGCTTGTAAGCGAACTTGTAAACCGTTGTCCCGGTTTCAGCCGGATCAGCCATAATTCATTCATCGAATTTTTAATTACGCGGAACAGGGTGGTGGCGACAAAGATCATAAACAGAGATCCCAATATCATTTCCAGCGGCGTATTCACCAGACCGCGAAAGCCGCGCACTGTCGTTACCAGTTGCGACATTCCTTTTTGTCCCAGAATTGCCGACATCCGGGTGAAAAATTCATGGCTTATCGTCTTCCGGTTTATTACAAGACTCAATACCTGCACCAGGATAATGAGGATAAACGGTAATGCGAATGTTGCGAAGAAAGCGGTTGCGCCCGCCAGACGCAGCGGGTCTTTCGACGAAAGAAGCCGGAACGCCAGCAGGAATTGTCTGGCAGCGGATTTAATGGAAACCTGCATGCCGCAAAAATAAGCAAAACCATATGCCGTACCATGTACACCGGCATAATCGTACGTGAAAATTGCCGCCTCTGAAGGTATATTTGTATATTGTTACTTATGTTTTTTAAAATGAACACGTAACACCGCTTATTATCATGAACAGAACACTACTTTTTACGCTGTTTTGCTGCTGTATGATGCAGAGTGCCGTAAGCAGTGCTCAGATAGTATCAGGCAATTGCTATATGATGGGCAATTATGTGCAGACAAGCATTTCGGGCAATGGCCGGTTATATACCGCAGCAACCCCTCCCGCAGGGTATCAGTCCTCTTATGATGGCGGATTGGGTTGGGTGATCGACCTGGATAGAGATGGCTGGACAGTGGGTAATCCGCCTTACTTTGGTGATTGGTTCCGTTGTGGAGCTCCTGTAGAAGAATGGTACCTTCAGGTCGGGAGTACGGTGTGCCATCCTGATGCCTCGGATTCCACCATCACACCGGGTGCCATTAAAGGGGAAAACTATTATTTTAAAGCCAGCGGTTCCGGCATAGTCGGCAAATGGCGTGCAACGCTGGGGGATCTGTTGCTCGAGCAGGATTATACATTACCTGCCGACAGCTTTACGATACAGACGCAGGTTCGCATCCGTAACACAGGATCTGTAACACTTAAAGATATCTATTACATGCGCGTTACCGAAATAGACTTTCCAGATCCGCGTTACCCATTTACAGGAAAGGAGTTGATTTCGCATAACAGAATCAAGCAGCAACCCCCTTCCGGTAAGGGATTGGCATGGGTTCAGGAAACTGCCGATACCGGATCTCGCGGACAGATGAATATGTTCACCGTAGATTGCCGTGCAAAAGCGTTTATTATTTTTGATGCTTTACTTCCTTTTACCAGTCCCGATACGATTTATCAGGGTATAGGAGGCGCCTCGCATTATTACTATACTGCCGGTGATTATGTGTACAATGACCTGGGTATGGGATTGGTCTTTAAGATCGATTCGCTTCGTGCAGGGGAAAGCACTTCCCTGTACTTTGTGTATAACGCCGATTCCCCGGGTGTTGTTTCCGGTACATCCGGAACCACTTTCCGTCCATCCTGGAATATTATGGGTAAGAGCTATAAAAGCCGCGACACGGTGGGAGCCTGTCCCGGAACGATCCTGACAGCGACGATTGGTCTGCCGGGCAGCAGCGACTGGACCTGGGATGCGGATCCCACACTTGCGTTCCGTACCGGTGTTTCGAATAATATCAGTGTGGGCAAAGATACCATTACCTATCGAGCTATCCGCAGCGGATCGGGCTGCGTGGATGCCGACACCCTCATCGTTACGATTGCACCTTTTATCGTGGACAAGCCGGTTATTATGCGGACGGGCGACCGTTTAACGACTACCAAAGCGTATAAGTTTTACCAGTGGATACGCAATGGTGTGGACATCCCGGGAGCTACAGCCTTTCATTACGATATTACTATGAAGGGGTGCTATTCGGTGAGAGTGACGGATGCAAATGGTTGTATGTCTACTTCGGATACGTTGTGCGATGGCTTGTCGGTGGAAGATTTCAATATGACAGGTAATCCTGTTGTTTATCCGAATCCGGTTTCGGATAAGCTGATGATCCGTTCGTCTGTGCAGCTGAATGCCGCAATTGCCGATATAACCGGGCGTATACTGATCACCCGCGAGCATGCGTCCGAGATAGATATGCATCTGCTGAACGAGGGAGTGTACCTGCTTTATCTTTATACCGACGATGGCAAAGAACGCAGGGTATTCAGAATCCTGAAGGAACATCAGTAGCGTTACTGAAATCTGGAACACAATGGCTGCGGAATGTATCCGCAGCCATTTTTATTTGGCGCGGTGAAGCAGAAGTGATCGGTGCAAAAAAAAGCTGCCTCGCAGGGAGGCAGCTCTGTATTATCAGTAAACAGTACTTCAGGATTACTTCATGATATCCATTTCCTCGATGAGGTTGTGGGCGCCTCCCAGCTTATCGATCAGGAACAGGATAAAACGTGCATCACATACGATCGTGCGTTTGTACTTTTTGTCGAAAGCCAGATCTCCGCTCATCGCTTCCCAGTTGCCGTCAAATGCGCAGCCTACAAGTTCGCCTTTGGCATTGATTACCGGACTTCCTGAGTTTCCGCCGGTGATGTCGTTATTCGTGATAAAGCAGGTATGCAGGGATCCGTCCTGATCTGCATATACACCGTAATCTTTCTTTTTGTACAGGCGGATCAGATCCTGAGGCAGGTCAAATTCGTCATCACCCGCTTTATATTTGGCCATCATACCATCCATGGTTGTGTAGAAATTGTAGGAAACCGCGTCCTGTGGCTGATAGGCGAGTACCTGACCGTAAGTGATACGCATGGTTGAGTTGGCATCGGGGTAGAACAGTTCATTGCGGTTCATCTGCATCAGCCCTTTTACATACGCCTTACTCAGCGATTTCTTTTCTTTCGCCATTTCTTCGTATTTCGGCATGTAATAGGTCTCAAAATTATTCACGATGCTCGCTGCGTATTGTACAGCAGGATCGTTCTCCAACGCTTCAAGGCTTGGGTGTTCGCAGAATGCATTTACTTTCTTTTCGTCCATCAGGAACGTTTTTCCATACACATAGTTCGCATACGCCCTGAAAGTCTGATCTGCATTTTCATTGCCGTATTTTTTAAAGATTACGCGCTGGAAGATGTCCGGATGTTGTGATTTGGGCACTTCTGTATAATACAGGCGTGTCATTTCCGCGAAGAGTTCTTTGTCGGTAGCCTCATCGTAATCTTTAATGTTTGCTTTGAAAGCTGCCTGTAATTGTTTGGTGTACTTTTCGATAGAATCTTTTTCCGGTGTTTTTGTCATTACCTTCAGCAGCGGAACGGCAGCAGATGCAATGCGTGCGAGATTGGTCGCCTTGAATGCTTCGGAATAATACACAGTGTGCTTTGCGTAAGGCTTATAGTCGGCATACATGTTCTGGTAGTCATTCATCAGACCGTCGAAACCTGCATCGTTTTTTGCGTTCCATTTCGCAAAAGCTTTTTCCTCCGCTTTCTTCTGATCCACCACGTTCAGGCGTTTCAGTTGCTCCGTCTGTCCGATATAGTATTTCCAGTAGTTGGCAATACTTGCATAGCGGGAAGTCAGTTTCAGATAAACGGACTTATCCGCATCCATATGACGCTTCATGATTTCCAGTCTTTTGGTACGGATATCAACAACGGCAGGATTCGTTTCTTTGATAGCGAGGTCAATACCATAAGAAACTTCATAGCGGTTGGTGCGGCCGGGGTATCCGAAGATCATCGCGTAATCTTTTTCTTCCACGCCATTGATGGAAACAGGCAGATGCCATTTCGGGCGGAACGGTACGTTGTTTTTATTGTAAGCGGCCGGTTCATTGTCAGCGTCTGCATACACGCGGAAAATAGAGAAATCGGCAGTGTGGCGCGGCCACATCCAGTTGTCGGTATCCCCGCCGAATTTGCCCAGAGATTTCGGGGGAGCGGCTACGAAACGAACGTCTGTGTATTTTTTATAAGTGAGCAACAGGTATTGGTTCCCGTTAAAATACTCCTTTACATTTGCCACAAGCTTACCGCCTTTGGACGCTTCTTTTTCAATTGCCTTGATCGCTTCTTCGCGCAGGCGGTTGGCCTTATCTCCTTTTGCATTACCTACCGCATCATTCAGCTCTCCGGTAACATCATCTATACGTTGCAGGAACAGGGCCGTAATGCCTTCGGCAGGCAGCTCTTCCGCCATGTTTTTGGCCCAGTACCCGTTATCCAGGTAGTTTTTCTCCACGCTGCTGAGGGCAGCAATAGCGCCGTATCCGCAGTGGTGGTTGGTCAGCAGCAGACCTTTAGACGAAATGATCTCACCGGTACATCCGCCGCCGAATTGTACGACTGCATCTTTCAGTGAAGCTTTATTGATGTTGTAGAGGTCATCTTTACTCAGTTTGAGGCCGAGCCGTTTCATTTCCTCGTAGTTTTTTCCGATCAGGGAAGGAATCCACATTCCCTCGTCGGCACGCGCTATATGCAGCGACAATACCGTACAGAAAAGCAAGAACAGTTTTTTCATTGTTTGTTTGCGAAAAGTGTTTAGAAGAGTGCGAAGATATTAAACCCGGTCCAGATTTGAGGGGTTATGGGGTGGGTGATTTGCCGTTCTGTAAATCTTCTGCATAAAAAATGCCTCCCCGGAAATGATCCGGGGAGGCGTTTTTGAGTATGTGTATCATCAGAGATTGAACTGAATACCCTGTGCCAGTGGAAGGGTGGTGCCGTAATTGACCGTATTGGTTTGACGGCGCATGTAAGCTTTCCAGCTGTCTGAACCGCTTTCACGGCCACCGCCTGTTTCTTTTTCGCCACCGAAAGCTCCGCCGATTTCCGCACCGCTTGTACCGATATTTACGTTTGCGATACCACAATCGCTTCCTGCTCCTGAAAGGAAGCGTTCAGCCTCACGGATGTTCAGCGTCATAATGGAAGAAGAAAGTCCCTGCGGCACACCGTTCTGCAGCGCGATCGCTTCGTCCAGATCCCTGTATTTCATCAGGTACAGAATGGGAGCGAACGTTTCATGCTGAACAATTGCCCAATGATTTTCCACTTCATAAATGCAGGGTTTTACATAGCAGCCGCTTTCAAAACCTGCGCCCTCGCAAATGCCTCCTGCAACGACTTCAGTGCCGCCAGCCTTTTTCACTTCGGCTATTGCATGCAGGTAATTATTTACCGCGTCTTTGTCGATCAGCGGACCCACATGGTTGGCTGCGTCCAGCGGATCGCCGATGCTGAGCTGTTTGTAAGCCGCCGCAAGCTTCGCCTTGAAATTGTCGTACACCTTTTCGTGGATGATGAGCCTGCGGGTGGTGGTGCAGCGTTGTCCTGCCGTTCCCACTGCGCCGAACACGCAACCGATGATGGCCATGTCCAGATCTGCGTGCTCAGAAATAATGATGGCATTATTGCCGCCGAGCTCAAGTATCGAGCGGCCCAGACGCGCCGCAACTTTTGCCGCCACATCTTTACCCATCCGGGTGCTGCCCGTAGCGGAAACGAGCGGAACACGTGTGTCATTGCTCATCAGTTCGCCAATATTGCGGTCACCGATCACGAGTCCGCTTACGCCTTCCGGCACATTGTTCTCGCGGAAAACTTTAGCGATCAGTTTCTGACAGGCTACGGCTGTGAGTGGCGTTTTTTCAGAAGGTTTCCATACGCAGGTGTCGCCGCATACCCACGCAATAAAGCTGTTCCAGCTCCATACGGCAACCGGGAAGTTGAATGCGCTGATGATACCCACAACACCCAGCGGATGCCATTGTTCGAAAAGACGGTGCTGCGGACGCTCGCTCTGGATGGTAAGTCCGTAGAGCTGGCGGGATAATCCTACTGCAAAATCCGCGATATCAATCATTTCCTGCACTTCGCCGAGCCCTTCCTGCAGACTCTTACCCATTTCATACGAAACCAGTTTGCCCAAAGCCGCTTTATGTTCGCGCAGTACATTTCCGATCTGGCGAACGATCTCGCCGCGTTTCGGGGCCGGCCAGTTGCGCCATTCTTTAAAAGCCGCTTCTGCCGCATTTACAACCTCATGGTAATCGGCCTCGCTTCCGGCTTTTACAGATGCGATCAGTTTGCCATCGGTAGGAGAGTAGGAGTCGATATTGCTGCCTTTTGCGGATATCCAGTTGATTCCGGTAGACGCGCCGTCGTTTATAGTCTGAATGTCGAGTTCTTTCAAAAAGTCGAGCATAATTTCGTGTTTTTTAGATGCTGCAAAGGTAAGCCAGTCTGCCCAGATAAACTGCCGCATAAAAAAAGAAGCCATCAGGCTTCTTCTTTTATTTTTTGTGCTTTCTGTTTGATTTTCTTTGCCGCAAACCGAAGGGCAATGTTTAGAGCCTTCCATTTTACATATCCGAACGCAACGTCCTTCAGCACGACTCCGGCAACCTTTCTGGCTCCCGTCTGCAGGCCTCTTCTCAGCAGAAAAGGAACCGCAAATTTCGAAGCCATTTCCACTACCGGGGCCAAAGCAGCATTGCCGGTGAGTGCTCCTGAGATAAATCCGATACCCTCCTGCAGCAGACCCGGGCGTTGTTCTTCGCGTTTGCTGATTTCGGCAGCCTTGCGGCGCGCTTTCTTTTTTATTTTAGCCCTTTCGGCCTGCAAGTCATCGAGACTATTCAGTTGTTTTCGGTAAAACATAGGAGAGATATTTCAGAATGCCTTATTTCGTCTTGTTTTTGGAAGGAGTACCTTCTTCTTCGTCCTGTTCTTCCTCGTCATCATCGTCTTCCTTACGCTCTGTAAGTACGGAGATGAAAACGCTGGTGAATTTGCGCAGTATTTTTTTGCGCATTGCAAACAGTATCAGCAGCAAAGCCAGATAGAAACCTGCTACTGACATATATCCGGAGATATAGCTGTGCATCAGCTCGGAAAGCATCTCTGCAGTGCCGAGTCCGATAAACAGAAATACACCAAATCCCAGTAACAGCAGTAATACTGAAAATATCAGAAAACTCATTGCTCCCGAAGCGCGCTCGATAAATTCGAGTTGCAACAGGCGAAACTTAGTTTCTACCAGATTGGTGATCCTGTCTTTCCATTTTTGAACGAAGTCGAGCAAAGTGCAGTTATTTAGGCGTTAAAAATATCCTCTTCGAGTTCTTTACCTTTTTTATTCAGTTTACTTTTAAGATCGTTGAAACGGTCTTTCAAACCTGCCATGTCTTCAGCACGTTTGTCTTTGTCTGTTGCGAGAACATAACCGAGCGCTGCTCCGATAGCTGCTCCGATAATAAGCGTTGCGATTGTTTTTCCTGATTTTGCCATTGCTAATGAATTTTGATAAGTAAATGATGAAACGAAGGTAGTATGCACCCGTATATATTTAAAGCGTTTAATGTTTTCTTAAGATATTCGTGTTATTGAAAGCTATTCACCTGTATATACCTGTTTTGCAAAAAACCTCCTTTGCATTTTGATAATAAAAAGGCTATTTTTGCTCGCTTTTTAAAAAACACTTCAAACAATGGGCGTATTAGTCAATAAAAATTCCAAAGTAATCGTACAGGGTTTTACCGGTACTGAAGGTACATTCCATGCTACACAAATGATCGAATATGGAACAAATGTGGTAGGTGGTGTTACTCCGGGTAAAGGAGGATCAACGCACCTCGACAGACCCGTGTTCAATACTGTAAAGGATGCTGTGGAGCAGGCTGGTGCTGATACGTCAATCATTTTTGTACCGCCGGCATTTGCTGCGGATGCGATCATGGAAGCTGCTGACGCCGGTATTAAAGTGATCATCTGTATTACAGAAGGTATCCCGGTTCAGGATATGGTGAAAGCGAAAGCTTTTGCTGCTACCAAAGATTGCCGCCTGATCGGTCCTAACTGTCCGGGTGTAATTACGGCTGAAGAAGCAAAAGTAGGTATCATGCCTGGTTTCGTATTCAAAAAAGGCCGTATCGGAATCGTTTCCAAATCCGGTACCCTCACTTATGAAGCTGCCGATCAGACTGTTAAATCCGGTATGGGTATTTCCACAGCGATCGGTATCGGCGGAGACCCGATTATCGGTACTACCACCAGAGAAGCGGTGGAATTGCTGATGAACGATCCGGAAACAGATGGTATCATTATGATCGGCGAGATCGGTGGCGGAATGGAAGCAGAAGCCGCACGTTGGCTGAACGACAACATGCGTAAGCCTGTTGTTGGGTTCATCGCAGGTCAGACTGCTCCTGCGGGACGTCGTATGGGTCATGCCGGTGCAATCGTTGGCGGAGCGGATGATACTGCTGCAGCTAAGATGAAGATCATGTCTGAGTGTGGCATCCACGTTGTGGCGAGCCCTGCGGACATCGGAAAAACAATGGCTTCCGTACTGAACAAATAGTTTTCAATTTTTATACAAAAAATACGAACAGCCGCACTAACAGCGGCTGTTTTTCTATCAACCAAGGTTCAAGGTCATGGTGTATCACGTAATCGGTCTGATGTCCGGAAGTTCTCTCGACGGGTTGGATATCTGTTATGCGCAATATGAAGAGATACGAGGTAAATGGAGTGCTCAGATCCTCGCTTCCGAATGTGTTGCTTACAGCGAAGAATGGCAGCGGAATTTACAAGCGGCAACTACTATGGCCGTTCCGGATTTCCTCCGTTTGCATACTGCTTACGGCAGGTATACGGGCGAACAGGTACGTGCGTTTATTGAGCGTAACGATCTCGAACATAAGGTGCATTTTGTGGCTTCCCATGGTCATACCATTATGCATGATCCGCTTGCAAAGACCAGCTTCCAGCTGGGGGACGGTGCCTCTGTTGCGGCGACACTCGGCCTGCCGGTAATTTCTGATCTGCGTGCTATGGATGTGGCATTGGGCGGACAGGGTGCACCCATTGTGCCGATAGGGGACAAATTGTTGTTCGGTGATTATGCATTACTGCTGAACCTGGGTGGTATCGCCAATATCACATTGAATGAAGGACAGCGCCTGGCTTTTGATATCTGCGTGGCAAACCAGGCACTGAATGCAGTGGCGGCGAAAGCCGGACTGCTGTATGATGAAGGAGGTAAACTGGCAGCATCCGGCAAATTAGTGAGTTCTGTATGGGATACTCTTTGCGCATACGATTATTATTCCGCGGAAGCGCCGAAGTCACTCAGCAACGAACAGGCGATGGAGATGGTTGCGGCATTTACCAATAGTAATGATCATAGCATTGAAGACCGGCTACACACGCTCGTGCAATTAATTGCAGCGCAGATTACCGCTGCTGTTACACGTATATTGCCGGATACCGATATACCTCGTCGCATGCTGGTAACAGGTGGCGGCGCGTTTAATGAATACCTGATCTCTGTACTGCAACATCAGTTGGCTCCGCTCCGCGTAGCGGTTGAAATTCCCGACGCGGCCGTAGTGCAGAATAAAGAAGCGCTGGTAATGGGCCTGATTGGTATCCTGCGCTGGCGCGAGGAGGCAAACGTAGAAGCATCCACTACCGGCGCAAGCCGGGACAGTATCGGCGGCGCTTACTGGATGGGCGCTTAGTACTGTCCGGTAGACAACAACACTAATGTACAGGCTTCCATCGTTTCGATGCCCGCAGCATTTGCGCGCGCTTCCAGATCAGGATTTTCTGTGCCCGGATTGAAAATGATCCTTTTGGGGTGCAGCTTAATGATGTAATCATAATACGCCTGTTGATTGCGCGGGTTCAGGTACAGCGTTACTGTATCTATATGCTCAAAGGGTTCCGTTTCTTTCTGAATAGCCACATCAAGCACCTTCCCCTCTTTATTACCTATCGCAAGTACTTCATGCTGATGCGCCCGTAACCTGCGTATTGCCATATTTGAGTAGCGGTCAGGGTTCTCAGAAGCTCCCAGTACAAGTGTCTTTTTTATCGTATTCATACGGCATGATTATATCTGCTAAGTTGCGGAATTTTCCTGTCAAATATTGCCAGTGATTTGATAAAGTCTGTTTGATCGTCGCTTCACTGATCCGCGTGTTAAGGCTAATCTAAGGAAAGAGTCCGCTGTCTCAATCTGCATTAAACCTTAAACGTTTCGAACGATCTTTAGAGATGAAACCAAAAAACTGACGATTATGAAAAAGGTAATTTTCGGTCTGCTGCTGCTGAGCAGCATGACGGCCGGCACGCAGGCAGATGCACAGGGACGGGGTCACGGTCGTGGCAGGGGAAACGGGCACCGTCGTCCCGCTAATGTTACCGTTATACAGACTTTACCTCCAGGTGCGAGGGTGTACCATTATCAGGGAGCGGATTATCATTATGTTTCCGGTCGTTATTACCGTCAGGGACCTTCGGGTTATACCGTGATCGGAGCGCCGCCTGTAGGTTTTGAAGTGGACTTTGTTCCGACCGGTTACCAACGCAGGGTATACCAGGGAGTACCATACTATTATTCCGGTAATGTTTATTACCGCGAGGCACGCCCCAACGTATATGTTGTTGTGGGACGTCCCTGGTAATTGTAAAGGCCGGAGCGATCCGGCCTTTCTCTTTACTCAAATGCAGCGGTTGTTTTTATAAAAGCCGCCTTTATCTGTTCATTACACAGATTGCCGATGCTGCCCTCATGCGTGTGCTTTACGGTCCGGTTTCCGGGCTGAAAGGTACCTTGCTCCACTTCCTGTCCCACCATCTTATAAGCGTCCCGGAAGGGGATGCCACTCATCATCAGTTCATTTACGCGCTCAACCGTAAACAGGTACGCGTATTTCGGTGCTTCAAGAATACCCGTTGTCACGAGCATATGGCTTAACAACAATATTGCTGCTTCCATGCAGGAGCGAAGCTCTTGTATCGCGGGAAACAACATCTCTTTGGTGAGCTGCATTTCCCGGTGATAGCCGGATGGGAGATTTGCCAGCAGTAAGGAAAACTCGTTGGGCAGCGCCTGTATCCTGTTGCATTTGCCCCGGATGAGCTCGAATACGTCCGGATTTTTTTTGTGCGGCATGATGCTGCTGCCGGTTGTATATGCATCCGGGAAACCGATAAATCCGTAATCCTGCCCTGCATAAAGACATATATCCATGCTTAGTCTGCCCAGCGTGGCGGCGATGGCGGCGATGGCGACAGACACCGTCTTTTCGGTTTTCCCTCTGCTCATCTGCGCGTAAATACTGTTATAGTGCAGATCGTCGAATCCGAGCAGTTCTGTGGTGCGCGTTCGGTTGAGGGGCAGGGAAGATCCGTATCCTGCTCCGCTACCCAAAGGATTTTTGTTGGTGATACGGTATGCAGCAAGTAACAGCAGCATATCATCGGATAAAGCTTCGGCATAGGCGCCCAGCCAAAGTCCGAACGAGGAAGGCATTGCGACCTGAAGATGTGTATATCCCGGCATCAGCACTTCTTTATATGTTTCACTTTGCTGTTGCAGGGTTTCAAACAATTGTGTGCTCAGCGCTTTGATTTCCAGCAATGCCTGACGCAGGTACAATTTGATGTCTACTGCCACCTGATCGTTCCGGCTGCGGCCGGTATGTATCTTTTTCCCAGCTTCGCCGATACGCTGCGTCAGCATCCATTCGATCTGGGAGTGGATGTCTTCGCAATCTTTTTCAATACTGAAATTGCCGGCCGCTATTTCCTGCGCAATCTCTGAAAGGGCTTGCCCGGCCAGCAGAAAATCCTGTGTTTCGAGCAATCCGCATTCGTGCAGCATGCGGATATGGGCAAGTGTTCCCTGAACATCAAAGGCCGCCATCTGGAGATCAAATTCCCGGTCTCTGCCTACGGTAAACTGCTCGATCTGCGCGACTGTTTCGGTATTGTCTTTTTGCCAGAGCTTCATAGTACTTCGTTTAAGAGTTGTATGTAAATGTCAATACCGTCCGTTATTTCTTGCGTGTAAATGAATTCATCTGCGGTATGACTGCGTGCGGAATCTCCCGGTCCGATCTTTAAAGCGGGGAAAGGCATCAGTGCTTTATCCGACAGGGTTGCGGAACCGATAATATTACGGCCGATTTTTTTACCTGCCTGTACAAGCGGATGCGATTCCTCCATTCGGGATGGTTTCAGACGCAGACTCCGCGGTGTCACTGTGGCACTGATGTTTGCAGCTATTGTATTCAGTATGTCTTCGTGGGTGTAGCAATCATTCACACGTACGTCCACTGTGAACTTACAGGTTGCCGGAACCACATTATGCTGTACACCTGCCTGAATCATTGTTACGCTCATTTTTACTTTCCCCAGCAAAGCAGATACCTGCGGGAATTCGTAAGTGCGGAACCATTCGATGTCTTTAACCGCTTTGTAAATAGCGTTTTCCCCTTCCTCACGAGCCGCATGTCCGCTGCGGCCGCTGCATTCGCAGTCGAGTACCAGCAATCCTTTTTCCGCCACGGCCATTTGCATCTGCGTAGGCTCGCCAACGATTGCATAAGTGATGTTTCCCAATTCAGGCAACACAGCTTCCACGCCATTAGTGCCGGAAATTTCTTCTTCGGCTGCAGCAAGCAATACCAGGTTGGCTTTCAGGTCGGTTCTTTCGTAAAAGTGCAGGAATGCCGCGGTCAGGCTCACGAGACAACCGCCTGCATCATTGCTGCCCAGCCCGAACAGTTTGCCTTCGTCCTCTACGGGATTAAACGGATTGAGCGTATAGTCTTTGTTGGGTTTTACGGTATCGTGGTGCGAACACAGCAGAATGCTTGGTTTACGCGGATCGAAGTGCTTATTGGTTGCCCATACGTTATTCATTTCGCGGTGAGGATTGATACCGTGGCTTTGCAGGAAGCTCTGCAGCAATTTGGCAGTTCCCTGTTCTTCCCTGCTGAAGGAAGGAACGGTGATCATATGTTTCAGGAGCGTGATGGCGTTCTGGCTGAGTTGAGAAATATCGGTCATATTATTTGTGTTCCTGTTTGAGCGTTGATTAATTCGGAAAGATGCTGTGCGTACCCGATACTTACTTTGGTTACGCCACAGTCAATTGCTTTGAACGCATTGTCCAGCTTGGGGATCATACCCCCGGAAATAACGCCTTCTGCTTTCAGTTCTTCATACTGGCTGCGGTTGATTGAAGGTATTGCGGATGCTTCGTTCGCCGGATCGCGCAATACGCCCTGCTTTTCGAATCCGTATACCAACTGCACATTTGCGGATTGTGCGAGCGCCTGCGCTGTCTCCCGTGCAATGGTGTCTGCATTGGTGTTGAGTAATTGACCTTTCCCGTCGTGTGTGATCGGGGCCAATATGGGACAGATGCCATTTTGCAGCTGTTGTATCAGCCAGGATGTATTCACTCCATCTGATCGGATGTCCCCTGCGAAGCCGTAATCAATCGAAGCTGCCGTACGCTTTTGCGCGAGCAATATATTCGCATCCGCGCCACAAAGTCCTATCGCATTACATTGCCTCGACTGAAGCGCTGCAACAAGCTTTTTGTTCACGAGTCCCGCGTATACCATTGTTACCAGGTCAAGAGTTGCTTCGTCTGTAATCCTGCGCCCTTCGTGGTACACCGGTTCTATACCCATCGACTTTCCGATAGCGCTGGCGATTTTTCCCCCGCCATGCACCAGTATCTTAGGTGCATCCAATGCTGCAAAAGCGTCCAGCAGCTGGTTCAGACTGTCCGGGTGGTCGATGATATTGCCTCCGACTTTGATGACGAATATGGTTTCCATTATAAAGATTTTAGTATAGAAGCAATAACGGCCTGAGCTGCCCAGACCCGGTTTGCCGCCTGAAGCGGTACGATGCTGCGCGGACTATCGAGCAATTCATCACTCAGTTCCACGTTGCGTCTTACAGGAAGACAGTGCATGATATGTGCAGCAGGTGCATGAGCCAGAGACGAAGCGCGCAATTGCCAGTCTGACTGTACAGCGGGCATTGCACCATAATCGTTATAACTGCTCCAGTTTTTTACATACACGAAATCTGCGTCTGCCAATGCTTCCTGCTGATCGTACACTAATGTTGCGTTTCCCTGGTATTCCGGGGCGAGTTCATAGCCCTCCGGATGGGTGATCACGAAATCAACATCCCGATGCAGCACATTCATCCATTGTGCAAAAGAATTCGGCACGCACTGGGGTAATGGTTTGATATGCGGTGCCCAGCTCAACACCACTTTGGGTTTGCGACCCGGAACCGATTTTTCGCGGATGGAAATTGCATCGGCCAGGCTCTGCAACGGATGCAGTGTAGTGCTTTCGAGGCTGATCACTGGTTTGCCGGTATGCCGGATCAGGGATCGGATCATCGTATCTTTTTCGTCTTCTTCCTTATCGGTAAGTGACGGGAAGCTACGTACGCAAATGATATCAAAATAGCTGCCCAGCACGGGACCCGCATCTTTGATATGCTCGACGGTACTGCCGTTCATCACCACGCCATCGCCTGTTTCCATTTTCCAGCCGTCTTTATCCAGGTTCAGTACAATAGCATCCATGCCCAGGTTTTGCGCCGCAATCTGGGTGCTGAGACGGGTGCGCAGGCTGGGATTCATAAACAGCATGCCAATCCTTTTCCCTTCACCCAGCAGTTTGTCGGCCCGCGGTGATTGCTTATAGTATAATGCGGAGGAGATCAGCCGGTCAATTTCGCTGGCATCCGGTGCGGCAATAAAATGTTTCATTTGTTCTGGTTGTTTTGGATTTCGCTGATAACAGTACGGATTGCGTGGAGTAATAAATCAGCTTCCGTACGGCTTATATTCAGTGCAGGCAGGAGCCGGATCACAGACGGTTTTGCCTCCCCCGTAAAGATGCGGTAATCATCCAGCAGTGTCTTGCGTAACGTCTTGTACTGTTCCGGAACATCAAATCCGATCATCAGGCCTCTTCCGCGTACATGCTGCAGCGCATCGATGGATTTTAACTGTGTCGTCAGGTAGTTGCCGATTGTTTCGGTATTTTTGATAAGGCGTTCCTTTTCCATTACCTCAAGTACAGCAATCGCGGCCGCACAGGCGAGATGATTGCCGCCGAATGTAGTGCCAAGCATGCCGTATTTCGCCTGTATATGTGGTGCTATCAGTATACCTCCGATCGGGAAGCCGTTTCCCATGCCTTTCGCCATTGAGTAAATGTCTGCCTGAATGCCAGCGTGGTCATGCGAAAAGAACTTTCCGGTACGGCCGTAACCGCACTGCACGCTATCCGCAATGAAAACCGCGCCGTACTCGTCGCATAAAGAACGTATGGTCTGAAGAAACGAAGGGGTAGCTTCGATAATACCACCCACGCCCTGGATGCCCTCCACAATTACGCCTGCAATGTCCTGCCCGTTGGTGCGAAAATATGCGGACAACCGTTCCTCATCATTGAACGGCAGGAATACGATGTTCTCCGTAATATTTACCGGTGCGGAAATGGAAGGATTGTCTGTTGCACTTACAGCCAGAGAAGTGCGTCCGTGAAAAGCTCCGCTAAAAGCAACGATCTTTTTACGACCGGTATGGAAAGATGCAAGCTTCATGGCGTTTTCGTTGGCTTCCGCCCCGGAATTACACAGGAACAGTTGGTAATCCTGTTTCCCGGATACCGCTGCAAGTCTGTCCGCCAATTGCTGCTGGAGCGGGATACGGATCGAATTGGAGTAAAATCCGATATTGTCCAGTTGCTGCTTTATTGCTGCAACATAATGAGGGTGTGTATGACCGATGGAAATTACGGCATGGCCACCGTAGAAATCGCAATAGCGGTTGCCGTGGTCGTCCCAGACATAGGAGCCCTCACCGCGGGTAATGGTTATATCGTTGATCGGGTAAACATCAAATAATTTCATGTCAGAATGCGCTTGCTTTTAAGTGAAGTCCGGCTGTTTCTTCGAAGCCGAACATCAGATTCATATTTTGTACGGCCTGTCCCGAAGCTCCTTTCAGGAGATTGTCGATGCAAGCGTGGATTACAATTTTATCGCCCACCCGTTCCGTGTAGATCAGGCAGTTGTTGGTGTTTACAGATTGTTTGAGATCAATCGGCGAATCAGACAAATGTGTAAACGGATGATCCGCATAGAATGACCGGTATTGCTGCATTGCTTCTTCCTGCGACCAGTCCGAACGCGTGTATGCCGTGAGATAAATCCCTCTTGCGAAATCACCTCTCACGGGTACAAAATTGATGGGCGGCACATTGGTCTGAAACGTTTCCAGGGTTTTCCCGATCTCATACAGGTGTTGATGCTGCAATGTTTTGTAAGCCTGTATGTTATTGCTTCTCCAGGAAAAATGGGAGCTGGCCTGTAAGGACTGACCCGCTCCTGTTGCCCCGGTGATGCCGAACAAATGAACTTCCTGCATACACTGAGCTGCCGCGAGCGGTAACAAAGCCAACTGGATCGCCGTGGCAAAACAGCCGGGATTCGCTATGTGCTGTGCTTCCCGTATTGCTGCCCGATTAGCTTCGGGCAATCCATAGCAAAAAGTACGCCCGTCTCCGGTGCTTGCCCAGCGATGATCCTGCGACAGGTCGATGATGCGTGTGTTTCCGGGGATTGCGTGTTCCGAAAGCCATTTTTTCGCTTCACCATGTCCTACGCAGAGGAACAATACGTCCACATCATCCGGCAGCTCACTACTGAAACGGATATCCGGCCAGCCAAGCAGATCGCGGTGAACAGAGCTGACTGCCTGTCCGGCATGACTACGGCTGTGCACAAACCTGATCTGTACAGCAGGATGCTGCAAGAGGATGCGTAACAGTTCTCCGCCCGTATACCCTGCGCCGCCGATAATGCCTGCATTTATCATAGTGTTATTCATGATTCCTGGTTCTGACGTTGTGTGGATTGATAAATACCTATCTGGTTACCGAATATCTTCGCGAAAGATTTTACGTCTTCGCCATTCCAGGCTCCGTTCATTTCTCCGTAAGTGCCGAAGCCTGAATTCATGAGGTCGTAGGAAGATTCGATGCCATTCAGGATATAGCGATGTGGCGCAAGGGTGATAAATACCTTACCGCTCACATGTTTCTGTGTGTCAATGAGGAAAGCCTCTATATTGCGCATAGACGGATCCAGCATCAATCCTTCATGAAGGAAATTGCCATACCATACCGAAAGCTGGTCTTTCCAGTACAGTTGCCATTTTGTAAGTACATGCTTTTCCAGCAGGTGGTGCGCTTTGATGATCAGTATCGGCGCTGCAGCTTCAAAACCTACGCGGCCTTTGATCCCTATAATTGTATCACCCACGTGAATATCTCTGCCTACACCATAGGGTTGCGCGATCTGCTGCAATGTCTGTATCGCAATTACGGGATGCGCGAAGGGCTGCCCGTCAATAGCAACCAGTTCCCCCTGTTTAAATTCAAGCGTAATGTTCCGCTCGCCGGTTGCCGTAACCGGCGTGGGCCAGGCTTCTTCGGGAAGGTATCCGTGAGAGCTGAGTGTTTCCGCTCCGCCTACAGAAGTACCCCATAACCCTTTGTTGATGCTGTATTTGCTTTTGCTGAAGTCCATTTCCACACCCTTATCTTTCAGGTAGGCGATTTCCTGTTCGCGGCTAAGGCGCTGCTCACGGATAGGTGTGAGTATCTCCACCTCAGGAATCATACCCTGGAATATCATGTCGAAGCGCACCTGGTCGTTACCAGCCCCAGTGCTGCCATGCGCTACGCAGTCGGCCCCGGTTTCCCGGACATAGTTTGCGACGGCTACAGCCTGTACCATCCGTTCTGCGCTTACACTAAGCGGGTAGGTGTTGTTTTTCAGAACGTTTCCGAAAACCAGGAAGCGGATAAAATCTTCATAATAATTGCGCGTAACGTCCAGCACTTTAAAAGATGCGACGCCCAATGCTTTTGCCCGCTCTTCAATTGATGAAAGCTCTTCTTCGCTGAATCCACCTGTCTGGACGGTCACGGCATGCACCTCCAGTCCGAGGCTCTTCAGGTATATTGCACAATAAGTGGTGTCGAGTCCGCCACTGTATGCCAGTACTGCTTTTTTCATTGGGGTTCGTTTATTTTAGAGATTTAGAAGAAGATTTGTACTGTGCCAGACGGGGTTTCTTGCCGCTGCGGGAACGATGTTTTGCTTCCGGGGCTGCTTTCTGAACGGAGACCGGTTTTTCTGAAGCATCATAGAGCATAGCCGTGCACAGGCAGTTTTTACGCTGTTTGCTCACAAGAATGTCGTAGTTCACACAGCTTTTGCAACCGTTCCAGAAAAGCTCATCCTGTGTGAGCTCAGAATAAGTTACCGGTTCATAGCCCAGTTCGCTGTTGATCTTCATCACTGCGAGTCCGGTTGTAAGTCCGAATATTTTTGCATGCGGGTATTTCTCCCTGCTCAGTTCGAATATTTTCTGTTTAATGAGTCTGGCGAGGCCATACTTCCGGAATTGCGGCGCGACAATCAGGCCGGAATTGGCCACATATTCGTCATGGCTCCAGCTTTCAATATAGCAGAAGCCGGCCCATTCGCCCTGTTCATTCAGAGCGATCACCGCCTTGCCTTCCGTCATTTTCGCTTCCAGGTATTCGGGAGTGCGACGTGCTATCCCGGTGCCACGCGCCTTTGCCGAAGAGGCCATCTCTTCGCAAATGGCCGCGGCATGACTGATGTGGTCGCGCGTAGCAACCAGCACCTTAAATGCTTGTTCCATTTATGTACCAATAAAAATATGAGAGTATTACTGCAGACTGTCCGTTGGGCAGTTGCAGCTCATTCGTGTTTTGAAAGCGTTACGCTTCATCAACGGCCTCGGCCGAAGGAATAGCAAGGTATCAACGTCGCACCCTGTAGGATACAGCAGTGGAATAAAAACCTGATCCGTTTAAGGATTCAGTAAAAAACCCGCATCCGTAAACAGTAACCCGTACTGCCATAGTGGACGATATGAGGGAGGTTTTTTTCATTTTCGTTGTTACGGTAAATAAATTGTGTCTGAAAAATTTTTACAAAGAAAAATCATTTCGAACAATTGCCGGTGTTTTTTTTATGTTATCAATCCGAAGGAAATGCTAAAGTGCTTTGCAGTGGCGGGTTTTAAGATAAAGGGTGCTTTTTTTAAGGTAAGTTGCCTTTTTCCAGCGGGGAAGGTGGTATATTTAAAGACTGAACCGTAGGCATGACAACAATTCTATCCGAACAAACTTTCATTTTTATTACAGATGCTGAGTTCGGCATTTTACAATGTTCGGCAGCAGCTGCACAATGGTTAGATCAGCTGATACCGGGTTGTGACGGTGATTTACTGTCTGTTCCTGCAATAGCGGAAAATACAGATAACATACGTGTCGCGCTCGCCAACGGAGCGCAAGCCTCGTTCAGTTTCTCTGCTTCAGGCAGGCAATACCATGTTGTTTGCGCAGCAGTTGGCGCCTGGATCCAGGTGCAGATACATCCTTCAGAGCCGATGCTTACCAACGAAGATTATAAGAAGGCACTCGAAGTTTCAACGAACGCAATCATTATTCTGCATCCGGTTTTCGACGAGTCGGGCACGATAGTGAATTTCGTTTTCCGTTACGGTAACCCGACATACCTGAAGTTTAAGGGGATTACGGAATGTGCCGGAATGCCTGTGTTTTCCGGCGATGTTTTTTCCAATAGTCACTTTCACGTCTTCCGGAGTGTGGTGGAGACAGGTGTGAAGCAGAGCTATGAATTCGACTACCTTTTTGAAGGAGATGTACATGTGTTTTCCGCGCGTGTGATGAAGATGGGCGAAGGGTTACTGGTAGCCAGTGAAGATATTTCCGAAAGGAAACATGCGCTGACTGAATCCCGCCAGAATTCGGAGTTCATCCAGTCTGTGTTCGATACGAACCTGGTGCAGATGTCCGTGATGAAAGCGGTCAGGAACGAGTCGGGTGAGATCGTGGATTTTCAGATCACACTGGTCAATAAGGAAGTTGTAAGAGAAACAGGAAGAGCCGATCTGGTCGGGAAATTGTATGTGGAAGAATATCCGGGCGTTAAACGTACCCGGATTTTTGAACAGATGGTGCAGGTGGTGGAGACGGGTGTGCCGATACAGGACGAATATTATTATCCTTACGAAGGATTCAATAAATGGTATTCCTGCATGTTCGTTAAGTTCCACGACGGGGTGGTGGCCACTAATCTGGATGTTACACAACGTAAGCATGCAGAAGAGGAGCTGTATAAGAATTTTTCTTTACTGCAGTATGCGGAAGAGCTTGCGCATTCAGGCTCCTGGGAATATGATATTGTACGGTCTTCATTTACCTGGTCTGCAGGCATGTACGAATTGTTTGATGTGCCGGAAGGCATGAATATACGTCCCTCTTCATTGCTGCGGCTTGTTGTTCCGCAGGATCGGGAGAATGCAGCGGATTTTATCCATAATCTCCGGGAGGTGCATCAGGATTCCGAACATACTTTCCAGGTAGTGCACAAAGGAACAATCAAAAGTGTGCGTGTGTCCAGCCGCGTGGAACGGAACCATAAAGGTGTCCCCGTGAAGGTGCTGGGCATCGTGATGGACATTACAGCTGCGCTGCGCGCGGAAAGAGAACTGAGGGAGCTGAATGCGATGCTGCGCGAGCAGAACCGTACGCTGGAGATCAAGAACAATGAATTGGCGTCGTTTGCATTTATTGCCAGCCACGACCTGAAAGAGCCTCTGCGTAAGATCATGTTTTTTTCAAATCTCCTGCGCAGTGGTAACGACATCGGCACGATGTCTCCCAAAGGCCAGCTGTATCTGGAGCGGATGGAAACTTCCGCCCGCCGCATGTCGTTCCTGATTGACGATGTACTGGCACTGTCGCGTTTGCAGGTGTACCGCGACGAAAATGAATGGGCCGATATGACCGCCGTTATCGATGATGTATGCACGGAACTGAGTGAAGATATAGCACAGGCAGGCGCCGAGATCCGGTACGATCATTTGCCGAAGGTGTTCAGCAGTACCAAATACCTGCAATATCTGTTTAATAACCTGCTCGGCAATGCATTGAAATTCCGTCATCCCGACCGTAAACCGGAGGTCAGTGTGACTGCCTCCGAGGAACGGCACAATCTGGACGACCGCGGAATACGCTCTTTCCATGTTGTACGCGTTGCCGATAACGGTATCGGATTCGAGCCCGAATTCAACGAAAAAATATTCCGGATCTTCGAACGGCTGCATACCCAGGAAGAATATCCCGGCAGCGGCATAGGCTTGTCTATCTGCCGCAAGATCATGGAAAATCTCGGCGGTTCGATCCGTGCATCCGGTTATCCCGGTGAAGGTGCGTTGTTTACCTGCTATTTCCCGTTGCCCTGACGAAACAGGCTCCTTTGTGCCTGTTTACGGTATATTTGTGTTCAACTGTATTGACCATCCTTCTCATCCTTCCGGTTTATGAGCGACCACGCTGCTGTAACAGCTTACCTTAATCAGTATTTCCCACAGTTCGACCAGAGTCTGCGCGATATCATTGCAGAACGTTCTGTGCTGCGGCATTTTGAGGCCGGAGAAGTGATGATGCATAAGGGACAGTATATCCGTTCGGTTATGCTTATTGCAGAAGGTCATGTAAAACTCTATCGCGAAAGCGAGGACGACGGCAGTGAGTTTTTCGTGTATTATCTGGAACCCGGCAATGCCTGTGCTCTGTCTATGGTGTGCGCTGCACGGCAGGAGACAAGCGAAGTGATGGCCAGAGCTATCGAAGCGACTACCGTAATATCGATACCCATTTCCATGATGGACGATCTTATGCGCCAGCATCGCTCCTGGTACTATTTCGTGCTGGAAACCTATCGCAACCGTTTTGAGGAATTACTGGAAGTGGTCGATAATATTGCATTCCGGAGTATGGATGAAAGGCTTGAATTCTACCTGAAAAAGCAGGTAAGCGAACTGGGTTCCCGTCAATTACGTACCACCCACCAGGAAATTGCCAACGACCTCAACAGTTCCAGAGAGGTGATATCCAGATTGCTGAAGAAAATGGAGCATCAGGGCAAGGTGCAGCTCAATAAAAATTACATCGAGTGGATCGCTTAATGTGATCAATGTTACCATGTAGCAGATTGCGGGAGCTCACCTTTGCACGAAATCTGTTATATGCTTATACCTGGTTATGCCGCTGCCTTACTGATTGGTGTCTCCCTCGGCCTTATCGGTGGTGGCGGTTCAATTCTTACCGTTCCCGTACTGGTATATCTTTTCGGGGTAGAACCTTTACGCGCTACCGGCTATTCTCTTTTCATAGTGGGCGTTTCGAGTCTCGCAGGGGCCGTCAATAATTTCCGTAAAGGATATATTCATCTCAGAACGGCTTTCCTGCTCGGCATTTCTTCAATAGTCACCGTTATCATGGTGAGGCGTTTATTGCTGCCTGCTATCCCTGAAATATGGTTCACTAGCGGATCTCTGGTCGTTACCAAATCACTTGCAACGATGATCGTTTTTGCGGTATTGATGTTGTTTGCATCCTTTTCCATGATCAGGACAAAAGTTCCGGTTGTGACCAATCACGGCGTGAACCGCCTTAATGCAGCCGGTTTGGTGCGTCTCGCCGCGTATGGTGTGCTGATCGGTATGGTAACCGGATTTCTGGGCGCCGGTGGCGGTTTCCTGCTGATTCCCGCACTTGTTTTTCTGGTAGGCCTGTCGATGAAAGATGCGATCGGTACATCGCTGCTCATCATCGCTATGAATTCGCTGATCGGGTTTGCCGGAGATTGGGGCACTTACGCCATACAATGGGAGCTTTTACTCACAATAACGTTCCTCGCGATTGCCGGCATTATTATCGGTGGTATCCTAGGGCGGCATATAGAGGGCGCAAAACTGAAAAAAGGTTTTGGCTGGTTTGTGCTGTTCATGGGAGTGTTTATTATCGGTCGTGAACTGCTAAAATAAAGGTCATTATGTGACTAAAATCACTCTTTCCCTGTTTTTTTCGCGCCAATTTTGCTTTTACAAACACACACAAATAAGAACAGTTATGCAAATAGAACAAATTTACACCGGTTGCCTTGCGCAGGGTGCTTATTATATTGAAAGTAATGGAGAAGCCGTAGTAATAGATCCGCTCCGCGAAACGGAACCTTACCTGAAACGGGCAGAGAAAGATAACGCCAGAATCAAATTTATTTTTGAAACACACTTTCATGCCGATTTTGTGAGTGGTCATCTTGACCTGGCAAAAAAGACCGGAGCGACGATTGTGTATGGTCCTACAGCGCACCCCGATTTCGATGCTCATATAGCTGCGGACGGAGAGCAACTGAAAGTAGGAGATCTCACATTTACCGTACTGCATACCCCCGGGCATACAATGGAAAGCTCCTGCTTTCTGCTGACCGATAAGGATGGAAAAGACGTCGGATTGTTTACGGGTGATACCTTGTTCATCGGCGATGTGGGACGTCCGGATCTGGCACAGAAAGTGGTGGCCGATCTTACCCAGGATAAACTGGCCGGACTGCTGTACGATTCGCTGCACATGAAAATTCTTCCGCTTGCAGACGATATAATCCTATATCCGGCACACGGCGCAGGATCGGCCTGCGGCAAGAATATGAGTAAGGAAACGACAGATACACTCGGACATCAAAAGCTTACCAACTATGCATTGCAGCCGATGAGCCGCGAAACTTTTATCAAAAAAGTAACCGACGGACTGATGCCGCCTCCCGGATATTTCCCGATGAACGTCATGATGAATATTCACGGATATGACAGCATTGATACGGTACGTGAACGTGGACTCAGAAAGCTGAATCCTCCGGAATTTGAAGCCGCTGCAGATGCGACAGGTGCTGTTGTACTGGATACACGTGATCCGCTTGTGTTCGGAGCATCTTTCGTGCCTAATTCGATCAATATCGGTATCAATGGAAATTTTGCACCCTGGGTGGGCGCACTCATACCCGATATACAACAACCGATACTTATCATTTGTGAGCCTGGGCGAGAAGAGGAAGTAGTGACAAGACTGGCGCGTGTGGGATACGATCAGACGATCGGATACCTCGAAGGCGGAATAGAGGCATGGAAAAAAGCGGGTATGGAAACGGACAGTATTGTCAGTATAAATGCTCATGAGCTGAAACAGCGCTCGGAGGCGGATCCCGAATCGACCATCCTGGATGTGCGTAAACAAAGTGAATATCTTTCAGAACGCGTGATCGGAACGGAAAACGTGCCACTGGATTATATCAATGAGCATCTGGCAGAACTGGACAGAGATAAAAACTACTATGTACACTGTGCTTCCGGTTACCGCTCAATGATCTTCTGTTCCATCCTTAAAGCACGGGGCTTCGACAAGCTGATAAATGTGGAGGGCGGATTTAAGGCATTGAAGGAAAGCGGTGTTTTCGCAATCAGCGATTACGTATGTCCGACCACCTTACTTTAATAAATCAAACAATCAATATGGGATTTTTATCTGCAATATTCGGGAGATCTACAGATTCCGTGAAGCTCAGCGAATTGCTGCTTCAGAAGCCATTTCTGGTAGATGTTCGTACGCCAGCGGAATTTTCGTCCGGCAGTGCAAAAGGCGCCGTAAATATTCCGCTGGATCAGATTCCGGCTAAGATCGCCCGGTTCAAAGGAAAGTCGCGTGTCGTCGTTTTCTGCCGCAGTGGAAACCGCAGCGGACAGGCCAAGGCATTGCTGGAGAAGGCTGGCATTTCCCACGTAACCAACGGCGGTTCACTCGGCAATGTGATCAGCGCCCAGCGTATATAAAGAGATTCAAATGATACGCCGCTACACCGGCGGGTGAGCGCGCCGGAACGACCTGTTCCATTGGGGGCTTTGGACGGGGAGGGTAGCGGCGTATCGTTTTATAAAACATAAGCGTGTGCAGTAATACACCGGAATTCAGAAATGGCCTTCCGGTGTTTTCATTGAACACTTAAGGAACCTCCGGTGGATGAGAATGACGGCAATAATAAGTTTCGTAAATTTATACCCGGACCTTCAGACGGGAAAGACGGATGCTACATATCGTGTGTAGCATTTAATCGCCCGGAAGTGTTGCCGCATTCTTCTGCGCGCTAAGATTAAAACCATACTGTTATGACATTTCAGGAAATGATACAATCGGAAAAACCCGTGCTGGTGGACTTTTTTGCCACCTGGTGTGGCCCTTGTAAAATGATGGCACCAATTCTCGACGAGGTGAAAAAGAAAGTGGGTGACAATGCTCACATCATTAAGATAGACGTAGACAAAAATCCGCAGGCAGCGCAGGTATACCAGGTAAGCGGTGTTCCAACCCTTATATTGTTCAAGCAGGGGAAAGTGCTGTGGCGCCAGTCCGGTGTGGTACCCGCACGCGAACTTGAAAGGCTGCTGCAGTCAAATGCATGATTTTGTCCGGCAACTATTTATCAAGATTCCGTACTGAACGGAACGGCTCGCCCTGTTACAATTACTAATCGGGTCATTCGGCTGCGTCCGCCCGTTCTGCTTTTCTCACAAGCATACCGAAACTGACGCCCAGATGGATGCTCGGTAGCAGGTCGTAATGGTGATCTGAATAAGGAGTGTAGGATGAATACCGATTATTGTAATAATCTGCCATTCGGGTTGCTCCGTCTTCATTGATCCATTTTACACGAAAACCTAATCCGACGAATAGATTGGTTATGGTGCCGATACGGCGCTTGCCCTTCGATGCGGATGTCACACCGAACAGCAGTTTTGTGCCCAGTACATGATTGCGCGCACTGGTGTTGTATTCCGGGCGTGGAGCAGAACTGCCGCTATAGTTCACCTCTTCATAAAATCGTGTGTTGTGCCACCAATACCTGTAGAAAAACTGGGCATCCAGGTAGAGATCCTGCCGTTTGCTTAAATAATATTTCGTGTTGATGCCCAGCGTAACCGCTTTAAATCGCGGTGTGGTAAAGCCGGGAGTTGAGCCGGCAAAGTAACCGACCATATGATTGGGATTGTCCGGACGGCTGGCGTCTGAGCGGTAGCCTAATGTGAGACCTACGGTATGTCTTTTATAGAAACGCTCTACGGTAACAGGCAGGTCGCGGCACAATAATTGTAAAGGTTGCGTGGTAATCGCCCATCGGACATCAGATCGGGCGTATACAACTGCTGCTTTAAATGTTAAACAGATGGTTAGGATGGAGATGAGTAGTTGGCGCATGAGGTGAGCATTGACAGGTGAATAAATATCGGTTATTTTGATTGAGTTTGGGACAAATATGGCTGATAAGTAACCGTGGCATTATAGTCATACCTGCTGTTTGGTGAAGCCACTACATCCGTAATCCGTTCCGGCACAGAAATTCACAAAGTTGCTGATCTGGTGCCTGCCCCTATGATGAGTACGATTTTCTGATTCGCAACTTGCATCCCAGCGAATCGTTGAATGCGGCAGTTGTATATTCATAGTTCCGATAACGGTGGTATAAGCTATAGCTGCATATATCATACCGCCACTAACGCAAAACAGCTGTGCAACAGGGAATACGATATTACATTTGTTCAGGTGCCGTTTGCTGTTAATGCCCGGCAGTAAACGCCTGACATGCTGAGCTGCGAATCTGCGAAGTACAGTTTCCAGTAGTTTTTAAGACATATAAGTAGATCAATAGCCGAAGTCTGCTTTATATCTGAATATGCACCAGCCTATGGCATTTATATAGGTTATTCTGCGCTAATACATGTCTTCAGCACGTAAGGTAGCAACTGGTTTTTCGTTCAGAAAGCAATAGCTTCTCAAATATGAAGGTTACATAAATACGGCTTTGATTTAATAAATTAATGTTTCAGGAAAGTAACTATTCTTAATTACGTTAAATGTGAGGTGATGTTATTTCCCTTTTCAAAATTTAAAGGACATTTGTTCGGGATGGCTAACGGATATTGTTTAGGGCCTTGCTAAAAACGGATGCCGATTTATTGATAACGCAGTTGATCAATTAGTGATTTTTAAAATTATTCTTATAAAATAATTTGTTTATCAAATTAAAGTAATAATTTGCAATACCGTATAAACCAACGGTATACAACTATGAAGCGAATATTGCTTAGTCTAACACTATCTGGTATAGGACTATTTTGCAGTCCTCAATCGCAGGCCCAATCAACTTATTGGGGTTTTAATTACTCCGATATTTTTCGAACGACAGTTCCTTCGGCATCGGTAGGTACGATGCCTACCCACAGTGTTTCCGGAGGGACGGATTGGCAGAATACCTGTCAGCATTCTATATTTGATGCATCAGGAAATCTTATCTTTATGGTGGATATAAATGGATTTTTTGATGCGTCCGGTGCGAACATTGCTCCATTGCTCGGTTACCGGGGTGAACTGCACAGCGAAATTGAAGTATTTCCTAACGGCAGCGCCTGCGATAACTATTATGTGATTTGCGCGCAAACTGATTTTCCATTTAATTATGTGCTGAAAATCTTCAATGTGGATGCATCCGTCCCCACCGCAATTTCCGTTACCGCCTTACCTGACCTAATTAGCTGGTATGGTAATCCTGATTTCACTTCTGATCCCGCTCATTATGTACATACATGGAACAAACAAGGAGTAGGGTACCCGGTTGTTACGTCTCCGGTTAAATCTGACGGTTCCAGAATTTTTTATACCGTTTGTCGTAACAACGACGGACTTGATGCAGTCGGCAACCCGATAAACCCCAGACTATGTGTCCGGTCCTGGCGGTTTGCGGCAGACGGAACTTACGCCGAACAGCCTGAGGTGAGGCTGGTAGAGCAATCCGGGGCGGCTCCAAATGATGCAACTGCCCACATGACCATTGCAGATATCAGTTCCGATGGAAATAAGATCGCGTATCCAGGGCCTTACGGTTTAAACGTTTATAACGTTATCACAGGCACTGTGATGAATTATCCTATACCTGATTTGTATAATCGTTCTGATCTGGATGTTGCAAGTATTACCGGCATTGAGTGGCTGCCTCAGTTTAATCGTTGGTATGTGTCTTATGTTCACTTGCCTGTTGGTGCACCAAAAGCTGTTGGAAATATGATTTACTTCAACGACGGTAGCACCACAATTAACTCGGTCGGTTTTACTTTACCCGCCGGAACAGGTGCTTCGGAAATAGAATTAGGAAAGGATTTCCGTTTGTATTTTGCCGGCTGCCCCACATGTTCGCTGCCGGGTAGTACACACTTTGTAATAGGTGGCAGTTATGCTCCGGCAGGAGGCAGCCCCGTTACCAGTCCCGGAACGCTTTACTCTTTCGACCCTGGTAATCCTTCGCTTGGTTTCACTTCACACCCCACTTTGGTAAAAGGAAGTACATATAATGGATTTTATTACTACATTAATAACCAGATTGACGGAGAAGATCTGAGTTATTGGAGCGGATCATCATCCAGTATTGTGGCTGATGCAACCATCAATAATCGGGTTAGTCTCACTTCACCCGGGCTTTGCTATCCCGCATCTTCATGGGGTCAGTTACAGATCCTGGACAATAGTTACCTGATCATGGAATTTAAGGACCTTGCCGGTAATCCGGTAACGCTTTCTCCTAAAGAGGAGTATTCTATTTCATGGGAGGAGGTTAATCCATGTGGTTATTCTTCAATTCCCGGATCTGCCTTAAATTATTCGGACACCTGGCACTCAGGATCCGGGCCGATCAATTTAAGCAGCTATGGATCGGGAGCTTTAGGCAGCATTTCTAATTATGGTAAGTATATAGGTGTAGAAATCAAAGTACGAAATAAGTGTAATCCGGCTGATATTCAATCTTATAAAAGTTTGATCATGCTGGACTCCAATGCGCTGGATTGCGATGCCAATTTCAGATTCGAAATGTCAATTCAGTCTTCCGGTACCCCTCAACTGCTTGGAGATATCGTGCCAAGGAAAAACCATCCCGGTTCTACCTATACATTCGATTATGGATTCACCACAACCTCTTATCCTGTTACGAACGTCTACACACCCGGAAGTTATACGGTTTGTCTCACTGAAAATAAAGCCGACGGTTCAAAATGTACCAAGTGTATTGATGTTTGCTATGCTGATCCGTTTCCATCGTCAGCTCCTGCTGCAGGAACTCCCGATTGTAATTCAAATTTTACATTCAAATACAACTATGCCAGTGACGGGTCTCCGGTTGCCAATGGTTCTGTGTTCCTCGATAGCTACCATCCCAGTTCCACTTATTCTTACAACTGGGGCGATGGGACAGTAACCTCAAACCCTATAAGTAAACATTATGCGCCGGGAAATTACACAATTTGTGTTTCTGAATATCCCGCCGCACCAATGAGCTTGCCCTGCATCACTTGTATGGATATCTGCATCAGTGCGGGTGGTGATATTATGTCAAGAACTACGACAGAGCCGATTGCAAAGGGCAACAGCATCCTTGAAGATAAAATGCTGATCAGTCCTAACCCGGCGCGAGATAACACTGATTTGACTATCGAACTGTCTGCTGACCAAATGGTGCAAATTACAATGGCAGATATTATGGGCAGACAAGTAAGCTCAATCCATAAGGGCTACCTGCAAAGCGGTCAGCATAAGTTTAAAATAAACACTGAAAATCTGTCTTCAGGTATTTATCAGGTGCAGCTCACTACCGGAAATAAGGTAAGTACTCAAAAACTTTCAGTCGTTAAATAGAAGTATACGGTTTTATCCGTTTTATTACTGCCCGCCGTATGAATACATCATATGGCGGGCAGTTTTTTTCGCCATTCATACAGATTCGCATAACTCGTGCATTATTTCGTTTATACGGTAATGAACATTTATCGGATAACACGCCGCCATCGTGCAGTTGCTTACCTGCTGTTCTTCGTCGTCGTAGTCGGAATCCTGCTGTATGCAGACGAAGGAGCCTGTCGCATCGACCTGCCACGGCTACAGCCGGAGGAACGGAGACTGTTACTGCTGGAATGTGCATGTTTATGGGCAGGTTTGCTTACTGCCGACCATTTCCTGAGGGTGGTCCGCTATCGCATGCTGTTGGCATTGCTGCCGGGAATGGTAATCGGACTCGTTTATACCGGTGTGATACTGTTGTTCCTGTTCGGGATAACAGCTTTGCTGAACTAGCGGTGTATTGGGAAAATCACCTTATCGTTTGCTGCGCAAGAGAACAAAAGCGGCCAGTGCGATAATGCCGATTACGATTACACCTATATGGATCAGTCAGGTGTGCTTGTACAAATTGTTTTGCGTTTAATATGAAAAGCGTAACTTAGAATTGTAAAACCACGCTTTATGAGAAAACTTATGTTCTTCCTGGCAATGCTGATGTGCTGTACCGGCGTGCGCGCACAATTGGGCTGCTCCGGCGCGTCTATTGTAGTATCTGGTCGTGTGCTGGAGTGCAATCAGAAAATGTACGCTTACCGCTGGGTAAATTGTGCTGATCTTACGAAAGAGCTGACCGATGCATTCGGACAGTCATATTACGTGACGGAAGACGGTGACTATGCTGTAATCGTCACGAAAGATGCATGTACCGATACCCTGGCATGTGTTTCCATATCTGTTTTAGGGATAACCGAAAATAAACAATCACCGCAGATCAGCATTTTTCCCAATCCGGCTTCCGGAGTCCTGCACATACAAAATGCTCAGCTTCGGGGTGGTGTGACCGCTGTTGTGACTGACCTGTCCGGGCGTAGTATATATCAATGCGAAGCATTATTTACAAATGGGGCTTCGTCGTTGCAGGTATCACTGCCACCCGGCAGTTATCTGCTTCATTTGCTCAACCCGGAAATGCAGCAAGCAGTGATTCCCTTTATGATACAGTAACGGCATAGACCGCTAAGCCTCTCAAAATGTAGTTTTTGTTATAGCCAATTCATGCTTTAAGCATAGCGCTTTATATTTAGCTATCCGTCTCTGAAGGAAAAGATGCGGATCATACATGAAGCAGACGTAAAAAGCGTAGAAATTGTCTGTTCAGGAACAGTAAATCGCATAAAAAAGGCACCGACATTAACTCGTCAGTGCCTTTTTTACTGTGTTTTCGTTCAGAAAGCAGGTTACTTTTATCATATCTTTCTATCGCGATCAGCTATGTATCAATAATCGTGCCAAAGCTTGCTAATCAGGCATCTATAATTGGGAGTAATTGTCTTAAAAATATAATTTGTAACTTCTATCTTGGTTTTGAACATGTTAGACTATTCTAAGCATTAAAATTCGATAAGCAGAAAAAATTTTATCGTAAATCCGGATAGAAAAAAAATTAATTATAGCGATTATCAAATGTGATCCAAATATATTTTGAAAATTACACAGTTTATTCGGCTGCATTTAAACGATTCTCTTGTCTGAGGCGCAGTTTTTTTTGTCAAACGAGTGTTTAAATTCCAGCAAAAGATATCATTGCTGCTCCATTTTTTTATGTGGATCCTCATCCCATAGCTCCTGCATGTTTTTGCAATAGCGCTTTACCCAGTTAAGCACAGACACATGACTTACATGGAGCATCTGACCTATGGTTGTCACGCGGAGCCCTTCCAGATATAGAATCAGGGCTGTTCTTTTTTTGTCCGGGGAAATCGCTGTCGACTTGCGTTCTACCGTAAAATTATAGCCGCATATCTTACACTTGTACCTTTGGATCCCTTTTACTATACCGTTTTTGGTATAGTCTTCACTGTTACATTTTACACATTTCATTATTATTTCGGTTTGGCTTGAACTACAATTTAAATGGGATTTACCAGAAAATCCCCATCGGCGCCATATACGTTAAAATAGAGTCTATAGTTTCTTACTAATGATAAAATATAGTATAGATTGATTTTTGAATTTTCAAAGTTACTACATAGAAATCTATTATGCAGTTGAATTATTGCTAATAATTTCATTTGATCCTAATTCGTCTTGCCGGTATTTTCGTTTCACACAACCTGAATGCTTGTGTATTCAATTGAAAACCATAAAATGAACGATTATGATCAAAAATTACCCTCTCCACTTACTCGGACTCCTGCTGCTGTTGCTCCTGCGGCTACCTTCGCAGGCACAGGCCCCGGTCTATGCCGACCAGCTTATCAGTAACAGCTCCGACTTCCAGTTCCCGGAACGCGCCGTTGATGCCAGCCGGACGAACTACGCCTACATTTCCAATCTCCTGACCGTACTCCCGGTGAGCGACATCCGTGTACGCTTCCCGGAATACGGTTACGCAGGGGATGTGGTCAACGTAACGGTACAGGGCAGTGCCGGATTGCTCAGTACCGGTGTGCTGGACCGGCTCACAATTAAGCTCTACGACTCTGCCGGCACAACACCGGTGGCCACCGGGAGCTCGGGAACGGTGCTTTCACTGAGTCTGCTCAGCAATGGTACCTACCAGTACAATGTGCAATTTGTCACAAGCATTGCCGATAACTACAAATTTAAGGAGGCAAAACTTGAGATCAGCAATCTGCTCAGCGTTAGCCTCACTTCTTTCCGCGTGTATGGTTTTCAGATCCAGAAACCCTGTCCGCCCGTTTACGCGAATACGGTAATCGAATCTTATGCCACACCTTTACTCGCTTCCGTAGATAATGCGGACCGTATCACCGACTCCAATCCTAATAACTATGCGTCTTTATACACTACTATCAGTCTGCTTACTATCGGATCGGCAAGGGTAGATCTGGGCTTTCCCGTTTCTGCACGTGCAGGTGACTATGTAGGGTTTACTATTGCTTCCACAACCGGTTTACTGGATGCGGATGTACTTGGCGGACTGACACTGATCACTTACGATGCATCCGGAACCGCACGCGAAACAATTTCCGGAGCAAGTCTGTTGCAACTGAAACTGCTTTCAGGTACGAGTGGCAAATATACTGTAGGTTTTAAAACCAGCCCCGGTTCTTATCGTATTGCCAAAATACGCCTGCTGAAGACAGCGGTGGTGGGCCTGTTATCCACGATCCGGGTGTACAACGCTTTTTACTATTCTCTGAACCGTCCGCCCGTAACCGTATCCGCTTCCGGTCCGCTGAACTTCTGCGAGGGCAGCAGTGTGACGCTCACCGCATACGATTCGCTCGGCGCGGGCAATTACGTATGGAGCAACGGCGCTACCGGCAATTCCATCACTGTTACAGAATCCGGTACGTATTATGTTTCTGTGGAAGATTCTTTCGCATGTACGCGCAGTTCCGTTCCTCTCGAAGTGATCAAAAACCCGTTACCTAACCCCGTGATCACCGGTGATACCGTTCTTTGTGCAACGGGATCCGGTACGATCGGCGTTGCCGCATATTTTGCTTCAGCGCTCTGGAATACCGGCGCTACCACAAAAAGCATATCGGCATCCGTTGGTCGCTATTACGTAAATGTGACTGACACCAACGGTTGTAAAGCTAATGATACGGTAGACGTACGGCCGAACAGGCTGAATATTACGGCCTCGCTAACCCAAGCCACCTGTGCCGGTGGCAGCAACGGTGCAATTGCTCTTACCGTTTCCGGTGGCAGCGGTGTTTATAGCTATCAATGGTCTACCGGTGCATCAACTGCTTCCTTGTCCGGATTACGCCCCGGATTATATTCCGTTAACGTTACCGACAATGTTTATTCCTGTACGTATCGCAGAGACTTCACCGTTACTGCGGCCAATACGCTGAGTCTGCAGCACAGCATCAGCGCTACATCCGGTTGCGGTAAAAGTGACGCTAAGATTTCACTGAACGTGATTGGCGGCGGCGGCTCTTACTCCTACGCCTGGAGCACCGGTGCCACAGGATCGGCTTTATCCTCCATTCCGGCCGGACTTTATACCGTGACTGTTACAGATGCTGCGTCCTCCTGCGTATTGCGTGACACGTTTGGTGTGGATGATGGTACGGCAACGCACACGGTTACCCCGAGTACAACCGCTAATACTTCTTGTGCGGCGCCGAACGGCAGCGCAAGCGTGTCGGTATCCGGAGGCAGCGGAAGTTACTCTTACCTCTGGAGCACGGGTGCCACAAGCGCTTCTGTAAGCGGGCTGCGTCCCGGTAACTACTTCGTGGCAGTCAAAGATGTTACTGCTTCCTGTGTAAAAACGGTGCGTATAACCATCGCCGATAACGCGGCGCTTACGGTAAATGCTACTGTGAAAGCTGCTTCCTGCGGTGTGGCCAATGGTTCTGTTACCATTAACTCTGTAAGCGGTGGTTCCGGTTCCTACACTTACGCATGGGCGGGTGGAGCCACAGGTGCAACGCTGACCGGTTTGCGTTCCGGCGTGTACAGCGTTACTGTTTCCGATGGTGGTTCGTCCTGCACCAGTCAGCAGTTATTTGCTGTAAGCGACAGTTCGGGTCCGGCACTGAGTGCCAGTGTCACACAACCGGATTGCGGAACCAACGGAAATGGCGCTATCAGTGTGGCGTCTGTGCCTTCTAATACCGTTCTGCGATGGTCGAATGGTATTACAGGCAGTTCTGTTTCCGGACTGAAGCCGGGTACCTATTCGCTTACCGCGACAGATACTGTCACACAATGTACTTCCGTGACTTTGTTTGAGCTCCGTGCAAAAACGCCGGTTTCGATCAATGCAACGCCGGTGGCGAATACTTCCTGCCTGAGCGCTCCCAATGGTCGTATCAACGTAAGCATACTCGGTGGTCTTGCCCCTTACACCTATTCCTGGTCTTCCGGAGAATCCACACAGAATCTCAGTGGAAAGGCAGCAGGTAACTATACATTATCCGTAACAGACGCCAATGGCTGCGGTGCAAACATTACCCTGCCACTGCTTACGGATTCTTCCCGCCTGTTGCGTGCTGCTGTGGCTTCGATCACCAAAGCCAGTTGTAATACATCGGCAAGCGGCGCGGTATCTGTAAATGTGAGCGGCGGTGCCACACCTTATACCTACAACTGGTCACCCGGCGGTGCATCTACCAAAGATCTGAGCGGTGTGGTGCCTGGTGTGTATAACCTTACAGTGACAGACGCCTTGGGCTGTACCGCAAATCTCAGTGCTGCGGTAACCATCGATTCGCCTGCGGCGCTTAAAGTGGTGCTTGACTCTACCAAAGCTTCGGGTTGTTCGTCCAGCGCAACGGGGGCTATTTATATCACGGCATCTGCAGGTACGGCTCCTTATACGTACGACTGGCGTAAATCCGGTGTGTTTGTCTCTGCTGCTGCCGACCTCGTGAATGTAGTTGCAGGATCTTATACTGTTACTGTTACCGATGCTTCCGGATGTTCGGCTACATTGAATGCCAGTGTAGGCGTATTGCCCGGAACGATAAACGTAGTTCAGGACTCGGTGAAACGTCCTACCTGTACCGTAAGTGGTGACGGAGCTATTTACACTTCTGTTTCCGGCGGACTCGCTCCTTATACATATTCCTGGTCTTCCGGTCAGACTACCGACGACATCACCGGTGTGAATGCCGGCACTTATGTGATCACGGCTACGGATGCGAATGGTTGTCCCGGTCAGCTGATCGTTACCCTGAACTACGATACCGCAAAAACGGTTAAAGTGGTGACCGACTCACTGCGTGGTGCTGCCTGTGCAGCAGGTACAGGTGCCGCCATTTACGTAACGGCTTCCGGCGGAACTGCGCCTTATGCTTACGCCTGGAGTAGCGGTTCTTCCATGGAAGACCTGATGAACGTTCCGGTTGGTGCCTACCGCCTCACGGTTACCGATGCGAGGGGCTGTAAGGTAAACCTGGATGTGAATACGGCGGTGGATACAGCCCGCTCGCTGCGACTGATTGTAAGCAGCACTGAAGGAGCAGCCTGTATCGGCAGTAAAACCGGCAGCATTAATACGGATGTTACACGCGGAACTGCTCCCTATACTTTCCTTTGGTCTACCGGTGCTGTGGGTAAAACGCTTACGAATGTGGCCCCCGGCAGCTACACCGTTACTGTAATGGACGGAGAAGGCTGTTCTTCTTCGCTGACGACTTCAGTGGGAATTGATACCGCGAAACGCGTACGCATCGCTTCCGATTCTATGCGTGGTGCCGGTTGTGCCGCAGGTAATAACGGCGGTCTCTTCGTAAGTGTGAGCGGCGGTACTCCCGGGTACACGTACTTGTGGTCAGACGGTAGTGTTATGGAAGATCTGGTAAATGCAAAGCCCGGATTATACAGCCTGCGCGTACAGGATGTGTACGGTTGCACCGCAGAATACAGCGGCAATATAACCGTTGATCCCGCTAAGGCGATCAATGTAACCACTGCAACCATTACCGATGCAGCCTGCAGCGGCAATGCTTCCGGTGCGATCGATATCAATGTAAGCGGCGGTCAGGCTCCGTACAGCTACGACTGGTCGAACGGCGCTACTACAAAAGTGGTGAGCGGGCTCGTGCCGGGAAGTTATACAGTGAAAGTGACCGATGCCGCCGGATGTACCGGTGAGCTGAGTGTGAACATTAAAGTGGATACGATGAATAAGATCAAGCTTTCTGTATTGAGTCAGACCGCAGCCCGTTGTACGGGAAGTGCTTCCGGCGCCGTTACCGTGAAAGTGGAGGGTGGCCTTGCCCCGTACAGCTATAGCTGGAGCAATGGCGCCAAAACAAAAGATCTGTCTTACGTGAGTCCCGGCAGCTACCTGCTGACGGTTACCGATGCACAGGGTTGCTCGGCAGATCTGAGCGTGGTGATCGGGATAGACGCATCCAATCCGGTGAAAGCAGTCATTGATTCTGTGAGAGGCGTAGGATGCGGAGACACACTTTCCGGTGCCGTATATGCAAGTGCGTCCGGAGGCGTGCCGCCATACAGCTACCTGTGGTCTACAGGTGCAATCACGAAAGATCTCGTGAATATTGCCAAAGGCTCTTATATGCTGACTGTTACCGACGATGCCGGTTGTTCGGCTGCGGTAAGTGCGGTTGTAGCGCCTGTCTCTGCATTACAGATCTCTGCTTCCGTAACACCGGTGGATTGCTATGGCAATGCAAGCGGTGCGGCAACGGTGCTGGCTACAAATGGCAGCGGTAATTATACCTATATGTGGAGCGATGGCGTAAGCGGTGCTGCCCGTGCAGGACTCAAAGCCGGATCTTACAGCGTTACCGCCACCGATCAGCAGACCAAGTGTACAGCAGACACGAATCTGCAGATCACACAGAATGATTCCCTGATGCTGTCTCTTAGGGTTCAGTCGGATTCCTGTCTGCCCGGTGCAGACGGATCGATCACGGTGCATATCAGCGGCGGAACCACCCCTTACAATTTTGCATGGAGCAACGGATTAGTGTCTCAGGATCTTCAGGGACTCGAAGCCGGAAGTTATACGCTGAATGTTACAGACGCACGCGGCTGTGTTGCGAGTGCTTCCGCTCAGGTAGCCGCCATCGATTGCAATACAGACCTGGTGGTGCATGATGTGCTCACGCCTAACGGCGATGGTATGAACGACGCATTCTTTATTGAAGGCATTGTTTTCTACCCGCAGAATAAGCTGCAGATCGTGGACAAATGGGGCGATCTGGTATATGAGAGAAGTCCGTATGATAACAGTTTCACCGGTATGAATTCTAAAACCGGAGATGCGTTACCAACCGGAACCTACTACTATATCCTGCAATTGAACGCACCCGGCAAAACCAAAGAGCAAAACACCTTTAAAGGAGCCGTATTGCTGAAACGCTAAGTATGCATCCCTCAATCATTAAACGGAACAAAATGAAAAAAGCAAATCTCTATATAGCGCTGGCAGCTTCCCTGATGGCAGCTCCGGCCCTGGCGCAGACAACAGTTGCGCCGCATTATACCATGTTTATGTACAATAAGCTGCTGTACAATCCTGCGTACGCAGGCAGCCGCGATGTGCTTTCGGTGAACGCTTTATACCGCGCCCAGTGGGTGGGTATAGACGGGGCGCCGCGAAATATGGCTATTTCCATAGATGCCCCCGTAGGCAGTTACATGAAGCCATTCCGCCACGTAGCACTCGGGCTCTCGGTATCCAATGAGTCGGCAGGCGTATTGAACAACACAAACTTCATGGCTTATTATGCCTACCGTATAGCACTCGGTAAAACGATGTTGTCCCTGGGGCTGCAGGCCGGCGCTTCGATGATGAGTGCAAAATATGGTGATCTGAACCCCATGCAACAGGGGGATGCCTCGCTCAGTAATAATTTCAAAAACGAATTCCTGCCCAATTTCGGGGCAGGAGTTTACTGGCGTGGCGACCGCTTTTACGCAGGTGTATCGGTGCCGCATATGCTGGAGAACTATTACGACAAGGACAATAAGGTGAATAATGTTCAGAACAACCGGCAGGTGCGCGGGTACTATGCCTCTGCGGGATACGTGTTCAAAGTATCCGAATCGGTGAAGCTGGAACCCCAGGGACTCTTCCGTTATGCGGGTAACGGCAAATACCAGCTGCCTGCCACCGCCGATCTGAACCTTTCCGCAATTTTCTACGACCGGCTGATGTTCGGTGCCACCTGGCGTACAGACAACAGCATTGCGGGTATCGTTCACCTGCAGGTTGCACAGCGCGTTAATGTGGGCTATTCGTACGACTATGCTACAAAGGTGCTGAATGGTTTCACCGGAGGGTCGCACGAGTTTACCGTAGGTTTCGATTTTACCCGCGATCAGAACAAATATGTTCATCCGCGTTTTGTCAGCATGTTTTAAAGTTCACTCCTAAAACCGAAATTTTATGAAATCAGCATATATATACAGTGTGCTTGCCGGGGTGATGCTTTCTTTCCCCGTACAGGCGAAATCGGAAAATTCCGATCTGACCAAAGCCCGCTATCTTTATAATCACCTCGCATTCCACGATGCGATCCCTCTTTATGAAAAGGCAGCCGTTGCGCAGAATGATGCACAGACATACGCTGCACTGGCGGACTGTTACCGGCTCACCCGCCAGATGGAAAAAGCGGCGGCGAGTTATCAGAAAGCCGTGGCAACATCCAACCCTGATCCGATGGTGCGGATGCACTATGCCCAGGTATTGATGAGTCTGCAACGCTATACGGAAGCTGCCGACCAGCTGAAACTATATCTGCAGCAGAACCCCAATGAACGCCGTGCTAAAAATATGCTCCTCGCAGCCGGCAACGCCCCTTCCCGCATAAACGGTATGCCGGAAGGAACCGTAAAACTCGCTGCCTGTAATACGGATGCAAATGAATTCGGCAGTACACTGCGCGGAAAGGAGCTCATTTTTGCTTCCGATACGGTGTTGTTCGGCAAAGACAAGACCGACCATCACAGCGGCAACTCTTTCGTAAACCTGTATGCAATGGATTGCAGTAGCCAGGGCGACTGTGCCGGTCAGGTACACAAAGTGGGCAATAAGGTGAATTCGAAATTCCACGACGGGCCGGCCTCCTTTACCGCAGATGGGAGGGATGCCGTATTCACCCGTACCAATTTTGTGCGTCGCTTCCTCGGAGATGATGTGCAGGAAGATGCGCAGGATGTGGTGCACCTGGAGCTGATGATGGCCAATCAGTATGATTCCGCTTCACAGCAGTTTGGCAGCATCAAACCGTTTCCGTTCAATGATAAGCGGTATTCCAACGCGCAGCCTGCTTTAAGTCCTTCCGGGAATACGCTGGTGTTTGTGTCGGATAAGCCGGGCGGAGAAGGAGGAAGCGATCTGTACTGGTCTAAGAAAGATGCTTCCGGCAACTGGTCTGTTCCGGCAAGTCTGGGCAGCATGATCAATACGGAAGGCGAAGAGCTGTTTCCGTACATGCAGGATGAAAAGACCCTGTATTTTTCTTCGGACGGGCATCCGGGAATCGGGGGTCTGGACATTTATTATGCACAATGGGACGAATCGCGCAGCGCGTTTTCCGAACCCCAGTTGCTGGGCATTCCGTTCAATTCTTCTTACGATGACATGTCTCCCGCATTTTTTGCAGATGGCGCATCGGGTTTCATGAGTTCCAATCGTCCGGCTGCAAAAGCGGGTGACAATATCTTTTATTTCAACCGCAGCACGCTGTTTCTTGCTTTGGATATCGTGGATGAGAACGGAGAAGCTCCGGTGGCGGGTGCTATGGTACAACTGCAGGCAACGGGTGACAAGCGCGAAATGAGCAGTGGCATCGACGGGCATTTACTTACGTCCCTGTACCCCCAGACGAATTATGTTGCGCGTATCCAGCGAGACGGATATGAGCCGCAGGAACTGGCGTTTCTGGCAGCAGGCGCTCGTCCCGTCGATACGATCAGACGGCGTATTGTACTTAAGCCAACAGGCGGTGTGCCTTATCACGGTATTGTGATGGATCGCGCAGGCCGTGTGCCCTTGCCGTATACGGATGTGGTGGTGAAACAACTGGGTGCCAATCCCCATACCGACACCTTACACAGTGACGCGGGCGGCGGGGTAGACACACGCCTTGCGGAAGGGTCGGACTACCAGATATTTGCATTGAAAGAAGGAATGTACAGCGAAGAACGGCTGGTTCCTTTGAAAAATGTACGCCGTGGAACACACCAGCCCCTGAACGACACCATCTTTATGAGCCGTCTGCAGGTGGGCGCTGTGATCAGGATCGAAAATATCTACTATGATTATGATAAGGCAAATATCCGGGAAGATGCCAAGCCGTCACTCGAACGCCTGATCGACGTGCTGAAAGCCCATCCCGGAATGGCGATCCGCATCAACGCACATACCGATTGCCGCGGGGCGGATGCTTACAACCAGAACCTGTCGCAGCGTCGTGCCGCTTCTGTGGTACGCTGGCTCACGGAGAACGGCATCGGTGCAGACCGTATGGAATCTAAAGGGTATGGAGAATCCAATCCGGTTGCGGACTGTAAGTGCAGCAATTGTACCGAAGAGCAGCACCAGGAAAACCGACGCACCGAATTTGAAATACTGAAAATGTAAATAAGATAGTAGTGTGAGAGGAGTAAAAGACGGGCAGTGCTACGGCGCTGTCCGTTCTTTTTTGAAAAAGCGCACAAAATTTCCGCGAAAGAGCTTTTGGGCGTTCCGGCAGCGTCGCCGCAGGGGTGCGGCAGGCAATCCGGTGTTCCGGCAAAGTTGCCGCAGGGGTACGGGGAGCTTTCCGGTGTTCCGGCAAGGTTGCCGCAGGGGTGCGGCAGGCAATCCGGCGTTCCGGCAAGGTCGCCGCAGGGGTACGGGAAGTAATCCGGTGTTCCGGCAAGGTTGCCGCAGGGGTGCGGCAGGAAATTCAGCGCTTCACACGCCGGTATTATGGTGCTTTGTAATGAATTCCCTGAAATTTACCTGAAAATACAAACAGGCGACCGGATTGCTCCGATCACCTGCTGTTTTGTCCACCCTATACATAAAAAGGATCTTTATCCCGTAAGTTCCCCGGTCAGGAGATCCACTTGTCCACTATATTCCTGAAGGTTTCGCGGTATTGCTCACCCACGGGTATTTCTGTTTTCTGAATGAATAAAGAATGTTTTCCGATACTGCTGATTTTATCCAGTGGTACAATAAAAGAACGGTGAATGCGCAGGAAGCGGGAAGCGGGGAGTCTTTCTTCCAGTGCTTTTAAGGATGTAAGGGAGAGCAGGGGTGCCTCGTTGCCCGCAAGGTGGAGTCTGACATAGTCTTTGAGGCTTTCTATATACAGGATATCCTCGTGGCGCACCCTTATCCATTGGTATTCCACTTTGATAAAGATAAAATCGTCGTGCAGCGAAGCGGCGGGCGGTGTTTCGTCTGAGGTTATGAGCTCACGCGCACGGGTGGCTGCCGCCAGAAATTCATTGTAGTCAAAGGGTTTCAGCAGGTATCCTACAGCCTGCACCTTATATCCTTCTATCGCAAAATGCTCATAAGCGGTAGTGAAGATGATCCGTGGCGGATCCTGTTGCCGGGCAAGCAAATGTGCAAGCTCCATGCCGCTGAAGTTGGGCATGTTAATGTCCAGAAACAGGAGTTCCGGTTTTAATTCCGGTAAAAGCTTCATTACCTCAAGTGCGCTGTCGCAGCTTTTCTGCAATTGCATGAAAGGCGTCTGGCGGATAAACGTCTCCACCAGTTTCAGGGCTAATGGTTCATCGTCGGCGGCGATACAGCTGATGTTTTTCATGCGTTCAGATCAATTAACAGGTTCACTTCATAATCTCCGGCAGCATTGATGCCGGTCTGCAGGCTGTGCCGATCCGGATAAAGCAATTGCAGCCGGCGGCAGGTATTGGTGAGTCCGATGCCTCCTTCATCCGTATGCGGATGGTGGTTGTTGTGCACAATGCTGTTGATCACCAGCAGGTGCAGCTTTTCAGCGGACAGGTTCAGCCGTATGTCGATTTCTGTTTCCGTCAGCGCATCCACACCATGTTTGAACGCATTTTCCACAAAGGGTAACAGTACCATCGGTGCCACATAAGATTCCGGAAGGCTTTCGGGCAGCTCGGTATATATTTTCAGTTTGTCGTTCGACCGGATACGCATCAGCGAAATATAATCCTTCAGGAAGGCCAGCTCTTTTGCCAGCGTGGTATGCTCGTCCCGGGAATTGTAAAGCAGGTAACGCATCATGCGGCTCAGTGTGTGCAGGGCCTTACGCGAGTCTTCCACATCGAGGAAGGTGAGCGCATAAATGGCATTTAGCGAATTGAAGAAGAAGTGCGGATTGATCTGCGCTTTAAGCATAGACAGCTCGGCCAGCGTTTTTTCCTGTTGCCATTGCTGCTTGAGTTTTTCGGAACGCTGCCAGTGAATGAGCAATGCCCAGCTGGTGCTGAGCCCAAGTACCAGCAGCGAGATCAGAAAAATAAAATTGTCCGGGAAGCGGGAATGATGTCGTTTGTCGCCCAGTAGAGCCCTCAGTTTTGAGTCGAGCCCCGTTTCCAGTCGGTACACATAGGCAACGAGCTGGATCAGCAGCAGTGCGGCAAACAGCCAGCCGACAAATTGCCCGGGTCGCTTGCGGATGATCGTATGCGGAACGATGATGCGGGCATTGGTATAGAAAAGTGCGATCATCATCAGCAGCACCACCACCTGCCATACCCAGAATGCGGCAGGAATACTTACGTGCCACGACAGCGGAACATAGAACAGCATCTGGAAGCCCAGCAGGAGCCATGCCAGTATGTGCAGCCCTATAGAAAAACGTGTCCTGGATTGTGCCATCGTGCAGAAAAGTAAAGCAATTTACCGCATATCGCACGGTTTGTCGAAAAGGAATCGGCGGGGAAGCCGTTTTAAACCCTGTACCGGCTGTACGGGTCGACGAACGCGCAAATGGTGTTTTCTCTGCACCGATGCACTTGGTCGGCGCGCATTTCCGCTTCATAGATTTATTATGCGGTTTTGTCGGTTCCTGAAGCTGATTGGTCTATTGCGCGGATTTCCGGTGTTTTCCTGTAGTTGTTTTGCATTCAGATCATGCTAAACAAGCGTACTATGAAGTATTTACCTGCCCGGCTGCCTGTAGCCGGCATACTGATAGCAATAAGTGCACTGCTGGGCGGTTGCCGGGGAGCTGCAAAACCCGACCGTAATACAGCCACTCCTCAATTGCCCGTGAGTGAATTGTCCCTGCAGGATATAACCCTTTCCGAGAACTATCCTGCCACCATTCAGGGAGAGGAAGTAGTGGAAATACGGCCTCGTGTGGAAGGCTATCTCGAGGCCCAGTATGTGGATGAAGGCGCGCGTGTGAAGGCCGGACAACCTTTATTCCGGATCAGCAGTCCGCAGTATGAGCAGGAATTGCGCAGCGCCGAAGCCGGAATACTTTCGGCGCAGGCAAATGTGAATGCGGCACAGATGGCCGTAAACAAAACCCGTCCGCTGGTGGAAAAGGAGATCATCAGCAAATACGAACTTGAATCGGCAGAATATACGCTGAATGCTCAGAAAGCGGCGCTTGCTCAGGCTCAGGCCACCCTCGCCAATGCGAAGGCCAATATCGGGTACACGCAGGTGGTGAGCCCTGCCGATGGTATCATCGGTACCATACCTTACAAAAAAGGCAGCCTCGTGAGCGGCAGCTCTGCAAACCCGCTCACCACGCTGGCGGCCGACAAAGATGTATATGTCTATTTTTCGCTCAATGAAAAGCAGTTGCTGCAATCCGGGAACGACAGCAATCTGAGTAACCGTATCGCGCAGTTGCCGGAAGTACAGTTGTTACTGGCCGACGGATCGCATTATCCGCATACCGGCAGGATCCACGCGGCAAGCGGTATCCTGAACACCGCGACGGGCTCCGTGTCCGTCCGCGCGCGTTTCCCGAATCCGGACGGTCTGCTGCGCAGCGGTGGCAGTGCCACTTTGCAGATACCCCACACATACAGGCAGGTAATACTGGTGCCTCAGAGCGCCACTTTCGAACTGCAGGATAAACGCCTCGTATATGTGCTTAAAGACGGCAATCGTGTGATGAGCCGGGCAATTACCGCGATTCCTACCGCAGACGGCCAATCTTTTGTGGTGGAATCAGGGCTGCAGGCAGGGGAGCGCATTGTGACGCAGGGCATTACCGGACTCAAAGACAGCATGACCATACAGGTGCTCGGACATTAATCATTTTTCAAACAACTGATATGGAGCAAAAAACCACCGTATTAAAAGTGTTTATCGAACGACCGGTTCTCAGTACGGTTATTTCGGTACTGATTGTGCTGCTGGGTATATTGGGTCTTGTGGGCTTGCCTGTGGCGCAGTATCCGGACATCACACCACCTACGGTTCAGGTATCGGCATCCTACGCGGGCGCCAATGCCGACGTGGTGCTGAAGAGCGTGATCGTTCCGCTGGAAGAGCAGATCAATGGTGTGGAGGGAATGACGTACATGACTTCCAGTGCCACTAATGAAGGAACCGCCACGATCAGTGTCTATTTTGAAGTGGGTACCAATCCCGACATGGCGGCAGTGAATGTCCAGAACCGCGTTTCCACCGCTACCAGTCTGCTTCCGCAGGAGGTGACGCAGGCAGGGGTGACGGTGCGCAAACGCCAGAGCAGCAACCTCCTGATCACGGCGATCTACAGTGATAATCCCGCATACGACCAGAATTTTCTGCAGAACTATGCCGAGATCAATATCCTGCCGCGTCTCAAACGCATTAAGGGAGTAGGGGATGCAGCCGCTTTCGGCTCACGCAATTATTCCATGCGCATCTGGCTGAAACCCGATGTAATGGCCGTCTACGGTCTTGTGCCATCCGATATCAGCGATGCACTCAGCGAACAGAATATAGAAGCGGCGCCAGGGAAATTCGGGGAGAATGGCGGACAAAGTTTTCAGTATGTGATCAAATATACCGGCAAGCTGAAGTCTGTTTCAGAGTTTGAAAATATCATCCTGAAGGCAGATGCAAAGGGACAGATCCTGCGATTGAAGGATGTTGCAAGGGTGGAACTTGGTGCGCAAAGCTACAGCAGCATAACAGTGGTGAATGGTAAACCCTCGGTGAATATATCGGTAAACCAGGTTGCCGGAGCGAATGCGCGGCAGGTGATCGAGGAGGCGACCCGGGTGCTTGATGATGCGGCCAAAACTTATCCCAGCGGCTTGCACAATACCAATATGGTGAACATCAATAAATTTCTCGATGCATCGATCGAAAAAGTGGTACATACGCTGATCGAATGTTTCCTGCTGGTGTTCCTGGTGATTTTTATTTTCCTGCAGGATTTCCGCAGTACGCTGATCCACGGCATCTCCGTACCGGTATCTATTTGCGGTACCTTCTTTTTCCTGTACCTGTTCGGGTTCAGTATCAATCTGCTTACATTGTTCGCACTGGTGCTGGCAATCGGCATTGTGGTGGATGATGCGATCGTGGTGGTGGAAGCCGTGCATGCCAAGCTGGAAAGCGGCTACACGTCACCTCGTAAAGCAGCTATTGATGCGATGTCTGAGATTTCCACCGCTATTATATCGATTACACTTGTAATGGCGGCTGTTTTTGTTCCGGTTGCATTTATCGGAGGATCAACCGGTGTTTTTTACAGGCAGTTCGGTATCACACTTGCGGTGGCGATTGTGATTTCTGCAATCAATGCGCTCACGCTTTGCCCGGCGCTCGCGGCCTTATTTCTGAAGCCGCCTGCACATGTGTCTGCGGATGAAGCTGCACAGAAGGGCTTTCTTTACCGCTTTGGCGTAGCTTTCAATGCCTCTTACGACCAGCTGCTGGGCCGGTATAAGCGCGTCCTGCAATTCCTTTCGGCACGTAAATGGATCGTTCTTGCCGCGGTGGCCGTCTTTGCTGTCGGATTCGGCTGGATGATGAAAGCAACGCCTTCCAGCTTCGTTCCTTCGGAAGATATGGGCACCATATTTGTGAGCACGAGTATGCCTCCGGCCACTTCGCTTGAACGTACCACTGTTGTCGCAAACCAGATAGACAGTGTTACCCGTTCCATTCCGGAAGTGAATAACGCCCTGCGCATGGTGGGTCAGAACTTTATGGCCGGGTCGGGGAGCGCTTATGCAATGGAGATACTGGAACTCAAACACTGGAGTAAACGTAAGGGCGTGAGCAATGAAGATGTGATCAGCGAGTTGAGACAGAAAACAGCTTTTATCAAGGATGCGAAGATCTTTTTTATGTCGCTGCCGACGATAACCGGTTTCGGAACCAGCGGAGGCTTTGAATTTCAGTTGCAGGATAAGGGCGGGCATACAGCGGATGACTTTTATAAAGTTGCTACCGGCTTCCTGGATGCCTTGAACAAACGTCCGGAAATACAATATGCCGCCACACCTTTCAATCCTGGGTTTCCGCAATATGAGTTACAGGTAAATGTGGCGCGCTGCAAGGAGGCCGGGGTGAGTGTGAATGCCCTGCTGCAGACGATGCAGGTATATTACGGTGCATCCTATGCCAGCAATTTTAACCAGTTTGGAAAGCAATACCGGGTAATGGTTCAGGCAGATACGAATTTCCGTGCCACTCCCGAAGGACTTAATAACATCTATGTGCGCACACAGGATGGTACGCATATGGCTCCGATCACGGAATTCGTCACATTGAAGCGTGTCTATGGCTCCGAAAGTATTTCCCGTTTTAATCTGTTCACTTCAATCTCCGTAAACGGATCTCCCAAACAGGGATTCAGTACCGGCGAGGCCCTGCGTGCCATACAGGAGGTTGCTGCACAAACGCTTCCTGCCGGTTACGGCTATGAGTTCTCCGGTATCAGCCGTGAAGAGCAACAGGCCGGATCGCAGTCGGTGTATATTTTCATGCTCTGCCTGGTATTCGTATACTTCCTGCTGAGTGCGCAGTATGAAAGCTACCTGCTGCCGCTGGCTGTTATCTGTTCGCTGCCGGTAGGCTTGAGCGGGGTATTGCTGTTCATTAATCTCTGGGGTATTGATAATAATATCTATGTGCAGATCACGCTGGTCATGCTGATTGGTCTGCTCGCGAAGAATGCGATCCTGATAGTGGAATTTGCACTGCAGCGGCGCAGGCACGGGTTGTCGTTGTTTGAGGCGGCGTTGCAGGGAGCGGAAGCACGTTTGCGCCCGATCCTGATGACCTCTTTCGCATTCATATTCGGATTGCTCCCGCTCGTATTTTCAAGCGGAGCGGGTGCTAACGGCAATCGTTCCATTGGGGTTGGATCTGTAGGCGGTATGCTTACCGGAACCTTGCTGGGGGTGATCGTTATCCCGGTTTTGTTTATGATCTTCCAGGGTTTGCAGGAGCGCATCAGCGGTACGCCGCAGGAGCGTGAGGCACGCAGGCGTGCAGAGGGTATATAGTTTTTCGTATACAGTAAAGATTATGAAAATGGCATCTATAAAATGCATAAGTGCAGCATTTGTTTTCCTGACATTGTTGGGCTCCTGTGATGTGCTGCATCATTATAAAAGACCGGCTGACCTTCAGACAGAACATCTGTTTCGCGGTCATAACGATCATGATAGTTCCGGAATTGCAGAAATGCCCTGGCGGGAACTCTTTACGGACAGCCGCCTGCGGCAATTGATCGACGAAGGTTTGCAGCGCAATTACGATCTGAAAATAGCGGTTGCCCGCATGGAAAGCGCTGCTGCGTCAGTACAGCAAAGTACTTTAGCACTCCTGCCGAGTCTCTCGGCCAATGCCCAGATGACCCACAGCAAGCCTTCTACCGCTCAGGTGCGGGCAAATGGGGTAAATGTGAGCAGCATTCCTTCCTACAATGTGTATGCGCTCACAGGCACCAGCAGCTGGGAGCTGGATATCTGGGGTAAATTGCGCAGTGCGCGCAGGGCAAATCTGTCGGCCTATCTGAAGAGCGATGCATACCGCAGGGCAGTGCAGACACAGCTGATCGCTACAATTGCAAACGATTATTTCCAACTGCTGGCTTACGATGAGCAGATCCGTATTGTGGAGGCCAGCGTTCAGAACCGCAGTAAGGAAGTGGATGTGGTGCGCGACCTGAAAGAGGCGGCTATCGTTACCGGTGCAGACGTGGTGAACAGTGAAGCAAATGTGTACGCAGCTTCGCTGCAACTACCCGACCTGAAGCGCAGTCGCCGGGAACTGGAAAATGCGCTCAGTATCCTGTTGGCGTTGCCGCCGGACAGTATTGCGAGGGGCAGCTTCGTAGAACAGGCAATAACTGCCGACCTCAGAACAGGCGTTCCTGCAAAACTACTCGCCAACAGACCCGATGTACAGGAAGCGGAATATGCTTTCCGTAATGCATTTGATCTGGTAAATGTTGCGCGCGCGTATTTTTACCCGGCGCTCACCATATCCGGTACTGCGGGCTTTGCCACGGCCAATACGCTGCAGCACTTTTTTGACGGCACTTTCTACGGAAGTATTATCGGCGGCCTTACGCAGCCGATATTCAATCAGGGACAGAACAAAGCCCGGTTGCGTATTGCCAGGGCCACGCAGCAGGAGGCCTACTACAATTTTCAGCTTTCTCTGCTTACAGCGGGTAAGGAGGTTAGCGATGCGTTGTACGCATATGATATGGCAAAGGAGAAGCAGGCACAACGTGGCGGACAGTTGGCTGCATTGGATAAAGCAAGTGATTTTACCAAAGAATTGCTCAAATACACATCCAATACCAATTATACTGATGTGCTTACCGCTGAACAGAACCTGCTGACGGCAAAGCTGAGTGCGGTAAACGATAAGCTGCAGGAGTTGCAGTCTGCTGTAAATCTCTATAAAGCTTTAGGCGGAGGCTGGCGGCAGTAACAGCCGGCGATCAGGCGAGTTTCTTTCGTCCGGCGATCAGTGCCAGGATCAGCAGTCCGATGCCCACACCTGTGATCAGTCCTTTAATACCGTCCGGAACAGGACTCTTCAGAAGTGCTGTTCCGGCTGCCAGCATTGCCAGTCCTGTGTTGCGCAATACAAGGACGGTTTTCGGTTTTTGGTTCATTGTAAAGAATATGGATGCAAATATAGGTTGCAGTTTTTGTGGGGCAAACAAACGAATTTTGACATTAAGCTCCGGAAGCGTTGTCCCGCGCTTACTTCGAAAAGCCGGATAGGGCAGAGTGACCGGAATCGTGAAAATAAAACCGGATTGTTTCGTTACTTTATAGGATGAACCCCGATTTTCATCCCCTTCTTGAAGACGAAAAAGTATTGCTCCGCCCGCTGACGCCCGCCGATTTTGATGCTGCGTTCTCAGTCGCTTCGGACCCGGCTATATGGGAACAGCATCCCCACAAAAACCGGTGGCAGGAACCTGTGTTCCGCGTTTTCTTCGAAGCAAGCCTGGCCAGTAACGGCGCGTTTCTGATCATCGAGCGCAGCAGCGGTGAAGTGATCGGTGGCACACGGTTCTACGAATACGATCAAGTACAGTCTGCAGTAGTGGTAGGAGGCACGTATTTTGCCACGCGCTGCTGGGGCACCGGTGTCAACCGTCGTGTGAAGCAGCTGATGCTGGACTATATATTCGGCTACCTGAACACGGTCTGTTTTTACATAGATCAGTATAATATCCGCTCCCGGACAGCCATTACGCGTCTGGGTGCCACCTTTTGCGGCGAAAAGCCGATGGGGGAGGGTATGACAGATTTCGTGTACCGCATCACGCGCGAAGACTGGCGCATATTGCGAACCCAGCCGCTTTAGGAAGGCACTGCTACAGCCGGGTGCATTTCCAGTTTGTGCCTGAATTTCCGAACCATTCCTTTTATCGCGAGCCTGAATTCAAGGTCGTCAAACTCCTTTAATTCGGCTCTTATAAGTTCATTTGCTGCGGTTGTGAATTTGTCGATGCCGAGCATATACGCATGTAATTTTTTCTTGCCTGCGTTGCTGAGCACGGGATGCAGTATTGTATCGAATAAGTGATCCAGTTGTCGTTCCAGTTTAATAAGTCTTTCCTGCATGGTTATATTGGCTAATCGGGGCGCAATATAGAACGGTATTGTTGCGGGAATATGAAAGAATACGTTAACAACGAACGACTTAAACAAAAATTAAAGAAACAGTCAGAGATTTCTTTTTTTGATCTCGGCCTGGAGCTCTTTATGGGTACGCACATTTACCAATACGATCGGTATCAGCGCAAACGGAATAGCAATCGTGGCCGTAAATCCCCGCCTGGTAAGCAGTACGATCTGTATGAGCAGCACGATGAGGAGTGCAACGGACAATACATAGATGCCTGTTTTTACTGCTTTTTCCTGTTTCAGCAACGTTTCGTCGCTCATTTCCGATGGTTTCATGGTTTTCATTACTGTCGCTTTTACGCGCAAATATCCTTTCTCCGGCTCAGATAACAAGTTTTACGAAGCAGTTTTCTGCACGCTTATTGAATATAGACGTGCATTGTCTACTGGAAAGGAATTGCGCTGTATGCCCCGAAATATCTAAAATCAAATATAGGTTTTATACAGCGTAAAAACTTCATTTCTATCTGATTGTAAGGCTCTATAGATATAAAATTAATAGTTAATTTTTTTGTTTTTTTGATTTGTTTAAGGTTACTTTTGGTCCGGATGTTTTACAGTTCCTGTACTACAGATGTGAGCCGCACAACTAATAGATGCCCGTTATGATCATTGTTAGCCGCTACATCTTATCTACCGCAGCTGAAAGCATTGTTTTCATTGTTCACATTTATCGTATGTTTTATGAAACAAGAAACACTAAACCAATCCAGTTTGTGGAGCATTTCTGGTCTCAAACGCTCCCGCATGTTTTTGTTCTTTCTTTTATCGTTCCTGCTTGCCGGTTTGCCGGACCTGAAGGCGCAGATCTCCGGCCCGGACACGGTTTGTTCCGGGGTGCCGAATCTGTTTAGTCTTGCCGGTACACCTTCCTCTGCTTACACGTACACCTGGACTGCCACGCCTACCGCACAAGCGACCGTGCTGGCAGCCTCAGGTTCGGGAAGCACGGTGCAATGGACCTCTACCGCCGCTACCAGCGGTGTGGTGACGGTTACTATTGTGCGTCCTTCTCTCCCGACTCTTGTATGGACTAAAAATGTAACTGTTTTACCGGAACCGGATCCCCAGATCACTACGAACACCATAGTTGGTTGTCAGGGTGTGAAAGGTGATCGTGAAAAAGGTAAAGTAGAAGGCGATATCATTGATGATGGCGCCTGCATCAAAGTCTGCCAGCGTTCTCATGTACAATACACTGTTGTCGGCGGACAGCCGGGCAGCACATTCCAATGGGCACTCGACATTACCAAAGGCTCTTTCAGCGGACCTTCCACAGGTACTTCTGTTTGGGTTGACTGGGGTTCGAACGTAGGTTTCACTTTTATCAAAGTAAAAGAAACGACATTGGCCGGCTGCGTAAAAGAGAAAACAGTTTGTGTTGAAATTATCGAAAGTCCCGATGCTAAATTCAGTGTAAACGGAGACCTGTATGGTCCCGGTGGTCCCGGAAGCTGCTTTGCTTCCTGTACCGGACAACTGAACCAATTTGCTGATCTTACTCCTGTGTCTCCAACATCTCCGATCGTGTCCTGGCAATGGGATTTCGGAGACGGCGTTTATTCTTCCCTGCAATTCCCTTCTCATGCATACGCTTCTTCCGGTGTTTATACGGTGTTTCTGAAAGTAACCAATCAGTGTGGTTGCGTAGGTGTGTACAAAGTATGTATTGAGGTGAACGATCCGGATAAGCCGCCAATGGAAATTTCCTGTCCTTCTATTATCTGCGGAAAAGGTATTGGCTTCTATACGATCAACAATACATGTCCCGACCTCGTATGGCAGGTAAACGGTGGAACGATTATCAACAGTACTTACAACAGCGTTGAGATCGACTGGAATATGGTAGGTCCTTCCGGATTCGGAGAGATCATCGCCGACCTGTCTGCCTGCGGCGGCAAATGCAGCCCTAAGGTAACAGCCCAGGTTCCGATCATCCAGACAACAGGTACCATTGTTGGTCCTACCACTATCTGTACCGGTAAACAATACCGCTTTGAATTACCCAAATGGCCTGCAACCAATTTCTCATGGTCTGTGTCTCCTTCAAGCGCAGCTACCATTGTAGGGTACAGCCAGAATTCATTTGAGGTATATATTGTAGCGAACGCTCCTTTCACTTTACATTGCGATTACACGAATACACTGATGCTGTGCGGCGGTTCTGCCGACCTGGCCATCAATGTTGTAACACCGCTTACGCTTTCTGCTCCGGAACGTGTTTGTAAAGGAACTTCGACTTCAGTTGTAACCACTGTTCCATCTGCTTCCGGTACATCCTACACTTTCATCGATCCGAACGGCGTGACTTCTTACTCCGGATCGTTTGATGTTGCAGGGGTATGGACGATTCAGGCTTCCAATCCTTCTTATTGCGAGATCGATCCGATTTCCATTACAGTAGTGGATCCTCCTGCTCCGTACACTTCCATTACCGGCGAAACAAAAGTGTGTTTCAATACGCCTTACGTGTACGCTGCGCAAACTTCTGTTCCGAATACCATCGGCAACTGGAGCGTAAGCGGCGGCACACCGGCAAGCACTACCGGTAATTCTGCAACGATTAAATGGACTTCTGCAGGCTCCATAAGCCTCACGCGTTCATGGGCAGATCTTCCCGGCTGTACAAGCACTCCGCTTACCCTGTCCGTAAATCCGGCAACGCCAAGTATCAGTATCAGCGGAGATGCCACACCATGTGCGAATACCACCAAAGTGTACACGGCAACACTTACCGGCGATCCGCTGGATAATATCACCTGGAGCGTAAGCCCTGTAAGTGCGGGTAGTGTCTCTGCCGGTCAGAACACAATGACTCCGACTATTACATGGAACAATACCACGCTTACTTCTGTGGCTTGTACCCTGGTGGCGGTAATAACCAAATGCGGTAACAACGCTACCGTAAACTATCCGGTTACCGTATATGGTATCCCTACAGTAACCGTTACTGCATCCAACTACAATCCTTGTTCCGGTGTGCCGGTTACGTTCACCGCAACGCCTACTCCTTCCTCTGCGTCCATCACATGGGCACTTACAGGAGGAAGTCCATCCAGCGGAAGCGGTACTTCGGCCACTACAACGTTTACCAATCTGGGAACCGGCGACCAATCGTTTACCGTTACTGCAACGGCAACGCTTTCGGGATGTCTGATTTCCGGTACGGCAAACAGCACCGTATTGGTGAAACCGCAGCCGAACATCAATATGTCTCCGGGTGCAGGTTCTTCCAGCACCATCATTACGTGTCCTCCTATCAGCATTCCATTGCTGCTGAGCACGAATGCCACGACTACGATCGACTGGTATTACAACTCTGCGTCTACTCCGTTCCTGAGTGGCTCTACGGCAACGTCGTACACTGCTACAGCTGCGGGTACTTATCGCGTGGATGTGACCAACTCGTCCGGATGTCTGTCCAGTGTTACACGTAACATCGTTCTGGATCCAAGCTGCGGACCTGGTTGTACGCTGCCTGCCAGCGCCGGTGTAAGCAGCAAGAACCATTCCATCACCACCTGTGCCAACAGTGCAGGTCAGGCTGTTGTGGATGTGAACTTCAATGGTGTATGGGGTACTTATATGAGCATGGGCAGCGGAATGAACATCCTGAGCCTGAATGTTACCGGTGGTAACGCTTACTGCTCACTGCCTCCTATTTCATACAGCAGCTTCCCGAATATTCCGATCAGCGGCATCACAATTTCCAAACCCGGCGTTTATCCGATCACCCTTGTTATCGGATATGAAGTTTCGCCTGGCGTTCCATGTTACAAATTTGTAACGGAAAATGTGATCGTTCCGGTAATTGCGGATTTCGACTATGCAACCAATTGCGTCCCCGGAGGCTATACACTTACCCTGAATGAGCAATCTCCAATCCTTACAGGCTACAGCCCTGTTTCCGGTGGCTCTATCTGGAAAGTGAATGGCACTGTGATCAGCTCCACTACGTTCAGCCTGAGTTCTTATACTCCGGGCAGCACGATCACCCTGGAGCATATCATCACTGTTTCCAACGGCAGCAGCTCTTATACCTGCAGCCGCACAAAAACATATGTGGTTCCTGCGGTATTGACGCCTGCATTCAGCATTGCCACTACAGATCCTACCGGTCTCACCAGCAGCAGCTGTGCGGGAAGAGAAGTAGTGTTCACCAGTCTGAACAATACCGGTGTTACAAGATGGACATGGGCTTTCGGTGATGCTACCGGATTCGTGTCTACTTCTTCTGTTACCGCTTCTCGTACGTACAGCAATCCGTCTTCCACTACCACAGTGAATGTGGTGCTGACGCTTACAGATGCTTACGGATGTACGTTCAATACCACTAATTCGTTTACGTTATGGCCGAATACCTTTACCGTAACTTCTCCTTCCACATATTCGCTGGCTGAAGAGATCCGTTGTCAGGGATCTCCGTCTACAGTGACACTGGTGGGTGTAAGCGGTGGCTATGGATCGAATACGTACAATTGGTTTGAGCAGCAAACACCTCTTGCAGCAACCGGAAACCCGATCAGTGTACTGACCGACGGTCAATACTGGACAATGGTGACCGACCTGCATGGTTGTCGTGTTCCTGCGAATCCGACTCCTGCCAAACGTGCCTTCCAGCCGCTGCCTGACGCAACGGTGATGGGCGAGCACGATTACTGTCCTAATGAAGCGATCAAGCTGAACGGTATCAACGGTGGTACTGTTGGCTTCACGTATCAGTGGCAGCAGTTGATCGGTGCAAGCTGGACGAATATCTCCGGTGCTACTGCCGGAATCCTGAATTACCCTTCAGGTCTGCCGGTAGGAACTTACCAGTTCCGCGTGGTGGTGACACAAAGCCTGCCTTCTCCTTACTCAGGAGCCTGTCCGGCTACTTCACCTGCCTTCACGGTAACGGTTCACGGACTGCCAAACATTCCGTTCATCTCAGGTCCTTCTGTCATCAATTGTGCAGACTACAGCCTGAAGCTGAACGTAGCTTCTCCGCAACCGGGTGAAGTGTACAACTGGAGCAACGGAACAGCAGGTAATGCAACTGTGATCAATCACGGCGGACCTTACCGCGTTTGGGCAACCAATATCTGGGGTTGTAAAAACCATTCTGATATCGATGTGCCGATTGAGCCATCCGCTTACTTCTGGCGTTTCCCTCACGGTTGTTACAGCTTCTGTCCGGAAGAACTGCCAAGACGTATCGACGGACCTGCCTATGTAACCTTTGCCGGATGGGATTGGTTGCTGTATGGCAGCGGACTGCCTTATCCTAACGGCAGCTGGGCCAGCTCAGGTACCGGTGTTGTAGATCCGCTGAACATTAACCTCGATCCGACAATGGGCGGAGACGGTAATGGCTCCGGAAATTACTCATGGCGCCTGAACAACGGTATCTGTACTCAGGTATCCGATGAAATGTCCATAGACATGAAAAAACAATGCTGCCGTCTGGATGCCCGTCTGGCATACTTCAATTGCGTATATCCTGCCGGCTCAAGCACACCGGTATATTACGGAGGTATCGACATATTCGGCGGAAAAGACTGCGACATGGCGTTCTACACGATCTATGCTATCGATCCGGCAACCGGACTGGCTGCGGGCACAGTAACGCCTTCATCAGGACCGTTTACGCCCGGTACAACGCTGGCGTTTACCTTCGATCCGTTCCCTGGTGTAACCAGTGTTCAGTTCCAGGTGATCATCAACTGTAACGGACAGAAATGTATCGCTAACGTTGAAAAAGTAGATCTGCAACAGATTCCTTGTAAAGACATCTCCGATTGTCCGATTGACGCTAAATGGGAATACTTCGACTGCAAATGGCCTAAAGGAGCAAGCTCTCCGACATTTGTGGCAGGAGTGGGCGTGAGCAATCCGCTGGGTTGTGCCGCTACTTCATTCACCATTACAGCTGTTGATCCTGCAACAGGATTGCCGAACGGAACTGTTTACACTTCCTCATCAACAATTCCTCCGGGATGGAGCTCTATTTACTTCACTTACACTCCGGCATCAGGCGCAACCGCGGTTCGCTTTATGATCACGTTTGTATGTGATGGCAGAGTTTGTGTGGCGAGATTGGGTGAATTCTACCATATCGACGATCACAGTGTATATCCATGTACAGATTTCGGCAGAATCACAGCAGAAGCTGCTGCGGCCGGAACAGGTGCTACCAGGATGTTGCTCGCGCCTAACCCGGCCAGCGATGAAGTACAGATCTCTTATCAGATCGCCAACTGGAAACAGAGCGATGTGTATCAGGTGTCTGTAGTGAACCTGCTCGGAATTACGGTCGCTACTTATAATGTGCCGAATGCTCAGGGTGTATGGAAATTACCTACACAAAACCTGGTTAGCGGAACGTACATCGTAAGAATGGTGAAAGCAGGTAAAAAAGTAGATGCTCAGAACCTGATCATCACACACTAATTCCTGTGAGTACAATAGCTCAGGCTATTGCAAAAAGCGCCCCGTCATCAGACGGGGCGCTTTTTTTTCTGTATGATGCCGGCAGATATGGTCTCTGTGTCCTTCTGCACTTTTGCGGCGGCGCATCAAATGTTTCGGAGGACAGATCAGGATTATTGTACTTGCCGCAATACCCTTAAAAGATTGATTGATGAACGGATGCACGCAGCTGCGCGCAAGAGATAATTCTGTTACGATACTACCGGACGGATAGCTTTTTACAAGCACAGATCAGCAAAAAAAGTGGCGGTACCTGGTACCGCCACTTTTCAGAGGTTGAAGCTTACAGCCTAATTCTTCAGCACTTTCTTCACGCAATATTTTCCGTTACCTTCCACACGCAGCAGATAAAGTCCGGCAGGTACATTACTCAGGTTGATCTGAGTTTTGCCCGAAGCATTTACTTTGCCGGTACTGATAATCTGGCCTACGCTGTTCAGGATCGTGATATTGCCGGATGACCATTCGTCAGGCGTGATCAGGTCGACTTTGTTTGAGGTGGGATTAGGTACCACCTGTATGTCTTTTCCCGAAACGGCAAGGGCATTTTCCATTGTTTTACGTGCATAGCCGTTTTCTGCGCTGTCGCAGGAAAGAGGACATGCCAGTGGGCCTCCGTAGATTGCGATATCGTCGATTATACCATTGAAATAGTAGGGGTATAAGCCGCCAGGAACGTTGTCTGACGATCCTATGAACAGATCGTCCATGGTAGGCGCTCCGTATTGGTTCGGCCAGATGAGCGACACACGCAGGATGCCATCCACATAAACGTCAAGCTTACCTGTTGGTGCATCATAGCTGACCCATATGCAATACCATTGTCCGGTGGTAATGCATGGATTCGTAACACACGGTGTGGCACCCAGCCAATCGGAACCTGAGCCGGGATAGAATCCTGCGGGGAAGCCGGCAGACACTTCGCCGGTGGGAGTATAGGTATAGCAATCGCTATCCATAGCATTGTCGAATATAATCATAGCATAAACACTGGAACTATATTGGACACCTCTCCAGATAATCGCATTACCCTGGCATGTTCCGGAGTAGAATCCCTGTGGTTGTACCAAAGCCGTAAGCGTCCAGGACTGCAGATCCAGCAGCGTGTTTGAAGGAACCTGAATGTAGCCTGATGTCCCGTCAAACTGGAATGCCGTATTCGGAACACCCAGAAGTCCTGCAGCAGGCGTTACACCGCCCATACGTACACCGGTCAGGCCATTTGCGTCGTCTACGAGGCTACTGTCCGTAAAGTTCCAATGCGCAATAACAGGAGGTTTAGGAGCAGAGCACGATGAACACAATTCTACTTCGTCCAGCAGACCCACCCTCGCAGTGTACAAGGTATATGAATTGAAACTGTAAAGGTTATCATTGTTTTTGTCGGAAAGGAAGCCGGGTCCGCGGCTCTGATAAGAATCCTGAAGATCATATTCACAACCTGTTTTCCCGTTAAAATCTGCTTTTACAAGCCAGAGATCTGTAGATCCGAGCGGCGGTACAGGCTGAGGATCATGATAATTGGTTCCGTAAAGAGCTATGCCGGGTCGCGCGGAAACATTATCGTAATCAATACGCATGACTGTCTGCGCATCTTTTGTTCCGTAAGTGAATTGACCTCCTGTGACGCCATTACCATTCTGGTCCGTACGAATTACCATTGCATCATTGCCTGTAAATACGCCGTTATCGGTATATCCAGCGAGATAATATTCATATCCTCCTGAACCGTTTGCTTCCACGATGTCGCGGCAGTAATCATTGTTGCCTGTAGGACCGCCATTGCTGTAATCAAAACTGTTTGTCCAGGAAACGGCTCCGCTCTGCTGCAATGCCACGAACCAATAGTCTGCATTCACAACTCCGGAAGATGATGTGTTTTTGTAATGTCCGCCAAGCACATAACCCGATTGCATCGGATCCACACTAGGATTTGCCGCATTCTTGATACAGCTGAATCCTTCATCTGTTTTTGCTGTTCCGTAAAATTGTACCGGATTAATCATATTTCCACTTGAATAGTCAATACGCAGCAGGAAGCCATCTGCAAGACCGCCCGCTTTCTGATAATGATCACCCACTACCATCACCTCATAAGTGGTGTTCCGCATGGTGGTTGATTCCACGATATCGAAAGGTATGTCTGTATTTGTGGGAGAAGAGTAATCTAACCGATAGATCTTAGACCAGATAAGCGTACCGGTCTGGCTGATACGCAGCACGAATATGCGGTTGTATCCGCCTGAAATTTCCGTTAGTGTTCCCAGAATGTAAAGATCTCCGGGGGATTGTGCGGAATTGATAATTTTATTGACACGGACAGAATTGTAGAGCGTGGATGCGGGTGCCGCAGCATAATAGCCGGATGCCGTTCCCATCAGGTTGCCCGACTGATCTAATTGCTGATAAAACACTCCGATAGTGGTGCCGGACGCCGCATTGTCTATATATCCCCCGGCTAAGCCATACGTATTTGTTCCGCTTATTTCGACGGATTTTACTTCCCGTATCCGGCTTCCCGTACCTCCGGGTGTAGTGCTCAGTTGGTACACATTATTGAAGAAAGAAGAGGCATTGCCTGATGCATCCGTTCGGGTTGCGGAAAAACAATTGACGGCAGTTGCGGACGGTGCAACAAGAAAGTGACCATCTTGTCCGCCCGCGGATGTATTATGGCCGTCTGTCAGGACTTCACCATTTGTGGTTCCGTATAAGTGTTGAAAAAGCTGGGCCGACGCATGCGTATAGCCCAATGCCAGCATGATTGCTGCGAAATAGATTTTTTTCATTTTATCATTGGTTTTTGAATGTTACAAAAAGGATCCTGCCGCGGTCCGGTAACCGCGGTTTTAAGGGTGAGCAAAAAGAATAGCATTACAAATAGATAAAGAAGTTTCGTTAATTGAAACAGCAAATATTTGTATGCACTTTGCTACCGTATTGTAACATAGAGGGTAAGTGGCTTACAACTAATTTATAGGGTTATTATATTTTTATCAGTACGATTAACACCGATCCCGGTCGCGGTCTGGACTGGCAATTGTGTTATCGCTGTTCGGAATTTATCCGGCTCGCTTTACTGATATGAGTATGGATTTTTGTAAGCCATTTTAATGCGCTGTTCATCGTAGCTGTTTTATTTGAGAACAATGCATTGTAAAAGCTTTCCGCTGCTGTGTGCTTTGGATCGTTGCTCACAAACAACAGATATTTACTGGCCTGCCTGGCGAGTTCTTTTTTCGAACGTACCCTGATCGCTCCGCATTCAATCAGTGTGTTTACAAGTAAGGCAAGTTCCTCGACGGAGAGATAGCTGAATACGGGATGATCCTCTTCCGGTGCGATCATATCCTGAAACTGAATCTCAAGCATGAACTTCAGCTGTTCCAATACGTTCAATAGCAGTGCGGTGTGGATCTGATGCTCATAAAGCAGTGTTTCTATAAGGCAGTTCAGACTTCTGTAATGATGCGTCACATAGAGGCGCAATGAAGTGCTGTCACTGATGCTTTTACGAATGCTTCGGAAATGCCGGGTTAATTCCTGTTTTTTCCTCGACAGTTGCTCCTCCCATTCGCTTAGCGGCGGTAATATATCAGGATCATATTGAAGTTTGGTAATCCATTGGTCGAATGAAGAAAACTGGTATTCCATTGTATAGACGGTTTGAGCAGGTTGCACGCATTGGTTCGGGTATATTCAGGTCGAAAGGGTTTATTTATTTCAGAGATACTAAATTAAACAAAAATATATTTATATGAATTGTATTTACAGAATTACCGCACAAAAAAAAACTGCCGGTTTTCGGCAGTTTTCAGGGAGATGATACTTTACGGGCGCAGGGTCAACACCCCGACGTCCGTTACAGATCCGAATTTCACCGCCACACCCGGAACATCAAGGGTCAGTGTGGAAGCCGTTTCTATATGCAGTGTGTAATTTGCTTCCGGCAAACCGCAGAACATAAAGCTTCCGCTCTTGTCGGGATAGGTGCTGAACGTATCGGCGCCGTTTATTGCATAAACGATCGTGCCGGGATACAGGAATGAAAAATAGCCTTTTATCCTTCCGTCGGTAAGCTGCGTGTAAGATCGGATCACAGGCTTCAGCATATATTTACCCGATCCGGTTTCCACCACCGATTTACCCGCATCGAAATCCAGCCAGAAACTGTAAGCGGTGTTGGCATCCAGGCTCTGATCCACATTCAGTTTCAGTCCGCTTTCTTCCGCAGACGGCGTGTTCAGTTCGTAGACCATCCCTTTTACCATTACCGTATTGCCGGAACCCAGGGTAAGCCGGATCTGGTTGATCCGTCCCGGAGGAATATCCCCCTGGCAAAGCAGTACGTCTGTGCCGTTTCTTAAATCCAGCAGATTGTACATGCCCGGACGCTGAACCGGGATGTCGATCCATCCTTTTGTTTCATGGTTTACGGAAATGCTCTGGATGTTCACATTTACAGCGTCATAATCACCCGGTGCATCCGTGAGCCGGATGGACATCTGTGCATTCTGAGCACTGCTGCCATTATTGTTGTTGTTGTCTTTTTTACAGGATTGGAAGAGTATGCCTCCTGCGAGCGCTACTGCTACAAATAACTTTTTCATACGTTCCGTTTTAGCGTGAATAATGATACGAAGCTAGTAACACGCTATACAGGGTAGGGTAAACGTTATCTTAAATCAATGGACAAAAATTAAAGCCATCCCATATCAGGACGGCTTTACTGTTGGTAATTTAGCCAGGGTGGCTAATAAAAGAGAATGTCCTATTTCACCAGCTTCAGCGTCTCCACATTTCCCTGACCGAAATTGATATTTACCAGATACATTCCGGCGGGCCAGTTGCGTGCGGGCAGCTTTTCGGTAACTGTACCCTGGCCTCTGCTTTCATGATGATATACTTCCTGTCCCAACACATTGACCACGCTTATGGCAACAGTGTTGCTGCCATTATAGGTAAAGCGCAGCATTGCATCTCCATCCTCAACCACGGGATTGGGGTACACGGAAGCTTGCCGGGCAGACGGTGTTTCTTTAATCCCGGTAAAAGTTTCATAATAATAATTGGTACGGTTGCTGATCGGATCGAAGCCGCCGCCTGAATTCAGGTAATAAGGTATTTCACTTACCAGCGATCCCGCGCCATTGTAGGCGTAATCATAGAAATAGTATACCTCCCATTTTGAGGTAGTGGTATTCCAGCGGAGTGCCCCGGATTGTGTGATCGCTCCTCCCGTGTAGCTGTAATAATAGATGTTGTACGCTCCCCAGTTGCCTGTGCCCGGGTCCCAGTAATACTGCACATATTCCGAAATAATGCCGGCACTGTAGATTACCTCGTTTTTGCTGTAAGGTTCCCAGAGTCCGGTGCCGGTATTCCATCTGTAAATACTGTCATCGGCATAAGGGCCGACAGTTGAAATTTTGTATCCACGGCGCAGCGAATTTACCCAGCTGCCCAGTGAAGTGTTCCAGATCTTTGTGATGCTGAGCGTGGAATCTGTGCCGGTATAACTGATATCTGTAAGAGATTGCTTCGTCCAGGAGCCCGCAGTTGCATCCCAGCGTTCGTTTTGCATTTGTATCAGCAGGTCGGAGGCATCCCAGGTGTAAAGGATGCGGGAAGTATTGACCCAGGTTGTGGTCACGCCTGTTGAAGTCTGAATGGTGGCGGAAGCAATATGTACGCCTGTATACGTATAGCTCGTTTTTTGACGCCCGATCCATTTTGCTGCGTAATACAGCTCGAGCGTGGAGTCCGTAAGCTGCGTTCCCGAATACGTCATGGTGGTTCTGGATGCCGTATCCCATTTGCTGCCGGAACTGTTCCAGCGGAACCGGTAAGTTGCATAAATTTTACCGTCGCCATCAAAATAGTTAATGGTTTTGAGATTGGGTACCGCAGTGCCTCCCGAATTCTGGTAATAGGTAAGCACCGATGCACGGTCGTAACTGATCAGCGGCGCGGGCAGGTATTCAGATTTGGAACTGTTGGTCCAGTTCCATTCCATTGTGGCTGAATCGGTAAAAGTATAACCAGTGCCGCTGTAATAATCGAGCTTGGTCCTGGCAATAAGGCGTTCTCCGCTTGCTGTTGTCTTTGCCGTGTGGGTGGCTCCGGGTGAAAACGGAATCGAGGGGAATTGGGCATATGCCTGATGCATCGTAAAGAACAACAGGGACAGAACTGCTTTCCGTAATATTTTCATATAAGGGTGGAATTAGGTTTGCAAGATATACGATTTTCCTTGCTTCTGTTTTGGATATCTATTGTTTTGTGTCGTTAGCGGGTGGTGCCGGCGAAACAGCCCTTCTTGCACCCACTATGTCTATCGATGAGGATTCCGAGGAAATACGCGCTACTTCTTCAGGAGTCAGGCGGATTGCGGCTGCCGCGAGGTTTTCTTCCAGCCGTTCCATACGTGTGGTTCCGGGTATGGGAACAATCCATTCTTCCTGTGCGAGCAGCCAGGCTAGAGCGATCTGCGCGGGGCTTGCGTGTTTTTCAGCCGCGATGTTACGCAGGTACGCAACCAGCTGCTGATTGGCCGCCCTCGCTTCCTGACTGAATCTTGGTACACGGTTGCGAAAATCTGAAGCGTCAAATTCGGTGTCTGCAGTGATGGCACCGGTCAGAAAGCCGCGTCCGAGCGGACTAAACGGAACAAAACCGATCCCAAGCTCGCGCAATACGGGAAAAACTGTTTGTTCCGGTTCCCGCCACCAGATGGAATATTCGCTCTGTAAGGCCGTTACAGGCTGCACTGCATGAGCCCTCCGGATCGTCGTGGCATCTGCTTCGGAAAGACCGAAGTATTTTACTTTCCCTTCCCGCATCAGGTCTTTAACTGTTCCTGCTACGTCCTCAATAGGTACTTCGGGGTCCACGCGATGCTGATACAAGAGGTCGATCGTGTCAATGTTGAGTCTTTTCAGCGACGCTTCTGTCACTGCTCTGATATGTTCCGGCCGGCTGTCGAAACCAGCATAGGCGTTGGCATTCCGAAATCCGAATTTTGTAGCGATCACCAGTTTGTCCCGGCGTCCGGCTATTGCTTTGCCTACGAGTATTTCATTGGTGAAAGGTCCGTACACTTCTGCCGTGTCCAGGAAATTCAAACCCAGATCTGTCGCCCGGTGTATCAGGCGGATCATCTCTGACGGGTCTTTCGGCTGCCCGTACGCATAGCTCATTCCCATACAGCCCAGGCCCAGTGCAGAAACGATGGGGCCGTTGCTTCCTAATTGTCGCATGTTCATACTTGGTCGTTTGTACAAATATCCAGGTAATTTTTCAGTTCCGCAGGATAAATGCCTGCATAGTACAGCAGTCATATTCCAGGCCGCTATTTTCAGTATTTATTAAATTATTAATTGGCTTTCTTTCGCCCTCAGGAGACTAATTTTGCGCCGTACAATCAACAAAAACATGAAACAATTATTCACTATTTTTTCGCTCGGCGCATGCTTTGCGCTGGCGTCCTGCGGTAACAACGCAACCAAACAAGAGTCGGAAACTCCTGAAGACACCACTCAGGTAACCGTTCACACGCTGAAAACAGAAGAGGTCAGCTACCCGGAAGACACCACCACTGCAAAAAGTTACATTGCATACGAGGAAGGTCATGCGGGTAAACTGCCTGTGGTGATTGTGGTGCCCGAATGGTGGGGCATGAATGAATATGCTAAACGACGTGCGCGCGAACTCGCCGGACTGGGTTACTTTGCTGTTGCAGTCGATTTATATGGCAATGGTAAGGTCGCAGATAATCCGGCAGATGCCAAAGCGTTTGCAACGCCTTTTTATCAGAATCCGCAGCTGGCCCTGGGGCGCATACAGGCAGCCCTTGCCAAAGCATTTTCGTATGAAGTGGCCGACTCTTCCCGTACGGCGGCGATTGGTTATTGCTTTGGCGGCAGCATGGTGTTGAATGCAGCCCGCCTCGGTCAGCCGTTCAAAGGTGTGGTTTCGTTCCATGGCGGACTGGCCGGTGTGCCGGCGTCTCCGAAGCTGACAGCACGTGTGCTGGTGCTTCACGGCGGTGCAGATAAATTCGTGTCTGAAGCCGAAGTGGCGGGTTTCCGTAAGCAGATGGATTCGGTAAAGGCAAATTATATCTTTAAAGAATATCCCGGTGCGACGCATGCATTCACTAACCCGGATGCCACAGAAACCGGTAAAAAGTTCAATATGCCGATCAGCTACAACGGAGCAGCAGACACAGCTTCATGGCAGGAAATGAAACAATTTCTCGGTGAAGTGCTACAGTAATATCTGCAACTTTGCCGCATAAAAAAATCCCCGGCTCCGGGGATTTTTTTTATGCGGTATGAGATTCTGCTACAAGTGCATTTTATCTTTCTTAGCCAGCAGTTCTTCCACTGTTTCACGGTACATTTCATCGGGAACACAGCAGTCTACAGGGCATACGGCAGCACACTGAGGCTCTTCATGAAAGCCCTGGCACTCGGTACATTTGTCGTGAACGATATAATAAACATCATTTGCAACCGGTTGGTGTTTTTCATGAGCTTCGGTAACGGATCCGTCAGACAGGGTATAAGCTCCTTTTACACCTGTACCGTCTGCCATAGTCCATTCCACGCCACCCTCATATATTGCATTATTCGGACATTCGGGTTCGCAGGCACCGCAGTTGATACATTCGTCGGTGATTTTTATAGCCATTGGAGAATATTAGTTTGTGATTTCGGCGCAAAGTTACAATTTCGCAGGAAGATTACGAATTTATGGCCGACCTGAATAAAAAAATTGATGCACTCGTTGCGCTCGGAACGTACATGCATGCAAACGAAGCATCCTTCCAGTCTGCCCGTGAGCATGCCATACACGCAAACTCCTGGTTTACGGACGAACATATAGGTATCGCAGCAGCAAATATCTGCCAGGCATTTCTGGACAGGGAAAAGCTCATCAGCTGGATGGCGCAGTACAAACCGGTGGAGCATCCGGTAACCGTCGGGATTACGATGGCGGGAAATATCCCGATGGTCGGCTTTCACGATTTTTTGTGCGCGTATCTTTCCGGTAATCATGCCAGGGTTCGGTATTCATCCAAAGATGCGGTGCTCATCCCGCACATGATGGAGGTAATTGCCGATACTGACCCCGATATCCGTTCCCAGATCGTTTCTGCTGAACAACTGAAGGGTTGTGATGCCTATATAGCTACCGGCAGCAATAATTCGGCACGTTATTTCGAACAGTATTTTGCGAAATATCCGCATATTATCCGCCGCAACCGTACGTCTGTCGCAATGCTCGACGGATCGGAGACAGAGGAGGAGCTGCATGAACTGGCAAAAGATGTATTCTTGTTTTTCGGACTGGGATGCCGCAACGTCACACAGGTATGCGTGCCGCGCGGATACGATTTCGGAAAGCTGTTCCGTGCATTTGAATACTGCTCGCACCTGATGCATCACCACAAGTACCGCAATAATTACGATTACCATCTGGCTGTGTACCTGTTAAACAAAGTGCCGTATCTTACAAACGATTTTCTGCTGATGGTTGAAAATGAATTACCTTTCTCTGCCGTATCCGTTTTGCATTACCGGTATTACGACGATAAAGATGCGCTTGCAGCGTCACTGTCGGCCAGTGAAGACATACAATGTATCGTCGGTAAGGGTCATGTTCCTTTCGGAAAGGCACAACTGCCGGCTCTGGATGATTACGCTGACGGGGTAGATGTAATGCAGTTTTTGACTCATATAAAATAATCTCAATAAGATGGACATATTTACTATAGGACTATTACTGCTGACGGTCGGGGTATCGTTCTGGGCATTTACCGATGCGCACATTCTGAACAAGCTGATTCTTTATCCGTATGTGATGAAGCGTCCGGCAGAATACTACCGCCTGCTCACATCGGGTTTCATTCATGCCGACTGGACGCACCTGATCTTCAATATGATCACGCTGTATTTTGTAGGCGGATATGTCGAATATTTCTTTGTGCAGACCGGCCAGCATGCGATGTTCCTGCTGCTTTACCTGGCAGGTGTGGTGGTGGCTTCGCTTCCGTCGTTCTTTAAACACCGCAACAATCATTATTATCGTTCGCTGGGGGCTTCAGGTGGTACGTCAGCTGTTTTGTTTTCGATGGTGTATATCAGTCCCTGGACGAAAATCACCGTTTTCGTATTCCCGGTATGGGCGATCTTATTCGCTGTATTATATGTTGCCTATTCCATTTACGCGTCTAAGCGCGGACAGGATCATATCAACCATGAGGCGCATCTCTGGGGTGGGGTATTCGGATTCGTATTTACCTTTATTTTTGATCCCACACACGGCCAGTTGTTCCTGCAGCAGATAATGAATCCGGTATTATAATTCCGGATGCCTGGTTGTGAGTCATTTACCTCCGCTGCCGGTATCGTTGGAATGATATCGGCATAACAGATCAGGCAGGGGAATGCCAAATATGATTTTTTTGTTAATTTTACTTTTGCGGGTAGAATATCATACACAATAATTAAACCCGGAGAAAAAAATAGTTGAAAAAATTTTGTTTGGTTTAAAAGAAAGGTCTTACCTTTGCATTCCATTTGAAATTTACATCAAGAAAGAATAATGCCTACAATACAACAATTAGTACGTAAAGGCCGCGAGCAAATTCGCGCTAAATCTAAATCCCGCGCATTGGATGCTTGTCCTCAGCGTCGTGGTGTTTGTACTCGTGTGTACACAACAACTCCTAAAAAACCAAACTCAGCGCTGCGTAAAGTAGCGAAAGTTCGTTTGACAAATAAAGTAGAGGTTATCGCTTACATCCCGGGTGAAGGCCATAACCTGCAAGAGCACAGTATCGTACTGATCCGTGGTGGTCGTGTTAAGGATCTTCCTGGTGTTCGTTACCACATCGTTCGCGGTGCATTGGATACTGCCGGTGTGAAAGACCGTAAACAAAGCCGCTCTAAATACGGTACCAAGAAAGAAAAAGCAAAGAAAAAATAATTCCTAAATCTGTATAATTCTATAAAAGAATATGAGGAAGGCACAAGCCAAAAAGATCCCTTTAGCTCCGGATCCAAAATTCAATGATAAACAAGTAACACGTTTTGTTAACTGCCTGATGTGGGGTGGAAACAAATCCGTTGTTTTGGGTGCGTTCTATGATGCACTGGATAAAGTTTCTAAAATCACAGGTGAAGACGGTTACGAAGTTTGGAAACGTGCTTTGTCTAACGTTACTCCGGCTGTTGAAGTTCGTAGCCGCCGTATCGGTGGTGCTACCTTCCAGATCCCTTCTGAGGTACGTCCCGACCGTAAAATTTCCCTGAGCATCAAATGGTTGATCCGTTTCTCCCGCGAGCGCAACGGTAAAACAATCGCTGATAAACTGGCTAACGAGATCGTGGCTGCTTCTAAAGGTGAGGGTGGTGCAGTGAAAAAGAAAGAAGATACGCATCGTATGGCTGAGGCAAACAAAGCGTTCTCTCACTTCAAAGTGTAATAGCTGATTCGCTATAAACTGATTTCAATATGGAAAACTCCGGATGTTCTCATCCGGAGTTTTTTTATGCCCTCATATGCTCGTTACTTTATGATCGCTATCATCGGTTTTGTATATCTAAGCGCAAATGGCAGAGAAACCTTTGCCGGATAAATGGAGTAACAAGTAACTATGAAAGCAATCAAAATAACACTTCGAATCATTGCCCTCGTTGGGATGCTGGTCGGAGCCGATTTTATTATCCAACGCTACTTCTACGGCCGATCTATTTTAATTGGGAGCATGATTTTGTTTCTGCTTACCTGCTTTTTTCGTTCGAAGCACTCATCCGGATAGTTTGCAGCAGGTTTTTATCCTGAGCATGGCAACTTACGCCGGAAACTACGATATTGCGCAAAAAAAACAGACCCTCAAAGGTCTGTTTTTATACATGTGACCAGTGTCAATTTAGTCTAACGTTACTTTCGCTGCAGCCTCTTTAGCCCGTTCTACTACCGATGCAATATCCGTACCGGCATCATCATAACAAAGCGCCACTCCCATTCTTCTGTAAGGCCGCGTACTGGGTTTGCCGAACAGACGGAAATCCGTTTTCGGAAGCGATGCAATCGCCGCTAAGCCACTGAAAGTGGGCTGCTCCCCGGTATGATGCGCGAGGATCACTGCGCTGGCACCTGCCCGCTCCAGATGAATACCGGAAATCGGCAGTCCTAGTATTGCACGCAGGTGCAATTCAAATTCATTGAAATTCTGCGTGCCGGCCAGTGTAACCATACCTGTATCGTGCGGACGCGGTGATAATTCAGAAAAATACACGCCGTCCTTCGCAAGGAAAAACTCTACGCCGAATATACCGGCGCCGCCCAAAGCTTCCGTTACCTTTCCCGCCATCATTTTAGCTTCTTCCAATGCCGTAACATTTACCAGTGCGGGTTGCCAGCTTTCCTGGTAATCACCGCGCTCCTGACGATGCCCGATAGGCGGACAAAACAGGGTAGGACCCTGATGTTGCGTAACGGTCAATAAGGTAATTTCAGATTCAAAATTGACAAACGCTTCCACGATCACTTCCACCACATCTCCGCGGGATCCCTCCATTGCATATTGCCAGGCTCTGGCAATATCGGCTTCCGATTTTATGGTCGACTGGCCTTTGCCGGATGAAGACATCAATGGCTTTACCACGCAGGGCATACCCACCTCGGATACCGCCTGCTGCAATGTTGCTTCAGACGTGGCATACCGGTAATTGGCCGTACGCAATCCAAGCTCTTTTGTCGCGAGGTCGCGTATCGCTTTACGGTTCATGGTAAAGTTGGCCGCTTTTGCCGACGGGACAACGGTAATGCCCTGCCGCTCATAATCATAAAAGCGCTCGGTACGTATTGCTTCGATCTCCGGAACAATAAAATCCGGACGGTGCTTTGCCACGATTGCGTCTAAAGCCGCACCATCCAGCATATTGATCACCTCGAAGCCATGGGCAACCTGCATTGCCGGCGCGCCCGCATAACTGTCTACCGCGATCACGGTTTGTCCGATTCGCTGTGCTGCAATCACAAATTCTTTTCCGAGTTCTCCCGAACCCAGTAACAAAAACTTCTTATTCATGTGCCGTAATTCGCTGCGTTTTAAAGGGTTTCTTTCAGCCATCCGAAGAATTCACGTTGCCATACGATTGCATTCTGCGCGCGCATGATCCAATGATTTTCGTCCGGGAAATAAAGGAATTTACTTTTCAGTCCCTTCAGTTGCGCTGCCTGGAATGCCTGCTGTCCCTGCTCGATCGGTACGCGGAAGTCTTTTCCTCCCTGGATGACCATAATCGGAGTGTTCCAGTTCTGCACGTAATTGCTCGGGCTGAATTTATTGTAGCTTTTAGCTGCTTTACCGCTCCAATAGTCACCGCCGATATCCCAGTTGGCAAACCACAGTTCTTCCGTAGTGCCATACCAGCTTTTCAGGTCGAAGAGTCCGCAATGGGAAATAAAGGTTTTGAAACGGTTATTGTGGATACCTGCAAGCATAAATACGCTGTAACCGCCGTAGCTCGCGCCTACGCATCCGAGGCGGTTTTTGTCCACATACGGTTCGCGGCTGATATCATCGATTGCAGACAGGTAATCGTCCATCGGCTGACCGCCCCAGTCCTTGCTGATATCAGCATTCCATTTCACACCCCATCCCGGCATTCCGCGGCGGTTAGGTGCGATCACGATATATCCCTGCGCGGCCATCAGCTGGAAATTCCAGCGGAAAGAATAAAATTGGGATAATGCTCCCTGAGGTCCGCCCTGGCAATATAGCAAGGTCGGGTATTTTTTCGCGGGATTGAAATCCGGCGGATAGATCACCCAGGCGAACTCTTCTTTTCCGTCAGTCGTTTTAATGAAGCGCTTCGTGATTTTGCTCATGCGTATGCTGCTGTACACAGCGTCGTTCTCATGAGAGATCTGGCGCATGGCCCCGTTTTCCTTATCCACCGCAAAGATTTCCGCCGCGTGGTTCCAGTCGGTGCGCGAAACAATAATTTCGTTCTTCGTCTCTCCGACGATTCCCGATATGTCGAAATTGCCATTCGTTACCTGGTCGATCACAGGGAGATTACGGCTCATCAGATTGCCCGGAACCTGTACCTCAAATAATTGTTCCGTGCCTTTCCAGGGAGCAGTGAAATAAATGCTGTTGCCGCTTTCCGACCAGCGCAGACTTCCGACCGTTTCGTCCCATTGCGCCGTCATGTTACGCTTGTAGCCGGTGGCCACATCCATTACAACGACATCATTTTTATCCGCTTCAAAGCCATCTGTCTTCATGCTGGTGAACGCCAGGTAGCGACCGTCGGGACTGAACAACGGGTTCATATCATAGCCCATTATACCTTCTGTAAGATTTACAGTGGTATTCGCAGAAACAGTATAGGCATAGATATCGGTATTGGTGCTGATCGCATAAGCTTTCCCCGACTGTTTTTTACAAACGTAGAGCAGTTTCCTGCTGTCGGGAGACCATACAAAATCTTCCGCTCCGCCATGCGGTTTCTGAGGACAGTCGAACTGTTTGCCTTCCAGCAGATCAGTTGCTGTACCGTCATTACCGACCGGTTTTACAAACAAGTGAGAAAAAGTGCCATTGCCCCAGGTATCCCAGTGGCGGTAATTCAGGTCGGTGTAGATCTGAGCGCTTGTCTTGCTCATATCTTTATAAATGTCTTTCCCGAGTGTCGGTTTAACCAGTACACTTTTGCTGAATGCCAGATATTTCCCGTCGGGAGATACTTTCATATTGTCGGCATCGGGAACGGATGGTCCTATCTTTTCCCAGTTATTACCTTCATCTGTACTGCGATAGAGCGATTGTTCGTCGGATGCATACCATACGGCAGCATCCTGCTGGAAGATATTTTTATCTCCTGCTCCGTTGTAAGACGATTTTTTCCCTCCCGTAACAGGGATAAAATAATTGCGTGTGGTTCCTTTTTCCGTGCTGACATCGTACCTGCGCGAACTGATCAGGACACGTTTCCCGTCGGGACTTACATAACCGGCACTAACGCGATTCAGACTCCATAATAATTCAGGAGTCATTTTTTGTGCATGCGCAGTAGCACAGCACAGTGCTGTGAGGAGTAATAATCTGCTTTTCATTATTGTAAAAAAAAGATTGGATAAGACAATTAATATTCAGTTCCCTGGTAATAAAATTTGAACAGGTTCGTACCTACCTGGTACATGATCACATCATAATTGAGGGACCATGTGTTGTCTCCGGGAGAAAGCGAGCTCGTTACCTCGTACACTTCGCCGTTTGAATACAACTTCAATACATTAGTTCTGTCGAAATACGCGACTGAGTGGTATTGAACGCGGTAGTTGGAGGGCATATAAGGCTCAAGTGTTGTGATGTTACCGTCCTGGAAAACCTTACTGTACCCGCTGGGGTCTGAATAGAGGCAGACGAAATCGGTCACGGTGTAATCGGGGCGGAAATAGCCTATTTTGTACACTTTCCCTTTGTGGAATATGTTGAAATTCCCGTCAACGCTTACATAGGCCACCATATCGCATCCTACGGAATACGAAACAGGGGGGAATGGTTCCAGTATCTGGGTGTTTCCGTTATTAAAAACTTTAAACTGGTTTCCGGCATCGACGTAAGCCACGGTATTGCGTCCGGCTTTGAATGAGCTTACGGGGTAAACTTCCTGTGTAAACAGATTTCCCTGGTAAAAGATACGGAACTGCCGGGCGAAGTTGACATAAGCGGCGATATTGCTCTGAACATCAATCTGTGCGATAGAACTGTCCGCTACAAAACCTTCCATCGGTACCACATTCCCGTTATAGTATGCGCTGTATTGCTGGTTGCGGCCGTCGGCGAATACAATAATGCTGTCTCCTGCATAGAATGCCTGGCAGAGACGTGTGAGATTTTTGATCTGGCCCCGGTCGAACACATTCAGGGAAGTGGCATTCAGATAGGTAACGATGCAATCGCTGGACTGGTATCTGTTCGTAATTCCGGCAGTAATTTTCTGAGCACCACCTCTGTAATATATTTTAAAATTCTGTGAATTGTCGATATAAGGAATGGCAATACGTCCTACCTTCACCTCCATCGGCGGGAGGTAATCTATTTTCCTGATGACGCCGTTGTCCCATACCATTACCTGGTTTTGAACATCTGTATAATAGGATAATGGTTGGGCTTTAGCGGAAAAACCAAATGTCAGGCAGGCGAGAAGGGAGGCTTTGCAAAGGTTCATGCAGGAAATTTGAGACAAGATAAGTTTTTTTTAGCAATTCGACATCCCGAAGAAGACTTCAGCCTGCCAGTAAAACGAAAGCACCAGCAGTGGATAGTTGATTTTTAGGGAATAGTGGTTTCTGATTTATTTAATTCATAAGAATGACATTGCTAAACCCAATCGTATTTTGAAAATAAAAAATTTGATTTTTTATTCATTTTTAGCGTCCGGTTTAATAAAAATTTTATTCGGTGTATTTCCTGAAAAAGCTTTTTTTCTCGGCCCGGAACCCTTATCTTTGTGTCAAGTTGTGAATTTAATGGGTTAGTAAGTGAGCCGTCCTAATATCTATTAGGATGGCTTTTTTCTTTTCCGGAAACGCTGATTTTTTCCGCTGGCATAAGCGGGTTTACTGATTCCTGCACAACAATATGTTTTCCCACAGCACATCCGCTGCTTTTTCCCAGGTGTATCGCGCCGCCTCTTCTTTTGTTTTTGAAACAAGTTGTTCTCTCAGTTGCTCATCCCGGTACAGCATGCTCATCTTCTCTGCTATATCGTGGTAATCGTTCGGGTCTGCGATCAGTGCTGCTGCGCCCGCCACTTCAGGCATACTTGATGTGTTGGAAACGATTGCGGGTACACCACACTGAAACGCTTCCACGATCGGTATACCGAATCCTTCGAACAGGGAAGCATACACCAATGCATATGCTCCTGCAGTCACGCGTGCGAGTTCATCTATTTCCAGATAGCCCGGCCATACTACGTCTTCTTTGAAGGGCATGTGCTCTTTCATATCGGCCACCTCTGCATAATTCCATGCGAGTCTGCCCACAATCACAAGTTTCATGTTGCTTCCGTTCCGCTTTTTGAAACGGATGAAAGCTTTCAGGAGATTCACAACATTCTTACGCGGATGCAGTGCGCCGGTGAACAGGAAATACTCACAGCCCTGCGCATATTGTTGTTTGATCTGCTCGCGTTCCTGCCAGGAAACCGGATGGTAGGCATCATGAGCGGCATTGTTGCTTACCGCAATTTTATCCGGGTTGATGTGATACCGGGATGCGATATCCTGCTTGGAAAATTCGGAAACGGTAACAATCCGTTTTGCCTTGCGTGCAAACTTTGGCGTGAAATGTCTGAAGTAAATACTATGGCTTTTCTTCTGATGATCGGGGAAATGCTCAAAGGCAAGATCGTGGATCACGAGGCAGGTAGGCACTTTTGTGGTCATCGAGGCAAATCCGTCGGGACTCAGAAATACATCCGCTTTGTACTTGCGGAGCACATAACTCACGCTCCAGTCCAACCATAAATAGAACAGAACCGGATGCCTTGCCGGAGGACCGATCACTACCGGTGTTACGTTCTTGCCGAAAATAAATTCATCGGAGTAGGGTCTGTCGAAGATGAAGATAAACTCGTGTTCGGGATGTCTGGCCGCAAGAATTTTCAGCGTCTGGTAACTGAACCATCCGATCCCTTCCAGTTTTCCTTTGAGCAATAATCTTGTGTTTACGGCTATCTTCATAATAATATTGCGTGCAAAAGTATATTTTTACTTCCTGTTTTCTTAGTACTTGTCTTAATCCTTTCTGAAATTATCGTGAGCCGGCAACTGGTCAAAAATGTGTTATTCGTACTGTTTGTCAATCTGCTCATTAAAGCGGTCTGGATCTTCCTCATCGACAGGAATGTGCAGATCCGCACAGGTTATGAACAATACGGGTCTTACCAGGCGTTCTTCAATCTGGGTTTGATATTTCAGATATTGCTCGATTTCGGACTCACTCAATACAGCAGTAAGAAAATTGCCGCGCATCATACCCGTATCCGCTATCTGTTTTCGTCTATGCTGTGGCTTCGCATGATACTCGGCGTTGTGTACCTCGTCACCGTTTTTGCGTTTGCGTGGATGCTCGGATACCGGCAGGCGCAGTTGTACCTGCTTTCCGGAGTGCTGGTGATACAGTTGCTGAATTCCATGCTGGTATTTGTAAGAAGTAATATCGCGGCCTTACAATACTTCAAGACAGATGGTGTGCTGGCTGTTGTGGATCGCCTGCTGATGATCCTGGTATGCGGGTCGCTGCTGGTATTGCCGCAGGTGGCCGGCGGTTTTCGTATAGAGTGGTTTGTATGGACCCAGATTGGCAGCTATTTCGTTGCGCTGCTGGTGGCATTTATTGTTCTGATCCGTATCGCGCCGTCAAAGATTCATTTTTATTTCCGGCCCGGTCTGTTCCGGTCGGTTGCGCGCGAGAGCATGCCTTATGCATTACTGGTGTTGCTGATGTCGGTGTATATGCGCTCCGATACGGTGATGATTGAACGGCTTTGCGGTGCGCAGGGGAAATACCAGGCGGGCTTATATGCATCTGCATTCCGGCTGCTGGACGTATGTAATATTTTCGGACTCATGTTTGCGGGGGTATTACTGCCGGTATTTTCAGGGATGATCGCACGGAAAGAGGCCGTGGCTCCGCTGCTGCGGCTTGCAGTAAATATCATGATGCCCGTGGCATTCACCGCATCGGTTATCGCCTCATTCTGGAACGCAGATATCATGAATATGCTCTATCATAAGGGTATGCATGCCGGGGATGGAATGTTGTTCGCGGTGCTTATGTGGGCATTTCCGCCGTACTGTCTCATGTACATCTATTCAACTTTACTGACAGCGAATGGCAGCACCCGTCAGCTGAATGCGATCTCTGCGTTTATTGTCGTGCTGAACCTGTCGCTGCATTACCTGCTTATAAGGCATTTCCTCGCTTTGGGCGCCGCGTGGACCGTATTGATTACCGAGTGGCTGGTGGCTGCCTGTGTGATCATAGCGGCGCACCGCACATTTGCCCTTCCGCACAATCTTCGCTGGATAGCCACGCACCTTTTGTTCCTGGGTACCCTGGCCGCGCTGGCTGCAGTTGTACGGCAGTTTATCCCGCAGTCGCTGCTTGCGATCGCTGTTACACTGGTTTTCAGTGTGTTGCTGCTGTTTGTATTTCGTTTCTGGACAATTTCTTCATTAAAGGCTTTAATGAGCCGTCGTGATGCGTGAAGCATCTGACATTTTTATTAACTTTGGAAGAAGTCTAAACGAATCATTCATGAAATTTACCTTTACACTCCCTAAAACAAAATCCGCTACATCGGTCGGATTGATATTGCTGGCATTGTTGTCAGCGGGCCCGATGCAATCTCATGCGCAGATCAAAAAGAAACTGCGGGCTTTGTTTATCGGTAACAGTTTTACCTACTACAATACGATGCCGTTACTGGTACAGGATATCGCCAACAACATGGGTGATACTCTGTTGGTAGACTCCTACGCTCCGGGCGGCTATACGCTGGAGCAGCACAGCACGGATGCCACCACACTTACCATGATCATGAAAGGCGATTGGAATTTTGTGGTGTTGCAGGAGCAAAGTCAGCGCCCGGCGTTTCCTGATGCGGATGTCACGGCAGATGTTTACCCTTATGCACATGTGCTTGACAGCGTTGTGCATAAATTCAACAATTGTGGCCGTACCGTTTTCTACCGTACCTGGGGGTACAAAAACGGAGATGCAGGCAATTGCCCTACCTATCCTCCCGTGTGTACTTATAAAGGGATGGACAGCCTGCTTGCGCGACGCTACAACCAGATGGCTGTAGATAATAAAGGTATTGTTGCCGCTGTGGGCGATGTATTCAAGCAGATCATTTCCACTGCGCCAGCTATCGAATTATACGACGTTGATAACATGCACCCGTCTGCTGCAGGAAGCTACGCGGCCGCTGTTACTTTTTATACCGTGTTCTTCCGTCAGAATCCGATGATGATCACGTTCAACTACTCCGTTCCTCCGGGCGATGCAAGCGTGATCCGTCAGGCCGTTTTTAATGTTGTATATAAAAATCTGCCGCTCTATTATGTAGACAGTTATGATCCTGCTGCAAATTTCACAGCCAGTCCTACCGGGTTGTCAGTTGTGTTTAATAGTTCAGGCACCACTAACGCTTCTAATTATTCCTGGGATTTTGGTGACAGCAAAACGGATGTTACCGCCAACCCCACACATGTGTACACTGCCGGCGGTACGTACACTGTGCGACTCATTGCGGATAACTGCCTGATCGCAGATACCATTACCAAATCGGTTACCGTTTCCGGAACAGCGATCAAAGAAGCGGGACTGCTCGCAGGAGTGACGGTGTTCCCGAATCCGGCATCGGGAGAAATCAGCCTGCAATTACCGGTGCCCGCCCAGCAGATCTCCGTGGAAATCAATAATACGATGGGACAAACTGTTTTGTCTCAGCATCTTTCATCCGATAAAATAAATATCCGTTTCTTAAGTTCGGGTATGTACTTTATTCAGGTGCGCGATAACGTATCCGGTGCGTACACCACACTGCGTTTTACGAAAAACTAAATTGAAATATTTTAAGGGAAGCCTCGCTCAAGCGGGGCTTTTCTGTTTGAAGGGAACAGAGAAAGCAATTCATTTTGCTATTTTTGCGTTTCTGAAAAGTGTACTGTTATCAATAATCAGGGAGACATATTAAGCACGCCTGTCGGCTACCTGAAGGGAGTGGGACCTCAGCGGGCCGAGCTTCTGAAGAAGGAGCTGGAGATAGTCACCTATGAGGATCTTCTGAATCATTTCCCGTTCCGCTACTACGATAAGACACGCATTACAAAAGTAGCCGAAATACGTCCGGACACAGAATATGTGCTCTTGTCCGGTAAGATCGTAAACCTGTTTGAAGAAGGGCAGGGCCGTAAACGGCGGCTTTCGGCGACTTTCTATGACGAAACGGGCAGTATCAGTCTGGTCTGGTTTCAGAATCTCAATTGGGTCACAAAAAATATCGAGGATTATGGACAGTATGTTGTGTTCGGAAAAGTGACTGATTTCAATGGCAGCTATTCGATCACACACCCCGAAGTGGAGCCACCTTCCGCAGCAGGCACGGCTCCCGGAATGCAGCCGGTTTACTCTTCCACGGCGCGACTTACCGCTATGGGTATCAGTAACCGTTCGTTTGCAAAGCTTACCCATGCGCTATTCAGTAAAATAACACCGCAGGCTATTCCGGAAATATTACCTGCATCTATATTGCAGGAATACCAGCTGATGCCACGTGCCACGGCATACCATCAGATTCACTTTCCTGCGGATGAACTGCAGCTGCAAAGGGCGAGATTCCGTTTAAAATGGGAAGAACTTTTTATCATGCAGATGCAGATAGCCAACCTGCGCCTGCAACACACGGTTCAGCCCGGTTTCCTTTTTACGAAAGTGGGGGAGTATTTCAACCGGTTTTATAACGAGAGTCTTCCGTTCGATCTTACGGGCGCACAGAAACGTGTACTGCGGGAGATCAGAACCGATACCACCACCGAACTGCAGATGAACAGGCTCGTGCAGGGGGATGTGGGAAGCGGAAAAACCGTTGTTGCGACGATGAGTATGCTGCTCGCGCTGGACAACGGCTTCCAGGCCTGCCTGATGGCTCCCACTGAAATTCTTGCACGCCAGCATTACCAGAGCGTTTCGGAGTTGCTGGAGCCTATCGGTATTAAAGTCGCGATTCTTACCGGAACGGTTAAAGGTAAAGACCGGAAGGCAGTGCTGAACGGACTTGCGGATGGCAGCATCCAGATCGTGATCGGAACGCATGCACTGATTGAAGACAGCGTGCGCTTTCATAATCTCGGAATCGCGGTGGTCGACGAACAGCACAAATTCGGTGTGGGACAGCGTGCGCGCCTGTGGTCGAAAAACACGAGGGCTCCGCATATACTGGTGATGACCGCTACTCCTATCCCCCGTACACTGGCAATGACTTTATACGGCGACCTCGAAGTCTCCGTGATCGACGAACTGCCGCCTGGACGAAAGCCGATCAAGACCATTCACCGCCCGGACCGGTATCGTGCGCAGGTAATGGGATTCTTAAAAGAGGAGATTGCCAAAGGGCGGCAGGTGTACATTGTGTACCCCCTTATCGAAGAATCGGAAAAGATAGACTACGAAAGCCTTATGGCAGGGTACGAGCAGGTGAAGTCATGGTTTCCGGAACATCTGTATAAAATAGCGATGGTGCACGGACGGCAGGATCCGGAAGAGCGGAAACGCAATATGGACCGGTTTGTAAAAGGCCAGGCCCATATCCTTGTAGCCACCACTGTGATTGAAGTGGGCGTAAATGTGCCGAATGCGAGCGTTATGCTTATTGAAAGCGCTGAGCGTTTCGGGCTGTCGCAATTGCATCAGTTGCGCGGAAGGGTGGGGCGTGGAGCCGACCAGTCGTTTTGTATCCTGCTTACCGGCAGCGGCATTTCGAAAGAAAGTGCGGAGCGCATGCAGATTATGGCATCGTCTTCAGACGGCTTTGTTATTGCTGAGAAGGACCTCGAAATGCGTGGTCCCGGCGACGTGTACGGGACAAGGCAGAGCGGCGTGCTGAAACTGAAAGTCGCCGATATTGTCAAAGATGTGCAGATCATGGAGCAGTGCCGGAATGCGGCCAGTCTTATCGTTCGCAATGATCCCAAACTGCTGTTACCTGCGCACGCTGCTTTGCGCGAAGCATTGAGAGCCGCGGCAGGCCAGTCGCACTGGAATAAAATCAGCTGATCGGTAAAGTTTTTTTTCAATCTCGTTTTTCCGGCGTCCTGAAAGGTGTCGGTTTTCATCTGTTTACTTATTGACAATTAAGCGTTTACAGGCACTATTGCTGAAACGCATACTTTGATAACAAAATATTAATTAAACGTTTGTTTAGATTTTCAAACAAGTGTTTAATTTTGTGTTGTCAAAATGATTAGTGATGGAAGCAAAATATAACGAGAAGCAGATTTCTATCATCAATGCCGCCGAGGAATTGTTTGCCGAAGCCGGTTTTGATGGTGCATCTGTTCGGGATATAGCAGGGAAGGCAAATGTGAATGTTGCAATGATTTCTTATTATTTCGGATCAAAAGAGAAATTATTACAGGCGATTTTTGAATACAGGATCGGTGCAACGACTTTGCAGCTGGAGCATCTGATCGCACGCCAGGATATCGACCTGTTAAAAAAGCTGGATATAATGATTGATCATTACGTGGAAAAACATTATCACAATCGTTGTTTTTTTAAAGTGATGCAGGCTGCGCATGTGGGCGGCCACCTTTCACCTGAACTGGATGAAATCGTTTTTCAGAGTAAACTTAAAAATTACCAGCTCTTCGGAGAACTGATCGGCGAAGGGCAAAAGCAGAATCTGTTCCGGAAGAATATCGACGTTTCGCTTCTCGTAAGCACACTCGTGGGTTCTACAAATCAGATCATGCAGACACAGAATAACTATCGCCGTTATCACGGGATGGTAGAAATGGAAAATGAACGCTTCGCGTTGCTGCTGAAGCGCCGAACCAAAATCTTTTTAAGAAACGCCTTTAAAGCAATCCTGACATATGGAGTATAGAATCATAAAAACTGCCGGTATCATCGGTTTTCTGATGGCCGGTTTTGTTGCCCAGGCGCAAACTTCCCGTCAGTTGAGTTTGTCGGAAGCAGTGAAGCTGGGTGTGGCCAACAGTAAAACACTCAAACAAAGTGCGGCGAAAATTGCTTCTTCAGAAGCGAGCCTGCGTCAGTTCAAAGACAAGCGTCTGCCTTCTGCGAGCATTTCAGGTTCTTACCTGCGTGTTACGCAGCCTACGATCAACATGCTGTACCAGAGCAATAGTGCGTCATCAGGTTCCGGATCAGGATCCGGTTCCGAGAGCGGAAGTTCTTTTCCTAAGGTAGACCAGGCGATGTATGCTTTGGGTAACGTCTCGTACACATTATTCGACGGCTTTGGCAACTCCGCATCCGTGAAGTCTGCAAAATACCTGCTCGAAGCTACGAAGCTGGATGCGGAAACCGACCGCCAGCAGGTAGTACAGAATATTACCCTTGCCTACAGCAATTTATATAAGGCAAGCCGTGCTGTGGATCTCGTGAAAGAGAACCTGAAGCAGGCGCAGCAACGTACCGGTGATTTCAAGCACCTTGAAGAAAACGGACTGATAGCGCGCAACGACCTGCTGAAAGCGCAATTGCAGGAGTCGAATGTGCAGCTTTCCCTGCTTGATGCAGAAAGCGATCTGCATGTAACCAACCTGAATATGAACCTGCTGCTGGGTCTGCCTGAAGAAACGGTGCTGCAGCTGGACTCCAACTCTTTCGCAACCGATATGGACGCGCATTCGCTCACCTATTGGGAAGATCAGGCGCGCAACAACCGGAGCGATTATAAATCCATGGATCTGCGTGTGAAAGCTGCCGAAGCCCACCTCAGATCGGTAAAAAGCGAGTATTATCCTTCTTTGTCCGTAACCGGGGGATATGCAGCGATCAACGTGCCGAAGTTTATACAAATTACGGATGCATGGAATGCCGGACTCGGACTCCGCTACAATATCGGATCTCTCTGGAAAACAGGAGCAGAAGTTAAGTCTGCTAAAGCGCAGATCATGCAGCTGGATGCGACCAAAGGTTTACTCGATGATCAGATCAAGGTACAATTGTACCGTTCCTATGAAAATTACCTGGTAGCACTTAAAAAGCTGGATGTACTTGCTATCGCGGTGGAACAGGCGAATGAAAATTACAGGATCCTGAAAAACAAATACGATAACAGTCTCGCTACCGCTACCGATCTGCTGGATGCCGATGTGCAGCAGTTACAGGCACGACTGAATGCAACGTATGCAAAGGCTGATGCTGTGGTCGCATACAACCAACTGATGCAGGCAGCAGGTGTTATCCCTCAATAATCTTCAACTAAAATTTACTAATAACATTAATTAAATATACAATGGAAGCTCAAAACGAAGTTCAGGAAACCAAAAAGACCAATAAGAAATTCATATTCATTCTGGTGGCGCTGGTAGTATTGGGTGGCGGCTACGGAATCAGCAAATACGTACACGCAATGCATAATGTGGATACGGATGATGCACAGCTCAGTTCCGATATCAGCCCGGTAATCCCGCGTATCCAGGGTTTTGTTACTGAAGTGCGCGTAAAAGATAATCAGATTGTGAAAAAAGGAGATACCCTCGTGCTGCTGGATGATCGCGAATTACGCAATAAAGTACTGCAGGCTGAAGCCGCGCTGGAGAATGCAAAGAGTTCGCTGTCCGTTACAGAAGCAAACGCTCTGGCTGCAAATGCTTCCGCACAATCTTCTGCTGCAAACGTATTATCTGCTGACGCGAATATCGAGGCTGCTAAAGTAAATGTGTGGCGTGCCAATCAGGATTTCGACCGTTATGCGAACCTGATCAAAGATCACTCTATCACACAACAGCAATACGATGAGGCTCTGGCTGCAAAACAGCGTGCCGAAAAGCAACTGAATGTGCTGAAAGAACAGAAAAATGCAGCTGCGAGCCAGGCCAATGCCGTTCGCTCACAAAGCGTGGCTACAGGTCAGCAGACAAGTGTTGCCAGCGCAACAATCAAACAACGTGAAGCAGACCTTGCCAACGCGCAACTGAACCTTTCTTATGCTGTAATTCTCGCGCCCGCAGACGGCCGTGTTTCCACCGTAAGTATTCAGCCGGGTCAGACGGTGCAGCCAGGACAACAATTGTTTGCTGTCGTACAGGAGAACAGCATTTGGGTGGTTGCAAACTTTAAAGAAACGCAGCTCGAAAAAATGAAAGAAGGTGATAAGGCTACGGTAAAAGTGGACGCATTCCCGGGTCATGAATTCGAAGCTCAGGTTCAATCTTTGTCTCCTGCCACCGGCGCACGTTTTGCACTGCTGCCTCCGGATAATGCAAGCGGGAACTTTGTAAAAGTAGTACAGCGCATACCGGTTAAAATCACTTTCTCCAAAGCATCTGACGGTTTGCTGAAATCTTTGCGCCCCGGCATGAATGCCCTGGTGGAGGTGCACCTGGACTAATACTTCGCGTGAGTTTTGTCTCTTATACCGTTTTAAACTAATTAGTATGTCATTTGCAACATCAGAATCGCTGGTAGAGTACGGAAGCCGCAGGGCGATCATCACGATCACTGCCATCTTCTGTGCGCTGCTTGAGATCGTCGATACGACGATCGTAAACGTGGCTTTGCAGACCATGAGCGGTAACCTGGGAGCTACCATATCTGAGGTAAGCTGGGTGATCACGGCTTATGCCATCGGAAACGTAATCGTCATGCCGATGACGTCCTGGCTGGCCCAGCAATTTGGGCGCCGTAACTACTTCGCAGCATCGATCATCATTTTCACGGTTTTCTCTTTTCTCTGCGGAAATGCGAATTCAATCGGTGAACTGATCCTGTTCCGTTTGCTGCAGGGTATGGGCGGTGGTGCATTGCTTGTCACTTCGCAGACGATCATTACCGAAAGCTATCCGCCTGAAGACCGTGCGAAAGCCACTGCGCTGTATGGTCTGGGTGTGATCGTAGGTCCTACCCTGGGCCCGCCGCTGGGTGGTTATATCGTGGACAATTTTTCCTGGCCGTTTATTTTTTATATCAACATTCCTATCGGTATCATTGCAGCGATCCTTACGATCCTGTTTGTACGCAGTCCTAAATATGCCGAGAAAACAAAAGCTGCGGATGTGGATTGGATTGGTATCGGCTTGCTTGCCATATCCGTCGGTTCACTCCAGTATGTACTGGAACGCGGACAGGAAGATGACTGGTTCTCGAATACGGCTATCCTCGTATTGTCTGTTGTCGCCGTGTTCGGAATATTCTTCTTTATCTGGCGGGAACTGACTTACCGGAATCCCATTGTGGCCTTTAAGGTATTGCGCAACCGCAACCTCCGTGTCGGTACCATACTTTCCTTCGTGTTGGGATTCGGGCTTTATGGTTCTACTTATATCATTCCGCTGTACACACAGCAATTGCTCGGATGGACGGCTTTACAGTCCGGATTGCTGATGGTGCCTGCGGCTCTGGCTACCGCGTTTATGATGCCGATAGTCGGTGCCATTCTTAAAAAGGGCGCCCCTCCGCAGTACCTGCTTGCAATAGGGATGACGTTGTTCACCATGTTCTGTCTGGCAGGTTACTTTATCCTGACACCGGATACCGGAAGGGATTCGTTCTTTGGTATGCTGATGCTGCGTGGGGTGGGACTTTCACTTCTGTTTATCCCGATCACCGCCGTATCCCTGTCCACGCTCAAAGGGCAGGAAATCGGTCAGGGAGCGTCATTTACCGGATTGATGCGTCAGCTTGGCGGATCTTTCGGGGTGGCTATTATCAATACATATATGTCCCGACGTAATGCCCTGCATCGTTCAGATCTGGTAGCTCACCTGAATATGAACAGCGGAAATGCGGTAAACAGGGTACAGCAATTACAGCAAGGGTTAATGGCCAAAGGCGTTCCTGCCGATAAAGCCTTACTCAGCAGTTATAAGATCATGGATATGTCCGTGATGAAACAGTCCAGTGTACTTTCCTACATGGACGTATTTATGGCGCTTGCGATCATGTTCATGGTGTGCGTTCCGGTTGTTCTGATATTTATCAGGAACAGGAAGAGTGCCGAGCCGGTGGATCTGTCCAGCGCTCACTAACTAAGGGTGTGTTTTAGTGATGTATAGGCCTTTGCTTCGTTTCAACGGAGCGAGGGCCATTTTTTTTTCAGCATTTCTATACTGCGGTAGTCGGTAAGATCGAACTGTACGGGAACAATCGACGCGTAATTATTGCGCAGTGCGTAGATATCCGTATCCTCCGAGAGGTCTTCACAGATAAAGTTACCTACCATCCAATAGTAGTCCTTGCCGTATGGATCCACGCGGTGTTCAAAGCTTTCTCCCCATTTGGCATTTGCCTGCCGGCAGAAGCGTATACCGTTGAATTCCTCTTTGCTCACTTTCGGGATATTCACATTCAGCAGTGTATGCGGAGGCAGGGGTTCTGCCAGCATTTGCATCACCACTTTACGGATCACCTCTCGCGCCACGCTGAAGTCGGCTTCAAAGCTGAAATCCGCCAGTGAGCAACCCACGGACGGGATACCTTCGATCGCCGCTTCCATCGCCGCACTCATTGTGCCGGAATAGATCACGTTGATGGAAGCGTTGGTGCCGTGATTGATACCGCTCACACAGATATCCGGCTTGCGGTCAAGTATTTTATTTGTGGCAAGTTTTACACAATCAACAGGTGTTCCGCTGCATTGATACGATTCCACGCCGGGGAACTGATGCAGTTTATTCAAGCGCAGCGGACGGCCGATTGTGATTGCATGCCCCATACCCGATTGCGGGCTGTCCGGAGCCACCACTACCAGTGTTCCGAGTCCTCTCATCGCCTCCACCAGGTTTTCTATGCCCGGTGCGGTAATTCCATCGTCATTCGTAATTAAGATCAGCGGTGTTGTTGTACGTTCTTCCATGCGGCAAATTTAGGCGATTCGTTTTCTAATGAATCGGTAATTTTGGTGCATGATCCGCATTGGAAAAATAGTGGCCACCCATGGTCTCCAGGGAAATGTAATTCTCACGCATATCGGCGGCAAGAACGACTGGCTGCATGTGGATGAAGCCATATTTGTCGCGATGCAGAAAGGAAGCCGCATACCTTATTACCCCACCATGGTGAAGCGTGTGAATGACGAGGAATATCATGTACGCTTTGATGATGTCACAACGGTGGAAGCCGCTAAGCGACTGATCGGCAAGGAAGTGTTTGTGCACCAGGAAATACTGGGTGCAGCCACGATTGATAATCCTCTCTTATGGATCGGGTTTAATGTGGTGGATGCGGAAAAAGGCGGACTCGGACCACTTGCGGATATTGCGCAGACAGGACACCAGTGGGTAGGCACCATACATTATCAAGGCCGCGAAGTATTGCTGCCTATGGTAAAGCCTTTGCTCGTTGAAGTGAATTTACGCAACCGTTACATCAGGATGAATCTTCCTGAGGGACTGCTCGATATTTAAACGATCAGTAACCCTGTCTGCCGGATAACGATGCCTTGTTCCGATTCGAGGAATTGTTCCAGAGATTCCCCGAATTGTGCCGTAAACTCCGCAGCAGATGCGCCCATTAAGGGTAAAAAATCATTTGAAGGTGCTGCTTTATCCATCAGATCAGCTATCCACTCTGCCTTTGCCTCGGGTAGGTACAGCTCTACTGAAGTGCTGAGATTATGCAGGATCAGCGAGAGGTAGCCTTCTTCCGGTTCTGACGACAGCACAATATCTGCACCCGTCCATACAAAGCGGTCCTGACTTTTCCAGCTGCGTTCGCGGTATTGTGCCAGTTCCTTTTCCAGGTGGGTACGCGGTATCTGTGTGGCCGGTATTTTAAAGTCAAACCATTCCTGCAACGGAAAATCAAAGCACATGCCGTGCATGTAATTAAACAGCGACTTGCGTAAGCCTTCCGAAAACAATTCATGTTTCGTTCCGGAAGGGTCTTCATAAGCTACTTCATTATTGGCAAAAGTGCCAGCTGTCTGTGTGATCCTTTTTACGCCGAAACGTTCAGGCTCCATACCCGTAGGGCTGTGCGCCGTCATTGCGAATCGGTGCCAGAAGCCAGATTGTACGATATTCTTTTCAAAAAGCTGGCGGACTATTTCGAGGGAATCGATTGTTTCCTGGGCAGTTTGCGTCGGAAATCCGTACATCAGGTAGGCATGTACCATAATGCCGGCTTCGGTGAAATTGTCCGCTACTTTGGCCACCTGTGTTACCGTTACTCCTTTGTCTATAAGTTTCAGCAGCCTGTCTGAAGCCACTTCGAGTCCGCCTGATACGGCAATACAGCCGCTGGCAGCAAGGAGTCGGCACAGGTCGGCATGAAAACTTTTTTCGAAACGGATATTCGTCCACCATACTACCGTGAGATTGCGTCTCAGGATCTCCAGTGCCAGATCCCGCATGAGTGCAGGAGGTGCCGCTTCATCTACAAAATGGAATCCATTGCTTCCGGTCTGCATGATCAGCGTTTCCATCCTGTCGGCTATCAGTGTGGCCGGACTCGCTTCGTAATGCCCGATATAGTCGAGCGAAATATCGCAAAACGTGCATTTGCCCCAATAGCAACCGTGCGCAAGCGTGAGTTTGTTCCAGCGGCCATCGCTCCAGAGACGATGCATCGGATTGGGAATTTCGATCACCGAGAGATATTGATCCAGCTTCAGCCCCGTGTAATCCGGTGTGCCGGTGTTTTTTTGAGCGATATCGCCGATAAGCGCACCGTTCTCATACACCACGCCGCCTGCACGTCTCAGGAAGGTTCGCTTCAGTAATGCTTCGGGCAGTTTTCCTTCTATATGCTGACAGAGCAACCACAGGGGCGCTTCTCCGTCGTCCAGAGTGATAAAATGAAAATAGTCGAATACACGTGGTTCCTGAAGCGTACGCAGTTCGGTGTTCGGATAGCCGCCGCCCAGTGCGGTTTTGATCTGCGGATAATGTTCGCGCAGCCATTTCGCACAGCGGAAGCCGCTGTACACATTGCCCGGAAACGGCGCCGATATGGCCACGAGGTCCGGCCTGAATTGCTTTATATAACGTTCCAGCACTTCGATCGTAAGCAGATCGATAAATCCGGGTGCAGCCTGCAGGCGCGCATGCAGTTCATCGAAACTTGCGGCACTGATACTCAACCGCTCGGCATACCGTGTAAATCCGAAAAACGGGTCCACCGAATCGACAATAAAATCGGAGAGATCCTCCAGGTATAAGGTAGCCAGGTGCTTTGCTTTATCCTGAAATCCCATAGCGCCGAAAGCCCACTCAAGATCGCTCAATTGCGTAAAGCGGGAACCTTCTGGAAGAAAATTACCCGTACAGATCAGGTTGGCCAGCGCCGGGTTTTTTCCCTGCAGGAAATTACGAACGGCATCTATCGTACGCAGGTAGTGCTGCTTCATACTGTACACCCGTTCTGCGCGCTCACTGAATGCCTGTTCTGCAGCTTCTGCCGCCGAGAACATACGTTCGAGCCCGCTGCGGGAAAAGAGCAGGTTAATTACATCTATCCCGAGATCGGCCTGATCTGCAACGATACCTTTGGTATTCAGAAATCCTTTCAGGTAGGCCGTAGCGGGGTAGGGCGTGTTGAGTTGGGTAAAAGGCGGGGTCAGCAGGAATACGCGTGTGCTCATGAGTGGAGCTCCTCCCAGTACTCTTTTGCTTCTCCCACAATGAAGAAGCTGCCGGTGATGAGCAAAGCATCTTCCGGACCGGTTGCCTCCAGAGCCGCAGCGAAAGCTGCTGCGACACTGTTGTAATGCTGTCCCTGCAAACCTTTTCCGGCAGCCGCTCTGTGCAGCTCTTCTGCCGGCAGCGCTCTCGGCAATTGTGCATTGCAGTAGTAGTAACTATTGTCTTTCGGAAACTGATCGAGAGCGGCATTAATGTCTTTGTCTTTCACAAACCCCACCACAATATGCTTATGCTTTGCGCTTAGCTGGTTCCACTGTTTCATTACCTCCTGTACGCCTGCCTGGTTATGGCCCACATCCGCAATGATCAGCGGTTTCGCCTGGATGATCTCCCAGCGGCCGCCGAATCCGGTACGCTGCTTCACCTGAGATAAAGCTGACAATGCATCTTCCAGCTTCAGATTCCAGCCGAGTGTATGTAATACTTCCACGGAAGTCAGTACCGTTTTGAAATTATGCAGCTGGTAATCCCCCAGGAGATCGGCTTTCAGGTCGAACATCTCTTTCGTTGCAGGCTTTACCGCTTTCAGGTATTGGTACGATGCGTCTTTGCCGGTGCGCACCAATGCCCATTGCGCATCTGCGTAAAATGCGGAGCACTGTTTATGGATGGAGTGTTCAAAGAATACCTGTTCTGTTTCCTTATCACGCTGGCCGATTACAAAAGGAACACCTTTTTTGATGATGCCCGCTTTTTCTTCCGCTATTTTGGCAAGTGTGTCACCCAGCAGGTCCATATGGTCGTAGCTGATATTGGTGATAACGGACAATACGGGCTGAATGATATTGGTACTGTCCAGTCGCCCGCCGAGTCCGGTTTCAATCACCGCTATATCACAGCCCTGTTCGGCAAACCATGCGAATGCCATGGCTACCGTTACCTCGAAGAAGGAAGGCTGTATCTGTTCAAAGAGTTCTTTGTGCTGCTGTGTAAAGCTGGTCACCCATTCTTTGCTTACCATCCGGCCATCGATTTTGAGGCGTTCACGGAAATCGGTGATATGCGGAGATGTGTACAGACCGGTCTTGTAGCCTGCCTGTTGCAGTACGGCCGCAAGCATATGACTTGTGCTGCCTTTGCCGTTGGTGCCGGCTATGTGTACCGACTTAAATTTCTGTTGCGGATTATCGAGTGCATTGCATAATGCAATGATATTATCAAGACTGTTTTTGATGGCCGACTTGCCATATTTGGAAAACATCGGCAACTGCGCATACAGGTAGTCGAGTGTTTCTTTGTATTGCTGATCCAAAACGGACATGCTTATTTGTGTGCTCTGGTTTTAAATACAAAGGTAATGTCTCCGAACTGTTCCGGCGGCGCCGTAGTGCTTTTATTGAATCGTACATCGTTCAGCTTTTGCAAAGCAAGTTTGCGCAGTTCATTGGACGACGCGGACTTGATTGATTTTGCAACGATCTGGCCGTCGCGGTTTACCGTTACGCGGATCACTACTTTGCCGCCTTCGCGGAACTCAGCCGCGGGGTCGGGGCGTGCCACCATCTGTCGGTCGGTGAAGCTCCATCCGATGCCGCTGGTGCCGTTTCCGGGAGATCCTGTATAATTGTCAGAGCCGGGAGTGCCGCCGGGTACGCCTTTGTCGCCATTGCCCTGGCCATTTCCTTCGCTTCCGCCGGACTGGTTCATGGAAGAAGCATTACCGCCGTTCCCGCTGGCAGCGGGGAACAGCATTTTAGGTTTGGGTTGCGCCGCAGCTGTTTGCAGTTTGTGCTCATTCTGTGCGGCTTGTTTGCGCTTGTTGTCAACTGCCGGCTTAATGGTCGGAGCGTCCGCATCGTTTTCATCCGTAGCGAGATTTGCGGGAGGGTCGGCTGTTTCCTGTTGTCTCGAACGAACGCTTTCTTCCGGCTGGTAAGCAGGGTGTTCGGTTGAAAAAGCCTGGTTATCACCACTTCCATCGTCACTGTTACCGAGGTTTACTTCCATGCCCAGCTCTTCCGTGGTCTGATTGCTGGCAGGAAGCGTATAGCCAATCAGCATACACAACAACAGCAGGGCGATGTGTGCTGCTATCGTTACGGTCGCTGCTTTTTTATCGATTTGAGTGTTTTCTTTCATGTAAGCAGAATGCAAATCAGTGCTTAAAGATAGAGAATAATTGCGTTTCCATAAGGAGAATCAGCAAGTGATTTCAAAATGAGAAACAGGAGAGATTTTTTATCATTTTACCCGACTCATCAAATAATAAAAGCCGCTCCAACATTCTGGAGCGGCTTTTGTTTATAGCATTAAAAGTCGAAAGCGACAGCTTAGTCCTGGATGGCTTTTTTACCGGATTTAGCGATTACTTCAGTCTCAACGTTTTTCGGAGCCTGAGCGTAGTGGCTGAATTCCATGGTAGAGGAAGCACGTCCGGAAGACAGGGAACGCAATTGCGTTACGTAACCGAACATTTCGCTCAGAGGAACTTTTGCTTTGATCACCTGCAGGTTGTTACGGCTGTCCATACCTTCCAGCATTGCACGACGACGGTTCAGGTCACCTGTAACGTCTCCCATGTATTGATCCGGAGTCAGTACTTCCACCTTCATGATCGGCTCGAGCAGAATTGGTTTTGCTTTACGGCCAGCTTCACGGAAGCCGGATTTAGCACACAATTCGAATGACATTGAGTCAGAGTCCACGTTGTGGAAAGAACCGTCGAAGATACGGATACGCATGTGCTCAACAGGGAATCCCGCCAGTACACCGTTCACCATAGATGCTTCAAATCCTTTCTGGATAGCAGGGATGAATTCGCGTGGGATTGCACCTCCGAAGATATCGTTGATGAACTGGAACGCGCCTTTACCTTCTTTCAGGAATTCTTCATCAGCAGGGCCGATTTCAAACTGGATGTCGGCGAATTTACCGCGACCACCGGTTTGTTTCTTATAAGTCTCACGATGAGAAATCATCGCAGTGAATGCCTCTTTGTAAGCTACCTGAGGTGCACCCTGGTTTACATCAACCTTGAACTCACGGTTCATACGGTCGAGGATGATCTCCAGGTGAAGCTCACCCATACCGCTCAATACGGTCTGACCGGTGTCTTCGTCGGTTTTTACGCGCAGGGTAGGATCTTCTTCTACCAGCTTCGCAATCGCCATACCCATTTTATCAACATCCGCCTGAGTTTTAGGCTCAACAGCGATAGAGATTACCGGCTCCGGAATGAACATGTTCTCCAGGATGATCGGATTTTTCTCATCACACAGGGTATCTCCCGTTTTGATGTCTTTGAAACCAACCGCTGCTCCGATATCACCTGCTTCGATGAAATCGATAGGGTTTTGTTTGTTCGCGTGCATCTGCATGATACGGCTGATACGCTCGTTTTTACCGGAACGTACGTTCAATACGTAAGAACCTGCATCGAGGTGACCAGAGTATACGCGGAAGAACGCCAGACGGCCTACGAAAGGATCGGTCATGATCTTGAACGCCAATGCTGCAAATGGTTCTTTTGCATCTGGTTTGCGGATCAGTTCTTCTTCTACGTTGTCCGGATTTGTTCCTTTGATCGCTTCTACATCCAGAGGAGAAGGCAGGTAGCGGATTACGCAATCCAGCATCTTCTGAACGCCTTTGTTTTTGTAGGAAGAACCACACAGCATCGGGATGATGCTCAGGTCCAGGGTTGCTTTACGGATCGCTTCGTGGATTTCGTTCTCAGAGATTGAGTTCGGATCTTCGAAGAATTTCTCCATCAGTGTATCATCATATTCCGCAACAGCTTCTACCAGCTCAGCGCGGTATTGCTGTACTTCGTCCATCATGTCTGCAGGAACTTCACCTTCAGTGTAAGTCATACCCATTGTGGAATCATCCCAAACGATAGACTTCATGGTGATCAGATCCACCACACCTTTGAAGTTGTCTTCGGCGCCGATCGGCAATTGCAGCGGTACTGCTTTTGCACCCAGCATGTCGCGCACCTGCTGTACCACCATCAGGAAGTCGGCACCGATACGGTCCATTTTGTTTACGAAACCGATACGCGGAACGCGGTAACGGTTAGCCTGACGCCAAACTGTTTCAGACTGAGGCTCAACGCCGTCAACCGCAGAAAACAGGGCAACCAGACCATCCAGTACGCGCATAGAACGCTCTACCTCGATGGTGAAGTCAACGTGACCCGGAGTATCGATGATGTTGAATTTGTATTTTTTAGATTCCGGAAGTGTTTTTCCCTGCAGGGTAGGGAAGTTCCAGAAGCAGGTAGTAGCTGCGGAAGTGATGGTGATACCACGCTCTTGTTCCTGAGCCATCCAGTCCATGGTTGCGCCTCCTTCATGTACTTCACCGATTTTATGGTTCACACCGGTATAGTACAGGATGCGTTCTGTTGTGGTGGTCTTGCCCGCATCAATGTGTGCCGCAATACCAAAGTTGCGCTGTAAGCGTAAGTCTGCCATTGTAATTTGATTATTTAAAAAAATCTTAGGTTTCCAAAAGGATTGCAAATGTAGGTCATTTTATGCAATAAATAATTTCGGGCTGCGGGAAAGTATAAAATATTTTTATGACATTTTCGACGCATCGCAGACCTCTGTTTATTCCGGTTGGTTTCCAGCTCCCGGCATATCGGATTATTTGGCTACATTGCTCCCAAATTCGTTACATGCATACCGGCGAAGACATTATTTTCGGGGACAAACTGACTGAACAGGGAAAGAGGTATCTGCAGGAAACTGCCCGCTGGACCCGGTTTCTGGCGATCATTGGATTTGTCGCAATCGGATTTATGGCGCTCGCGATGCTGGCTTTTGTGCTCACCGGTGCCACGAAACAGCTTTTTTCAAAAGATGAGGCCTTGTCTGTGTCTCTTCTTACCGGGCTGATCGCTTTGGTTTTCATGATTTCCGTGTACTGGTATCCGACGCTTATGCTGTTTCGTTTTTCGAAATATATTAAGGCCGGAATTGCCGATTCAAACCCCGGTCAGCTTGAACTGGCCTTTCGTTGCCAGCGCAATTTTTTCAAATTCTGCGGTATTATCATCCTCATTTTTCTTGTTTTGTATGCGCTGGTGTTTTCCATCGGTGCTTTTGCCACTTCGTTTTAATTTTCGTTCCCCCAGATGAGTCAACACCATTTTGACGCAGAAAAGACCCAATATCAAACGATAACGCTTGCCAACGGCTTCGAGCTTGCCTATCTCGATACGGGCAAAGGCGCCCGAACCATATTATTCATCCATGGCCTCGGCACCTATTCGGGTACCTGGTTCCGGAACATGTCCGTGCTCTCTGACGATTTTCGCTGTATCGCTGTGGATCTTCCCGGTAACGGATTTTCAGACAAGCGCAGGCAGGCCTTTGGCATGCAGTATTTTGCGGCGTGTATTTACGACCTGCTGCAGCAACTGCAACTTCATGAAGTGACTGTCTGCGGTCATTCGATGGGCGGACAGGTTGCGATACACCTGGCGCTGAATGCTCCCGAGCTCGTGAGCAGCCTGATCCTGTGTGCTCCGGCAGGTTTTGAAGTGTTCTCTCCCTGGGAACGAAGCCTCTACCGCTCCATGCTTCAGTTCTGGGGGATGTTTTCCAACAACGAAAGCAGTCTGCGCAGCAGCATTTACAGCAGCTTTTACGAAAATCCCGCGCAGGCAGATGAACTGATCCGCGAGATGGTGCAGATCATGCGCTCTTACGCTTCTGACGACTATCGCGCGATGGCGGACGCCTGTATCGACGCAATGCTTGAGGAGCCGGTAGCGGACAGGCTCGGGGAACTGAAGATGCCCGTTCTGGTCGTGTTCGGTGAAATGGATGCGCTGATTCCCAATCAGATGCTGCATCCCGGAAGCACGAAGGCACTGGCGCAACGCGCGGTACAGCGGATGCCCAAGGGGCAATTGGTAACCATACCGTTTGCGGGCCACTTTATACAATGGGAAAAAGCCGCGGAAGTGAATGCGGCGATCAGGCGTTTTATGAGTGAAACAGCTTAGCCCTGTTCAGTTGCAGGTACTGCAGCAGTACGATCGTTTTGGAATCCTGAATCTTCTGTTTGTCCAGCAGGTCCAGCGCTTCGTCGAGCTGCATTTCCACCACTTCTATCTGTTCGCCTTCTTCTTCCAGTCCGCCACCGCCCGCTTTTTTAAGTTCCGGGCTGTAAGGCGCCACAAAGTAGAAGATCTTTTCGGTAATCGCACCTGGTCCGATATATGCTGCCGCAATCTGTAGCGCATCAGCAATCACATACCCGGTTTCTTCCTCCGTTTCACGGATAATGCACACTTTCGGATCTTCTCCGTCCAGGCGACCTGCGCAGGCTTCCAGTAGCATGCCATCTGCATGGCCGTCCACATAGGTGGCTACCCGGAACTGGCGCGTAAGAATGATATTGCCGTTATCCGGATTATAAAGAATAATTGCTGCGGCATCACTCAGCACATACACATCGCGGGACTGTTCCTTCCAGCTGCCGTTCCGGTGCTTCAGTTCAAAAGTGCATCTTTTCAGCACGCCGCGTGCGGCTTTAAATAATTCCTTCAGGCTCAGATTGCGGATGGGTGCATTCATGGTTACAGGTATTGTGCGGTATAACTTTCTTTGATCTTCTTCAATCCGTCCGGGGCACCCGCGTACAGCAGGTTTCCGCCGCCCGCACCTCCTTCCGGTCCCAGGTCTATGATCCAGTCGGCACTGCGGATCACGTCTGTATTGTGTTCAATGATAATGATAGAATGACCTTTTTCAATCAATGCGTTGAATGACTGGAGCAACTTGCTGATGTCATGCGCATGAAGGCCAGTGGTCGGTTCGTCGAAGATGAACAGCATTTTGTCTTTTGCCGCACCCTTGCCAAGGAACGAAGCCAGCTTGATGCGCTGCGCTTCACCGCCGGAAATCGTATCGCTGCTCTGTCCGAGCTTGATATATCCGAGTCCAACATCTGAAAGGGGCCGGATGGCGTCTGCTATTTTCTTTTCGTCTTTAAAAAACTCCAGAGATTCGTCGACGGACAGTTCCAGTATATCGCTCACATTTTTGCCACGGTACGTCACTTCCAGCACTTCATCCTTAAAGCGCTTTCCTTTACAACTTTCGCATACCAGGTGCACATCTGCCAGAAACTGCATCGATACCACCACTTCACCGTCTCCTTTGCAGGTGTCGCACCTTCCGCCGTCGGTATTGAAGGAAAAGTGCTTCTCCGCAAATCCGCGCATTTTGGATAAAGGCTGTTTGGCCAGCAGCTTCCGTACTTCGTCCCATGCTTTGATATAGGTCACGGGATTGCTCCTGGAGGATTTTCCGATGGGATTCTGGTCGATGAGCTCTACTGCGGCTATCGATTTTATGTCGCCTTTTAATTCAGCGTGCAGACCGGGCCGGTCGCCGCTTTCACCGAGTTCACGCAGCAGTGCGGGATAGAGGATCTGTTTTACAAGTGTGGTTTTTCCGCTGCCGCTTACACCGGTTACCACACAGAGCAGACCCAGGGGAAAGCTCACGTCAATGCCTTTCAGGTTATTCTGACTGCATTCAGTGAGTTCGAGGTAGCCATTTGCTTTGCGGCGGACCCGCGGTGCTTCGATCTTCAGAGCACCGGAAAGATATTTGCCGGTAAGACTCTGCGGATTGTGTATAATCGATTCGTAATTTCCTTCGGCGATCACCTCACCTCCGAGGTGACTCGCGAGCGGTCCCATATCGATAATATGATCTGCTGCTTTCATCACCATGTCGTCGTGCTCCACCACGATAACGGTATTGTCCAGGTCGCGGAGATTTTTGAGTACATGGATGAGCCGGTCGGTGTCCCGCGGATGCAGTCCGATACTCGGTTCGTCGAGAATATATAAGCTATCGCTGAGGTTGCTTCCGAGGAAGCGGGTGAGCTGTATGCGCTGGCTTTCTCCTCCGCTCAGCGTATTGGCAGACCTGTTGAGCGTAAGGTATCCGAGACCCACGTCCAGCAAAGTTTTTACACGTTGGTTCAGCTCGATCAGTATACGGCTGGCAATCTTTTCCTCATGCGGCAACAGTTGCAGCTGCTGTAACCACTGGTTCAGATCCGATGCGGGCATATGCATGAGTTCGCCTATATCCGTATTCTGTATTTTCACGTACAGTGCATCTTTCCGCAGCCGCGATCCTTTACAGGAAGGGCAGGTGGTTTTTCCGCGGTAGCGTGCCTGCATGATCCGGTACTGGATCTTGTACAAGTTCTGTTCCACCATTTTGAAGAAGTCGGCAATACCCTCTATATGCGGCGTGCCGTCCCAGAGAATAGACCATTCGCGGTCGCTGAGTTTGCTTACGGCTTTATGGATCGGGAAGTCGACCTTTGCAGCCTGGCGCATGAAGTTTTTCTGCCATTCGCTCATCTTTTCTCCTTTCCAGCAAGCCACTGCTCCTTCGTACACACTGAGTTTCCGGTTCGGGACCACAAGTTCCGGGTCGATGCCCAGTATCTGGCCGTATCCTTCACATACGGGACAGGCTCCGTAGGGGTTGTTGGAGGAAAAAAAGTTGGGGCTGGGTTCTTCAAACTTGATGCCATCGAGTTCGAAGCGGTTATTGAACTGGCGGATCTGGTCGTCATCTATCTCGAGGAAGCAATCGCCCTCGCTTTCATAGAATGCAGTCTGGATGGAGTCTGCGAGCCGGTGCAGATCATCTTCGTCAAAGTCTTTGGTAACGATCCGGTCGATGAGCAGGTATATTTCCTTCGCCGGTATTTTTTTCAGAGAATCGGGGTCCGCCAGCATATCTTCAATACGCAGCGGGCGATTGTCGTTCATGCCGCGTACATACACACGCGAAAAACCTTTCTGCATGAGTATGTCGAGTTCTTCGTGCAGCTTGCGGCCAAAGCGTGTCGTCAGCGGGACAATGATCTGCACTTTGCTTTTCAGCGGTAATGCTTTTATATAATCGACCACATCGCTCACCGAATCCTTTTTTACTTCATTTCCCGAAACGGGCGAAAAGGTGCGCCCGATGCGTGCATACAGCAGGCGGATATAGTCGGCGATCTCGGTCATAGACCCTACGCTGGACCGGGGACTGCGGGTGGTTACCTTCTGTTCGATGGCAATTGCAGGACAGATGCCGCTGATGTAATCCACATCCGGCTTGTCCATACGCATCAGGAACTGGCGGGCGTAAGCGCTGAGACTTTCCGCGTAGCGGCGTTGTCCTTCCGCAAACAGCGTATCCATAGTAAGCGAAGATTTACCGCTTCCGCTCACACCGGTTACCACAATAAGTTTATTGCGCGGAATGCTTACATCAATGTTCTTGAGGTTGTGCATCCTCGCACCTTTAATGAAAATATCTTCCTGCTGGATTCCGGGGGCTGGTGTCTGTTTCGGGGCTTTTTTAGGAGCTGCTTTTGCCATATCACAAAGCTACTCGGAATTGAGCGATTTGCCGGACAGCTGCTCTTAAAATTTTACATAACAGAAAAAGTATCAGGTGACCTCCCTGCGGTACAGGATATAGGCGAAGATTCCGAAAAGGAAATTGGGTATCCATGCCGCAATGAGCGGGTCCAGTCCTGCTTTTACAGAGAAAGTGGTGGATAGTTGTAAAGCCAGCATATAGAGCGCGCTGATCAGGATGCCGATCGCAAGATGCAGACCGCTTCCGCCGCGTATCTTCCGGCTTGCGATACAGGCTCCGATAATACAGAGGATGAATCCCGCTGCAGGCTGTGCGGTACGACGGTGCTTCTCCACGTAATATAAATTGAGACTTTCCCGGCCCCGCAGCTTTTCCTGAGCGATCAGCCGGTCCAGTTCCGGAGTGGTGAGCGCATACGCCATATCTGTATTCTCGTACAGATCGGAAGGGTGGAAGGGGTAAGGGCGGGTGAGCTCCGGCAATATCTGCAGTTTTTCCTTAATGCCGTCATTCGTGCGCAATACTACGTTATACAGGTGGTATACATTTTTCGCACTGTCGTAGGAAATGCGTTCCGCAGTCAATTTTTCGAGCAGCAGGGTCCCTTTTACCCGTTCAGATGAAAACCGGTAACCGGTATTTACGGAGTAATCGTAGTTCTGCAGGAAGATATAAAGTTCCGGCGACAGCCGCAGGTGCACATCATGATCTGAATATGTTACCTTTTCGTGGACATACCTGTCTTCAAATTCAATACGGTTGCGGTTCGCACGCGGCACCACCCAATGGTTCAGTACAAGGAACACACCGCAGATGACACCGCCTCCGATAAAATACGGACGCAGAAAACGGTTGAATGAGGCGCCTGATGCGAGAAACGCAACAATCTCCGATTTATAAGCCATCTTGGAAGTAAAAAAGATGGTTGCAATAAAGATAAACAGCGCAAACAGCAGCGCGAGGATATGCGGGATGAAGTTTTCATAATACCACAACTGCGCAGAAAACGGCGCATGGTGCTTTACGAAACTTTTCACTTTATCGGAATAATCGATCACGCTGGCGATCAAAGCCATTACTGCCAGGGCATACACGAATGTGCCCCAGAACTTTTTGATAATGTACCAGTCGAGCTTTTTGATCATTGCTTATTATTAGAGCCTTTGCTTCAGTTGCGGGATCATATTGTCCTTCCAGGATTTAAAATCGCCCTGCAGAATATGCTTCCGTGCCTCGGCAACCAAATGTAGGTAAAAGCTCAGGTTCTGCACGCTCGCAATATTCAGCGCGAGGAGTTCGTCTGCAACGAACAGGTGGCGCAGGTAGGCTTTCGTATAACAATTACTGGTGGCACAATCGAGGCCTTCGTCAATAGGGCTGAAATCATTTTCCCATTTCTTGTTCCGGATATTGATCACCCCTTTTGTGGTGAACAGCATGCCGTTGCGGCCGTTCCGTGTGGGCATCACACAGTCGAACATATCCACCCCGAGCGCAATGTTTTCGAGGATGTTCCAGGGGGTGCCCACACCCATCAGGTAGCGGGGTTTGTCTTCGGGCAGGATATCGCAGCAGAGGGCCGCCATTTCGTACATCGTTTCTTCCGGTTCGCCTACGGATAAGCCACCGATGGCGTTTCCGTCACATTCCATAGACGCGACGAACTCCGATGAGGCTTTGCGCAGATCGCGGTATGTGCTGCCCTGTACGATCGGGAATAAAGCCTGCTCGTAGCCGTAAGGACATTCCGTTCCGGAGAGATGCTGCACACAGCGGGCAAGCCAGCGGTGCGTGAGTTCCATGGATTTCTTTGCGTACGCGAAGTCTGAGGGGTAGGGCGGACATTCATCAAAGGCCATGATGATATCGGCGCCTATTTTTCGTTGTATGTCCATCACCTTTTCGGGAGAGAACAAATGCCGCGATCCGTCAATATGAGATTGGAACAGAGCCCCTTCTTCACTCAGCTTCCGGTTGCCGGACAGCGAGAATACCTGGTATCCGCCGCTGTCGGTCAGTATCGGCCGGTCCCAGTTCATAAAGCGGTGGAGTCCGCCCGCCTGCTCCAGGATGTCCGTTCCGGGACGAAGGTAGAGGTGATAAGTATTGCCCAGGATGATCTGTGCTTTGATCTCCTCTTTGATCTGCACCTGCGGCACGGCCTTTACCGAGCCTACGGTGCCTACCGGCATAAAAATAGGGGTTTGAATCTCGCCGTGCGCGGTGGTAAGGGTGCCTGCACGGGCACGGGAGTGGGTATCTTTTGCGGCTAACTGAAAATCCATTGCGGCTGCAAATTACGGCATAAAACGTTGTAATCGGGAAGCAGGCCGGCTGGTATCCGGAACTTTCTGAACCTGCTTTTTTAAACAAAACGGCAGGTGTCTAAAGAACTGACAAATAGTGCGTAAGGTACTTGTGAAATTTCAGTTTTACGAAGTGTATTTATTTTCTTTTTTATATTATTAATCTTGGTTTTACAAATTATATTTTGCTATTATTTTATTCTTTTTATTTTTGGCTTTATTATTCACCGGAATTAACATTAATACTCATGAAGAAGCGGATACTGGTTCATTGCTCCTTATACGGCCCGGCCATAGAGGTATGTTCGGCAGGCGGCACATTACCAACGTGTACCGGAAAAAGGAAACTATGCGCCGGAAGACGGCAGCAATTTGCCGTTAATAAAACAACGGTACAGTAAAAGTGAATTTGTCAATTTTTTTTTAGCACATATTTTTTCACCATTATTAAATAAAAAGCAAAATGAACAGATTTTTACGGTATTGCCTGTATGGCATATCTGTCCCACTTTTATGTGGTTTTGGCGTGAAACAGGCCGTTGCACAGACGGCCGGATATCAATGTGAGGGCCTTAGGTCTTCATCGGCATCCACCTCTTCTTATCCTTCTGCCACATCTCTTCCATGCGTTCCTTCGGTAGGCGGCACATTCACCAACCGGTATCAGAAAAAGGAAAACTATGCTCCGTCAGATGGCAGCGTCAGTGGATTGTACACGCATAAGAAAATAAAAATCAGGATCAAGGTATTTCAGGAGATTGTCGGCGCAGTAAGGAATTACACACCTTCCGATGAGTATATGATTATTAATTTTATAAATAAGGCAAATGAATACCTTGCCAGTGTGCCCGCGCCTTCCGATCCGTTATGGATCGGCGGACGTAATCCGCACGTTTCAGACAGTCGCTTTCAGCTGGAGCTCGCTACTCCTGTCGAGTTCTCGAAAGCTGAAGAAATATATAAGGAAAATGTAGAAGGAGGTGTGGGGATTGACGAGTTTTATAAACCCGACGAAATTCTGAACATATTCCTTGTATTCAGTGAACCTGATGCCGATATAATTCCCGGAGGAATTGCGTTTGACGGACCGAATGTAACTGATATCCTGAATGGCCTTAATGAAGGATATCCGCATATCGTTCTTAAGAATTTCTATAAAGATCCGGCTACGCGCGGACAGGACGAAAAGTGTGCGACTTATCTCCTTCATGAAATAGGACATTTGTTTGGCATGTGCCATACGTATTGCAAAGACTGGGGCAAGCCAACCGGTACTGCCTGTTCAAAATCGCCAGAGTTGGGTATTGAAGGGCATTTCGATGATCTGACCGACGTGTTTGGCATTACAGCCAGTCCGGCCGGGCGTATCTTCCCGCGCCCTTACGATTGTGGATCTTATCCAACCATAAACCCTTTTACAGACCCGGCAAGTCCTACTCCTGCCAATGACCGGTTTACCAATAATTTCATGGGCGGTAACAATAAAGGACATTATATGTCTCCATTGCAACTCGGCCGTATGCACCGCAATGCACACTTTACCGCCATCCGTAAATATCTGTATCCGCTGTATCCTGAAAATCGCAATCACGATCATGTCGGGCAGGGACAGCTATATCCGCTTGTGATTACCGGTAATGAAAACTGGGATTTCGACATTAAGATGTATTCGGATATCGTGGTGAAACCGGGTGCAAAGCTCACGATTACCTGCCGCGTCGCAATGCCTTACCATGCCAATATCATTGTCGAACCCGGAGGAGAACTGGTGCTGGACGGCGGCACTATCACTTCTGACCGCAATGACGACGAGTATTTCTGGTATGGCATTTCGGTATTAGGTAAATCCAATCGCGCGCAGACAACCGCATACCAGGGAAAAGTACGTGTAATCAATGGGGGAACTATCAAGAATGCCCTGCACGGTATTGTCGCCGGAGACGAGGTATTCGGAACCAGCAACAGCGGAGGCGGTATTATCGAGGTGAACGGCGGTCAGTTTGTCAACAATAAGCGCTCCATCGGTTTCTGGCCCTATCATGACCGTTATTCCATGCCGGGCTTTAAATGGCCGTCTCACTGTTTTATACTGAACTCCAGCTTTAGCTGGGACGATAATTATCATTTGAATTCAAAAGTAATAGACCGTCGTCCTTCCTGCGGTATCAGTCTTTGTGATGTGGATATGGTGCAGATCAGGGGTTCCGTCTTTAAAAACAATATGAGCGTGACGAAAAGAACTATCATCATGGATATCGCAGCCGGCCTGCTTTCCTGGACTGCCAGTTACAATACTTCTGAAAATACATTTTACAATATGCTGGAAGGAATCAAGGCGGAAGGTGTTCGTTCAGAACCGGTGTATGTGAATAACAGCGACTTTAATTATAATATTAGAGGTATCCTGGTTAACGGAACCCTGGGTGCCCGCATCCTTAATTCCCGCTTCAACGTCTATGGTTTGGGATACGCTCCGTCTCCCCATAATTCGGCAGTATGGTTGTATGGTGTGAATGCCTTTGACGTTGGTTACAACAGCTTTTTCAAGACATTGCCCGATGGCTCAACAACAGGACCCGGTACTTTTGCCAGCGGCTATGGTGTACGCGTGGACCAATGCTCTCCGGGCAATAATTCAGTGCACCACAACTCTTTTGCGCGGATCAATACGCATTGTATGTCTTACGGAAGGAATACGAATGGAACTTATCCGTTAGATAAAGACAATACCGGACTCGAATTCCGCTGCAACCTGTTTGATAAAACGGCGAAGAAAGATCATTACGCGGATATTTTCGTAACGGGCAGCAATCCGGCGACAGACGGTATCCGCACTGTGCAGGGAAGGTATGATCGTCCGGCAGGCAATGATTTCGCGAATAGCAAAGGCGTCTTTACAAGCTCTCCTCCGAGTACCACCAACATTCTGATGCAGGAGACGGGATCGGCTCCCGGTGTGACAGCTGTAAATAAATACTATTACAGTACTACAGATCCGGGTCGGATGTTGCCTACAAAATACACAACGTCATTGGTGACCGTAGTTCCGCTCGCTTTATCCTCCGGTTGCGATGCCCCGACTTTCGGGCCGGGCGGCACCGAGGGTACTATCGGCGGTGCCGGCAGCACCACCACGCTTACGATGCTGAATGCCGCACTTACGGATTCTACAGGAGATCGTGTAGCGCTGGTGGCCAATGCCTACAATGGTATGAAAAGCCCGTATGCCGCGGCCGAGCTCAGCTTCTTCTACGTTGGAGAAGGGATGGTGCAGCAGGCCCAAAGCACTTACGCATCTGTTTTTACAAGCACGGACTGGACCTTGGATCTTGCGGAACAATCTGAATTCCAGATGGGCGCCATACTGCTGCGCATGGCGATTGCGCACAGCATTGACTCCATACCCGATAATCAGCTGGATTCTGTCGAAACAGACAGCCTGCATTACATCACCGCGAATGCCCAGACCTGGCCGCGTGCAAAAGCCTGTGGCTGGCTGCATTTTGCCCTGGGTGAAGAGTGCGATATGTATGATCCGCAGATACCGGATAATACCGACACTGCCGGTTCCAACCGCTTCGGAGGCGCAGTGACAGATAGCGAGCAGGATGCGTTTGCGATCCACCCGAACCCGGTTGGCGGACAATTCACAATAGCGTGTGCCTTAGACAAAACTGCGCGGCTGCAGGTCAGCGATGCTTACGGACGCCGTGTATTGGATTTGGAAATTAAGCCGACCGATCGTAACTTGAATGTGTCCTCTGCTTCCTGGACACCGGGCATGTATTTTTATCGGTTGGTTCAGGACCGCAAAGTGATCCGCTATGGAAAAATATCGAAATTATAATCGTTCGCACAGCAGCAGGATGTTCCTGCTGCTGTTGCTGTTTTTCTGTTCGGCGGCGCAGGCACAGTCTTATTTCAACCGTCTGTATCCGAACCATTCTACCGGTACGATCTTTTGCGCGAGCAGTGCGCAGGGTAGGAGCGGCTTTATGAGCGTGGCGATGGTGGTAGACAGCAGCAGCGGTAAGAACGGTTTGCGTTTTTTCCGCTTTGATGCTGCCGGAAATGAGCAGGCTTCTTCTTTCTTTGAGATGCCGGATACCTATCCGGCGGGCTTTTTCTTTTATGTGTTCCCGGGTTGCATGACGCGTGTAGACGACAACCGGTATGTGATCTTATCGGAGATGGAAAGCAGCGTAAATGATCCGATTGCCTGCCTGATTGCGATAGACAGCGATTGCCATGTAACCGGCTTCAGGGAATTGCGTAATCCGTACCCCGGCGTTACGGATAGCTTTATGCGTTCGAACAGCATAGGCTTCGACGGCACGAACCTGGTTACCGGTCACTTTGCTTATTACGGCTCCAAGACCAGCCGTTTTATGCTGATGAAGCATGATACGGCGCTGCATATGCTGTGGGCGAAGACCTATGCTGTAGGTCCTAATACGAATTGCAACAGCGGAGGGCTTGCGGTTTCTGAAGACGGTTATGCGCTTGCGGGTGTTTCGGACAACCTGCTTTACGATAATGACCCGCGTTATGCGGCGAGTGCGGTGGTGTTTAAGACGGATACTTCGGGCAGTAAGCTGTGGGAGTACATCTGCCCGGAGACGATCAGTACGAAGCCCGAATCGATCGTGCGACTGGATGACGGAAGTTACGTGTTCGGCACAATGGGCAATGTCCATTTTGATCGCACAGGAAAATTCAAATCTTTTGTGGGTCAGTTCAAGGTATTTGGTGTTAGTAGTTCAGGAGTTCAGATCTGGGATACTCTTTATGACTCTTCCATCGGCTCGGTAGGACCTTGTCCCATCCGTTTTTTAGAAGGCACAAAAACCACTTTTAGAACTTTTATTATAAATTTTGATGTTATTTCTGCCGACGAAAATAAGTTGCTACTTTTTCTTGAAACTAGAAACTATAGTAGTTTAGGGAATATGTTAATGTGTCAGAAATACTATGCTCCCAATGCAAAGGATAGTATATATTATTCGTTGGGCGGTTTTAACGGTCCCTGCCGTACGCAGGATGGTAGTGCTTTAATCTGCGGTTATTTCCAGGATATGCTTGGCAAAGCGATGTCCCCTGCTCAGCAGGGCTGGATCATCAAGCTCGATACGAACGGCTGTATGGGAGCGGGCGATCCGCAGTGCGTACCGGTATCCGTGCCGGAGCAGGCAACAGATGTTCCGGTAATCAGCGTTTATCCCAACCCGGTACAAAGCGTATTGCATATAGGCATCGGTAACGGTATAAAAGGCAACTTTGAGATACTGGATATACGCGGTATGCGCGTGCAGAGTCGTTTCCTGGATGGTTCTTCCCGGGAATACAGCCTGGATATGGGCACTGCAGCAGCAGGCTTGTATTATTACCGTTTCGTCAGTACGGACGGAACACCCGTGAGCGGGAAATTTGTTTATGCACCGTAGTTAAAATCCGTTTTTATTGCTGTTAAGAGAACCGGCAGCGCCTGTACTTACCGTTAATAAAATAGAGATGCCGTTGATAAAATAACTGTTTCCTGTGTTGGTTTGTTTATGGAACCTTGATGCGGATTTAACCGTAATCAAATGTTTCACGAATCGTATTTCACCCTTATTATTGATGCTTTCCGGGTATTGTTCGGATCATATTCGTGCTATTTTGTGTTTGTTTTATTTCCACCGCTTTATGAGAATTACAAGGATAGATAATACTGCCTGGCGTCTGTTTTGCAGTACGGTATTAGCAGCAATTTTGATGTGCGGTGCCGCAGCATCTCATGCACAGACCCTATTCTTTGATTGTGCGGGACACGCTGTCTCTGCGGTGTCCGGCTCTTCGTGTAAACCTTCGGTCGGAGGAACTTTCACGAGCAGGTATCAACCCCAGGAGCATTATGCACCGGTAAACAGAAGCGTAACAGGTTTGTATACGCATAAAAAGATCAAAGTCTTTGTAACGGTTTTTCAGGAAATAGTCGGTCCTGCCCGCAATTACGGCCCGGCAGATGAATACAGGATCAGGAATTTCATCGATAAAGCAAATTATTACCTGGGTAACGTACCGGCTCCTTCAGACCCTCTTACCATCGATGGACGCAACCCGCATGTGGAGGATAGCCGTTTTACGCTGGAGCTGGTCAATATCAATTTTACACGCGCCCATGAAATATATGCTGCCGAGGCTTTTTCCACGGGAATTCCCAAAAGTCAGTTTAATGATCCTAACGAAGTATTGAACGTTTTTCTGTTATTCAGCGAGTCCGAATCCGACAGTATTCCGGGAGGAATTGCCTTTAATGGAACAGGCCCCAATGACTTGCAGGATGGCGTAACGGACAATGGTGCGGCCTATATCTGTCTGAAAAACTTCTATAAGAATGCTTCAGTAAGGGAAAGCGATGAAAATTGTGCGGCGTTCCTCCTGCATGAAATAGGTCATTTATTTGGGTTGAACCATACCTATTGCAAGGGATGGGGCAGCGTTTCTGCCGGTAAAGATTGTTCGGTGAACCCTGAACCGGGCAATGAGAGCGATTTTGATGACCTGAAGGATGTGTTTGGGGTCACTGGCGGTGCCGCAGGTCGTATTTATCCCCGTCCCGCAGATTGCAGCACTTATCCGACAAGCTTTCCTTTTTTTAATCCGCTGAAAAAAGCAACTGCCAACGATCAGTACACCAACAACTTTATGGGAGGTAATACCCTTGGACACTATATGTCTCCCATGCAGCTCGGTCGTATGCACCGCAACGCACATTTTTCTGCAATACGCAAATACGTTTATCCGCTGTTCCCGGAAAGTCGCGCACACAACCGCGAAGGTCAGGGGCAATACTTTCCGCATGTTATAACAGGTAAGGAAGTATGGGATTTCGATATTAAAATGTACTCCGATATCATAGTGAAAGCCGGTGCGCAGCTCACCATCAAATGCAAAGTAGCCATGCCGTATATGTCTAACATTATAGTTGAACCCGGTGGGGAACTTGTGCTTGATGGAGGAACGATCACATCCGATCGCAATGATGCAGGATACTTCTGGTATGGCATTTCTGTTTGGGGACGATCCAAATTGCCGCAAATAGCATCCGCGCAGGGAACGGTTCGCGTAATAAACGGGGGGACGATCGCAAATGCAATAGATGGTATCATAGCCGGTGACGGTGTATTCGGCAGCACGGCGCGCTACGGGGGAATCGTTGTTGTTGATGGAGGTCGTTTTATCAATAACAGACGATCCATTGATCTTGCATCCTATCATTATACTTATCCCTTTACCACAAAGAAGCTCCCTTCAGCATGTTCGGTACAGCGGGCCCAATTTATCTGGGATGATGATGACCATCTTGATGATTATACATTTTACCACGGGTCGGATTATGCTATCAGGCTGTCTGAGGTAGACAATGTGCAGCTGAAACATCTTTCCTTCAACGATAATATGAGCAAAGCAAAGCGCCTGAAGATAGGGGAAGGAGGAACGGCGATTTTTTCCTGGCAGGCAAGCTACAATATAGCGCACAGCACCTTTAGCAATACAGTTATAGGTATGCGTGCCGGTGGTGTGCGCTCAGAAGCGATATCGGTAGACAGCTGTGATTTTAGTTATAACAGGTATTCCATTCTGGTTTCAGGAACCGTTGGGGTAAGCGTTCAGCACAGCAGATTTAATGTGTATGACCTCGGGTTATCTTCCTCTGCTTATCAATCTGGGATATGTATGTACGGTGCAAACGCTTTTGATGTCGGATACAATTCTTTTTTCAGGGCCGCACCGGACGGGACCACTTCCGGATCTGATGCCCAGGGATATGGCGTAAGAATAGAGCAGTGTTCACCGGGGAATAATTTGGTGCATCATAACAGCTTCTCAAAACTCGATATTCATTGCCTCTCCAGGGGTAGAAATACGAACGGGAAAAAAGCAAGTGATAAGGAGCACACAGGGCTCGAATTCCGATGTAATCAATTCGATAAAATAATCAGCAGCAAGCATACCGCGGATATACTGGTGCTGGGTTCAAATGCTGCAACAGACGGAATCCGTTGTGTGCAGGGGAGGTCCGACCAACCGGTCGGCAATGACTTTTCCGATCATATCGCGAGTACGGAAATGAATCTGTGTCTGCAGGAATCGGGTAAGCCCGTGCAGGTACTTCCGATAAGCAAATATTATTACAGCAGCTCTGACCCTGGCAGACAGGCGCCTTCTTATTATTCGTCAGGCGTGGTGACGCTCGTACCTGTTGCGCTGTCTTCGGGATGTATGTTGCCTGCGCTTACACCGGAAGTCACAGCCACGATTGGCGCGGCAGGAAGTTCCACCACATTTAAGGCGCTCTGCGGCGCCATGAACGACACGACCGCTTCACGCCTGAATTTAGTGGAAGATGCTTACAGGAATATGAAAAGCCCATATGCTACAGCAGAACTCAGCTTTTTTTATTTAGGGGAAGGAAGGGTCGAAGATGCCACGCGTGCATACGCTTCGATCTTTACGAGTCAGGAATGGAATATTGATAGTGCTGAATTGTCCGAATTCAAAATGGGAGCGGTCCTGTTGCGCATAATGGCCGCTCATGTTATCGACTCGATTCCCGTCAACGTGCTCAGTGAAAAGGAGACAGACAGCCTGAATTACCTTACTGCTAATGCGCAAACCTGGCCGAGGGCAAAGGCCTGTGCCTGGCTGCACTTTGCCACGGGAGCGGAATGTAGTCGTTTCGAACCAGCGTATGCTGGTAACGATAATTCCGGAAATGATACAACCATATTGCATGTGTCTGAAATGAACGATATGGGAGACTTCAGTGTCCGGCCTAATCCGGTAAATGAATTGCTTACCGTATCACATACACTCCGGCAGACGGCTTTACTGCGGATATATGATGCATTCGGAAGAACTCTGTCAGCAGTTGTGATCAATCCTTCAGAAAGCAAATTAACGGTGCAAACGGCGGCGTGGACTCCCGGCTTATATTTTTACCAGTTAATTCAGGACGGTAAAGTGACGCGTGTTGGAAAAATAGCCAAACAATAAACTTCTGTTACGCTTTAAGCGCACTTCTGTTCTTTGCACAGCAAACGATTACAGAAAACGACATGCGTTTCCGTAACTCATAGAGTCGTTCCTTTGTATTTTATACATAATACAATTTTACTTATGGTAAAATTATTTTCAATTTTGTCATCGCTTTTGCGGTAATGTACTGTATCTTTATCGGAGTAACCGGTAGTCGTTTGCCGGTTGCCCGGTTCCCTTAACGATAGATACACTATGTTGAATATTTGTATTGAGGATATGAATACCGTTCAAAGCTTCTTCTGTTTCCTGAAACAGAACGGGCTTACCGTATCGCTTCATGCTGATATTGATTTCCGTGATCTTATTGCCGGCCACAGATTGTCCTCCTTATCCCTGCACCAGGCAATGTACCTGAATGACTTGCTCACGGCAAGCTATGCCGTCTGTGAGCGTTTCGGAGCGGATATCTATTCGGTTTTCCAGGCAGAGTGTCCCACTTCTTTTCACTTGTCCTGACAACCGTTACAGGTCGTCTGTGAAGTGCCGCCTGTCTTTTTCCTGTGCAAATTTCCGCGCATTGTATCCGGCTGATGCATTACGTGGGATGGACAAAGATTCCCAGTCGGAAGCAAGCATTTTAGCGATATGCACGATCTGGCCTATATGATACGGGTAATGTGCCAGTTGCCTGTTGTACGCTTCCGTTACCGTGTGGCCATCGTTCCTGATGTAAATGATCCGATCCAGGTCCTGTTCCGTAATCCGGCCCAGCGTATCGAAGAACAATGCCCAGGCCTGATGCCAGCGATCCATTACTGCGGCACGGTTGCCGGTCGGCTCCTCAAACTCTGCATCCCTGTTGCGCCAGGGTTTTTCCCCGTCGCTGTTCAGAAAATCGGTAAACCGGGACAGCATATTCCCGGCTATATGGTTCACGATGATTGCTATACTATTCGTTTCGGCATTGTATTGCCAGAAAAACTGTTCGTCGGATATTTTGTCCATTGCTTTTTCTCCGAGCGACTTGTAGTATTGGAATTGCTTGGTAATGCTTTGCAGGTAGCTTTCCATAATTTCGTTTTTAAGCGGGGAAATGATAATGAGCACGCACTTTCGTCACCAGCCCCTGTTCGTTCAGCTCCATGTATTCTGCCGCTGATGCGTTCAGCACGCTCTTATAATACAATACCACAGAGCCGGGACCCTCCAGTGTAAGATAATGTTCGAAATGTAAATCGGGATACTTCTCCAGTGCTATGCGGAAATAAGCGCTCAGTGCGTCTTTTCCCCTGATCTTTCCTTCCGGATCTATGCCCATTTTTGCAATAAACGGGGACCGGAAATCAATGTCTTTATCGTAATGCGCCATGATTTGGTCCAGCTCGTGGCTGTTCCAGGCATTGATCCATTCCTGCGCAAAGTCGCTGTAGTTCATGATAGCTGTTTGTCTAAAATTACTGATAAGTGTTGAATCAGGCTTCAGCTGCCGGGTCTTCTGCGGCACTTTTTGGCTGCCGCGGTGATTTTTTTCCGGACAATTGCATCATCGTTACCAGAGAGGTTGCTGCATGCGTTTCGCCTTCCGGCCCCGAGGCATAGATATCAGCACGTACCACGCTGATCACTTTGCCGTTTTTGATCACCGAAGCGCGCGCAATAAGCGATTCTCCGATTGCCGGGTTCAGGTAGTTCACCTTTAGTTCCACTGTGGTAAAATAACTGTCCACCGGTTTTGCAGAAGCTGCTGCATAACCGGAAGATACATCCACCAGCGATGCGATGACCGCTCCGTTGAACATACCGGCCGGCCGGGCCATGAAGTCCTGCCGTGGAACAATGATCTCGCAAAAACCGTTACCGATCACCTGCAACTGTGCGCCCAATAGCTGCATCATGCCGGAGCGCGAAAATCCTTCCCTGAGCTGTTGCTGTCTTTCCTCATTCATCTTTCATGATTGTTGCTGCAAGGTACGTTGAGAACGGATCAGTACAGATGGAAATTGCGTCCGTATATTCTGTTTAGCAGTTTTTGCGCTGCGGGTATGTTCCCGCATTCTACCTTTGCGCCGTTCTATGATTAACTTTATCCTGATTGCCTTGTGTCTGTCGCTGGGCGTGTTTTTCCGGCGTTCCGGCAAGGTTCCGAAAGACGCGCACAGAGGTATCAATGCCTGGCTGATCAACGTGGGGTTGCCCGCGGTATCGTTCAAATACCTGCCTTCGGTATTCTTTACGAGAGATCTGCTGATGCCTGCCCTGGCTCCGGTGCTGGTATGGGCGATGGGATGGATGTATGTGCGCATCTATACAAGCAGGCACCCTCTCAGTCGTCCTGCTTCGGGTGGCTTACAACTGTCAAGTTCCCTGAGCAATACTTCGTTTGTTGGGTTCCCGCTGATCATGGCTTATTTTTCTGAAGAGGCGATCGGAGTTGGCATTATCTGCGATCAGGTGACATTCCTGCTTTTGTCTACCGTAGGTATTATGACCGCTATGCGCGCAGCTCCGGGTCATGCATGGAGCTTGTCTTCGCTGGTCCGGCGCCTGCTCAGCTTTCCGCCGGTATGGGGTTGTGCACTCGCGTTGCTGTTGCCGCGCCTCATCGATATCCGCCCTGTTTATCCGCTCGCTAATGCGCTGGCCGCAACGGTTGCGCCACTGGCCTTGTTCTCGATCGGCTTACAATTGCGGCTGGATGGCTGGCGATCTGAGCTGAAGCGTATCCGCGTTGCCTTGCTGTACAAACTATTGCTTGCACCGGCTATTGTACTGCTGTTCGCGGTTGTGTGCGGTTTTAAGGGACTGCCGGCCAGGATAGCCGTATTTGAAGCGGCAATGCCCACTTTGCTTACATCCGGCATTATCGCAGATCAGTATGAGCTCGATCCGCGTATGGTCAACCTGACGATCGGTATCAGCATCCTGCTTTCATTGGTCACTACATGGATCTGGTATACTGTGATCAGCATTCCCGGTTTGCTGTAATATCCATAAAAAAGGAGATGCCATTTAAAGACATCTCCTGCAATTCAATTATCCTCAGATCAGAAGTTGTATTTCACTCCCAGCTGCATCTGGTAGCGGCTGGAGATAGGGTCTACCGTGTAATACTGCCCGTTGAACGGAGGTTTCACAAAAGTATAGGTTGGATCGTAATTGGCTTTGCCGGGCGCCGTTCCCTTGGCATCCGTTACGGCGGTGAGGAAATTTACCGTATAGTTGTTCACATTGGTTACAAAATACTGATGTCCCCAGGCGTTGTTCAGCAGGTTCAGTACATTGAAAATGTCGAGACTCAATTGTACTGAATTGCTTCTGTGCTCGCTTACGCGGAAGCTCCAGGTATGCATGAGCTTCATATCCAGTTCGTGGTTCCAGGGCGTGCGCAAGCCGTTTCTTTCGGCATATTCACCTCTGTGGGCGGACAGGTATTTGTCTCCGTTGATAAACTGCTGCAGGTCGGCGGACTGCTGTGCAGCGCTGTAGGTTACATTTCCTGATGCGTCTTTGATGTCTGCCAGCCTGATGTCTGAAGCATCTTTAGGGATATACACAAGTGTTGCATTGCTGGAATTATTGAATGCATTCGGGCTGGATGTGTAGATCATCGAATAGGGAGAACCCGATGTGCCGGAATAGAAGAAACTCAGCGAGCTGCTGTTACGTTCGTTCCATTTCAGGGATGCGGAAGCAACGGATACAATACGGTGCCGGATATCAAAATTTGAATACGCCAGGGTAGGGTTTTCCGGAGATACTGCAGGGTTCACTTCATAGTTGGACTGGAACGAGTTGCGGATACCGTTTGCAATGTCGCGGCTCTGTCCGTAGGTATAAGCGGCGCTGGCAAATATGTTCATAGGATGATTGCCCAAGCGGACATCAGACCAGGTGCGGGACAACTGCGCAGATACATTATAGCGGTAGCCCTGTGTGGTATTGGAGAGCAGGTATACATTGGAGTACTGGCTGCTTTCCTTGCCTCCGAGATATACGGGTGTCTGAGAAGGGCCGGAACCCAGTGTTGTGAAGGTATCTTTGATGTTGATCTGCTGAAATTTCACATCGTAAATGGTCTTGGTATACATCACATCCACCGTCAGCTTATAGCCTTTACCCAGTTTAATATCCGTAGCCACATTGGATCTCCATACGGTGGGCAGGTGGAAATTATTATCGACAAGATCCAGCTCACGTGTCGCCGAAGCGGAAGATCCTCCATATTTACCCACGGTGTCGCGCAGGTCGGACGGATTCATTGACAGGCCAACTGTTTTTCCGCCGGGTTTATAATCAATAGTGCCATAATTGGCCCCTGATAATGTGTACGCATACCCCAGCCATGCAAAAGGCATTCGGCCGGTAAAGATGCCGCTTCCGCCTCTTACAATAACTGATTTATTCCCTTTTACGTCCCAGTTGAAGCCGACTCGTGGTGATACCATCACATTATTGAGCCACTTATTGCTGATCGACGAAAATGGCGTGTGTGTGTAGGAGCTTTGGCCGCTGGCGCTGATAAACTCCTGGATGTGGGCAATGCCGGTATCGGTGGATGGCTGCTTGGGAAGCCCTGCATAATCGATCCGCAGTCCGGGTGTGAGCTTAAGATTTTTTGCGAGCGATAATTCGTCCTGCGCATACGCGCTCATCAGGTTTACATTGAAGGTGCCGCCAGGTGTGATATTGTACAGGTCGCTGCGGCTGTTGTCCGACGCGTCGAAAGAATAGGCTCCCCTGATCCGTGAAGGTTGATCGGCCAGGAATGCGTTCAGGTTGGCATATTCCCAGCGTCCGTTCCACGAATTGATGAACCCGTAATTGATTTTGTAAAATTCGTTGTGTGTACCGAAGGTGAATTTATGAATGCCCTTGATCCAGGTTGCATTATCCGTCAGTTCGATCGTCTTTTGCCGCATATTATAAATCGATGCTTCACGCCAGGTACCCAGCCACACCTGTCCGCCGCCGATATCGATGAACGGAGCCAGTTGTCCCGGGAAATCGCGGTATTCGTGTACATTGACATAAGACATGATCAGACTGTTGAACAGATGGTTGTTCAGGGTGCTTTTCAGTTCTGCCACCGTGTTCAGGTTTTTCGTGTGTTGCGTGAAATCGGTGCTGGAAAACTGGAAATTGGTGGTGGTGCGCTCGAGGTTCTGGCCGCTTCCATCCGTGTAAATGGTGCGGAACATCAGCGTGTTCTTTGAATTGATGTTGTAATCCAGACGCGCAAATACCTTGTTGGAATTGGTCTGTATATTGGTTGCATTGTATGTGCCCGGATCGTAATTGTATTGAGACTTCAGCTTATCCACGATCTTTTGTGCATCTGCTACAGAGATCGCCGAACCCGGATCTCCTGCATTGTAAAAGGTCGGTTCCTGCCGGCGTGTGATCTCGCCATTCAGAAAGTAAAACAGTTTGTTTTTCACAATTGCCCCGCCTACAGATGTCCCGGACTGATAATCATAAAATGAAGAGGGAAGGCTTGTCTTCCTGGAGTCGGGACTTTTACCTACTATTGCTGCATTACGGCCATAGGAATAAACATCTCCCTGAAATTCATTTGTTCCGCTTTTGGTAACCGCGTTTACCGAACCTCCTGTGAAGTTTCCGAGCTTTACATCGTAGGGTGCGAGCTGTACCTGTACTTCCTGGATCGCATCCAGCGAATAGGGGTTAGTCCTTGTTCCTGCTCCTGCCGTTCCTGCCTGTCCGCCACCGCTTTGTCCGCCAAATGAATTGGAGAAACCGATCGCGTCATTGTTGATGGCACCGTCCATCGTGATATTATTGTACCGGAAAGAAGTACCGGCAAAAGAGTTGTTGTTCGACTGTGGCGTGAGGCGTGTGAAATCCCCCAGACTACGGCCCAGCGTGGGCAGCACCGCTATCTGTTGTCTGGAAACCGTGGTGCCGCCGCCTGCGGCTTTTCTTCCGGAGATCTGCACCTCTTTTAGCTCCTTGCCCATTGTGCTGTGCAGCATAATGTCCACAGGTGCGTTTTCTCCCAGGTTCAGCGTCAGGTTTTCGACGCGTTCTTCGTTATGTCCGAGATAGGTGATCTTGAGCGTATAAGGACCTCCGGGTTTCAGGTTCGGAATGATGAAATTTCCGCGGTTATTTGTTTCACCGTCAGAAACCGTTCCTGTCGGCTCGTGGATGAGCAGGATAGTCGCCGCTTCTATTGGTTTTTTCTGATCGTCGCGGACCGATCCGGAAAGGGTTGCCGTTGTTTCCTGTGCATATGCAGCATGGTGTGCTATAAACACCGACAGCATGAGCGCTGTGAGTCGTATAAAGAATTTCATTGTTGTTTTTTGGATGTTTGTTGAAAAAGGATTCCCTGTCCGGAACCTTAAGGGTACCGGAAATAAGCTGCCTGGTTATTTATTGTATCCCGCTGCGTTTTGGTAAGCAAGCGCATCAATACAGTTGGTCAGGCGGTTATACGTTTTCTTTTTCGGGAGGCGGGACGAGTATTTCTGTTACTCCTTTACGTACACGCCGGTCGTTTACAGGTTCGTAACGGCGGCTTAAAGTTCCATACCCGGAAATTCGGGGTATGCAGTCATTTATCGTAAGTGTGGTACGGGAAAAAGTATACGTGTGTATATGATGGGTAAGGTTGAAGAAGTGCGCGCGATCGTCGTCATGATCTGTTTCGGGGGAAAACCGGCAATCTGTTATCAGCTCACCCAGCAGCTGTACCAGTGAGTTGATGTCTCCCACCTGCCTTCCGGATACGTCGTACATGTCCACTTCATCCACCACCGGAATGAACAGGGAGGTATTAATATGGAGTAAGAGAATGAGCAGAGCGGTTAGACGACGCACGATCTTTCGGACTTGTCAGCAAATGTATTACTGCAGTCGGCAGAGACGAGCATTCAGGCGGTTATACAATTATTACGTTAGGCTTAAAGTTTTTTAAGGTCTGCTTTTTTACCCGAATGGAATGTTATGTCGTTTGCAACCGGAATTATGTCGTTTGCAACATTATGAGATGTTTTCAGATGTTCGTACGGAAATTAGAGATACAAACGATCCTCCTATGATAAGTAGTAAAAGCGCAGGCCCGCATCTGTTAATGACAATATTCCTGTCACCCTGTTTTCTCCTGATTTCCGTATCCCTCCATGCGCAGAGCACCTGGCTGCGGCTTTCCGGTGGTACTGTGACGGAAACAGGTAAATACTACGAATCGAAGATCAGCGATACATCCGGTGTGTTGGTAACAGGAAAAAGTAATTATACCTTGTCGCATTCGTCCGTATTTAAAACGGGCAACAGCACGCGCATCGACTCCAGCAGCCGGAGCGGACAGAATGCGGGTGTGCTGGTGGAAAAGAACAGTATTGCTGTATTTGACCATGATACGATTGTAACCGACGGCGCCGGCGCAAATGGACTGTTCATCACAGGATCGGCTACCAGCACTTCTGTTTCAAACAGCATCATCACTGCGTCAGGCGTTCATGCGCATGGTGTGGATGTAACATACCTGGGCACGCTCAGTCTTTCTTCCGTATATGTCAGTTCTACCGGTGACACCGCGCCTGCGCTCGCAACGGATTGTGCCGGGGGCTATATCAATTTCGATCGAGGTACGATCATCGCCTCAGGCCGGCAATCCAGTGGCATTTATTCCACCGGAACCATTACTGTTGCGAATGCGGGAATCACGGCTTACAACGATCACGGAGCAGTGATTGATGTGGACGGTATCATCAACCTGACGGCAAGCAGTGTTGTAGCGGCACAGAGCGGACTGATGATTCATAACACTGTCGGATCTTCAAAGGTTGCAACTGCAGTTTTTGCACAATGCGATATCACTGCTAACGGCGGTCATGTTGTTTACGATACAGCAGCCCGTCTCACACTGACATTTAATGGAGGTAACCGCACCCGCAGCAGCAGCGGCAACCTGATTTATGGCGTAAAAGGGGCAGTGGTTAACGCTTTCGTCAATACAGACTCTTTATCCGGCAATGTAATGGCGGATGCTTCTTCTGTCATAAATATCACCCTTTCCGGTAAGAGTTTAATGGAATCATCTTTTCAGAATGCAAGTCTTACGCTCAATCCTGGTAGCGAGGTTTCGCTTACTGCCGACAGTCATCTGAAAGCATTCAAAGACTCTGCATCTGTAGATGCAGTTCTGCTCAGTGTATCGAACGTGACCGGTAACGGCTTTAACCTCTACTATAATGCGGCTCTTGCAGAAAATAAATGGCTTTCCGGCCTGAGCTACGGGCTCAAAAACGGAGGGTGCCTGCTTCCTGAAGGTGCTACCTGCAGTTCCGTATTGTCGCTCACGGCGGTCAATCGAAGCAAAGTAAATCTGTACCCGAATCCTGCCGGTAATTTCATACAGGTACAATACGCCATTGCGGGCAGTAATTACGAGATATCCGGCGCTGACGGAAGGGTGCTTGCATCCGGTACGATATCATCGGGTCGTCTGGATGTGCAGCAGCTTCCTTCGGGATTTTATGTGCTTACGCTTGTATCATCCGGAGAGAAGATGTATTTTAAGTTCTGTAAGGAGTAGGGAAAATCAGTAGACCGTGATGAATACCTGGTACCACTCCTTGCCCGTTTTTAAAATCGCTGATATGACGAAGGGCCAGGAGCAAAAATTACGTGTGGCGTTGCATATCGTTGCCTGGATCGTTTTTCTGAATATTCCGGCTGCGTTCAACACCCGGCGTACAGGGGAGGGGGTATCCCGTTTTGCGGAAGACATCATGGAACTTCCGCGATGGACGAATGCCCTGCTCTTACTGTGTATTTTTTATGTCAATATATTTTATGCCGTTCCGCGTTTATACCTGCGTCAACGCTATATTTCATTTGTGCTGTACCTGTTGCTTACGGCTGGTGTATTTGTATGGCTGAATGATTTTGTTGCGCCACCGGAGGCTCGGATGTCGCCATATTTCACACCGCTCGGCAACAGCTTCAACCTGTTTATGTACATTATCGTACACGTGGTTTCTTTTGTGCTTTGCCTTTATCAGCAATGGCAGCAGGTAAAGCTGGAGAAGCTCACCACACGCATCTCCTTTCTCACCGCACAGATCAATCCGCATTTCCTGTTCAATACACTGAACAGCCTTTATTCGCTGGCGATCAAGAAGTCGGATAAGACGCCGGAAGCAATTGTCACCCTGTCTAAAATGATGCGTTATTCCATAGACGAGGGCAGCCGGCCGCTGGTGATGCTGAATAAGGAGCTGGAGTATATTGAGAGCTATATGAAACTGCAGTCATTGCGGCTTACCCCGGCTACCAGCGTAGCGTACCAGGTTTCCGGGGTAACAAATGAAGTAAAGATTGTTCCGTTCCTGCTTATTCCTTTTGTGGAAAATGCATTTAAATATGGAGCAGACAGTGAGCACCCTTCCGTTATCGAAGTGTCGATCGTTATCCGGGAACGTACACTTCAGGCGACCATCACGAATTCCAAAATGTCGGAACTCGCGATAAAGGAAAAAGGAACAGGGCTGGGAATTCAAACCACCCGGCAACGCCTGGAACTTTTGTATCCCGGGGCATATGAACTTCATATCGGCGATACGCCCGATCGCTTTCTTGTAACCCTTCAATTGCAGTTATGACCATAAACGCTATAGCAATAGACGACGAACCGCTCGCGCTGGATGTGATCAGTGCGTTTGCTGCTCAGCGCGAAGAATTGAACCTTATACGCACCTTTACAAATGTACATAAGGCGCTTTCCTTCCTCGGCGAAAACAATGTTGATCTGATATTCCTGGATATTAATATGCCGGGCATGTCGGGGTTACAGCTGAAAGAGCAATTGTCACCGGAAATGCTGGTGATCTTCACGACCGCATACAGCGAATTTGCGGTGGAAGCGTTCCGGCTGAGTGCACTTGATTACCTCCTCAAACCATTTGAATCGGACCGTTTTAATAGCGCGATTGATAAAGTGCTGGAGTTCAAAAACTACATGAACTCCAGGACGGCAGAGGCGAACCCGAAATATATTTTTGTGAGGGCTGAGTATAGCGTTGTGAAAATTGCGCTTGCGGACATTCTTTATGTGGAATCACGCGACAATTACGTGAAGATCTATCTGGAGTCGGCTGCACCGGTTCTGGTGCGTATGGCCATCAAAAATTTTGAACGTCAGCTGCCTGAGCACGATTTTTTAAGGATCCACCGCTCTTACATCGTTTCATTGCCAAAAGTGAAAGCTATAAGGAATATGCTGGTATTGCTTGCAGGTGAGCTTGAGCTGCCCGTCGGCAGGCACTACAAAGACGTTTTGAAGCGAATCTCTCTTTAAGATAATGATGCCGTAAAAAAGAAAAGCCTTCAGACAAATGTCTGAAGGCTTTTCTCTGTGCCCCAGGCGGGACTTGAACCCGCACTTGCATTGCTGCAAACAGGATTTTAAGTCCTGCGTGTCTACCAATTTCACCACCAGGGCCTGCCGTGTAAAAATAGACTTTTTACAGACATGGCTTAAACAAAAAATCCAAACCGGGTCAGGTTTGGAAATTTTTTGTTTTGGAGCGGAAGACGAGACTCGAACCCGCGACCCCAACCTTGGCAAGGTTGTGCTCTACCAACTGAGCTACTTCCGCATTTTTTGCTTTTTTTTTAAAGAGCTTTTTTGTTTGTTTCCCGTTGATTGGGATTGCAAAGGTAGTAAACGTTTTGAAACTTCCAAATATTCTTCAAAAAATCCTCACATTTTTTTGAATAAAATATTGATTGCTAAACCGGAATGAGCCAAAACCCGCATCAATAAAGAAGGCCGCCCTTTTTTGAGGACGGCCTTCACAATCTGAATTTTTCTAGTGTGCGATCGTGATCGGACGGGTCTGAATTGTAGATCCCATTTTGATCACCAGGAAGTATTGTCCCGGCACCATATTGCCTGTTTCAATTGCATAATGCGAAGCTCCTTTCGTAACCGCTACTTCGGCTGCTACTTTACCCGTAAGGTCGAAGAATTGAATCGATGTAGCATCGGTATTTCCGGGCAATACTATCTGCAATGTACCGGAAACGGGGTTAGGGTAGATGCGTGCAAGATCCACTTTCGTTTCATCAACGGAAGAAAGATCCGCGCCTTCGTAAATGATGAAATCATCGACCGCAGCTTCTACCAGCGAATTGCCGGTGCTTGTGGACCCTGATTCTTTCGCGATAAACAGCAACTGCACTTTATTGGTTGTGCTGAACAATTCGCGGGGTTTGAAGATGCGTCTTCTCCAGGAATAATCAGGTTGGTTGGTGTTTTCTACCGGAACCGAAAATGCAGAACCTGCAGACAGGTTCACCCGCCAGCTGTCTCTTTTCGGAAATTGTCCGCGGTCGTTTCCGTACCAGCGGTAATATTCAATTACCGGAGTTGTGTAAGAGCTGATATCAAACAAAGGTGTGGTAACCGTGGTAACGCCGTTTTTCACACTTGCACTGGACGCGCTGGCCCAGGTAGATGTGGCATTCGCCGTAACGAGACAGGAACCTGTGCCTGAGGTATGATCATTTCCGGTTTGAACAATATTGCCGGATACTTTAGAAGAAATAGGTACCGCTCTTACCCACCTGCCGGAAGTGGCATTGTCGGTAGCAATACCAATCTGCCAGTCGGAACCGGGATCTGTTTCGAAATCAAATATTTTGCTTGCAGTCAGTCCTACGCCAAACTGGTAAGGAATGTTCGACTGGCTCTCTGCGAGAATAGCAGGAGGGTAGAAGTTGGACGGGAAGAAAATACCCGTCTGGTTTACGATATCCTCAGCAGCAAAGTAGTAATCTACCAGCGTTCCGGCATCCTGTCCCGGAATAGTGGCCGTAAAATTCATTGCACCCAGGTCTGTCATTGCCACAGTATCCCATGGAGCACCGGCCGCGCGGGAGGTGCGGTAAACGAGATCCAATCCACTGAAGAACTCAGGATGACTTACCGTAAGCGTTGCATTAAACGTGATGGACGCTCCTTTTGCCTGATGGCCGAGTTCGGTATGCGCGAGATCCGCATCCTGCAGCAGATAAATGCCATGGCGTGCAAACGCTTTTACGAGCGGGAGGAAATGCGGGGTTCCGTTAGAAAGATCTCCGTCGTTGTCATCATTTATAAGCGCGTCAATCAGCATTTCAAAATAGACGTCTCCTTCGGTTCCGTTCGGTCCGTCCGGCTGATCCGTCAATGTGAGCGAGAACAGTTTGCTCATTGAATCCACGCTGCCCACATTCTTTCCGTAATCCCACCATGCACCGGCAATGATCTCTCCGTTGTCGTGCACTTCGCCGGTAAGGTTCACCGGAAACACTTTCGGTGTTCCGTCGTAGCGCCGGATAAAGCTGGTCGGTGCGCCAATGGTGGAACCTCTTGCCAATACGGAATCTTTCGTGATGCTCAACGCCCAGACGTCCGCCTGTCCTTCATTCAATCCTCCGTTAGTCATTCCGGAAGTGTACAATTTGCTCACGATGGCATGTCCGTATTCGTGGTACACCACATCACGTACTTCCGCGAAAGAAACACAACCGCCGCCTGAAGGGTAAAAATTGATGGACGATCCGCCGGTTCCGGTAAAGAATGCATTACATATACCAGTCGCATCGACATTTGTCGTGAGCGCATAATCCATTCCGGTAAATGTGGTGCCGTACAGCGATTTCATGAAATCGTGAACGGTATTCACATGGTAGTAGGCATTGATGTGACGGCTCGTGGCAATCGAAGAAACAGGAAAAGAATCAATAGCGCCAGTTGTTGTCACTACAGACGTAAACGTGGGTGTTGTTTTTCCATCCGGCACGGAAATCACATTCGACCATTTACCGCTCAGGCTTACCTGGAAAGTGGTAGGTGAGGTAGGGGTAGTGGAGGTAAGGAGGCCGGTGTCGTTTGCCAGCAGCATAGTGGGCACACCAACGTCAGCTTTGATGTAAGGAAGTCCTTTGAGCGAACTCGGAAGCGTGAATCCTTTATCGTAGACACGTCCCACAACGTGCAGGTCTGCGGCATCTTTCACTTCATTGTCACGGTACAGCAGATCTCCGTTGGTCGCATCCACATAGCCGTAAGCATTCAACGGAACACTTCCGCCTTGCTCGGTTTTGCCCGTAAGCGTGAATTTATAGGCAGGATGCAGCTGATAACCTGCTGCAGACGGGATCGGGAACCATTGCCAATCCCCCTCAATATTTTGTGATGTAATATCGGCAGTTTCCATTCCGGCAACCGCCTTAGCTAAAGCTGCTGCTTCGGCAACAGACGGGCTCAGAGACAAGTCGGGAACTCCGTAGCTTTTCATATTGATGCGGGCAAGTTTCTGATCTGGGGTAAACCGTACATGCATCTTAGCAAAACTTACGGTATGACCGCCAACTTCCTGCTCAAAAGAAAGAATAGTAAATCCTTTTGTATTGGTGCGTGTATCCACCAATTTCCACTCCGCCTCATTGAGGCCAACCACAGCCAGTTTGGATCGCATAGCATTACGCGCTTTCTCCTCGAGGCCGGAACCTGGGATGCTTAGCGCGGGTCCGTTCAATTCTGTAAAACCGCCGGTCCAGCGATCAGTACCGATATACCAGCCGGGAAATGCCGCCAGTAATTTAGCTCTCGTCCCCGCATCTGCCCGGTGGGTCGGCTTCAGGGTATGACTGCCTTCAAAAACAGACACACCAAATTGGTTTATGTGCTGTACCTGCTGCGCCATACCGCTGAAGGATAAGGCTGCGAGACCGCACAATAAAGTGACTTGCTTCATTATTTTTCGCAAAAATTTAATATACAATGAAGCAAGTTAACGACTTTTGGTCGTAAGCACTATAATCTGTTGCTATATGGAGATATCCGGGGGCGAATTAAATTATCTTCTTTCCGCGCATCGCTTCCTTGAGTGCAATATCCATCACTCTTTCGGCAAACGGGCGGGTGATTTCATTCAGTAATTCGGTTTCTTTCTGGATAGCGTCTTTTGTTGCGTTTTGTATGCTTTCCTGAAGCACAGCGAGTTGGCGCCTGGTTGCATCCGTTTCGTCGGCGTTCAGCAATGAGGCGTTTTTGCTCAGAAATTTTTCTACCGTATCGCACATCTGCCTTGCCTCCGTCTGTGCTTCCACCAGCGCACGCGTCTGCATATCTTCCTTCGCATGCGTGAGGGAGTCCAACAGCATCTGCTCCATCTGTTCGTCAGTGAGACCATATTTCGGGGCTACTTCGATCGACTGGCTGATACCGCTTCTCAGTTCCACGGCACTCACCTTCAGAATGCCATCGGCGTCTATCAGGAAGCTCACTTCCACTTTCGGCAATCCGGCGGGCATTGCAGGGATGCCGCTCAGGTTAAAACTGGCCAGCGCACGATTGTCCTGAACGAGGTCTCTCTCTCCCTGGAAAACGGAGATACGCATACCGCTCTGTCCGTCTTTCTGGGTAGTATATTGGCGTGATGCACGGTTGGGGATCTTTGAATTCCGGGGAATCAGCACATCCATGAGCCCGCCCATCGTTTCCAATCCCAGGCTCAGTGGCGTCACATCCAGCAGCAGCATCTCGGTGTTGTTGCCGGCAAGGATGTCGGCCTGTATGGCGGCACCTAGTGCAACCACCTCGTCGGGATTCAGGAAATCGTTCAGGGTGTCTTTTCCGAAAAACGCTTTTACTGCATTTTTGACGACCGGCATTCTTGTCGATCCGCCCACCATCACCACTTCGTCGATATTGGTAGTGCTGAGTTGCGCATCGTTCAGCGCATTTTTCGAACAATCGAGACTTTTTTGGATCAATGGTTGCACCAGTTCTGCAAATTCACCGGCAGTCAATGTCAGTGCTTTCCCTGCAAACGAGGAACTGAATTGATCGGTGTCTGACAGTGTCTTTTTCGCTTCTTCTGCTATCAGACGAAGCTCCGGCTGATAGTCCAGTCCGTGTTGGCGTATCCAGTGGTCTGCGATCGCTTTGTCGAAATCGTCTCCACCGAGGTGGGTGTCGCCATTGGTAGATAATACCTCGCAGATGCCATTATGAATATGCAGGATGGAAATGTCGAAGGTGCCCCCCCCAAGATCATATACCGCGATCGTTTTTTCTTCGTCTGCCTTAATCCCCATACCGTAGGCGAGACTCGCTGCCGTAGGTTCGTTGATGATCCTTAATACGTCCAGTCCTGCGAGTTTTCCGGCATCGCGTGTGGCCTGGCGTTGTGTGTCATTGAAGTAAGCCGGCACAGTGATCACGGCTTTCCCGACCGGCGTTTTCAGAATATGCTCCGCACGCTGTTTCAATTCACGGAGAATCAGCGCAGACAATTCAACAGGGGTATAGAATTTATCGTTTACCTGGACTTTTACCAGCGAATCGGTATTGTCATCAATTACCTTATAAGCAAAGAAAGCGCTCTCCGTATCTACGTCTTTATAGGATTTTCCCATAAGACGTTTTACCGAATAGATGGTATGCTGAGGATCTGTGATCAGCTTTTTCACTGCTTCCACACCGACACTCGGATTGCCGTGTTCGTCAAAATGAACGACAGACGGCACTAAAGTCAGACCATCAATTTCCCTTAGTGCAATGGGTTGTCTGCTGTCTTCCCGAACGATGCTGATAAGGCTGTTGGTCGTACCCAGATCGATACCTACAATAATGTCCTGTTTTTGAATACTGCCGGTGGCTATGTTGATGGAGATTTTACCCATGAATTACGGTTTGAGGCGCGAAGGTAAACAGTAAATAATTATTGTGTTATGCGTTTAGCCTGCAACTGCTATTAATTTCGCTTATATTCTGCCGAAGATTTCTTTCATCCGAAGAAACAGGGTGGAAGGCAGTTCTTAGATTTGGTCATTAATTTGTTATTATTAATTGTTAACTAATTATTTAGTTTGACTACCTAAAGTAAATTGTTAATCGGATTTTTACGTACACGCAGCGTAAGATGAGTGTTAAAGAGTTCAGAATATCTCCGGCAGGATTTGTCAGGACAGACTTTTTAGTTGAAGTGATACTTTAGATGGTCGCTGATTATGTTTGGTTTGTTTTAGAAATGCGATTTTTTATTTTATCGTATGCTCCTAAGGCGGCAGTTGACTAGGAGTTAAGGTATATTTTAGTTTAGATGAGTATTGTAATATGCTTAATTTCATTTGTTTACTTTGTATTAAAGTAGTTGTTCTGAAAATATTGTTTGATAAAATGCCGTGTTTAGTACATTCGTGATCCAAAAAATCAACACATGACACTGCTTACTGATTTACAGGATGGAATCCTGATCATCACGATCAATCGTGCGGAGAAAATGAACGCACTTAATAAAGATGTAATCACCGATCTGGGAAATGCGCTGGACGAATGTCTGTCCAATCCCGAGGTTAAATCTGTGATTATTACCGGTTCCGGAGAAAAGGCTTTTGTTGCCGGTGCGGATATTTCAGAGTTTACAGAGCTGGACGGAAAGGGTGGTGCGGCACTTGGCCAACGCGGTCAGGATCTGGTATTTTCCAAAATCGAGAACGCACATAAACCTATTATAGCCGCTGTGAATGGTTTTGCACTCGGTGGCGGCTGCGAACTCGCAATGAGCTGTCACTTCCGTATCGCAAGTGAGAATGCCAAGTTCGGTCAGCCCGAAGTGAACCTCGGCCTGATACCCGGTTACGGCGGTACGCAACGACTTACCCAACTGATCGGCAAGGGGAAAGCAATGGAACTGATTCTTACCGGCGACATGATCGGCGCGGAAGAGGCAAAAAACCTGGGTCTGGTGAATCATGTGTTCCCGATCGGTTCCTTGCTGGATGAGGCTAAAAAGATACTGACGAAAATCAACGGGAAAGCACCGCTGGCTGTGGCGAAGTCTATTGCCCTCGTAAACCAGGCGGCAAAATGTGATCCGAACGGATTTGCAAATGAAGTGACCGCATTCGGAGAATGCTTTGATACGGCAGATAAAGCAGAGGGAGTTGCGGCTTTCCTGGAAAAGCGCAAAGCGGCGTTTCAGGGTAAATAAGGCATTGTAACTTTTTTTCAAATTTCTCTCTCAAAAACTTTTATTAAAATCAAAGTTTTATATCTTGTACCCAAATTCGGTTATAAGAACATGAAGACCAAACTCATCAGTTCATTTTGCACAACTGCCTTAGCTCTCGGATTTGCCTTTTCAGCTTCGGCCCAATTAGATCGTGAATACATCGAGCGTCGTTGCTGGTCTTTGGGTGTGAAGGTGGGAACCGGCGATTTGTGGGGCGATGTGGGCACCAAATCTCCGATCGAACACTTTAAAAATTCCAACTACAGCAGTTATATTCAGCCATTTGGCGGATTGTACGTTCGTTATTCGTCCTGGCCGGCGCTTGTAATGCGTACCGGTATTTCATACGGCATTGTAAGTGCCGGTGATAAAATGAATAAAGACCTGGCTGAAAAAGAAACCAAATATGAAACCGATGCGGTGCAACGTTACCAGCGTAACCTGGACGTACGCACCACCATCTGGGAAGGTTCTTTCATGTTTGAGATCAATCCTTTCCGTATTTCACCGCTGAGCCGCGCTGCAAAAATGCACTTCCAGCCTTACCTGCTTGCAGGTATTGCAGGTTATCATTTCAATGCGAAAGGCCGTTACGTGGAAAAAGACGGTAGTGCCGGCGCGTCTACCGGTGAGTGGATCGACCTGTATGATCTGCACGTGGAAGGCGACGGATTTAAAGAGAGCGGTATGCCCAAAGCTTATTCTCAATGGCAGCTTGCTATTCCTTTGGGTATCGGTATCAAATGGGATCTAAGCCCGTCTTTCGGTATCGGTGCGGAATGGGTTTATCGTAAATGCTTTACGGATTACCTCGATGGCGTTAGTCAGAATTATATCGATCCTGCGTTATATGCTCAGAACGGACTGACACCTGCACAGGTGAAACAGGCCACTGCCATGAGGGATAAATCCTGGGAACTGGATCCGAACAAAACCCACAAGACAGGAGAAATGCGTGGCAGCAACAAAGGTCCCGATGGATTTTCGAGCTTTTCCATTACCTTCTTCTATAAATTCAAGACCCGCGCGGAACCTTGGTGGGAAGAATAACTTACTTTTAAAAAAAATCCAAGAGCGACGTACCGGTTTACGTCGCTTTTTTTTAGCTTGCACGCTTCGGCAACCAACACCACCCTATGTTTGCTTATCTTGAAGGAAAGATTACCCATAAATCACCTTCCCTGCTGTTTATTGATGTAAACGGCGTTGGGTATGAGGTGCATATAACATTACGGACTTTTGACCAGATCCGGCATCTTGAGCAGGTGCGGCTGTACACCCATCTGAAGGTGAGTGAGGACGGCTGGACACTATTCGGCTTTTCAGATACCTATGAAAAAGACACCTTCCGCCAGCTTATTGGTGTAAATGGTGTAGGGGCAGGTACCGCCCGCATGATCCTGTCGGCATTAAGTCCTTCGGAACTGGAACGTGCAATCGTCTCCGGTCAGAGTAACGTATTGGAAAAGATCAAGGGAATAGGAGCAAAAACCGCTCAACGTATCATTCTGGAACTGAAAGGAAAACTATCTGTTCCTGCCACCGTTGCGGGGTCGGATAATTCTGCACCGGTGCACAATACAAATGCTAATGATGCGTTAATAGCTCTAATGAACTTAGGTATTAACAAATCCGCCGCAGAAACTGCTTTGAAAAAAGTGAAAGACGGCGACCAGCTTCCTGTGGAAGAACTGGTTAGAGAGGCGTTCCGGAATTTGTAATGACCAACCTTATCTACAAGTAACCATTGAAGGACAATCAACAGATGCATAGTTGCGGTGTGTGGGGCTATCGGATGATGCTGGCTTTAAGCCTGCTGTTGTTGCTATGTTCTTCTGCATCTGCACAGACTCCCGGCAGTTCCACAGATTCTTTAAAATTCCCGCTCCGCGATAAGGAATCTTCCATCGATTCAAAACCCGGTTCCGTGGATCTGAACGATCCCGGCAACGTTAAGAGAACGGTGGAATATGATGAAAAAGAAGACAAGTTCTATTTTGTTGATAAAGTAGGAGATCAGTATATCCGTACGCCTACCTACATGACGCAGGAAGAATACCAGCGATATAAGGCGGAGGAAGACGAGCGCAGCTACTGGCGCCGTCGTATGGATGCGAATACAATGTTCAATAAAAAGCCGGAATTACCCACTATGTATAAAGAGGGTATGTTCGACCGTATTTTCGGCGGAACGGGAATTCAGGTGCGTCCTCAGGGAAATGTGGATGTCACTTTCGGTGGCAACTGGCAGAATATCAAAAATCCCGCGCTGACGCAACGTCAGCAAAAGTTCGGAGCTTTCAACTTCGACCTGCAGATGAACATCAATTTGCTTGCCACCATCGGTGACAAGATGAAATTGAACATCAGTAACAATACCAAAGCCACGTTCGACTTCCAGAATATGCAACGGGTGGAATATACCGGTAAGGAAGACGAGATCATCAAAAAGATAGAGGCCGGTAACACAAGTTTCCCCTTAAAAAGCGCATTGCTGAGCGGACGCCAGAGTCTGTTCGGACTAAAAACGCAATTGCAGTTCGGTAAGCTTTGGGTAACGACCGTTCTTTCCCAGCAGAAATCCAAACAAAACAGTCTTACAATACAGGGAGGTGCACAGACGCAGCAATTCAATATCAAAGCCGACGCATACGAGGAAAATAAGAACTTTCTGCTTGCGCATTACTTCCGCGACAATTACAATAAAGCGCTGAAGAACTTTCCGGTAATCAACTCGCTGATCTCGATCAATAAAATCGAAGTCTGGATTGCTAACCGTACCGGTGCCGTTACCGGTGTACGCAGCATCCTTGCATTTATGGACCTTGGGGAGAGCAAGCCGTATAATAGTACGCTGATACCAGGATCAATACCGCTGAATCTTCCGGATAATAACGCCAATGATCTGTATTCGCGATTGCTGCAGTTGCCGAACGCGCGTTTGCAAGGTGGTTATGCCCTGGCGATGCAGAGTCTTGGCCTTACTCAGGGAGTTGACTTTTCTACTGTTACCGCCCGTAAGCTGAATCCATCCGAATATTCATTCAATGCCCAATTGGGATATATCTCCCTGAATACACAACCGAACCCGGATGAAGTGGTCGGAGTGGCATTCCGGTATACCTATAACGGTAAAGTATACCAGGTGGGTGAGTTTTCCGAAGACCTCACACCCGATTCCACCAATCAGCGGATGATCTTCCTGAAATTGCTGAAAGGTACGTCCAACTCGCCTAAGCTCCCGATCTGGGACCTGATGATGAAAAACGTTTATGCGATCGGAGGATATGGAATTTCTAAAGAAAGTTTCCGCCTGAACGTACTCTATCAGGATCCGGGAGGAGGGGAAAAGCGCTACCTGCCCGAAGGCGAATCTGCCGGACTGCCGCTGCTTTCCGTACTGAATCTCGACCGCCTGAACCAGCAGAATGACCCTTCTCCGGACGGGGTGTTCGACTTTGTGGAGGGAATTACGATCAATACCCAGCAAGGCAAAGTCATTTTCCCGGTGCTCGAGCCTTTTGGGTCCGACCTTATTCCGGCTATTGGTCCGGATCCTGTTCTGCAACGCAAATATCCTTACCAGATACTGTACGATTCCACGAAAACGGTAGCGCTTCAGTCGCAGCAGAACAACCGTTATATAATGCGCGGAACGTATAAGTCGTCTTCTTCAAGCGAGATTTCGCTCGGTGGATTTAATATCCCGCAAGGTTCCGTATCTGTTACCGCGGGTGGGCAGCGCCTGGTTGAGAATCAGGATTACCAGATCGATTACGGACTGGGTAGAATTAAAATCCTCAACTCCGGTATTCTAAACTCCGGTATCCCGATCAATGTGCAGTATGAAGACAATGCCACATTCGGTTTCCAGCAGCAGAATTTCACCGGCTCCCGGTTTGACTATATTCTGAATCCCAAGCTGACGCTGGGTGGAACGTTCATGCGTCTGACCGAGCGTCCGTTTACACAAAAGACGACGATCGGTGAAGACCCGATCCGCAATACCAATCTCGGGCTGGACGCGAGCTACCAGTCGGAGTTCCCGGCGCTCACACGTGCACTGGATAAACTGCCGATCTATTCCACTACCGCAAGTTCCTTTATTACCGCATCCGGTGAGGTTGCCGGTTTATTCCCGGGTCACTCGAAAGTGATCGACGGAGTAGATCCGGGCGGTACTGTTTACATCGATGACTTTGAAGGTACCCGCAGCTCTTATGATCTGAAAACACCGGTTCAGAACTGGATGCTCGCTTCCACGCCCACACAGGCTATAGGTAAAGACGGCTCCATACTTTTCCCGGAAGCAACGCTCGACACGCGTGCCTACAACAGCAATCGCGCGAAGCTTGCCTGGTACCAGATCGAGCCGACACTGGTAGACCCTACCGGCGGAACACCGGGTTATGTGAAAAACGACCCGGATCAGCACTATATCCGTATGGTGCAGGTACAGGACGTATTCCCGCAAACGTCGAATAATACGCTGCAGAATTCGCTGGCTACTTTCGATCTGTCTTTTTATCCGCAGGAAAGAGGACCCTACAACTTTGATGTAGACAATATTGACCCGCTAACCGGTAAGTTGCTGAATCCCAAACAACGCTGGGGTGGTATTTCACGCTATATTGACAATACAGACTTTGAACAGTCGAATGTAGAGTATATAGAGATGTGGATCCTGGATCCGTTTATCAACAACCGCAGCCTTTCTTCCGGTGGTTCGCTGTACGTCAATCTCGGAGACATTTCCGAAGATGTGATGAAGGACCACAATATGGCTTACGAGAATGGTATCACGAATCCCAAAGACACTACCAAACTCGTCAGCACTACCTGGGGGTATGCACCGTCGTTCGCGATGCAGATCACCCGCTCATTCGATAATGATCCCGCAACCCGCGCGATACAGGACGTGGGCTTCGACCTGATGAACAATGACGAGGAAACGCAGAAGTTCCAGGATTACCTGGACGGATTGCGTTTTAAGGTTGGTGCTACTTCCCCTTCGTTCATACAGGCGCAGAAAGACCCGGCGAACGACGACTATCACTATTTCCGCGGCGACGAATACGATAATGCATACATCCTGCAACGGTACAAGCGTTACAACAATACACAGGGTAACTCCCCGATAGCAGACAATTCATCTTCGTTCTCATCTGCAAACACCACTTATCCGGAATCGGAAGACCTGAACAAGGATAATACGCTCAACGAGGCAGAGAATTATTACCAGTACCGCATCGATATCACTCCGAACATGAAAGTCGGAACGAACTTTATTACCGATCGTTACGACAACCCTGGTGTAACTTTACCCAACGGACAGAAGGAGCCCGAAACCTGGTATCAGTTCAAAATTCCGATTGCCGAGTTCCAGAATAAGGTCGGCAATATCAACGATTTCCGTTCTATCCGTTTCATGCGTATGTACCTGAGCGGATTTGAAGACAGTGTGACCGTACGTTTCGGAAGGCTTCAGCTCGGACGTAACACCTGGCGCCGTTACATGTATTCGCTCCTCAATCCCGGAGAGAATGTTCCGATCGATAACTCCACAACAGACTTCACGTTGCTTTCCGTAAGCGTGGAGGAGAACAGCAAACGTTCTCCCATTCCTTACGTGATTCCTCCGGGTGTTACGCGTCAGCAGCAGGCCGTGAGCAATGGTCAGACCATTCAGCAGAATGAGCAGTCACTGTCCCTGCAGGTTTGTAATCTGAAAGACGGCGATTCTCGTGGTGTGTTTAAATCTCTGGGTTCGACAGATATCCGTCAGTTCGATAAGCTGCGTCTGTTTGTGCACGCGGAAGCGCAGGTAGGGAAATCATCTCTGCAGAACGGAGATGTGCAGATGTTCATGCGTATAGGAAGCGACTTCACCAATAACTATTATGAATACCGCCGTCCGCTGAATGTAACGCTTGCCGGTGCCAGTACACAGTCGGATATATGGCCTTCTTCCAACGAAGTTGCCCTGACACTTGATGATCTCGTTGCCGTAAAAACGCATCGTAACGATAAGGGTCTTGCGAGCTATGTCCCTTACCAGGAGACAATGAGCGACGGCTCAATAATTATGGTGGTGGGGCAACCGAATATCGGAGATGCCAAGAACGTGATGCTGGGTGTGGCGAATCCTAAAAAAGACAATACACATCCTTCCGATGACGGGCTTCCGAAATGTCTTGAAGTATGGTTTGACGAATTGCGTGTAAGCGGCATCACCACCACACCCGCTTATGCAGCAGCAGGTAAAACCAATATACAACTGGCAGATCTCGGGAGTGTACGCCTTTCCGGATCTACCAGCACAGCTGGCTATGGAAGTATCGACCAGAAGGTAAACCAGCGCTCTCAGAACAGTATTTATACCTACGATGCGTCGTCGAATCTCCAGTTGGGTAAACTCATGCCGAAAAACTGGGGTGTATCACTTCCGTTTTTCCTGGGTTATTCCCAGAACGTGAGCAATCCGAAATATAATCCTTACGACCTGGATCAGAAAATGGAGAACCTGCTGAACGCCACTGCAGATCCCGCCAAACGTGATTCGCTGCGCCGTGCCGCCCAGGACTTCACCTCCATCACCAGCTTCAATATCGCCAATGCCCGTATACTCGGTAACACAAAAGCAAACAGCAAACCTAAATTCTACAGCATTAAGAATTTTGATTTCAGTTATTCCTACAACAAACAGTTCAAACATAATTCCCTCATCGAAAGTGATGATCTGGAAACGCAGACGTTCGGACTGGGATACACGCACAATTTCAAGTCGAAGCCGATTGAACCGTTTAAAAAACTGATTCACAGCAAATCGAAGTGGTTCGGACTGGTGAAAGATTTTAATTTTAATCCGGTACCCGTTAATTTCTCTTTCCGCAACGATATGAATAAGGTGATGGAGGAAACGCAGGTACGTGTGATCGGAGACGGAGACTATAAGATTGCTCCTATCTTTTTTAAGAATTTTATCTGGACGCGTACCTACAATATGAGGTGGGAACTTACGCGCTCCCTTTCGTTTGACTACAGCGCGATCAACCGTTCCCGTGTGGACGAACCCTACGGCAAAATCGATACAAAAGAGAAACGCGATTCGCTCTGGACTGCCATCAGGAACCTTGGACGGAATACCCAGTTCAGTCAGAACTTCAACGCGAGTTATAATGTGCCGCTGGCCAAAACACCGCTTACCGACTGGACCAGTCTTAAGGTTACCTATGGCGCTACCTACACCTGGACTGCTGCATCGCAGCTGGCAAGAAACCTGGGTAACACAATTGCGAATACCAGCCAGAAGCAGATAAACGGAGAACTGAATTTCGCGCAGTTATACAATAAGCAACGCTGGCTGAAGGCTGTGAATGCACCCGTGATGCCGAAACCGGGAGGAGCCATGATGGAGGCAAGAGGTGCACCGCTCCCCAGCGGGAAGACCGGCGGAAATACTGTTTTGCAGGGCGGACCGGGGGGGATGATGGATCTCAAACAACCCGATGCAACGGCTTCAAATCAGAAGCCTGCAGACGATAATAAAAAGAAGAAAAGCAAATACGAGGTGAAGCCCTATGTGCCTAAAGTAATTGATCTTACCGGCTATACCGATGCCCAGATCGATTCGGTAAAGCAGGTGCAGAAAGCGGAAGAAATAGCACACAACAAAGCGGAAGCCGCGAAGAAGAAAGCTGCCAAAAAAGCGGCAAGGCTTGCGCGTCGTAATTCCGTTCCCGAAATTTCCAGGGCAGAGCGATTCGGTGGGAAAATGATCACCATGCTCAAGCGAGTAACAATGAACTATACCGAATCGGGCGGAACCACACTGCCTGGTTTTATGGATTCCGCAAAATACCTGGGTGTAAGTTCCACGGGATCTCCCGGCCTTGCTTATGCATTCGGCTACCAGCCGCAACTGGCCTGGCTGGATCAACTGGGTAAGGATGGTAAGCTGAGCCGTGATACATTGTTCAATTCCCAGTTTTCACAATCCTACAGCCAGAACATCAGTGTTACGGCGCAGGTGGAACCTATTGCCGATCTGCGTATCGACTTCTCGGCTAACCGCACATTCTCCAAAACATTCAGCGAACTATATAAAGACACCTCCTACCAGTCTACTCCGGAATTCAATAACCTGAATCAGTACCATACCGGTACATTTTCTCAGAGCTATATCGGACTCAAAACGATGTTCAAGCCATCGTCTTCGCGTTCGGGTACCTTCCTTGAATTTGTCAATAACCGTGTCACGATCTCATCGCGCCTGGGTTCGGCAAATCCTTATACCAGAAATGTATCCGACCCGAACGATCCGAGCTATAAGAAAGGTTATACCGCTTATTCACAGGAGGTGCTGATACCCGCTTTCCTGGCCGCTTACACGGGTCAGAGCGCCAGCAGTGTGGCCTTGCTCGATTATGATAACCGGAATAAGCTCAATTCAAATCCGTTCCGTTTTTACCTGCCGGCGCCCAACTGGCGGATCACCTACAACGGTCTTACGAAGATTCCGGGCTTCAAGATGATCTTTAACAACATCGTTATCAGCAGCGCCTACACCGGTACTATGGCGATGAATGCCTTCAACTCGGCGCTCACTTACCAGGATTTAAGAGGAGTAGGGTATCCTTCGTTCATCGATTCGAACACAGGCAACTACATACCTTATTTTCAGGTGCCGAATATTACGCTTACCGATCAGCTGAACCCGATGTTTGCCGTGGATGTTACCATGAAAAATAACCTGACTTCAAAATTTGAGATCCGTCGCAACAGGGTTGTGAGCCTGAGCCTCATTGATTACCAGGTGAGCGAGACCAGGAGCTTTGAATATGTGTTCGGGCTCGGATACCGCGTACGGGGTATGCGCCTGCCTTTCCCAATTGCGGGTAAACGTGTGCTGAAAAATGACCTGAACATTAAAGTAGACGTAGGTATCCGCGATGATAAAACCACGAATACCTACCTGTCTCTGATGACGGATGTAGTGAGCCGTGGCCAGAAGGTGATTACCATTGCTCCCACTGTTGACTACCTGATCAACCAAAGCTTTACGATACGTTTCTTCTACAACCGGAGTCAGACGATCCCGTACGTAACCACCTCTTATCCGATCACCACAACCAGCGGTGGCGTCACCTTACGGTTTATGTTCGCTCAATAGTATATTGTATTAATCTCAATGGTGCTGCAGCAAACCGTATGCACATTCGGAACCGCATAGTACGCGAACGATATAAGAGCCTGAGGCAAACGTTTCCAGAGAAAGGATGTTTTCTGATTCGTTACGGATCAGGAGTCTTCCCTGCATGTCGTATATCTCTACGGTATATTGTTTCCACGAAACAGGTAACTGCAGTTGCACGCGGTCTTTACCGCCAGAAGGGTTGGGGGAAATCTGCAGTGTTTTTATTCCTTCAGTATAAGAGGGCACCGATGTGGCGATGCGTTTCGTGTCGCGATAACGTATCGTGTTTACCGTCTCACTGCCTCCTATTACAGTAGCGGTTACCCATACGGCAGGATAATGCTCGCCGGACACGAGAAATTTATAATCCACCGTTGTGCGCGGAAGTCCCACGGAAGAACCTAAAATATTAATGGAGTCCACTTCATGTATTTCCTGACGGATGCGCAGGCACGGGGTGGCAGTCGTGAAGTAAGGTGTCTTGATGGTACCCCAGCCATCCGCACGCGTGATGCGGTAACCCGCCTGTTTGATTCCTATTGTTCCTGCAATAGAGAAATTGAGCAGGTAAGTGGAACTGTCTGTTCTTCCGTAATTGAGCGGGAGGAAATAGATCTCATCTTCGTCGCTGTAATTGGCCGGAGTAGGAATGCCGCTGAGGTTTGCTGCAAATGCCTCTGCTATGAAGCGCGAAGGCGTACTTTTTTTATTGAAGAAAGTATAGACATCTTTTGCAGTAATAGCCGCGAAGGAACTTAGTCCCGGAATGCTGTCCGCCACCTTATACCCATATGCAGAACTGGAAATAGTGAGCGCATAGGAGAGATTGACTGCTGATGCCTTTTTATACGTATCCACAGCTTGAGCTGTGACACCAAGACTACTGAAATCCCAGCTTTTTGCAGTGCCCGAATCTGCCGCACTGAAAACGGTGGATGGACCTGTAATACTGTAACGAAGCGTATCTCCGGATACCGGCATGTCGGTGTCGAGAATGGATATCTGTGCAGATGCCTGAATGGCCACCGACCATAATGCAGCCAGCAATACAACTTTCTTCATATTCCTTTTTGTTTTAAAGTTATAACCGCTTTCGGGAAAAATCAAGCGTGTTTTACATCTTTCTTAACCAAATGATGCGGAATAATATAAGGAACGGGATAAATCGCGTAAAAGCTATGCGCCATTTCGTTCGGATTTTTGACATAGATAATAACCATTTAAAACGACTTACAATGAACGAGACAATCAATAATAATAAGGACTGGCAAAACCTGCCCTCCGGAGATACTGCTGATATGAAGACCCTCGCGTCTTGTGTTACTAAACTTGATAGCCTCGGTTACACCACTCAATTCAAAGCCGGCGAAGGATTCCTTCAATCCCTTTCTACAGAGAAACAGTTCCGCCCCGAAGAAGTTCATATTGTGAACTTTTACCGTTTTGAAGGCGCAAGCAGTCCCGAAGACAATGCAATATTATATGCAATCCGCACAAAAGATGGTGAAATGGGCACGCTTACCGATGCCTATGGAGCTTACAGCGATACAGAACTGACCACTTTCATTCAGGAGGTAGAAAAAATACAGAAAAAAGTAGATCCCGAAACACCAATGGGGGATCTGTAATTATTCACCTTTAAAAATTGAATATTATGAAACGTATAATCATTATTGCCGGTGTTGCAGCAATAATCGGTTCCTGCGGTAACCATGAGCAGGAGGCGCAACAGATGGCACAGCAGAGAAGCCTTGATTCATTAAAATCGGCAGTTGCGGCCCAGCAGGCTGCGATGGAGCGTCAGCGTGCGCTTGACTCAATGACGAGGGTACTTGAAGAAAGAGAACAACAGGTTGCAGCAGCTAAGGCTTCCCGCCATAGCACGTCTGTAAAAAATGTGTACTATACGCCTTCCGGAACGGCAAGTTCCACTTCCGGAAATGCAGCGCAACAACAACGTAAAGGATGGAGCAGTACTGCCACCGGCGCCGTTATCGGTGCAGGTGTGGGAGCTGTATCCGGCGCGTTGATAGACGATCGTAAAGGCAGGGGCGCTATTATCGGCGGACTTGCCGGAGCGGGTGTTGGTGCCGGTACCGGTGCCATCATCGACAACAATAAAAAGAAGAAAGAAAGCCAACGATAGACGATTAGAAGTTGAATAAAAAGGACGCCCGGGATTTATTTTCCGAGCGTCTTTTTTATATCCGCAATCATCATTTTCAGTTCGTCGAGATCGGTAGCGCGGTCAGGAATATCTTTGCTGATAAAACGTTCGAACTGCCATATTTCCAATACGTCTGATACCTGGACAGTATAAGGCGCATAGGCTTCATTCAGCGATTCCAGCAAAAGCGTCCCGTCTTTCTGAAAGCTCACTTTTTTGAACACAAAATCCTGTTCACCGTTCAGGATCACCACGCAAAGTGTACCGGCCCGGATGCCCGACCAGTCCTGCACATAACTTGTGATCAGGTCGCTGCCCGCCGGTATCGGCAACATCGAATCTCCTACGGTGGGAAACATACGGTAGGTGGCATTGGGCGACAAACCGGGAAAGCTGTACTTAGGAAGATCTGCGATAAACTCGGGATCGTTGTATGAGGAACGATAGCCTGCGCGCGCCTTTACAGGAACATATTCGATGTTTTCTTTATTGTCTTTATTGACCGTGATCGCGAGTACCCGGATGTTTTTTCCTGCGGTGTACACATCATTTCCGGCTTCCAGTTCGCGCAGTTTCAGCTCACCCAGTTTTGCCATTTCGATTTTCAGCAGGCTGTCGATGCTGATCTTAAAAAATTCAGATATCCGGATCAGGTCTTCCACGGGTGGATTCACCGTATGACCGTTTTCGTGTGCATTCAACTTGGAACGGCTGATTCCCAAGGTTTCAGCCATAGCTTCCTGGCTCATTTTTTTGCGTTGGCGTAAAAATTTTACATTTTCTGCCCAAAATATTTTTTGTTGTGACATTTTCTTTTGTTATTATTGGAATCTTCGTTGTGATATTATTAGTGTCAAAGTTAGCAAATCCATTTAAAATAACAAATATGGAACGTCACATTGTTCATTGCGACCTCGATACGTTTTTTGTTTCCGTTGAACGCCTGCAACGGCCCGATCTGATCGGTAAGCCGGTGCTGGTCGGCGGTAGTGCAGGGCGGGGTGTGGTCGCTTCGTGTTCTTATGAGGCACGTCAGTTCGGGGTGCATAGCGCCATGCCGATGAAACAGGCGCTGCAACTGTGTCCTGAAGCCATCCTGGTACGGGGTGATCACGACAAATATGCACAGTATTCGCGCATGGTTACGGAGATCATTGCCGGATCTGCGCCGGTATTTGAAAAGGCCAGTATCGATGAACATTATATGGACCTCACCGGCATGGATAAATATTTCAGCTGCTGGAAATGGGCGCGTGAGTTGCGTCAGAAGATCATACGCGAAACAGGATTACCTATTTCATTCGGGTTGTCTTCCGGTAAAACCGTTTCCAAGATTGCTACGGGATTGGCCAAGCCCTGTGGCGAGCTGTATGTGGTGCCCGGTGAAGAAAAGACTTTTCTCGCTCCTTTGCCGGTGAAGAAAATCCCGATGGCCGGTAAGCAGACCGTGCAAAAGCTCGCGCGCATGGGCATTCATAAAATAGAAGCGATCCAGAAGATAGATGTCTCGGTGATGGAGCGGGCCCTGGGCGTACATGGCGTGTCGCTCTGGAAAAAGGCCAACGGACTGGATGATGCCCCGGTAGTGCCGCACGGGGAGCGTAAGAGTCTGAGTAAGGAATGGACTTTTGAGCAGGATCTGTCTGACCAGGACCAGTTACAGCAATATGTAAAAACAATGGTGGATGACCTAACCTTTTCATTGCGCAGGGAAGGCCGTCTTTGTGCCTGTGTGACGCTGAAGATGCGCTATTCAAATTTTGAAACATTCACGCGCCAGCTCACTATTCCTTATTCTTGTTCTGAACGCGTGATTGCGCAGAAGGCATTGGAGCTGCTGCAGCAGGCTTACAAACCGGGAACGAAGATCCGCCTGATCGGTATCAGGCTGTCCGAGCTGGTCAGCGGGAGCTACCAGATCGATCTGTTCAATGATGTGCTTACCGATATCAACCTGTCCAAAGCCATGGACGGCATCCGCAATAAATACGGAACGGAGCTTATCCGGCGCGGTCAGCGCGTACAGCGCAGCCGGAAAGACGATGCGCAGCGCGTCAGCGCTTAAAACAAGTGTTGTTTGCCCCTATATAAAAACAAAGACCCTGGCACAGACGTGCCAGGGCTTGTTACACCACCTAACACACACTATGAAACGTGCATCTTTGACTTCCGGTTGAATACCCAATAAATAATCGGGAATACCAGAAGTGTTAATATGGTTGCGGTGATGAGTCCACCGATAATGACAATTGCAAGGGGTTTCTGGGATTCCGATCCGATACCCGTACTGAGTGCGGCTGGCAGCAGTCCTATGGAGGCCATTAAAGCCGTCATCACCACCGGACGCGTACGCACTTTCACGGCTTCGAAAATGCCGTCTTCCAGGCTCATTCCCTGCCGTACGTTTTTGTGGAATTCCGATATCAGGATCACCCCGTTCTGGATACAGATGCCGAACAGCGCAATGAAACCTACGCCTCCGGAGATACCGAAGTTGGTACCGGTAAGATGCAGCGCCAGGATGCCGCCCACAATGGCAAACGGTACATTCGCAAGCACCAGCAGCGAATCCTTAATATTACCGAACATCACGAACAACAGTACAAAAATGCCGATGAGGCTTACGGGCACCATCTGCGCGAGCCGACCGGTGGCGCGTACCTGGTTCTCAAATTCACCCGTCCAGCCGATGCTGTAACCAGCCGGCAGCTTGATGTTTTTATTGACCGCTTTTTGCGCGTCTGCAATAGTGCTTCCGAGATCCCTGTCGCGTACGGAGAATTTCACCCCGATAAAGCGTTTGGTATTGTCGCGGTAAATAAATGCGGGTCCTGTAACCTTGCGCAGGGTAGCTATTTCTTTCAGCGGGATCTTCACGCCGGAGAGGGTAGGCACTTTGATGTTCGCCATGTCGTTCTCATCTTTCCGGTATTCCTGGCTGTAACGTACCCGCACTTCAAACTTTTTCTCTCCTTCAAACTTCTCTGTGGCAGTTTTACCTCCGAAGGCCATTTCCAGTACCGCCTGCGCATCGGCTACCTTCACACCGTAAGCGGCCATTTTCTCCCGGTCGAGGACTACCGATATTTCGGGCTGACCGATATTGCGCAGGATACCCACATCTTTAATGCCCTCAATATGGCTGATCTGTTTGATCACCTGAGTGGCCAGTTTATCCAGCTCATTCAGGCCATCGCCGTATATTTTTACCGCGTTTGCCGCTTTGATACCCGCAGCCGCTTCAGCCACGTTATCGATGATCGGTTGTGAATAGTTGTAGATGATCCCCTGGTATTGCGACAGGTTATGATCTATTTCGCGGATAATGTCTTCTATATTCTTTCCATGCCATTGGTCTTTCGGCGCGAGATCTACCTGGAATTGCAGGAAGTTAAAGCCGTTCGGGTCGGTACCGTCGTTCGAGCGTCCTTCCTGGAACAACACGCCATTTACCTCCTTCGTCTTTTTGATCTCTTTGGTAATGATCTTCGCCCAGGCAACTGAAGGCTTTTGTCCATAGCTGATCGGCAGTTCGGCCGTCACCCAGAGCGCGCCTTCATTCAGCTGCGGCAGGAATTCCGTTCCGAGAAAACGGGCTGAGAAAAACGTAAGCAGAATCAGCGAAGCCGATGCGATCAGCGTTTTTTTCTTGTTGCGGAACGTCCACGAAAACCCGTTGCTCACGATACGGTTCCAGAACTCCACGAAGCGGTTGTGCTTTTCCCGAACGTTCTTGTTCAGCAGGATATGGCATAATACCGGCACGAGCGTAAGCGTGAACAGAAGCGCTCCCATTAATGCAAATCCGAGTGTATAGGCCAGTGGAGAGAACATTTTTCCTTCCACCTTCTGGAATGCGAATATGGGCAGCAACGCGGTAATGATGATGAGTTTCGAGAAGAAAATGGCTTTACCCATTTCTGCGCCGGTCTTTTTTACCGTGCTGCCAATTGCAAGCTTATTGTATGTTTCCATACCCCGCTTATGCGCAATATGATCCAGCGTCACAAAAATACCTTCCACCATGACAACGGCTCCGTCGATGATGATCCCGAAATCCACCGCACCCAGCGAAAGCAGGTTGGCGCTCATGCCCTTCAGCTTCAGACACAGGAAGGCAAACAGCAGGGAAAGCGGGATGATAATAGATACAGTTACCGTGGTACGCCAGTCGGCCATAAACAGGAACACGATTACCGTCACAAACAGGATTCCTTCCAGCATATTGTGCATTACGGTATGCGTGGTGTATTCCATTAGGTTGTCCCGGTCGTAGAAGGTTTCCATCTTCACATCCTTCGGGAGGATATTGCCGTTCAGATCCGCTATTTTCTCCTTGATGCGGGTCAGCACTTCTTTTGGATTTTCGCCCTTGCGCATGACCACGATACCTTCCACCACATCGTCGTTGCCGTTCAGGCCCACCTGTCCCACACGCGGTAGTGATCCTTCGCGCACATCAGCCAGGTTTTTCACAAGGATCGGGTTGTCACCGGCATCATCCACAATGATATTCTCGATATCCTGTATAGAGCCCAGCAGTCCCACACCGCGTACTACATAGGCCTGATCGTTTTTCTCGATCACATCACCGCCCACGTTCACATTGCTCTGATTGATCGCTTCGAATACCTGGAGCGGGGTTATATTATATTTCGCAAGACGGCTCGGATCCACACTCACTTCGTAAATCTTCTGCTGGCCGCCGAATGCGACGATGTCCGCCACGCCCGGTACCTGACGCAGCTGCCGGTCGATTACCCAGTTCTGGATCGTCAGCAGATCGCGCGTGTCGCGGCTTTTGCTTTTAAGTACGTAGCGGAATACTTCACCCGTCGGGCCGTAAGGCGGCTGCACATCGGGAGTCACTCCGTCCGGCAGCGATACGTTGCGCAGCTGGTTGTTTACCTGCTGCCGTGCAAAGAAATCATCTACATCATCTTCGAAGATGATCTTTACCACAGAAAGACCGAACATGGTAACACTGCGCACAGAGGTCTTTTTCTGCACCGAGTTCATGGCCACCTCGATAGGTGTGGTCACAAAACGCTCGATTTCCTCCGCACTGCGGCCATTCCATTCGCTTACAATGACGATCTGCGTATTGGTAACGTCCGGGAACGCTTCGATGGGCATGTTCCGGAACGCAATAAAACCGGATATCACCAGTACCGAAACCCAGAAGAAGGTGAACGGTTTATTGCGCAGCGAAAAAGCAATTATGTTTTTGATCAGTTTGTTCATGGCTTAATCATTTAGCGCATCGTACACGAGGAGCTGGTTCGTAGTCATCACTTTTTCGCCTTCTTTCAGGCCGCCGGATATATAGCTGGTATCGCCTACCTGACGATATACTTCGATCTGCCGCGTTTCTATATTGCTGCGATCTTTGAAGATCATCACAAAGTATTTGCTCTTATCGAATACAATGGCTTTCGAAGGGATTGCGATCATAGAGCGATCTTCCGAATACGACATTTTGATCGTAGCGCGCATTTCCGGCTTAAGCATGTTGTCTGCATTGTTCAGTTTGATGCGCACCTTCATGGCTTTTGTTTCGGGGTCGATCACATTGAAGATCTTATCCACTTTGCCGGTGTATATTTTATCGGGATAGCTCAGTGTGGTCACCGATGCATCGATGCCGAGCCTTACTTCGTTGATATCGCTTTCGTTTACATTGGCGATAGCCCATACATCGTTGATGTCTGCTATGTCAAAGATATTGTCGGTCTTGTCACTGCGCAGCAGCATACCTTCGTTGATGTTCTTCTGGATTACGTAGCCGCTGATCGGTGCATGCACTTCGTAAGTGGCTCCTTTGCGGATGTTGTAGATCTGGTACGTTTCGCGGATACGTTGTTGTTGGGAATTTGCCTTCTCCAGCTGGCTTTTGGCCTCGATCACGTCACGTTCGGAATTGAGTTTGCCCTCGTACATCTCCTGTGTTACCTTCAGGTTGTTGCGTGCAACGAGTACATCGTTGTTCGCATCTTCCATTTCCTTTTCGAAGCCGGCCACTTCCGTACTGCGTATGGTTGCCAGTAATTGGCCTTTCTGTACATAATCGCCCAGTTCCACATACACTTTTGTCACATTACCGCCTACAACCGGGAAGATCTCGATCATTTTATTGGCATCTGCAGTAATCTTTCCGTAGAAGTTGAGTTCGTTTTTGAGGGGGAGATCGCCCGCAGTGGCCGTAGTGGTGGAGGTGAGCATTTTAGGACTCAGCACAAAACTGGTTTCTACTTTTACTTTCTCTTTGCCGGAATGGCATCCCGCAATGAGCAGGGCAAGCGCGAGGAAACGGTATCTGATGTGGTGGAACATGGTATCTGTATGCTTGATTGCTTTATTCGAAAATGCTTTCATTTGCCAGGTAGTTTAGGGTTTCTTCTGAAAAGAGCAACTGCTTCTGCATGTCGCTCAGCGAGAGCAGGCTTTGGTTGTAGCTCTCTATAAAGTCGGTGAAGTCGAGCAGGGAAATATTGCGTTTTTGGAAATTCTGCAGGATACCGTTGTACACAATTCCGAAGTTGGCACGGCTGGTGTCTGAGAATTGCAGGTACTGGTTCCGCGTCTGCTGCCAGTTGGCATAGGTGGTTTGTATCTGTGCGCGCAGCTCGGCCACTTTATAGTCTTTGTTCAGCTTACTTTGCTCGAGTCCTGCTTTAGCCGATCGGATATTACCTTTATTACGGTTCCAGAGCGGGAGCGGCATACCCAACGTCACGTTTACCTGGTTGTTGAATGCACCGCCGCGCTGATCGTAAGCGCCACCCAGCGTAAGGTCCGGTACGGACAGCGATTTTTGCCAGCGCAGCATCAGTTCGTTATTCTCGATCAACGTCTGCGTATAGAGAAAATCCGGATTTTTCTGAACTGCTGATTGCAGTATATCATCCGGTGTTTTCAAAGTGATATTGCGGAATCTTTGCTGCAAAGCACTGCTGTCCAGGATGGGTTCGATCACCTCACTGGTGCCCGTGATCAGTTGCAGTTTAGCCTCTTCTTCATTAATACTCTGGCGGAAATCCAGCAGGTCTTTCTTCAGTTGCAGCGAAAGCGCCTGCAGGCGTACCACATCGCGCAGGGAGATATTGTGCAGGTCCGACTGCTTATTGTAAGCGCCGACGAGCGAATCGAGATTGCCTACCTGGAACTCCAGCATGTGGATATTCTGGCGGTCGAAGTACAGCGTGTAAAAACTCTGACGGAGCTGCAGCTTCAGGTTGCGGATCAGGTCTTCAAACTGAAGTTCCGCAAGCTGCTGGTTATTTTTGGCAAAGGCAACTTCATTGCGCTTCTTGCCTCCGAGGTATATGAGCTGACTTACGGCGGCTGCTTTCTGACCCTGGTTACCGACATCGAAATAGCGGTTTGCTCCGGGGTTGATCGCATTGAACTCACCGGAAAGATAAGGCTGGTCCCAGATGCGTGCCTGGATCACCTGCGCTTTTGCCTGGTCTATGTCGTATTGGGCGGCAAGCAGCTGGAGGTTATTTTTACGGAAGGTCTGCTCACAATCGCCGAGTGTCATGGAAACCTGCGCATGGACAAGGCTGCCGCTCAGCAGGCCGATGGCCATAAACAGGGTGCGTGGTAGTGACATTTGTTAGGTGGATGATTCAGACACAAAGGTGCAATCCCCACCTTAAGCACGTCTTAAGCACAGCTTAAAAACAGCTTAAAAAGCACGTTTTCAGAAAGTAATAACAAACTCGTTTTTCTGCGCGCCCGCTATATAGCGGATCTCATAGTGATAAGCACCCAGTATACGCTGTACCATGCGTAATCCCAGACCGAAACCCTGTTTCTCAGAAGCGTTCGCACCCCGCATAAAAGGCTGGAACATACGGTGCTGCTCTTCCTCGGTAAGCGTCGCTCCGGTGTTTGCAATAGACAACTCGATGTGCGTGCCGGCTTCGCGGATCGATATAAGCGCCTGACGGTCTTCGGAGTACAGGTAGGCGTTTTTCAGCAGGTTGCCGATAGCGATTTCCAGCAACGCCTGGTTTACCGGAAGGGAAAGCAGGTTGCTGTCTATGGCTGCATCCACATCCAGCGATACTTTCAGATCGGGATATTGCTGATGCACCTTGTCCATACTGTTGAATACGGCCTCATCTATGCGCGCATGCTCCTGCTTGCGGTTGCTCAGCGACTCGAGCCGCGCGAGCAGTAACAAAGAATCAATCAGCTCTTTTAGGGCAAAGAGGTTACGGTTGATCTGTGCGATCTGCTGTTGCCCGGCCTCGTCCGTCTTCGACTTCAGGTTTTCCAGTTGCACGGTCATACGTGCGATGGGGGTGCGCAGCTCATGCGAAGCCTGCGCGGTAAATTCCTTCTGCTGCTGGTACGCTTTCTGGATGCGCCGCATCATAAAGTTGAATTCCTTGCCGATCAGATCTATTTCGTTATCACTGTTTTCCCGTACCTCCAGCCTTGTTTCGAGGTTGTGCTCGTTGATGGAACTGATGTTTTTGTGGAAGGAGTCGAGCACCCGCACCTGTTTCTTTACGAGCCAGAAGGTGAGGAGCCAGGCGAGACCCGTAAATACGATGTAGGAACCGGCCAGCAGGTAGGTCAGGAACTCCAGCTTTCTTTTTCCATAGTTGTCGTTGGCAGAGATCAGCGCGTAGAAATCCTGACTGTTGGAGTCGTAGAAAACGCCGTAAATCTCGTTGCCACCGTCGCGTTTGAAAAAAGTCTTATGGCGCTGCAGGTAATTCAGATCGTTTTCCGTCCATTTTATTTTGGTGTCATCAAGACTGCTGTAGATCAGCTCGTGCCGGTTGTTGAATACGAGCGTTTTTTCATCATACAGTTTGTTGATGGAATTCTGGTCGATGATCTTAAGCATCTGCTTATCTACCTCTTTTACTTCCAGCAGCAGACGGATGGTGGTAAGCGCTTTCTCTTCGAGACGTTCCCGGAATTCCTGTTTACGGAAATCCGAATACAGCAGCACCACCAGCGCAGAGGTAGCGCCATAGAGCAGTGTGAAGAGGATGCTGATGGAAAGGGCCAGCCGCAGTTTTAAGGTCATTCTATTCGCTTTTCAGGTAATAACCGAAACCCACTTTCGTGTGAATGAGTTTTTCGGAAGCATTTTTATCTACTTTATTGCGCAGAAAATTGATGTACACCTCGATGGTATTCTGACTCGTTTCTATATGGTAATCCCATAACCGCTCGGCGATCTGCCCTTTGGACAGTACGCGGCCCTGTGCCTGTGCGAGGATGCAGAGCAGCTTATATTCCTTCGGAGTAAGTGGTATTTCCACTCCCGCACGCTGTACTGTTTGTTCGTCGAGGTCGATGCTCAGGTCGGCAATGTCTATTTTCCGGTGAGCGGCCTGCGGAGTTTGTTTTCTCCTGATGAGCGCGTTGATCCGCAGCAGCAGTTCTTCCAGGTGATACGGCTTCACCAGATAATCATCGGCACCGCGGCTGAAGGCATCTACTTTATCTTCTATCTGATCGTAAGCGGTGAGCATCAGTATGGGAGTGCTTTTATCCTCGGTTCGGATGCGTTCGCACACGTCCAGTCCATTGATTCGCGGCACGTTTATGTCCAGCAGGAAGATATCGTAGGAATTGTTGCGCAGTTTCCGGAAAAACAGTTCTCCGTCATACACAGTATCGCAAGTGATCTCATGAGATTCAAGGAAGTTTTTTACCTCCCGGGCAATCACCTCGTCGTCTTCCATGAGTAGTGCTCTGATCATAATGCTGTTACTTGCCCTGCGAAGCTAATAAATCGCAACGGTTCTTCCGATTTTTTGATGCTAAGGCGGCAGACTCCCAATCCGGTGTTCCGGCAAGTGCGCCGCAGGGCTGCGGGAAGGTTTCCGGTGTTCCGGCAAGTCTGCCGCAGGGGTGCGGGAGGGTTTCCGGTGATCCGGCAGGTAAGCCGCAGCTATTCCGGAAGAAATTCCGTGTTAGTTTGCTCCATCAATATCTAAACGGATAATTCCTGAATAAGGAAGAATGGACGATCCTCATTTATCTCGTCAGATGATTGTAATAATTGTATTTACTTTTTAAAGTGACTAATTTTAAATATGAAATTATTTGTTAGTTTAGCTGTATGAAATCAATATTTTTAATCAGTATGCCGAGCGGCGGAGAGTGGTTGGCACTCTTGATCATTTTAGTTCCCTTACTGTTTATTTTCAAAGCGGGCCAATGGTATGGGCAAAGCAGAGAACGTAAACGAAGGGAATACTAGTCGTTTTTAAATATAATCGGGAGCCGTTTTGCGGGCTCCCGATTATTGGCAGATGACAGGGGATACCTGCCTTATTTCTTTTTCTTCGCCGGCACTTTTTCGCCGGCTTCGCGTGCTTCTGATAAGCCGATCGCTATTGCCTGTTTACGGCTTTTCACGGTCTTGCCGGAACCGCCGCTTTTGAGCGTTCCGTCTTTAAACTCATGCATTACTTTTTCCACCTTATCCTTGGTGCCTTTTGCTGCCTTTGCCATTTTTTACCGATTTATAGTTAATGATAAATTCCGGAATGCTCCGGTGCCTTGTTCAAATTTCGGTGGCAATAGCGACTGAGCTTGTCAGCGTTATCTTAAAGCGGAGGAACTTTTGATATTGTTATACGGAGATCCGTTCCTTGCATCAGCATGATTGAGGCGTTACTGCTATTCCTCCTTTACAAAAGTACCCTGACCTATTTGCTGTTTTTCCTTATCGAACAGGGTAAAATAATAAGAACCGGACGGAAGACTATGTATATCTACAGGGTGCCTGTTGACTCCTTCTTCGTGCAACAGGAGCTGACCCGCGGCATTGTATATAAAGCATTCGGCTTCGTGTTGAAGATCGGATATACATATCTCAGATGATGCCGGGTTAGGGTACACGCTGACGCACTGCTGTCGCGGGGAGGCGATGTTCGGCGTACTTAAAGGGTTGCCGCTTGCAGAGTCCAGGCGCACAACATAAATGCTCTGTGCCCTGGCATCCACGTCCGTAAATGCAGCTGCGGAATCCGACAGCGCATTCACCATGACGGAGCCGTCTTTACACAGGTATATACTCAATGGCAGGAAATTATGAACGGAGTCGCTCAGTCTCCGGGTCCATTTAGGGTTGGCATTGGTGTCGTAGCAACAGACAACGATGCTGTTTTTATATGCATACCCGGCGGTAAATGCCAGTGTATATACCGAATTGCCCCGTGTGGCGATATCCAGCAATGCGGTGGGTCGAAGTTTTGCATTATAAGGATCGCTGAATACGGGAAAGCAGCCGAAGCGTTTGATCGTTTTGGTTTGTTTGTCAAATTTGGCTACTCCCCAGTGGTCGTCCAATCCGGAGTACCTCAGTTCAGCTATAGGCCCGATAATCATACTGCTGCTGCTGATGTCTATACCTGTTGCTGCAAATTCTCTTATAGCCGTGTCCCTTGATATTATTGTCGCGAACGTTGTATTCATGTACACGGAATCGATCAGGTTAAAATTGGTGTCAATTGTAGTGAGGTATCCATCCATAACGCCGATAAAATTTAAAAACCGATTGTCGGCGCTGACGGTTATAGGGCTTAAGCCCATAAGATCTTCATGGCTGTTTCCATAAAAGTTGGAATCGAGATTGCGGGATAGTGTAATGTCGCCGGATGCATTCAGCTTCACTAATTTGACGCGCAGAGGAGAGGAAATATCCGAAAGTTTATAAGCGACATAACCGTAATAACTGCTGCCGATTTTGGAAAACATACTGCACGACCATAAACTGGTATCAGCATTGGTAAAAGGAATGACCTTCATATAGGAAACCTGCAGATTGGAGTCGATGCCGGCAAGCCATAAATCTTTTCCATCGCCGAAATCCCTCATCGTTTGTCCGATCAGTACAATCTTATGGTCGTTTTCGTAAAAGCAACTTACCGGCATAAAGTCGAGCAGGTCTGATTTGGGAAACAGGTGGCGCTTGGCCAGAATATTGCCTTTACGGTCTGTCTTGAATACAAATGCGGTAGAATCGTCGACCCATTGGTCACCTATGAAAATAAAGCTGCCGCCCGCGAGCTCGCAGCAATGGTTGACACGTTCGAATTTTACAGTGTCGCTGCTGATCGACTTGTTTACAAAAGGGTCCTGTGCATGAATGAATCCGGGCAGTAAAAATGTAAAAAAAAGCAGGATTGAATTTTTCATAAAAAATGGATTTAGTTTTGGATGCAGACGGTAATTACAGCCTGCATCCAAAAGGTTTAGAAAACGGAAATGATGCCGGAAACCGGTGTGTATCTGGATAATGGTGGTGTTGAAAGACGATCGTACACATTCGCATACGTTGTATACATGGCATAGCTACTCGTCATTAATGTTGATATTAAACCTTCGTCAAATGTCAGAGAATACAAGGATTTACCTAATTTTACCTCTTTGTCACGTAATACCCATTCGTTCCACGTGATCATATAATTTAGCAGGTCATCGGTAAGCGGATCGGGAAAAGGCAAAAATGGCGGAGTTTTTGCATGAGGTGCCATATTAAAGACAAGCGAGTTATAATCTTTCAGGCATACTGGCATACCCGAAAGGGCAACCCCCCAGTGTTTCAACAGCCAGGGGTTTCTGGGTGCGGATGAGGGTAAGTCAGCTTTTGAATCCCAAGCTCCGAATCCAAAAAACACATCTTCAATGTTAGATACAAGGAACCTAGAATATTTTGATTTTGGCGTTGCTCCTTTTAGGAAGAGGTAGCCTCCATAATTGGCTCTCAATACCACACTTACAATTTCCGGCGCACCACCTGATCCGAGTGGATCTACGCTGGTGATATTATTTCCTCCCATAGACCCGAAGCGCGCCCACTGTCCTGACGGTACACTTATAGCTGTAGCAGACGGTACTGCTGTAGTCGCGTCAAAATGCCATTCATAAGTGCTCGTCAGTTTTAGGCTTAGACTTCCGTTGTTTGAACTTACCAAGTCTACGTCTACCACACGAAGCACTTTTTCATCCTCCGGACAGGCCAGATTCAGATATGTCTGTTTGACATGGTTATAGGCTTCAATAAATTTACTGGCAAGCTCTTTCATATTTACCTTGCCATTCACATTCTTCGGAAGTGTGATAGAAAAATTGTCGATGTATACTTTTTGCAGTTGATTCTCTTGCAGTGCATAAGTAAAATTGAAAGCGTTTTCCAGGTATCGAATTGCGTCTTCATCACTTATTTCCGAGGGGAGGGTACCGGGTAATTGGCTGTCCGGGTTGTTGGCAACTGATTCTACATAAGGCAGGAAGTTGTTCACTTCTGTGATGAATCCGTTTACCTCTGTAGTGGTCAGCGTTTTTGCAGTGCTGTTTTTCGTCGCGTCAGTCCTCGTGTTGGTTGCTTTTGGCCCTGCATTGTCTTTTTTGCAGGATTGCATGGTGCATGCGATGGCTACTAATCCCGTAGCCATAATTACGAAACGTATTTTCTTCATTGTTGTCTATTTTACACCCTGGCAAATGCCTTTCGCGGGGTGTTTTCTGCGCCTTCTGGCAACAGGCATTTTTCAGAGCCGGTCAGTCGCATGGAAGGGGATTTTGTTGCAGCTCTCTGCATTGGGATTGCTCAAGTCGGGCTATTGCAGCATAGCCCTGAATCAGCGTTTCCAACAAAACACCTACCTTTATTGCCTTCTACCGCGAAAAAGGAGTGTGTCTCTGGTAACAGATTCCGGTCCGGCCATAGGCCATTTCGCAACGAGTAGCATTAGTGAGTGAGGTATATCTGGTAGGCTCCTGCAGATGCCATTTTATACCTTACTCCTATGCTGCCTGTCTCTGCTGCTCCCGCCTGATATATGGTAATAGTTGAAGCTTTAGTGTCTCTATTAAATAGGATAAGGGTGTTGAACGCACTTATCGGATATACTAATCCCAATGGGAATATTCGTTATTGCTCTCAGTCGCAGGAATACATTGGTTACCGTACGTTGCCTTGTGTTACCCATCTTCAATATTTTTTGTGTGTACTCTTCTGTTAATCAAAAACTATTCCGCAATTTTGACAAGCGCAGGTTTACTTGCGGTGAACCATATAAAACAATACAAATGTTAGGGTAAAATGAGGGCGAACCGCAAGTAAAACTTGCACTTCATGGGAACAGAAAATCTGTGGTGAACGGAACATGCGGCAGAAAGTACAAAGAGACCGCCTCCGCCTATCGAACAAATTGGATACAGCATCCTTTGTGCGGACTCATTTCCTTTAGTCTGTTTGATGTAGTTTTTTTGTATATTTATACTGAAAACACCACCCCTATGAAACATGTATACTTATGGTGCAGCCTGCTGTGTTGCAGTTTTACTGTTTTTGGTCAATCCTACATCCCTTTTCCGTCAGAAAACACGCGCTGGCTGGTGCGTCATGGTAACGGAGAAGCTTGGCCCACCTGGTATTACTACGGTTTGAAGCAGGATGACACTACTATTATGGGCGTTACCTACCACAAGGTGTATCGCAGCGACGACACTTCTTTCTCGCCGGCTGAAGTATATGGCGGTCTTCGGGAATACAATAAGCAGGTGTTTTATTTTGACCCGCGCCTGAACAGGGAAAGGATTCTGTATGATTTCGGTGTAAAAACAGGCGATACCGTTCGCTATACAACAGGTTCCTCTGTCGATCCGTTCTACCTCGTACAGGCCGTCGTATCCACCATCGATACTTTGATGATCGCGGGTATACCACACCGCCAGATCCATTTCCACCAGTTTGGCAGCACCAGCGACTGGCCCTTCGGTACCTGGGTGGAAGGCGTCGGAAATATTGCTACGGGCGGCTTTCATAAGTCCGTGACACAATTGGCAACCTGCGACTGCTCCGATAAACTGGTATGCTTCAGCGGACTGAATACCTGGGCTTACCAGAATCCGGAGTACATAACAGTGGATTGCGATCATCCGCCGACTGTAGGTATTGAAGAGCAAACGGCTTCATCCCGGAAAGCGATTGTGTTTCCTAATCCGCTGCCGTCTGGCGTGCGTACATTGCAATACCGGATACCGGAACAAGGTATAGCTCTGAATCTGTATGCGTTCAACGGAGTACTGATAGAAAAATATACCCTTGCGCCGTATTTACAGGAACTTAATTTGAAAGATTATCCGTCCGGAATGTACTGGTATCGGATTGAGGGACGCTCTGGAAATGTATATTCCGGTTCTCTGAACATCTGGTGATATTCCGGCTGATTTTTTTTAAAAAAAAGCTTGAGACATAACTGCCTGAGGCTATGTCCTGTACCTATTTGTTGTATTTGGATAATCTATTTGTAGTTACTGTTTGTTGTTGAATTTATGTGTTTTGTGTCGTAACATTGCCGATACTTCATTTAAATTAAACAAACAATGAAAAAAAATTACGTGATGCTTGCGTTGATGGCGCTTAGCTTGTTTTCTGCCTGTAAAAAAGACGATAAAAAGTCTTCTTCATCATCCGGCTCGGCTTCAGCCAATCTGATTGGTAAAAAATGGAAATTGACGGCTTACCGTTATAATTATTCAGGTGTTGATGTAGATGGCTATTCAACACTGTCTGACTGTGCCCGTGATAATTATTCCGAATTCAAATCCGGTGATGTGGTGACCGCTTACGAAGGCGCTACAAAGTGTGACGCAAGCTCCCCTGACAGCCAATCCGGTAAATGGAAACTACAGAGTTCAGATACCGAAATTCTGCTCACTGATTTTACTGCTGTTTATGGCGTCAGTTCATTGGTGATGAAAATTGTAATCCTGAATTCCACCACGCTTAAAGTAACTTATACTACCACAGTAGGTGGTCCTACTATTTTTAATACTGCTACTTACACTGCAATGTAATTATCCTCTTTTCAACTCCCTTAGTAAAGACCTGCCTTGTGCGGGTCTTTTTGCTTCGGTATGCATCAGCATAGGGTTTGCTCTCTCAGGATTCACCGATCATTCTTTCGGTTTTACCGAATAGAATTTTTCCCTTCGCTTTTCCTCGTCGTATTTTCGCGCCATATTTACTTCGTTATATGAATCTACTGCTACGCCTCTTTTGTTGTTTATTGCTATTCCCGGTTATCGCAGATGCGCAATCTTTTGTGATCAGCGGTAAGGTACGCAATGACAAGGGCAAACCTGTGAAAGGCGCGTCCGTGTCTATTGACAATACCATCGACGGAGCCACAACTGATAGCACCGGCTCTTTTGAGTTTACCACGGAAGAAAAAGGAATGCAGTTGCTGGTGATAACAGAAGCCGGGCATGAAGATCTCAAAACAACAATAACGATATCAGGCGACCTGCGCAAGCTGGAACTGGTAATGCGTAAGACCAACCGATTGAGCGAGGTAGTGATCTCTGCTGGTGCATTTGAAGCAAGCAACGACCGCAATAAGTCGGTACTGAGCACGCTGGATATTGTTACCACAGCGGGTGCCAATGCAGACGTTGCAAAAGCCATTCAGACACTTCCCGGCACGCAGCAGCAAGGTACGCAAACGGGCTTGTTTGTAAGGGGAGGGGATGCAAGTGAAGCTGCCGTGGTGGTCGACGGACTCGTAGCCCAGAACGCCTTCTTCAGCGGGGCACCGGGCGTAGCGACCCGCAGCCGGTTCTCTCCTTTCCAGTTCAAAGGTGTGAGCTTCAGCAGCGGGGGATACAGCGCGCGTTATGGTCAGGCTTTGTCTTCGGTACTGGAACTGAATACGCTGGATATGCCGGATAAGACCACGGTGAATGTGGGTTTTAATATGGCCGGATTGTATGCCAGCGGGGCAAAGCTCTGGAAGAAAAGTGCGTTGGAACTGTCTTTATCTTACAACAACCTCGCCCCTTTCTACAAACTGGCTACCACCAATGTTACTTACAATAAAGTGCCGGAAGGCGTCAATGCTTCCGGAAAATATTCCTGGAAGCCGAATAAAGACGGACTCGTGAAGCTGCTCGTAAATGCTTCCTACTTTACCAGCACAACAACCGTGCAGGACCCCGACTCCGTGAGCAGTCCGCTCTTGTTCGGTTTAAAAAGCCAGACTTATTACGGTACGCTTTCTTACCGTCAGTTGCTGCGCTCAAAATGGACGATGTATACGGCACTTGCTTACAGTCACAACCAGGATAAGATCGATTTCAATACCAGTTTCTCTGATTTCCATTTTACCAATACGGATCAGCGCCTGCAATACCGGCTCGAAACCCGCTACGACTGGTCTGCGAGGGTAGGTATCACTGCCGGTACGGAGCTGCAGCATTTTTCGTTCGAAAAGCTGATCGATTCGAGTGGTACGCAATGGAAGCCTGCATTTGCCGAAAACGCGGGAGCACTGTATGCCGAATTGGAATGGAAGCCGAGCAAGCTTGTTGCCATACGACCCGGCGTGCGTGCCGAGCATAGTCAGTTGCTGGCCCAGACTGCAATCGGTCCGCGTTTGTCTATGGCTGTACGTGCAGGTACTTACGGACAATTCGGGCTTGCCGGTGGTGTGTTCTACCAGAATCCAGACAATTTATACCTGCTTTCAGGCTATCGTCCGCAGATGCAGTACGCCGTGCACTCCATTCTCAATTACCAATGGAGCAAGCAGGACCGTACGCTCAGAATGGAAATATATTACAAAGACTACCAGAAACTGGTACGGGAAACCATGAATGCATTTAACCCAAGCCAGTACCGCAATTACGTTACGGGTCCGGTGGATAATTCCGGGCACGGTTATGCCAAAGGTTTTGAATTGTTCTGGCGCGACCGTAAGTCCGTGAAAAATCTGGACTACTGGCTTTCCTACAGTTATATCGATACCCGCAGGTTGTATGCAAATTATGCAGCCGAAGCCACGCCGACATTTATTTCAAATCATAACCTGAACCTGATCGGCAAGTATTACATCGAAAAGCTGCAGACACAGATCAACGCTACTTACAGCTACGCAAGCGGGCGTCCTTATTATAATGCTGCCAATCCTGAATTTCTCGGAGACCGCACCCCCGACTACCATAATCTTTCTATGACCGTGAACTATCTAACGCACATTAAGAAATGGTTTACCGTAGTGTATGCCGGAGTGGATAATATGACGAACCAACACAATATCTTTGGCTACCGGTATTCCACCGATGGCAAAACGCGTACGGAGATCAAACCTGCCTTGTACCGCAGCTTCTTCGTAGGTGTGAACTTTTCCCTTACCGAATTCAATAAAGACGAATTATAACAACAAAACTTACCTGTATGAAAAAAAGTTTCCTGATGGCCGGAGCAGCCCTGATGCTCAGTGTATCTGCAATGGCGCAGCAATTCACCGACGTATTATCGAAAACATTTGAAGCTTTTGACACCACACGCGTGCAGGAGAAAAAGCTTGAGGCCAGCAACAAGCTGAACCTGATCGCGAAGAAATTCGATGGCGAATGGCTGGCTGCCTATTATGCCGCGTATGGCAAAGTAGGACTTACCTACAACGAATCGGATGGCGCAAAGCGCGATCTGTGGCTGGACGATGCGGACACCTATATCAGTCAGGCCGTAAGCGTCCTGGGTAAAGACAACGATGAGACGTATGTGATGAAAGCAATGATCGCGAATGCGCGTTTGGGTGTGGATCCCAAAAGCCGCTGGCAGAAATACGGCAAGGTATTTGAGGAAAATCTTGATAATGCAAAACAACTGAACCCCGATAATCCACGCATTTATCTCCTGCGCGGTATTGCGAAGTTCTATACACCGGCCATGTTCGGAGGGGGTAAGAAAACGGCATTGCCTTATTTCGAAAAGGCGAAAAGCCTGTTTGCGGCCCGTACAGACACTGATATCACAAAGCCATACTGGGGAGCTGCAACCAACAATTACTTCCTCGGCCTCGCAAGCACGGAGGATAAAGAATAGTTTTTGTTTTTTTCTGGTAGTACACGGAAGTCCGCCTTTACGGGCGGACTTCCTTTTGCGCTGCAGCAGCCATTTCTGCGCAGCGTTCTCCGTCTATCGCGGCGGAGACAATTCCTCCGGCATAACCCGCTCCCTCAGCACACGGGTATAAACCGGTGATCTGCGGATGCTCCAGCGAGTCTTTGTCACGCGGGATACGTACCGGACTGCTTGTTCTGGATTCGGTGGCTACCAATACCGCTTCATTGGTATAGTAACCTTTCATTTTTTTTCCGAAGCTCTGCACACCTTTCCGCAGACTGGCGCTTACTTCTTTGGGAAGGATTGCTGCGAGCGAAACGCTGGTGATGCCGGGAATATAGGAGCAATCGGGCAGTGTGGCCGAACTTTTATTGTTGGCAAAATCCACCATGCGCTGTGCCGGAGCTATGAGTCCGCCACCGCCGGCACGGAAGCATTCCTGTTCCACCATCTGCTGGAAGTACATGCCTGCAAGATTGCCTTTAAAGCCGTAGCGTGCAAAATCCGGGAGGTCTACAGCCACCACGGTTCCTGAATTGGCAAAAGGATTGTTGCGTTTGGAAGGGCTCCATCCGTTCACCACCACTTCTCCGGGTGCAGTGGATGCCGGAGCGATGATGCCGCCCGGACACATGCAGAAGCTGAATACACCGCGGCCGTTTTCCTGACTCACGAGTGAGTAAGAAGCCGGGGGCAGATGTTCGTTGCGGTAGGAGCAATGGTACTGAATACTGTCGATAAGTGCCTGCGGATGTTCGATACGAACACCCAGTGCAAAAGGCTTTGCTTCTATAAGAATACCTTTTTGGTCGAGCAAAGTAAAAATATCCCGTGCGGAATGGCCGGTGGCCAGAATGAGCTGATGTCCTTCAAAATATCGGCCATCGGCGGTGCGGATGCCCTGTACGGCATTGTCTGCAAGATGAATGTCTGTGAGCCGTGCATCGAAATGTACCTCGCCGCCGCACTCGATGATCTGCTCGCGCATAGCGGTGATAATATCCGGCAGTTTGTTGGTGCCGATGTGCGGATGAGCATCGATCAGAATTTCCGGGTTGGCTCCGAAATGCACGAAAAGGTTCAGGATCCGTTTTACATCGCCGCGTTTGGTGGAACGGGTGTACAGCTTGCCGTCACTGTAGGTACCCGCACCTCCTTCGCCGAAACAATAATTGGATTCGGGATTCACGCTACCGGTACGGTTCATATGTGCCAGATCGCGGCGCCGGCTTCGTACATCTTTGCCGCGTTCGATCACTATTGGCTTCAGACCAAGTGCTATCAGCCGCATGGCGGCGAACAGGCCCGCCGGTCCGGCACCGACTATAAGAACGGGTGCAGCCCTGCTTACATCCTGCCATTCCGGATCAAAGGAGCCGGGCTCCTGATGCGGTTCATCGATGAAGACGCGCAATAACAACTGTATCCTTACGGATTTGCCTCTTGCGTCTATGGATCTGCGTATAATGTGATAGCCACCTATACGGGCGGCGGACAGGCCGGATTGTCGTTCCAGGGCCCGCTGAACGGATGTCTCGTTTGCCGCCTCTTCAGGCGACAGCAGTAATTGTATTTCCTGTGTCATTGTTAGGTGTTTATCCTAAAAAACGATCTTCCCGGTTAAGGGTTCAATTCTTTATACTTTGCTTTTACCGCGTCCAGATGTGCGATGAACTTGTCGATATTCGGATCATAGGGATAGCCTTTCTCCGCCAGCTGATGATCGTCGACATCAACAAAGAAATACAATGGTTGTGCATTGGAGCCGAAACGTGTTACCTGGTAATCAGCATTTTTGTTGCCTACCGTCGTGATCTTGGAACCCGATTGTGCCACGTACCGTTGTGCTTCGGGAAGCTCCTCATTGTTGAAATCCACGTAGAGTGAAACCACAACGAAGTCCTCTTTCATGCGCTTCATCACTTCGGGGTCGCTCCACACCTGTCCTTCCATCTTGCGACAATTGATACAGTTGATACCCGTGAAGTCCAGCATCAGCGGCTTCTTCAATATTTTCGCTGCGGCTTTCGCTTCTTCAAGATCATAATAGGTTACAAGACCGAATTTTTTTGCGGCTTCCGGTTCATAGATCTTCAGTTTCTCAACATACTTTGAAGGGGCGGTAACACCTTCCGCAACAGCATGAGCAGCAGGAGCCGATCCGCCCGTTGCAATGAAATCCTGGGTGCCCATTGGCGGAACGAATGAACTCACGGCTTTGAGCGGCGCACCCCACATGCCGGGTACAAGATAAATCGCAAAACTGAAAGCACTGATCGCCAGCAGCAGTCGCGGAACAGATACGTACGGAATGCCGAACATGTTTTTCGGTAAATCGTCGTCATGGCTGAACCGCAGTTTACCCAAAAGATACATACCCAATAAAATAGAAAGTACCACCCATATGCCGATGAAGATCTCACGGTCGAGCAGACGCCATCCTTTTGCGAGGTCGGCATTGGAGAGGAATTTCAGAGCGAGTGCCAGTTCTATAAAACCGAGCGTCACTTTCACCGCATTCTGCCATCCGCCGGGTTTCTCCAGGTTTTTGAGGTAAGAAGGGAACATGGCGAATAAAGCAAATGGAAACGCGATGCCAAGTCCGAAACTGGAGAATCCCACCAGGGGTCCCCAGAAACCTCCTTTTGCAGCAAGCACCGCAATACCTCCGATGAATGCGGAAGTACAGGAGAAAGATACAATCACCAGCGTCAGCGCCATGAAGAAAATTCCTGAGTAGCTGTTCGTATTCGCTTTGGAATCCACCCTGCTCGTCCAGGAAGAGGGTAGCGTAAGTTCAAACGCCCCTAGGAATGAAAATGCGAATAACAGGAAGATCGCGAAGAAAATCAGGTTCGGGATCCAGTGTGTGGACAGACTATTTAACGCATTGGCACCGAATATGGCGATGATCGCCATACCAAGGATTGCGAAAATGAAAATGATCGAAAATGAATAAACCAATGCATTGGTGATACCCGTTTTCCTGTCCTTGCTTTTTTTCGTGAAGAAGGAAACGGTAATCGGTATCATCGAATAGATACAGGGAGTAACTACTGCGGCAAGACCCGCACCTAATCCGCCGAGGAAGATCAGCCAGAGTGATTCCGGCACCGGATTACCCGCTTCTTTTTTATCTTCGGTGCCCGCTTGTTTTGCGGTATCGGCCGGTGTGTTGCCGGATGGTGTTGCCGGCGCCTGAACGCTTGCGACAGCCACATTTCCGGTATCGTTGAGGACCGTGCGGGCAGTGTCGGCGCTTGCCAGTGCGGGGTCATCGATCGTGAAAGAAAAATCTTTGGTGGTAGGAGGCAGGCACATGGATTCGTCGCATACCTGATAGGTCCATTCCCCCTTTATCATTCCGTTTTTGGTGACTTCAACCGTTTGAATGTAGTCTACCTTATTCAGGAAATAGCTCACAGGACCGTCCACGCCATCCATTGTTTCCGTAATCCGCTTTCCGGATTCGCGGATCTTGCCGATCAGTTTTACAGAAGGATCTTTTTTGAACTTGAAACTTGGAGGCAGCTGCAGGCCGTCTCCACCGGGATTGATCGACCATATATGCCAGTGCTCTGAAAGTTTCAGGTGAAACGTGAGCTCATATTTACCTTCAGATTTCCTGCTTACCTCGAACGTCCAGGTAGTAGGATCTTTTACAATCTCGGCCATCCCGTTAAGAGACAGCAGTAGCGTCAGCGCAAATGCGCAAAAGCGGATTAAACGGGTCATTATAATCGTGAATGTTTGTACAATAGGTTTTTAAAGATGATTATGGCAGTTTGATGGTAAAGGGGATTGTGGTTGGGGGGAGGCAGATCATATCGTTGCACACCTGATAGGTATGTGTTCCTTTGACGATATTCCCTGCTTTGGATCTGATCATTGCGCTATACGTAACCGAGTCGCTGTAAAATGCAACAGGCTTATCGATACCCTCCATGGATTCCAGATGCTTTTTGCCCGTTTCCTTGAAAACAGGCGCATCCTTTCCGTCGGGTCCGCTCTCTATCTTAAATGTAGGGGGTATCTGCATGCCGTCTCCCTGAGGGTCGATTGCCCATATATGCCAGCCCTTATCGAGTTTCAGGCTGATGCGTATTTCATAGGTACCCTCACCTTGTTTCACCGCTGCATATTCCCAATGCGTGGGATTTTGGATGCCTTGCGCTCCGGCCCGTACAGCCCAGAAACAGCAAAACAGCAATAAGGCCCGGAAATGCAGTCGTTTAAACATTAGTTTGTGCGATTTGAGGGGCTAAATGTACTGCAAAATCTTATCTTTGTGTAAAATCTGATTGCAGTAGATGCCTGATATATTTGTTAAAAAAATCGATGAATCTGTACAAGGGACTGCCATTGCGCCCGATTTGTCTGACGAAAAGTCCTATTCCAAAAAGTTTTACATAGAGAGTTATGGCTGTGCGATGAACTTCAGCGACAGCGAAATTGTTGCTTCCATTCTGAAAGATGAAGGATATGGTGCCACAATGGAAATGAAAGAAGCCGACCTTCTGCTGATCAACACGTGTTCTATCCGCGAAAAGGCGGAGCAGACCGTGCGGAACAGGCTTACCGCATTCCGTCATGAAAAAAACAAACGCCCCGGTATGCTGATTGGTGTGCTGGGATGTATGGCGGAGCGGCTGAAAGCGAAATTGCTCGAGGAGGAGAAATTAGTGGATATGGTGATTGGTCCGGACGCTTACCGTGCGCTGCCTTCCCTGATACAGGAGGCGAGCGGCGGACAAAAAGCAGTGAATGTATTGCTGAGCCGTGACGAGACCTATGCGGATATTGCGCCGGTGCGACTGGACAACAACGGCGTATGTGCGTTTGTAAGCATTATGCGTGGTTGCAATAATATGTGCACCTTCTGTGTAGTACCGTTTACACGTGGCCGCGAACGCAGCCGCGATGCAGACAGCATCGTTGCAGAATGCCGCGAATTGTTCGAAGCAGGATACCGGGATATTACACTGCTCGGTCAGAACGTCGATTCCTACCATTACACACCATCTGAAAGCCTGGATCAGAGTCAGGCGGTAACCTTCGCAGCTTTGCTGGAGCGTGTCGCGCTGATCGATCCGCGACTGAGGGTTCGCTTCAGTACCTCTCATCCGAAAGACATTACGGATGACGTGCTGTTCACAATGGCGAAATACGAAAACATCTGCAACTGTATTCACCTGCCGGTGCAAAGCGGTAACACCCGTATATTGCAGATGATGAACCGTACCTACACCAGGGAATGGTATCTGAGTAAATTCAACCGTATCCGGGAGATCATTCCGGACTGCGACATTACTACCGATATTATCAGCGGCTTCTGTACGGAAACGGAAGAAGATCATCAGGATACCCTGAGTCTGATGGAATACTGCAGGTTCCCGCTCGCCTATATGTACAGTTACAGCGAACGCCCCGGAACATTGGCTGCGCGCCGTTATGAAGACGATGTAACCGATGAAGTGAAGAAAAGACGCCTCGAAGAGATCATTGTCGCTCATCGCCGTCATTCCCAGGAAGACCATCAGCAATGTGTGGGTAAAGAATACAAGGTGTTGATCGAAGGTGTGAGCAAGCGCAGCGACCTGAGCTGGAACGGACGGAACAGCCAGAACAAAATGGTGGTGTTCCCGAAAGAAAATTATCCTTTACAGAAAGGAGATTATTGCACGGTACGCATTATATCAGCCACATCAGCCACGCTGATCGGCGAGATCGTGCGTCTGTAAAATGGTGCATTTATGGAATTGCAAAGTATTAAGAATCGTTTTGGTATTATAGGTAACTCGGCTGGTCTGAACCATGCACTGCATGTGGCAGAGCAGGTGGCGGGCACCGATCTTACCGTTTTGATAGTCGGCGAAAGCGGGGTAGGTAAGGAGATATTCTCCCAGATCATTCATTCGCTTTCGGCGCGCAAACACAATCCCTTTATTGCTGTAAACTGCGGTGCGATCCCCGAAGGGACGATCGACAGTGAATTGTTCGGGCATGAGAAGGGTGCCTTTACCGGCGCGGTAGATAGTCGTAAGGGCTACTTTGAAACGGTGAACGGCGGTACGATTTTCCTTGATGAGATAGGGGAGATGCCGCTCGGAACACAGGCCCGACTGTTGCGTATGCTCGAAACGGGTGAGTATATCCGGGTGGGTTCTTCCAAAGTGCAGAAGGCGAATGTTCGTGTGATCGCCGCAACCAATAAGGATCTGCTGGATCTTACCCGTCAGGGAAAATTCCGTCAGGACCTGTATTACCGACTGAGTACCGTACCCATCAGGGTGCCCGCATTGCGCGAGCGGCAGGAAGACATTCCGGTTTTGTTCCGCAAGTTTGCAACGGACTTTGCCGAAAAATACCGCACCAAGGTCATCCAGCTGGATTCCGGTGCCAATCAGCTGTTGCTGAGTTATAAATGGCCGGGTAATATCCGCGAGCTGAAAAATATTGCAGAGCAGATATCGGTCCTCTCGGAAGAACCTGTTGTATCTGCAGATGTATTGCAGCGATTCCTGCCAGCTGCGAATGATCACAATACCGGTATGGCGCTGATGCCTGCTGCGGCGGCGGGAATTCATCACTCAGAACCGCTTACCGATACGGAGCGCGATATTTTCTACAAACTTTTCTACGAGATGCGCAAAGACCTGAACGATCTGAAGCAACTTGTGTTTGAATTGTCGCGGGGCCAGAACGTAAACCTGAACGCAGAAAGTTTTGCTCCTGCCGGAACCACTACATTTACGCATCCTGCGGAAAATGTAACCCCGATCATTGCAGGACCTTACCTGCCTGCCAATCCGCTTTACTATCCCAACGCAACTGATACGGTGGATCATCATGAAGAGGTGGAGGAAACCCTTGCTTTAAGTGATCGCGAAAAAGAGTTTATTATCAAAGCTTTGAAAAAGCATAAAAATCGTCGCAGGGACGCGGCACAGGAGTTAGGCATATCTGAGCGCACACTTTACCGAAAGATTAAAGAATATGATATTAAAGACTAAAGCGACTGCTTTGCTTTGCGCGGCGATGCTGGCTGTCAGCAGCATGATGTTTGGCGCATGCGGCGTATATAGTTTTACGGGAGCAAGCGTAGAGGGTAAAACCATTAATTTTCACCCGCTCGAAAATAGTGCACGCAATGTGGAACCATCGCTGAGTGCCACACTGAACAATAAAATACGGAGCCGCATACTGTCGCAGACAGGCCTGGCACCGGTTTCTTCGGATAATGCGGATTACGATATTGCGGGAGTGATCACAGCGTACGATGTAACGGTTTCGGGAGCACAGAATTCACAGACTGCATCGCTTAACCAGCTTACAATCAGCATTTCCGTCGAATTCAAAAACCGTAAAACCCCTAAATCAGGTTTTTCCCAGACCTTCACCCGCTTCTCGAATTTCCCGGCCTCACAGACCCTTCAGTCGGTGCAGGCAAAACTGATCGACGAGATTGGCACGCAACTTGCTGATGATATATTTAATAAGGCATTTGTGAACTGGTAACGGAAGTATCCGTAATTTTGGCGCCCCGTACGTAATTCGATTATGACTGTAGAAAATGAACATATCCGCTTTATAACTGAATGGCTGGACCAGCCAAGAGCTCTGAATGAAAAGGAGTCTGTACTGCTGGCCGGACTGTTACAGCAGTATCCTTTTCTGATGCCTTTGCGTGTGATGGAATTGTCGCAGCAGATGAAACAGGAACAGGTGGCGGATGAGTCATTTGCCAACAGTCTGCTGTTTGCGGGCAACTGGGTTCAGTTCCACAGCCTGCTCACCGAAGCGCTCATGCGTCCGGCACAGCAGGAAAGTGATGAAGCCGGGGTAGTGGTGGAAGTACAGACAATTGACGCAGAGCCGGAGATCGTGTCCGAACCATTTGCTGTTGCCCAGGGAGCTGAAGATACAATACCCCTTATACAACCTTTGTTTACCGAGAATTACTTCCAGCATCAGGGAATTGATGTTGCCGACACTATTCCGGAATCAATGGAGGAAAGTGAAACAGAAACTTCTTCAGACGGGAAATCACTGCTGGTGATGATGCAGTTTGAAGACTGGCTGCAGTTCCTGAAAAGAAAAAGTGAAGTGAAACGCAGTGAGGAAGAAGACCGTGCAATGCTGCGCTCTATCTGGCAACGCGAAAAACTTGCTGCGGCGGTAGGAGAGGAAGATGACAATATTCCCGAAGCGGTTTTCGAAATGGCCATCAGCTCTATCGACAAGCAGGACCTGCTGGTGAGCGAACCTTTAGCGGAAATACATATCCGTCAGGGACATTACGAAAAAGCTATAGAAATATATCGTAAATTAAGTTTGCAGAATCCTGAAAAAAAGACTTACTTTGCCGACAAAATTAATACTTTAACAAAGGACCACTCTATATGATCACCCTTCTTACCGTTATTATTATCCTCACCTGTGCTGTGCTGGCTTTCTTCGTGCTGATCCAGAATCCAAAAGGCGGTGGCCTTTCCGGAAGTTTCGGAAGCATGAGCTCCCAGATCATGGGTGTAAAGCAATCCAGCGATGTAATGGAAAAAGGCACCTGGTATGCCATGGCTATTATTGCTGCTTTGTGCATCGTAAGCGTTACCTTTTTTGAAAAACCCAAACGCGTAAAAGAGCCTGCTAAACAAGCGCAGACCACACAGCAGCCAACTAACGGTGCGCAACAGCCTGCCGGTAAATAATAAAACTATTTTTTTGATAAAGCCGTTGCATAAAAGCAACGGCTTTTTTGTGTCTGTGACACTGTATTTATATTGTATATTGCCTGTGATTTTCCGCGTTTATGTGTGCTAAAAGAAAGAAGAAGTCGGCAGCAGCCAAAGTACTGCGCTTGTTGGGTTTATTGCTGATCATCTGCGCATTGGTTGCCGCCTGGGTTTTATTCAAGCCGAATACAGGAGCGTTCTTTCAGGGGCATTATCTGTACATCCGCACCGGATCCACTTATGATGATGTAAAGCAGGAACTCAGCGCCCAGGGATTTGTAAGCGATATCCGCAGTTTCGATCTGCTGGCACGTCGCAGCGGTTATACCGGTAAGGTAAAGGCCGGTAAATATGAAATCCGTAAGGGAATGAGCAACTATCAGATCATCCGGATGCTCGGTTCAGGACGGCAGGTACCCGTAAAGCTTGTAATTAATAAGCTGCGCACACGTCAGGATTTCATCAACCTCATTGCCCGCAATCTGGAAGCAGATACGAATGTATTGAAACATATGCTGACCGATCCTGTTTTCCTCGCACAGTACGGACTCGACAGCAATACCGCCATGTGCGCTGTGATGCCGGATACTTACGAGTTCTACTGGAACAGCAATGCGGAAAAGGTGTTCCGGAAAATTGCAAGCCAATACACGAAGTTCTGGACAAGCGAGCGCATTACGCAGGCAAAAAATCTTGGACTTACGCCGCAGCAGGCGATCACGCTGGCTTCGATCGTGGAAGAAGAAAGCAATATGAATGACGAACGTCCGAAGATCGCAAGTGTGTACCTGAACCGTCTGCACAGCGGTATAAAACTACAGGCAGATCCTACCGCACGGTATGCTTACGGCGACTTTATGATCAAGCGTATCACCGGTGTACAGACAAGCCTTGCTTCTCCGTATAATACATATTACGTTACGGGTCTTCCTCCCGGACCGATATGCACGCCTTCTCCACGCTGCATAGATGCGGTGCTCCATGCACCAAAAACTGCTTATCTCTATTTCTGCGCAAAAGAAGATTTCAGTGGCTACCACAATTTTGCAGCTACGTTGCAGGAGCATTATGATAATGCGAAACGTTACCACGATGCACTGAACCGGCGCGGAATCCGTTAGTGTCAAACAATGAAATCTGCTGCAGCTTCTTTTCCAATGCCCGGAAAAGTGTGCATTGAATTCCGCTTACATGCATTCATAAAATAATCTCGTCGGAAGACCGGGGAGTGTCCGGACAGGTGTTTTTCGTATGAATTCGCTGCGGTGTATTCTGAAATTATTTGTACTTTCACCCGCTATACTAATTAAACATGAAACAGGAGAAAATATTGATTTTAGGGGCTTGCGGACAGATAGGTGTAGAGCTGACTCTGGCTTTGCGCGCACGGTTTGGCGACAGTAATGTTGTGGCCAGCGACCTGCGTCCGGAAGTACATCCTTTACTGGCCGGAACCGGTCCGTACTATACCGTTGATGCCACCGATATAAAAGCTGTTGCCGACATCGTAAACAAAGAAAAGATCACACAGATTTATCTGCTCGCTGCGTTACTTTCCGCCACCGGTGAGAAAATGCCGTTAAAGGCCTGGGATATCAATATGAACAGCCTGCTCCAGGTATTGGAGCTCGGCGTGGAACAGAAGCTCACAAAAATCTACTGGCCAAGTTCTATCGCTGTATTCGGCACGACAACACCGAAACAGGATACTCCGCAAAAGACAGTTGTGGAGCCGACAACCGTTTACGGTATCAGTAAATATGCCGGCGAATTGTGGTGCCAGTATTATAACCGTCGTTACGGACTGGATGTGCGCTCGCTGCGTTATCCGGGTCTGATCAGCTGGAAATCGGCTCCGGGCGGCGGTACTACGGATTATGCGGTGGAGATTTACCACGAGGCACTGAAGCACAAAGCATACACCAGCTTCCTGTCTGAAAATACCTACCTCCCGATGATGTATATGGACGATGCGATCCGTGGGACGATCGAGCTGATGGAGGCTCCCGAAGAGCAGATCAAATCGCGTATGGCATACAATCTGTCTGCCATGAGTTTTTCTCCTGCAGAAATTGCCGCCTCTATTCAGAAACATATTCCCGATTTTTCGATCAGCTATGCACCGGATTTCCGCCAGGCGATTGCTGACTCCTGGCCTTCCAGCATCGATGATGCCGCGGCCCGTGCAGACTGGCACTGGAAGCATGAGTTCGATCTCGAAAAGATGACCGCCGAAATGCTGCAGCATCTTTCCGCATAAAAAAATGCCATCGTGAATACGGTGGCATTTTTGTTATAAGTGCTTTTCGCTTGTCCATTCCCGCCACAGGGCTATGCCTGAATAGATGAGCAACAGCGCGGCCCCGCAGAGGAACATTGCATTGATGCTGAGCGACGCAAGCCGAAGCAGATAATAATAAATAGTGAAGCAGGTCAGTGCCAGCAAAAGACGCAGTATAAGAGTACGGAAAGGCACCAGTTTGCGCACGGGAATGCCGCTTATATCGGATGTCTGACGCAGGTAATATGCAGCCTGCCAGTAGGTGCTCAATACAAATGAAAGCGCCACACCGGGTAAGCCCAGCAACAGGTATAACGGATACATAGCCACACACGCAATTACAAAATCCCAGACAGCGCCGCGTGTGATAATATCTCCTCTTTTGTGGCTTTGCAGCATGCTGGTAAAAGGAAATGCCCTGAGCGGAAGCACCAGTTGCGCACAGACGAAGATCCATACACCACTTGCATAATGCGCGCTGAAGAGCGTGGTCAGAAACTCGTTCCGGAACAGCATCAGAAATGCAAACAGTGGGAAAACGATTGCTGCAAGCAGTCGCGAAGCCTGATGCAATACGGAAAGGCTATCCCTGTTTTCCGGTTTGCCCGAAGCCCAATGCTGTACGGCCGCACCCGTCGCTGCCGCAAACAGTATGGGCAGAAACGGAACCTCAATACTGGCATTTACATAGACTGCAAATATTGCTTTCATCAGTATCAGCGACAGAATAAATTTATCGATCCAGCGGAACAATACCTGTATCGTATCGTTGAGCGCGAGTTGTTTCCAGAGCGTCTGATGTCCCGTAAGGTCCAGTCCGTGTTCTTCGTAGGCATGCCGCCTGTGTATCCTGTGCAATACCCACAGTCCTGCCGTTACACGGAATGCGAGAGCAATTGCTATGCCGGCGCATAAGACCGCGAGTGGGTAGGTGTTTTCCAGCAAATAAACGTGTACCGCTACGAGCATTACTGCGTAAATGCCATTGATAAAAATAGCAGGGCGGAATCCGCGTAGAGCCAGTAAAAGCGCTTCCACAAAATTGCAGGCAACCCAAAGCAGCAGTGTTATTGCTGCGGCAAGGCTAAGCCCGTCGTGATGTTGCAGTGCCGCGAAGATGAGTGCAGCCAGTAATACGCAAACTATGTATATCAGCAGGTGGTTACGACGTACAGACCGGATGATCTTTATGGCTGCATCGCCCGGGTAATTGAAAATGAACGTGGGAAAACCCAGGCTCACTACTGTAGAAAGCGTACTGAGCTGTATCCAGAAACTCTGGTACACGCCATAGGTGGAAGCATGCAGGTAACGCGAAGCGACAATCCAGCAAATAAACAATGCCAGTGCAGGAAACAATCGAGCAAGAAATAACGCTGCGGCATTTCCCGTAAACGTATGTTTATGTGGCTTTGTTGGCTGCAAATTCAAGACATTCTTGTTGATTAAGATCTCTTATTTTCCGCGCAGGATTTCCGGCAATCACGCAATACCCTTCGGTAAAACTTTGCGTGACCACTGCTCCGGCACCCACGATTGTAAAATCGCCGAGGATCACTGAAGGTAGTATATTGGCTCCTTTGCCGACCCAGCAAAAGCGACCGATGCTGATGGGCGCAGCTTCCTGCGGCCTGTCGTTATCAATGAAATCGTGGTTCACAGAAAGCAGTCCCACATCAGGACCAATATTTGTGTAATCTCCGATGCTGATACCGTTATAGGCATTGATGTACACACCGGGAGAATCGCCGGGATATACATTCCTGCCGCGCTTTATTTTCTCCGGCGAGTGAATGGTGCTGGTGTGGTGTATTGCCCAGCTCACATTACTGTTTTGCCGCAGTATACGGCGGAACAAAAAGTCGGTGAGGTAAAAGCCAAAGCTCATCTCTTTGCGCAGACGCATCCATTTCCTGATCGTATATCCCAAAGAGTGAGCCAAGGCCGGTGAATTATTCTATGATTTTGCTGTAGCTCCGTTATCCGTCTCCGTCGCATTTTTGCCCTTCCGGAAAGACGCTGCCAGCGCAGCGGCGAGCAATACCAGCACCAGCAGGCTGGAGATCATGGCATAAGTATTGTTCTTATAGAAAGAATCCGGATGGAAGCGGAATTCTATCTTATGTGTGCCGGCCGGAATTTTCAGCCCACGCAATACGTAATCGGCCCGCACGATCGGAGTTTCTTTGCCATCTATGAAGGCTTTCCATCCTGCATCATAATAGATATCGGAGAATACAGCGAAGCCGTCGTGGCTGTTATTGCTTACGAAGCTGATATCATTCAATCCGTATTTATCCAGCTTAACAGATGCTGCGCTGTCCTTTACAAAAGTCTGTGCTCCGCCGGTCTCTTTCGAGAATGTCTGGCGTACAATTGCTGTCTGCGTGGCGTGCCACGAACCGGGCATCTGAACCGTATCGCCGATACCGGGTGCTTTCATGGCTTCCATTTCGGCTTTGGCGTCGTTCACGTATTTTATGTTATTGACAAACCAGGCATTGCCTGCCGCCCCGGGATTAGGCTGATAAGCCGGCGCACCGTTAGGACCTCCGCCGAAAATAATATATTTCGTGTTCAGCATGTTCAGCACTTCGCTGTTGAAGGGGCCGCTCAGGTGCACATCGATCAGATCCTGGTATGCTTCCATTTTTACCGCGCTGTATCCGCCCACAAGTTTATGATGATACGCAAGAGTAGCGTCGTTATATACATCCCTGGTAATATCCAGCACGCGATAATAAGGATCTTTATCTTTCAGGATTTCGACATCCACCGGACGCGGGTTGAATTGCGCCTCATATTCGGAAATGTCCATAAAGTTATCGCCGTTTAGGTATTGGTGTGCCAGCGGAATGAGATCTAGGGCAACCAGTAATGCGATACCACCGATAGCGACCTCTTTCTTAATACGGTCTTTCAGGAACAGCCACAACAGGGCTGCCGCCGCTGCAATAAAAAATGCGCTCATGATCCCGCTGGTCATTGCCATAGAAGCGCGGTCATCGGCAAGTGCTTTTACAACACGTTGTCCCAACTCCGCATTTCCCTGGAATTGCTGCATCAGTTGCTCATCGGTATGGTTCAGGTCATATGATTTAAAATCAAAGAACATACGTCCGCCCAAGCCTAAGATCAATGCGAGTCCGCCGGTGATGCCTGCAGATAATTTGATCTTCTTCCACAGTTCTTCTCCATTTACTTTTTTGGTGATAATATCATTCAGCGCCCATACTGCCACCATCGGGAACAGCAATTGCGGAATCACGAGGATCATGGACGGTACGCGGAATTTATTATACAACGGCAGATGATCAAACAGGAAATAGTTGAGCCCGGGCAGGTTTTTCCCGGTAGACATCAGTACGGCGATCACAGACACCGCCAGTATCCACCATTTGTAGGAGGAGCGGATAATGAACATACCCAGTACAAACAGGAAGCAGATAATGGCTCCGAAATAGATTGGACCTGCCAGGAATGGCTGTGGTCCCCAATAGGTAGGGGCGTTGTCAACGAATTGCTCTGCAGAAGATTCGGGAACCCCCACACTGGTCATTGTTTTATACATTTCCGAACCCGTGCCGAGTTTCTCGCGACCTCCGCCTCCGTATAATTTAGGAACGAGGATACAGAATGTTTCGCCGATACCGTTGCTCCAGCGGAACGCATATTCCTTGTCCAATCCGCCGTTTACTTTTTGCTCGCCGCCATTCAGTTTTTTAAGTTCACTGGCGCCTCCGCGCATTGTGTATTCGGTGTATTCGCGCGTTGCCATCACTACCGGTAACGAAGGCCCGAATGCAAGCGCGGTTACAGCAACGGATATTGCCGCACCGATGAGCAGATTTTTGGTCCGGCCGTTTTTGAATTCGCTGATTGCAATACCAATACCGGCCACGCCTAATATAATCATCATATAAAAGACCATCTGGAAATGCGCGTGGCCAACCAGTAAGGTCATGAAAAGCGCCATCACCGCAGCTCCTGCGAGTCGTCTGCCATTGAATATCATCAGGAAGCCAGCCAGTACACCAGGCATATCACCAACTGAGTACATTTTAGTGATGTGCCCCGAGGCGATCAGTTCCGGGTTATAGGTTGCAAAAGCATAAGCGATCGCACCCAGTGCTCCGATCCACTTATTGATGCGTAAGGTGCAGCAAAGAATGAAGAAGCAGAGCATCGCATGGAAGAGCAATGATGCGGGAAAGGGCACCACTTTTTCAGCTGCAGACTGTATATATGATACATAGTTTTTTACTCCTGTCACATAAATATTATAGGTAGGCATACCTCCGAACATCGCATTGCTCCAGAGCGGGGAAATACCGGTTGAATCTTCATAGGCCTGCAACTGATGTATAGAGGATTCCCAGGAAATCCCGTCGTGCATGTACAGTTTTTTTCCCTGGAACTGGGGCATGCAGTAAAGGAATGCGATGAGGATAAAACCGATGACGATTCCGATCGTCTGGCCATTGCGTTTCAGAAAGGATGCTTCTTGCATATTGGGCTTTTTAGCGAGGCAAATATAAGTGAAATGAAATAGGCTTCATACGTTTAGGCACGTTTTTTGAAACCATAAAAAACCCGGTTGCGTATGTGCAACCGGGTCGCTGATTACGTTTACCTGACCTAGGCCATTTCAGGGTAGAGTGGGAATGCAGTCATAAATTCATTGACTTCACCGCGTACCCGGGCGATAACGGTTTCGTCATCGGGGGCGGTCAGCACCTTATCCAGCCATTCGACTACCTGTGTCATATCTTTTTCTTTCAGTCCGCGTGTGGTGATCGCAGGTACACCCACCCGGATGCCGGATGTAATGAACGGAGATTTGTCATCAAACGGAACCATGTTTTTATTCAGGGTGATATCCGCTTTTACCAGCGTATTTTCCGCTTTCTTACCGGAAATATTTTTATTACGCAGGTCAATGAGCAGCAAATGGTTGTCGGTGCCGCCTGAAACGATGTTATATCCTTTATTCAAGAATATTTCAGCGGCAGCCTGAGCATTCAGTTGCATTTGTTTTGCGTATGATTTGTATTCATCCTGAAGGATTTCAAAGAATGAAACTGCTTTTGCGGCAATCACATGCTCCAGCGGTCCGCCCTGAATACCAGGGAATACGGCCAGGTCCAGCAACTGGCTCAGCATGCGTGTTTCTCCTTTCGGACCCACGGCGCCCCAGTTGTTTTCGAAATCCTTTTTCATCATAATGATACCACCACGGGGTCCGCGCAATGTTTTGTGCGTGGTGGAGGTAACAAAATGACAATGATCGAACGGTGAGTTTAGCAATCCGGCTGCGATCATACCTGCCGGATGTGCAATATCTGCCAGTACGAGTGCACCAACTTTATCGGCTGCTGCGCGGATGCGGGCATAATCCCAGTCGCGGCTGTAAGCGGAAGCTCCGCAGATGATCAGACGTGGTTTTACTTCCAGCGCCTTTTGCTCCAGTGCATCATAATCTACACGACCGTCCTCGGCACGCACACCGTAATGATGTGCCTGGTATATTTTACCGGAGTAGGTAACCGGTGAACCATGCGTGAGGTGTCCTCCCATGCTCAGATCCAGGCCGAGGATCGTATCTCCTGGTTTTAATACGGCAAACATTACAGCCGTATTAGCCTGCGCGCCGCTGTGCGGCTGAACGTTTACATATTCAACGCCGAACACCTGTTTGGCGCGATCTATCGCGAGTTGCTCACTTTTATCCACTACTTCGCAACCACCGTAATAGCGTTTGCCGGGATATCCCTCGGCATACTTGTTCGTCATTACGTTGCCCATGGCCTGCATCACCTGCAGACTGGTGAAGTTTTCAGAAGCAATCAGTTCCAGACCGCGGCGTTGGCGCTCCAGTTCTTCGCGGATAAGTCCGAATATTTCTACGTCTTGTTTCATCTGTTGAATAACAAAGTTGTTTTTGTGGTCGCTAAAGTACTAAAAAACGCGCATCCGTGTGTCTCCCCGGCTCTTAATTAGTCGATACGCTTACCGAATGGCATCATAGACACCTCCACTAATTTGAAATGCTGCCTTGCAAACGGAATGCCGATAATTGTGATCGCCAGCAGAATTCCCCAGAAAATGTGATTCAGCGCGGTCAGCAGTCCGCCGCAAACCAACCAGATAATATTTGCAAAAACGGTGAGACATCCGAAGCTGCCACTACCGTAGCCGATTTTGCGTCCGAAAGGCATCAGCACGAGTCCTGCCAGCTTAAAGCATTGCAGTCCGAACGGTATGCCGATAATCGTCACGCAAAGTACGATTCCCCCGACGAGGTAGCCGACTGCGCTGATCAGTCCCCCGCAGATGAGCCAGATGATGTTTCCGATGAGGTTCATAATGTATATATGGTATTTATGCTTCTTTGACCATCGATTGGGCTGCGATCCAGGCACCGGTCCAGGCATTCTGGAAATTAAAGCCGCCGGTGATCCCGTCCACATCCGTGATTTCCCCGGCAAAATACAAAGACGGGTGTTGCCGGCTTTGCATGGTTGCCGGATCGATATCCTTAAGCCGCACGCCGCCGCAGGTCACGAATTCTTCTTTAAAGGTAGTCTTTCCTTTTACGGTAAAGCTTTGCCGGAGCAGGTTTTCTATCATTTTATTTTGCGGAGCAGCAGTCAGATCCGCCCAACGCGTTTGTTCGGGAACGCCGGATTCCTGCAATAAATATTCCCAGAGACGCCGCGGCAGGCCGAAGGGGCTTTTATGATCGATCAGTTGTTTGCCTTCTTCCGTACGAAGCCGCTTTATGTCGGTGCGTAATGTGTCGTCGTCTTTATCTTTCAGCCAGTTGATCAGCACGGTGAATGTGTAGTTGCGATCGTGCAGTTCGCGCGCAGCCCAGGCTGAGCAGCGTAACACCGCGGGTCCGGAAAATCCCCAGTGAGTGATCAGCAACGGACCCTGTTCCCGGATTTTTGTTCCGGCTATTTTCAGGGAAACTTCCGCAGCGATACCCATTAGTGAGGTCACCGGGTTGCCGGGAAGATTAAATGTAAAAAGAGAAGGAACGGGTGTTTCAATTGTCTGGGGGATAGCCCTGAGCCATGCATACTGTTCGTCTTTCGGGAAACCGCCGCAGGCGACCAATACCTTATCCGCCTCGTAAGTACTGCCATCCGCGAAACGGAGTGTATATCCGCCGGGCCTGCTTTCCAAAGCGTTCAGCGATTTGTTGTATTGCACCTGCACGCCATTGCGCATCATTTCCTTCCAGATACAGTCAATAATGGTCTGGGAGTCGTCGGTAACCGGGAACATACGTCCGTCAGATTCGGCTTTCAGCTGCACACCCCGGCTTTCGAACCAGCGTATCGTATCGGCAGGCCCGAACCGGTGCAGTGTTTTTTTCAGAAATTGTCTGCCTCTCGGATACCGCGCGGCAAGTTCTTCTATGTCGAAGCAGTTGTGTGTGACATTGCAGCGTCCGCCACCGCTCACCTTTACTTTCTGCAATGCTTTGCCGGTCTTCTCGAAAACACGTACCTCATGCCCTGCGTTTGCGGGGATATTGGCGGCTGCAAAGCATCCCGCGGCTCCGGCTCCGATGATGGCGATCTTCATTATCCGAATACAGGATTTTGTTCTTCATATTCAAAACCCTGATCCACCAGCCAGGGGCCATTATCGGCGGCGGCGGTAGCCAGTGCATCGCAACGGTTATTCATTACATTATCCGCATGGCCTTTTACCCATACGAGCTTTATATTATGTGCCACAGATAGTCTGTGGTATTCTTTCCACAGATCTGCATTTTTTTTGCCTTTGAAATCGATGCGCAGCCAGGATTGCAGCCAGCGCTTTTCCACAGCGTTCACGACATAGCTCGAATCGGAATGGACGACGATATTCAATCCGGTTTTGGTCAGCGCTTTCAGCGAAGCGATCACTGCCATGAGCTCCATACGGTTATTGGTCGTGCGGCGGTATCCCTGAGATAGTTCCTTTCTTTTTTGTCCCCAGATCAGCACCGCACCATAGCCGCCAGGGCCGGGATTCCCGCGCGAAGCACCATCTGTATAGATAATCAGTTTCTCTGTCATTGTCTTTCTATCCGCTATGGCAGACTATATTTGCGCACAAATGTAACCTGTTGGCAGACAAAATAAAAGTTGGAGCTGTTAGCTACCTCAATACCAAACCCTTGTTGTATGGACTTTCCCGTCCTCCCGTAATTGATTATATCGAACTCAGCACCGCTTATCCTTCCCAGCTTGCCCGGCAATTGCGGGATGGCGAAATAGATGTGGCCTTACTGCCCGTGGCAGCAATGCAGGAGATCCCCGGTGCGCATATCGTAAGCGATTATGGTATTGCAGCCGAAGCAAATGTGGTTTCCGTGGCCGTATTCAGCCAGGTGCCGATGGCAGAAATTGAAGAAGTGATCCTGGACTATCAGTCGCGTACTTCGGTGCGGCTCACACGTTTATTGTTTGAAGAACACTGGAAAAAGCCGGTACGTTTTATTCCGGCGTCCGAAAACTTTATCGGAGAAATCCGGGGAAACAGGGCGGGGGTGATCATTGGTGATCGCGCCCTGCAGCAATTACCTAATTTTCCCTATAATTACGATCTCTCTAAAGCCTGGACAGAACTGACAGGTCTGCCTTTTGTGTTTGCGGCCTGGGTGGCGAATAAGCCGTTACCGGAAGATTTCATCGACCGCTTTAATGAGGCGAACCGTATGGGACTGGACCATATCGACGAAATTGCGGATCAGTATGCCGTTCCGTATTACTCGCTGAAAACTTACTATAATGATAATATTTGCTATCGCCTTGATGCCGAAAAGCGGAAAGGCTTAGCTTTGTTTCTCGAAAAAATTAAAGAGTAGCGCCATGCAACATACACCGCTCCGACTGGTGGAATGCCCCAGGGATGCCATGCAGGGATGGAACCATTTTATCCCTACAGATAAGAAAATAGCCTACCTGAATCAACTATTGAAGGTGGGATTTGATGTGCTGGATTTCGGGTCATTTGTATCCCCGAAGGCAATTCCCCAGATGGCAGATACGAAGGAAGTGCTGGCCGGATTGAAACTCGATGGCACACGGAGCAAGCTGTTGGCGATCATTGCTAATACAAGGGGAGCCGAAGAAGCCTGTGCATTCGATGAGATCACATATCTGGGATTTCCTTTTTCCATCTCCGAAACCTTTCAGAAGCGCAATACCAACAAAACAATTGCCGAGTCGCTCAGTCAGGTGGAAGAAATCCAGAAACTTTGTTTACAGCATGGGAAACAGCTTGTAGTCTACATCTCCATGGGTTTCGGAAATCCATACGGTGATGAGTACAATGCACAGATCGCTATCGACTGGGTGCAGCGACTGAGCGGACTGGGTATCGGCGTTATTTCTATGGCGGACACGGTCGGTGTTGCGGAGCCGCAGGGGATCAATTACATATTCCGGCACCTGATACCGGAGTTTCCGCAATTGCAGATCGGGGCACACTTTCACTCTGCTCCGGACAACTGGCGGGAAAAGCTTGATGCGGCTTATGCATCCGGGTGCCGCATGTTCGACAGTTCCCTGAAAGGCATAGGCGGTTGCCCGATGGCTAAAGACGAACTCGTAGGTAATATTGCTACGGAACAGCTCGTACACTGGTGCGAACAGATGGAATTACCGGTGCAGCTTGATCGCGCGGCATTTGCCGAGGCTATGATGATGGCCGGTGAAGTATTTATATAAACAGGGGGTGAGCTCCGGTTATATCAGCGCTTATCGAATGGCCATTCGGATAAGCGCTTTGCTTTTATAAGATATACGACCATACCTGTTCCGATCACGATGATACCCGACAGAATCAGTTTTAAACCCGTGGAAATAAGTATACCTGCCCAGAGCACTATCGCAAGAATGACGGGAATCGGGTAGAGTGGCATTTTATAAGGAAACACATGCTGTTTTTTCCGGCGCAGCATCGTCAGGCCTATCGCCTGTCCGATAAACTGGATCATGATGCGCATGGCCAGTATTGCAGAGATCACCTCTTTTAATTTAAACATCAGGCTGAAGCAGAAAGCGACAATGCCAAGGGCCAGCAGGGAAATATGCGGGAATTGCCTCGTCGGATGCAGTTTCGCGAATATCGGGAAAAAAGCGCCGTCCTTTGCGGCGGCATAAGGAATGCGGCTGTAACCCAAGGTGGCGGAAAATACAGATGCAAACGCCACCCAGAGGATCAGACAGGTGAGCACAGTGGCAGCCGTATCGCCTGCCAGTTGCTGCATAAACAGGCTCAATACGAACTCACTGTCTTTGGCTACCTGCCACGGAATCACACTTGCGACACTTATGTTCATACTCAGGTACAGTACGGCGATGCCCGCAATGGATAAGAACATAGAACGCGGAATATTCTTTGCAGGGTCTTTGATCTCTGCTCCGAGATGACACACATTGTAATAACCCAGATAGCTGTATACGGTTTTTACACTTGCAAAACCGAGCGATGCGATGAACGCATAATTCAGTTGCAATCCTGAATTCATTTCTTTCAGTGGGGCCAGGAAATTGCCATGCGCAAGTCCGCCGCCGATAATCCAGAACATCGTGGCCAATACGCCGATCCAGAGTGCGACGCTGATCTTGCCGATCGACTGTATATTGCGGTAAAGCAAAAGGACGATCAATATCACCACCGATCCGCTTACGGCCTTGGCCTGAAACGGCGAAAGCGGAACCAGAAACGAGAAATAAGAGGCGAAGCCGATAGCTGCAGATGCGATTACGAGCGGAGCCTGGATCATCGTCTGCCACACAAACAGAAAGCTCATCATCTTCCCGGCTTTTTCGGCATGGTAGGCGCGTTTCAGGAATTGATAGGATCCTCCGGCTTCCGGGAACGCCGCTCCGAGTTCGCTCCACACCATTGCATCTACAAACGACAATACAGCGCCCAATATCCATGCATACAGGAAATAAGGGCCATTCATCAGTGCAATCACCATCGGCAGGGTAATAAACGGGCCTATACCCACCATATCAATCATATTGATGGCGGTGGCTTGTGCGAGTCCGAGGCGTCTTTGCATCTGGCTTTGTTCCATTGGCTTGGCTTGTTTGGCTGTAAAGATGCGGTATTCTTACGGCACCTGCAATCAATTTATCTTATGAACCTCACGCAGCCGCCGTGCCAAAAGCGATATATTTGCTATATGGAATTTGGAAAAGTTGCTGATCCTTCGCTGGTGGATTTCACATTGCCTGCAGATCATCCCGCCACGGTAAAATTGCTCCGTACACGTAAGATAAAAGAGCCACTGCAGGCCTATGTGGGGTGTGCAAAATGGAATCGTGCAGATCTGAAAGGCTTTTACCCGAGAGGTACCAAAGATGAACTGCAGTATTATTCCACGCAGTTCAATTCCATTGAGCTGAACGCCACTTTTTATGGTATGCCGGATGCTGCACAGGTAACTACCTGGAAAGAAAAGACTCCTGCCGGGTTCCGGTTTTTTCCGAAGATCACGAACACCGTTACACACTTCAAGCGACTGCTCAACGTTGCGGAACCGCTGGAACTGTATTGCGATGCGGTAAGCCATTTTGAAGAAAAGCTGGGTATGGTGTTTATGCAATTGCACGACAATTTCGCACCAAAAGATTTTGACAGACTTAAAGGCGTATTGGAAGCTTTCCCGAAAGGAATTCCTTTAGCGGTGGAAGTCCGTAATGCGCAATGGTTTTCCGATAAAGCTGTGTTTGATGCGTATTGCGGTTTACTGGAACAGCTGGGTACTACCAATATTATAGTGGATACGGCCGGACGCCGTGATCTGCTGCATATGCGACTCACCACTCCGGTTGCTTTTATCCGGTATGTGGGCGCCAATCACAGCAGCGACAAAGAACGACTGGATGATTGGGTGGAACGTCTGAAAATATGGAAAAAGGAAGGGTTACAGGAACTGTACTTTTTTGTGCATCAGAATATAGAGGTAGAGTCGCCGCTGCTGGCCACGCATTTTATCAGCAGGCTGAACGAAGAACTGAAACTCACCTTAAAAGTGCCGGGAAAAGAGCAGACGCTGTTCTGATGATTTACTTGTGATAAGCGATCAGGCCCTTCATCGGATTTTTTTCGATCGTGCCCAGCTCAAATTCATACTGATCGCAAAGGTTGCGGATCACATCTGAAAAGGTGTAAGCGATAGAACCTGTAAAATAAATGGGGTTGCGCCAGCTCTGGCGGTACTTCAATAAATGATGATGGAAGAAGTCGTTGAAACAGTCTTCGATAATATTTTCCACCATGAAATGCCCGCGGTTGTCGGCCAGCAGCGGAGCAAACGAAGCCAGGTAACGGTTGGGGAACGGTTGTTTATACAGGTGGGTGATGATTTCATTGAGATCGTTGCCGAAGTGTTCTTCAAAATACTGGCGTAGTTCGGCATCGAAAGTATTGTAGGCGTAGTGTTGCAGAATCCGTTTGCCCATATGGTTGCCGCTGCCTTCATCGCCGGCAATGAATCCGAGTGACGCAAGCTGCTCCCTGATCTTTTTCCCGTCGTAATAGCAAGCGTTCGATCCGGTGCCCAGAATGCAGACCATTCCTTTCTTATTTGCACAGAGCCCGCGTGCTGCCGCAAGAATATCATTTTCAACGGATATTTTGGTCGTATGAAAGAAAGCCTTGAGTGCATTTTTTACGAGCAGGCCGGTAATGCGCGAATTGACGCCCGCCCCGTAAAAAAAGATTTCGTCCGGCTTATGCTTCAGCTGCAATTGCTGTTGCAGTGCGGCAACGATATCGCCCGCTGACTGAAGATTCGGATTGAAACCATCTGTCTTGATCTGTTCGAGGATTTTTCCATTACGCAGGAGCACCCAGTCCGTTTTGGTCGACCCGCTTTCAGCGATCAGCTTTGTTGCCATAATACTTAGTTTATCGTCGAACAAATCTAGGGGTTTCGGGTATAAAAAAGCGCACTGCAGGAGTGCGCTTTAACGAAACAGAAAAATCTTTACCGCTTACTTCAGCTTGTCTTTAAATACTTTTTTAAACTTTTCAAGTTTGGGCTGTATCACCATCTGGCAATAGGGTTGCGAACCGTTCTGATTGTAATAATCCTGGTGATAATCCTCTGCAGGATAAAAAGGTTCTTCGGCCGTTACTTCCGTAACAATCGGCGAAGGATAGGCATGCTCGTCGTTCAGGGCTTTGATGTAATGCATTGCCTTTTCCTTTTGCTCTTCGTTGTGGTAGAAAATGGCGGAGCGGTATTGTGTTCCGTAATCGTTACCCTGACGGTTCAGCTGGGTAGGGTCGTGGCTGACGAAAAAAGCTGCCAGCAGTTCATCATAAGATACTACAGACGGATCGAAGGTTACCTGTGTTACTTCCGCATGGCCGGTATTGCCGGTACATACTTCTTTATAGGTCGGATTTTTAACGGTGCCACCCATGTAGCCGGATACGACTTTAGTCACTCCTTTCAATTGCTGGAATTGTGCTTCCGTGCACCAGAAGCATCCGGCTCCGAAGGTAGCGATGGAAGTGTGTGCGGCATCATGGTTTGGGTTGGCTTGGGATTCGTTCATTTTTGAGAAAGTTTTAGATTGTTCAACATGGTTTTTCTGACCGCAGGCGGCAAGTTGTAACAGCACACATGCGGCGGCAAGCATCTTTTTCAGCATAGCAATTGTTTTAGAAGCATATACGGCAAATATGACCCAAAGGTGTGCAGGAAAGGCTTATCACAGTGTTAAAAAACATGAGGGTGAAAAATATATGGAGAAAAGCGGAAAAAGATTTTGTAAATCATTCTCGTTGATTACTTTTGCAGCGGAGAGATGGCAGAGCGGTCGAATGCGGCGGTCTTGAAAACCGTTGACTGTTACAGGTCCGGGGGTTCGAATCCCTCTCTCTCCGCCAGCTTTGAAGCCCGACTATGGTCGGGCTTTTTTGTTGCCATACAGACAAACTCGTAGTCCGTTCAGGACCTTACGGATCATTCCGGTTTCTGCAATGCAGATGTCCCATCGCCTATTTTCTTTTTGTTTTAAACAGCTGTTAGCCAGTTTTATAGGTCATTGTGTGCGGCATTTTTGGCCGGATAACCAATTGATTTAATGAGAATTGCAAAAAGAGGTAAACATATATTTTTGTAGTCACTTTCAGATTTTTAAAATTTTATTTCCAGGAATATTTCCTGAATCATACGGTTACTGCAAGTAGCTAGCGTTTTCAATGTCAAATAGTTTTAAAAGCGTATATTATATTCAGTAAATGTTTTATATAACAGCATTAATTATGCGATTTTAAAAATATATAGGTATTCATTTTGTGCTGCTTAAAGAGTGAGTTTTCTTCTTATACATTTGTCGCGATAATTTTTTTGATCACCAAATTTTAGAAGAATGAAGAGAAAATTTATGACTTTTCTGGCGTTTGCGGCGGGCTCCTATGCCCTGCATGCGCAAAAACCGGTAGTGACGTCGGTAAATCCGATGACCGGCATTACAGGCAGCACTGTTGTTATCAGCGGTAGCGGATTCAACACTACCGCCAGCCTGAACAAAGTGTGGTTCGGCGCTACGGCAGCAACACCTGTTTCCGCCACCAGTACCTCGCTCACCGTGAATGTTCCGGCTGGTGCCAATTACAGTCACATCGCCGTGCTGAACCAGGGCTCCGGATTACAGGGAGAGCATGCATTCGGGTATTTTCTGCCCAGCTTTACCGGTAATGCAGGAAGCGTGGATTTCCAATTGCCTGCAAGTTTCACCGCATTGTCTTCGGCCAAGACTTTAACGGCTTCCGACCTGGATGGCGATGGAAAGACAGACCTCGTGTGTATCAATGGAACAACTATTTCCCTTTTCCGGAATACAGCTGCCAGCGGTTCGTTGACAGCCTCATCTCTGAGCGGGAAGTCGGACATTGCTATGAGCTCGTCGTTGTCCGGTATCGCAATTGCAGATATTGACGGTGACGGAAAGAAAGACCTGCTGGTAATCAACAATACCCTTAACAAATTATCCGTGTTCCGTAATATCGGAACTCCCGGTTCACTGACTGCCGCATCTTTTGCAGCAAAGGTGGACTTCAACACAGACGGGTATCCGGCGGGCATTACCATCGCCGATTTTGATGGTGATGGTAAACCGGACGTTGCCATCCGCAATGCGAGCACTTTTTCCGTATTCCGCAATACAGCATCAGGCGGCGCGATCAGTTCTTCCTCTTTCGCTGCCCGTGTGGACTATGCTATCGGTTCACTGCCTGAAACAGCAATCGCCAGTTGCGATCTCGACGGTGATAACAAAGCTGAGATTATTGTACCCAATTACAGGTTAAATACCGTATCTGTGTTTCGTAACACCGCTTCCGCAGGCAGCATTAGCACTTCTTCTTTCGCGTCAGCAGTGGATTTCGCTACAGGCGACGGTCCGAATACCGCCATCACCGGTGACATTGACGGGGACGGGCGTCCGGAGCTGATTGTCGCGAACCAGGTATCCCAGTCGATCTCGGTTTTGCGGAATACAGCTACTGCAGGCGCTATTACTACCGGTTCGTTTGCTGCCAAGACCGACTTTGCGCTGGGCAGTGCACCTTACCGTCTTGCTATCAGCGATGTTGATGGTGATGGTAAAGGTGATATCGTATCCACTCACTATACCGCGAATTCATTATGTGTATTGATGAACAATGCAGGCAGCGGAAGCATCAGTGCGTCTTCCCTGTCGGTACGCAGCAATTATATTACTGCGAGTGAAGCCTACGGATTATATGCCGGTGACCTGGACGGAGATGGCCGCGGGGACCTCGCTGTGACAAACTATTCATCCGGTACCCTCTCATTGTTACGCGCGAATGATGTGCCTTTCATCAGTGGTATCACACCGCTTACGGGGAAGGTGGGCAACACCATCACTATTACCGGTACCGGTTTCAACGCGAATCCTGCCAACAATAAGGTATGGTTTGGCGCCACGGCGGCGACACCTGTTTCCGTTACCAATACATCATTGACCGTAAATGTTCCTGCAGGAGCAACTTACAGTCAGGTAGGTGTTTTAAATAGTGCTACCGCGCTTTCCACACAATACACTACCGCGAATTTTATGCCTGCGTTCACCGGGGTTCCGGGCCTGATCGCACTGACGCAGAAGACGAAGTTTACCACAGGAAACAACCCAACCAATGCACTTGTCATCGATCTCGACGGCGATGGCAAACAGGATGTGGTAACGAGCAATGTGGATGGTAAGACCATTTCTATCTTCCGCAATACCCATACCAGCGGAAATATTGCTGCCGGTTCTCTTGCCGCTAAGGTAGATCTCGGACTGTTCCTGGCGCCTCTTATTGTAACTGCCGGCGATCTGGACGGCGATGGTAAACCCGAATTGATTGTTGCAGACGGACTGGGCAGCAAGGTTTCTGTCTTCCGTAATAACTGTACACCCGGATCAATCACTGCTGCGTCATTCGCTACCAAACTGGATCTGACTGTGTCTTTCCCGACCGATGTGACAATCGGCGATCTGGATGCGGATGGTAAGCCGGAAATTATTGCTACAAAAGCATACGATATGGGCATTTCTGTATTCCGCAATACCATGGTCAAAGGTACATTCGACAGCAGGTCATTCGCTGCCCCGGTAAGTTTCGTAACCGGTGCCTTTCCATTGCTTGTTGCTGCAGCCGACCTTGACGGCGATAAGAAAACGGATGTGGTAGTCGTAAACAGGGATCAGAAAACAGTTTCTGTATTCCGGAACATCGCTAACGGTGCCTTTACAAGCAGTTCGCTGGCGGCTAAGGTCGACTTCGTTACAGGAGATCAGAAAATGGCTGGAATGGCCATTGGTGATCTGAACGCCGACGGAAAGCCTGAGATGGCTTTTCATGGCGAAAAAGACTCATTGATCATATTCCCCAATACTGCTGTTGCGGGAAGTCTCACCGCAAGTTCTTTCGGAACTAAGGTACGCCTGTACTCTCCCTTGCCTTATACCGGTGTGAAAATTGCAGACATGGACGGTGACGGTAAAACGGATCTGGTAATTTCCACAATCAGCTCTGTTTCCGTATTCCGTACGACTACTACCGGTACGATCACTCCTGCATCATTTGCAGCGAGGCTTACGCTTCCACTGGATATCAGCCCGGGCTTCCTGTCTGTAGTGGATATGGATGGTGATAAACGTCCGGATATCGTTGCTCCCGGAGTTAAATCCACAACCCTCATGATCATCAGTTGGGATGTGGCTACTGCTACCGGGCGCATGATCGAAGGTGATGCCACTGATGCATTGGCATCTGCCGATGGATTTACACTTGAGCAGAATGTCCCGAATCCATTCACTGCCAATACGAGCATCAGTTATACCCTTTCCGGAAATGCGGCCGTAACACTGGAACTGTATGATGTTACCGGTAAAAGAACGGCGTCCCTGGTGAACGCTCAACAGGAGCAGGGAAAATATACGGTGAATATTGATGGTGCAAACCTCACAAGCGGCGTGTATCTCTTTGTACTGAAAGTAGCGGATAAAGTGTATTACAAACGTGCAGTTAAACTGTAATTGCCGGATATAATTTCATTAGTCAGGCTGTAAGCCGGTGCCTGTGAAAATACAGGTGCCGGCTTTTCCTGTGCGCACCTTTGCTGCGAGCTACATCGACGGACTACGCCAATAAAAGCTAACCGAAGAGAGCCTTTATAAACCGAAGCCATTTATTGACCAAATTTTAAAAAATATGAAGAAGCAATTTATGATTTTTCTGGCGCTTGCAGCAAGCGCTTACGCGCTCCATGCGCAGAAGCCGGTAGTAAGTTCTGTAAGTCCGGTGACCGGCATTACAGGTAGCACCGTTGTTATCAGCGGCAGCGGTTTTAATACAACTGCGAGTCTGAATAAAGTATGGTTTGGCGCTACGGCTGCGGTTCCTGTGTCTTCCACCGGAACCTCACTTACGGTAAGTGTTCCGTCCGGAGCGAATTACAGCCGTATCACGGTGCTGAACCAGGGTTCGGGTTTGCAGGGGCAGCATGCATCCGGCTATTTTCTGCCGGGCTTTTCCGGTAGTGCGGGAAGTGTGGATTATCTGTCTCCCGTGAGCACTATGGGGCCATTGCTGCCCAAAGCAGTAGCATCAGCCGACCTGGATGGAGACGGCAAGCCGGACCTGGCCAGCATCGGTCAGTCTGCAATTGCACTTTACAGGAACACGTCTGTCAGTGGCTCATTCACCGCTTCTTCTTTAAGTTCGAAGTCGGAGATTGCCATGAGCACATCATTGTCCGGTATCGCAATTGCGGATATAGATGGAGACGGGAAGCAGGACCTTATTGTGATCAACAGCATTACCAACAAGTTGTCTGTATTCCGCAATATTGCGACGGCAGGATCACTTACTGCGGCGTCTTTTGCACCGCGTATTGATTTTGCTACTGACGGTTCTCCGGGCGGGATTACAGTTGCTGATTTCGACGGTGACGGAAGGCCGGATGTTGCAGTCCGCAACTGGAGCAGCTTTTCTGTGTTCCGCAATACAGCCTCGGGCGGCACGATCAGCGTTGCTTCTTTTGCCTCGCGGGTGGATTATCCTGCCGGATCTTATCCTGCAGCGGGTTTGACGAGCTGTGATCTTGATGGCGATAACAAAGCGGAGATTATTGTTCCTAACTATAATGCAAACACGATTTCGGTGTTCCGTAATACGGCTTCTGCGGGAAGCATTACCGCCTCTTCTTTTGCATCGGCAGTAGATTTTGCCACGGGCAACGGTCCATCTTCTGCGATCACTGGTGATATTGACGGAGACGGTCGTCCGGAACTGATTGTTGCGAACCAGGTATCCCAATCAATATCCATACTTCGGAATACGGGTGCTGCGGGCGCTGTTACTGCCGGTTCATTTGCAGCAAAGGCCGACTTTGCATTGGGCAGTGTTCCGTATAATGTCACTATTGCAGATGCAGACGGCGATGGCAAAGGTGATATCGTAACCAGTCACTTTGCCTCAAATTCACTGAGCGTATTGCTCAACAATGCGAACAGCGGAAGCATCGGCGCCTCTTCTCTGTCGGTTCGCAGTAATTACCTTCGTGTGAACGAAGCGTACGGATTGTATGCAGGTGACCTGGATGGAGATGGTCGCGGGGACCTGACCGTCACGAGTTATACATCGGGTATGCTGTCTGTATTGCGCTCAAACGATATACCTTTTATCAACTCGATCGCCCCGCTCAGCGGTAAAGTGGGCAGTACCGTTACCATTACCGGCAAGGGATTTAACGCGATTCCGTCTAATAACAAAGTGTGGTTTGGCGCCACAGCAGCGACACCGGTTTCCGGCAGCAATACATCGTTGACGGTTACAGTACCGAAGGGAGCTACATTCAGCAATATACAGGTGTTGAACACGGTGTCCCGGCTTTCGTCCCAGTACACTTCGGCTTTTGTGCCGACTTTCACGAATACACCGGGTACGATTGATTATAGCAAACAGGCAAGCTTTGCAACAGATCCATACTGCTATCAGGCTATCGTTACCGATGTGGATGGCGACGGCGCCTCAGATGTGATCATCGGTCTGGTATGGAATAATAATTTTGTTGTGTACCGGAATATTCACACCGGCGGCAATATCTCTGCGGCTTCATTTGCCCCTCCGGTTGGTTTTGGGAGCATGGTATCTCCCACCAATCTAGCGAGCGGAGACCTGGACGGGGATGGCAAGCCGGATGTGGTAGCTACTTTTGGGCAGGCGAGCAGGTTTTACATTTATCGCAACCAGAGTACACCCGGAACGATTACATCTTCATCTTTTGCGGATAGAATTCAACTCCGAGGTGGTGCAAGGACACCTTTAGGTGCAGAGATTTCCGATTTAGACGGGGATGGCAAGCCGGAAATTATTTTGGTAGATGAAAAAGACTCTTGTCTTGTGATCTACCGCAATGGCGTTAACGGAACGATGGACAGCAGTTCTTTCGGCGCGCCGTTCAAATTCCGTACCGGAAATGGTCCGGTGAAATGTGCTGTCGGCGATCTGGACGGGGATAAAAAGCCGGATATCGTTGTTGTTAATGAGGCGGGTCAAAACATTTCCATATTCCGTAATGTGGGCAACGGGCGTTTCAACAGCACTTCGCTGGCTCCGAAGATAGATATTTACACAGGAATAGCACCTATGCACGGTGTTTCACTGGCCGATCTGAATGCAGACGGGAAACCTGATATAACGCTTACAGGTGACCTGAACGATTCCATATTTCTGTTCCGGAATAAATATGTATCCGGCATTTTTGACAGTAATGCCTTTGCACCGCGGGAAAGAATATCCGGCTATCGGGCTTTGGCAGATGTAGTGATCGGTGATGTTGACGGAGATGCAAAGCCGGATCTGATAGTTCCTTCGTGGTATTCAATGTCGATTTTTCGCAATATATCTACGGGCGGGACATTAAACGCAAGTTCGTTTGGACCCAGAATTGATATACCTATCAACAATTATCCTACTTACTCAGCAACTGGCGATATTGATGGCGATAAACGCGTGGATATTGTAATTCCCAGCATGGACTGGCCGTGGTTTTTAGTCCTGAGCCGGGATGTGGCTACCGCTACGGGACGTATGATTGAAGACGATTCCACAAATGTGCTGACATCTGCCGATGGATTTACGCTGGAGCAGAATGTTCCGAATCCATTCACAACCCATACGAGCATCAGTTATGCTCTCTCCGGAAATGCAGCCGTAACACTGGAACTGTATGATGTTACCGGTAAAAGAACGGCGTCCCTGGTGAACGCTCAGCAGGAACAGGGAACCTATACGGTGAACATAGACGGCACCGGTATGACAAGCGGAGTGTACCTCTTTGTACTGAAAGTAGCGGATAAAGTGTATTACAAACGTGCGGTGAAACAGTAATCGTTGAATATAGCAGTTCATGAGGAAGCCGGTGCCTGTGATTATACAGGTGCCGGCTTTTTTGTGCTTTTAAGTCAATGAAATCGAAAGGGCTGAATGTTTTACCATCGAATGAGTATACAGCATTGTCATTCATAACACCAGCGGCAGTTCCCCTACAATCCTTATATGCCCGCTGCCGTAAGCGGAAAAAGAATCCGGAAATAAAAACAGTGCATTACTAAAAGGGACAGATTATTCCGGACAGGCGTTGCTTTTACCACGATAGTTTATATATTTGAATATTCTATGTTTGTTACATAACCCTTAAGCCAGAGCAATGAAAAAATATCTACTGCTGGTTACATTATACCAGATAACCATTGCTGCTACCGGCCAGACACCCAAACATATATGGGCCAATAGTATTGATGCAAATTCTTACGGCGAATCCCTGGCCTCCGATGCGCATGGAAATGTTTACCAGACCGGGGTCTTCAGGGGCGCAGTCGATTTTGACCCTTCGTCGGCAGTATATACGATGACTACCGGTGACAGTCTGGACATATTCATTGCTAAAACAGATCCGGACGGAAATTTTCTCTGGAGCCAGCAATTCGGTGTCGCAGCTAAAAATGATATCGGTAATTCTGTGACTACGGATCATAAAGACCGTATATGTGTTACGGGGGCATTTAACGACACCGTTGATTTCGATGCCGGTCCGTTAGTACGCGAGTTGAAATCCGGTTGGGCGGGGCGCAGTGCATTTGTGCTGCAGTTAGATAGCAACGGCGCCTTCAACTGGGCCAGGACGTTTTTCGGTAATATCACTACCCGGACGATCGGGACCGATGCGGACAACAACATATATGTGATCGGCCAATACCGCGATTCGGTAAGTTTTGATCCATACGGGCCAGGTGCACGGTTTTCCGGATCGGGCAATTTTCTATTGAAACTCCGGGAAGACGGTTCGTTTATCTGGGTAAAAAGGATCGGTGCACTCAGCGCAGCATCTCTGCTGTCGTTTGCGGTAAATAAATATGGGGAAGTGTATTGCTGCGGTGTTTTCAGTGAAACAACTGATCTCGATCCGGATGCAGGTGTGTTCACAGTCAGCGGTAGCGGAGTATTTGTAGTTAAGCTGGATGATAAAGGCGCATATAGCTGGGTAAAGCAGATAGACAGATCAGGTGCAGCTTCGTTGGTGGTATGGTCGGTGGGGCTGGATGCTGCAGGCAATCTTTATGGTACAGGACAATTTGCTGATTCAATTGATTTTGATCCCTCACCTGCTGTATCCGCCCTTAAGACGGCATCTTATAAAAGCGCTGATGCGTGTGTGTTCAAATGGGACAGTTCCGGAAATTTTTTGTGGGTCAGGGGTGCAGGCGGCACCGCAGTATCGAATCTTTCCATGGCGGTGGATTCGCTGGGTAACAGTCATGTGCAGGGATCTTATTCAGGTTCTGTAAATTTCGATCCACCCGGTACTACATATTTGTTTTCCAGTCCCGGTACGTCGGATATTTTTGTCGCATCATTTGACCCAAATGGTAAAACGAAGTGGGCAAAGAGTATGGGCGGGTATAGCGACGACTTTGCCGGAACGATTATTGTCGGTCCCGGCAATACACTCTATAATTCCGGGAACTTTATTAATGATATTTTTTTTGACACATCGGTGTTGTCTTCCGGCACCAGCATCAGTGGATTTTTTCTGCAGAAGATGCAGTTTATTCCGCTTGAGATCAGAGAGCAACCCAAAGGCCGTCTTTTTTCATTACAGCCCAATCCTGCAACAGATGTCGTAACGATTACACTCAATTGTACTGCCGGACAGAACTATACGGTGATGGTGTATGATATAACAGGTCGCCTCGTTCTGAACAATGACTGCGTACAGGTGCTCACGCAACTGGATCTGCGTTCACTGCTTCCGGGTAATTATCTGGTATGCGTTCGCGACGAAGTTCAGTCGCTGGGTGCTATGATGCTACAAAAGCAGTAACATCAATATCTCATCGATGTGTCTCTGAAAGGTTCAGAAAGGAATTTGTCCGTAAGCAGGTTAAATAACGCAGGATTGGTTTTAGGCACTTCATGTTTTTCACCGGGCAGAAAGCAGAGGTCGGCGTAACGGATGCTTTTATAAATAAACAAAGTGTGTTCCTCCCTGATCACATCCCGGTCACCTGATATAACCAGCACCGGAACCGCTATTCTGCCCAGATCCGCTGCGGTAATGTGCGGTTGAAACTCCATCAGCCGCATACGTTGCCGCACCATTTCCCAATTATCGCTTGTGTCTTTCTGACGGATTTTCTCTTCGGCTGCAAGGCGGTCCAGGTGTATTTTATGAATAACGCTATCGTAAAGTGCAGTGGAATCCGGCCATAAATTGGCGCTGAAAGCTACTATTTTTTTGATGTGGGAAGGGTAATAAATTCCCATCAGAAGCGCAACAATCGCACCATCGCTCTTGCCGATAATATTTACAGAATCAAGATGCATCACTCTGATAAAAGCGGCCATATCTTCAGCCTGCTGTACGTAGGTGAGTGTATCCGTTCCCATGTCTGATTTGCCACGCCCGCGGCAATCGACAGCATACACAGTGTACTTCTGAGCAAAATAGGGTATCTGTGTTTTCCATCCTTTGGTGGCAGTACCATTGCCATGAATCAGCAGTAGTGCGGGACCTGCGCCATAAGTCTCGTAGTAATGCCGTATCCCGTTGAGTACAATATATTTTCCTGCTGCCGGATTATTACCGTAAGGAATTTCCTGAGCATGCAGGTGCAGACTTGTAACCGATAGCCATATCAGCAACAATGTAACTTTCATCAGGGAGTTTGATCGCATGGGTTTACAGATGGACTGGTTTGGAAAGAAGATGCAGACTTCCCGATAAAAATACCGATAGAATGGCAATTTTTATCCCGGGGGGATGATAAGTCTTTTGCCGACCGGAACAATTAACTGAAAGTCGCACAGATTCAGACTGCAACATACTTACCGAAAAAACGCAATCTGTATATAGCTATACTTTTTTTAATGCGCATTAGTGACATCGCTAATTTCAGAAACGATAGCCGTTTATTTTGCTCAAACCGCTCGTCGGGGAATGCAGCTCCGGATGTGTTCGATAATTGGTTCCATTGTCAGCTATGTTTATATAAACTAATTGCTATTTCTTGGGCGTTGATAAACATACTTATCCACATTGTGGCGAACAACAAAATATCGTTTTTCTTCTATTGTCATCTATGTATAAATTACTGTATAATAGTGAATTAACGATCTTTAACAAATTTAGAATATTTACTAAGTGTATAGCGATATTCACCATTTTTGGCACTTTATCAACAGAATTTGCAATTAATCGTTCTTAATATAATTATTACTGGTTTTGAATTTTCCATGTGCGATTGTATGTTCGCATATCCAAATCGTCAACACTTTGTTAAAAGCTATAGCCTTGACAATACTGCTATACTTGCCTGTGTGCACCTACGCACAGTGGGAGCGGGGAATCCGTCTGGTGACAGACTTTCCTGAGTATAGCCGTAGTCATGGTTTTTCGCAGCGTATATCCTACCAGAGTGGTATAGATACTGTTTTGGAAGTGCGTATTCGTTGCTGGCAGATTCGGGATACGGATTCCGTTCATTTGTACAGCTATCGTTTTTCAGACGTAAAGCTTCGTAAGGGTGCTCATTTTGCGGATCTGCGGTATCGTGACGGTGTGGAAGAGGGTAGGTCGAACGCTTCTTTTTCAGAGGTGATCCGCCAGCTGCGCACGGTGCCTGCAGGTGCCTATTACACCGAAGTCAAGCTTCTGGGGTCAGACGGTTCTGTGTATTACAGCACGGGCAGTACGGAATACATCGACACGCTGCTTCCGGAACGTTCGGGACTGAAAGCTTCGCTGGAGCATCAGCTGAGCCGCGGGGTACAGGCGGCAACTGCAAAAACAAGCCGCAAAGCCAATTCCCGGCAGATAGAAGCGAGCCAGCGCAAAGTAAACCGCAGCCTTCGTCCTGTGAAAGGGATGGAGAGCCGTACGGTGCATGAAGGGGATAAGGACTATACACAGATCTACTACAAAGAATTCCTGATCGGTAAATATGAGCTGTCCTCATTAGGCGACCTGAAGGAGAAGATCAGCAATGGCCGCCGGCAACTTGAGCATGTGCCGGGTGCAGGTGTGGCTACAGACCTGAACAATTTTTCGGGTGTAAGTGCACAGATGCGGGAACTGGGTAAGGGCGTGAAGAACGAAAGCCGTTACAAAGGCTACATCGATGTGAGTACGAACCGTGCCAATGCACAGGACCCGCAATCGGTAATCGACCAGAACTACTCGGAAGTACAGGGCAGCCTGGATGTGGAACTGATGGGCGTTCCGTTCAATGTGGAAGGCTTTTATACGAGCCAGGACGCGAACCGCAAGGCCAAAGCCAGCTACCTGCGTTTTCATTACGATGTACAGACAGCAAAGGAAAAGCTGCAGCAGCGCCTGAATGCATACCAGTCCAAGCTGAAAGAAACCATGGGTAAAGGCGCGGGAATGGAATCGGTGTATGGCAGCTACGCAAACAGTCTTCGCGGTCAGAAGACGCAACTGCTGCACCGGCTTGTAGCAGAGAGCGGGATCGACAGCGGGACGCTGAGCCGCCACAACGGGGACCTGGAAAAAGCCTACGCGGAACTGGAACAGAAGGGTAAAGACAGCCTGGGCAATGGTGCAGACAGCAGCACAAAGTTGAGATACCAACGCCTTCAGGAACGCAAGGAAAAGACACTGGCGCGCAAAGCAGACTTTGAAAAGCGCTACCGTTCACTGGAAGACAACGTACGCAAAGCAGAACATTACGAGCGCCTGCTGGAAAACTACCGCAATAAGACAATGATCGACTCTGCGATCATGGCGGAACGCAGCAAATACCTGGGCAAAGGAGACCCCTCCTATAAAGACCTGTCCAAATCTGCTGTAGGTATCCTTCCGGAAGGCAACACGAAGAAATTTTTAACCGGTCTGACGCATTTCGATGCGGGGATCATCAATAAATACGAATCGGCCTACACAATGTCGGGCCAGAACCTGAAGGGGTTCAGCGTGGGCTATGATGCAGGCGCAGTGCGTACGGGTCTCACATTAGGCAGCACGGAATACGTATCCCGCGACGGGAATGTGGATCATTATTCAACCATGCTGTTGCGCGTGGATAACCACACGGCACAGAACCATAAGTTCAGCCTGCTGTACAACCTGACGATGCCTGCCAAAACAATGATGAGCGACAACCAGTTCATCGGGAAGAACGGGGCTACCTATCCGTCGTTCCGTTCGCCGACACAGATCCCGTCTTTTGTATACGACGGCAAGCTGGGCAAATACCTGACACTGCATACGGAAGCAGCCACTTCGATCAAATACCGGCAGCAGCAGGTGTTTGATATGGAACATTCCGCCATCAACGGGCAGGCCGACTTCCAGGTACCGAAGACGAGCATATTGCTGAAAGCAGGCTGGGAGCACCTGGGTCGCTCTTTTGAGAACAATACGCTGCCGTATATCCGCAGCGGAACGGAACGCTATACGCTCGGCACCTCTTTTGACCTGTTCAAAGGCTTTTTGTCCACGAAGCTGGATTATAATTTCCTGGTACAGCAGAACCTGTCCAGTAATGCTTACAGCCGCAAGTGGGGTATCGACCTGAAAACACATTCACGGCGCTACCCTTCAGTTGGCATCAGCTATAAACCTTTTTCTACGTTCCGCTCGGCTTCAGATACACTTTCGGTACCGCAGCGGCCGGTACAGGGAGAGGTTTGGACGGTAAGATCGTCTTACCAGATCAAGCGCCATAAGATCGTGCACCGCTTTACGGCATTGTGGAACCGGAACAAGAGTACTGCCGATACACTTCAGTATGTATCTGCAACGCTGCAGCTGGGTTATGTGCTGAGCCTGCCGAAGTTCACCATGAATGCGAGCCTGGGTCGGATCGACCAGCCGGCGAACTATGCGAGCGGCGACGGGGTGATGAGCAGCTATACGGCAATGCTGGGAGTGCAGCAGCCGATCGGCAAACAGTGGAATGTAAACCTGGGTCCCTCCATAGCCTGGACAGACTGGGGCGTTCAGCGCCTGGCCACGACAGCGGGGGTGAGCTGGGCGATGCAGGCTAAGCCACTGACGGTCCGCTTACAGATGCGGTACAGCCGTTACCGGATGAACGCAACAGAAGCATCGCAGGAATTGTACGTAGGGCAGTTGGGTATCAACTATCGCTTTAATGGCGTGTACCGGAAGAAATCAATGATTGAATCACAATAAAACAAACGGAAAGCATATGTCTGAACAGAACATCCGGATAGTAACCAGACCCAGGGCGGGGAGCAGCTTGTTGCTGTTGCTGCTGCTGTGGTTATTGAGCCTGCAGCCGCAGGCGGTACATGCCCAGCAGACAGGTTTGGGCGTGGACCTCTCGCTGATCGACGGGGTGGAACTCACACCGGCAAATATCTTCAATTACCGGCTGGAGAACCGGGGTCAGCAGAGCCAGAACGTATTGGTCCGGGGCCGGGTGTACTACCGGCAGTCGGCACTGAACTTCACGTATGAGTACCATATCAGCCTGCAACCAGGGGTGACACAAGTCAGCCGCGATATGATCAGTGCTCCCGTCTGGAACTTCTCCAGTCCGGGATTAAAGGAATTGTTCCAGCAGTACAACAAGTTGCCTCAGGGTACGTATGAGTATTGCGTGAGTGTGTATCCTCCCGGTACGAGTCCTGAGTATACCCCCGGAGATGAGCCACAGTCGTGCGTATACCAGACGGTAGACGACCTGTTCCTGATCAACCTGCTGAGTCCGGACAATGATGCGAAGATCTATGAGTACAACCCGATGCTGAGCTGGGTGGTGAACTACCCGTTTGCGAGCGAGCTCACCTACCGGCTGAGGGTGGCGGAGCTGAAGACAGGACAGAATCCGCAGAACGCGATCACACGCAACAACGCGATGTACCAGGACAACAACGTAATGAGTACCTCTGCGGTGTACCCGGTTACGGCGCGTCCTTTACAGAAATGGCAACCCTATGTGTGGACGGTGGATGCGTATTACAAAGGTATCCTGCTGGGCGGAGCCGAAGTATGGAAGTTCACCATTATTGATGATAGTGAATATATGGCGGCAGATGTGGAACAGTCTTACTATGAGTTTGACAGACATAATGGTGATACGCGCATAAATGCATATGGGTCACTTTGCCTGAAGTATATATCAGAATTGAATGCGGATACGCTCAACGTAAGCATTGTAGATAACGATGGATCATTCACGGCTTACAAAGACAAACCTTTACCGGTAAAACTTGGTGATAACCGTATAAAGATTGAACTCGAACAACAGGTTTCGCTTAAACATGAAGGAAAATATACCGCAATTGTTTTGCACGGACAGAACAAAAAATTCATCATTCCTTTCACTTATTACAATCCTCTTTTCCTTAAAAATAAACAATGAAAAAATTAGCTGTTGATCGAATATTTATTGCGATAGCGGTACTTGTCAGCACCGTTGCTTTAATAATATCCATTTCTCCTTCTAAGTCGGATGGACCAGTGTATATAGATATCGGGCGCTTAGTGGGAGGTTACAAATTCAAAAAAGATATGGAGCTGGAGGGACAGTCGAATCTTTATAAAATACGCAACACTGTAGATAGTCTTAAACTGATAAATCAGACTAACCCTTCTCCTTTACTGGCAACTCAACTGACAAATGCACAAAATGCATTTGATAAATACCAGGCTTATCTGGAGCAGGATATGACTGCGAAAGTATGGGAACGTCTCAACCCGCAACTCGAAGAATTCGGAAAGGAAATGGGATACAGGATAATTATTGGTGCAAATGGCAGGGGTACCGTTTTGTATGGAAGTTCAAGTATTGACGTTACGGAAAAAGCAATTGAGTTTGTAAATCATAAATATGAAAAAGGTAATTAGCTTTTTGGTACTTGTTGCTTTGTTTGCCGCTTGCAAACCTGCAGACAGATCGCCCGGGGATTATCTGCAGTATATGAGCGATCCGAAGAACGGATATCTGATAGAGCATAAGATAGGACATCATGAATATGCAATACAGCTGGCCACACCGGAGTATATGGCATGTCAGGAGCAGTCTGACAAGCCTTTTAACGAAAGTATATTCCGGGCCCGCGTTGCGGAATTAAAAAATGTGGTGTATTTCCTGATCCGGATGAAGACACTTTCAGCCGCGTCCGACGAAGTGATGCGGCCCAGAACACTTTCCGAGGCGGATGCAGCTGTTGCCTACTATGCACAGGAAGCAATGCAGGACATTAAGCTGAAGGCGGGAGAAAAAACGTTCTCCCCGGTGGCATACGAGTATGAAAATAATTACGGATTGAGTCCTTATAATACCATACTAGTGGCGTTTAATACCGGTTCGTCATCTGAAGACCTGCTACTCACTTTCGACGATCGATACCGGCAGGCGCCAGCCATAAATTCATCCTTTAAGCAGTCATTGTTGTCATCAGCGCCTGGTGTACAACTCAAATAATTTTTCAGAATCATTATCTGTTCGTTATGAAAAGAAAGAATGCGCTCAAATTAATAGCTCATGTGACAATATTGTCTCTGACATATCAGCTGGTATTTCCCGCATGTGCGTATGCGCTTACTTCCGGACCAATGCAGCCGGAGGTTCAGTCGTTTGAGCCTGTTGGCACTACGGAAATGGTTGATGTGTTTACCGGAGACTTCAACTACAATATACCATTGATAGATGTGGAAGGCTATCCCATTAATATTTTCTATCACAGTGGCGTTGGTATTGAGCAGGAAGCCAGTTGGGTGGGGCTGGGATGGAATATCAATCCCGGAGAAATCAACAGAACTGTCAGAGGTTTGCCGGATGACCTGAACGGGGAAACCATCGAAAAAGAAATTCACATTCAGAAAGAGAAAGATATACGTATCGGTTTAGGCGTAGACGTCGCAATCGAAATATTCGGTAAAGAGCTTCCCGATCAAAGCCATGAAACCCAGTTGGCGGTCACCGGAGGAGGGCAGATTTACGTTGCGTACAATAACTACAGGGGACTCAGCACAGGTGTGAGTTCATCACTCGGGTTGCAATCTCCGATGGGTAGTGTCGGAATAGGCATGGGTATTGGCACCCAGACCGGCGCGGATATTGATGCATCCGCCTCTTTCGTTACAGATAAACTCATGGGCAAATTACCTTTTGGTGCCTCTTTCCAGGCAGGAGTTGGCATGAATTCCCGAACAGGAGTTAAAGACATATCGCTGGGCATGAGTACTTATGCACGTATTGAACTCAACGGAGTAAGTACAAAAGATCCGGACAGAGCTGTACACAGGACATCCCGGATTGGAGTACAGGCGCAAAAAACAATACCCGTTGGAATGCAGAATTATGTGCCCGTTATCGCCAATAAGATGACGCAAACCGGCCAGATAGTACAACGGAAACTTGGCTTTTCTGTGACGGGAACTACCATAAGCGCCTTTGTTTCGGGGCAATATGTAGAATCTGAATATGAGACGGATGGATCACGTAAGGGATTTGGCTATTTAAATATGCAAAACAGCTCTAAAGAAGATATGCTGGATTTTACCCGCGAAAAAGACGGTCAGTATAACAAGACTATCAAAAATCTTCCGATGCCCTCCCTGACGTATGATGTGTTCTCTGTAAACGGGCAAGGTGTCGGAGGTATGTTTCGCGCTCATAGAAATGATCTTGGTACCGTATTTGATCCTTACGTAAGTGCTTATCCTCCGAGTGAAATCCGTTCCGGCCAGAAGGAAGTCGGTGTGCCGGGCGAGGACTATGGGGAAGTAGGAGATGATGCTACCAGGATAACGACTTATAACATGAGCGGAGCCTGGAGTTTGTTGCCATTCGCAAAGAGAGTTGACGGAAGTTTATTCGAGCCGTGGTATTTCAAACAAGCGGGCGAACTAACATATGATCAGTCTCAGGAAGTAGAAGGACTTTTTAATGCAGACCCTTACATTGCGGATACTACGTTCAGCATGTTTTCCGGAAAAGGAAATCGCTTCTTTCCCTTTCCCGGCAATTATGTATTTAATAATGTAACTGCGGGTCGTGCTCTTTCCGGATCATCCGGTATGGACAGGTCTTCACGTGCAACCAATATTTCTGCATTAACATTCGATGAAATACAGAAAATACCGGAAATGCCTGTAAAAAAGAAAACGCTCAGCTATTCCGGAAATTTCCCTAATCCGACTCTTTCGGCGAAACCGCAGAATGAAATTTACAAAGGTTCGAGCCTTGCTTATAAGGCTTCTGGCTCACAACTCGCACAATTGACACAGACGATGCCCGATGGTCGCCGCTATGTTTACGGATTGCCTGTAATGAATAATGTAATCAGGGAAGTCACTTTCTCCGCCGATGAAACGAGTCCCTCAAAAATAGATCTGAATAACAGGTATGTAACCTACGATGCGACAGAGTTCAGTTCTTCAAATCCTAATGGCAGAGATCATTTTTATTCATCCACAGTTACCCCGCCTCATGCGGGAAGCTATATGCTTACCGAGGTTTTATCCAACGACTATGTTGATATCCTCGGTGACGGGCCCACCAATGACGACCCCGGTACATTTGTCAAATACAATTATGAATTAAAAAATGATGACTATCGTTGGAAAGCTCCTTATCAATCCAATAAAGCGCACTATGACCGCGGATTTGTTGTAGATACTAAAGACGGGAAAGGCAACGTGGTTATGGGGTCCCGTCAGTTATGGCACGTGAAATCCATCGAGTCCAAGAATTACATAGCAGAGTTTTACACTTCTCCCAGGCAGGACGCGCATGGTTCTATGGAAGCTGTTTTACCTTCTAACAGTAAATATCCTTCTGTTTATAAAAGTGCAATCTCCAGTTATGCGAATACAGCTTCGTACAAACTTGACTCTATACGCCTGTTCAATAAGCATGATCGTTTTCTGAACGGAGATGCTGCTATTCCGGTTAAAACGGTATTCTTTCAATACGAAACCGGCACCAATACTTTGTGTAAAGGTCTGCCGAATGCGGAGTCGGCTACTGCCGGTAAGCTAACATTGAAACGCATTTATATCGGCTATGGAAACTCTCACAAAAACATGCTGAGCCCTTATGAATTTACTTATCATGCATCTAACCCGGATTATAATTATGCTGCTAAGGACAGGTGGGGCAACTATAAACCGGCAGTGGCAGGTCAGAATAATTTCGATTTCCCCTATTGTGATCAGGACCCTGCAGCAAAGTCTACCCAGGACTATTACGCTGCATCCTGGAATCTTACGGATGTGAAACTACCTTCTGGCGGTAAGATTCATGTGGATTACGAAAGTGATGATTATTCTTCGGTTCAGAATAAGCGACCTATGTCTATGTTTAAAATATTTGGAATAGGAAGTACATCATCTCCAATGCCTTTAAATTATCTCTATAATGATAGGGATAATATTAACCGCTTTGTGTACTTCAAAAGGAACATTGGTGCGGAAGTTACAGGATCAATGCGTGACAACTATTTTCAGAACGAAACCTATTTGTATTATTCATTTGCTATTGATGTCGGATGCAATAACGTCTTTGATGATATAAAAGGCTATGCTAAAATAAAGGACGTCGGTGTCTGCCCGGGTTTGCCGGATTATGGTTATGTGGAATTGGAATTGGAGAATGTGAACGGACAAAATATCCATCCTGCAACACGCTTATCCATGAATACCGGACGCTATTATCTGCCTCAGTATTTCTATGACAATTATAATATCAGCGCGACTGATCCGGCAGGTATATTGCTGGCCCTCGCAGGACTTATTCCTGAGTTAACCAATACGATTCTTCAAAAAAATCCATTCAAAACTTTCCTGAATAAAGGTAAGTCAAAGGTAGTTGCACTTGATCGCTCGTTTATCCGACTTCAGGTACCCGGTTTAACCAAGCGCGGTGGAGGTATTCGTGTCAAACAGCTGACACTTTCTGATAGCTGGGACAAACAGGCGGGAGGCCAGGCAGCGACTTACGGTAAATCCTATGATTACACGATGAACGATCCGACTTTCGGAATTGTCAGTAGCGGCGTTGCATCTTATGAACCAATACAGGGAGGAGATGAAAATCCATTCCGGCAACCGGTTCCGTATTCGGCGGAAGTATTTAAAGGTATGCCGTCTATCGATTTTTTCCAGGAAGAACCATTTGGAGAGGGGGTCTACCCACCTGCTGCTGTCGGGTATTCAAAGGTAACTGTCAGAAGTATACATCAGAATTACGGAAGATCGTCTCAATCGTATGAAGAATATGGGTTTTACACGGCCAGGGACTTCCCGATTATTGTGAATTACACAGACAAAAACGCCGATGAGACCCAAAACGTTGATTTCGGAGTCCAGGAAAATGATGCGAGGGTGACGCAGGGGTATTCAGTGATATTGAACGATATGCACGGAAAGCCTAAATACACGCGCAATTATGTTGTTCATAAAACGGCATCCGGAAATCCATTGCCGGAACTCATATCCGGTCAGACTACAAAATACCGTATAAATAATAGCGGGAATCTGAGTAATAATGTAACTGCAGTGGTCAGAAAACGTGGTACAGAAAATTTCTACGAGCTGAAAGAAGTGATTCTGGGACAGGATGTGGATTACACAATTGACAGCCGTTCGCGGGAAGGATCCACCACCACTAAAAAGAAAAAGTATAATCTGAATGTGATACAAGGGGCTACAATACCCATCCCGGTTCCTTCCTATTTCAAAAGCTCAGATCTTAAGTCCAATAGATTTTACAGTCTCGTTACCTCCAAAGTAATACAACAATATGGAATTGTTCAGTCGGTGGAACAAACCGATCATCATGCTGTAACGACTACCGAAAATCTCGTTTACGACGCGGAAACCGGAGGTGTGCTGCTTTCGAGGGTAAATAACGAATTCAATAAATATAATTACAGCGTCGTACATCCTGCATACATGGCTTATGAGGGTATGCGTCCTGCTTACACCAATGACGGTTACCAGGAAGTAGCGGATTTCTCCGTCAATACAAACAGGGATGGATTCATTTATACAAAAAACTTCGATCGCTTTAGTCCCGGTGACGAACTCCTTGTAACAACAAGAAGAAACGGAACATTCAAAGTATGGGTAATGGGTGCCGGAGTTGATCCACTTGACCCTCCCGGGAATGGTGATGTAAGCGTGGCTCTCGTTAAGGATAATAAATATTGCACCTTCCCGTCTGAGACTGCTGCATTTACGATCAAAAACAGCTCCGGCGTGATCAAAGCTACCGGTACGGTAAATAAATCCGTAGTTACTCCGGGTAATATCTGCGGCGCAGATTATGCGTTCAATACAACATTGCTGGAGGGAAATTACACCTGCGAGGTCAAATATGCAGGATCTCCTGTTACGTCAACCAAATCGTTTACGGTTGTAAAAGGCAAATGTACGCAGGTGAAGATTTTTGCGGATTGTCCACCAATGGGAAATTTGCAGGTAAACGGTTCGTTAAAAAAAGGAGGCACTACCAGCGAGAATTGTTATATCGATATGATATCTTATCCTACAATAATTTCCGTTCGAAGGCTGAATTCAAATACAGCCAATGATTTCAGTTCGGATAATTCTGCGAATGGTTTCAAACCAATTATAAAATTTGATTACTATTTCCTGGACTCTAGACCAGACATTGTTAATTTCCCGTTACCCGATGGATATTATCAGGTGAATGCCATTCCAATAATGGCCTACGTTTTCAATTTGGTACATCCCGGCAAAATTTATACCTCTGTTTACAGAGTAGTTAAAATAAATGGCGGGAAAACCTTGCCTTTAATCTTTTACCCGACAACATGTAATCCTATCGGACTAGATACACTATCCGAGACAACCTATATATCCTCGCCTGGATCTTCCGGTACTGACGATGGCAGCGGCTCTTCAAGCTCTGCACCCACTACCGTAAAACCCTGCGGCATTATGGTATCTCCGAGATTTAAAGATCAGTTCGACGCCAGCTCTGTTAACGTTAGCACATGGCCGCAGGAGTACAAAATGATCCGCAATGCAAGGGTAAAAGTGATCCGGTCAGGTAGAAGGAATAATCTGGACAAAACCGTTCAAAGCACACATTATATAGACGATGCAATTGATCCGGGAAGCCTGGGTATCACTGACCTTTTCAATCGCAAAACAGATCTGCTCGACATTAGCGGCAATACGTTCACAGACGAAGCCCAGATGTACGAAGGATTCCTGAATTCAGCATCAATACCTGGTGATTACAGGTACGAACAATTCAACCCTTACGTATTGGGCACCAAAGGAACCTACCGCACTGCCGCAACCTATATGCCGTTAGCAGAAAGGAGCTATGTCAAAACCTATACAGGAACGGATGGGCTCTTCAGTCTTACGACACTTTTATGGAACCTCAACAACGGTAAGGTAGCTGCGACAGGTGTATGCGATGGTCCGACCGATGTTTTAGAGCCCGTACTTTCTCTGAGTCAGTCCTGGAAGCGTGCGTCGCTGATAACACGCTATGATATTTTTGGAAATGCACTTGAAGAGAAAGATGCGATCGACAATTATTCGTCTGTGCAGTACGGTTACAACAAATCGCTTCCGGTCGCGGTAGCATCAAATGTCCGCTTGCAGCAGTTTATGTTTGAAGGTTTTGAAGACTACACAACTCTGCTCGCTCAGACGATTGCGCAATTGTTCCTTAAAGGAGATGCGTACAGCGCGTTCGGACTCCTGTTCGGAGACAGGCGAACAGATGCCGGTGCCACTTTCACTATGTACAACCAAACCTACTATAAGCGCAATCTGGCCCCTGTCTTTGGCGGTGGAATGGAAGTAAGCAGTGATCAGGCTCATACCGGTTTGTATTCGCTTAAGACTAATGCAGCGCTGAATTTCGGATTTGATGTGGCGGATCCGGGCGCTACTCAGCTGGCCCGTTTCAAATTTGCCCCGGGTAAGAAGTATCTCGTACAGGTGTGGGCGAAAGGAACACTCGCTGAAACAGGAACCGGTGCTCTGAGACTCAAAATCGGAAGCGGTGCGGATATTTATCTGAAAGCGCAGACCGGCAACATAGACGACTGGAGGCTGTATTCCACTACGCTTGACCTGAGCGGTACAACCGCCGGATCTGCCGTCACATTGTCCGGACCAAGCGGTATCTACCTGGATGATTTCCGTGCACTTCCTATGGAATCAAATATGAAGTCGTTTGTGTATGATCCGGTGAGTATGCGCCTGATGGCCCAATTGGATGAACAGAATATGGCTACATTCTTTGAGTATGATCAGGAAGGTCTGCTTGTAAGAACCAAGAAAGAGACAAGCAGGGGTATAGTAACGATCAGCGAAAGCAGAAGAGCGAATGCTAAAAAATAGAAACATGCGTAAACTTTTTTTACTGAGCGTGCTTGTGCCGGTATTGTATGCACACGCTGCATCGGGGCAAACATTGCTTGACAGAATTTTTACTGCTAATACAGCAGATTCGATGCGCTATGATTATGTGATGGCCATACGCACAGGGGGTAAAGTAGAGAAGCAGCTTCACGGAAAACTGCTTACAACTCCCGGCTTTTATTGCGACAGTAATCAGCAACAAATTTCCGTGCGTAGCGGCAACGGTTATTTTCAGGCCGATTACAGCAGCAAAACGGTGTATGTAGGCTTCGTAAAACCAGATACGAATCAGCGGAGTGCACAGTGGATGCAGAAAATGCGCAACACCTTACTGGGTATTGCGGGAAGCTACGTAAAGATCGACTCTTCGGACGCGGATTTTTATAAGATCAATGTGCATTTTGGCATCGGCGAAATCTCGGATTTCAAAGTTGAGGCGAATAAACAAACATTAAAAATGAAATCGTTTGAAGTGATACAGCGATTTACCGTAGAAGATAAGAAGTACGAATATGAACTATCCGCTTACAATGTGGATACGGATATCCGGGCGGATATGCTGTCGGCGGACCGCTTCTTTTACATTAATAACAAACATATCAGACCTGCTGAGGCCTGGCATACTTATAAAGTTGAATACCTCTAATAATCTATTATGAAAAAGGTGTCTTTGGTGCTTGCAGCACTGCTCATACTCATTTCTTCGGTAAACGCTCAGGATTTCCGTTTCATGCCGGATGCAATGAGCCAGCGAAAGTCCTGGTCGGACATCATCGCTTCGTTCGGTACGGGTCCGCATAGCTGGCCTTATACAGTTCCGAGTGTAGCCAGTGCGGAATTTAATGATCTTGCCGCACACTCGGGTTCGGTAAGTACTTATACTTTTAAAAGTGTCCGGGATAAAATTACCATAGGAGTTGATCCTTCGGTGGGTTTCGTCCAGACCGCTTATAAGTATAAGGTTCAGATCACTGTTCAGCCCACGTCCCCTGACCCTTCGGAAACAGTTGTCCCGTTCAACGTTGAGCTGGAACTGTCTTACAATCCTGACTCTCTACAAAAATACCAGGACCTGGCCAGCTATACTTTCCAGGGCAGGCATAAATACAGTGTCCAGATAAACCAGGTATGGAAACTGACATCCGGTATGTGGGTTGTAGTGTCTCCGGATCAGCTCGCAAAACACTTCTTTATCCAGACAGAGGTAATTACGCAGCGATACGACCTTGTAACCCGGTATGTAAGTCACTATGCCACTTCCGGAAGCCGGTATTGGCAGGTAAATGGTTTCTTGTCAGCTTCGCCAGGCGGAGCTACACCATCCGGCTCAGCTATTGCGGGACTTGAATATAAGCCTGCGTTGTATGAACTGGAATGGACTTATGTGGACGATTACCAATTCAACCGGTCTACCGGTACTGCTTCATACGCATTTCCCGCGAACAGCGTAGTGTACAATTTTAAAAGAAATGCAACAAGAATACAACTGGATCAGCCACTATTCAAGATACCTGTCATCTACGAGCACGGGGCATTGGTGCATCGCTGGCGCCTGGTTCGTCCGAGCCTGACCGATTTTTCCCGACTGGAATACGGCCCCTGGTCGCTGCCTGACCAGGGAACACTGTCTCCGGTTTCTACCTCATTTACCAATTATGCACTTGTTATCGATAATCCCCACTCGGGGGATAGTCTTAACTGGCAATATACCATCAACTTTGCCGAGCAGGGCAAGTATAAGCATGTTATCAATTATTTCGACGGCACACTGAAAGACCGGCAGACCCAGACCCGCCTGAATACCAATCTCGATCAGGTGATAGGCGTGGATAAAGTGCTGGATTATGAAGGACGTCCGGCCATTGTTTCTCTGCCTACACCCATATCCCAGCAAAGTCTTTATTACAATCGTTCCATATTATTAAACAGCAGCACGTCCAATCCATACCAGGCTTCGGATATCGATCAATTGCCCGGGTGCAGTCGTCCGGGTGCATTTCCCGCACTGGCCGCATCGTCTGTAGCGAATATTTACTATTCCTCTGCCAACCCCGACAAAAGCGGTATGCAGCAATTTGTGCCGGATGCAGAAGGTTATCCGCTCGTGCAAACAGTTTATTCGCCTGACAACACAAACAAAGTACTGTTCCAGGGTGGGGCAGGTATGAGGCAGCAACTGTGGAACGGACATGGAACCCAATATGAGTATACCTCTCCGCTTCAGCCGGAATTGGATAAATATCTGGGGAATGAGGCCGGTAAAGAAAGTTTTTACACAAAGCAGATCGTTACCGATCCTAACGGACAATCGAGCTACTCGATCCTCAATCACCAGGGAAAGGTTACCGTCAGCGGGTTACAGGGAGCAAGTCCGTCAGCTTCCTTATATCCCCTGTCGCCGCTTGCCAATTTTGTTACCGGAGAAACCGTCTGTACCGATCTGCTGAAAAATGCACAGCAAACAAGAGAAAACGGTGCTATCAGCAGTTTTACCACTATCTATAACGACGACAACTCGGGAGGCAACACACTGGAATACCGCGCAAAGACCTTCGGTTATCTTGCCTGTATAAACAAATACATCTTTGCCGATGCGAATGTGGATATCAAGGTGTTTGATGATTGTGGCGTATCGTACCCCGACCTGGCCATTAACGGCTCTTTCGGTGCCCCTGAACCGGCTTCTGTTGGCGGAACTACGGGCTTACGTCTTTATTCAAGGTATCTCACGTCTCCCGTAAGAACGTATAATCTTCCGAAAGGGAAGTTTATGATCGAAAAGCGGCTTTCTTTTTCTGAAAGCCAGATCACCGATAAGGTTAAAACCTTTATTAAGGAAAATGAATCGATCTGTTATAAAGATGAAGACTATTTCATACGTGCTGCGGTTGAGCAGGCAAATTTCCCTTGCCGGACCAACCCCAAAGCTCCCAGCGATAATGAGTGCGATAAGAACAAGCGTGAAATGATGAGTGAATTGTACCCCAAAGCGAAGTATGGCCCTTACCAGGCCAATGCAGACGGGTCGTTTAAAGATCAATTGCCGAATTCTATCTTTTCAGTTATAATGGAATTAAGCCCTTATTGGACCGATAAGTCAAAACTGACACCCGGAACAGCGTCTCCATGCGCTGTAAAATGTACGTCTACACCGGGATCCTGTGATGATGCTGATAATGCCTGCGGATGTACGGATAAGCATATGTACTCTTCTTATTGCTGTACAGAATGTCTGTTTAAAAAGTGTTCCTGCATTATGTTCCCGCTTGCTGAAAAAACAAGCGTTGTAGAAGTTCCAAAACATAGGGACGCATATTGTAACCCCAAAAGTTTTACCAATCCGATATTAGCCGCCCAGGCTCCTTTTTGCCCGTCATCTGCTTTAGAATGTGACGGAAATGAATTTTCAAACCCAGACAGGGTTAATCACTGGAATGCAGATTTTATAAGACCGGACGGAAGTAAGGGCGCTTATGAAGTGTATACAGCGATTCTTTCGGTTTGTGATTGCGGTGAATATGAACCCGGCGATACAATATGGCATGTGGAGTACTATTCAAAAAATCCTATTCATGGAGGACGCTTTTATACGCATGACGAAGATCCGACCATTTACCTGATACGTGAGCGGGATTTAAATACTACAGCCGGAATGACCTGGGGACACCATTATTGCGACCATGTGTATTACGAATCTGAAAATATTACAGAACGGTTTAACGGATTGACTACCTATTACCGTTACCAGAGCCCCTGTCTTCACTACCCGGATATCATGATTGGCGGCGTTTTATACCATGACGCAGATATCAAAAACATGGATCCGGAACAATTCCGGATGATATTCAACGATCAGATAGCGGAAGCACTGCTGCCCTTGCACCCCGAATACTGTAAACTGCTTGCCTGCGGTGTGGTGAATACAGATTTTGAAGAACAATTCAGTGCGCTTGAAAATGTACAACAGGCAAAAGCAAAAGGTATGTACAATCTCGCGGATATTGTAGCCAAAGATCCGCTTGCAAATGCCAATTCTTTGCTTGATGCCGTACTGAATTACACGGAATTCTTATCCCCGACGGAAGCCGGAATCAATCCGATCCGGTATTTTCCGCTTAATCCGCTGGCGTTGGGCGGTATGTTCCGCGCGCTCAACGACAGGATGCAGATGGATCACCTGGCAATGATCGATGCATACTGCGGGCTGGGAAAACAGGACCCCAATAATATATGTGCCGTAACCTCCTATGCAAGTGAGATATGCGGTAAGATATTTACGTCTCCTGAAATAGAAGAAAATTATTTTCAACGTCTTAAGGGGTATTACTTGTCCAATCATAACATGCTGAAGCAGCAGATTTTTGATAATATGGTTATGCCCGGGAACTGTAGTCCCTGTCTGCAAAACAGAATGACGTTTGTAGAGCCCGCTGTATTTTCTGCATTTAGCTTCCAAAGTGCGAGCGCTTCGGGCGCCATCTATCCGAAGGATGACGAAGATCTCGACGCCATGGGAGCAGACCGTAAAAAAGCTTACCTGGATGCACTTAACGGCACCAACTCTTTAGATCAGGCTGCTTTGAGAGATGAGTTTAACGAGGTTCAGGCAGAGCTGCAGGGCGCGCAGGTAAGCGCCTTGCTGACAGCCTTTGCGAATTGCGGAATGGATATCGCCAAGGAGGATATATTCACAAGCCAGATACAGTCGCAATTGGCAAACGGAGCACTTTTAAGTCCCGAGGTAGTGCGGAATGCGCTTATTGCCGCATTCGGTTCTTACAGCAGTGCGGCCAGTCATATGTGTCATCCGTTCCTGTATGCTTATGGTCTGCAACCGGATATAGAGAAGTCTAAGCGCGAGGCGCAAAACTTTACCTGCCGATCTGCCGACCTGTATACCGGCCTGAAAGATTTCATGAACGATGCGGGCGTAATATCTGCTATACGCGGTGCAACGTTAGGAATAGGAAGCGCCCCCGGTACCGGAACTGCTTCGGTATCATTCCCGGGAAACGCATTCACCGATCAACTTGCTGCTGTTCTTTCCATCCCCGTTTCATCTCCATGGCCTCCACCCGGCGGTCCTATCGGGGTTGCATATCCTATAGACGTAACGGCAACTTTGCGCTTCTTACCCGACAACCGGATCTATTGCGGCGCCCCTTCCTACGATCCTAATTATTTTATTGATGGTACGGAACGTCGTTACCTCGAGCTAAAGCTCAGCTATTTGTCTAAAGTCACTTATCTGCGTATTCACCCCGATAACGCGGCTGCATTCCAGAACCTTCATGATTATGTAGCAACGTACGAGGATGCTTCAGACCCTGTAACCTTTACCAAAGGGCTATGCCTCAACGAGTCGAACCCCGGCGGAAGATGGGGAGTGATAGGAGGCCATACCGCGATGCTGTATGCAAGATGCTCCACCTGTACGGAAGATGCAGGCTTTTGGGTAATGGCAAAAGATATCAATTTCATGGATCCTGTGGCGGACGCGGGTGAAATGGATGGTGCGATTACCTGTCTCGATATCAAAAATGCGATAAACCAGTTCCAGACAACCGATAAAACGTACTGGGGTTATGGAAACGAGGGGATAGCTGCGAACCATCCTCTGTATATGCGTACGCTTACCAATTACCTCAACTACCATTTCAATAAGCAGTATCAATATGACGACTATGTAGACCTTATGAAGGGATGTGCATTATCCGATTACGTTACCGCACCTAAAGGGTTAGGTACCGTGAGGGTGGAAGTATTGAATGCATCGGCAGATGACTTTGAAACAAAGATAAAAGCTTATTGCAAACCTGGTCCGGACCTGTTCCGTTATGTAAAGGGAACAACCTCTTCAGGCCCCATCGGAAACACAGTATTTCTGATTGATATGAGATCTGTCTCCCCGGTTTGGGTATTGCCTTTATGGAATTACATCAATGGAGTCTCTCCATTTCCGATTATATCACCTACAACCGTTACGGGGGTAGTGAACGTCGCCTGGAATTACCACACTGCTGCCGACGACAACCTGTTGTTTACTCCTGCAGGATGCACTTATACGCTTCCGGCCGGAACCAGTTCCACCGATGAGGATGTACTGGTAAGACTGAACGGGACTGATTATCCCTATAAGCTGCGCAGTTTTCACCTGAGCGCTTCCTCGCCTGCTGCAAAAGATAAAGCTGATCTTCATGCTGCAGTGGATGCCGTACTGCATGGTACATCCACGGCGGATGTCTGCAGCGGATTTGCTTACTGGACGGATGAGCTGTACCGTGCCGACGACTATGCCACCAATACTTTGCGTCAGCAATACCTCTCGTATGTATACAGCCTGTCCGGGCTTTCGCGACCGGCAATGCTGGCCGCTATCGCACCGTCTTCGCTGCCGCCGTATCTCGGCTCATACGGCAGCTTCGATCTCAGTTACAGCAATCCATATCTGCAAAACAGTCAGAACAACCTGTATGCTTATGTTGCAAATCCTTCCGGTGCATTGCCCGCAGGATATGCACTGCTGAAGAACACGATCTTGAGCGCCATTAACACGAAATATTCCAATAAGCCGTTCCCTGAACTGCTGTTTGAAAATGTGCCGGTAAGCGTGAGCGGTGCTGCTCTTGCCATTGCGCAAAAAGCGAATGGCGTTTACTGGTACCGCTATTTCGACGCAGACGATCATATGTACAATGTGTATCTGAACGTGCCGGATTTCCGTCTCGGCAGATCTCCGAAAGACTTTGTGTTTACGTCTGTAGAAATGGGGATGGACCCGCATTTCTTCACAGTTACACTTTCCGCACCGGCTACAGCGGGCGGGGCGGCTCTCAGTGGGGTGAAATGCCTGGGATATGCCGATTTTGTGCTCGGAGATGCCACCATAGCTTCCAATGTATTGCTGAACAAAACATCAGATGTGGTGTTTCCGTTTGATACATCCGACTGTGAGAAATCGCAGTTGCTTGAAGCAGTATACAACGGGAAGGCGGCTTACCAGTTGTATTTCGACTCTACGGTGAGGGAAACTTCCAAACTGATGATGAGCTACCTGCTGAATTATTCCAAAGACACGCTCCTGTACTGCGGTCGCCAGCAGCAATACCAGCAGACTCTATACTATTACGACCTTGCAGGTAACCTGAGCCGTACTGTTCCGCCGATGGGTGTGCAGCCGCTTAGCGGATTTGATCTCACCAGTGTGGACAAATACCGTGACGGAACCTATGTGTTCCCCGCAGAATACTGGTACACGACCATAGACATATACGGTCATTCCACGCTCGCATACTGGTTCCCGAATTACCGCCTTACCAACCATAAAAAAGTGTCTTACTACCGGTATAATTCGCTGAACCAGCTTATTTACCAGAAGACACCTGACGGCAATGTCACCTATTTCTTCTACGATGCCGCCGGCAGGCAGATATTCTCGCAAAACAGCAAGCAGCGCATCGGCGGATTGTATACGTACAACCTGTACGACGCACAGGGCAGGCCCGAAGAGAGCGGTGAAGTGCGGCTCGGATGTACCTACCCCGAGACGTCCACGGCAGATTTTGACCTCTCGCCCTGTAGTATCTCTTACAAGAAAAGGGATCTTACCACGGCTGTTAACTATGCCGCGCATCCGGACTTTGTGACCTATTCCTACGACAATGTCAGCTACCCTTACGATGATCTCCGGTATTTCATCCAGTCGCGGCAGCGCATGGATGTAGTGCGCACCATATACGACGATGCGCTTACCGATCTAAGCTCCGTATCCGGCGCTATGCTGCGCGCGCAGGAGAATCTGCGCGGAAGGGTATCTTCCATCCTGTTCTTCGATGTGCACAACCCCTCATGGGGATTGCCCGCCAGTACCTTTACTCCCACCTTTGCAACACATTACAGCTACGACCTGTCTGGTAATGTAAAGACGATC
>NZ_BAABEZ010000022.1:355488-355718 GCF_039540495.1 Rurimicrobium arvi | reverse complement strand
TTGCGCGGCTGCAGCTGGGCCAGAACCAGGTGCAGAGCCTGGAGTATGCGTACACGATCCAGGGCTGGCTCAAATCGGTGAACGGCGATGTGCTGAACCCGGTAAAGGATATGGGCACGAACGGACTCTCCGGCGATATGACCTATGCACGGGATGTGATGTCGCATGCGCTCCGCTACTTCGACCAGGATTACAAACCCATCGGAACGAAAGCAGTGGTGAGTGTGCCC
>NZ_BAABEZ010000022.1:355326-355478 GCF_039540495.1 Rurimicrobium arvi | reverse complement strand
TGAACATGATCAGCTACAACCGTGGCTTTGCAGACCAGTTTTACCAGAAGTATGAGTATGATGCAGACAACCGCATCACGGACGTGTATACGAGCAACGACGGGGAGATATGGAACCGTGATGCCCGCTACAGCTACTACCAGCACGGCCCT
>NZ_BAABEZ010000022.1:354186-355205 GCF_039540495.1 Rurimicrobium arvi | reverse complement strand
TGAAGCTGGCCACCAACACCAACATCAATGACTATACGTCAGCGATGGCTCCCACTCCTTCCAACCTGTACAAAAGCACGTACAGCTATGATATGGATGGTAATGTCACGAACCTGAGCCGTTGGGACGGCAGCGCGGGGGCAGCGGTGCAGATCGATAATTTTGCGTATAAATACACATCACCCACCGGAACGGCAGCCGACGACAACAGGCTGCAGCAGGTACAGGACGGAGCAGGCGCCACTACGGGAACCGATCTGCAGCCGGGACAGCCTGCGGACAACTATGTGTACGACCGTATCGGCAATCTTTTGAAAGACAGGCAGGGCAATGAAGAGATCAGCTGGGACCGTTTCGGTAAAGTGAGCTCTATCCGGGATGTGGTGAGCAACCGTTATATCCAGTTTGGCTACGATGGTAAAGGCAACCGTGTGTATAAGAATGTGATCACACCGATAGTGACGGGCGACGGCAAAGACGAGCACCAGGGCGAGTATTATGTGCGCGATGCGGGCGGCAATATCCTTGCTACCTACCGTTTCCACAGCAAATACAATCGCCGGGCCTCGTTGCACCAGCTGATTACCTCGCTGGGCGGAGCTCCTTACACACCGGTGGTATCGGGAGGTACGGCGCTTACGGATCTGCTGACCTCGCTTACAGACCGTGCGTTCCCAGGCCTGCTGATCAGTAAGATGCTTGTGGATCATGGCTCCTGGTCGGATACCTATACCGACCGTCCTGTGAGCTTCTACATGGGTGCAGACCCTACGCTGAAATCGAACCTGCTGTATACGGGCGAAGCGTGGATAGACGAGCTGAAGAGCGTGGATGCGGGCGTGTACACAACGGCGTTCCTGGGGGCAGGCACAGCGGCGATGCCCTTCTATGAATCGGCGCTGAACTTCCCGACCGAAGGCCAGAAACTGCTGGAGCATTACAGCATGGAGATGCCTGCACCGGTATGCCAGGGCATCTGGGCAATAGCACAGGCGCCTTACCTTCCGGGTAATCACGTA
>NZ_BAABEZ010000022.1:349763-354062 GCF_039540495.1 Rurimicrobium arvi | reverse complement strand
GCCAGGTGGTTCAGAACAGTATTGATTCCTTACCGAATGCATCCTCCTTCTACGGTTCGCTGGTAGCGGAACCGATGTTGTGGAACTCGTCGTCACTGCGCGACAACAACGGACCGTGGACGGTGAGCCTGCGTGAGCTGGTGAACAATTACGCAGATGAGACGGCATTGGCGAGCTTCTTTGACGGCTGGAGCGGTGGCAGTGCCGCGCTTGCGGGAGCGACGATGCCGGATTATAAGCTGACCACTGTGTACAATGCCTCACCTGCGCGTGCGATCACGGATATGGTGCTGGAGGCGGGCGCAGCGGATGTGGAAGATGTGATCACGGATGAGGAGGATGTGACGGCCTTTGAGCTGGGCAAGCTGGCGGTAACGGGCGGTATGCTAAGTGTGGATGAGATGACGAGCGCGATCGTGTATGGAACGGCCGGAGATACGATCAGCCTGGGCGAGCACCATATTTACGGCAGCAGCCGTGTGGGTGTTCAGCGCTACGACAGTCTGCAGCTGGCAAACCTGCTGAACCTTTCGGATGCGGGTGCAGTGCGCTCCACGCTGATGAGCCGTGTACCGTGGTACAGCTATGCGTATGCAGATGTGATCAGCAGCAGTAAGAAGCAGGAATATGACGGAACGATCAATACGTATTCGGGAGTATTGAATAATACCCGTAACTTAGGGCGCAGGTATTACGAGCTGACAGATCATTTGGGAAATGTGCTTGCTACGGTGTTAGATCGTAAAACGGGGTATAAAACCAGTCCTGGAGCCACGCTCTACGACCACTGGAGTGCCGATCTGGCACAGGTAAGCGATTACTATCCCGGTGGGATGATGATGCCAGGACGGAACGTGGAGTATAGTTGGTCACGCATGGGTGCGCAAGGCAGCCCTAAAGACGACGAAGTGTACGGAAAAGGAAATTTCATTGATATGGGAGATAGGCATTTGATGACACAAATACTTAGGACTCCCAAAACAGATAATAAGTCCGAGAAATATCCGTCAATAAGTCCATACGCTTACGTGATGGGGAATTATCCCAATGCAATAGATCCAAACGGTAAAGATGTATTTTTAATTACGTATCTTACAAAAAAAGATGTTGCAGGTCATACAGCTTTAGCCGTTGAGAATTATAAGCAGGTTACAACAATGGTCAAAGAAAATGGAAAAGAGGTGATGAAGACAGAATTTGTCAAAGATGGAACAGTCACTATTTATGAATTAGGCCCCGGAGGTATGCTAAAAGAAGGCAAAAAAGCTGCTACAACTAGGGTTTCCGCTAAATATGTCGAAAAGACTGTTCCATTAGGCGTTATAGATAAAGTGGGTGGATCAGAATGGGAACAGTCGCCGCCAGATGGAATAATCAGATTTAAAACTGATCCAGGAACTGATCAATATATACAATACAAAATGTCCGATTATCAAAATCAAAATTCTGAATACTGCGGAACATCAAACAACTGTACCGATTATGCGGGATATGGTGCTGAATTGGCTACGGGCAAAGAGATAAATGCTCGAGAATCCAACGGATTTATTGGAGCTACAACCCCAGGTAAAATGTTCACTGAAGCAAAAAAAGCCCCTAACGCGGAAGTGATAAAAGATCCAGGCAAGGCAGCCGAAAAACCATTTGATAAAGCTTATAAAGGGGAGGACTAATGAAGAAAATAAATATTTTAGCCATTTTTGGTGTAGCTATTTTATATTCCTGTACAAGGGAAAATGAATCAGTTGAATTGAAGAATTCTTCTCCGATAGATTCAATGGTCATCGCTACGCGTATCCACGGAATCAAAAGTGATAGCCTTCTTAAGGTGAAAATCTTAGATAAGACAATGTTTGATACAATTTATCGAGATTATTTTACGAAAGGAAGGTTGTTAAAAGACTATTATGTGAAGTTTCCAATCAACAAGTATAATGTGCTAACATATAGGCATAACTCCATAAATGATACCGTTGTTGTATATAAAGACCATATTCGGATTGCGGGAGTGGGTGTCATAAAAATGAATAGGAATATTGAGCCATTATTTGATTCCCTTTTTAACGACAACATAGTTGAAAAGACGAAGCAAGGTTTGTGGTAAACTAAAATGAAGAAGCCGCCAATCTGGCGGCTTCTTCATTTTATCTGTTAGCCGTTTTAGATAAAGTTATTAGGTAGTGTATCAAAGTTAATGATGCTTCGATTCTGGGTAGTGTTTCAGATTTAGTGATAGCGGTGACAAAGGTCATCTAAAAGCATAAGCGGTGCAGAACAAAGTTCTGCACCGCTTATTTTTCTACATAACACCAACGATTACGCCTGCGGGGCAGGCTCCGAGCTTGTTGCCTCGTCTGTGGAACTGCTGCGGCCTAAAATCAATACATTGTACTGGTCTATGAGCGCATTGATCTCATTGTGCGTCTTGCCCCATAGCCCGGCCCCGCTGCTGATGGTGTGGTAGGCATCCAGCCTGTCGCGCAGCACATAATAGGCAGTGATCGCTTCTATGCGCTTCTCGCGGATATTGTCCGGATTGGCTACGGCCAGCTCGCGGGTACGGTTCATATACAGGTTGTCGAATTCGGTATTGGCTGTTTTCAGTTCTGCCAGCCAACCGCCTAGAGAAAGCTGGTTTACCGCTGCATTCAGTTGAGGCTTCTGGGTCCAGTCGTCTATAAGATTGCTGATGGAGGCTGTTTCTGCCATGTAATTCTGGCGCGCAATACCCGTTCCGTACAAAGCCAGGTTTTCATTGAGCATTTCTGCGGACCAGCTCATGTTGTGGTCGTAGTGGTACATCATGGCATTTACCAGCAGACTGATACCGGATATGGCAGTGTCCCTTCTTTTATCTGCCGCTTCCACGGCTGCGGTAATGGCACTGCCCTGTGCGGTGACAAACAGGTCGGAGATAGCGGATACCACCTTCTCAAAAGTCTGGTGCTGGGCAATCACCTGCATACCGGAGGGGTCGTTTGCCGCGATAATGTTTAAAACGGCTTTGGAAAACTGGATAAACTCTGCATTACGCAACAGCCTTAAATCGATTCCTTTGATCATGATCTTCTGATTTTTTAATGTTTAATGAAATTTTTGTTTGCTCATCTTTTGCGGTTTATCAGTTAGTTTTTCCGGCAAAGCCGCTGCAGGGGTGCGGGAGGGTTTCCGGTGTTCCGGCAAGGTTGCCGCAGGGGTGCAGGAAGCAATCCGGCGTTCCGGCAAAGCTGCCGCAGGGGTGCGGGAAGGTTTCCGGTGTTCCGGCAAGCTTGCCGCAGGGGTACGGGGAGCTTTCCGGTGTTCCGGCAAAGGCGCTGCAGGGCTGCGACTGAGTTTTTGATTGATCTGCAACGGCTAAGCCACCTGCGGGGGCGCATGGATCTGTGTGTAAGAGTTCATCAGGGTTGTTTTTTAAATAATTGTCAGGGTCAATTACTGTGCCATACCTGCCATAAATACTTAAATAACAGTCTTTTTTGGCCGAAAAGCGCGCCGGTGGCGGCAGGTATTTTACCGGAAGCATTTTCTGCAATAAAACGAGTTGGGTACCGGGCTAAAAACCTACATTTGTCGCAACAGAAAAAAGCACATCTGTATGGCGAACAAAATACACGAAGGACGAAACGTAAAACGCTTCCGCGAGATGCTGGGCATCAAACAGGATGCTCTGGCAATAGACCTGGGCGACGACTGGAACCAGAAGAAAATATCATTGCTGGAGCAAAAGGAAAGTATAGAGCCTGCATTACTGCAACAGATTTCTTCCGTACTGAAAATACCGGTGGAAGCCTTTCAGAATTTTGACGAAGAACAGGCGGTGAATATTATTGCAAATACATTCAACATTGAAAAGGACGCTTATATTGGTAACCCTCAAGCAACATTCAACATTAATCCTATTGAAGAAATGAAGAAGCTGCACGAGGAAAAAATTACATTGTACGAGCGCATGCTTCATGAGAAAGAAGAAATGATGCAGGTGATGAAAGGCCTGCTGGAAAAGCAGTAATAAATAATTACGGCTGCACCTTATCCCTGATCTGTAGAAGAAATGCCACCTGCGTGCACCGCGCGAGGGATAGAACGGAAAGCCCGCACGGCAAAGTATGCAGCCGGAGGACTTGCAGTGATAGCCCGGCCCGCCATTTGCAGATACCTTTCTGTGTAACGGATATCTCGCGTTTTCAGAGAGGCTTTTGTAATGATCTTATTGCGGGCGCGCCCTGATAAATGCACATTCCCAAAGCGTACTTCAGCAAATATTACAGCTACGACCTGTCTGGTAATGTAAAAACGATT
>NZ_BAABEZ010000022.1:349370-349753 GCF_039540495.1 Rurimicrobium arvi | reverse complement strand
TGAACATGATCAGCTACAACCGTGGCTTTGCAGACCAGTTTTACCAGAAGTATGAGTATGATGCAGACAACCGCATCACGGACGTGTATACGAGCAACGATGGGGAGATATGGAACCGTGATGCCCGCTACAGCTATTACCAGCATGGCCCGCTTGCGCGGCTGCAGCTGGGCCAGAACCAGGTGCAGAGCCTGGAGTATGCGTACACGATCCAGGGCTGGCTCAAATCGGTGAACGGCGATGTGCTGAACCCTGTAAAGGATATGGGCACGAACGGACTCTCCGGCGATATGACCTATGCACGGGATGTGATGTCGCATGCGCTCCGCTACTTCGACCAGGATTACAAACCCATCGGAACGAAAGCAGTGGTGAGTGTGCCA
>NZ_BAABEZ010000022.1:348197-349216 GCF_039540495.1 Rurimicrobium arvi | reverse complement strand
TGAAGCTGGCCACCAACACCAACATCAATGACTATACGTCAGCGATGGCTCCCACTCCTTCCAACCTGTACAAAAGCACGTACAGCTATGATATGGATGGCAATATCACGAACCTGAGCCGTTGGGACGGCAGCGCGGGGGCAGCGGTACAGATCGATAATTTTGCGTATAAATACACATCGCCCACCGGAACGGCAGCCGACGACAACAGGCTGCAGCAGGTACAGGACGGAGCAGGCGCCACTACGGGAACCGATCTGCAGCCGGGACAGCCTGCGGACAACTATGTGTACGACCGTATCGGCAATCTTTTGAAAGACAGGCAGGGCAATGAAGAGATCAGCTGGGACCGTTTCGGTAAAGTGAGCTCTATCCGGGATGTGGTGAGCAACCGTTATATCCAGTTTGGCTATGACGGTAAAGGCAACCGTGTGTACAAGAATGTGATCACACCGATAGTGACGGGCGACGGCAAAGACGAGCATCAGGGCGAGTATTATGTGCGCGATGCGGGCGGCAATATCCTTGCTACCTACCGATTCCACAGCAAATACAATCGCCGGGCCTCGTTGCACCAGTTGATCACCTCGCTGGGCGGAGCTCCTTACACACCTGTGGTATCGGGAGGTACTGCGCTTACGGATCTGCTGACCTCGCTTACAGACCGTGCGTTTCCGGGTCTGCTGATCAGCAAGATACTGTTGAGCCACGGCACCTGGTCGGATACCTATACCGACCGTCCTGTGAGCTTCTATATGGGTGCAGACCCTACACTGAAATCGAACCTGCTGTATACGGGCGAAGCGTGGATAGACGAACTGAAGAGCGTGGATGCAGGCGTGTACACCACAGCATTCCTGGGGGCAGGCACAGCGGCGATGCCCTTCTATGAATCGGCGCTGAACTTCCCGACCGAAGGCCAGAAACTGCTGGAGCATTACAGCATGGAGATGCCTGCACCGGTATGCCAGGGCATCTGGGCGATAGCACAGGCGCCTTATCTTCCGGGTAATCACGTG
>NZ_BAABEZ010000022.1:0-348071 GCF_039540495.1 Rurimicrobium arvi | reverse complement strand
GCCAGGTGGTTCAGAACAGTATTGATTCCTTACCGAATGCATCCTCCTTCTACGGTTCGCTGGTAGCGGAACCGATGTTGTGGAACTCGTCGTCACTGCGGGACAATAACGGCCCGTGGACGGTAAGCCTGCGTGAGCTGGTGAACAATTATGCGGACGAGACAGCATTGGCGAGCTTCTTTGACGGCTGGAGCGGTGGCAGTGCTGCGCTTGCGGGAGCGACGATGCCGGATTATAAGCTGACCACTGTGTACAATGCCTCACCTGCACGAGCGATCACGGATATGGTGCTGGAGGCGGGCGCAGCGGATGTGGAAGATGTGATCACGGACGAGGAGGATGTGACGGCCTTTGAGCTGGGCAAGCTGGCGGTAACGGGCGGTATGCTAAGTGTGGATGAGATGACGAGCGCGATCGTGTATGGAACGGCCGGAGATACGATCAGCCTGGGCGAGCACCATATTTACGGCAGCAGCCGTGTGGGTGTTCAGCGCTACGACAGTCTGCAGCTGGCAAACCTGCTGAACCTTTCGGATGCGGGTGCAGTGCGCTCCACGCTGATGAGCCGTGTACCGTGGTACAGCTATGCGTATGCAGATGTGATCAGCAGCAGTAAGAAGCAGGAATATGACGGAACGATCAATACGTATTCGGGTGTGTTGAATAATACCCGTAACTTAGGGCGCAGGTATTACGAACTGACGGACCATTTAGGGAATGTTCTGGCTACGGTGCTGGACAGGAAGACGGGTGTGAAAGTAGGCGAGGCCCCGACGCTCTACGACCACTGGAGTGCGGACCTGGCGAGTGTGACGGATTACTATCCCGGTGGTATGATGATGCCAGGCAGAAATCTGGAGTGGGATTGGAGCAGGATGGGTAGCCAGAGCCAGCAGAAGGATGACGAGATTTATGGTAAGGGCAATACTTACGCGTTCAAGTATCGGATGGAGGATGCTAGGATTAATAGGTTCTTCTCTTCTGATCCATTACATGAGAAATATCCATATAATAGCGACTATGCATTTTCAGAGAATAGATTAATAGATGCCGTTGAATTTGAAGGGTTAGAAAGCGTGATATATACTATTATAAGGAATTTGAATAAAGATGGTACTAGCACCAAGGTAATTACAGAAAAACAACTGAAGAATAATGGACCTTTGGGAGACGGGGCGGCAGTAATACTCGTAAAGGATGGCGTGAAACACTATATGTACGGCGATAAGTCAAAAGACATGAAGGACTTCATTGTGAGTTATGAAGGATACGAAAAGAGTGTTTATCCTTCGGTAGAAGGAGGAAATCCAACTGGCGGGGTGGGGCATAAGTTAACCGATCAAGAAACTAAGCAGTTCCCAGTAGGAACCAAACTAAGCGAAGAAAGAATCACGAATTGGTTTCAAGCAGATTGGAAACGGATGACTGGTGGTATCGAAAAAAATCCTGTTACCAGTGAACTCCAAGGTGGCCAGAAAGAAGCCATGACTGATTTTGCTTTTAACGGATTGGCTGATAAGGTTAGTGGCTTCAAAAAAGGGTAGTGTATCAAACGTGTGGGTTTATCCGTTATTTATACTAACTAACTTGATTTTCAATTAGATTGTTTTAAGGTAAGCGGTGGCTCGGTTGGATGTAACTATTCAACCGGGCTACTTTTGTGTCTAAAATGAGCTTCAAATGACAGAAGTCGGCATCAAGTGTATCAAACGTGTGGGTGGCTTCTATGAGATGTGCGTTTGTGGAGGTTCTTATATTCGACATGGATACTCTTCGTCAGGTAAATTGAGAATGATTTGCAAAAAATGCAGGACAACCCGAGTCAACGAATATAGTTATCGTGCTTACCATTCGGATATAGACAAACAAATAGTAGTGTTTGTCAAGGAAGGCCTAGGAATCCGAAGCATTGCCCGTATTCTTAAAATAAGCACTGCAACATTGCTGCGTCGTATTCGTCGAATCGCTGCCATACTTCGTCCGCCATACATCTTTAAAGGGAGACAATACGAAGTGGACGAAATCAAAACTTTTGTTGGAAGCAAAAAGCGGAAGATATGGATTGCTTATGCACTGGAGCGGGAAAGCAGACAGGTAGTGAGTTTTAAAGTGGGTAGCAGAAACAATGCTACCTTAAAGACGGTACTGCAAACCTTATTTCTTTCAGAAGCGAAGACGATCTACACCGATAAATTTCCGTCGTACAGATTTCTGATACCTGAGTCGATACACCGCAATTGGCCAAGCTGTACCAATCATATTGAACGCAAAAACCTGAATCTGCGTACACATCTCAAGCGACTGAACCGGCGAACGATTTGTTACAGTAAAAGCGCAGCGATACTCGCAGCTTGTGTGAAGATTTATTTCTGGGGTTAAGGCAATCCGTTTAAATTGGTATAATATTTGCGAGGTAGACGGTCGGGAGACCGGACCCGCTACGACATAGTCCGGAGACTATGCCGAGCAATAAAGGCGCAGACTACGGCAAGCTGGGGATTATCTGAATTGATAATAGATCCCAAAAATGTTAGACTAACTGACTTTAAAGTGAATAAAAAATAGTTTCTCTATGGACAGGAAATATAAAGGAATGACCGTGAACGAGCGCTTATACATAAGTGGCTTCATTGATGAATTTGATCAAGCAACGAAACAGCATGATATACAAAGGGTAATTAAGATTCTTAAGGAGGTAGAAATTACAGACAAAAATGAAGTAAGTGCAATTTTAAATAAACTAGGATTATCTGAAAAATAAGTAGTGTTTCAGGTTGGTAGTGTATCAGATTTGTTGTTTTGGCATTTCTGGATAGCACTGCACACTCCACGAAGATTACGAGGTAAAGCGGGTAATGTTTCAGATTTAGTTGCGACAGTGCTGGACTGCAAGACCGATTCTGAGAGGAATATGATCGCGGATAACCATACCAACTAAACGTTAATAGGATCAAGTAATTTATAAATATGAAAATAATTTTATTTAGTTTTTTATTTTTTTCATTGTATTTAATCGCACTGTCATGTTCCATTGGAAGAACGTATAACGGAAAAAATATAGAGGGCAAGTATAAAGTAGTTAAAGTGAAAAATATTCGCGATCAAGACCCGCAATTAACTTGTATTGTGTTAGATAAATTTACCAACAAACCTTTACGTGATGCCGTTATTATTGTTATGGGTAATAAAGCAGGGGGATTTACTGACTCTACAGGTCAACTCACATTATCCCTTCATTCAGGAACATACTACCTGCAGGCAAAGAATGGAGGTAACAGCTCTCTTACCACAAAAATGATAACATTTGCTCCATATACTAATACTATAATGATGTTTAAATTGGGAACTAACTTTATAAGATAGATCTGGTATGTCAAATTTGTTGTTTTGTATCCAGTCCTAAAAATCTCACGATTTAAGGTTCGATTTTTTACCTTTCAATAGCCCATATGAAGAAGTCCAAACACAGCTAGGCCTCTGATTACCTCAGTCCTTAAGGAGTTTGAGAACAACCGCAAATCGTGAACTTGGTATAGCCAAAGTGACTTTTTACGCCTGGAAGATGTTCAAATAATGGAAGCCATAAATTTGAAAATAAAATAGCAACCGGTAGCTCTAATACACCTGAAAATTCAACTAATGAATAAGAAAAAGTATAAAATTAAAGAAGGAGATATAAAAAAAATCTTAGGCACAGACATGGGGTGCATAGCGTCTGACATGATTACAGTTGAAGGAATGGTTGTTGGATATATGTATAGAGAGGAACCGGTTGAGGAATATGATAGTGGATGGCGCTTTTTTTCAGGTCAAGAGGATGATAATTATGTAGACAATCCTGATAATTTTTCCTTTTATAAATTAAACACTATTGCCAATTACGATCTGCTGGTAATCGGTTATCTTAATTTCCCAGTAGGCAGCAGCTTTGAAAGGTCGCGTGAAGCGGATAAATTTCTAAAAAATCGAAATTTATAACTGCACCTGCGACATAGTCCGCACACTATGCGAAGAATTAAGGGCAGACTAGGGCAACCTATTAGCATAAACTGGCGAATAATATGAAGCTTATAGATATAAAGGATAGGTTTTACATGGATACGGGCGCTCCAAATCCCTTAGCCCTTTTCGTAGGGAGTAAAGTAGTAGTATCATTTTGGGGCTCCTTGAACGATGATAATGAACAGGAGAACTCGGACACTGTAGTCATTACATTTACGGGTTGTATAAAATCGTCATTTGGTTTACCGAATAATGAAACTTTACACGGTCACCCATACTATAAGTTTGGTCTCCGGTCATACGGTTTTTATTAATTGGAGGAATCTGATCTTTTGAATGCGGTTATTGACCAGCAACGGATACATCCCAATTTTAGTCGAGAGAAGTGGGAGGTTTACAAACATTACATTGTAACCTTTCATGACGAAATGTTTGAGTGTGTCGCCAGAGAATTTGTCCTATCAAGTAGCAAGGGGCGTAAAGAAATACATAATTTGATCGATGCTGGTGATTAACTAAAACGAACACTATCATTCTTAGCAAAGTAATAGCGCAGGCTGTCAGACATAAACCAGTTTATCCGTACCAATCCGCAAATCGTCTAAGCTTTTAGCATAATCGTGTAAGTCTTTTGTTTGGCTAAGCGTCAACTTTACAGGATTATCTTTATAAAATGCCGAAACTAGCTGCCGTATCTACAATTGACTTCCCGTACCGCGTTAATCAGGAGGAGGTGAAACAATGTGCGCTCGAATTGTTCGAACCTTCTTTCCCGCAAGTAAGCAGAATGATGAGTGCCTTCGACAATACAGAGATCAGGACGCGCAATTTTTGCAAACCGCTGGATTACTATCGCGAAGCACATAGCTTTCAGGAGCAAAACGGAGCTTACATACAGACAGCACTTGAATACTCTGTACGCGCCATCGAAGATTGCATTGCGGATGCATGCATCGAAAAAGAAGCGATAACGGATATCATTTTTGTGTCTACCACAGGCCTGTCTACACCCAGTCTGGATGCACTGATCATCAACAAAATGCGCTTGAGCGAAAATATCAGCAGAACGCCGATATTCGGTTTGGGTTGTGCCGGTGGTGTTGCAGGCTTTGCTAAAGCTGCCGGCCTGGCGCTTGCAAATCCACACGCAGTAGTGTTGTTGGTGGCGGTGGAATTATGCTCGCTCACTTTTCTGAGAAATGATTTCAGCAAAAGCAATTTCATCGGGTCCAGTTTGTTTGCCGACGGTGTTGCAGCACTGATCATAAAAGGCGATGCGCACGCTCACACAGCAGCGCAGGAGTGTTCGTTTCTTGCGGCCCAAAGCAAATTGTACTACGATTCGCTTGATGTGATGGGCTGGGAATTTTTGGATAAAGGCTTCAAAGTACTGTTCTCGCAAGACATTCCTACGATCATCTCGGAAAACATTTACAGTGACATCACATCGTTCCTCGGCAAACAGGGACTCCGTCTTCAGGATATTAAGAACTTCATTTTCCACCCCGGTGGCAAAAAGGTGCTGACGGCTTACGAAACGTCGCTTCAGGTAGAAGGAGATTTTCTGTATAATACGCGAACCGTTATGAACGAATATGGCAATATGAGCAGCGCGACGGTGTTGTATGTTCTGGAACGCTTTTTTAAGCAAGGCTTCGAAAACGGTTACGGATTGATGGTTTCGATGGGCCCCGGATTTTCGTGCGAAATGGTTTTACTGCAAATGAATAACCGATAGATGATACAGTTTACACTTTTTATGCTATTCCTGATTGTGCTGCGGATCGGAGAATTGATCTATGCCAGGCACAATGAAAAATGGCTGTTGCAAAACGGAGCGGTGGAGTATGGCCAAAAGCATTATCCCCTTATTGTAGGCCTGCACATATTGTTTTTTGTATCGCTGATCATTGAGTACTTAGTGCGCGAAACGGCCCCGTTCAGCGGTTTGCTGTTGTTGCTCTATTTGTTGTTGCTTGCATTAAAAGTTTGGGTGCTCGCTACATTGGGTAAATTCTGGAATACAAAAATTTACCGGATTCAACATTTTCCGACAGTTAAAAAAGGTCCTTACCGATATATCAAACATCCCAATTACCTGATCGTGATTGGCGAGATCGCGTTGATTCCGTTGGTCTTCCATTTATATTTTACAGCCATCCTTTTTTCGGTACTGAACGGCTTTGTATTGTACATCAGAATTAAAGAAGAGAACCGGGCGCTGGCTTTGTGATATGCCGGAAACCGGCTTTGCCCTTTGCAAAACTTCGTTCAGAAACCGGGCAGATAGGATCGGGAAAATGATCTGTTGCCGAGCGGCGTATCCTCACACACTCGTCTTCTGAATTCCGAAAATGGAAATACCGGACTTCAATTTTTCACTCATAGTCATGTATGGTTTGTTTGACTTAAACCCGTGTGATACAGAATGATTGCTCAGGATCTGGTCATTTGCGCAGATAACGCTTTCCGGAGCACCGCGCGAGGGATAGAGCGGAAAGCTCGCACGGCAAAGTATGCAGCCGGAGGACTTGGAGTGATAGCCCGGACCGCCTCTTGCGGATATTTTTCCAAACGGTAGCTATACATTCCTTTTTCGCAACACTTCTGTAAAGGGCATTAAATGCGGGCGCGCCATCCTTATATAGTTACATCTTGCCCTTTCTGCTGCACACCGGAGAAAGGGATGTCTGACAACATTCTGTTGCGTTATTTTTCTATAAGGAAAACTATTTTTCCGGTCAGCGCGAATAACCTATATTGATAGAGGAGGTTTGATACTATGAATGACAGGATCAGGGAGAAGCTCAATATACTGGCTGACGCCGCAAAGTATGATGTGAGCTGTAGCAGCAGCGGAAGTAACAGGAAAAATAACGGTGGGATAGGAGATGCGAGTCGCTCTGGCATATGCCATACTTATACGGAAGATGGGCGGTGTGTATCGCTGCTGAAAATATTACTGACCAATCATTGCATCTTTGATTGTGCATTTTGTGTCTCGAGGAAAAGCAATGATGTGAAGCGCGCAGCGTTTACGGTGGAAGAAGTGGTGGAGCTTACGATGAATTTTTACCGCCGGAATTATATAGAGGGCTTATTCCTCAGCTCGGGCATCTTTAAAAATGCAGATTATACCATGGAGCGGCTGCTGCGTATCGTAAAGAAGCTGCGTACCGAGGAAAAGTATAACGGCTACATTCATCTGAAGACGATACCCGGCGCCAGCGAAGCGCTGATCAAAGAAGCCGGTCTGTATGCCGACCGGATGAGCATCAATCTGGAAATGCCCACGGAGGCAGGATTGAAAACGGTAGCACCGGATAAAAGTCATGACCAGGTGAAAGAGCCATTGGGATGGATACAGGATCAAACGGTTGCTTACAAAGAAGAGCGGAAACTGATCAAATCGGTGCCGTCTTTTGTCCCTGCCGGTCAGAGCACACAGATCGTAGTAGGAGCTACCCCTGAAAATGACTGGCAAATTATGGATACAGCCGATCAGTTTTATAAGCGGTTTTCCCTGAAACGCGTTTATTACAGCGGATATATCCCTATCAGCAATGACACGCGCATGCCGTCGATCGGCAGCCCTCCGCCGTTGTTGCGCGAACATCGTCTTTATCAGACCGACTGGCTGATGCGGTTTTATGGATTTACGGTGCAGGAGATCGTTAATGAACAGCATCCTTTCCTGGATGCGGAAATAGACCCGAAGTTCAGCTGGGCTTTGCGGAACCTGCATCTGTTCCCCGTGGACATCAACAAAGCTCCGTATAGTCTCATCATCAGAGTGCCGGGCATTGGCCGGCAATCGGCTCAGAAAATAGTAGCCGCCAGGGCATTCGGAAAGCTCCATGTTTACCAGCTTAAGAAGATCGGTGTTGCTTATAACCGTGCACAATACTTTATCACCTGTGCCGATACGGCATTTGAGTTAGGCAGCCTGCAGGCGCATCAGATAAAGGCCAGCGTACTGAAGGAGAGCCGGAGCAAATATGAAACAGCACCGCAGGTACAACTCTCCCTGTTCTGATATGAAGCAATACGTATTTGACGGCAGCTGGACAGGACTGCTTACCGCGGTTTTTGAATGTTTTGAACGGAGAGAGCGAAATGTGCGTCTGGTGCATACGGATCATTATCAGCCACAGATGTTTGACGAATCATTCATCGTTTTCAGCGAAGACCAGAAAGCCTCCAGGGTTGACCGCGGCCTGCAGAAGTGCCTGAAGCAGGTGATGTACAGAAAGCTCTTTTGCACCTTCCTTTCCGGTTTGCCGGAATGCTATAATCTATTGCTGCATCTGATGATCCGGATATTTTCCGGTGAAGAGCATCTGATGGATAATTATGGAGACGAAGCCGTGCTGTACGTAACGCAAACTGCTAAATCGGTGGAGCGGGAAAAGCACCGTATGAAAGCATTTGTCCGGTTCGAAAAAACGGATGACGGAATGTTTTTTGCATTGGTTGAGCCTGACTTCAATGTGCTGCCTCTTATCGTCGATTTTTTCAGAAACCGCTATGCGGATCAGAACTGGCTGATCTATGATACGAAAAGGAAGTACGGTCTTTATTATGATCAGCGCTCGGTTGCAGAGGTTACAATCGGGGCGGTTAGCGCCACTCCGCATTCGATAGCCACTATAGCTTACGACACGGATGAAGAACAATACAAAACACTCTGGCGGGAATATTTCAGGAGCACGAATATCCCGGCACGCAGGAATATGAAACTACACCTGCAGCACGTTCCGCGGCGGTATTGGAAATACCTGGTTGAGAAAAAGCCGGAATAAGCGAGAGGCATAAATTTTGTATTATAAATTTGCTATGCATCGCATTCGGCGCCACAGCCTGATGTTGCACTCAGTTTCAAGCGACAAGCGGGCGCAATATTGGTCCGAGCAAAGTGCAGTTTTACTTGTGATTTTTTTTGGGGGTATTACTGTTGACTAAATCGTAACTTCCCCTTTGAGCGTTCTGCAGACCGGACGGCAAAGCAATATCTTCCCGATACTATTCATGGGATGAGGTATATTACATGCATTGATCTCGGTGTGAAACAACTTATAAACTGCTGTAATGAAGAGTTTTTTTTCTTTTTTAATGTTCTTTGTTCCGCTTGTAGTTTGTGCGAGGGACACACGGACATACTTGTACAAGAAACGTGTTGTTATTTATAATCCCAGGAATGAGCAACGTGACACAATTTCGAGCTATTTTTATTTAAAAAGGGATAAACAGCGGCTATACCTGAGTGAAGGCAGCGTCTCGGCAAAGCTGCTTGGTGCTTCTGCAAATTATATAGGCGAACTGTCGATTAATGCTAAACAGGAACTGATTTGGAGTTACCAGAAGCAAAACATAATTATTCATAGCCGTTCAGATTCAATAACTACAGACTATGATGGCATTACTCAGTATTTATTTGTTAAGGGGACTGTTTACTATAGCGGTATTGATACCGTAATCAACGGCCATTTATGTGCTAAATTCATCAGACACTTCAGCGGGAATGCGGGACGTGATATTCCGGGCTATGAGACAGAGGAATATTTCGATACTAAGGAACAGATATTCGTTTTTGTAAGGATAATTTATCGGAAGCCATACAGGGAATTGATTGTCGAGCTTGTCAATTGGAAGCAGCAGTAATCCTGGATTGCATTTAAGTTCGTGTGTATACAGGGAACCTTTTACTTTTCCCGCGCGTGCTCCTGCACAAATTGGGCTACGCTCGTGAGGATATGCAGGCCCAGCTTGTTCAGCAGCTCGGGGTTGTCCAGGATATGAGCGATCTCCGAACCTTTGATCTGACCCAGGCGCCTGTCGGTGGTGTGCGTTATAAACGTCATGGCGTTTTTCAGCGGTAATCCCGAGCGCTCTGCATAGGAGTTCACCAACGCGCGCTGATAATTGATTTCGCTGGTGATGCAATTGCGAAACTCATCATAGTTCATTTTCATCGGCGGGGTGATGCCGCACCAGAAGTTCCGCTCCATATAATGAGAATAGGCTCCGGCTCCATGGATCACCACAAATATATCGTCGGCAATCGGATTGTCCGGGTGCAGTTCTGCCGGAACTGCCGTATTCTCTGCGATCACGTCAAAATCGGCGCAGGCACGGCCATGCAGGTTGCCGCGCAGTTCCGTACGCTTTTCGAGTTTCCGGGCTTTCCCGTTTTCAAGAATAAAGAAATCAAAATCGAGTCCCAGGTCGGTGAGTGTGCCGTTTTCCGAGACGCCCGTTGTCATTGTTACGATACGGGTGCCATCCCGGTTGATCTTGATGTTGGATACCTTTCCGATCAGCACTTCCGCATTGGCCACCAGCCATCTTCCGGGTTCCGTGTCTATATGCACGGGCAGGGGAGCAGCTTCCTCGCCATACACCCTGTCGATAAGCGGCAGCAGATGTTCGCTGTACGTTTCTATTGGCAGCGAGGGATCGAAACCACCGCTCAGGTTAAGATCGGTAACGGTGATACCCAGTTCGTCTTTCAGCTGACGTGATAATTTTGCAGCATTGCGCACTCCGTAATCCCAGAGTTCGGGGCTGTTGGAACCACTGCCGGGGTGGAACGTGAAACCCGCAACGGTCATACCGGTTGCGGTAATGCTTTCGGCAAGCTGCATCGCCTGCTCATTATCCACGCCATAGCGTTTGTTGAACGACTGGCTGTAGCCACCGCCTGAACTGCTGCCCTCAGCATTGAACAGGCGTATCTGTAAACGGATGTCTTTTTTAGGCAGCTGCAGCTCTCCTGCGAGCTCCGTGATCATACGGACATCGTGGATATTGTCGGTCGCAAAGTTGCGCAGCCCGTCCAGCAATGCTTTTCTGATATCGGACCGCTCTTTCTGGGTCTGACCGAAATTGACTTTTGTGCCTATTTTATGTTTCGGCAGTCCGCATTCGATCAGCAGCCTCAGTTCGCTGTACGTCGCGATCTCAAAACCGGCGTCCAATGCAATCAGCGTTTTCAATACAAACGGTTCGGCACTTGCTTTCACGGCAAAGTGAATCGTGCCCCGTTTTCCGAACTGTTCGTGGAAACTGCGGTAATTGTCGGTAACGGCTGCGTAATTGCAAACGCGGTAGGCATGACGTGTAAGCTGTTCCAGGAATTTCTTTCCGTCCACCATATGACTCCAGTCCGCGAAGCTTTCTGTGATCGGGTGGGAGGTTAAAGGGCCTTTTTGCGCGGTTCGGTTTGTTGCTGTCGTGTTCATTGCTGGCCGCAAAAGTACGATGCAAAAATCATTGCCGGAAAAAGGCGGAGAGGAGCGTTCCGGTGCTTTCGTCCTATGTCGCACTTCCGCATCGGAGACCGAAGACGTAGCTGACCGGCATTTCAAATATTTTATAAAATATATTTACTGCTTTTTTCTTTGGTTTCGGGCATGGCGCCTATGCAGGGGGTACCGCAAGGACAAGTATCTAAGCCGATTACACTCAAGTGGCTGAACACATTACTGTTGTACAATATGTGGTAGTACCTATGACAGAGAGCATGGGAGGAGGGTATCTTTAGCCGCTTACCGGCAGACTATGTGTTTAAGTTTGGTACGAAAGTTGCAGGGTAAAGGGTATGCATCGGTTTATAATCAGGAAAGGGGAGAAGATTCTGCACATAAAAGTGCGGTTGTGTACAAAGGCCAGGAGAAGTTACTTCCAGATATGGAGCCGCGAGGATCGCTTCTTCTCCAAATGGCGTTATATAGCGCAGGCGGAAGATGAGGCGGCCATACGCCCGCTGATCAATCGCTGTTTTGGCTACACCGCCGTAATTACGGAAATGGAATAGTTTTCGTGCTCCGGCGTCTATGGTACCCGGAACTCAAATGGACACATGGCTTTTTTGTACAGGTGGAAGAAATCTTCACGGATCACAATTGTTTTGCTGCTTGCCGGCATTTGCAGTTTGTGTATGAATTTTCTGCCTTCCGACTCCATCAATTCTTTTCAGACAGGCAGGGATAAGGTAGACAAACGTTTTTATGCAATGTATCGTCCCGGACTGCGCAGTAAGTTTGCCTGTATGGCAGATCTGAAGCGCTATCTGGCCCGCTACAGCGACGATACTGCCGCCATGCTCGAAAACGCATCTTGGGTACTGAGACGTAGGTTCACACACGCCTACGGTGCCTACACCGTTCGTGAGAACTGGATAGCTGCTTTATGTGGTCGTTTTATCTGGAAAGATCTCGCAGCTAAAGTATTGCCGGAAGATATTCTTGCCGGAGAATCTGCCGCCTGCAGTCAGGTAAGCATCGTTTTTATCGAGCTATGCAGGAGTATGGGCCTGCCGGCGCGCAAAGTAGCTTTAAAAGGACATTTCGCCGCGGAGGTAAAATACGGGGGTAAATGGTATTACTTTGATCTGGATATGAAGCCGGATTTCTGCCGTATAGGCGGCCGGAAAAGCCTTGATGCGATATTGCGTCAAAAGCAGCAATATGAATTGTACCGGGAGAATGCTTTTGTCGATGCGGCAAATGTAACGCGTATTTTCTCCTCCGTTCAATATGGATCGGAGCATGAATATATCGCTGCAAAAGCGGCACGCTTCCATATCGTCAGCAAGTGGTTGTCTCACTGGATATGGACTTTGTTTTTTGCAGCGGCTGTTCTGTTTCATATACGGTCTGCCGGCAAACCCGCGCGTTTGCGTGTGATTGTTCTTTTTTCGGCACGGCATACGCGCGGTGTAATACGACTGAAGCGCGTTTCTGCGTTAATCCGAAGGAGCGCCTGACTGCTTATTCAACCGGCTTCGTTACCTTCGGATTCATTATGAAACCGTATTTCCTGATTGCCCTTTTATGGTGTGCCTTCTGTGCTCCGCTTACCCTGCATGCGCAAACGTCAGTTTTCCGGCAACAGCAATTACACTCCGCCATCCTGGACGAGTCCCGTACCATTAACATATATCTGCCGGACACCTATTCAGATGACGATACCACTCATTACCCGGTTGTTTACCTGCCCGACGGAGGCCTTTCCGAAGATTTTCTGCACGTGGCAGGACTCATGCGTTTTGATGCGCAAAGCTGGGTCAACCGCTTTCCCAAAGCAATACTGATCGGTATAGAAAATACAAACCGCCAGCGGGATTTTACTTACGCTGTTGCAGATCTTGATTTTCTGAAGAAGGTCGGTTTCAGCAAAGAGCGCATTCCTCAATACGGCGGCTCGGGAAAATACATAAGCTTTATACAGCAGGAACTGATGCCTTATATCGCTGATCATTACCGCGTATCAGGTCGACGCATATACATTGGCGAATCGCTTGCAGGATTGCTTGGGACAGAATTGCTGCTGTATCACAGGGAACTGTTCGATACTTATTTCATCTTCAGTCCGAGCCTCTGGTGGGGCAATGAAAAATTGCTGCAGGATGCTGCGGGGCTGTTGGCCCATAAGGGCAAAAAACAGGTGAATGTATTTATCGCTGCTCCCGCAAAAGATGAAATGCCCCTGATGTATGAGGATGCGAAAGCCTTGTACGACCTGCTGCAAAAAGATAAGGAGACCCGATCCTGGTTTGAGTACCTTCCCGATGAAACACATGCAACGGTTATGCACGAAGCCTTGTACAGGGCGTTCAGAAAGCTTTCCGTTGCGGATACAATTACCGCTCACTAAGTATATTGCCTACATTTGTGTTTATGAAAATACTGCACCACGACGACGGCAAGAAAGGCCGGTTTTTTATAGAAGCAGATGGAAGCACGGCTGCCGAAATGACTTATGTGTGGGCCGGGCCGCAGAAGATCATCATTGATCATACGGAAGTGGATGAGCGGCTGAAAGGTATGAATGCCGGTAAGCAGCTTTTGGCTGAGGCAGTTGCATTTGCCCGTAAGGAACATCTGAAGATATTACCCTTGTGTCCGTTTGCGGCCGCTCAGATGAATAAAACGCCCGAATACCAGGACGTACTGTTTTAGCCGTTGATCTCTGTGGCGTTGGCCAGGTTATAGAACAGTGTTTTGTACTCGTTGAAAAGTTCTTTTGCGCGCGCTTCAGTTGAAGCTGTGATCGTAAAGCCAAGCGAAAGTTCTCCGTCTTTGCAGGGAATAATGTACTGAACGGTGTAGATATACATATCCAACATCAGAACACTTCTTTTTGTTTTGCACGCAACCTCGGCGCAATCGTGACCGTTGATCAGCAATTTGCGCGACCAGAGAAACTGTCCGTTCTTGGGATCATTCGGTGTTTTCTTCGCAACGATCTGGTCTGCCGTGCGCCTGGGTGCTTTTTCAGAGAAGGGAGTGAACATGAGACTCTCCATCAAAATGTCCTGATCTCCCGCTTCATAGGTCCAGATATTCAGTCCTTTTTCCTTTCCTTTATCTTCCTGCCAGTCGCAGGGATATGCGATATTGATCTGGGTAGTATTGCCTTTCCCGAAACTGCTTTTAAGCATGCAGTGCTTTTTCCAGAATTCGTCCGCATGCTGCGCAAATGCCGGAACAGAAGCACACAGCAATACTGTTGTCAATAGGTTTTTCATCATGACGGCAGAAGAGTTTGCTACAATGATACATTATTTTACACATCCTGCATAAGAGCTCAGCCTACTTTCCGTTGATGCGACCTGCCTGAGATCGCTGCCACTAAACGGGAGGGGCATAGTAGACAGCCATCAGATTTGCAGTAAAGCCCAGGCGGGTAAACAAATGCGTTACCTCCTGCCCGATGTCGGTATTTGCTACGATTTTCAATACGCGCTCTTCGTCCGAAAAATCAATATTCCAGCGTATGATACCCGCTTGTTGCTGCATTCACAAGCCTATTCCCTCGGTTTCTTCGCGGCTGTTTACTGTGGTCGTAAAGATCAGGATCACCGCTGCATCCATGACGGTGTCATACTGCCGTTTCCCGGGAATTACGATCATGTCAGGATGTCTTTTTGTAATTGAGGATAGCCCAGGTATTGAAGATGATCGCCATCAGCACAATAATTGAAAACTGCGGAAGGATATCCCGGAAGCCACTGCCTTTCAGGATCACAAGCCTGGTGACTTCTATAAAGTGGGTTACGGGGTTGCAATAAGCGATCGCGCGTCCCCATGCCGGCATACTTTCTGTAGACGTGAATAAGCCGCTCATCAACAGGAAAAGCATCATGCAGAAGAACGCAAGTGACATAGCCTGTTGTTGGGTATTGGAATAAGTCGAAATCAGGAGTCCGATTCCTAATATGGCTACCATGTATATTGCCAGCACCAGGTAGATCAGGACTATCGATCCCGCAGGGAAAATATGGTACACTAAAGGTGCGATCACCAGCAAGCCTATCGAAAATACAAACATGCCTATGATCCAGAATGGAATAAGCTTTCCGAGTATAAACCGGCTTTTCCGGATCGGGGTCACGTTTACCTGCTCTATTGTCCCAAGCTCTTTCTCCTTCACAATGTTCAGTGAACACATGTATGCGCCGATCATCGTAACCAATACCACCAGTATGCCGGGAACCATAAAGAAATTATAGTTCAGAAAAGGATTGTACCAGTTCAGCGGTTCGAAATGTATTTCCTTTTGTGGCACGCCTCCGGTGACGTTTATTCCCTGTAATGAAAGATTGCGGTTGTAATCGGAGATAATACGCTGCAGGTAGTTGCCGCCCACTGATGCTTTTGCGCCGTTTACCGCATTCACTGCTACAAATAAACGCACCGCCTGCTGACGACGAAGCGCCCGCTCGAAGTCTTTCGGGATCTCGAGGATCAGATCAGCTTTGTCCTGCTCCAGGATGTGGAACGCTTCCCGGTAATCATCGCCATATTGCCTGAGCCGGAAATATCCGGATGCGGTGATGCTGCTGATAAGATCCCGCGCAACGGAAGAACGGTCGTGGTCCACAACGGCTATGTTGATGTTCTTGATCTCATAATCGGCAGCAAGCGGCAGCACCAAAAGCTGCACCAGCGGCAGCAGCAGGATCATTTTAAGAATGGTCTTATTCCGGAAGATCTGCTTGAACTCTTTTTCGATCAGGTATTTCAGCATCATGAGGCGAGGCGTGTTTTGAATGTTTGTACACTTATCAGGAGCAATACGGTTGTCATCCCGGCGAGGATCAGTGTTTCCTTCCATACATCCCGGATCCCGAGTCCTTTGATCATTACATCCTTCACAATGATGTAATACCATTTGGACGGAACCAGGTTGGCGATCAGTTGCAGAGGCATTGGCATATTCTCCAGTGGAAACATAAATCCGGAAAAGAGTGTTGTAGGCAGCAGCATACCCATCAGCGATATGAGCATTGCAGCTTGCTGCGATGCCGTTACGTTGGAGATCAGCAAGCCCAGTGAAAGGCAGGTAAGGATCATAAGAGAACTCTCAAAGTAAAGCAGGAGCAGGCTGCCCTGCATGGGCATACCCAGCAATGTGCAGCTGAGGAGCAGGATACAGCTCAGGTTTACCACTGAAAGTACAAAATAGGGTACTGCTTTGGAAATGATGATCAGGAAAGGATTCAGCGGGGAAACGAGCAGTATTTCCATCGTGCCGGACTCTTTTTCTTTTACTATTGCTATAGAAGTCATCAGTACGCATATCAGCAGCAGCACCAGTGAGATCACTCCGGGGACGTAATTGTACACACCTTTCAGTTCCGGGTTATAAATCATCCTGATTTCGGTGTCAATACGCGGTCCGTTTACCGGCATATTGATCTCAGCCTGATAAGCGGAGATCGTATTGGTTGCATAGCTGCTGAGCGTGGAAGCCTTATTCGGGTCTGAAGCATCCGCAATGATCTGCACCCCTGCGGAATGGTTATGTTCAAGGTCGTAAGCAAGATGTTGCGGCAGCACAATCGCCAGGCTGATGCTGCCCTTTCTGAATGCCTCCTGTATGGCGGCGTTCGACGGTTTCTGCTGTACCACATCAAAGTTTCTGCTGGCTTTCAGTTTTTCGATAATGCGTTGCGAGGCGTCATCTTTCGCATAGTCGCAGATGAGCACCTTTGCATTTCTGATCTCGTTGGTCAACAAAAAACCAAACAGCAGTACCTGCGCGAGCGGCATGCCAAACAGCAGCAGCAAGGTTTTCCTGTCGCGGAATACGTGAAAGAATTCTTTACGGATAAACACGGATAGTTGCTTCATGGTTAGTCTCCTTTACGTTTTGCGCTGCGCGCCAGATGGAAGAATACCTCATCCATCGTCGCAACATTGAATTGCTTTTTCAGATTCGCAGGTGTGTCGAGTGCTTTCACCTGTCCGTCCACCATCATCGAAATGCGGTTACAGTATTCGGCCTCATCCATATAATGGGTAGTGACGAAAATCGTGATCCCTCTGTCTGCTGCATTATAGATCAGATCCCAGAATTGCCTCCGCGTGATCGGGTCCACACCACCGGTAGGCTCATCCAGGAATACGATGTCAGGATCGTGCAGGATCGCTATGGAAAATGCAAGCTTTTGTTTCCAGCCCAGCGGCAGGTCTGCTACCAGTTTCGCTGCCATTTGCTCCATACCCAGCGTGTTGATCAGAAGCGCGCTTTTCTCTTTTATCTGTTTGTCAGACAGACCATAGATGCCGCCGAAGAACCGGATATTCTCGCGCACGGTCAGGTCTTCATACAGCGAAAATTTCTGGCTCATATAACCGATGTGTTTTTTGATTTGCTCGGTCTGGCTGTATACATCGTATCCTGCAATCGTTGCCGTTCCCGAACTGGGTACAGACAAACCGCAAAGCATACGCATGGCGGTTGTTTTACCGGCACCGTTTGCACCCAGAAAGCCGAATATTTCCCCGGCATACACTTCGATCGAGAGCTGGTCTGCGGCAATAAAATCGCCGAATTGTTTTGTGAGCTTATCGGTCCTGATGACTACTTCCCGGTTCATGGTTCATGAGTTTGATGAAACAATCTTCAATAGTCGCCTGTATTTCCTCTGTCTCCAGTTGACGGACGCCGGCTGCCTGCAGTTCAGAAGACACACCTGCTATATCTGCTCCCGGCCTGAGCGTGACGTGATGAGCCGCGCCGAATGAATAACAGGAAGCAACCTGGGGCGAGGCATGCAATAGTTTGGACAGCGCACTCATATTTTCAGCGCGCATGCCATACAGCTTGTCCGGAAATGCATGTGTGATCGCTTGCGGAGTCTCAATCTCCAGAATGCGTCCCTCCTGTATCAGCGCAATACGTTCGCATAAAGTGGCTTCATCCATATAAGGAGTGGATACCATAATTGTAATCTCCTGTTCCCGCAGTCCTTTGAGCATCTGCCAGAATTCTTTACGTGATACAGTATCTACGCCTGTGGTGGGTTCATCCAGGAACAATACGGTTGGTTTGTGGATCAATGCGCAACACAGAGCCAGCTTTTGCTTCATGCCCCCGGAAAGCTTACCCGCCCGTCTGTCTTTAAAAGGTTCCAGCTGCATATAGATATCACGTATCAGGTGATAGTGTTCGGAAACGGTAGTGCCGAATACCGTGGCAAAAAAGTTGAGGTTCTCTTCAACTGTCAGATCCTGATACAACGAAAATCTGCCGGGCATATAGCCAACATGCTGCCGTATATTACGGTAATCTTTCACCACATGATGACCGTCTACATATGCATCTCCGCTATCCGGCAGCAGCAGGGTGGTGAGGATACGGAATAACGTGGTTTTACCTGCGCCATCCGGTCCGATCAATCCGAAAAGTTCACCCTTCGGTATTTCCAGGGAGATGTCCTGTGCCGCCCGCACGCGGCCTTTGTCGTACGACTTACAGATATGCTCCAGCACGATACTGTTCATGGCTACAATTTTATTTGTCCGTACATGCCAATCTTCAGGTTTCCTCTATTCACTACCCGGATCTTCACGGCGTACACCATGTCCGCACGTTCGTCTTTTGTCTGGACTGTCTTGGGAGTGAATTCGGCTTTGTCGCTGATCCAGGTGATCACCCCTTTTTCCTGTGTAAACCCACCTTTGCCGTCGTCTGTGGATACCGTCACGGATTGATTGAGTCTGATCGCAGGTAGTTGGTTCCCGGAGACGTAGGCACGCAGGGTAAGTGTGGACAGATCGGCGATTTTATACAACACTTTACCGGGTGCGGCAATTTCGTATTGTTCGATATATCGCCCGAGAACGGTACCGCTTACCGGGTTTATGATGGTACATCTGGCAAGCTGATCTTCTACCTGCTGCAGTTGTGCGTAAAGCGCGCTGATGTCGGCATCTGCACCTTCATAGGTTCCCGACAGCGAAGAACGCTGTGCGTTTATCTGCCGCCTGATCAATTCAACAGCTGCGGTCGCGTCATCCAGTTGTTTGCGTGTACCGGCATTACCGGCCACCAGTTTGCGCATCCGCTCCTGCTCCCGTTCTGCAGTTTGCAATTGCTGTTGCAGGGAAGATAATTGTACCGGTATGTCTGGTCTGCGTTTTTGCAAAGCCTGAAGCTGTGCTTCAAGTTGCCGCTGTTTGAGCGCAAGCTGCGTGCTGTCTATCCGGATCACCACGGTGCCGGAATCAATCTGCTGCCCCTCTTCCAAGTAAAGGGCATCCACTTTTCCCGCGACCTCGGAAGAGATCATATATTCGACCGCTTCAAAAGATCCTGTTGCGTCAAAATCGTTTTTGTCTGAACGGCAGCTGCCGCATAGAGCAGCCAGACCGGTGGCAATTGTGAGGTAGCTTTTGTATTTCATAAAAGAGGTTTATTCTCCACTGATATTTTTGTAATTGTATTTCGCGAGTGTAAGCTGAAGGTTGTGCAACTGATACAGCTGTCTTGCCTGATCTGCGGCATTTGCCTGCGTGATATAATCTGTAACGGTTGTTGTTCCGTAAGTCAATTGCGCTTTGAATTGCACCAGGATGTCTTCACGTAACGCAATGATCTGCTCGTCGCCCGCCAGCATCTGCTCCAGCTTCATTATTTCCGCGTTATATTGCTGCCGGCTGATACGGGTGTTCATCAGGAAGGTTTCTTTCTGCACCTCTGTCATGTCCCGGTTAAGTCGCAGCAGTTTCTTTTCTTTACCGGCAGTATAGTAATTGGAGAAAGTCCAGTTGAGCCTTACGCCGCCTATATAATACGCTTTTGTCTGATTGTCGAGCATATTCAGGCCGGGTCGTCCGAGGCCGCTCTGCAGGAACAGACTCAGGTTGGGCAGCAATTTATCGTTTACCGATTGTTCCTGCCGACGCAGGTAGGCATGCTGCAGCTCATACAATTTCAATTCGGGGCGTGTAATTTCGGTAGCAGTTGTGGCAGGTGCGGCGGGAACGATTAAACGGGTATCCGTATCAAGCACTAATCCGGTAAGCTCCGACAGCATACCCAGATAAGCAACTCTGTTGGCCCGGAGCTCGGTGTTTTTCTGATCTGCTTTGAGTAATTCCACTTTAAGCTGATCCACATCTGATTTCAGAATGGTTCCTGCTTCAAATGCAGTATTCGCTTTGTCCAGTCCTGCCAGTATATCCTGCTTATACAGCGCATTCTGCGCCAGCTGCGCATCGGTAAGCAATACGCCGAAATACAGATTGTTTACGCGATCTTTTACTTTATATAGCTCCACCCGGTTTTTCTGCAATTCCATCTCGGTGTTGTCGCGGATAAGATCACGTTGTGTGCCTACCGTATGAAAGCCGGTAAGAGACTGGGATACCTCTCCATACACACGGTACTGTGTTTTATCAAGCGTGGGGATATGCAGGTTGGGTATATCTACCGGTAATTGTGTTACCGCAGACTGATGCGTGGCCTGGCCCGCAAGCAGCAACTGGGGCAGGTATCCTTTTGCAGCCTGGTCCAACTGCCAGTTCCCGGATTGTGTCAGCATCCGGTATTGTTTGCTGAGCGGATAATGGATTGCCGAACGTGCATAGCAGCTGTCAATCGATATTACGGCACCCGGAGCCGCCCGTACCTGCATGACGAAGAATGATGCGCAGAGCAACAGCAGTTTGTGACGAAGCATAGTGATATTCATTTGTTTTAATCATTTGTTTAAAGTTGCGGCAAAAAAAACAGCACACTAGAGCATGCTTTTGATCCATTGCGGGATCATTTTTGAACGCTGTAGCATGAGTGCACGAAATTGTTCTTCGCCCATTTCTGCTACCTGTTTCAAAACAGGTTGAGCAATAAACGGAAACACGGTCATACCGATCAGGTTCAGAAACAAATGGATCGGTTCTGTAGGAGTGCCGCCTTTCTGCTCGATTCTTTCCTTCAACTGCCGGGCAAATACAGTTTCCTTCAGACGTAGATTGATCCGGTGATTCTGTGTTAATGCGTCGCCATTGCTGCGGAGCTCACTGATGATGAACAACGGGATCTGCGGCTCACGAAGAAGCTGATCAATATACCGCGCACACAATTCATCAATCTTCTGCTCCAGAGTGCTGTCGGGATGATTGAATATAACGATCAGTGATTTGAAAAACTGTTGCAAAGTTTCCGACATGATGATGTGGAATAGCTTTTCCTTGCTTCGGAAATAGTAATTCAGCAAGGCCAGGTTGATACCCGCTGCATCTGCTATGTCCCGCGTACGTGTGGCTGCATATCCTTTCTCGTGAAAAACGGCCCTGGCAGCAGCTTTTATTTTTTCTTCCGTGGAAGCATCGGGATTAATGTGTTCCTTTTGTCTCATCTTCGTCGTCAAAAGTAGCTTTGTTTATTTGATTTAATCAATTGATTAAATCTGTTTGCATATTATTAACAAATTCATAATTGGATTTCGAAGCTGTGAGGACAGATATTTGGGGATTGATAAATCACCCCTCTTACTATGTCGTCTTCCCATTGCCTGAATTGCGAAAATGAACTGAAAGGTAATTTCTGTGAGAACTGCGGCCAGCGAGCCAATACGCATCGCCTGTCCATTGTTCATTTCATCGCCCACGACTTTCTGCATGGGATATTGCATGTGGATAAAGGCATTTTATTCACTCTACGCGGGATGCTGCTGCGTCCCGGGTTTACGGCGCGGGAATATATAGAAGGGAAACGCATCCGTCATTTCAATTTCCTTACACTGCTCGTGCTGCTGATCGGGCTGGATATCGGGCTCGGACATTTACTTGATCCGCATGCTGAAGAGCGGGCGGGAATGAGGAACTCCAGAAAATTAGTAAAAGTGATCATGGATCACCCTCAGCAGTTCATTCTGTTGCTTGCTCCTCTGTTTGCGCTGGCTACCTTATTGTTTTTCCGGCGTATGAAGCTGAATTATACCGAGCACATAATACCTGCTTTGTGTCTGCTGATCAGTTTCACCATTGCGGATATATTTTGTACCATCTGTGATGGCCTTTTTCATACCGATGTATTCGGGTTGTACGTCTGCTTCCTGATGATGATGGGTTATATTTTTCTGGTGTATTACCAGTTTACCAAAGACACTTATACACCCGGAGGCTTCCTCTGGCGCATAATCTCCGCTCTGTTAAGTTTCTGGCTTATTGTTGGTATCGGAGGATTTGCGCTTGTTGAAGTCGCGGAGCTGCTGTGATAACCAATTTTATTTTCATTATTCCCTGATTTCTTATGTCCTATTGTTCTTTTATACCTACTATGCAGCCCGCCGAACGTAAAGCTCTGCATCAGCGCTATCATGATCACCACTATGGTTTTCCTATTCACGATGACAATGAATTGTTCGGTCGCCTGATCATGGAGATCAACCAGGCCGGGCTCAGCTGGGAAACGATTCTGAAAAAGGAAGAAGGTTTCCGGAAAGCGTATGCAAACTTCGACATCGCGGCAGTGGCTGCCTTCTCAGAAAAAGACCGGGAACGCCTGCTGAATGATGCGGCGATTATCCGCAACCGTTTAAAGGTAAATGCGGCTATCGAAAATGCACGGGTGATCGTACAATTACAGCAGGAATTCGGTTCGTTTGAAAAATGGCTCGAGCACCATCATCCCAGGACAAAGGAAGAGTGGGTCAAACTGTTTAAAAAGACGTTCCGTTTTACGGGAGGCGAGATCGTGGGGGAATTTCTGATGAGTATCGGCTACCTGCCCGGTGCACACAGTGAAGACTGTCCGGTATATGCAAAAATCACACGCAAAAAGCCTATGTGGCAGCGATAGGGCAGAAAGACCACCTGCATATCCAATAATTTTACGGAACAGCCGTTAAACAACAATGAACGCAATCGTTCCTTAGCTATATGCTTATGCGTCGTAAACTTTTGTTTCTGCTCACTTTTTTACTACTTGTATGCCTGGGCCTTATATTTATTCCGAGACAATACACGGTCCCAGCCTTTAAAGCAGACCCTTCTTTTCAATACTGGGATTTGCCCACCGGCTCTCATATCGGATACCTCCACATACCGGCCAAAGGGAAAGCAAAGCCATACCCTGTTATATTTCTGCAGGGTGGTCCCGGTGGATTCGTGACTCCTTCCATCATTTCCTTATTCAGTCAGGTGGCAAACTCAGGTTACGAGGTGTTTCTTTATGATCAGGTCGGCTCCGGTCATTCCGCGCGACTCACAGATATAAGGGCATACACAGCCACGAGGCATAAGGAAGACCTGAACGCCATTGTAGGCAAAACCGGGGCTGAAAAAGTGATCCTGATCGGTCAATCCTGGGGAGCGATACTAGCCACCCTGTACACGGCTGATTACCCGGATCGTGTGGCGGGTATTGTACTCAGCGGACCGGGTCCGCTCATACCTGTAAACCATTCACTCGCGCAGATTCCGGCTCCGGATAGCCTCCACCTTAAGCCTCCTGCATTTTCCAATGCTGAAGCCAACCGTAAAGTAAACAACTGGCGCAGTAAAGCTGCTGCTTTTTTTGCCTTGAATTTCGGCGCAAAACTGATGCCTGATCGGGAAGCAGACGCATTTCAGACAATGCTCAATATTGAATTAAATAAATCCACCGTCGCAGACCAACGACATTTAAGGCCTGCTTTGGGGGGAGGCGGATACTACGCTCAACTGATGACTGTAAACAGTTTTTGGCAAACTCCGGACCCACGGCAGAAACTGCAGCATTGCGCCGTACCCTTACTGTTGCTGAAAGGACAATATGACAATCAACCCTGGGGTTACGCAACAGAATATCTGGGTTTGTTTCCCGACCACCGTTTGCAGGTGATCCCGAATGCAGGACATGTGATCCAGGCCGAACAGCGAGCCGCTTACCTTTCCGCTGTTCTTGCTTTCCTGCCGGTTGTATCCGGGAACAATTAGGTTGCTTTAATGCTATTGGCACATAGTGGAGTCGCGACCGGCATAATCCGTCAGAATGATCAGCTATTTTTTCTTTTCCACAAAAACAGCATCGCTCAATCCCGAATTGATCCTGTAAGACAGGTAGCGTATCTGGATGCGTCCTTTCTTGTCTTTAGCTTTTTTTGCTCGTTCCATCAGCTGCGCATCATTTGCCTCATCGTAATCCATTGCGAGGCTCTTTGGCATCTTGTAATCTTTCACATCCATCGTAATGGTTACCTTATCGGGTAGTGCCTGGGCCGCATATTTTCCATATTCCAATTCCATTTTCACCGTACCGTTTTCGCGCGTGGTTGTTTCTGTTCTCAGCGCAAGCTGGCGGGATTCATCGACCCATATTTTTGACAGGATGATATCCGCAGATTCATTGTCCGGCAACACTTTCAGGATACGGGTATTCGTTCCGTTCACCATTTCGGTTCCGGCATCGAGTACCGTTACACTTCCCGAAGGGATCAGGTTGTTCAGTGATATATTGACCGTCTTTTTCGGCAGTATGGAGATGCCCCCGTTGCGCTCCAGCTTCACCTTGTCCGGACTCTTAAAGTACAACCGGCCGTTCATCGGCGGAACCTTCATAAATGAAACAAAGATGTTCATTTTTACATCGGCAACATAGTCCTTTACGGACGTGACTTTTTTACGAAGATCCACAAACAGTTGGTTGGGATCACCTGCAGCCAGCAGAGCATGACTGGCAGAAAGGATGCAGATCGTTAACAGTAAAAAGCATTTCTTCATCATGATTGGATGTCTTTCCGTTTAAATAAAATAATTGCAAGTCCCGTAAATCCGCCTGCATATGCAGTGAGTATAAGACACGAATGTGCGATCGCTCGTGCCGGTACGGGTTCGCTGAAAAATCCTTTCCATGCAAGCAGATGGGAAGTAAGCAGCGCCGGCTTAATTGCGTTGAATACCGGCAGATCAAGGTTGGTAATAATCGTCAGTACAATGATGATACCCATTGTCCCGATGATCGGACCGATCGCATTGTCGGCCAGAACAGACAATAGCAGGGCCAGCGCCGAAACGGTCGTCATAGCCAGCGCGGCAAATGCAAATGCGGCACAGTAGCGCCATAGCACGTCATTTGCGAGCAGGATGATCACGGTATCGCTCTTCAGGTTGATCAGGTCGCCCGGACCGAACAGGAACAGGGAACTTGCGAGTCCGATCAAAGCAAGCCAGAGCAGCAAAGCAAGTGAGTAAATGATCGACGCTGCATATTTCGACAGGATCAGTTGGCTGCGGGATATCGGCTTGCTGAGCAATAAACGAAGAGTGCCGAGACTGGCTTCGCCCGCTACAGCATCTGCTGCTACGAGCGCGACCAGCAAGGGAATGTGTACGAGCAGCATCTGGAGAATAATAAAAGTGATCAGGTAACCATTGATCAGCTTACCTCCCAGTGTAAAGCCCTCGGTTGCATTCTGTGTGACGAAACCGATGAATGTCTCGCCGTCGGCATACATGGCCAGTTCGATCAGCAAAGCGATCGCTGCTATGATCGCAAAACTGATGTACGTGCGCGGTCTGCGGAAAATCTTATAAAGCTCTATGCGGATCAGCTGCATCATGGGTCAGTTGTATAAAGTAGTCTTCCAAAGAATGACGGCTGCGTATCTGCAGCACATCTGCGCCGGTGCTTACCAGCAATCGGTTGAGTTGGGGCACTTCGTCCGGGTGCATTTTCAGCAGAAGCCTCGATGTGTCGGCCGATTGTATTGCCTGCGACCAGCGGGATGCAGATAGTTGTTGCAATGCTTCGCCGCTGTTATTCCAGTTGATTTCTATCAGCGTCTCCGAAGGGTTCAGCAATTCGGAGACGGAGCCTTCAACGATCTTTTTGCCTTTATGAATAATGATCATCCGTGTGGCCACCTGCTCGATCTCATACAGCAGATGCGAAGAAACCAGAATGGTTTTACCGTAGTCGGCACTGAGCGTTTTAATAAGCTGACGCATTTCCGCGATTCCCTGCGGATCGAGTCCGTTGGTTGGCTCGTCCAGTATCAGCAGTTCAGGATTGTGTACCATTGCAATGGCAATACCCAGCCGCTGTTTCATGCCCTGGGAATAGGCCCGCACTTTATCCTGTTCACGCCCGCGAAGTCCCACAAGCTCCAGGATTTCATACAACCGCGAATCGGGAATCGGCCGGAAACTGAGTCTTGCAAAGATCTTCAGATTATCCCATCCTGAAAGATAGCCATACATATCCGGTCGCTCGATAATAGCGCCTATATAACTGAGCAGATGAGCTTCCTTACCTGTGTATAAACTGCCTTTAATGAAAATTTTTCCGGAATCCGGTCGTATCAGTCCCAGCAACATCCGCATGGTAGTGCTTTTTCCGGCACCGTTCTGTCCGAGAAACCCATATACATCTCCGGCTTTGATGGAGAAGGAAAGGTCATCTACGGCCTGGAAAGAACCGAAACGTTTGCTGAGGTGTTGCGTCTCAATAATCGTCACCGTGTTGATTTGTTTAGGAGTACAAAGTACGGTGCTGTATGCCGATGTTTCAAACTTTTTGCATCGATTTAGGTTATACACCTTTTCGCCGACTTTTAACCGATACGCGCCACACTCAGAAACACGTACATTACCTTTGCTCCGGAAACGAAAATCAGATTCCGCATTCTGTATGATGAAACCGAAATTCGCGCTGGTCGCTTTGCTGATGCTTTTTATTGCAGCATGTGGTGAACCTTATGAACGTAAAGAGGGATCTGCCTCAAAAGGGGGGCTTCCTTACCGTAAGCTCATCGGACGCTGGCGTTGCTTCTACCGGAAGACAGAAGAAAGCTCAGACAAACCCGCTTCCTACAGAATGCACGAACAGTTTTACCCCGATACAAACGGTGGCATGCTTAACCTGTATCCGGATCGCACATTCCTGCACAATATCGGGTTGCCGGAAAACCAATATGCCAAAGGCTCCATTTCCCTGTACGACAGTGTAGACCAGGAAATGGTATGGTACAGCGTACACAGTTATGCCGATTCAACGGACTCCGTGAACCGGTTTATCAATAACTACGATGTGCGTTTCGATAAAGACACACTGATCCTCATTTCTGAAAGCGACATGGGAGGCAAGCAGGAAAAGATTATATACCGGTTTGTCGCTTACTGAATCTTCGCTTTGCGCAGCAAACTGTGGTAATAGCCGCTCATATCGTTTACAAGCCGCTGATACGAGAATTTGCCATTCACCCATTCCGCACCGGAAATACCCATTTCGGTGCGTAGCATATCATTTTCCGTAAGCCGGAGCAGGGCGTCTGCAAATGCTTCTGTAGCTCCCGGCGCCACAATCAGCCCGGTTTTTCCGTCGGCCACAGCATCCCGCACCCCTCCCACATCCGTACTGACAACAGCTTTACCGGCAGCCTGCGCCTCTATCAGCGATACAGGCGTACCTTCGTTATGAGAACTGAGCGCCACAATATCCATTCCGGCGAGCACAATATCCATTTCCGTTTGCCAGGAAGTGCAAAAGGCCGTGGCAGTATCCATACTTTCCGGACAATAAGAATAGCCGATACCGGCAGCATGCCATTCGGCCTCCATCTGAGGTCTCATGTCTCCGTCTCCCACTATTACAAACCGTAACTTTTTATTGCTCAGGGCCATCAACCGCGCAGCCGCCTGTACAAAAAGAGCATGGTTTTTTACCGGTACAATTCGTCCGATAATGCCGATTGCCAGTTCGTCTTCGCGGATTTTATATTTATTGCGGAAGTGCGCACGCTTTGCTGCACGGTCTTCACGAAACCGATCCAGGTCAAGACCCAGAGGAATCACCTTTATTTTTTCGGGAGAACAGATGCGATAGACGGAACCTAACTCCTGCTTCTGCAGATCACTTATGGCAATGATACCCGACGATTTGCGGGCGAGATAACGTTCTATTTCAATAAAGGCGCGCGTCTTGGCCTTATTGAAATAGCTATGGAACACATGGCCGTGAAAGGTATGCACAATAACGGGTACATCACATGCCGCAGCAGCCAGCCGCCCGATAGCCCCGGACTTTGCAGCATGGGTATGAACGATATCCGGCTTGAAATCCCGTATGAGCTTTTTAATTTCCATATATGCCTGCCGGTCTGCACGCGGATCAATCGCTCTTTTCATTGAAGGAACTTCCACCGGATGCAGGTCCAGCCGCTCCGCAAGATGCGTGGCGTCCTGCTCATGATCATCCTTTCCACCGATCACCAGCATTGTTTCAAATTCCGGAGCCATATAGCGACTCAGGTACGTTGCATTCAACGATGGGCCTCCAATGATCAGGCGGTTCAGGATTCGTAAAACTCTCGGCATAGGCGTCAGGCAATGTATTTTTTCCACCAGTACTGGAAGACGATCAATGCCCAGACGGTGGCATGGCTGTCTTCAGGATTATTACTGATGAGTTTCTTTTTGAGTGATTCCGTAGCGGTAACGTCGAAAATTCCTTGTTCCGCCACGAACGATTTACGGAGCAGATCTTCGTCGATCATACTCCATAGTTCCTTACGGAACCAGTCCAGCAAAGGTATTTCAAAACCGTGTTTGGGACGATTATATAATTCCTCCGGCAACATATCCCGGAATGCATCCTGCACGATTTTTTTCTTCATTTGCGCATCCACCTTGTAAGAAGAGGGTAGGGTGAATGCAAAGTCGACCACTTCTTTCGCAAGAAACGGACTGCGCACCTCGAGACTATTGGCCATACTCATCATATCTACTTTCACGAGCATGTCGTTCAGCAATACCAGTTGTACGTCTGTCAGCAGCACTTCATTGAAATCATCTGTACGCAGGCCCGCAAGCAATTCACGTCTGATCTCCGAAGAGCGTACCTGAGCAGCCTTACTGAGTGTCTGATCCTTAAAATAAGCGGCTGCTTCTTCCGGACTGCAGAATGTCGCCCATTTCCAGTAACGATCGGGAACCGACAATTTGGCGCCGGATGCAAACCGGTGCAATTGACGGAATTTGTTTGTCCATTTATTATTACGGCTATGCGGTAATGCCGCCCATAACGGACCTCCCGCTTTCACCAGCTCCCGTGCCAGGGAAGCCTGCCGCATTTTCCATTCCGCAGCATGCTTGTTGTAGCCCGAGAAAACCTCATCAGCACCATCACCGCTTAGGGCAACGGTTACGTGTTTTCGGGTATAGTGACTTAATATATATACAGGTATTGCTGATGAATCGGCAAAGGGTTCGTCGATGTAATCCAGCATTCCGTCCAGATGTTCGAGGAAGTCGTTGTTGGATAAAGAAAATACATGGTGATTGGTTTTGTATCTTTTTGCAACGAGCAGGGCATAGCTTGTTTCATCGAAAAAAGCATTGTCTTTATAGCCGACCGAAAATGTATTGAGCTTTTCGGTGTAGCGGCTGGCCAATGCGACGATTACGGAAGAGTCTATACCACCGCTGAGAAATGCTCCGATCGGCACATCGGAGATCATCCGTTCCTTTACGGAAGCGTCCATGCGCTTCACGAGTTCGGCTCCTGCTTCTTCGTAACTGTAAAGATTATAGCAATCCGGGCGGATCGCTGTACGGTAATAGGTCTCCAGCGAAGCAACTCCTTTCGCATTTACATGCATCACCTGTCCCGGCATCAGTTTTTTTACGCCGCGGATCATGCTGCAGGGCTGCGGTACGTAATTCAGTTGCAGGTACAGATGCAGCACCGACATGTCGATCTCCCGCGGTACATCCCATTCCAGCAAAGCTTTCATTTCAGATGCGAATGCGAGTCCGTCGGCAGTATCATAATAGAGCAACGGTTTTTTACCAAAGGGATCGCGCGCGATCAGCATTTCGCCGCTTTGCGTATCATAAAACGAAAACGCAAAAAAACCATGCAGCCAGCCAAGACACTGTTTACCATATGTAATCAGCAAAGCCAGCAAGACTTCCGTATCGGAATGGGTGCGAAAAAGCCCGTAGGAAGCCTTATAATCATCCAGGTGCCGATCGGCTAATTCCCGGAAATTGAAAATTTCCCCGTTGAAAACGATCACGTACCTGCCGGAAGGGTCCCACATAGGCTGTGATGCGCCTCCTGAAGTGTCAATAATAGACAGGCGACGATGACCCAGAGCCACGTTCCCGGATACCACTACATTTCCAGTGTCCGGCCCCCGTCTTTCCAATTTTTGGTTCGATTGCTGTACATTTGCTAGCGTGTGAGCCGTAGCATTTGAAAAAGAGTAATAGCCGGTAATGCCGCACATGAAGAATCCGAGAATTTACAAACACTTTAAAGACGAAGCGTAAAAGGCATGCAATTTATAACAATACTGGATTATATCCTTCTGCCGACTTACCTGTTGCTTATTTTAGTGTTTGCCAACCAGTTCAGAAACCGGCATTATCCTCCCGGCCACCCCTGGCGTAAGTATTTCCTGCCCGGATTGGGATTAAAACTGTTCGGGGCCATTCTGATCGGTATGATCTATCAGTATAATTACGGGGGAGGAGATACTGCGGCTTATTATTTCCAGTCGCTCGTAGTCGATGAAGCGATCATGACCGATCCTTTCAACGGATTTAAATTACTGCTGCATATTCCCGATATGTATTCCACCGATTATCAGCAATATATTTCGAGGATGGAATGGTATTTCGGTGCGAACATGTATATCGTAATCGCGTTGGCGGCGTTCTTTAATCTGTTTACGTTTTCCTCGTTTATTGCCACATCCATGTTGTTTGCCGTGCTCAGCTTTACCGGAGTATGGGCACTGTTCCGCACATTTGCGCAACAATATCCGGAATATCTGCGCCAGGTGGCGATCGCGGTAATGTTCATTCCGAGTTGTTATGTATGGAGTTCCGGGATCTTTAAGGACACGCTGTGTATGTTCGGAATGGGCTGGCTCATCTATTGTGTTTTCCAGCTGCTGGTGCAAAAAAACTTTTCATTCAGTAACATATTCCTGCTGATGATGTCGTTTATCCTGGTGGCTATTGTGAAGGTGTACATCATTCTCGCCCTCGGACCCTCGATCTTTATGTGGCTTACGTTCGTTTACACCAATGGAATCAAAAACACGGCGTATCGTGCCTTCGCAAAAATCTCCCTGCTGCTGATCAGCGTGTCGGCAGTTTATTTGCTGTTGCAGTTTTTTGAAGATAAACTGGGGAGTTATGCCCTGGATAATATTGCGAAAACAGCCGAAACGACGCGCTTGTATGTATTGGAGCAATCCGAGATATACCATGGATCCGGATATGACCTTGGTACAATCGACGGAAGTGCAAAAGGATTTATACGGGTTTTTCCCAAGGCGCTGACCATTGCTTTATACGGTCCCTTTATATGGGAGGCCCGTAAAGTGATCGTATTAATGAGCTCGCTCGAGGCAATGATATTCCTGTATCTTTCACTGAAATTGCTTTTTGTTGTAGGCCCCCGAACCATAGTGCGTACCATTTCTCGGGATCCGAATATCCAGTTTTTTGTGGTGTTTACGATCATATTCGGATTTGCGGTCGGATTGGTTTCAGGCAACTATGGCTCTCTCTCAAGATATCGTGTTCCATGTCTGCCGCTGTTCGGCATGGCTATAGTGCTGATCTATTACCGTTCGGGCAAGGCCACAAAACCATTATCATCATTTCTGAAAATATAAGTTCCGCATGCAATTTATTACCTGGCTGGATTATGCTTTGCTACCTATTTATGTTGGGTTGGTAATAGCTTTGGGTGTGGTGGTACGCAATCGTCTTTACCCGGCAGGACATCCCTGGCGCAGATATTTTATGTGGGGGCTCTCGGTGAAGATCGCAGGCGCATTGCTGATAGGCCTGATCTATCAGTATTACTACGCCGGGGGAGACACTTCTTACTATTTCTATCACTCTCAGGTGATCAATGAATCTTTTTCGGAGTCTTTCCAGAAGTGGATCAATTTATTGTTTCATATTCCTAACTCCTATGACGGAGAGTATTTTAACTATATCTCCCGCATGGAATGGTACAATGATAAAAGCTCCTACATAGTCTGCTGTATCACCGCGTTCCTTTCCGGGATCTCGTTCAATACCTATTTACCTACTTCTGTACTTTTTGCTGCGCTTTCGTTCAGCGGTATATGGGCAATGTTTCTCACGTTTGTGCGGCAGTATCCCGGCTTTCAGAAACATATCGCCACCGCAACGCTGTTTATTCCCTCCTGTCTGCTCTGGGGTTCCGGTATCTTCAAGGATACAATCTGTATGTTTGCGCTGGGCTGGATGCTCTATTCGGTTTTCCAGCTGCTGATAGAGCGGAATATGTCTCTGGCGAATATTACAATGCTGTTACTCAGCTTTTACCTGCTGGCGCTCGTGAAGATCTACATTCTTATTTCGTTTTTACCGGCCGTAGCGTTGTGGATTCTGTTCTATTATTCACATAAAATACGTCCTTCCGTATTGCGCTTCTCGGCTAAATTCGTGATCCTGGGAATGGCGCTGGCCCTGTTCGCATTTGCCTACTCCTATTACGGTTCTTATCTCGGACGTTATTCACTGAATAATATTGCCAAAACATCACTGGTTACAAGAGAATGGATCGCATACTCTTCAGGTGATCAGGGATCGTCGTATGATCTCGGTGCTTTCAGCCCGGATATTGTGGGTTTGTTGTCCAAATTTCCGCAGGCGGTGAATGTAACGTTGTTCCGGCCTTACTTATGGGAAGCGGGTAAACCACTTGTTTTTTTAAGTGCTTTGGAGGCGCTGATATTTTTTTACATTACACTCAAAATTCTGTTTACAGTCGGTCCTGTACTTATCTGGCGAACAATTTCGTCAGATCCGAATATCCAGTTCTGTCTCTTATTTTCAATCATATTCGCATTTTCGGTGGGTGTCTCCACGTATAATTTCGGCGCGTTATCCCGGTATAAAATCCCCTGCCTGCCCCTGTATGCGGTGGCGCTGATCCTGATATACTATAAAAACAAACCGCTTTCCAGGAAGCTTCTTTTCTGACAGGCGTATGCGGCCTCCTTCATCCATATTGCAATCCCCGCGCATGCTTACATTACTGTATGCATGCATGCAATTGCTGAAGGCAGTGCTCACCTTATGCCTTGTACTGCTATCCGCATCCATGTTCGGCGCAGGTGTACAAAGGGAAGCCTGGGTGATCGGCTGGGGAGCACAGATGTGGTTGTTTAAACTGTTCTTTACTCCGCTCAATGAAACATTCCGCGCCAGGTTTCTGCAACTGCGTAACGAGCAGGGAGCTGCGTTTGCGCTGGCCTCAACCAGAAGTCTGCTGCTGTTTGTCAGTATTGTTGCAATAGCGTCGGTCATATTTATCGTATGCTGTTCCGGGACGTTCATGCAATTCATTGCACCGGGATATTTCCGGCGCGCCGATCAGGAGCAGATCCGTCTGATGACCCTGTACCTGGCCCCCGTGCTGCTTATCAGCGAATGGACCAGCCTGCTTACCGCTTTACTGAATTGTTACCGCTCATTTTACCTGCCGGAATTACTGTCGCTATTTACAATTGTACTCAATATACTCCTGCTGTGGATCGCGGGCGACCTGCTTGGCGTGTATGCATTTGTATGGGCAAATTACATAAGCCTGATCCTGTTACTGCTGCTGTTATTGCGGCAGGTTGCGCGTTTGGGCCTGTTTGACAAAACTCCACCCGTCGCACAGCATGTTTCCGTAAAACCATTTCTGCTTTTTACGGCGCCACTTTACGGCTCGGCTCTGGCTGCCCAGTTCAATGTTTGGTCGGAAAGGCGGATGCTGAGCTACCTGAGAATGGGGAGTAATGCTGCGCTGGATTACGCGAGGAAATTCACCGATGCGCCGGTAATATTAATCGTGTCGCTTGCAACGGCGGTGGTCGCGCCCTTGTTATCCACGCTTTTATCCCGCTCCGGCATTACCGGAAAGGCATTTAAGAAGGAATGTTATCTGTTTATGCGCAGCTGTCTGCTGGTGCTTGCCCCGGTAATATTTGTATGTACATACGGCGCTCCGGAACTTGTCTCTTCGTTTTTATTACATGGAAAATTCGAGCAATACTGGGCGCCGGATCTTATCAGCGCGCTTCAGTGGTTTGCAGCAGGACTCCCCGGTACGGTATTATGTGTGATCATGGGCCAGGTGTTACTGCTGCAAAAAAGATCCGGTATATATGCTGCAATTGCTGCCGTATCACAGTTATTGCCGGTTGTAGCCAACTATTACCTGTTCCGCGAAAAAGGTATCCCTGTTTTTGCGTGCACGTGGTCTGTTGCGCAATACATTATGGGATTTTCCTTACTGATTGCCGCAGGCCTTTCTGAGAGAAAGTTATTGCTCAGGCTTCTCAGTGTCGCATTGCTTTGTATCTGCTCGGCGCTGGCAGCTGCAGCTGTAACAACGCTGGCCCGGATAGAATCGCCGGTTTTCAGGCTTGCTTTTATGGCATTTTCTCATTCGCTCCTGATTTTGTCAGCACTTTTTCTGCTGCGCTTTGAAGAAGCGGGTGTGCTAAAGCTGCTATTGCGGAAAGTCAGAATTCGTTCCGGGAAATAACCGGTGTATCGCAAACGCAGGCACAGGTAGTTATTTAGCGTGTTTTAATTGGGATCATTGCGTAAAATAGTTTTCTTTGCAGGCGTATAAATGCTGCACTGCATTAAAAGCCGTTCATGTACAATATATCGGTAGTCATTCCCACTTACAACCGCCCCCGTTTACTCAACAGGGCCATACGTTCGGTTTTTCGTCAGAAAAGCCCGCAATTGACCATTGAAGTGGTGGTGATCGACGACTGCTCACTGGAGAAAGTGGATCTGTCTGAATTCAAATGGGATAATGTAGTGTACAAAAGACTGGTGCGCAATATCGGTCCGCAGGAAGCACGCAACGAAGGTATCGCGCTGGCAAGCGGTGACTGGATACTGATGCTCGATGATGATGACGAATTCCTGGACGGTTCGGTTTTGCAGGCACTTGAAAAGGCGACAAATATCCCGGACAAGGAACGGTATCCTGTTTTCTTCTTCGCAACCAGCAACGGGCATGTGCCTTCCGATTTTCAGATGATCAGCGCACGGGAGATAATGGACGAAACATTGCATGGAGATTTTACCCCGGTGATCCAGCGAAAACTGTTTACCCAGCAACTGCTGCGTTACCTGGACTATCCTGAAATTGTAGGGGTGGGCTGCGAACACCTGACCTGGTTGTATATCAGCTCACGTTTTCAGATTCCGGCTTTTGATTTCCACCTGGTAAAAGTAAATGCGGATGCTCCGTTCCGGCTTACATCATACAAGAATTTTATCAAAAATTCGCTGAAGTTTGCATTGCAGCAGGATATTACGATCGACTTTGTCAAACAGCATAATCTTGACTATATCTATCCGGATTACCTGAATAAAAAGTATCTCGGCTCCGCTATTTATTACCTTGTTTCGGGGAAAAGAGTGCTCTGCCGCGAGCGGCTTTCAGTAGTAAGGGGCTATAAACGGCTGGCGACTTTTGTTGTAGGCACATTGAGTCATATGCCGATCCCTTTGTCGAAATTCTTTTTCAGAATGCACAAAATGCGCATCAGCAAATAGGCTTAACTGAATAATCCGAGGAAAGCTTCGGATTGAGATGAAATGCTGTATCCGGCCACCATTTTAGCTCTTCCTGATTCGCCCATACGCTTCCTCAAAGATGCATCCGTAATCAGCTGCTTCAAAGACAGATACCACCGGTCATCATCATCAGCCAGGAAGCCATTGATTCCATCTTCCACAATGAGCTTGTTCACACCTACCGAATTTGCAACGGCAGGAATACCCAGCGACAGATACTGAATCAGCTTGAAGCCGCATTTGCCTTCACTCCAGGCATCATGCACCAGGGGCATCACGCCCACATCAATTTTCAGCAGGTCCTCGATTTCCGTTTGCTCGTTCCAGGGACAGAATTGCCAGTCGCTCAGCGGCAGATCAGGCTTTTTATCCGCAATTACAAGGAAGTCTATATCACATTCTTTTTGCAGCCTTTGTATCACCGGCATAAGCGGTTCCAGGAATTTCAGGGTGGAATGACTGCCTGTCCATCCCACCACCACACGGCCTTCCTGATGTTGCTTTATCCTGTTGTAACGCGTTTCCGTGTTCACGACTGTAGGAATGCGTGTGGCCGGTGTTTTTCGGCCGGAATGTTCGGCATAGTTCACAAGAAAATCATTCCCTGCCGACACACGGTGTGCCCAGCGGCATATGGGACGTATTTTCCAGAAACATTTAAGTCGTGAAGCAATTTTATTTTGTGCTGAAGTATTGGGAATCCAGATCGCGTCGTCGAAATCGAAAATATATTTCTTGCGCAGGATCCGCGCCAGTATGTATTCAAAAACGGGTGGTCCGAGCGGGGCCGCCTCCCGGTGTATAAATATGTAATCGTACCGGAATGACCCGAACAATACAAGCGCGGCACGGCGCAGGAAACCTCTGGCGATACCAAGCGCTTTCTGTACGTGATGCCCCGGCTGGTATAATATTTTCCAGTCGTCCTCCGAAAGAAAGGTGGATAACTCATACTCAAATTTTCCGTCCAGCAGGAAAAGGAGATTTTCTACACGGAAACGCTGAGAAGGCGCTTTATGCAAAGGGTAGGGCAGCAGGAAAAGGATTTTTTTACGATGCATCTTCTCCCGCGTTTATAAAATATGCCAAAGCCAGTTTATAGCCGTACATACCCAAACCGGATATGCTGCCGATACATTTGGATGCTATATAAGAAGTCTTCCGGTATTCTTCCCGCGCAAACACATTGGAAAGATGCAATTCGATACAGGGTATTGCAACAGCGCTGATGGCATCTGCAAGCGCTATACTCGTATGCGTATAGGCACCTGCATTCAGAATAATTCCTTGAGTATTACCGATGCAACTGTGCAGGAAATCGATTAAGGCACCTTCTATATTGCTCTGAAAATAAACTATTTCCACATCCGGATGAGCGCTGCGAAGCGTTGACAGTAACGTATCGAAATCTGTTCTGCCGTATATTTGCGGCTCGCGCGAACCCGTGAGATTCAGGTTGGGGCCGTTCACAATCGCAATCTTCATGTATCGTTAAAGGTGGAATTCAGGGCAAGTTACTGATTGCATTCGTTTTTGGAATAAAATATTTGGCAATAACGGAATATTATACCTAACTTCGCGTTCCAATTCATTTTTTTTACACTAACTAAATAATTTCTATTATGTCAGTTAACATTCGCCTTCAGCGCCACGGGTCTAAGAAAAGACCGTTTTATTTCATCGTTGTTGCAAACAGCGTTTCTCCGCGTGATGGCCGTTTCATCGAGAAACTCGGTACCTACAATCCGCTGACCGTTCCGGCTACAATTTTCCTGGATCGTGAGCGTTCTTTGTACTGGTTGGAGAATGGAGCTCAACCAACAAACACTTGCAGAAATATCCTCTCTTATAAAGGTGTATTGTATCTGCGTCACCTGAAACGCGGTGTTTCCCTCGGCTTGTTCGACGAAAGCGCAGTTCAGGACAAATTTGACAAATGGATTGCTGAGCATGAAACTACTGTTGCTAAACGCCAGGAGGCTCATCGCAAGCATAAATCCGACAAGCGTCATGCAATTTCCGCTGAATCAGTACGTAAAGTGGAAGAGAAAAATGCAGCCAAGGTAGCTGCTGCAACCGCAGAAACGGTAAACAGCGAAGAAAGTGCTTCTGAAGCTCCAGCTGAGCAAACAGAAGGCTAATCGCCAGAAATGTTCAAAAACGATTGAAAAGCGGTGGAAAGATTTCTGCCGCTTTTTTTATTTCTAACACTTACATACCCTACATTTGCGACACTCAAAAAAGCATTAAATCACAAAAATGAACAGCATCAAAAACATTACGGTTGTTGGCAGCGGTACAATGGGCAATGGTATTGCACACGTGTTCGCACAGGCCGGATTCAATGTAAGTCTGATGGATATCCGTCAGGACGCACTCGATAAAGCCGTGGCAACCATAGGTAAAAATATGGACCGCCAGATTGCTAAAGGAGCGCTTACCGAAGAAGCAAAAGCTGCAGCACTCGGAAATATCACCACGTTTACAGAAATGGCCAATGCGGTGGTTGATGCCGATCTGATCGTTGAAGCAGCTACTGAAAACATCGATCTGAAAGTAAAAATTTTTCAGCAACTTGATGAACTGGCTCCGGCGAAAACAATCCTCGCTTCCAATACTTCTTCCATTTCGCTTACACGCATCGCATCGCATACCAAACGTCCCGGTAAGGTAATAGGCATGCACTTTATGAATCCTGTACCCGTAATGCGTCTGGTGGAAATCATCAACGGCTATGCCACCGACCAGGAAGTAACGGATGTGATCCGCGAACTGACAACTTTCATTAATAAGGTTCCCTGCGTGGTGAATGATTTCCCCGGCTTTATTTCCAACCGTATTCTGATGCCCCTGATCAATGAAGCTATTCTTGCATTGCAGGAAGGTGTTGCAGATGTTCAGGATATCGATACCATTATGAAACTTGGCATGGCTCATCCGATGGGGCCCTTGCAACTTGCAGACTTTATTGGCCTGGATACCTGCTTCAGCATCATGAACGTGCTGCACATGGGTTTCGGCAATCAGAAATATGCTCCCGCCACTTTGCTCGCTAATATGGTTCAGGCCGGATATCTGGGTGTAAAAAGCGGAGAAGGTTTCTATAAATATACTCCCGGAAGCAAAGAAATGGTGGTTAGTGACCGCTTCAGACAGCGCCGCTAAATCAATTCCGGATAAAACGAAAAAGAACAGCACAACTGCTGTTCTTTTTTTTACTCTTCAATAAGACTGTACTTGACTAGCCTGCCTTTACTGTCGTATTTACACAGCAGATAGCCTGTATAGAAAGCCGCAAGATCCCCTATGGATTTAAAACGGAACGAGACATACGTGTTTTCGCTATCCTGCATCACATCCGATACAGCGACCTTTATGTCATAATGCTGTGCATTCGTCAGCGCATTGCTGTCGGCAAGCTCCTGAACGTTCATCTTTGCCGGAAAGCCCGCAGCAACAGGAATAACGCCATCCTCTGTCTGAGCAAATTGCTTATCTCTTTTATCGGTGAAAAAAAGCAGATCTGCAAGGTCCGGCGACTGATGGGTATCATAGAAAAATATCTGGGTATTGCCGTTCTTCTTAAAGGCACTGAGAATTTTACTGTCGTCCACCCGGCAGTGGCGAACACAGTTCACAAAAAATCTTTTACTGTTTGCGACCGGGTCTGTTGCGGATTGCGCATGCGATACACCGGAAGCAAGAATGGCCAGAAAAAATAAGCGTATTTGTTTTTTCATCTATGCTATACATTTTAAAGTTTACAGATATGGATATTTCGGATGCCAACAAATTTACTCTTTTTAAAGAGCAATCAAAATACCCTTATGTGAAATAAAAAAAGCTCCCCGGGAACGGAGAGCTTTATGTTAATGAATAACAGTGATTATGTGTAATAAGGAGAGATCAACAGGTAAACCAGCACTCCGGTAATGCTTACGTACAACCAAAGCGGGAAGGTGTATTTCGCAAGCTTGCGATGCGCCCCGAATTCCGCAGTCAGTCCGCGGTAAGCGGTAAACAGGATGAAGGGCAGAATAATAGCTGCAAGCGGAATGTGTGTCAACAGAATAAAATAATAGATGCTTTTCAACGCTCCGTCGCCGCCATATTTTGTCTCTCCGTTAAACAGGTGATGTGCAATATAGCTCAGCAAAAAAAGCACAGATAACAACATAGCCGCAAGCATGATATTTTTATGCCGCTCATAGTTTTTCTGCTTTACGGCAACAAAAGCCCACACCAGCAAAACGGAAACGATGCTGTTGATGATCGCATTTGCCGTAGCGAACAGGTGCGGATTGAAGCCCAGATCCACCTCAAGCTTGATTTTACTCAATAACACAACTGCGGCAAAAACTACAAAAGATACGGTCAGGATCAGCAGCCGGGCAGTTTTATCATTCTTCTTTAAAGATGCCTGAATCATTTTACCGGAATAAATTGGGATTAGAAACTGGTTGTGATTGTTCCGCGCACACCGCTGAACGCAGGCTCGTATCGGCAGACACCACCGGTACAGTTGATACCTGCCACCTGCTTCACGTAAGCGAGAGAGAAACGATGCGGTCCTTTGGTATAAGCGGCGAATATGTTGTAATAATGCAGCTTGTCGTAACCTGCAGTAGGTTTGATGTTATACATGTCGGACAATGCAAAGGACCATTTCGGTGCAATGGTGTATTCCACAAGACCATACAACCAGCTTCCCATATCCTGTTTGGTGCTCTGATATTCCCATTCCGTACGGATCGCGTGATTCTCATTGATACGGTAAGTCACCTCCGCAAATGGTGTGATTGAGAACATGTAAGGCAGGTTTTCGGTACGATACACCTGGAGATTGTATTCCATATACTGCACACCGCCACCCAGTATCCATTTCTTAAATCCGCGGTATTCACCGTCTATGTAAAGTTCACGGTAAAGACTTTCGCCGGTGAGCTTATTTGTGTGCGTGTAGTTGATATTGATGTTATAATCATCGCTCGGTGCAATGAACATATCTGCTTTGTAAGCCATTTCCGATGCATCCTGAGAAGCCGGAGTGTAGCGCGCCAGCAGACGGTGCGGACGGATCACCGCTACCACAGGTTGCCAGTTTACCATACCGTTCAGCAGGGTCAGTGACGGAGACGTACGCATCACGAAATTGTCCGTGCGTTTAGCGGTAAGGTTTACGGCGATTCCTTTACGTGCCCAGCCTAATGTAGAGTACAACGTGGTTCCGCTGGAGTTCTTCAATGCACCATTTACGCGGATTGCTTCGTCAGTCTTATAAGCTGCTTCTGCATACCAGGAAAGATTTTCATACGTGAGTGTATTGTATGCAGTGAATGCATACATGTTGTATTTGGGAATAAAACGATTCGCAACGGGAGCGACGTTTATTTCGCTTACGAGTTCGTCGATTGCCGTCTGATCCAACGTTCTGTTCAATGCTGCAGCTCCCGGTGTCAGATGTACTTTTCCGACGTTGAAATCGCCTTCCACATTTATAGCTTTGAATACAGGTGCGTATAAAGCACCCACATTAGCCCTGTTGTCTTTTTGTTGTCCGGCCAGCCCTTTGATAAATATATTATCGGTAATGCGGTATTTTGCAGATAAGCCTACAAGCGCATTATCGATCAGCAGACCGCGGTCTTCATAAGACCGGAAAAGAATTCCGCTGCCGATCTGATCATAGATATAGCCGGCTGTGATAGACAGGTCGTTAAAGTCTTTGGTTAAATTAAACGCACCGATACCAAAAGCGGTAACAGGACTGGTAAGGTTTTTCAGGTTCGAGTTCTGAAAAGCGTCTACCCGCAGGAAGCCCGTAAAGCCGTTTTGCGTGTAACGCAGACTCAGCCAGCCTTCTCCTCCGCTCTTATACTTGTCGTAAAGTGGATTGTTTGCCGGTATGATCTTATCATCCGGTTGAAAGAAGTTAATATTGGTCATCAAATCACCACTGAGGTGACCGCCTTGCGCCTTCGCTCCCGAAATTGCTGCAAAGAACAGCGCCGGTAACAGAATCTTCTTCATTAAGGTTATGTTAATGTATCGAAAAAATTTGGACGAAATTAGGCTCGTTATGTAACATTAACAACTTATTTTTGTCAGAATACGGAAAAACAAAAGAACAATGAAAAAAATGATTGCCTTGGGCCTGAGCCTTTTTGCATCCGCACAAATCTTTGCACAGTCAGAGCTTCCGAATACGACCATAAAGGACGTGAACTCCGGTAAAAAAGTTGCGTTCAACCAAACCTTCGAAAAAGGTAAAGTAACAGTGGTAAGTTTCTGGGCTACCTGGTGTGTTCCCTGCAAAAAGGAAATCAACAACGTGCGCCGGAAAATGACGGATTGGAAAAAAGAAACGGACTTTAATTACATGACCGTTTCTATTGACGAAGCACGTGCGGAAGGTATGGTGCGCAGCTATGCCAAATCTCAGGGCTGGGATTTCCCTTATTTCCAGGATGCGAATTCCGACCTGAAACGTTCTCTGAATTTTCAGAATGTACCGTTCACAATGATTGTGGATAAAACAGGTAAAGTAGCCTGGATGCACACAGGATATGAAGAGGGTGGTGAGAACGAGCTTTACGAAAAAGTAAAAGAACTTTCCAAGATGTAATGCTTGTCTGATGATACTGAAGAGTGGCCGTAATGGCCACTCTTTTTTTATGCAAGTTCACCTATACATTGCAGGAGTATCGCGCATGCTTCGCGTATATCCGCTTCTGATATGGTGAGCGGAGGGGCAATGCGGATACAGTTATCCGCAAAAAGAAACCAATCGGAAAATACACCCAGATGCATCGCGGATTTTAATACACGCAGCACAGCAGCATTGTCGGGCAGCTCAATGGCCATGAGCAATCCGCAACTGCGGACCTCAACTATTGCACGATGTTGCAGCAGCTCATGGAAAAGCTGTTCTTTCTCTCGTACCTTTTGCGCAAGCTGCTCTCTTTCAAGTACCTCAAGTGCCGCGAGGCCTGCTGCGCAGCAAACAGGGTGTCCGCCGAATGTGGTCATATGTCCGAGAACGGGCTGAAACGTAAAATGGTCCATCAGTTTCCGAGAAGTGACCAGCGCGCCCATAGGCATGCCGCCTCCCAGCGCTTTGCCGAGCAGTATCATATCAGGAACAATACCGTATTGTTCAAATCCCCACATAGTACCTGTCCGGCCAAAACCCGTCTGGATTTCATCCATTATCAGCAGTACACCATGCGTGTCACACCGCTCACGTAGTTGTTGCAGCCATGCTTTGTGCGGCGCGCGGATACCGGCCTCCGACTGAACCGTTTCGATAAGAACGCACGATACCTGACCGTTTACTGCATCCAGAAATTCGTCTGAACCATACTCATAATGAAACACACCCGGTAAGAGCGGGCGGTACGCATTTCTCCAGTATTCACTGCCCATAACGCTCAGCGCGCCGAGCGTGTGCCCGTGATAACTGTTGTGTGCAGCTAAAACGTGCGGTCGGGCAGTAACGCGCCTGGCCAGCTTTAATGCCGCTTCGCATGCCTCGGCTCCGGAATTGGTAAAGTAAACGCTTTCAAAAGACTCAGGAAGCAAGCCCGTAATTTTACGCGCAAAAGCCAGCTGAGGCGTCTGTATCAGCTCGCCATAGACCATCACATGCAGGTATTGTTCCGACTGAGCCTGAATTGCCCGGACAACATCGGGATGACAATGCCCGACATTACACACACTGATACCGCCGATCAGGTCGATATAACGTTTACCATCAGCGTCGAACAGGTAATTTCCATGCGCCGAAGTGATGTGAAGCGCAACGGGTTCGGGGGAGGTCTGGGCCAGGAATTGCTGGAATTGTTGTCGGGTATTCATGCTTGCTCCAAAGATAAAACGAATGCATGATCCTTCGCGGAAATAGGCAGTAACAATAAAATATTGAAAAGATAACCCTGCAAAAAATCTGATAATCAATACAATAAAAGCAGGTAACAATTCGGTAATATTTCATTTACCGTTTGGTAACACTGCCCTGGCACCTTTGCGCAAAATTAATCAAATACTATGCGCGCTACCTTTACACTAATGTTATTCCTCGGCTTTATATCCAATGCGATAGCCCAGGGTACATTAAAAGGAAAAATTACTGACGAAAAAACCGGAGAAGCACTTGTCGGTGTTACGGTTATGATTCCTTCTCTGACGAACGTTGCAGAATTCTCAGATGAAGACGGAGCATTTGAAATGAAAGTCCCGCAGGGAACTTACGCTGTTCAGGTGCGTTACATGGGTTACACGACTAAAGAAGTGGCCGATGTGAAAATAGAGAACGGAACGGTTACGCCGTTGAATGTGGCTATCAAACAGGAAAACAAAATCAATACGCTTAAAGATGTGGTGATCCGTTCCACGGTAAAAAAAGAGTCCCTGAACGCTCTGTACATCGCTCAGAAAAATTCTGCTTCTGTAAGCGACGGTATCTCTGCCGAAGCTATCAAAAAGTCTCCGGATAAAAGTACTGGAGAAGTGCTGAAACGCGTAAGCGGAACAACGATACAAGATAACAAATTTGTGATCATCCGCGGTTTGTCCGACCGTTATAACACAGGACTGATCGACAACGCATTCCTGCCAAGTACGGAAGCGAACAGAAAAGCGTTTTCTTTCGATATCATTCCTTCTTCCCTTATTGATAACATCATCATCTCAAAATCCGGAACGCCGGATTTGCCCGGTGATTTCGCAGGGGGTGTGATCAATATCCTTACGAAGGAAATTCCGGACAAAAATTTCAATTCCATTTCTATCGGAGGCTCTTACAATACTGTCTCCACGTTCAAGCAATTCCAGACTGGATATAAATCTCCTACGGATATCCTGGGCTTTGATAACGGATCCCGTAAATTACCTGCGTCTATTCCTTCCTCATCTCAACTGGCTGGTATCAATGTTACAGAAGCAGACGGCATCAAATACCTCAATGCACTGAACAACAATTTCAATGTAACCAATCGTAAAGCGCTTCCTGCTTCATCTTTGCAGGCAAGCATGGGCCGCTTGTACAATATGAAAAATAATCAGCGTATCGGATTAACAGCGGCAGTGAACTATGGTCATAATGAATTTGCCAAAAGGGATGTGGAGCGTATCTACGGAAACGTAAACTTCCGTGACAACAGCTATGTTTATAATACCACTATCGGTGCACTTGCTAACGTTGCATATTCGAATGCATCCACGAAGATCGCCTTCAAAAACCTGTACAACCGTACTTTCGATGATACGTACCTGTACCGTGAAGGAACTGATGCATCTTCTTCAAACAACGTGAAATACTACGCGTTCGATCTGATCCAGAAAGCGATGTTTAAGACTTCTCTGGAAGGAGACCACAGTCTCGGTGGAGATGCTCAGAAAAAACTGAATTGGGTAGTAAGCTACAACAATGTAACAAACAGTCAGCCTAACCAGAGAAAAGTACAATACAACAGCAAAATCGGCACCGATGACGCCTATGAAGCTTATATCGGATCACTGTCAAAAGCCAATAACCGTCTGTTCGGAAACCTGAATGAATCTATCGTGAATGCAGGCGTGAATTATGCTATGCCTTACAAACTGAACTTCCTGTATAAAAGCAACCTGAAAGTCGGAGTACTCGGATTATACCGCAAGCGCGACTTCCAGAATCGTTATCTGGGGGTAGGACAGAATCCTTTATATGCAGGCGATACGAAGCCGATACTGACACAGAGCATCGAAAATTTATATTCTTCCCAGAACATCAATTCAGGTTTGTTCACGTTCCAGGACGGAACAGGTCTGGGCGATAAATATGATGCAACCGTATTCCTGAAATCAGCATATGCTTCTTCAGACAACAGGATCACTCCAAACCTGCGTGTGGTGTGGGGTGTGCGTTTCGAATCTTACGATCTGAATCTGAATTCTCTCGGCATCAGTCCTTCAGGAAATGTTCACCCGGTATGGAACGATGTGCTTCCATCGCTTAACTCAAGCTACGCGCTGAGTGAGAAATCCAACCTGCGCTTTTCTTATTTCCGCAGCGTGGCGCGTCCCGAACTGCGTGAAGTTGCTCCGATGTCTTTTTACGACTACGAGCTGAATATGAATATTACCGGTAACGAGAATGTTACACGCAGCCGCATCAATAATCTGGATCTGCGTTATGAAGTATTCCCGAATCCGGGCGAGGTAATCTCTGCTTCCGTATTCTACAAAGGATTCGATAAAACAATCGAAAACCGTTTCTATGGTACCGGAAGCTCTGCCGACATTCAGACAACCAACTTCGGTAAAGCGCAGAATGTTGGCGCTGAGTTCGAGATCCGCAAATCACTCGACTTCATCTCGAAGAATAATGTTTTCAAAAACATCACTTTCTATACCAACCTTTCGCTGGTAAAATCAACAGTAAACTTGGGTGACTCGACAAACAAACGTTACCTGGATAAAGACGAATATGCGCGCAGCAGCCGTGCTATGGCCGGACAATCACCTTACGTGATCAACGCAAGCCTTAACTACACTTCTCCTTCAGGAAAATTCGGGTTCAGCGTGTTGTATAACCGTATCGGACAACGTATCTACATCGTAGGTGGTGAAGGCCAGTTTGGCGATGTGTACGAGCGCTCCAGAAACGTACTCGATGGTCAAATTTCCTATAATGTAGGTAAACGCAGCGAATTCCGACTGAATGTAAAAGACATCCTGAATGCGCAGTACCTGTTCTATTACGATCAGAACGCCAACAAAAAATGGGATGATCACAGTTTCACGGGAGCAACAATTGACCCTTACAAAGATTACATCTTCCAACGATTCCGTCTCGGTCAGACATTTTCTCTTACGTATACTTATCGCTTCTAAATTTTTCGAACGATTCATTTTCAGCGTAAAGCTCTTCTTACGGAAGAGCTTTACGCATTTAATGACTGCTTTGCCGAAACACTCTCCTGTAAAGCGTTTGCTACAATTAATATTCAGATAATGTACGCGTAACAGTGCCGTAATATTGGCCGGATACTTTTGCATCAAACTTCAAAAAAACAATGAAAAAGTATTTATTAGTATTCGGTGCAGCCACCCTTTTGTTAGCTTCTTGTGGTAAAGATGATAACAAAACAACTACTCCCCCAACAACTACAGATTCCACTACGGTAACTCTGTCAGGAGACATCACTACCAATACTACTTTAAGCGCAGACAAAAAATATTTGCTGAAAGGATTCGTGTACGTTAAAAGCGGCGCAACACTGACAATCCCTGCAGGTACTATCATTATGGGTGATAAAGCTTCCAAAGGAACGCTGGTAATCACACGCGGTGGTAAAATCGACGCTCAGGGAACTGCTTCCAAACCAATTATCTTTACTTCTTCTCAGGCATCAGGTGCACGCAGCCAGGGCGACTGGGGTGGTGTGATCCTGCTCGGAAAAGCTCCGATCAACCCTACAGGCGGTACTGCTAAAATCGAAGGTGGTCTGACGCCAACTTCAGGCGGTACTGAAACAGATTATATCTGGTACGGCGGTAGCGATGCAAATGACAACTCCGGTACTATGAAATATGTACGTATCGAGTTCGCCGGTATCGCTTACTCTCCAGACAACGAAATCAACGGTCTGACTATGGGTGGTGTAGGTGCAGGAACAACCCTCAGCTATATCCAGGTGTACCGTTCCGGTGACGATGCGTTTGAGTGGTTTGGCGGTACTGTGAAAGCAGATCACCTTGTAGCAAGCTATGCATGGGATGACGATTTCGATACTGACTTCGGTTTCTCCGGTAAAATCCAGTTCTGTCTTTCTCAGCGCGCAAAAACAGTTGCCGACGTTTCCGGTTCTAACGGATTCGAATCTGACAACGACGCAAATGGTAGCACGAACAGTCCTCAGACAAGAGCCATCTTCGCAAACATGACCATCGTAGGTCCGGTTGCAAGCGGAAGCTCCACTTCAGGTATCAACGCAAACTTCCAGAATGGTGCACAGATCCGTCGTAACTCTTCTCAGAGCATTTATAACTCTCTGCTGATCGGTTTCCCTATCGGACTTTATATCGACGATACAAAAGGTACAGCAACTTCTACAAATGCTGACGGTGGTTCTCTGAACTTCAAAGGAAATATCATCGCAGGTTGTGCCACTCCGTTTAAATTCACTTCAAGCTGGACAAACGCTAATACCTGGTTTACTGCTACCGGTACTACAGTTTCTGCTAACGTTGAAGATGTAATGATGCAGGATCCTTATAAATATACACCTGCACTGTCTGCAACTACAGGTACTCCTAACTTCCTGCTGAAATCCGGTTCACCTGCCCTCACCGGTGCCGTATCCGTAAACAGCCTCGGCCTTCAGGATGTTAGCTATCGTGGTGCATTCGACGGATCAAATGATTGGACTGCCGGTTGGACTAACTGGGCTCCTGAAACTACCAATTACTAATCTGCGCATAGTTTTAGTTTGGTTAAGTAAAAAGCTGCCTTTTGTAAGGCAGCTTTTTTATTGTGTATATTTGACAGCTATACAATTTAAAATTGCGTTCTTCCGTAAAAATACTCTGGGTTATCTCGCTTATTCTGGCGGGTATCTTTATCGCTGTTCAGCTGGTACGTTATCAGCCGGCCGAACTCATTGTTTCCGTACAGCAGTTTCCTCCGCCCGATACTTCCGTTCCAAGACCATACAACTATACCGATAACGATAAGTATATCGAGCAATGTGATTTCTTCAGCCTGTTCGGCTCATCCCGCGCAAGTATTGTGATGCTTGGTGATTCACACACCTATCGTATGTACTGGAACGAACTGTTGCAGCGTACGGATGTGCTGAACCGCGGTATCGGGTCCGACATCAGTGAAGGGTATCTGAACCGCCTGCAGTTTGTGTTCCGTGCGCAGCCGCGGATCTGCTTTCTTCAGGGTGGCGGGAATGATATAGGGCATCATGTACCGCCGGACACGATCATCGCAAACTATCGTAAAATAGTTCAGGAGCTGCGCCGGCATCAGATCAAGCCTGTGCTCACCGGTCTGTTCCTTGCGGCTAAGTCGTTCAGATGGTCGGATTCGGTAGCATACAATGAGCAGGTGATTTCGCTCAACAAGCGGTTCGCGGCGCTCGCACAGCAGGAGTCGCTGACATTGATAGATATCAACCCGATCATTTCCAAAGACGGATTTTTACAGGATATTTTTGCACAGCCCGACGGGGTCCATCTGAACGGTGCCGCTTACCTGATCTGGAAAAAAGAAATCGAATCGGTGCTTCGCAGCGAAGGATTTTAGCGCTTATGCTTTTTATACCATTCGTAAACACTGCCTCCGGGTTGCCATAATCTGTCTATACGTTTTTCCACTTCCGGATCAACAACCAGCGCAGGTGCATGATGCGGCTTTATGCGTGCGTCGATGATCAGCGGGCCATGGCATCCCCAGTGTTTATGTTCTGTAAACGCACCCACGCCATAGATGTCATGCGAGGGGTTACAGCGGGTAAAACTTACCCACAGGAAATTATTCAGTGTTGCTGACGTGAATGCGGCATCGTCGCAGACAACGATCAGCGCAATATTATGAAGCGTCCCGCGTTCTTTATCCCATTTCGACGCCATATTGTTTATCTGATGGGCAGCATCATTGTAGGAAATAAAACTGCCGGTTGATACGGCTATTACACCCGGGATTATACTTCGGGCATCTTTCACCGCCGGAGTGTTTTGTATAACAGAAGGCACGTCGGAACCAAGCTCCCGGACAGGGTCTCCATAAGCGGCAAATACCACTTTACTTCCGGTGTTCAAACCGGTTCCGGAATAGTCCAACGTATCGATCGTTGTCTTTGTGTAGAAATGCACATCGCGCTTCCAGTCGATACGCGACAATACAAAATGAAAATAAGCGGCAATATCATGCGTATTCACCGATTCATTTTGCTGTGCGGCGGTAATGAACAGGAATTTTGCCAGACTCAACTGGCCGGTACCCAGTACGTGGTTCGCAATTGTGAGTAATTCGGCTGGCTGTAGTGTGGGAGCATAAGGTGTATAACGTTCGCTCCCGATAGCAAGCAGTAAAGGATGCACACCGGCTGCGTCTACGGCATTCACCTCTTTTAAGCCCGGTATTTCCACTTTGAGCGCACTTCCGCTTATTTCATGAATCAGGGCGCCGAAACTGGTATCCTCCTGCGGAGGACGGCCAACCACTGTGAACGGCCATATGGCATCCTTGCGTGCAAATACTTTGTGCACGCGCATTACCGGGAAAGGGTGGGTGAGACTGTAATAGCCGAGATGGTCTCCAAACGGTCCTTCAGGCTTTGTTTCTTCCGGATATACTGTACCGGTGATCACAAAGTCGGCATCTGTACTTACACAAAATCCGTCAATATAGGTATAGCGGAATCTGCGCCCGCCGAGTAAGCCGGCAAACGTCATCTCGCTGATGCCTTCAGGCAGGGGCATTACTGCTGCAAGCGTATGGGCAGGAGGTCCACCGACAAAACAGCTCACCTTCAAAGGCTGATTACGCAAACGTGCTTTCGTCTGATGTACACCGATACCCCGGTGCAACTGATAATGCAAACCGATTTCCTTATCCGGAACATAATCATTGCCCGACAACTGGATACGGTACATGCCTAAATTGGCCTGCATGATACCCGGATGATCCACATCTTCAGAATATACCTGGGGAAGGGTGACGAAAGCGCCTCCGTCCATCTGCCAATGCTTTATTTGCGGCAGATCGCTGATGGATATTTCTTCGTATACAACAGGTTTACGCAGCGGATTTTTAAGCGGTAACGCATGCAATGCAGCTTTCGCAGCGCCGATATGCGCGAACGGTCTTTTAATGGCTTCGGCAGGATTATTTTTCAAATGAATAATATGCTGCACATCCTTTAAGGTGTCGCGGAACAGGAATTTACTGCGTTCCAGGCTGCCGAAAAGATTGCTTGCGGCACGGAACCTCGACCCTTTTACATTTTCAAAAAGCAGGGCAGGACCCTGTTCTGCATAAATACGCAGATGGATTGCCGCCATCTCCAGGTTGGGATCAACTGCTTCTTTTATCCTGAGTAAATGACCATGTTTTTCCAGGTCATTCAGACATGCTTCAAGTGAAGAATAAGCCATAGGATCACGAAGATAGCCCAAGTTTGCCGCCATCACAATTACAAAAAGCTATTAATTGCTAAGAGATTATTAAGGTGTCCGGTCGTTTATAAAAAGAAGTACCTTTAGTTATCAACTTCAACACAAAAACCAATTATGAGTAATCTGAACGCAATCGGCCTGGACAATAAAAAAGCGCAAAAGCTTGCCGATAAACTGAATGACCTGCTGGCCAATTATTCCATCTTCTATCAGAATGTACGTGGTTACCACTGGAACATCAAAGGCGAAAAGTTCTTTGAATTGCACGTGAAATTTGAGGAACTGTACAACGATCTGCTGCTGAAAATAGATGAGATCGCCGAACGCATTCTCACGCTCGGGCATGCACCGGCACATAATTATTCGGGCTACAAAAAGGCTTCTACAATTACGGAAAGTTCGCAGGTCTCTGATGGTATCAAAGCAGTAGGCGACATCCTGAATTCTTTTAAAGTGATCATTTCCTTACAACGCGAACTGCTGGAGTTATCTTCGGACACCAATGACGAAGGAACCAATGCACTGATGAGCGATTATATACGCGCACAGGAAAAAATGGTATGGATGTACTCCGCTTTCCTCAATAAAAAATAGCGACAGCATTCCTGTAAAATCGCTGAAACAAAAAAGGCAGATCGTCAATCTCGATCTGCCTTTTCTTATCTTTAGTTGTACGACTATTTAAAAGCATTGATGCCTGTAACATCCATGCCTGTGATCAGCAAATGAATATCATGAGTACCCTCGTAAGTAACTACTGACTCGAGGTTCATCATGTGACGCATAATACTGTATTCACCGGTGATACCCATTCCGCCATGCATCTGGCGTGCTTCACGTGCAATCTGCAAAGCAATTTCACAGCTGTTGCGTTTGGCCATGCTCACCTGCTGCGGAGTTGCCTTACCTTCATTCATCAGTGTGCCGAGGCGCCAAACCAGCAATTGTCCTTTCGTGATTTCAGTGATCATCTCTGCAAGCTTTTTCTGCTGCAGCTGGAAACCTCCGATAGGTTTGCCGAACTGACTGCGTTGCAGAGAATAACGCAGTGCGCTGTCGTAACAGTCCATAGCCGCACCAAGTGCACCCCACGCAATACCGTAGCGCGCTTTGGTAAGACAGCCTAAAGGACCTTTTAATCCTTTTACATTAGGTAAGATATTTTCTTTCGGCACTTTAACATTGTCGAACACCAGCTCCCCGGTACAGCTTGCACGCAGGCTCCATTTGCCATGGATTTCGGGAGTGGTAAATCCTTCCATGCCGCGCTCCACAACGAGTCCGCGAATTTCTCCCTGCTCATCTTTTGCCCATACTACTGCTATCTGCGCAAAAGGGGCATTGGAAATCCACATTTTTGCACCGTTCAGGATTACGTGATCACCGGCATCTTTGATATTGGTGATCATACTTCCGGGATCGCTCCCGCTATCCGGCTCTGTAAGGCCGAAACAGCCGAGCCATTCGCCCGAAGCGAGCTTAGGCAGGTATTTCTTTCTTTGCTCTTCGTTACCGTAAGCGTAGATAGGATACATTACCAGACTTCCCTGAACGCTGGCCGTGCTGCGCATACCGCTGTCGCTGCGCTCAATTTCCTGCATCATCAGACCGTAACTGATGTAGTCAAGTCCGCCGCCGCCATATTCCACGGGGATTGTAGGGCCAAAAACACCTAATTCTCCCATCTGAGGTACCAGATGTTTCGGAAACTCACAATCCTGAGCCCATTGCTCAATATTCGGACTTACTTCTTTTTTAATCCAGGCACGAACAGTATCGCGGATCAGTTTGTGTTCATCTGTCAGTAAATCGTCAATTTTATAGTAATCCGGGTGGGTAAAAAGGTCCTGAGCCATATTTATTGTTAAAGTTGTTTTTCTAATGCCCGCAAAGGTAGCATTTTTGGATATCACAATATACATTTGTATTTGGATTTCGGACAGCCCCTTCCAGCTCCGGACGCAGCAGGTTTTCGGATTAAGATTTTTATCACTTTGAGCAGTATATCATCTATTGAACTGCATTTTTGTTAATCCTGTGTAAAACCTGTGTTTGTGGCAAGCGAATTGCTTACTTAATCCGTTATATAACATAAAGTACCCGGTACAGGGTAAAAAACAATCTTATGAGACAATTAAAGATCGCAACCCAGATTACCAACCGCGACTCCCAGGCTGTCGAAAAATATCTGCAGGAAATCAGTAAAATTTCGATGATCACCCCGGAAGAAGAGACCACTCTGGCGCAGAGAATCAGAATGAATGATCAGTGGGCTTTGGAAAAATTAGTAAAATCAAACCTTCGTTTCGTCGTTTCAGTAGCAAAACAATACCAGCATCAGGGTCTTTCCCTCAGTGACCTCATCAATGAAGGAAACCTGGGTCTGATCAAAGCTGCTCAGCGTTTCGATGAAACCAAGGGTTTTAAATTCATTTCGTACGCTGTTTGGTGGATTCGTCAGTCTATTCTTCAGGCATTGGCCGAACAAGGTCGTCTGGTACGTCTTCCCCAAAATAAAATCGGTACTTATAACAAAGCAAATAAAGCATTTATCGCATTCGAACAGGAGCATGAGCGCGAGCCGTCTACTGAAGAACTCGCAAGCATCCTCGAGATGAGCGAAACGGAAGTTACCAACATCTTTACCAGCAATACCCGCCATACATCCCTGGATGCTCCGGTGCATGAAGCAGAAGATGTGGCTATGGGTGATCTTCTGGAAGGTTCTTCAGATACAGACGATGATGTGATGAAAGATTCTCTGCGTGCAGAGATCCGTCGCATCCTGAAGTCATTGAGCGTGCGCGAAGCAGAAATTCTTTCCGCTTATTTCGGACTGGAGGGGGAATCTGGTCCTTCCATCGAGGAAATCGGAGAAAAATATGACCTTACAAAAGAGCGTATCCGCCAGATTAAAGAGCGCGCTATCAAACGTTTGCAAAAGGCACGTTACAGCAATGCTTTAAAAGTTTATCTCGGGTAATTACATCCCGGATCAGAATAAGAAAAGGACAGCTGATGCTGTCCTTTTCTATGTAGTGGCTTCGCCAGGAATCGAACCTGGATCTGGAGCTTCGGAAACTCTTATACTATCCATTGTACTACGAAGCCGTCCCCTCAGGGTGCGCAAAGTTATTGTTTCTTTGCTGAAATACACATTCATTTTTAGGTATTTTTGAACTGCCTTTTATGAAAAAGCTACTCCCCCTCATATTGTTCCAGGCCGTTCTGGCTGTCATTGCCGGCACGCTTGTTGCAAAAATGTCGTTTATAGCACGTTCCGCTATAGGCATATTCCGGCACCATTACCGGTTTTACGCTTTTATGAAAGTGTGGTGGCAGACAGCATTGCTCATGTTTGTGATCTGGATGTTGCTGCTTGCATTGCAGTCTTACTGGAATAATTCGATGGTGCGCAGCCGCTCTGCCGTCCGGCAAATCATCTGTATTGTTCTGGCACTGATCGGACTTTATTTTACCTATGCGGATTTTCGTTCCGACATCGCTCATCGCTGGGCAGGGGAACGCCTGCATCTGGGATTTTACCTGTTTTGGATCGGATGGATCGTTCAATCTGTTTTCCTGCTTACAAGACCCGCAGTTTTCATTAAAGATGCAGATAAAACGGACGCATCAGCTCTTTAAACGTTTCTGTATATATACCAGGCTTCTCGTAAATAATCAGTTCCTCATCTGCGCTGTTCGTTAAGTCCGTCCCCGTCATAAAGATGACGCGGTTGGGATCACGATCGGCAAAAGGACGAATCAGCAACCTTTGGGAAACTGACAAACCTGAACGGGCGCATGCCTCCGACCAGGACTGCTCCTGACCTGCGGGTAATAAAATACTGGCGTACCCTTCTTTATTTAATGCCTGTGCTATCAGCGAGGCAAGTGCTTCGTAGCTGAGCGAATCCGTGTGCCGGGCCTGCATCCGGGCTGTATCGTCACTTTTCAGGCTCTTTTCAAAGAAGGGCGGATTACAGATGACCATGTCGTATTTCCGGTCAGGTATCCACTGTTCCGCATCTGCGCAATGAACGTTTATGCGTGATGCAAATTGCGAACTGTTTACATTTTCCGTCGCCTGCGCAGCGGCCTGGGGGTTGATCTCAATGGCATCACAAATACATTCGGGCCAACGTTGTGCGATCATCATCGCAAGCAGTCCGGTACCGGCACCGATATCCAGCACGGACCGAACCTGCTCCGCCACCGGTGTCCAGGCTCCCTGTATGCAGGCATCAGTACTGACTTTCATCGCACAGGCATCCTGCACGATACGGAATTGTTTGAAATCGAAATAGGCGTTGGACATCAGGAAAAAGCAGCTCTCGCAGTAGGTACGGTACCCAAAGGAACAAACAAACCTTTCTCAAATTTATAATGTGCAGTGATCGCCACCATCGCGGCATTATCGGTGCAATACTGGAAAGCAGGTACATAAGTGGTCCAGCCGAGTTCTTTGCCCGTAGTTTCCAGGGCCGCCCGCAACCCTTTATTCGCCGATACACCACCGGCAATACCAATCTGCGTTACTCCCAGATCTTTAGCCGCCTTCTTCAGCTTCAGCATTAATGTTTTAATGATCGTCTGTTGCACAGAAGCACAAAGGTCGGCCATGTTTTGCTGCACGAAATCCGGTTGCTCCTGTTGTTGCTTCCGGATAAAATAGAGAATATTTGTTTTGAGTCCGCTGAAGCTGTATTGGTATTCCGGCATGGAAGTAACCGGGAACGAAAAGCGATCCGGATTTCCTTCGGCAGCCAGCTTGTCAATTACCGGTCCTCCGGGATAGGGCAGACCAAACATTTTGGCGGCTTTGTCAAATGCCTCACCTGCGGCATCGTCTATGGTTTCGCCGATCACCTGCATTTCCAGGTGATCTTTGCAAAGCACCAATTGTGTGTGTCCACCGGAAACGGTAAGACAAAGAAAAGGGAATTGTGGTTTCGGGTCTTCAATAAAATGTGCAAGCACATGCGCCTGCATATGGTGTACAGCAATCAGTGGCAGCCCTTTCGCCTGCGCAAGCGCCTGTGCAAAACCTGATCCTACGAGCAACGAACCGATAAGTCCCGGAGATTGGGTAAACGCAACCGCCTGTAGATCATCCATCGTTTTTCCTGCGTGCTGCAAAGCCATGGATACAATCGGTACGATATGCCGGATATGCGCCCTGGATGCCATTTCCGGCACCACTCCCCCGTAGATCTCGTGAATGGTCTGCGTCGCAATAATATTGCTTAATATCTGTCCGTCACTTATAACAGCCGCCGAAGTATCGTCACAGGAACTTTCAATTGCCAGAATAGTAGCCATAGAATTAAAATGCGTTTGCGTCTTTTGCCTGAGCGCTTTTGCTTCCATACGACTTTACGCCGATCCGGAAGCCGGAATAACTGTTTTTAAGTGCATCCCAGCCACGAACATAATCTATGCGCAGGAAACGAAGCACTTTATAACCGATATTATCAAGTCCTACAAAAGCTTCTGTAAAGTAATTCTGATCATTTACGTAAAAAGTATTTGTGCCCAGCACCATGTACACATGCGCCTGGCGCAGTAAAGGTAGTTTATTGGTAAACAACCCGCGGAGACTGTATTCCAGATGCAATTCCCCGTAGAGTTTCGGAACCGAAGAGAAACGGTAATACGGTGCTAACTGGAATGATTCCAGGTAAGGAGCAGCCAGTGTATATTGATTTCCCTGCAGGTGTTTCATGTCCGGAATCTGAACGTTTTTATTGCTCATAAATCCTCCTGCCGAAATATTGTACTCCAGCAGACCAAGACGGTTCAGTCCCATATCATCTTCAATACTGAAACGCCATTTGTCGTAGTCTGTTACGCTTTTAAACAGATTGGGAACCGCTTTGTCGTAAGCAACGGTAAACAAAGGTGCATTCCCGGAATGCATTGACTTAACAGTAGGGTACAGGGTGTATGTCGCACCGGGACGATAACTCAGTTGCGCATGAAAAGTCATTGCACGATGGCGCATCATCGGATCGGCGGCAAATTCAGCAGGCACGTTACTGGTGTATGGCGCGATATTGTTCTTCTGAACAAAAGAATAATTAGTGGTATTGGATAAGGGGTTGCGGTCTTCAAATAAAGCAGATGCAAGCCAATAAAAACCGGATCCGCTTGCTCCGGAAAACTGCACACCGGCCAGCCAGCGCTCATAGATTTTGAAATAGTTATCCTGTTGCACAAGAGAGGCATATGTGTTCAGCAGTTCATCCACCGGCTGTGTATTGTTTAACTGCGCGATGTAGCGACCGCCGCTCAGGTTCAGCGACCAGTTACGGGCAGGCCATCTCGGGTTTTTATGCGTATAGATAATGTTCCCTTTCGCATTGAAGTGCGTGTTGGCGAATCCGTAACGCAGCTTACCTCTTACAAGCAGGCTGTTTGCAGAATCTATCCGTTGCGCGAAACTCAGTTTGGGAGAATAGTTCAGTCCTTCTACGGTGTTGAAATTAATGTCGAAAATAACCGGGGAGATGGAGAATGAACGTTTGTATTCTTTCGCATTGAACGTTATGCCTCCGATAAAAATATCACCCACGGAAACGCGGTTGCCGCGCTTTCTCAGCGAATCTATCCTTGCCGGATCATTCCTGACTTTTGCGGTACTGTCCTGGAATACATAATTCCGTTCCTCATCAGTCTCCAGCGTCATCGGGCGAGTGGACAGCCAGAATGAACTGTCTTTTTTTGTTGCGTCCCAGGTGTAGCTCACCGTGATACGCTTGTTGAAAATACTGTCGGGTATTTTGGCATTTACTTTCTGGTCGTTATAGACAGTTACGAAACTACCGGATATATCGAAGCCCAGAAAGTTGATCGTAGGATAGATCACCTGGCTTTTGATGACCCAAAGGTCTTTGTCCAGCGGAATATACTGCTGCGTGGTGATGAGGGTGTCGAGCACATCCAGACCTTGCTTTGCGGTAAGCAGTAAGCGCGTACTGTGTACGGCCCAGTCTTCATCGGAAATGAATATTTCACCGACAAAACAACGCTCGAATGCCCTTTTGGGATTCACTTTGATTTTGTAAATGGTATGCCCGTTTTCTTCAAATTCTCCTTCAAGCTTGTAAGTGTAGCCACTGAGCGCAGAGGAGGCGATCGGGGATAAGAAGCCCTGTCCGACACTATTTACCGAAAGCACCTCCACTATGTTTTCATAAAAGTTCACTACGGGAGGTACGCTTCCCAGTCCCACACCATTGGGGTTGCCGCTTTCCTTTACCGATTTGATCACTACTTTCTGCTGTTTGCCCTGGGTGTAATAGTCCGCTACCTCTTCACAGAGATACAGTACGCCGCGGCCACCGGTATCAAGTCCCATGTCTTTCTTATCCGCAGAGTCGATTTTCACACCTAAAATACTACCGGGTGTTTTCCGGTTTCTGAATACGCCTTTTACATAAATGCCTGTCTGAAAAGATTGCAACTGCTTCAGGTGGAATTCCCTGCGCTTTATAGCGTTCCGGATAATACGGTATGCGGGATCTTCGCCGCCGGATTTCACCACGACACCCTTAAGCTCATATCCCTGGACAGAAAGGGTAAAATTGTGTGTCTGCGGCTTGTCTCCTGCAATTTTCACGGCGACGGATTCCTGCCGGTAACCGATAAACTGAGCCTGCAAAGTGTAAGATCCAACTGGTAAATCCAGCGTATAATATCCCTGAGCGTTGGACGTAGAGCCCATACTGGTCCCTTTTACCACCACTGCGGCAAAAGCGAGCGGATCTCCGTCTTCATCTGTAATCCGTCCGCTGACAATAGCGGCAAGCGAAACCATATGCATACCCGAAAGCAGCATTAAAAGGAAGATAATTTTTTTCATAGAAGGGTGAGGGAATTGGCTAAAAAAGTCCGTTTATGTGCGTGTCGATCTGGTGAACGACTTCAGCGAAATCGTCTTTATTTGCCTCAAAATCCAGGCGGTCAAGATCGATGATCAGTAATTTGCCATCCTGGTAATTGTCGATCCATTTGTTGTAAAATTCATTCAGGCGCTTGAGGTAATCAAGGCGGATATTTTCTTCATATTCCCGGCCGCGCTTCTGGATCTGGTCTACTAATTTCGGAACGGATGCTTTGAGATAGATCAACAGATCGGGCGGACTGATCAGCTGTTTGAGGTTATTGAAAAATGACTGGTAGTTTTCAAAATCGCGCCCGCTCATTAATCCCATTTCATACAGGTTGGGAGCAAATATCGCAGCATCCTCGTAAATGGTTCTGTCCTGTATCACGGAGTTCGCAGAATCCCTGATGGACAACTGCTGGCGTATACGGCTGTTCAGGAAGTACATCTGCACATGGAAAGACCAGCGCGGCATGTCTTCGTAAAAATCGGCCAGATACGGGTTATGTTCCACATCTTCAAAATATGCCTCCCATCCGTAGTGCCTGGACAGCATTTCGGTTAGCGTTGTCTTGCCGGCACCGATATTACCGGCTACGGCGATGTGTCTGGGAGTGAATTTAGCGGACATAGAAACAGAAAAATAAGCGCTGCAAAATAGAGATTTTTAGCGCTTAATCGTATTAAATCAGTGTTTGTTTCACAACTTTTTTCGGTGTATGACAAAATAAAAGCAGCCGCTCCGGAGAGCGGCTGCTTAGTCAACAAAACTACTACTACTTCATCTAAACACTAACCAAAATCTTATTGAACGGATATTGCTATCGGCTTGAGTTCTTCTTTTTCTTTTTTCGGCAGACTCAACGTAAGCACGCCGCCTTCGTACACGGCACTGATCGATGCTGCATCAATTTTTTCATTCAGCGAAAAGCTTCTTTTAAAGGATTTCATTTTGAATTCCTGACGGATCCATTTGTCTTTGCTCTGCTCCGCATTTTCCTTTTGCTCAAAGGACACAGTGAGCAAATTTTTGTCTACGCTGATCTGAAAGTCTTCTTTTTTGAGTCCGGGTGCCACCAGGTGCAACTCATACTTATCGTCGAGCTCTTTGATGTTTACGGAAGCGTTCAATGGTGAACGGTAATCGGAAGCAGTGAAATCATTGTTCAGCAGCTCATCGAAAAAGTTAGCGAAATGAACGGGGGCAGAGTGCATTCTGAATTTGTTGTACATAGCTATTAAGTTTTTATTGTTTACTAAATCGTTTGTACCCACTGTAGAGCAAACAAAATTCCAAATTGAAAATTCAGACAAAATGTCTTATTGCCAAAATTAAAGCAGACAAAATGGCAAAACACAGCAGGGCTTGTGGACCAAATGGCATAAAAAAGCCCCCGGATTTCCGGGGGCGTAACTCAATTATAAGGTTACTTACGAAACATCATCGTCCACACGTTTCAATTTCGAGAACCGCGATGCCTTGATCACAAGCGGGAATTTCTCCAGCGTTACGTCGGAAGGGTCAAGACCAAAGCCCCGCTCTTCCGAAAGACTGTATTTTTTCAGCAGAAAGTAACCGCGCATGATTAGCCGCTCGTATAAGGGCAACTCGTTCTCCAAAGAAAGGAATTTCTCAATCACTATAAACCGGAAGTCTCCTTTTACATTGTTTCGGCTCAGCGATTCGTAACGGCTTACAATATTCACTTCTTTATTGTTCACCATATCTTCCACTACTTTACGGAACATCATCTGAATACGCTGATCCACGCGGAATCCAAGCCGGAATTCGATCCTGATGATTTCGTTCGGTATGATAGTATGCACGGAATATTCCATCGTATACGGATCGTCCATAACATTAACGTGCACGAACCAATAAATATCAGCACGCTTGGGTTTACGGATCAGAATGGAATAAATGATCTTATGCTCAATCTCTTTGGGGTTATCGGCACTGGTAAGGTAAACAAGATGCGTCGCATATTTCGGGATCGACTTGTCGTTACTAAGCTCCTGGAGAATATTTACATAGTCGTCCAACCGCACAAATTCCACGTAACGGTTTTTGATCTTACGGGAGCGATACCATACAAACATTACGAGGAACAGTAATCCGGCAACAACCAGTGTTACATAACCGCCATGCGCAAATTTAATCAGATTGGCTATCAGGAACGAAATTTCAATGGTCAGGAATACCAGCAGATAGGAGCCTATGGCCAGCACACTGATCCTGTTGATGTACATATAGTACGAGAACAACACGGAGGTCATTATCATACATAAGGTGATCGCAAGTCCGTAAGCTGCACCCATGTTAGATGACTTACCGAAATACAGCACCATCACAACGCATCCGACAAGCAATAACCCGTTAATACCCGGAATATAGGATTGACCGCGTTCTATAGTGGGGTAAAGGATGCGCATTTTAGGCCACAAATTCAGTTTTACAGCTTCACTGATCAGCGTAAATGAACCGGAGATGAGGGCCTGACTCGCAATGATCGCCGCCATAGTGGCAATTGTAATGCTGAATGGCATAAACCAGTCGGGAACGATTGCGTAGAACGGATTGGATTGTTCTGCGCTCCACACTTCACCGCGGTGCGTCAGCAGGAATGCCCCCTGTCCGAGATAATTTAATATCAGACAGATTTTTACCCAGATCCATGAGGCACGGATATTGCCGCGGCCACAATGACCCAGATCGGAATATAATGCTTCGGCCCCGGTAGTACAGAGAAACACTGAACCCAGCAGCCAGAAACCCTGCGGATATTGCGTGAGCAGTTCGATGGCGTATTTGGGGTTGAAGGATTTCAGAATACTGAAGTCCATACTGATATGTGAAAAGCCCAGAATTGCCAGCATCGCAAACCAGACAAACATAATCGGACCAAACATCCGGCCGATCCAGGCAGTACCGAACTGCTGGGCAATGAACAGGCCTACAAGGATCACCAGTACGATCCGTACGATCAATCCGTCCGGAATAAACCGCAGACTGTGGATATTGCGCAGACCTTCAACGGCAGAGGTAATGGAAATCGGCGGAGTGATCATACCATCGGCGAGCAGGGCAGCCCCTCCGATCATAGCCAGGATAACCGCCCATTTCCCGTGCCGCCGTACCAGCGCATACAGCGAGAATATACCTCCTTCGCCTTTGTTGTCGGCACGTAAGGTAAGCGTTACGTATTTAATTGTTGTTTGAAGCGTGAGTGTCCAGATTACACAGGAGAGACTTCCGATAATGAGCAGGTCGGAAATTTTCTTTCCTTCACAAATCTCGTTGAACACATACAAAGGAGAGGTTCCGATGTCACCGTAAATGATCCCTAAAGCAATCAATAAGCCGGCGGCCGAAACCCTGTTTACATTCTTATTCACTGATCAGTGTTTGTCACGTTTGGAAATGACCCCGCAAAATTAGTTCTAAAACGGAATTTCAAACAATCCGGGGCGAAATATTTAAACAAATACGCAATTAGCCGCCTGTTCAGTTTCCAATTGTATAAGTAGATACGACGATAGGGCTTTTACCCGTACCTTTGCAGCGCAAAACAAGTTTTTGCATCATCGCAATATGCTTAATACCATTGAATCTGCATTAGAAGACCTTAGACTGGGAAAATTACTGATCGTAGTTGATGATGAAGACCGTGAAAATGAGGGCGATTTCGTAACTACAGCAAGAAATGCAACTCCCGAAATAATCAACTTTATGTCCAAGCACGGGCGCGGACTGATCTGCGCTCCGATTACCGCGCAACGTTGTGACGAACTGGAACTGAATCTGATGGTTCAGAACAATACGGTGCTGCACCAGACGCCGTTTACCGTTTCTGTCGACCTCATCGGTAACGGATGCACAACCGGTATTTCCGCGCAGGACCGCTCCAAAACAGTGCAGGCGCTGATCGATCCGGCTACCAAACCGGAAGACCTCGGTCGCCCCGGTCACATCTTCCCGCTCAGAGCAAGGCCCGAAGGAGTGCTGCGTCGCTCCGGACATACGGAAGCCACTGTTGATCTCGCTATTCTGGCAGGTCACGAACCGGCGGGCGTACTTGTCGAGATCATGAACGACGACGGCACCATGGCGCGCATGCCCCAATTGCTCGAGATCGCTAAGAAATTTGACCTGAAGATCATTTCCATCAAAGATCTGATCGCATACCGTTTCGAAAAAGAGTGCCTCATTGAAGAGATTGTGCGCGTGGAAATGCCCACCAAATATGGTGATTTCAAACTGGTTGATTTTAAACAGAAAAATACCGGCGAACAGCATCTCGCACTGATCAAAGGCAGCTGGGAGGCCGATGAGCCGGTATTGGTGCGCGTGCACAGCTCCTGCGTGACCGGCGATGTGCTGCACAGCCTGCGTTGTGATTGCGGGGAACAACTCGAAGCCGCCATGCGCAAAGTGAATGAAGAAGGAAAAGGTGTAGTGCTGTACATGAACCAGGAAGGACGTGGGATAGGGCTTGCCAATAAACTGAAAGCCTACAAACTTCAGGAAGAAGGTAAGGATACGGTAGAGGCCAATCTCGCCCTCGGATTCAAAAATGATGAACGCGACTATGGAGTAGGGGCTCAGATATTACGTCACCTGGGGGTTTCCAAAATCCGCCTCATGAGCAACAACCCCCGTAAACGCGCAGGCTTATTGGGATACGGACTGGAGATCGTGGAAAATGTTCCGCTCGAAATTCCTTCAAATCCGCACAACGAGTTTTATCTGAAAACAAAACGCGATAAATTGGGACACGAGATCATGAAATAAGCAGGTACTGCTGATTTATCTGATCCGTATATTGCTTTGATTTACCCGCATTCGTTTTTGTGAAAATACTGTTCCTCGCAAATCGCGTACCATATCCTCCGTTCCGCGGAGACAAACTCAAGATTTATAATCTTGCGAAACGTTTATGCAATGCACACGAATTGCATCTGCTTACGTTTGCGCAAAGTGCAGAAGATTTCCAGCATCAGGCCGAACTGGAAAAGGTGTTCTCGAAAGTGGAATTTGTCAGCCTCCCTAAATGGCAATCCGTGCTGAATTGTGCTGAGGGATTCGTGTCCCGTCTTCCATTCCAGGTATTATATTTCAAAAGTGCCGCCATGCGGCGCGCCTTGAAACAGACGCTCGCGCAAAACACATTCGACGTGGTACATGTGCAGCATCTCCGTATGGCACAGTATCTGGCAAATGACCGTTCATTGCCGCGTATCCTTGACCTTCCCGATGCCTTCTCGCTGTACTGGAAAAGGAAATATGAAAACTCAAACAATCCGCTGGTCAAGGCTTTTGAAGGTGTGGAGCAACGGCGTGTCTATCAATATGAAGATAAGATACTGAAGCAGTTCGACCGTACGCTGGTATGTTCTGCCGAAGATCTTGACTATCTCGCCGATGCTCACAGACTCGGCAACCTGGGCTTATTACCCAACGGCGTGGATACCTCTGTATTTCACCCGCGCAACCATGATTACAGCCACAACCGGACAGTACTGTTCACCGGCAATATGGATTATGGCCCTAACGTAGATGCCGTGGCCTACTTTGCTGCAGAAGTTTTTCCGCTGATCGCAGAGCGTTTCCCGGACGTTCAGTTCGTAATCGCCGGACAGCGGCCGGTAGCAAAAGTTCAGGCACTCGCAGGCAATAATATAAAAGTAACAGGGTTCATTCCGAACCTTGCCGATGAATACAACAAGGCGAGCGTAGTGGTCGCTCCGCTCCGGTTTGGAGCCGGCACTCAGAATAAGGTTCTGGAAGCGATGGCAATGGGAATACCGGTGGTGTGTTCCAATATCGGTTTTGCCGGTCTCGGAATCGAAAGCGGCGAAGGGGCCATCATGCAAACAAATCCACGCGCGTTCGCAGATGCCGTTATCGAACTGCTGTCATCGGAACCATTGCGCCGTTCGGTAGGAGAGAAGGGGATAGAAGTGATACAACACCGCTTCAGCTGGGACATTATTGCGAAGCAGCTGGAACAATACCTTTCCAAGACTGCTCAGAGAATAGACTAAAAGAAAATGGCCGTACAAGTACGGCCATTCTTATTATCTGTTGATTGATGGGTCTTATTGGATACCCAGTTTTGCTTTAACGGCAGGCAGCATATTATCTGCGTCACGGGAAACAAGTACGGAACCTGTAGACAGGTCGAATACGTAATCAAACCCTTTTTCTTTCGCTACATCTTTGATCGCTTTTTCCGCTTTATCCAGGATAGGTTTGAACAGCTCCTGTTTTTTAGTAGCTACTTTCTCTTCTGCACTTTTTTGAGTAGACTCAATACGTGCACCGAGATCGGTGATTTCTTTCTGTTTTACTTCTTTAACAGCATCTGTCATTGTCTTTTCCTGACCCTGATAGTCTGCTATTTTCTTCTGATAATCTTTGCCCATTGTTTCGAGCTGGTCCTCAAAAGACTTTGCATACGTTTTCAGGTCCGCATCTGCCTTTTTCACTTCCGGCATCAGGCTGAGCAATTCCTGGGAATTGATATGTCCGATTTTCAACGATTGTGCGTTTACTTTCGTAGCAATCAAAGTGAATGCGGCACAGGCAACTAAAATGATTCTTTTCATTAGATCTAATTATACTTTTTGAGTTTGCAAATGTAGTTATTATTCCAAAATACGCAATGCTTACTTATTCACGCCAAGCGTTTTCAGCACGTCGTCACTGCGATCCAGTTTCGGATCAGCATAAAATAAAGTAACGCCTCCGGCTTTATCCATTACGACATCGTAACCTTTCGCAACAGACATTTTTTGTACGGCTGTGTACACCTTATCCTGCACAGGTTTTACCAGTTCCTGGCGTTTTTTAAACAATTCACCTTCATAGCCGAAATACTGTTTCTGCAGATCTTTCGCGGCTTTTTCCTTATTCATGATCTCTTCCTCACGACGGCGACGCATATCATCATTCAGCATTGCTTTTTCTGCCTGATAACTCTTATACATACGCTCCACTTCCTTCATCTTATCATCCACTTCCGCCTGCCAGCTGCGAGAGAAGTTATCCAGCTGATTCTGAGCGTTCTTATATTCCGGCATTTTCTCCAGGATATATTTCGAATCGATAAAACAATATTTCTGAGCGCTCGCTTCAATATGTGCGGCAAACAACAACAGTAGGGCTACAAGGTATTTTTTCATAAATATTTATTTTCGGTCTGACGGTTATGAAAATGCTGTGTTTAAACGAAATTTCAAATTAACAACTCTTTATTACTCCGGCTCGAATCCAAGCATGAAGGTGATTTTCGACATATCCTTCAGCGAAGTCTTCGTCTGACCGGTAGGATCGAACTGGTATCTGTCTAAACCGATACCGTAATCCAGTCCCAGCAATCCAAACATCGGAAGGTACAAACGAACACCTACACCCACATCACGATTCAGACGCGTAGGGTTGAATGCCCCGAAGTTGGACCATGCATTACCTGCATCAGCAAAAATCAGGCCAAAGATGGTTGTCGTCGGATTTAAAGAGAACGGGTAGCGGATCTCCGCTACGTATTTGTTGAAAATTGTGGCATTCTGTGCGTACACATCGTAACCACGTTGTGAAATAACATCACGTCCGATGAAGAAGTTCTGTCCGGATAAACCATCTCCTCCCAACTGGAAGCGTTCAAACGGAGATAAACCGATATCAGGATTGTAGTACCCGAGGAAGCCCATTTTCGCAGAAAACTTGAATACGAAGTTTCCGTAAATGGTCTTATACCAATCGGCTTTAAAACGGTATTTATGATATTCCACCCATTTGTATTTGCGCTCGGCATCTACCTGTGAATAATCAATTCCGCTAAAGGTGCTGTAAGGCGGCGTAAACTGGAAGCTGAAACTGATATCGGATCCGTTACGCGGATACTGCGGCTGATCAAGAGAATAACGCTGAATAGAAAATTTCGCATACAGGTTATTACTGAAACCATTGGTAAAGTCGGTAATCAGACCCGAATAGTTCTGCAGCTGATAGTTCTGATAGTTCAGACCAAAGCTCACGACGAAGTTGTCATCCGGCCATTTTACCTGGCGGCTCAGTGTCATACCGCCTCCCACTACTTTGATAAACGACTTGGAGTTATCGGAAAGGGTGCTGCTGTATTTACTGTAGATGAAATTCGTCGTTAAGGAAATCGGCTTCTTGCCGCCCAGCCATGGTTCCGTCAGCGATACGTTCAATGCGTTGTACGTAAGACCATTTGAGGAATAATTGACCGCAAAACGTTGTCCGTCGCCCACTGGCAGAGGGTCCCACAATTTCGGCTTGAATAAATTGCGCAGGGAGAAGTTGTTGAACGTAACCCCGATCTGGCCGTAAAATTTCACACCGCCTCCGAAGCCCATAGACATTTGCAACTGATCGCTGGATTTTTCTTCCACGGCATAATTGATATCCACTGTTCCATCGGGACGCGGATGTGGTGTCGGAATTGTTTTCTCCGGATTGAAAAAGCCTAAGTTGGCAATTCTCCGCTGTGTATTGATGATATCTGCACGGCTGAATTTGGCACCCGGTAAGGTACGCAGTTCACGGCGGATCACACGTTCGTTCGTGCGGTCATTCCCTTCAATCGTTACGTTATTGATCGTTGCCTGGGAGCCTTCCGAAATGCGGATTTCATAATTGATCGTATCGTTATCAATTGAAATTTCCATCGGTTCAATGCGGAAATACAGGTAACCATCATCCATGTACAGGCTGCTGATATCCTGTCCTGCCGCATCCGGGATAGAGCCGGTCCGACGTGCAAGCAATTCCTGATCGTAAATGTCACCGCGTTTGATACCCAGTAATTTCGTCAGCGTTTCGTCGGAATATTTCGTGTTACCTTTCCACTTGATATCACCGAAATAATACCTGCGGCCTTCATTTACGCGCAGATCAATATTAATATTCCCTTTCGCCACATTATAGATCGTGTCTTTGGAAATATTGGCATCGCGATATCCGAGGGTATTGTAATACTGAAGAATCGCATCTTTATCTTCCTCGTATTTCTCACGATTGAATTTTGAAGACTTCAGGAATTTTGGGCGGAAATAGGGATCGAGTGCGTCCAGCGTTTTCGACACGGAAAGAAATCCGAAATTTTTCAGGTATTTACCAAACGACCTCTTGTTGTCACTGCCCAATACGGAGTAATCGTCTGCGCGATGCAGTGATATTCTGCCGGATTCTTTCGTGCCCTTCATCGTCCGCTTCAGGCGCGCTTCGGAAGCATGCTCGTTGCCAACGATATTGATCTGGTTGATCTTCGTTTTCTTACCCACGGTGATGTCAAATGTGAGGATCACCGAGTTTACCAGTAAAGTATCCGGGCGCTCACGCAACTTGATGATGACATTACTGTAGCCTTTTTCGTCGAAGTATTTTTCGATGCGCACCACCGATTCTTTCTTAATCGCATCGGTAAGCACTTTAGACTTGATGAGGTTGATCTTCTTATTCAGCTCCTGGGCTTCTCCCTTGCGGATACCACGATAATTCCAGCGGCTGAGCCTGGGGCGTTCTTCAATATTGATCACGAGGAACACCTTATCTTCCAGTATCCTGTCGACAGCAATGTTTACGTCCGAGAACAATTCCTGTTTCCAGAGATTTCGTATTGCCCTGGAGATACTTTCGTCGCCGGGAAGCTTGATCTTCTTTCCCACCGAAAGTCCGGTTACGGCAATCACAAGATCCTCCTCGAGGTAATTGATCCCTTTGGTGCTGATACCGGCAATAGTATATTCCTTCGGACCTGAAACGGTTTCCGCTGACGGGAATACACTTTTCGCCTGGGCTCCGGGCACAGCAATCTGCGCCTGGGCCATGAAGGTACCGCACGAAAATATAAACAGGAGAGTGGAGAAGAAACGCCTGAACGAATGAAACATTATTTTGATGGTTGGATTTGTTCGCTGGTCATTCCGAAACGACGCTCACGATTCTGATAATCTGATATAGCTGCTAAAAACTGGTCTTTGCCGAAATCGGGCCATAGGGTAGGCGTGAAATATAATTCGGCATAGGCAAGCTGGTAAAGCAAAAAGTTACTGATACGGGTCTCTCCGCTGGTGCGGATCATAAGCTCCGGATCGGGGAAACGGCTGGTGCATAAATGACTGTGGAACACTTCATCTGTGATCTCATCAGCAGAAAGGCTTCCGTTTTTTACGGCCTCTGCGATCTGGCGGGTTGCCCTGAGAATTTCCCATTTAGCGCTGTAGCTGAGTGCGAGAATAAGATTCAGTCCTGTATTTGCGGCGGTCATGTCCATCGCTTCCTGCATTTCTTTCTGACAGACAGGAGGCAAAGCATCGAAATCACCGATCACATGTACCCGCACATTATTCTTGTGCAGCTCGTCTACTTCCTTGCGTATTGTAGCCACCAGCAGTTCCATCAATGCATCCACCTCTGCTTTCGGGCGATTCCAGTTTTCCGTGGAGAATGCATATAAAGTCAGGTATTTTACGCCGATTGCTCCGGCTGTATTCACCACCTCACGAACGCTGAGCACGCCTGCATGATGCCCGTAAACACGGTCCTGGCCGCGTTCCTTGGCCCAGCGACCATTACCGTCCATAATTACGGCAACGTGCTCAGGTATGTTTTTATGTTCCTTTTCGGTGTTTGACATAGTGTGTTTAAGCGGCCGGACTTTCCGGCACGGGGACGGCGAAGATAAAAAATAATACAGTTATAGATACAAGCAATAGCAGTCTTGTAAATAGTTTAACTATAAGATAGAAGGGTATTTAGCGCCTTTTTATTTATACGGCTCCGTAGGACAAAACCCGGCGTGCTTCATCATGAATAATACTAAGCGCAATTTCCGAAGGTAATTGTGATTCCAGGCTCATCAGGTAATCGGATATCATTGCGTTCAGATCCTTACCCGGTGCATCGGGGGGGAGCCGCTTCGCAATCTGGTGGATCATGCCGATTTCCTGTTCCACTGCCTGACGCACACTTTCCCATACTTCACGCGATACGTACACCTGCTGGCTCAGATTGTGTTCAAATTCAGAACGGATCGCCGTAACCAGCGCCTGCTGTAATAATGAGACGGTCATGCCGGATATATACACTTTGGGAACCATATGCCGCGGATGTACGCGTTCCATCAGCAGCGCAAGCCTTTCAAATGCCTGTAACCGCATGCGGATAGTAATATTTTGTGTTTCATGCAGCAACGCTAGTTGCTTGCGGCGTAATTCGGAAACGAGAAATTTCTGAACAATGAGGTAACTTGAAATCAATACGATAAGTGAAGGCAGAACGTATTTGAGAATCTCCAGAATGGTAGCTGTCATAGCGCAAATATAAGTAAATGGCAATGCTGGTGCTATAGTCACAGGTATAAAAAAAAGCACCTACCGGGTGGAGGGTGCTCTGGGGACAGGGGGTTAAGGGGTTTTCATGGTGAACGATCCTGACCAAAGGTAACAGGAGAGTAAAGTAGGGGCCGAGATACGGTAATATATTTCTAAGCTGTTAGTTTACTGTTTGTTGCGTTCGTTAATAAGACGAACTAATTGGCAGAAAGGTTGGTCTTTGATCCGAAAAAAATAAAAAAATCCCTTGCGAAGTATGCAAGGGACTGAAATTCAATTTTAATTAGAAAAATAATTCTTTATCCCAGGGCTTGAACTGCCTGCACCAATGTATCCTTCCAGGTGGCTTCATCCATTTCTATCTTTTCAAATTTCCGGCCGCTCACGTTCTCATATAACTCAATATAACGCGCTGAAATATTATTCACCACTTCGTCCGTCATTTCCGGAACCTGCTGCCCGTCTTTTCCCTGAAACCCGTTAGCCATCAGCCATTCCCTTACGAATTCTTTAGATAGCTGCTTTTGTGCCTCCCCTTTCTGCTGACGCTCTTCGAAACCATCCGCATAAAAGTAACGTGAAGAATCCGGTGTATGAATCTCATCGATCAGGTAGATCGTATCGCCGATATGTCCGAATTCATATTTTGTATCTACGAGGATAAGTCCTCTCTCGGCTGCCATCCGGCGACCTCTTTCAAACAATGCCAATGTGTATTGTTCGAGCCGTTTATATGCATCTTCACTGATCAGTCCGCGGCTGAGGATCTCTTCACGGGAGATATCCTCGTCGTGGCCTTCATGCGCCTTTGTCGTCGGTGTAATGATCGGATGCGGAAACGCGTCATTTTCTTTCAGTCCCTCCGGAAGCGTCACACCACACAAGGTGCGCAGGCCGGATTTGTAAGTGCGCCAGGCATGTCCGGTGAGGTGCCCGCGTACAACCATTTCAACAGGATAGGTATCGCATCTGATACCGATCGATACATTCGGCAGCGGGGAAGATAACTTCCAGTTAGGAACAATATCCCGCGTGGCATCAAGGTTCAGGGCCGCGATCTGATTCAGTACCTGGCCTTTGAACGGAATAGGGCGGGGCAATACCACGTCGAAAGCAGAGATACGGTCGCTGACAACCATTACCAGATGCTTATCACCTATGGAATATACATCCCTTACTTTTCCTTTATAGAACGCCGTTTGATTGGGTAACTGCAACATTTCCGTAGCTTATTTTTTGTTCCGCGAAGATAATCGAAAGCTCGCAGATAACGATTGCAATTTGCCCATATATTTGCTGCAGACTCAGGCGTATTGTCTTTTAGCAGCGCAACTCTTTAATGTATTATTATGAAACATGCCATCGGAAGTATCAGTATTGCCATCGCTATTATCATGGCATCTTTTTTTATCGGAAATAGCTATAAATATAAGTTCAAGTCACAGGAAAGCATCAGTGTGACGGGCCTTGCGGAAAAAGATTTCGAAAGCGACCAGATCGTATGGACCGGCAGCTACAACAGGAAAACGATGGATCTGAAAGAGGCGTATTCGTTGCTGAAACATGATGAACAGGTGATCCGTGCTTATCTGCAGAACAAACAGATACAAAGCCGAGAAATCGTGTTCTCATCGGTATCCATCAACAAAGAATACCAGACACGCTTCGATGAAAACGGTAAAGAAACAGGTCGTTATTTCGACGGCTATACTTTGTCGCAAAGCGTTACTGTGGACTCAAGAGATATTGATAAGATTGAAAAAGTATCGCGTGAGGTAACCGAACTGATCGAATCCGGAATCGAATTCAATTCGGCACCTCCTTCTTATTTTTATACAAGACTGTCTGAGCTGAAACTGGATCTGCTGGCCAAGGCGAGTGCCGATGCACGGAAGCGTGCGGAGACCATTGCAAAAAATTCCGGGAGCGGACTCGGCAAAATACTGAACGCAAATATGGGCGTCTTTCAGATCACCGCTACCAACGGGAATGAGGATTACAGCTATGGGGGCGCATTCAATACATCTTCCCGCTATAAAACGGCTTCCGTTACCACGAAGATCGATTACGCCGTAGACTAAACCGGAGTTCCGGCAAAATATAAAATCCTTATGGCAACATAATTGAATTGCGTGTCAGGTAAAAATAAATTTGGAACACGTTTTTGAATATCGCTACCTTTGCCTAACACTGTTAGAAAATGTAACACGAATAAGTTGGCTAGTAAAGACCGCATATTACGAATGAAGGAGGACGTCCGTTGCAAGATCCTGGCTGCAGCCATGCAGATCAGTCGCACGGAAGGCTGGCAGGCATTAAGTATGCGGAAGATCGCTGATAAGATCGATTATACGGCACCGATTATTTATGAGCATTTTGCTAACAAAGAGGCTTTGATGGAAGCGCTTGCGATGATGGGGTTCAAAAAATTAGCCTTACTCATGCAGGAGCGTTCGCAAAATCTGGATACGCCCGAAGAGAAGATACTCGCGATGTGGCATGCGTACTGGGATTTTGCTTTTGCCGAAAAAGAATATTATCAGCTCATGTATGGTGTTCAGGTCAATTGCTGTCAGTTCGACAATAAAGGTACAGACTTTGAACTACCTGCAGAACTAATCTGGGATCAGATAGAGGCTTCTGCCTGGGCAAAGACGAAGACAGAAGAGGATATCTGCAAGATTTATTACACGTATTGGTCGGTAGCGCATGGGCTGGTATCCATTAATCTGGCGAAAGCGGGCGATATCAATATTTCCGAACAGATCAGCCAGGAAGTATTCAACAATGCGATGAATGCAATTACAAACTCAATGAAATAGTTACCCGCCGTATTACAACTTCCTGTATGCGCAATGTTATAGCTCCGTCGGATCTGTAACCTTTTCTTTTAACCCTTAAATTTTATTGTAACGAAACAAGTCAACACCTCCTGAGCGTCTCTGAACAACTTAACGATGTTAGATTTACTACCGTCGTTATTCTGATTCAAAATTCTAAATCAATTATTTACAAAAAATGCCTGCAGGCAATTGCTGCAGGAAAGGCAATCTTTTCTCATAATCAAACGATTAATTATATCTCCAATGTCTCCTAACAAAATACACTCCTCCCGAAATCTTCTTTTCTGGACACTGCTGCTCGGTCTGTCCGCCATACAATACGGATGCGGACATGCAGCTGCAACGGAAAACCAGGCCAATCAGGCAATCCCTTTACCGGTTATTACGGTATCCAACACGAGCAGAACTGTCTATCAGGAGTATCCGGCAGCGCTGGAAGGCCGCGTAAACGTAGAGATCCGGCCTCAGGTAAGCGGATACCTCACCCAGATTTATGTGGATGAGGGCGCTTATGTGCAAAAAGGCCAGCAGTTGTTCCGTATTGACGACCGGATGTACAACGAACAGCTGCAACAGTCGCATGCTGCGCTGAATGCAGCAAAAGCCAACGTGCAGAAAGCACAGGTGGAACTGGATCGGCTTACCCCCTTGGTAGAATCTAAAGTGATCTCACCGATACAGCTTAAAACTGCGAAAGAAGAATATGCAGCAGCCAAAGCTATGGAAGCGCAGGCCCAGGCGGGAGTAAGCAATGCCCGGATCAATCTCGGTTACACACTCATCACAGCACCGGTAAGCGGCTACATCGGCCGCATCCCTTATAAGCTCGGCAGTCTTGTTGCGCAGGGAGCACAATTGCCGTTAACGGTATTGTCTGATGTAAAAGAAATGTACGCTTATTTTTCGCTTAGTGAAAAAGCGTTCATGGCTTTCCAGAACAAATATCCCGGTAAAACGATCGAAGAAAAAATCAGCAATCTGCCCCCGGTAGAACTCGTACTCGCAGATAACAGTGTGTATGCGCAAAAAGGCAAAATGAGTATGGTGGAAGGCCAGTTCGATAAAACAGTAGGCGCTATCGCGCTCCGTGCAGCATTTCCGAACGAAGCCGGAACCCTGCGTACCGGGAACACCGGCCGCATACGGGTTGCCGAAGCAATGAGCGATGTGCTGATTGTCCCTCAGGAATCCACTTTTGAAATACAGGATAAAGTGTTTGTATTCACGCTGGACAATGCAAACAAAGCCATCAGTAAACCAATTTCCGTTTCGGGTAAAACCGCCCATTATTATTACGTAAGCAAAGGATTGACCGCAGGTGAAAAGATCGTTTATTCCGGCATCGGCAACCTGCATGATGGTACGCTGATCGCCCCGCAACGTTTTCCGCTGGACAGTCTGCTGAAGGCGCGCGAACTGTAATCCGCATGCAATAAACATACGTTTCGAGGACTATTATCAATCATCTCACAATGCGGGGCTCCAACCCCCGCACCAGTAAACATTTACCTACATGTTAAAAAGATTTATTGAAAGACCGGTATTATCTACCATTATTTCCATTCTCCTGTTGCTATTGGGAATCATCTCACTGATCAATCTGCCGATCAATCTGTTCCCGGATATTGCTCCTCCCAGCGTGCAGGTAACGGCATCCTATCCGGGGGCGAACGCCGAAGTGGTGGCGCGTTCCGTAGCCACACCCATTGAGGAGGCAGTAAACGGTGTGGAAAACATGACGTACATGACTTCCAATTCCAGTAATGACGGAAGTATGACGCTGACCGTATTCTTCAAGCAGGGCACCGATCCCAATATCGCGGCCGTGAATGTGCAGAACCGCGTGTCGAAGGCAACCAGCCAGATACCACAGGAGGTAATCCAGGCAGGTATTTCGACGCAAAAAGTACAGAACAGTATGATCATGTTCATGGGGCTTACAAGTGAAGACAGCACTATGTACGACGAACTGTTCCTGCAGAACTACATTAAAATAAACATCATCCCGCAGATACAACGTATTCCCGGAGTAGCGCAGGCCCAGGTTTTCGGATCGCAGGACTACAGCATGCGTATCTGGCTGCAACCTGATCGCCTTGCCGCAAACAACCTTTCTCCACAGGAAGTATTACGCGCTATTCAGGATCAGAACCTCGAAGCGGCGCCCGGCCGGCTGGGACAGAACAGCAAAGAAACGTTTGAGTTTATCCTGAAGTACAAAGGAAAGCTGAACAAAGCGGAGGATTACGAAAATATGGTTGTAAAGGCAAATGCGGACGGATCGATGCTGCGTCTTAAAGACGTGGCGCGCGTACAGTTCGGCTCCTACAGCTATGCTGCAGCCAACCGTCTGGACGGCAATCCCGTGGCGGGCTTTGCGATCCTCCAGACGGCCGGATCCAATGCAAACGATATCATCACAGAGATCGAAAAGCAGATAGAGGGAATGAAACCGCTATTGCCTAAAGGCGTGAAGACGGTTGTGATGTACAACTCCAAAGACTTCCTGGATGCTTCCATTCACCAGGTGATCGAGACATTGATTGTGGCTTTTATCCTGGTGTTTATTGTCGTGTTTATTTTCCTTCAGGATTTCCGCTCCACGCTGATCCCGGCTATTGCGGTACCCGTAGCTATTATCGGTACGTTCTTCTTCCTGCAGTTGTTCGGATTTACGATCAACCTGCTGACGCTGTTCGCGCTCGTTCTGGCGATCGGTATCGTGGTAGATGATGCGATCGTTGTCGTAGAGGCCGTTCACGCGAAAATGGAACATACACGCATGTCGGCGAAAGAGGCAACAGTGCAATCCATGAGTGAGATCTCGGGAGCGATCATATCGATTACACTTGTCATGGCTGCGGTGTTCGTTCCCGTAGGATTCATGCAGGGTCCGGCCGGTGTATTTTATCGTCAGTTTGCCTTCACACTCGCGATAGCGATCATTATTTCTGCCGTGAATGCATTGACTTTAAGTCCGGCACTTTGTGCAATTTTTCTGAAGAATATACATGGTTCCGACCATTCGGAGCATAACAGTCAGCTGAATTTCAAACAGCGGTTCTTCCATGCGTTCAATACGTCCTTTGAGCGCTTAACCGACCGGTATGTGAGAAGCCTGCAATTCCTGATCAAAAATAAATGGGTAGCAATATCCGGACTGGCACTTATTACCGCTGTCAGCATATTCCTGATCCGCAAAGCACCCACCGGATTTATCCCGAATGAAGATCAGGGCTTTGTTTTGTACGCCGTAAACACGCCTCCCGGAAGTTCTCTCGACAGAACACAAAATGCAACTCATGCGATCGACGCCATTATCCGCAAAGAAGAGCCGGTAGGCAAACTATGGGTGGCAGACGGACTGAACTTCATCAGCAACGCGAACGCATCGCCTTATGCAGCCGGCTTTATCCGCCTGAAAGATGTGAAAGACCGTGGCGCAGAAAAAGATCCGGACAAATTTGCTGCAGCGCTTACTGCTAAGGTGGCACAGGTGAAAGACGCAAGTGCATTCTTCTTTAGTTTCCCGACAGTACAGGGATTCGGCAATGTGAGCGGTTTTGAACTTATGTTGCAGGATCGCGGTAACGGAAGCCTGCAGCAGTTGGGAGAAACAGCCTGGCAGTTTATCGGTGCTTTGATGCAACGAAAAGAGATCGCGTTTGCTTTCACCACATTTGCGGCTGGTAACCCGCAGTATGAAATTGAGGTGGATTTCGAGAAGGCAAAGCAGCTCGGCGTTTCGGTGAGCGAACTGATGCAGACCCTGCAGATCTATTTCGGCAGCAGCTTTGTCTCCGATTTCAACCGCTTCGGTAAATATTATCGCGTAATGGCTCAGGCCGATATCCCGTACCGGAACGACGCATATTCCATGGAAGGCATCTTTGTGAAAAACAACCAGGGTGAAATGCTGCCGGTTTCCACGATCATCAATCTGAAACGTACTTACGGACCGGAAACAGTGACACGCAACAACCTTTTCAATGCGGTAACTATCAACGGAACTCCGAAGCCCGGATACAGTACCGGAGACGCAATTAACGCTGTTGAGGAAACGGCTAAAAAGGTATTGCCCAGAGGATATGCCTACGAATGGACGGGTATCACCCGCGAAGAAAAAGCGACCGGCGGTCAGACCGCGTACATCTTTATGCTGAGCGTAATCTTTGTATTCTTCCTGCTGGCCGCGCAATACGAAAGCTATATCCTGCCGTTCGCCATCGTCCTGACCATTCCTACCGGGATACTCGGAGTGTTTGCATTTACCGGACTGGCAGGCATCGACAATAACATTTATGTGCAGGTGGGGCTGATCATGCTGGTAGGCTTGCTGGCAAAGAATGCGATCCTGATCGTGGAATATGCTGTTCAGCGGCGCGCGGCAGGCATGAGCCTTATCGCATCGGCACTGGAGGCCTCCAGATTGCGTCTGCGTCCTATCCTGATGACATCGTTCGCGTTCATCGTGGGGATGCTGCCGCTGGTATGGGCGAGCGGGGCATCTGCAAAAGGAAATCACTCCATCGGAATGAGCACCGTGGGCGGAATGGCCACCGGTGTACTGTTCGGTATTTTTATCATCCCCGTTCTCTTTGTGATTTTCCAGCACTTGCATGAGCGCGTTTCGGGTAAAAAGCCGGAAAACGCAACGGTATAAAAATCTGTCAATTCTGGAGCACTAAATTCTCATACAATGAACAATAAACTTCTTTATAGCCTGTCGGCATCATCCATTCTATTACTGGCAGCATGTAAAATGCCGCGCATTCCGGCTGCGGAACTGGCCAATGTTCCGGCGCAATACAACCGGGTTCAAACAACAGACTCATCCAGCATTGCGGATCTCGGATGGAACGAATTTTTCACTGACCCTGCATTGCAAAGGCTGATCCGTGACGGAATTCAATATAACTACGATCTGCAGCTTGCACTGAAAAGGGTAGAGGCTTCGCAGACCCAACTCCGGCAGGCAAAACTGCTGCAGCTGCCGGTTGTCAATGCGGCGATCACCGCACAGTCGTCTCATCCTTCTAAAAACAGTCTGAACGGTATCAGCCTGAATACCTTTTTGGGCCAGACACATATCGAAGACTATAACGCAGCATTCAACCTGTCCTGGGAGGCCGATATATGGGGCAAGCTGCGCCTGAAAAAGGAAGCGGCATTGTCTGCCTACCTGCAAACTTACGAGGCGCAGAGAGCCGTGCAAACCCAAATCGTTGCAGCGATCGCACAGGGATATTATAACCTGCTGATGCTGGACGAACAACTCTCGGTGGCGCACAGCAACCTGCTGCTGAACGATACAACGCTGACATTTACGAAACTCCAATGGGATGCGGGAATGGTTTCTTCTCTTGCAGTGCAACAGGCCGAATCTCAGAAGCAATCTGTTGCGATACTGATCCCGCAGCTGGAATCGGCAATTGCGGTGCAGGAGCATGCGCTGAGCATACTTACGGGCAAAATGCCGGATTCGGTATACCGCGAAACAAAGCTGTCTGAAATGCACGTAAACGAGCAATATGCCACCGGAGTACCAGCAGGACTCGTAAGCCGCAGGCCCGATGTGCGCGCTCAGGAAATGGCTTTGCGCCGCGCCAATGCACAGGTAGGTGTGGCACAGCGCGAAATGTATCCTTCACTGACCATTACCGCTGTTGGCGGACTCAACTCTTTTAAGTCTAGCAACTGGTTTGAAATACCCGCCTCTCTTTTCGGAAATGTAGTGGGCGGACTTACCAGCCCCGTTTTCCAGAGAGGTGCATTAAAAGCCAATCTCGCCCTCGCAAAAAACCAGCGCGAACAGGCAGTGCTTTCTTTCCGGCAAACGGTACTTCAGGCGGTAGGAGATGTTTCCGATGCGCTCGTACAGCATGATAAGCTCAGAGAACAGGCTCTGATTGCCACCGCGCAGGTAATGACCCTGAAAACTGCTATCCGGAATGCCCAACTGTTATACCAGAGCGGAATGGCTAATTATCTGGAAGTAATGACCGTACAGGGTAATGCGTTGCAGGCGGAACTGAACCTGGCTCTTGTGCGCCGGCAGCAGCTGAGTACTGTAGTGGATCTGTATCGCGCACTGGGCGGCGGATGGAAATAGTATATCCGGTGGTTTAAAGCGATTTAACGGAAAGAGCAGCTAATAATTAGCTGCTCTTTCCGTTATTGTTCATGTGAAAATCATTGCAAATAAAAAAGGGTTCCGAATGATCGAAACCCTTTTTTTAAGTGACCGCGTCAGGATTCAAACCTGAAACCTTCTGATCCGTAGTCAGATGCTCTATTCAGTTGAGCTACGCAGCCAGTTCGTTTTGGGATTGCAAAGGTAATCAGGGATTTGTATTTTCCAAAAAAAGTTTTTAAAAATTTCTTACTGTAATATGAAATTCCTGAAGAAGGCCGGTTTTTGTGCAGTGTCTGTAAGGGTTATTTCATCGGTTCCCACCTCATACAGGTAGTCCAGCGACTGTTCAATGCCCTGGCTTTTCAGATTGATGTGCATACCGTTGTCACCCACGAAATACCAGGTAAGCGTGTCTATGAAAGAACTGTTATTTCCCACACGGAAACCGGTGCCGCCGGATTTGAACTGATAGCTGAAAGCTGCCGAATCGGACACCATATTTTTTTCGTTCTGATCAAAAGCTCCGTTGTTGTTGATGTCGCTTCCCTGAAAACGTAATTTCCAGGAATGGGTCACGCGGCTTTCCTGCGTAATGATAGGTGTTTCTTTTTTACAGGAACAGAAAAAAAAGGAACCTATCAGAAAAAGGCTTATCTTAATTGAGAATTTCATGGCGCTGCTTATTTGCGGTGTTATAGCGAAGTGTACGAAGATAACAGATAATCATCAATTAACGTGGCATTAAAGTTATGCCAAAGCCTGATTTCTTGATTTATATGAATGTATTTTGTACTACTTTTGCGACCCTGTTGAAAACACGCCTGACATGTATACTTGTACATTCAGTATTTTATCATCAAATCAACAGTCAATAACAAATATCCGGATTAATTATGGGAGCGACTACTGGTACCGTCAAGGCAAAGTATAACCTGAAGAAAGAATTGCAGAAGCATTTCGGCTTTGATTCTTTTAAGGGTTCGCAGGAGGCGATCATCAGGAACGTTTTAATGCGCAAAGATACATTTGTGATCATGCCTACCGGCGGCGGCAAGTCGCTTTGCTATCAGCTGCCTGCATTATTGCTGGATGGTGTGGCGATTGTTATCTCTCCGCTCATCGCACTGATGAAAAACCAGGTGGACCTGATCCGCGGGTACAGCAGTCAGGACAATATTGCGCACTTCCTGAACTCAACGCTCAGCAAGGTGCAGCAGCGTAAAGTAAAAACGGATCTGGTCGAAGGCCGCACGAAAATGCTGTATGTAGCTCCGGAAACACTGACCAAAGCTGAAAATATCGAGTTTTTTGCCGATCTGAATATTTCCTTCGTTGCCGTGGATGAAGCACACTGTATTTCCGAGTGGGGACATGATTTCCGCCCGGAATACCGCAAATTGCGCACGATGATCGAAGCGATCAATCCTAATATTCCGATCATCGCATTAACCGCTACCGCAACTCCGAAAGTGCAGGACGACATTGTGAAGAACCTGGAGTTACGGGATCCGGAGATCTTTATTTCATCATTCAATCGCGCGAATCTCTATTATGAGATCGTTCCGAAGCTTTCCAAAGAACACACCCTCAAAAGCATTGTGAAATTCATTCACAGCATGCGCGGGAAGAGCGGCATTATTTATACACTTAACCGTAAGACTACGGAAGAGCTTGCAAACCTGCTCCAGGCGAACGGTGTCAGCGCTGTTGCTTACCACGCGGGACTGGATGCCGGTATACGTTCCCAGCGTCAGGACATGTTCCTGATGGAAAAAGTGGATGTCATCGTAGCCACTATCGCATTCGGTATGGGTATCGATAAGCCGGATGTACGCTTTGTGGTGCATTACAACATTCCTAAATCCCTCGAAAACTATTACCAGGAAACAGGACGCGCCGGGCGTGACGGACTGGAAGGGAAGTGCATGCTGTATTACTCTTACAAAGACGTTCAGAAGCTCGAGCACCTCATGCGCGACAAGCCTTTGAGTGAGCGGGAAATGGGTGGTCAGCTGATCGCGGAAACAGTAGCCTATGCGGAAAGCAGCGTCTGTCGCCGGAAAATGCTGTTGCACTACTTTGGAGAAACCCTCAAAGACGCTAATTGCGGTAATTGCGATAACTGTCTGAATCCGAAAGAGAAACTGGACGTAAAAGATTCGGTGAAGATTGTGCTCGACACGATCAAAGAGGTGGATGAACGTTTTGGCATCGACTATATCGTAAATATCATATTGGGCGTGAGCAATCCGCAGATCATCACGTTCCGTCACAATAAACTGAAATCGTTCGGTTCCGGACTGATCATGGAAATGGATGCCAATTTCTGGCAATCGCTGATCCGCCAGATGATGCTGGAAGGCTTTATCCGTAAGGACATTGAAGAATACGGCTTACTGAAGATCACCGATGCAGGGCACAAATTCCTCAAGAAACCTCATTCGATTGAAGTGTCGCTGAATCACCGTTATGCGGAGGAATCAGAAAATGATGACAGCTTCCAGTCCGGAGAATCAAACGGAGCTGCATTGGACGAAACACTGTTCAAGATGCTTATGGACCTGCGCCGGGAAGTGGGAGAGGAGCATAATGTACCGCCGTTCGTTGTTTTCCTTGAAAATTCGATTGAGGATATGGCTACCAGCTATCCGACCACAATGGAAGAGCTGGAAAAGATCGTCGGTGTGAATAAGGGAAAGGCTATCCGCTACGGGCGCAAATTTGTCAAGCTCATTGCACGGTACGTAGAGGAGCATGGTATCGAAAAATCGGAAGATTTCGTGATGAAGAGCGTGGTGAATAAAAGCGGCATGAAGGTATTTATCATCACCAATATCGACAAACGCATCCCGCTGGAGACCATCGCGAAAAATAAAAATATCACTATGGCAGAACTGCTCGGCGAAATGGAAACCATTGTAGCCAGCGGTACCAAACTGAATATCGGCTATTGCATCGATGAGGAACTGGACGAGTACGAACAGGATGAAATATTTGATTATTTCCGTACCTGTCAGGACGACGACCTTAACCAGGTGTATGACGCGTTCCGCGATCAGGATATCAGCATTGAGACATTACAGCTCATGCGTATTAAATTTTTAAGTGAATTCGGCAGCTAAGCCAGACGAATACATCATTATGAAACCAATACAGGAAGTACTGCCCTTATTACAGCAACCGCGAAATATATTTATAACCACCCATCATAAGCCCGACGGCGACGCAATCGGCAGCATGATGGCGTTAACCCTGTTCCTCGAAAAAATGGGGCATACCGTTTCCCCGGTGTCACCGAGTGAAGTACCGGATTTCCTGGCCTGGGTGCCCGGCTTATCGAAAGTACTGAACCACGAAGCGGAACCCCGCAAGGTGGAACCGGCGATTGCAGCAGCCGATCTGATCTTCTGCCTTGACTTTAACGACTTCAGCCGGGTGAAAGGCATGCAAACCTTACTGAGCAGCGCCACTCAGACAAAAGTGCTGATCGATCATCATATGTTCCCCAAGCCGGATTTTGATTTCGGTGTCAGTGAACCTTTAAAAAGCAGCACCTGCGAAATGGTGTATGATTTTATCAACCTTACCGGCCACAATGCACTGATAGACGAGCAGATAGGAGCGTGCATCTACACCGGGGCAATGACCGACACCGGTTCCTTCCGCTTCCCGGCCTGTACCGCATCGGTACATGAAATGATTGCCGATCTGATGCGCAAAGGACTGAAACATAGTGTCATTCACGAAGAAGTATATGATTCCTGGGAGGAACGCCGCATGCGTTTTCTGGGCTTTGTATTGCAGGAACGCATGGAGATATTCCCGGAATACAGCTCAGGACTGATCACTTTGTCGCAGGAAGACCTTCAAAAGTTCGACGTACGCAGCGGAGATACTGAAGGAATTGTTAATTATCCGATGAGTATTGCCGGCATCCGCTTTGCCACGCTTATCATAGAACGTAAGGATGGTATTAAACTGTCCTTCAGAAGCAAAGGTACTTTCGATGTGAACGCGTTTGCGCGTAACCATTTTAACGGCGGAGGGCATTTTAATGCGTCCGGCGGACAATCTTCACAATCTTTTTCGGAAACTATTTTATGTTTTAAACGAATTTTATCCGAATTTCACCCCTCGAAAAATTAAACGTTAATCATTTATCTGTATGTTAAAACAAGTTTTATCTATTGCCGCTTTGGCCGCGATCATGGTTGGTGCGGCTTCCTGTAATAAAGGCGGATTCAAAAAAACAAAAGACGGAGTTGAGTACAATATCGTAAAAGACGAAAAAGGCGACGCTGCTAAAATCGGAGATTACATCGAATACCACATGGTGGGAAGAATCGGCGACAGTCTGATGTTCGACAGCAGAAAAATGATGAACGGCAAAGCTCTGGAAATGGAATTGCAACGTAATCCTGCGACGCCTAAAGCAATGGATCCTACCGATGTGATCACTATGCTCTCTGCTGGCGACAGCGCGGTTATCCGTTTCGAAATGGATTCTATGGCACGCAAAATGTATACGTTTGCAAAGCCTACCGATAAAATCCAGCTCGAGATCAAAATGGTTTCTGTAAAAACCAAAGCTCAGTTTGAAGCAGGTCAGAAACAAAAACAAGCCGAAATGGAAGCTCAGGCGTCTAAGCAGGTTGGAGTGGATGATCAGCTGATCCAGGAATACCTGAGCAAAAATGGTATCTCTGCTCAGAAATCCGCATCAGGCGTTTATTACATCATCACCAAACCAGGTGCAGGTGAAAACGCTACCGCAGGTAAAACTGTGAAAGTAAAATACACAGGTAAGACAATGGACGGAAAAGTGTTCGATTCAAACATCGATCCTCAGTTCCAGCATACAGAGCCATTGGAATTTATCCTCGGTCAACGTCAGGTAATTGCCGGATGGGATGAAGGAATTTCCCTGCTGAACAAAGGCGCAAAAGCTACTTTGTTTATCCCGAGCGGACTTGCCTACGGAGCTGAAGGCCGCGAGCCGCAGATCCCTGCGAATTCCATCCTGATCTTCGATGTTGAACTGTTGGATTTCAAATAAGAATTTCACCTAAATTAAATCACAAAAAACACACAGACCCTAATGAAAAAATTAGTCGTTTTGGGACTTGGCTGCTTTGCTTTGTCAGCAACCTCTTTTGCACAGAATCAACGTGAACAATTTGTAGCTCAACCTGTAACACTGGGTAAAACAGTGAACGGATGGACAGAAGTAAGCAATGGTTTACAGATGCGCATCTGGAAAGATGTTCCGGGAAAATCCCCTCAGGTAGGCGATTTTATTACCATCCACACACGTTCCCGTGTAGGAGACAGTGTCCTGTTCAGCTCACGCGTTGTAAACAACAATGAGCCTTTCGAACTGCAGGTACGTCCCGCACAGCAACCGCGCTACGACCTCATGGACGGGTTCCAGTTGCTGAGTGCAGGCGACAGTGCTACCTTCCGTATGCCGCTGGATACCATCCTCGCAATGGGTGCTCCTATGGCTCCGTGGATGAAGAAAGGTGCAGGCATGTGGCTGGATCAGGACGTGGTTGTTGTAAAACAAAAAACACAGGCAGAAGGCTTCAAGGAAAAAGCTGAAAAAGCAAAATCCATGATGGTTAAAGATTCAGCAGCGCTGAAAGCTTACTTCACTAAAAACAATATCAAACCTGTACGTCATGCTTCCGGAATGTATATCAAATACAACCAGGCAGGAACAGGCGATACGGCACGTGAAGGCCAGAAAGTAACTGTGAAATACACCGGCAGAACCATGGACGGAAAAGTATTCGACTCAAATGTTGATTCTGCTTTCCACCACGTTGAGCCGTTCAGCTTCACCATTGGTCAGGGTCAGGTTATTCCGGGCTGGGACATCGGTGTAGGTACTATGAAAAAAGGATCTAAAGCAACCCTGTACATCCCAAGCATTATGGCTTACGGAGACAGAAGCCCGAGTCCTGCCATTCCGGCAAACAGTATCCTGATCTTCGATGTTGAAGTGACTGATATTGCAAAAGCGGAATAGTACATCGCCTAACCGGAATTTTTGACGAATGAATATAGTTAAGAAGAAAATTATGATATGTCTTACAGGGTGTTTGCTCACAGCAAACGCCCTGTTTGCTTTTAACCGGCAGGACAGCCTGCGCGGCGGCAATGGTAACGGACGCAACTGGTGGGACGTTCAGTATTACCGTCTTTATGTCTCCTTAAATGACCAGGAACGTTCCATTGCCGGATCCACCACCATTGTTTTCAAAATCAGCGGCAGGGTCTCCGACAGTATGCAGATAGACCTGCAGGAACCGCTGCAACTGGACAGCGCGGTAGCGCTCGGAGAAAGCATACCGTTCACACGAGAAGGAAACGTATTCTGGCTGAAGCATCCGTTCCGGAAACAGCTTCAGGGCTCACAGCAAACGCTGAAGCTGTATTATCACGGCATTCCGAAAGCCGCGCGCAAAGCGCCCTGGGATGGAGGATTGGTCTGGTCTAAAGACGCTAACGGAAATCCATGGGTGGCAGTTGCCTGCCAGGGGACCGGTGCCAGTTGCTGGTGGCCATGTAAAGATATCCAGTCCGATGAACCGGACCAGGGTATGAAAATCCGGCTTTCCGGTCCGTCAGATCTGGAAGCGATCGCAAACGGAAGATTCGGATCACGACTGCGCACGGGAAACCGTCAGCAGATAGATTGGGAAACAGCCGACCCGATCAATAATTACGACGTCACTTTCTATCTCGGTGACTATGTGCACTGGAACGAAGATTATCAGGGAGAAAAGGGTCCGCTGCACCTGATCTTTTGTTCTTTACGGGACAACGAAGCCATAGCGCGTAAACAGTTCAAAGAAGTTACCCGCATGCTCAGCGCTTTTGAATATTGGTTTGGTCCCTATCCTTTTTATGACGACGGATATAAAATAGTCGAGGCCCCTTATCTCGGAATGGAGCACCAGAGTGCAATCGCATATGGGAATGGTTACCAGAACGGCTACCAGGGTAAAGACCGGAGCAATACCGGCATAGGGTTACTGTTTGATTTTATAGTAGTGCACGAAAGCGGGCACGAATGGTTCGGGAACAGTATCACCGCAGCCGATATAGCCGACAACTGGATACATGAAGGATTCACCACTTACGCCGAAGCACTTTTTGTGGAATACTGGTTCGGACCCGACAAAGCCCGCGCCTATACAATGGGGCAGTGGGCCAATATTCAGAATGATGTTCCCGTTCAGGGACATTACGGCGTCAACGACGACGGTAGCAGCGATAAATATGATAAGGCCGCTGCCATGATCCATACCATACGCGAACTGATGCACGACGACACAAAGTTCCGGCAGATGCTGCGCACTATGAATCAGCGGTTCTATCATAAGCAGATTACCGGTGCTCAGATGGAATCTTTCCTGAAAGAGTTTACGGGGTTGCCTTTACAGCCTGTATTCGATCAATACCTGCGCAGCACAGACATTCCCGTACTGGAATGGAAACGTAAGCGTAAAACGCTATCGGTTCGCTTCAGCCATTGCGCAGACGGATTCGCACTACCGGTCCGCATTCACGAAGGAAATGCGGCAGCTCAGTCTGTAACAATAGGCAGCAACTGGCAGGAGTTGAAACTGAAAGATGCTGAGAGCAGCATAAGCTTCGAACATTATTTCCTGATAAAAGAAAACCAGGTTCACTGACAATTTCACCGAAATTTCACTGCAGCCTCGCAGGAGCTGTACTGTTTGCCTTAGTTTTGGACTACAAATAAAATCAGTCAAACTATGAATAACCACGAAATTGATTACCGCATTTTCGGAGAAGAAATGCAGTATGTAGAGGTGGAACTGGACCCGGGAGAAACGGCGGTTGCCGAGGCCGGTTCATTTATGATGATGGACGATGGAATCGAGATGTCGACAATCTTCGGCGACGGCAGTCAGAATCAGAATTCCAATTTCCTGGGTAAGTTGTTGAGCGCCGGCAAGCGTGTGCTTACAGGTGAAAGTCTGTTTATGACAACCTACACCAACACCTCGCAGGGCAAAAAACATGTTTCGTTTGCATCTCCCTATCCCGGTAAGATCATTGCTTTAGACCTCATGCGACTCGGTAACCGTATCATTTGTCAGAAAGATAGTTTCCTGTGTGCGGCCAAAGGCGTGTCTATCGGGATTGAGTTTCAGCGTAAACTCGGAACTGGCCTGTTCGGAGGAGAAGGGTTCATCATGCAAAAACTGGAAGGCGATGGTATGGCATTTGTACATGCCGGCGGGCACGTAACCGAACGCGAACTGCAACCGGGCGAATTGCTCAAGATAGATACCGGGTGTATCGTGGCGTTCACATCAGGCGTAAGCTACGATATCCAGTTTGTAGGCGGCATCAAAAATACATTGTTCGGTGGCGAAGGTGTTTTCTTTGCGACGCTCAGGGGTCCGGGACGCGTATGGATACAGACATTGCCTATCAGCAGGTTGGCAAGCCGTATTCTTTCTTACGGTACCGTCCGCAGGAAAGAGGAGGGTAGTGTGCTCGGAGGACTCGGCAATCTGCTCGACGGCGATGGATGGTAGCGGAAAATTACTCGTTATAAAAAGCCCGGTATATCTGATACCGGGCTTTTCTATTTTCTTTTTCCTTTACTGCGATAATCTTTATAGGAAGATTTCTTTGGCGAAGATGGTGGCGGTGTATTATTACCATCAGCCTTCTTTGCCGGTTTAGCGGACTGCTTAAGCGCCTTTTCAGGTTTTGCTGCGGGAGATTCCCTTCGGGGCCTTTCAGACGGGGCTGCTTTCACTTTCGGTGAAGCTTTTGCCGTATTGTCCGAACCCGACACGGACGCCTTGAGCATGGCCACTTCAGCATCACTCAGATTACGCCACTTACCCGTAGCGAGGGTTCCGAGCTGAATGTTCATGATGCGCACACGCTTCAGGGAAACAACCGAGTACCCAAGGGCCTCACACATGCGTCTTATCTGGCGGTTCAGTCCCTGCACCAGCGTGATCGAAAATGTTTGCCGGCCGCTCATCACCACTTTACAGGGAGCGGTCACCGTATCCAGGATAGGCACACCGGTGCTCATCCTGGCAACAAATCCCTGCTCGGCAGGTTTATTGAGCTTTACTATATATTCCTTTTCATGCTTATTGCCGGCCCGTAGAATCTTGTTCACGATATTGCCATCATTGGTCAGGAATATCAAACCCTCTGAATCTTTATCCAGTCGCCCTATAGGGAAAATACGCTTGGGGTGGTTCACATACGAAATAATATTGCCGGGGATATGCATTTCGGTGGTGGTGGTGATACCGGCCGGCTTATTCAGCGCGATATACACCAGCTTATCCTTTTTAGGCGCCGTTATCAGGCTGCCATCTACCTCTACTTCGTCTCCTTCCTCATACCGGTTACCCAATCGCGCAGGCCTGCCATTCAGCAATACCCGGCCGGATTCAATGAGCTTATCTGCTTCCCTCCGGGAACAATATCCTGTGTCACTGATAAACTTATTAAGACTGATTGATAAATCCACGCGCGCTTATTTTCAAAGATGTTTCACAAAGATAATTGACTAAAAAGGAATAAGTTTGTACGAGTCCACGAAAAACCGTTTTTATGAGAAAAATTTGTGCAATCGCCTTACTGCTCGGCAGTTTCAGTATGCCTGTTGTTGCGCAGACCGCCCCCCATGGTAAAGAAGATCCTGTAGTACGCTCGCAACGGCTCCTGCAGGGAGCATGGACTTTACAATGGATGAAAGGAGGCGATGTCGCTAAATTGTATCCGGCCAAAAAGCCGCTTGTGAGTATCAATGTCGCGTACGGCAAAATATCAGGTTTCAATGGCTGCAACAATTATTTCGGCACAATAAAAGTAGAAGGCGATAAGCTCTTTTTTAAGGGTCCGCTGGGCAGCACCAAAATGGCCTGCGATCAGGTGGACGAACAGAAATTTATGTCGCTGATCAACGAAGTGAAGACATTCAAAGTAGCCGACAGCAACAGCCTCGAGCTAAGTACCGCGCAAGGGGTGGCACTGCGCTTCACACGACTGCCCAAAAAATCGAATCAACAAAACCAACCGAAAAATAAGTGAGCAATAAATATATCGTAAAGATCCTGGATGCGGAATATATCAATCATGATGTAAAACGTTTTATACTCGAAAAGCCGCCCGGATATGTATTCACACCCGGCCAGGGTACGGAAGTCGCTATCAATCTGCCCGAATGGAATGATAAATTCAGACCTTTTACTTTCACTAACCTGGTCTCGCAGAATTACCTGGAGCTGATGGTGAAAATTTATAACGACCGGAGCGGCGTTACCAAACAGCTTGGCAAAACGAATGCAGGTGCAGAACTGATTATCGGTGATGCATTCGGTGCGATCACGTACAAAGGCCCGGGCGTATTTATCGCCGGAGGCTCAGGTATCACTCCCTTCATTTCTATTTTCCGTTCGCTGTTCCGTGCAAATCTGCTTAAAGGCAATCGTCTGATCTATTCCAATAAAACAGCAGAAGACGTGATCCTGTATCCGGAGCTGCAACGGATGCTCAACGGTGATATGCTGAATTTCTTTTCGCATGAAAACCGCATCGGGTTCGGGTTAAATCACATCGACCGCAATTACCTGATTGATAATATACGCGATTTCAGTTCCTATTTTTATCTCTGCGGACCGGAGTCGTTTGTGAGCGATCTGTCGAAGATATTGCTGGATCTCGGCGCAAAGCTCGACTCGCTGGTAGTAGAACAATAAACGGGAAAAGGATCGCAGTGCGCGATCCTTTTCTTTTGCTTTTTTATGATCCGGCCATCGTTGCCATCTCCGGCATTACGGCTTCGTTTTCGAAAAACTCAATGCGGCCGTTTCCGATGTCGTATAGTGCAGTAACAATACCTACCTTACCTTCCTGCAGCAGATTGCGGATCACTTCGCTCCCCGCAAGTACCTCTTCCAGCGAGTGCTGAATATTGTGATGGGTAACAGCAGTAACAAAAGCCTCGTTATCGCTGCTCCTGTTTTCAGTGATCGTAGTTTCGCGCGCAATCGCAGGTTTGATGTGTTCCAGCAGACCGGTGAGGTTACCCATGCGCACATCGTCGCAGGCGCCTTTGATCGCGCCACAGCCCGTATGGCCGAGGATCAGGATCAGGCGTGCACCAGCTGCGGCAGTTGCGTATTCCAGGCTGCCGAGGATACCCGGGGTGATTACATTTCCTGCAATACGGATGCTGAAAATATCCCCGATACCCAGATCGAAGATCAGCTCTGCCGATGTACGCGAATCCATACAGCTCACCACCACAGCAAACGGCTGCTGACGGAAGCGTGTATCCTTCACCTGCTGCAGCAGATCCTGGTTCATGCTCATGTTATTGTAAAAACGGAAATTCCCTTCTTTAAGGGTACGCAGTGCTTCCTGCGGACTGATATTTGAGTTTGGCATAACTAAGTTCTTTTTTTGATTAGATTAAGTAAACAGGGAATTAAGGCTGGCTGTCCTGCAGTTCATTGATCAGCTTTTCATTTTTACCCGCCGTGCGTTTTGGTTCCCCCTTTTTGTCGATAAGCCGCGAGATCAACTCTCTTTCTGAGTTCATATCCGGTAAGCGGTAAATAGATTTGAATCCGGAAAGCGACACCCGGATTCCTTTTTCCGGAGCTTGTATCAGTGCAAAATCGCGGATCACCTGGAGTACATCATGGTCGATATATTCTGTGTTGCCCGCGTCGATGATCACATTGCTGTTGGTCTTCAGCGACTCGAGTGTCTTTTTGATCGCTCCTTTGTTCAGATACGATACTTCTTCCGAAAGTTTGATACGGATCAGATCGCCGTCTTCGTAGGAACTGCGCTGGAAATAATAGGCGTTCCGCATATTCTGGCGCAGGATAAAGAAAATGCTCACCGCCAATCCGATCGCAACACCTTTCAGCAGATCGATAGAAACTACTGCCACCACCGTTACCACAAAAGGCAGAAACTGGACACGACCGCCTTCCTGCCATATATGACGGAATATGGAAGGATGACACAAACGGTAACCGGTAAGTATCAGGATTGCGGCCAGGGAAGCATAGGGTATTTTGTTCAATACTGTTGGAATAGCCGCCACCAATACCAGTAACAGAATCCCGTGGATGATCGTGGCCAGCTTGGTGCGTCCGCCTGCATTGATATTGGCCGACGACCGCACAATCACTGAAGTGATAGGCAAACCTCCGATCATACCGCTTACCATATTTCCCACACCCTGCGCGAACAGTTCACGGTTGCCCGGAGAAAAGCGCTTCATCGGATCCAGCTTATCTGTCGCTTCAAGACATAACAGACTTTCAATGGAAGCTACCACTGCAATTGTCAGACCCGTGATCCAGACATGAGGATTCGCAAAGCCACTGAAGGCGGGCAGATGATATTGACCGAGGTACTCGCTGAAACTGGCCGGGGTAGGGAGGCTTACGAGATTTGCCTGACCGATCACCCAGCTGCTGCCGCTGAGCTTAAACAACTCATTGATCACGATACCCGAAACCACTGCTACGAGTCCGCCCGGCAACCATTGAATGCGTTTGAAGAACGGACGCTGCCACAATACCAGTATGCCTATTGCCACAAGTGCAGCTACAATAGCTCCCGGATGCAGAAAATTCACGTGGCGGATCAACGAGTCAAACATGCCTTCGCCACCGGCTTCCACAGAAAAGAAATCTCCGTCATTCGCTTTGTCATAACCGAACGCATGCGGTATCTGGCGCAGGATAATGATCACACCGATACCGGCCAGCATCCCTTCAATAACGTTTGAAGGAATATAATTGGATATGGAACCGGCTTTGATGATGCCGAACACAATCTGGAAAATCCCGGCGATGACTACAGCACACAGGAACAGATCGAAACCGCCGAGGGCAGGAATGGCTGTCGCAACAATAGCTGTGAGACCTGCGGCCGGACCGGTAACACTGAGTTGTGAGCCACTAAACATACCCACGACAATACCGCCGACAATACCAGCATTGATCCCCGCAATAAGCGGCGCACCACAGGCAAGCGCAATGCCCAGACAAAGCGGGACGGCAATCAGGAAGACTACCAGTCCGGACATTGCATCATTTTTTATATATGAAAAAGAGGGAAGAAGGGAACGCATTCAATTGGGATTTGCGCATATACGACAGAGGGAATGCCGCTATGCAGGATTGAAAGATGAAAACAATAAAGACAGGAACATACTGAAGAACACAGAATGTGAACTTCAGTCGGTAAAATTCCTATGCGTTCGGAGGGGGGACAAATATATCCGGGTAATGCTGATCCTCCAGGAACTGGGATCTGTGAATCACCGAAGTGGTAAGTCCGGCAATCCGGTATTCAGCGTATGAGGGTTCAGGAAAGGAGCTGCGCAAAGAAGCGGGTAGACTCTCTTTGAATTTGGAAGTAAAGTCCATATCAAACGGATCGTCGCCGTCCTCCGGACTATCTTCTTCATGTAATTCTTCGGTCAGCTGTGCCTTGAACAAAATCTTTCCGATCGCCCTTACAGGGAGGATCTGAAAAGAAAAAATGGTCAGCAGCAATGATGCCAGAAAAATACGCATTGCGCCAAAGATAACGACAATCAACCGTAAAAGGCGCCGAAATACTTGTTAAAAAGGTATCGGTGAAGCTACAAGGCGATCAGCCCTGAAAATCTATTTTGGTATGACTGCCATCGCAGAAAGGTTTGTTTGCAGAAGCACCGCAACGGCATAAGGCTGTAACCTTTGATTTACGGGTTTCCTTGCCGTCTGCGTCTTTGATCACCACATTTCCGTAAACCATCAGCGGACCTTTAGGGGCCAACTCGATAATCGTTTCAGATTGAACCTGTGTTTCAGGTTGCGTTTCCGGAGCTTCCGGTGCAGCATTTTGAGCAACATCCGCATTCATAAAAAACGATAGAGCACCGGAAGGACATTTTTTTACCTGCTCAATAATAGCCGCCGTTTCCGCAGCTTCCGGCTTGATCCATGGACGATCCTTAGGATTGAACACATCGGGGAGACCGGTGGAGTTTTTCCAGCAAACGGTGGAGTGGATACATTTTTCGTTTTGCCAGACAATAGTGACTTCACCATTTGAGTAGTACTTCGTAACGGATTTCATTGGAGCGGTATGAATTGACGGAGCTAAGATAATTGATGAACAGAGTAGCAGCAAATTTCATTTACTTAACATAATGTAAATTATGAGCAAATAGTGGTAAGGGCGGAGAGTAGGTGCTTAGGCCCAACTGCTCACCAAACGCTTGTCTTTCAAATACATCCCGATTATGATTGAACTGCAACGTTCAATTTATCAGTTTTGCGGGCTTATCCGTATCTTTGTCGCACATTTATCCGGAACACACTAACATGTAATCGATCCTTTTCCTTCAGACAGAATCCCCGACCGCAGCATTTTTGCGGCGAATATTGTTCACTTGGAAATGACTGCATCGATGATCGTTCTGCAACAACTATCCTATGCGCATCCGGACAAACATGCGCTTTTTACAAATATCAACTTTACCGTAAACACTTCGGAACGACTCGCCCTTGTCGGCAACAACGGCTCCGGGAAATCCACTTTACTGCATATAATCGCGGGCAACCTGCAAGCTTCAGGCGGACACATAACTATAGCGAGTCAGCCCTACCTGGTCCCGCAGACATTCGGACAATACAATCACCTGACCGTGGCAGCTGCACTGGGCATCAGCGAAAAGCTGCATGCATTGCAGCAGATACTCGACGGCCATACCGACGCGGTGTATTTTGATCAGCTACAGGACGACTGGACGATTGCCGAACGTGCCGAAGCTGCCTTAGCCGCGTGGGGACTGTCCGTTTCCGACCTGCAGCAACCGATGGAAGCGCTCAGCGGCGGACAGAAAACAAAGGTATTCCTGGCAGGAATCGCGATTCATAAACCTGCTCTCATTTTAATGGATGAACCGACAAATCACCTGGACGCCCAAAGCCGGGAGCATTTGTACCGTTTTATAGAAACCTGCAAAGCGACCCTGCTTATTGTGAGCCACGACCGCAAACTGCTGAACCTGATGCCAGCTATATGCGAGTTGACTACCGGGAACATACAATATTACGGTGGCAACTACGAACATTACCTGCAGCAGAAACAGCTGGAGCAGGATGCGCTGCAGCAAGACATTCACAGCCACGAAAAGGCGCTGCGCAAAGCGCGCGAAAAAGAACGCGAATCCGTAGAACGACAACAGAAACGCGATGCGCGTGGAAAAGCAAAGCAGGAAAAAGCGGGCGTAGCGAAAATCATGATGAACACGTTGCGCAACAATGCGGAGAACAGCACCGCAAAGACAAAGGATGCTCATGCCGAAAAGGTACAGTCGATCGGAAAGGAATTGCAACAGCTGCGGGACCATTTACCTGCAATCGACAAAATGAAGTTTGATTTTACGGATGCTTCGCTGCATAAAGGGAAAATTCTGTGTTCGGCAACAGCGGTGAATGTTGCTTACTCAGGAAAGTTTCTCTGGCCCGAAGCCCTGAGTTTTCAGATCAGCAGCGGAGAGCGGATTGCTTTGAAAGGCGGGAACGGTTCCGGCAAAACCACACTGATACAGCTGATCCTCGGACTAAAGCAGCCCGATACCGGAGCGCTTTCCCGCGCAGCATTCAATCATGTGTATATCGACCAGGAATATGCATTGCTGGAAAACGGCCTGACGGTGTATGAGCAGGCACAGGCATTCAATACGGGCGCCTTGCAGGAACACGAAATAAAAACACGTCTGAACCGGTTTCTGTTCACCCGTGGAGACTGGGACAAAACCTGCGGTATGCTGAGCGGCGGCGAGCGCATGCGATTACTGCTTTGCTGCCTGAATATCGGACGCCAGGCACCGGAGATGATCGTGCTGGACGAACCCACCAACAACCTGGACATCAGCAATGTCGAAATCCTGAGCCAGGCAATACAGGAGTATCGCGGAACGCTGGTACTGGTATCGCATGACGAAGCGTTTGCCAAAAGCATCGGAACGGACCGAGAGATCATACTCGAATCCGGGAGTTCCTGAGAAAGGGGAGTGCTGCACTCCCCTTCTGCTGTACCACCCTACTCCGGAGTTAAAACAACCAACCTGAAAAATAAATTTGTGCAGCTATATAGCTGCACGTATATTTGCAGTCAAATAGCTGCATATTATTTATGGAATTACGAAGAGATGTTTTCCAGGCGATCGCCGATCCCACACGCAGGGCCATTCTTACGCTCGTAGCGCTGCAAGCCATGACACCGGGCGCCATTGCGGCACAGTTCGATTCTTCGCGGCAAACGATATCGCGGCACATACAGGTACTCACAGAGTGCGAATTGCTGCGGCAGGAACAGAACGGCCGGGAAATACATTATTACATCAATGCGGTTAAGTTCAAAGAGATCTCCGACTTTATCGAACCGTTCCGCAAGCTTTGGGACGACCGGTTTAACAAGCTTGAAGCTGTAATGAAAAAATACAAATCCTGACAAAAAACGACTATGGAACTCAAAACAAAAGTGAACGCCGAGAACGGCAAGCAGGAATTATTTATCACACGCGAATTCGACCTGCCGCTGGAACTGCTGTTCCGTGCCTATACAGAAGCCGATATCGTGGCCCAATGGATGGGCACACAGGTGGTGCAGCTTGATAACCGCTCCGGTGGTGCCTACCGTTTCGAAACCACAGACCCCAAAGGCAACAAGCACTATTTCGGCGGCAGTATACATGAGCTTGTTCCGGGTAAGCGTATCGTCCGCACCTTTGAGATGCTGCAGACACCTTTTGGTCCGCAACTGGAATTCCTCGAATTTGAAGCGATCGGAACAGAGCGCAGCAGACTCAATATGCAGGTTGTATACCGCTCAGTCGCGATACGCGATCAGATATTGCAACTGCCCTTTATCCAGGGAATTAATATGGCCCACCAACGCCTGGAAAGCTATTTCATACAACAATAATTGCAAGGAGTTATGAACAGAACCCGCAACATCATTTACTGGATTGCCACAGCCTGGCTTTGTCTGGGACTTGCATCCACTGGCATCGTGCAGCTGCTGCATCGTAAAGAAGAACTGGTACGTATGCAAAGTCTCGCCTATCCCCCCTACCTGCTCACGATCATCGGCACCTGGAAGCTTTTGGCAATACCAGCCCTGTTATTACCCCGCATGCCCCTGCTAAAGGAATGGGCTTACGCGGGCTGCTTTTTTGCGATGTCCTGCGCCGGTATATCACACCTGATCTGTGCACATCCGTTTGCGGATATTTTCCCATCTTTACTGTTATTGGTACTGACTCTTGTCTCTTGGTATTTCAGACCAGCTGCGGGCAGACCCTATCCTTTACTTAACGGAAAAGCACAAACGCTATGAATGCAACAGTAGATGCATACCTCGACAAAGCCGGTAAATGGGGCGAAGAAATGAGCCTGCTCCGCGAGATTATTATTTCTGCGGACAAGGATTTCGAAGAAGATTTCAAATGGGGGCATCCCTGTTACACGATAGACGGCGCGAATGTGGTACTGATCCACGGATTTAAGGAATACTGTGCCTTATTGCTGTTTAAGGCCGCGATCATGGACGATCCGGACGGTATACTCGTACAACAAACCGAAAATGTACAATCTGGCCGGCAGATCCGTTTCACCAGTCTTGCGGAGATCAAAGCGCAGAAAACGGTACTGAAAAAATACCTGCGTGAAGCCGTACGCGTGGAACGGTCCGGGCTGAAAGTACCGAAACGCGCGCCGTCCGAACTGACGCTGCCGGCAGAATTGAAAGCGACATTCAGGGAAATGCCGGAACTGAAAAAAGCATTTGAGGCCCTCACGCCCGGCAGGCAACGCGCGTACGCGTTGTACTTTGCAGACGCAAAGCAGGAGCAGACCCGCATATCGCGTATTCAGAAGCACATTCCCCAGATATTAAATGGCAAAGGTCTGAACGAATAGCATGTTCGAACAACTGCGCAATATACCACCGGCAACCATGGAAAAGCTGCAACCCTACCTGCAGCCTTTCCGGCGTATCGAAGTGCCGGCAAAGACCTGCCTGCTGCGCGAAGGCGAGATCGCGCGGAAATTCTACTGGATAGAACAAGGCTGCGTACGCGCCTGTTTCAACAATGACGGCGCAGACATCACCTTTCAGTTTTTCTTCGAACATACGGCTGTCGCATCCATAGAGAGTTTCCGCAAAAACATTGCAAGTCTGATAGCGATAGAAACAATAGAACCCTGCGTACTGTATTGTGCCGACAAGCAGGATGTGGAGGCATTGCTCACCGCGGTATCCGGAGATCCGCAACTACGCGAATTGCTGCTCGAAACGATATTCGAGCGCACCTTTGATTACATGAAACATTTCCTGTCCTTTATCCGCGACACGCCACAGCAGCGATACGAACGCCTGTTGCAGGAGCGGCCGGAGCTGGTGCGCAGGGTGCCGCAGCATTACATTGCTTCCTACCTCGGTATCAGCAGTGTGCACCTGAGCCGGATCAAATCCCGCATCGCGAAAGGAAAATAAACACCACCGACTTTCATTTAGTAACAAATGTTATCGTCCGCCGCCGGGAGGCACTCTAGCTTTGCCGCATCAACGATAAAAAATGAAAGCAGCAGTAGTATTCGAAAAAGGAAGTCTTCCGCGTTACACCGATCAGTTTCCCGCGCCTGTACCGTCAGGGGAACACGAACAGATCATGCAGGTAAAAGCAGTATCACTGAAGCATCTCGACAAGATGCGTGCGAGCGGACAACACTATTCAACGCAGGATCAGGCATGGCAACCCCGCATTCCGGGCGGCGATGCAGCAGGTGTACTGGCCGACGGCACACGCGTATATGCATTGGGAATATCCGGCACGCTGGCGGAAACCACATTGATCGACCGTAACACCATAGTGCACATACCCGAGGGGCTGGACGACCTTTCCGCCGCGGCTTTACCCAATGCCGTAATGGGGTCCGCGATGGCCTTGCGTTTCAGGGCGCAGATACAGCCTGGCCAGACTGTCCTCATCAACGGTGCAACAGGCTTTACCGGGAAAGTGGCGGTACAGCTCGCGAAACATTACGGAGCGGCCTGCGTCATTGCAACCGGGCGGAATTCCGGAGTACTGGAATCGTTGCGGGATCTGGGTGCAGATCACCTGGTTCACCTGCAGCAGGAGCCGGAAGCCATACAGGCACAACTGCGCGCCTTGCACCAGCAGCATGCGATCGATATCGTGCTCGATTATCTCTGGGGAGCCAGCGCCGAGCTGATGCTCGATACGCTCAAAGGAAATGGCAGCTATGGTCACCCCATCAGCTATGTAAGCATAGGCGGAATGGCGGGAGATAAGATCAGCCTCTCCTCCTCCATATTGCGCGGTACGGATATACGCCTTTGCGGTTCGGGACTCGGAAGCTGGTCGGCACAGGAAGTGCAGGAACTTATCCGGAACATACTGCCGGAATTATTCAAGCTTGCAGCCGCAGGCGGTCTCCGGGCAGACACGCAGGCGCTGCCGCTCGAAGACATCGCGCGCGTATGGCAGATGGATCAGCAAGGAGGAACGCGTATTGTCGTGACAATATAACTGCTACCAGCCCCGGCGCTTTTAGTGTATTTTTACAAGAACCTTTTTGAAACAGATATGGCAGTCAGACTCAGCAAATCCACCCAGCAGCAATTGCTCAGCATATTGGAGCAGCGCTTCCGGAAACATCCGGCGCGCCATCCGCAGGTATCCTGGGAGCAGGTGGAACTGCGGCTGCAGCAACATCCGAAAGCATTGGAAACATTGCAGCGCATGGAAGAAAGCGGCGGAGAGCCGGATCTGATATCGTACGATAAACACAGCGGTGTATGCAGTTTTTTCGACTGTGCGGCCGAAAGCCCCAAGGGCCGCCGCAGCCTGTGTTACGACAACGAAGCGCTGGACGCCCGTAAGGAAGCCAAACCAGCGGGATCTGCCCTCGCGCTTGCACAGGAGATAGGCATACGTATCCTCACGGAAGAAGACTACCGGTACCTGCAGCAGTTGCAACCGGTAGATCTCAAAACTTCCAGCTGGATATATACACCCGAAGCCATCCGCAAGCTGGACGGAGCCTTATTCTGCGACCGGCGTTACGATCACGTGTTCGTGTATCACAACGGCGCATCATCCTATTACGCTGCGCGTGGATTCCGCGGGCGACTGGACGTGTAACGCCATATCCGAATCCGTTATTCCAACAGCAAACCCCTTATCGCAGAAAGCAATAAGGGGTTTGTTGTTGACGGACGTGTATTTGAGAAACGCTATCCGATCCCTCAGAATTTATAGATGTACCCCAGCGCTATACCCCAGCCTACCCCAAGGCGCGACACTACGGGTGTTTCAGGCTTTACCGGATACTCTGTATTGGCTTCGTACACTGTGCTGAGCCGACTTTCATACCCGGCCACCAGCATCAGGTTGGCACTCAGCATCTGCCTGCTTCCGTAGCTGAAGCCAATGCCGGTTGTAAGACGTGGACGCACCACCGTGGTAAGGGAAAGCGCCGGGCCTATTACCAGGTTGCAACCCCAGTCTGTATGACCAATTTTGCTACCGAAATGCAACAGTGCCGCAATGGCCAGCTCTCCGGAAAGACCACCTTCTTTTTTAAGCTTGTAGTTTTTCTTCACCGAATCTACCTGTGTTTCAACAGTGGAGTAAGCTTCGTTGCGCAACGACGAATAGATAAAGGAACTTCCGCCACCTACATACCAGCGTGGCGTAGAAGGGAAACGCAGCTTTGGTATATTGAACGCAGGCAAACCCCAGGAGCTGTCCTTGGGAATGATCGCAATATCCAGTTCTGTAGCATCTCCGTTGATCATCATCGGGAGAGAGGTAAACGTGGTCGATGCATTGTTGGCCAGTTTCAGCACACGTTTCAACAATGCAGCAGCGTTAACCGCATTCACCTGTAAGAATACGTTCGCCTCCGTTGTATCCATGGTAGTTACAAGAGCCTGAATGCCCTGATAGAAATTTTTATTTTCGTCGCTCTGCCCAAGCCATTCGGTAAAACCCGAACTCGCACTTATTGTAACAAGATGATCACGCTCCTTGGAAATTTGAATCATATTAGCAACGACAGACGCCCTGACCACATCTATTCTGGCTTCGATCACTGCGGGTGAAATAACCGGAGCGCTAAACGTACGGGCACCTGTAGCCTGCATATCATATTGTTCCAACAGGTATTTTTCAATCTCGAAGTTCAATTGGTCAATGGCAATCTTATCCTGCATCATAGAGGAATAAATGCCGGCAAGCGCAGCAAGCACAGCATTCAACCGACCAGGGAAAGGGGAAGCAGGTACCTTTTTTATTTTTGTATTGCTTTTCGTATAGCTCTCGGTGAACGCGTTTGATATCGATTCCGGCTGGGGCGCAGTAACAGAAACCGTGGTACTGAGCGCCGGTATTTTCGCCAGCATATCTGCAATACCCGCCATATCTATATCAGCGAGCTTCGGGAAAACCACATCTGAATAAAATGAAGTATCCGACTTATTGATGGACACTTTATACTGTTGCTGGTTCAGATGCAGCACATTCACCTTTACAAAATCACCCTGCTTCAATTTGCCATTCTGTTGCGTCTGCACCGTTTTCGCGGTAAAATCAATATTGATGTGATGCACTTTCTGTGCCTGTGCCTTCCGCACAATCCCCGTTATGGTGATTGCGAATAAAAGAATTACAAAAGATAGTTTTTTCATGCTTTTTAATTTTATATTTGATGAATGCACAAATGTATCTGGACGATAAAAAGCTTAAAAGATGAAAAACGTTTATTCTGCCACAGGAAATTTCCTGTATTTGCCTCCGGAAATCCTGTTTCCATTCGCGGCGCTTGGAGCGGATATGCCCCCTTCCTAGATTTGATTATTGTTTCACTTTAAAATCAAAATCATGTCTCAAAAAGATCAAAAAAATGCTTCTGCAGAAAAGCACAATGAATTACCAAAAACTTCGTTCGTTGATGCTATCATTACGCTTGATGAATTCAACAAAAGGAAAAGAAAGTACCATGTGTTTCGTACCAATCCCCATAACACGCCTGTGATATATCCTGACTATATACGTTTTGACATTGATCTACTACAGCAATATCTTTCCGGTATAAATAACACTGTAAATAGCAATGTAGACATACATTTCGGGATCGATGACCTCAATAGGCTGACTCTAATACTTGTACCGGCTTCTATTCCACCCAGTGACAACAACTGTTACGATCAGGGAGAAGTGCATCCGATAAACTAATTATTGAAATTCTCTTTTCATATACTAGTCGAAAGTATCGCCTTCCTGGCTGCCTGCATCTGGGGTCGCTTCGGACCGCGATATTTTCGGCTATTCATATTGCTGCTACTGTACACTGTTATCAATGAATGTGCAGGTAACTATTTTCATTATTGCCTGCACCGGCCTAATTTTTTTCTCTACAACATATACGTACCTATTGAATTCGGATTTTATTCTTTGCAGATAGTACTTGTGCTCAAAGCCAATAGCCGGAAAAGATTGATCCTAACCTCACTGTTAACCGGCCTGCTTTTCAGCGTGTGGAATATCGCATTCGGAAAAGGGCTCAATAACGGCTACAATACAGATACCAATATATTGCTTTCGCTGCTACTGATCTTTGCCTCACTCGTATATCTGTATGATTTGCTCACGTATAGCGAGCACATTGAGACACCCATCCGCGAACCGATGTTCTGGATAGTTGCCGGACTGCTGTTCTTTAATTTCGGCTGTCTGATCATCAATGCACTTTACGATTATGCGGAAGCCAAGCATCTTACATTGTTCGGGAAAGAGATCTATTCCCAGATCATGAAATTGCTGAATCTGCTGATGTACTCCTGCTTCACTATCTCATTTGTATTATGCTACCGGACCCGAAAATCGATCTGCTGATATTACTGGGCAGCATTGCTTTCCTGCTCGTAGCAGGCTTTCTGCTGTTGTTTGTGATCTACTTCGTACGCAAAAAGCAGCAAATGGCTTTGGAAAAGCAATTGTCGGACCAGCAGCGCGACCAGATGATGCTCGAAGCTCAGATAGAAATACAGGAACAGACACTCCGACATATCGGGCAGGAACTGCACGACAACTTCGGGCAGCTGCTTTCGCTCATCAAGATCAACCTGAATATGATCGACTATGTAGACCAGCATGCGGCCGCAGAAAAAGTACGTGAGGCCAAGGAACTCACACAGCAGCTGATCACCGATATCCGTTCGCTCTCGCTCAGCTTCAGTCACAACCTCATCGCCACCCAGGGTTTGCTGCAAGCCATAGAATGGGAAATAGCACGCATCCGCAAGACAAATATTTTTTCGGTACAGTTCCGGGCAGATGAAAACATACCGCATATCGCCACCGAAAAAGCCATTGTGCTTTACCGCATGGTACAGGAAGCGCTCAACAATGCGCTCAAGCATTCGCTGGCGTCTGAGCTGTCGGTATCTATACTCCGGCTGCCGGATCATATCCATATTACCATTGCCGACAACGGCATCGGATTCAACCCTGCCGTACACCAATACAGCGGACAAGGCATGAGCAATCTCCGCACCAGGGCTGCACTTACAGGCGCCACACTGGATATCACCAGCATTCCCGGGGAAGGCACCACCCTATCTGTCACTTTTCCCGTTTAAAAAAAAGCAACACCATGATCCGCATAGCCATCGTCGACGACCATAAACTGTTCCGCAAAGGAATGATCAATCTGATAGAGCTCGTAAGCCCCGACTTTACAATCGTATTCGAAGCCGATAACGGACTGGAGCTCATGCGCAGCATTGCACAATGCACCGAGTTGCCGCATATCATACTGATGGATGTGAATATGCCGGAGATGGACGGATTTGCCACCGTGCAATGGCTTACCGAACAATATCCCGACATCCGCATACTGGTGGTGAGCATGCTGCAATCTGAAGAAAGCATTATCCGTATGCTGCGCCTGGGCGTAAAAGGTTATCTGGGCAAAGATGTGGAACCCAGCGAACTCGCGACTGCAATCAAGGCCGTTTATGAAAAGGGGTATTATTATACAGACACCGTCACCGGCCAACTCATCCACGCCATCAAAACTGACAGCATGCGCCCCGGAGGCAGATCGCATACCTTACACCAGCTCAACGAAAGAGAACTGGCGTTCGTACGCCTGGCCTGCACCGAACTCACCTACCAGGAAATAGCCGATAAAATGTTCCTGAGTCCCAAGACGATAGACGGATACAGGAAAGCCCTGTTTGAAAAACTGCAGGTGAAAACCCGTGTAGCGCTTGCGCTCTGGGCCGTGCGCAATGGTGTATGCCAGCTATAGGCGGGCACCGTCACACACATTCTTATGAAGGCGCGATCAATTGCCCTATCTTCGTTCCCTTTTTTACAACCAATATAAGATCAGGCAATGAAGTTCGCGTGGGGAGAAGCAAGCATCCGGCAAATAATCGTGCATCAGGTAGGCAACAAAGCTGCCGACGAAAACTACCTGCTCTCAGAGCGGCCGTTGGAAACAGACGAAGCGCTGGAAGGCATCCTGTGCCAATACTTCCTTTCGTCGATCAAATCGGAAGAATATTACCGCTTTCAGCACGATATAGAGCTGCCGATGAACGAAGTGTACACCTGCGTGGCGCGTATATTTGAAAATGCAGACGCGTTCACCGAACAGTCGGCATACCTTGCAAAACACCTGTATGGCCAGAGCGCACACCCGAAAGTAAAAGGCGGCGAATTCTATGTAGTGCATTTCCGCGATACCGTGCTGGACGGACAAAGCCGTGAAGCCGTAGGACTCTTCCGCTCAGAGAACCGCGACACCTTCCTGGAGGTAAACAAAAGCTTCGAAGGCATCGGCATCGAAAGCCGCGAGGGCATCAATATCAATAAGCTGGACAAAGGCTGCCTGGTCTTCAACACAGAATCAGAAAAAGGCTTCGTACTCGCTATTGTAGACAATACCAACAAAGGCAACGAAGCCCAGTACTGGAAAGACCTGTTCCTGAATGTAGCCGTGCTGAACAACGACTTCCACCAGACCAACCAGTTCCTCGGCATAGCCAAGCAGTTTGTGACCAAGCAATTGCAGGAAGAATTTGAAGTAACGCGTGCCGATCAGATTGATTTCCTGAACCGCTCGGTAGATTATTTCAAATCGCACAACACCTTCGATAAAGACGAATTCGAGCAACAGGTATTTGCCGACGAAAGCGTGATCCGCTCCTTCCGCCAGTTCGACGAAAGCTACCGCAACGAGAATGAGATGAATATCTCCGACAGTTTTGAGATCAACGCGCAGGCCGTGCGCAAGCAGGCACGCGTATTCAAGAGCGTGCTGAAGCTGGACAAGAATTTCCATATTTACATCCACGGCAACCGCGAACTCATAGAGCAGGGCGTGGACGAGAACGGCCGCAAATTCTACAAGATCTATTACGACGAAGAAAGCTAAGGCCTTAAAAAATCATACAGGGTTTTTAACATAGTCCTGCGCATCCGCTTCATTATTTTTTGCCAACTTACTGTAGCCGCAATCCAACGGCCCTACCCTTATGCAAAAGATAATCCCCCATCTCTGGTTCGATAAGAATGCCAGCGAAGCAGTAGCGTTTTACGTTACCGTATTTCCCAATTCCCAGATACAGCACAGCATCCAACTGCGCAATACACCCTCCGGCGACTGCGACCTGCTGAACTTCACGCTCAACGGACAGGAACTGATGGCCATGGGTGCCGGGCCCGAATTCCGCCCCACTCCGGCCGCTTCATTTATTGTAAACTATGATCCCGCGCTTTTCGGGAACGACGAAGCCGAAGCAAAGAAAGAGCTCGACCGCGCCTGGGCTGCCTTATCCGAGGGCGGACAAGCGTTGATGCCGCTGGACGAATACCCCTTCAGCAAACATTACGGCTGGATACAGGATCGCTACGGTGTATCCTGGCAACTGATGCTCTCCAAACCCGAAGGCGAACCGCGCCCGTTTATTGTACCCTCACTGATGTTTACGGGTCACAACGCAGGCCGCGCTTCGGAAGCTATCGACTATTACTGCAGCATATTTCCGAATGCCCGCAAAGGTGCGGCACACCAATACCCGGAAGGCTCCGAGCAGGACCCGGCCAATACACTGATGTATGCCGACTTCCAGCTGGAAGATATCTGGATCGCGTGCATGGACAGCGGCTACCCGCATGCATTCAACTTCAACGAAGCATTCTCGCTCGTGATCACCTGTGCCGACCAGGAAGAGATCGACTATTATGCCAACAAGCTTTCTGCCGACCCACGCTTCGAGCAATGCGGATGGCTGAAAGATAAATTCGGGCTTTCCTGGCAGGTATCTTCAGCTGAGCTGGAAACCATCATGCGCGAAGGCACACAGGACGAGATCGACCGCGTGACGCAGGCCATTATGCCCATGAAGAAGCTCGACATCCAGAAGATACACGCCGCCGCAAAAGGCGACTCCTAATATCTACACGATACTCCTCACACAGCACTCCCGGAACGCAGCATTACCTGTTGCCGCTTTCCGGGAGTTGCTTTTTAATGACTTATTCCACACGTGGCTCCTGATCTTCGAGCAGACTATTGTTCAGGATCGTAAGGCAGCGGTCTCCCTGTATCACCGTCACCACATCGCCGCAGCAAAATCCGCAATCCTGCAGCCACTTGCCTTGCAGCCTTAGGTAGGGAATATTCTTTTCCGGTGTGCGCCGGGTAGATGCAATCATGTTATTGCCTACATATAAACTTCTCGGTTTCTTCTTACGTGTCATCGTTCGTCTGTTTTTTTTGATCATTGCAAAGCACCGTCAGCTGCGCGTTCTACCCTATACGGATACCGGATAAATTAGTGTCTGAATTATCTGCACATTTACCGGAACAAGTGTAACTTACGCACCGGATAAAGCTAAATTTGTACCTATGGGCTACACGAACAAAATACACGAAGGACGAAACGTAAAGAGATTCCGCGAGATGCTGGGCATTAAGCAGGATGCATTAGCTGCCGACCTCGGCGACGACTGGAATCAGAAGAAGATTTCCCTGCTGGAACAAAAAGACACTATCGAGCCGGATATCCTGCGCCAGATCTCCGGCGTGCTGCACATACCCGTAGAAGCGTTTCAGAATTTTGATGAGGAACAGGCGGTGAATATTATTGCAAATACGTTTGACAACGGAGCATTTCTAAATACAGGCCACACACCAACCTTCAATATTAATCCTATTGAAGAGATCAAAAAATTACACGAGGAAAAAATGGCACTCTACGAACGTATGCTACAAGAGAAGGATGAGATGATGGCAAGGTTGGAAAAGTTGGTGGAGATTCCAAAATAATACTTAGATGGAAGCGAAGGATGTTCTACGTTTTTGACTGCATTAGGTGCGTTGGTCTTTTCCTTTTTAAATTACATTAGGCAGAAGCGCTTTGATAACGAGAATTACCTTTTTCAAAAGAAATTAGAAGTTTATACCTCTTTATTAAACAATCTTCAAAAAGTATTAAGAGCTTCAGAGGATGGCTATGTTTTATCGGAAAAGATCTTAAAGGAAAATCACACATCACAATTATCTCTTGAACAATTAGATAAACAAGCTGATGAAATAGATAATATATGTTTTGCGTTTAATGATTTAGTAATAGCTCAATCTTTAGTTATTTCTGAAAATGTTCTCCAATTGCTTAAACGTTTTTTTGATGAGGCGATACGTACGCCAAACTTAGATTATCAGACTCCACCAACTAATATTTTATTACGGAACTATGCGGTTGCGTACTAATAGGTGTGTTTAAAATATATAATAATATAACTTTCCGCAATTTGATTACCTATCTGTTTCCTCACCCTTTTTCCTTTTATCATAATCTCCAATCCCAGACAAAGTGTAACCAATCAACCCCCCAATAATAGTAGCGATAGTTTCACCGTGTAGGATGTCTTCAAGCCCGAGTATTATCAACCCTGGTATTATTAGAAGAACACATGCAAACTGTATTATCCTTGCTCCAATTCCTTTTTTAAGTTTAATACTTCTGTAAAATAAAAGTGCGATTGAGCCAGCCATAGCAACTGCCATTATTATTTCAATTGTACTTTTAGTATTGTAGCAACTTATAGGCATTGTATTACGTTTAAGTCAAACATAGCACTTTTTTTTAAATAAGGAAATAATTTGTATATAAATTTGCGGAATGGAAATAACACATTTACTCACGTTTTTTCAATGCGAAGGTTTAATAATTGAAGCACCTATAACGCTCAGGAATTACCAGATACTACCTGATAAAGAGAAAATTTCTGCAATCCTTAACCAACCATATGTTAAACATCAAATGGGAGCATTGTATACCGATAATGCACCAGAGGTATGTATTGTTCAAGTTGAGCACTTGCTGTCTTTTAAATTTGACGAAAAGAAATTTTATAAAGACCTGCATAATTGTAGTCACTTTTTCACTGAAGTATTTGACTTAATGTGGTTAGAAAGAGACCACTCTATTAGTTTAAAGGCAGGTTTTAAATTCCTTGTTGATGAAAAGGGACATTATAGTAAACCAATTTTCTCAGCCCAAACTAGTTCGGAAGTATCTACTCTTTTAGATGGTAGTTTAAATATAACTGCATTCTCAGAACAAGAAATTTTATCAGCGGTAAGTAGGTTAGAAAAAATAGAAAAAGCACACCCCGAAGTGAAAGACATTGATCCTACTTTCACCACCCTACATAAAACACGGAGTTATTCTTCTGCATTGCTCAATGAAGCGGATTACAAAACTTTTACCAAGATTGATATAATCCGGTTATTCTTACGAATGTATAGGAGTACGCCTGTGATGATTCAAAAGATCGCTTTTGCCGGGCCTATTTTTGACTGTTTATTTGGATGTAGCGAAACGGGTGAAATTACCTACAAAATATCCATGCGGATAGCAAAATACATTGGAGGTACAAATGAAGAGCAGGAAGAAACATTTAATACTGTTTCTGATATTTATAATATTCGCTCGCGCTTTTTACATGGAGGAATTGTAAAACCGAAAGGTGAGACAACAATAAAGGAGTTAGCAGAAAAATGCGACAAATTGCTTAGGAGGATTTACATAAAAGTGCTTGATAATGATATGGAAATGTTTATCAAGACTAAAGATGAAAAATTAAAAGACCATTTCAATAGTCTTGTTTGGATTAATTAAAAAAGTCCAGTTAGTAATCTAACTGGACTTCCATGTTGTGTAAATTATTCTTACTGACTCTCTATCAGCAGTGCTCCTGTAACCCCTCCTAAAAATCGGACCATTTAAAAGTATGATTTTTTACCTTTAAATAGTCGATATGAAAAAGTCCAAACACAGCGAGGCCCAGATAGCCTCGGCACTTAAAGAGTATGAGAATGGCCGTAAATCAGAGGATATCTGCCGGGAGCTTGGTATCGCTAAAGTGACCTTTTATGCCTGGAAGAAAAAGTATTCAGGCATGGATAGTGAGCAACTCAAGAAGCTCAAAGATCTGGAAGAAGAGAATCGTAAGCTCAAACAGATGTACGCTGATCTGGCTCTTGATAACCGGATGCTCAAGGATGTGCTGTCAAAAAAGTGGTAAGGCCCGGTGATCGGAAGAACATTGTTGCTTACCTGGGTCAAACTTTCCAGGTAAGTATCCGCCGGGCCTGCAAGACCATTAATCTGGCCAAATCATTGTATTACTATGACTCCGTCAGGGATGATAGCGAAGTGATCAGTAAGCTCCGTGAACTGGCAGACAATAAGCCTGCAGAAGGTCAGGACAAGCTGTATGCGCGCATCCAATATCCTACATTCGTCACTTTACAGAAGAATAAAATAATATTTGTCTCAATTATCCGTATTCAATTTGAAGTTGATTTCTATGGTAGATTCCTTTTTCGAAGCGCTGCCATTTGAAGCATCAATCAGCATCAGGCAGTATAAGAACAATCCAATTCCTGCAAGTATGGAGATCAATACGATAATGCCATTTTTTAATTCAGGTCCCATGTTATGACTTATTATGCATATCATTAAGCGAGCTTCTCAATGCTTCAACTGTTAACAAGCCCGTGTTTCTATGCAACATCCGATGACAATTGGCACATACAGTTGCGAGATCATCCAGTTTTGTTGTACGATTTGCATCATAACTCGAAAGCGGTTGGATATGGTGGCATTCTATAAAATTCCTACCTAATTCGCCATAGGTTTTGAAAAAATCAAAACCACAAATTTCACAGGCAAGTTGCCCTTTTGCTTGTAATACAGCTTTCTTTTTTGCCGCTACCAGTTTGCGGTTGCGTTCACGATACTTATGCAGCCTATACAATATTTCTCCTTCCTGCACTGTAAAATCATCGGTATAATCATCAGTCCCTATTTCGGCTAAATCTTGCTTCAATGTTTCATTAGCCGCTACCGCAAGTATTTGATGTGCAATTTGCCGGAGCCGTTCTTGATCGTGCACAAACTCGTGAAAAATAGTCTCGTCTAAATTGCTATAACTCTGCATGCCTTTTCCGGGATATTCCGGATCAATTGCCAAAAAGTTAGACAGCTTTAAACTAACGCCGTTCGGATTTCGAAAGCGTTCTTCGTCAGGTCTACTCGTAAATAGCGGTAATTGGTTCAGCAAAGTAGACAATGCCACGACTTTCGGATTTCTCGCGTCGATGCTTCCTCTATTTGGGTCGAAGTACAGATCAAGCGCCAAGAGAATTTCATCTCTATGCCATTTGGGGTTTCGCATTATTGGTGTTATTGGTGGAGACAAACATACTTATAAAAAATAAATGATTAGTATTTATTTTATAGAAAATTAATGTCCATTTTTATTTAAGTATTTTTCAGCTACAAAGGTGCCTTTATTTTTCAAAATACATATATTTGTAATGTTACCTGATCACGCAAACAGGTGCATTACCGATGATCTTTCGTGCAGACGATATAGAACGCTTGAAGCAGATTGAGGCCTATATCCTTTCCAACCTGGACCAGGATCTGAGGCTGGAGCAGCTCTGCCTGCGCTTCAGCCTGAGTCCGGCAAGGCTCAAACGCCAGTTTGCACAATACTTCCGGCAACCCGTGTACCGCTACATTCTGCAACACCGCATGGATCGTGCAAAACAATTCCTCGCACAATGCCCCGGCAGCATCGCCGAGGTGGCTTCACTGGTAGGCTATGCAGACCATAGCAGTTTTACCCACGCATTCACGCGCTACTTCGGGCAGGCTCCGATAGACCTGCTCCGGCAGCAGGATCTGCCCGGGCATACCGGCAGCTCCCCGATCTGAATAAACAAGAAACTGAGCCAAACAGACAAATTCCCGATCCGTCTGAACAAACAAACCCGCACAGCGCTGCCCTACTTTTACCATCGCGGCGCAGGCCGTATCATTTGTTCACTTTCCAAAAACCAAAATGTATGAAACACCTTTTTACACTTGCCTGTCTCTGCTTCCTTACGCTTGGCGCAAAAGCGCAGGCCGGAAGCCTCACCGTAAGCAACAATACCGGTTGCACGGTCTACTACATCATCCGCGGTATCAGCGCTCCGCTTTGCGGCACGCCCAATTCCAGCAGTTTCATTGCGCTGGCCCCGCTCTCCTCCGTCACTTACGCTAATGCGTCAATGGTTCCGGGACTGGGTTTGCTGCCCAGCGATTACATCACCGGCGCCGACCTGTACACATCCACTTCTGCCTGTGCCGTATTCCCCACACTGTTCCAGGTAGGCGAACCCTGTACCGGTCGCGTATTGGCGGCCAGCTACCAGGTGTATAACGCTTCCTGCACCTTCTGCCGCGCAGTACCCACAAATGTGAACTGGGTGGCCGCAGGCTTTCCCGGTGGCGTAGCCACCCTGTCGTTCAATTAACCGGTGCCGACAGCAAACGTTCCGGATAAGAATCCGGAACCCCAAACAAGCACGCAAACAGTAAACATAGAAGAACCTGGCATATCCCTAACCCTGAAAAGGTAGGGGTGCCGGGTTTCTTTTTTACAGTCGGCCCAACTATAGTAGTGGTGTCGCCTACCTTTTAGGTAGGCGCGCCTATTATCAGGGGTAGGCTCGCCTATCCTTAGGGGTACGCGTGCCTATTATCAGAGGTAGGCCCGCCTACCCTTAGGGGTACGCGGGCCTATTCAAACAGGTAGGCGCGCCTATTATCAGGGGTAGGCGTGCCTACCCTTAGAGGTATGTCCGCCTATCTTCAGGGGTACGCGTGCCTATTCTAACAGGTAGGCACGCCTATCATTAGGGGTACGCGCGCCTATCAGCGGTGATAGGCGCGCCAACCCTTACTAATAGGCAGCCCTATCGCAGATAACAGGACCGCCCGGAACTGTTTGAGCCAAAGCAGCATCTATCCCGTCACAAGCCCCTCAATCTATCTATGCTTACCGCAATAACGAACCACTAACAGGTCGGCAACCAATTGATAACTCCGTTTGCGGAGCAGTAATCCTTACTTTGATAGTGCATATATCACTAATACAACAAACCCCCATCCCATGAAAACTTTTATACTGCCCATCCTCCTTTCCTGTTGCGCTGCACCCGCCGTCGCGCAATCGTCCCTGCAAATCCCTTCCGGTGTGCGCCTGCCCAAAGAGCAACAGCTCACAGGTAAGCTCGATGCTTTTCTGCTCGCGGCCGACAAAGACAATGAAGCCAATCCCTGGGTATTACCCGCAGAACGCGCCACCACCTTTGTACAGCTGGACGAACTAAAAGAAATACGCTACAACCCGGCGCGCAACGATAGTAACTTTTACAAACCCTGCCTGATGAATATCGTCCCAATGAAAGGCCGGCGCTATTGGATACAGGTTGCTTACATCGGCTATGCCAACGATTCGGTGCAATTGCGCGCCAGTTTCGATTTCATCGCACATGCATCGGGAGACAGCTTCCTGTTCAGTTCGCCGCTGAGCTACCTGAGCCGCAACTGGAAAACCAAACGCGTCGGCAATACCACCTTCCGCTACCCTGCCGGACTGAACAGCAAAAGCCTGGAGGCTTACCGTCGCTACACAGACCTCTATGATGCAAAGCTGCATACAGCAGATAAGCAACAGACGATCTATTGCTGTGCCGGCACTATAGAGCTGCAACGCCTGGCGGGAGTGACGTACAAATCGGACTATAACGGCAGATCGTCCGGCGCATGGGCCACTATGGATGGCAACAGTAAGCTGATATTGCAGGCAAACGATTCGTATGCATACTTCGATCCGCACGATCACTGGCACGAACGACTCTCGATGGCGGTGGCACGCAGCAAAACCAACCGCCCGGTAGACGAAGGTTGTGCGTATCTCTACGGCGGCAGCTGGGGCATGGGTTGGCCCGCTATCTACAAAGCATTTAAAGAACAGGTGGCCGCACACCCGGAGACCGACTGGGCGGCGCTGAAAGAACAGCCGGTATTCTTCAAAACCGGCGACTACAGCAATTCGGCAGACTATATAGTGAATGCGCTCTGGGTGAAAAAAATAGAGCGCGAAAAAGGCTTCGCCGGGGTATGGACACTGCTCAACTGCGGCCCCTACAGCAAAGGCAATGAGCAGTATTACAAAACGCTGGAAGCCCTCACCGGCACCACCCGCGCCGGCTACAACGATGCGGTGTGGGAGCTCATCCGCCGGGAGCAGGATTAAGGGTACGGAGCGATTCCTTTCGCTTATCTTTAGGCCCGCTCTACCCACACATATGTACCGCAGCATCAGTTTACAGGAATGGATCGTACAATCGGCATCACTGCCGCTGATAGACGTGCGCACTCCGGCAGAATTCACACAGGGGCATATCCCCGGTGCACAGAATGTACCCATATTCTCCAATGAAGAACGGGTGCAGGTGGGCACCACTTACAAGCAGATAGGCCGCGAACCTGCCATATTGCTGGGCTTTGAGCTGGTGGGTCCTAAATGGGCCGAACTGATCCGCCAATGCCTGCTGCTCGCACCGGGCAAACGTATTGCAGTACACTGCTGGCGCGGGGGAATGCGCAGCGGGGCGCTGGCCTGGGCATTGAACTTTTACGGGTTTGAAGTGTACCAGGTGCAGGGCGGCTATAAGGCCTACCGCCGCTGGACCTTACAGCAGCTGCAACGCAGCTTCAACCTGCGGATACTGGGAGGCAAAACGGGTTCCGGCAAAACGGAATGGCTGCATCAGTTGAAAGCCGCCGGCAGACAGGTGATCGACCTGGAAGCGATTGCACAGCATCAGGGATCGAGCTACGGCACTATGAACAGGATGGTGCAGCCCAGCCAGGAACATTTTGAGAACCTGCTCGCATGGCGGCTGAAAGACATAGATCCCGCTCAGCCTTTATGGCTGGAAGACGAATCGCGCCGTATCGGCAAGCGCGAGATACCGAAAGACCTTTGGGAGCAGATACGCTCCGCACCGATGCTGGATCTGCAGTTACCTCTGGAAACGCGCGTTGCGCGGCTTGCCGCCGAATATGGTGTGCTGGATAAGGATTTCCTCGTGGAATGCACCGAGCGTATCGGCAGACGCCTCGGCCCGGAGCAGACCCGCGATGCCGTCCGCGCGATAAGGGAAGACCGCATGCCGGATTTCATCCGCATCGTATTGTTCTATTACGACAAAACCTACCGCAAAGGATTATCGATGCGCGATGCGCAAAAGGTAACAGCGCTGGATGCGGAAGCTTTAGACAGCGATTCTTTGCTGCAAAGCCTGCTGGCGTTTCCATAAAGATACATAAGCTACTGAAGCGTGCCGATGAGGCAGGATCACAGATCGAGAGTGCCGGAAGGCAAAGCAATCCTGCACGCTGCTGTTCGCGATCAGGAAGAGATTGCTTCCTCGCGGCTATACAAAAGGCTGTGTGCTCTTCGCAAAGACCGCAAGAGGTGGTATCCTCTTTCCATAAACCCACCCCTAACCTTCCCCGATAGCTGTTGTAACCAAGGGGAAACCAGCGTGTGCAGGCATTACAGCCGCAAATACACAGAGAAGAGGAATGTCCCGCCTGGAGCAAAGCTCGGCTGGAAGAAATTGGGCGGGCTTCCGTAAAAAATCATAGCAATATCCTTAAGCGCCTGCCGCACAGAGACCGACCATGTATCGGCAATGCCTTACCTGATGCGTCATTGCGAAACCGGTGAATGAAGGGTTGGTACAATCCGAATGAGGCGGTTGAAGCAATCTCAATCATGTACTGCTTGCAGCCCCATAGTCGACAATCTTTTTTTTCGGCAAGACAATCCTTACTTTTACCGGCATACAAAGCACCTCGCACATGTCTGCAATTTCCACCGGATACAAACTCACACAATACTCTCACGGCGCCGGCTGCGGCTGCAAGATCAGTCCTGCGATACTCGATAAAATCCTGCACAGCGAACTCCCCGCTGCCCTCCCCGACCCACGCCTGCTGGTGGGCAACGACAAGCGCGATGATGCTGCTGTGCTGGATCTCGGCAATGGCAACGCGCTGATATCCACCACCGATTTCTTCATGCCGATTGTGGATGATGCGTTCGACTTCGGCCGGATTGCCTCAGCCAACGCCATCAGCGATGTGTATGCCATGGGCGGCACCCCCGTACTGGCCATCGCTATCCTGGGCTGGCCCATCAACCAGGTGCCGGCAGAAGTGGCAGGCCGGGTGCTCGAAGGGGCAAGAGCCATCTGTGCCGAAGCCGGTATTATTCTTGCTGGCGGCCACAGTATCGACTGCCCGGAACCGGTATTCGGACTCGCAGTAAACGGCATGGTAGCCATACCGCAGCTGAAACAGAATGCTACCGCCACCGCGGGCAGCCGTCTGTACCTGACAAAGGCGCTTGGCGTAGGCGTGCTCTCCACTGCACAGAAGAAAGGATTGTTGCAACCGGAAGATGCAGCCATCGCATTGAAAAGCATGACCACGCTGAACAAACCGGGGGCGGTACTCAGTAAACTCGATTCGGTAACGGCGATGACGGATGTCACCGGGTTCGGATTGCTGGGACACCTGGTGGAAATGAGTGCGGGCAGCGGACTCTCGGCGGTGATCGATTTTGATAAAGTGCCGGTGATCCCGTCTGTATACACCTACCTCGAACAAGGTTGCATTCCCGGCGGTACCAACCGCAACTGGGCGAGCTACGGCCACCGGATCGGTCCGGTAACCGAATTACAGAAACATATCCTTGCCGATCCGCAAACCAGCGGCGGTCTCCTTGTAGCCGTCACCCCGGAAGGCTGTGCGGAATTTGAGGCAGTGATGCTGGAGCAGGGTTATGCATTGCAGCCATTGGGCTACCTGCAGGAGCAGCAGCCCGGAGCGGCGCTCATTACCGTAGCTTAACGGAATGGGAAACGTCCGGAGACTGCCTCATACGACAATGTGTTCCCCTGTACTCGTTTTTACACCGGAAACAACCGTTAGTTGCCGCAATACAACCAGAAGTAGCCGCAATACATCCATTGGTAGCGCCGTTTATTTGCACCCCGGCAGCCGGGCATTCTACCTTTGCGGTATCACAAAAAACCAGGTAAAACGATGCTACAATCAACAAATGTCGGTACAAGAATAGCCGAAGCCAGAAAGAAAATGGGCCTGTCGCAGGCCGATATCGCACAACGGGTGGCGATCAGTCCGCAGGCCGTAGGCAAATGGGAGCGCGGCGAATCCATGCCGGATATCATCACCTTAAACCGCCTCGCCGAAATATTCGGTGTGGACCTGAACTATTTTTCCGACGGGCACACGAACGGGGAAACAGCGACGATCGCAACCCTTGATCCGATACCTGAGACAACAAATAATAGTGCCGCACCCGGTAAACGAGCCGACTGGAACTGGGATATGTCGCGCGGCAACTGGACCGACGCAGATTTTTCCGGGTTGAAGAACCTGAGCGAAAAATTCAGCTCATCCAATATCAAAAACTGTTCGTTCCGCAATTCCGATCTCTCCGGGCTTCTACTCGGGAGAAACAATATAGAATTGTGCGACTTTTCGGGAGCCGATTTCCGGAACAGCAAAATCCAATCGTCCAACCTGGGAAAGAACCGCTTTAACGCATGCACTTTTATCGATGCCGAATGCTTCAAAAGCAATATCGAACAATGCGATTTCTCCGGTGCAGACTGGTCCGGGGCCGAAGTAATGGAATGTAATCTGGAAAGTAACACCGTAACGGAGGTACACTGGAAATTCACCAGGTTCAGACGCACCAATATCAGCAACATGACCTTTAGCGGCGACTTCGAGGACTGTCATTTTGAGCATTGCTCGTTTTACAATGTCACGTTTGAAGGGGTAAACTTCAGGAACACCTTTTTCAAATACAACGACCGGTTTAAGAAAGTACGATTCGAGCATTGTACGGCCGACAACATCACCTACGCCTTCCTGAAAAACAACCAGGCTACACTAAGCGGCATTACCCAACGTTCCTGATACAGGAAGGGACCTCCTGTATACAGACTGTCCGCCCTTTGGTATGCTAAAGGGCGGACAGTTCCTCAAAATCATTAGGGGGATTGTTTATCTCAATGCTACATCAGCTTCCCATTCAATATCATGCGCCCTACCGGATTGTTCCCGAAATCGTAGGGGATGAAATTGGCATTGTTCATGGGTCTCGTGATGATGAGGTTTGCGCGTTTGCCAGCGGCAATAGTGCCCATTTCGGTGCTCAGTTCCAAAGCAGCCGCGCCGTTCAGCGTAACGGCATTGATCGCCTCAGCGGGAGTCATTTTAAGCTGCGTACAGGCAATCGTCATCAGTAGATTCATATTACCGGACGGACAGGAGCCGGGATTGTAATCGGAAGCGAGACATACCGGCAGACCCGCATCGATGATCCGGCGCGCAGGCTGGTACTGGATACCCAGGAAAAAAGCAGCAGCAGGTAACAAAGTGGGCATCGTATTCCCCGACTGCAGTGCAGCAATTTCTTTATCTCCGACGCATTCTAGGTGATCTACCGATACCGCGTTATGCTTCACGCCTACTTCCACGCCACCGGAATAATGCAGCTGATTCGCATGGATCTTCGGCTTGAGTCCGTATTTCCACGCAGCCTCCAGCAATTGCTCCGTATCGGCTACGCTGAAGAAACCTTCTTCACAAAATGCATCCATATAATCCGCAAGTCCTTCACCTGCAACACGCGGGAGCATTTCGTCTATAATCAACTTGATGTAAGCAGTCTTATTTTCTTTATATTCAACAGGATAGGCGTGCGCAGCCAGGAAGGAAGCTTTCACCGGTATGAGGTTTGTCTCTTTCAGACGACGAATCACCCGCAGCATTTTCAGCTCTGCTTCTGTGCCAAGTCCGTAACCGCTCTTGATCTCGATGGCGCCGGTTCCCTGGGCTACCACCTGGTGCAGGCGTTGCAGCGACTGCTCATACAGCAGTTCCTCATCCATATCGCGCAATCTGCGGGCCGAATTGAGGATACCACCGCCTTTGCGCGCAATTTCTTCGTACGAAACCCCTTTGATGCGGTCTACAAACTCCTCTTCACGGGGTGCGGCAAACACCAGGTGTGTATGCGAATCCACCCATGCCGGAAGCACCAGGCATCCGGAAGCGTCTATAGATTCATCGGCGCGGAGTTCCGGCACCTGATCCATACTGCCGAAGCTATGGATACGACCGTTTTCAATGAGCAGCCAGGCGTTTTCCAGTTCAGGCAAATGCGCCATATCTGCGCCGGCCACCGTATGCTTTACTGCGCCTGTCTCTACCTGATACAGGTGCTTTATATGGGTAATGAGTGTTTGCATCTGCTGCAAATATCCGGTTTAATTAGAGAATACGCAGATAATGATCCTGATCCGCTTTATCGGCGGGTTTGCGGACGGGAATCAGCGAGCCGCGGCGAGGATTTACCTTGCATTCATAGTATTCCGTTACATAAGATTGCATCAGTTAATAAAGCCCGCCATTCTGCTGATACCGAGACTTCTGCCCAGGTCGTCGTCTTTACCCAGTTCGTTTACCGGGATAACGCGGCCGGTACGGGAATCGATCCTGCATTCGTAAGGCTCCAGCACATATACTTTCTGTCTGGGTGCAATGACAGCTCCGACGAGTCCGGATGTGGCATTCGGTGCAAAGTGCGCCACATATACAGGTGATTTGATCCAGTATTCACCGTCTTTCAGTATCATTTCCCGGTAAGTGGCATTCATCTGGTAATATGGCGTTCCTTCGTAGATCAATACCTGCCCGGTAGCATTGGTCATTATGTTCTTCTTGTCCTTGCGTATGCGGTACACGGTCACATAATCGCTCTTTTTTACAAAGGTTTTGTCGGTGGCACCACGCATAGCCCTGAAGTCGTTCCAGTCCTCAAAATAAGCCTGATCCGGCAGGGTGCCGCCATTGAAAGGCAGGAAGCTTTTATAGCTGTTCTGCTGATGTGCCTGCACCTCTGCATAGGTGTATTGCCTGTCGGAGACGGCAGGGAATTTCCGCATTACCCTGTAGGATGCTGCCAGTACCCTGTTTACCATCTCATACAGCGGATCGGTAACATTAAAAGCCGTAATGCTGCAAACGGTATCCACCGATGCCAGCAGGCGATAAGTAGTTCCGTCAACGGTGGAAAAGAAATCGGCGGAATAGGTGAAAGTAGCCGACTCAAGGTTTGCCAGCGGATCGGCGGGTAATTCCTTTGCTTCAAATGCGTATAGTATTACCACCAGTCCGGTTTCGCTTTCCTGTCGCTTACCATTCTGTATATACCAGTTTTCAAGTTCTTCGTGCAAAGGCCGTTCAGATAACAGGTCTTCCAGTCCTACGGTTGCGTCCAGTTTTACCTTCCCGATCACACGGCTGGTATCGGCTCTTCGGTCGATAACGGTTACACGGCTGAAGCGGTCGGAAGTGGCTATTTTCGTACGGAAAGCGGAGAGGGAGAAAGATGCAGCAAAGGAGCTGAAGTGCAGCAGGCAGCAGAGTGTGAGGGTAATGATGCGTGGCAAGGTGAGTTATTATTGATTGATCAATAAGAGATTGGGTGTGCAAATTTACATTTATACCAGGAATTTACCGATTGTTTTGCAAACAAAAAGGCCACCCTTTTCAGGGTGGCCTTTCGTATGATTCCCGAACGGAAGGAGCTTATTTGTTTCCTTCTTCGTCTTGTTTCATTTTGTCTTTCAGGGCAGCCAGTGCACCGATGTCACCCAGAGTTGATTTCTCAACTTTGTTCTGGATATTTTTCACCGCTTTCTTGGTGTTTTCTGCCTGATCTTTGTTGTCTTTCTTGATAGACTCTTGTTCTTCAGCTTTACCGGCTTCCCATACGCGGGTATGAGAAACGAGGATACGTTTGTCGTTGCGATCGAACTCGAGGATCATGAATGGAATTGTCTCGTCAGCGCTTACTGTAGATCCGTCTTCTTTACGCAGCTGGCGTGCAGGAGCGAAACCTTCCAGACCGTATTGCAGCTGAACTGTTGCACCTTTATCATCTTTCTTGATCACAGTACCTTCGTGAATAGAACCGATCGGGAATACGGATTCGAATGTATTCCATGGATCATCTTCCACTTGTTTGTGACCGAGGGACAATTTGCGGTTTTCTTTATCGATACCCATGATCACCACTTCGATATCTTCACCAACTTTAGTGAATTCGCTAGGGTGATTGTAGCGTTTGATCCAGCTCAGGTCGCTGATGTGGATCATACCGCCGATACCTGTTTCCAGTTCTACGAACACACCGTAAGGAGTGAGGTTTTTCACCACACCTTTATGACGGCTGTCGAGCGGGTATTTGTTTTCGATAGTTTCCCACGGATCTTCTGTCAGTTGTTTGATAGACAGGCTCATTTTGCGCTCGGATTTATCCAGAGTCACCACTTTTGCCTGGTATTCATCGCCCATTTTGAAGAATTCTTTAGCATTGATCGGCTGAGAAGACCATGTGATTTCTGATACGTGTACCAGACCTTCAACACCAGGGAGGATTTCGAGGAATGCTCCGTAATCTTCGATGTTAACCACTTTACCGGTAACAGTGCTGCCTTCAACGATCTCTTCAGACAGGTTGTCCCAAGGATGAGGAGTCAGTTGTTTCAGACCGAGGCTGATGCGTTTTTTCTCATCATCGAAGTCAAGCACAACAACGTTCAGTTTCTGACCATTGCTGAGTACTTCTGTAGGATGATTGATACGACCCCAGCTGATATCTGTGATATACAACAAACCATCTACTCCACCCAGATCGATGAAAGCTCCGAAGTCGGTAACGTTTTTCACGGTACCTTCCAGGATCTGACCTTTTTCCAGCTGGCCGATGATCACGCTGCGCTGAGCTTCCATATCGCTTTCGATCAGCGCTTTGTGGCTCACTACTGCGTTGCGGATTTGCTCGTTGATTTTCACCACTTTGAAATCCATTGTTTTGCCCACATACTGATCGTAATCCGTAACCGGTTTTACGTCAATCTGAGAGCCAGGGAGGAAGGTTTCCAGACCGTGAACATCCACGATAAGACCACCTTTGGTTTTTGAAGTAATGTTACCTGTAACGATTTCGCCGGTTTTGTAGAACTCAACGATCTGATTCCAGGCGCGTGCAGCGCGGGCCATTTTGCGGCTCAGGTGCAGATGACCGTTACGGTCTTCTTTCTCTACAACCATTACTTCGATTTCGTCGCCGATTTTCACGTCCATGTCGCGGAATTCGTTCAACGAGATCATTCCATCAGATTTAAATCCGATGTTTACGATAACATCCGTATTGGTTTTACCCACTACGGTTCCGTTCATAACCTGCGCTTCGTCGATAGAAGTGAAGGTTTGCTCGTACACCTCCTCGTATTTTTTACGATCTTCTTTGGTGTAAGAGGCTACGTTGCGCTTGTCAACGCTCCAGTCAAAATCATCGTGAGCTGACTGTACTTGTGGAATTTTGTTTTCTTCCAATTTTTGGGTCCTCCTTTTAAGTGAAATTTTTGGACGGCAAAGGTAATAACTTAATTCATTACGGGAAAAAATAATTTTTCCTGTTTTCCCGGTCTCCGGGCCTGTTTTACCTGAAAAACTATTGAATCCCCGTTTTTTCGCGTGCCCAGCTGAGTACGAGCATCAGTTGCTGTTCCCGGCTAAGCCTGCTGTTGTCCAGCAAAACGGCATCCGCCGCCCGGCGCAACGGGCTTTCCGCGCGCGTGGTGTCTATATGATCGCGGGCTTCAAGATTCGCCCTTACTTCTTCCATGGTAATACCCGGCTCCTTTGCCCGGAGCTCTTCGTACCGGCGTTGCACCCGCACCTGTATATCTGCGGTGACGAATATTTTCAATGCGGCATCGGGAAATACCACGGTACCAATATCGCGCCCGTCCATCACCACTCCTTTTTCCCTCCCGATCTCCTGCTGCTGGGCTACGGCAAAATGGCGTACTGCCGGAATTGCTGCTACCGCACTCACCTGCCCCGCCACATGCATTTCGCGTATCTCCTCCGAAACATCTTCGCCGTTCAGGCATATATGCGATTGTTCCCGGCCGGGAGTGCGCTCAAAACGCAATTGTATGTTACTGAGCGCTGCTGCAACTGCCGTGGCATCATCCAATGCCACCTTATGCCGCAGGAAATATAAAGTGATCGCGCGGTACATAGCCCCGCTATCGATGAACGTGTAACCGAGCTCACGCGCCAGTTCGCGCGCCATCGTACTTTTCCCGCAGGAAGAATAACCATCTATTGCAATATTGATCCGCATACATCCACTTTTTTTATTTCGTACCCGAATGACCGAATCCCCCCGCACCGCGTGCCGTATCTTCCAGCACTTCCACAGGCTGCAATTCCGCCCGTTCGTAACGCGCAATGATCATTTGCGCAATGCGCTCCCCGTCTTCTATCGTTTGGGTTTCTGTCGACAGGTTGATCACCGGAATCATGATCTCTCCGCGGTAATCACAGTCGATGGTGCCAACCGCATTTACCAGTGTGAGTCCTTTCTTCACAGACATGCCGCTGCGCGGACGTATCTGCGCCTCATAGCCATTGGGCAATGCGATAAATAATCCGGTGGGGATCAGCCTGCGCTCCAGCGATGCAAGGCTAACGGGTGCGTCGAGGTTCGCACGCAGGTCCATACCGGCGGCTCCGGCAGTCTGGTATTCAGGTAAAGGATGTTTGGATTGGTTGATGATTTCTATCGTTACCGGCATGTATGCGGAGTTTTGTGCGCAAATATAAAGGCTTCACCCGCAGTCGGGGAACAGATAAGGCATTTAAATAATCATAAAGCTTATGGCGGTGCTGGTTTTTATGATAAGTTTGCGCAACAGAAGCACTTAGCAATGAAAAAACTCGGATGGATTTTACTCGTTGTATTCATCGCAATACAATTTATACGCCCTGCCAAAAATGTAAGCACGGCAGCTCCCGTTAACGATATTGCATCGGTATCGCTGGTACCGGACGATGTAAACCAGATATTGCACAAAGCGTGTTACGACTGTCACAGTGACAATACGCATTATCCCTGGTACGCTAACATACAGCCGGTGTACTGGTGGATGGATCATCATGTGGATGAAGGAAAAGACGAACTGAACTTCTCGGCATGGGGCACTTATAAGCTCAAGCGTAAGCTGCGCAAATACGTAGAAATATCCGAGCAGGTGACGGAAGGCGAAATGCCGCTGGAAAGCTACACCTGGATGCATGCCGATGCAAAACTCAGCCGTGAGGAAGCTAACCTCGTGATCAACTGGGCGAACGAAATGGCCCGGAAACTGCAGCAGGATTCACTGATCGTTTCTGTTCAGTAACAGCACTATTATATGATCTCATATTGGGAGCAGGCTTCTTTTACCGGCTACGACTGTATTGTGGTCGGGGCAGGACTCGTAGGACTGAGCACGGCTATCGAATGGCGCATGCGTTTTCCCGCGCAGCGGATACTCGTTCTGGAGCGCGGTCTGATGAGCACCGGCGCCTCTTCGCGCAATGCAGGATTTGCCTGCATGGGGAGTCCCTCGGAGCTCGTAGCTGATCTGCGCACCGATACGGAAGATTCAGTAGTACAATTGTTTGCCGACCGTAAAGCAGGCCTCGATCTGCTGCGCCAAAGGCTCGGAGACGAGCGCATACATTACCGCAGCGATGGCAGCTACGACCTGCTGCGCGAGGACGAACTGTATGTGCTGGACCGGATAGATTACCTGAACAGGCTCATGCGACCGGTGACCGGCAAAGATGCATTCGGCATCTCATCGCGTAATGCGGCCTCTTTTGGCTTTCACCCGGGCTTCTGTGCCGCGGTAGCGGAAAATTACTGCGAAGGTGCGATCCATACCGGGCATATGCTGCGTGCGCTGAGCGACCTTGCTCTCGAAAACCATATAGAAATAAAAACCGGAGCTTCGGTAAGTTCGTTCCGGGAAGAGGCAGACGGCGTGTATGTTTCCGTCGACGACCCCTTAAGGCCGGAAGGATGGTTGCTGCGCTGCGAAAAACTGTTCATCTGCACGAATGCCTTTACGCGGCAGTTATTGCCGGAACAGGATGTGCGCCCCGGCCGCGGTCAGGTGCTCATCACCAACCCCATACCGGACCTGCCTTTTAAGGGTATTTTCCATTTTGAGGAAGGCTATTATTATTTCCGGGAACTCGAAGGGCGTGTGTTGCTCGGCGGTGGGCGCAATATAGATTTTGAAGGAGAAACAAGCACAGAACTCGCATTGCACGACCGGATACAGGATCGCCTGCTGCAACTGCTCACAACACAGTTGCTGCCGGGCAGAAGCTTTACTGTCGCACAGCGCTGGTCGGGCATAATGGCCTTTGGCGAAACCAAGACACCGGTGGTAAAAGCTTTCAGCAACCGCGTGTTCGGAGCGTTCCGCATGGGCGGCATGGGAGTGGCACTGGGCAGCCTTTCAGCCGCGCGTGTGGCGGCTTTGGCAGAATCGTGCTAAAAAAGTATAATACCCGCGCGTATTCCTTTCCTATTGATTACATTTGCGCATCTTTTTTCCAAAAACCAAAAAATTCAATCAGCAAGCAAGCCATGGCACAGCACATTCAAATGGGCGCTAACGGAAAGTTAAGTGTCCCGGACAACCCTATTATTCCGTTTATTGAAGGCGATGGCATTGGCCCTGAAGTGTGGGCTGCCAGCAAAACAGTAATGGATGCCGCCATCGAAAAAGCATATGGCCAGAAAAGAAAAATCGAGTGGAAAGAGGTCCTGGCTGGTGAAAAAGCATACAATCAAACCGGAGAATGGCTGCCGGGAGATACGCTGCAGGCATGTAAAGATTACCTGGTATCTATCAAAGGTCCGCTGACAACGCCTATCGGCGGTGGTATCCGTTCCCTGAACGTGGCGCTGCGCCAGGAGCTCGACCTGTTTGTGTGTCTGCGCCCGGTGGAATGGTTCCAGGGTGTGCCCTCACCGGTAAAGCATCCTGAAGATGTGGACATGGTGATCTTCCGCGAAAACACAGAAGATATTTATGCCGGGATCGAATTCAACTACGATACCCCGGAAGCAAGAAAACTGCTCGACTTCCTGACCAATGAACTTGGTGCCGGCAAGAAAATCCGTTTCCCGGAAACCACGTCTTTCGGTATCAAGCCCGTGAGTAAAGATGGCTCTGAGCGCCTGATCCGCGCGGCAATCCAGTATGCGATCGAGCATGGCCGCCCTACGGTGACCCTCGTGCACAAAGGCAACATCATGAAGTATACCGAAGGCGCATTCAAAAACTGGGGTTACCAGATGGCGGTGCGTGAATTCGGCGACAAAGTATTTACCTGGGATCAGTGGGAAGCAATCAAAAAAGAACAGGGTGAAGATGCTGCAAATGAGGCGCTGAAAAAAGCAAAAGCCGACAACCGTATCATCATCGACGATGCAATTGCCGATAACTTCCTGCAGCAGATCCTGCTTGCTCCGAAAAACTATTCGGTAGTCGCTACGCTGAACCTGAACGGTGACTATATCTCCGACGCACTGGCAGCAGCCGTGGGAGGTATCGGGATCGCCCCGGGCGCCAATATCAACTACAGCACCGGGCATGCGGTGTTTGAGGCAACGCACGGAACGGCTCCGCGCTTTGCAGGAAAAAACATGATGAACCCTTCTTCACTGCTGCTGAGCGGTGTGATGATGCTGCAATATATGGGTTGGACGGAAGCTGCGAACATGATTGTGGAATCGCTGAAAATGACGATCAAGCGCAAGCGTGTGACGATCGATTTCTACAACCTGATGCAGGATGCAACATTGCTTTCTACAAGTGATTTTGCGCTCGAACTCGTGAAGAACCTGTAAAAATCTGAAAGTATATAACATGCGCCCGGCTCCTTTTACGGAACCGGGCGTTTTTTATTCGTAGGAAGAAAGCCGTTGCTGCAGGCGGGACACCTCATGCTGCAGCGTTTCTATGCGATCCAGCAATCCGAACACAAGGTCGATATCCTGTAGCGATACCTGCAGATCGCGATGCAGCCGCACCGCTTTTTCAAAAGGCGGCAATTCATCTTCGTGCAACTGCTCCGCACCGTCGATCCATATTATCTGTATCAGGCCCTGATCACGCAGACCGTGTACCCATTGGATTTCCACTCCATATTCGCTGCAAAGGGTATTCAGCAGTATAAAACTTTGTCCGCTCATGATTGTCTCAGATTTTTTAATTCGGTAAACAATTCTTTTTCCCGTTCGCTCAGGTGCTCCGGAAGCCGGATCTCGAAATTCAGTATAAGGTCACCGAAGCTTCCTTCCTGCTTATACACCGGGAAGCCCTTACCTTTCAGCCGGCGCTTGCTGCCGTTGGCTGTGCCCGGTTCCACCTTCAGCTTTACTTTACCATCGAAAGTATCCACGAGCACTTCACCGCCCAATATTGCAGTGTACAGGTCCAGCGGCACGGTGCTATAGAGGTCGTTACCCTGGCGCCGGAAAGGCGTGTCGTTCTGAATGTGGAATTCAATATAGAGGTCGCCCGCGGGTCCGCCATTGGCTCCGGGTCCGCCATGTCCTTTCAGACGGATCTTTTGTCCGTCTTCCATACCAGCCGGAATGGTGATGCGGATTTTACGGCCATTTACATCCAGTTCGCGCTTATGAGTATGGAATACATCGCGGAGCGATAAGTTCATCGAAGCCTGCAGATCCTGACCGCGGAAACGTTGCCTGCCGCCGCTCTCGCGGTTCCCGAACAGGGATTCGAAAAAGTCGGAATAGTCGCCACCCTCCCCTCCGAATCCGCCCTGGGAAAACCCTTCGAAACCGGAGCCCGAAAAGCCCTGAGAAGCGCCTGAATTACCTTGACGGCTGTATTGCTGCCGCTGCTTTTCAATTTCTTCGGCATGCTTCCAGTCTTTACCATACTGGTCGTATTTCTTACGGTTTTCCGCATTTCCGAGCACTTCGTTGGCTTCATTGATCTCTTTAAAGCGCTTTTCAGCGTCCTTATCGTTGGGGTTAAGATCGGGATGGAATTTGCGTGCGAGCTTGCGGTAAGCCTTTTTAATCTCCTCGTCTGTGGCATTGCGCTCAAGTCCGAGTACTTTATAATAATCTATGTAATCCATAGTGTCGCATTATTGCTTCCATGAAATTACAAAGGCATTGCACAGGGAACAATGACAAAAGTCATTTTTTAAGATGCTGTTCAGAAAAACAGGGACAGGAACGCCAATGGCTGTCAAATGCCGAGTTCCGCGCGCAGCTTCTTTGTGAGCTTCGCGACAACGCTTTCGTAGGAACGTTGCAGATACAGTTTCCATTCTTTGGAAGAGAGTGCGTTGATGTCGTCTACATAGATCCATTTGCGTTTTGCAAAATGGGGCGCCTGGCGGAATTCCGGGCGTTCGCACAGCAGGTCGAAATCTTCTTCAGACACCTTAAAACAAGCCGTCACCGGCACAGCGGCCGGTGACGTGAGTAAAAACATTTTAGCGCCTACGCTGAAGCACAGGTGGTCTTCCCACTTAATGTCTTCCGTAGCGGCTTTACAGCGTAAAGCGTATTCGCGCAGCGTTTCTATATCCATAATCTACAGCGGAATATTTCCATGCTTGCGACGCGGTGTGCTCACCACTTTATTCTCCAGCATTGCAAAAGCGCGGATAAGCTTGGAGCGCGTAGCACCCGGCACGATCACCTCATCGATAAAGCCGCGTGCAGCTGCTCCGTATGGATTGGCAAACTTCTCCATGTACTCCATTTCTTTTTCCTTCCACTTAGCCTCTTTATCGGCAACAGCAGCGATTTCATTCTTAAAAATGATCTCCGCGGCGCCTTTAGCGCCCATTACTGCGATCTCGGCACTTGGCCATGCGTAGTTAAGATCGGCACCGATGTGTTTGGAGTTCATAACATCGTAGGCACCGCCATACGCTTTACGCGTGATCACGGTCACTTTCGGAACGGTGGCTTCGCTTAAAGCATACAGCAGTTTCGCTCCGTTGGTAATGATACCGTTCCACTCCTGGTCGGTTCCCGGCAGGAAGCCCGGCACATCTACCAGTACCAGCAGCGGAATATTGAATGCATCGCAGAATCGCACGAAACGCGCAGCTTTTTTGGAAGAATTGATATCCAGCACACCGGCCATGCTCGCTGGCTGGTTGGCCACCACACCCACACTGCGTCCGCCGATGAGGGAGAAACCTACCACGATATTTTCCGCGTAGTCTTTGTGCACTTCCAGGAACGTACCGGCATCCACCACTTCTTCGATCACTTCTTTGATATCGTAGGGTTGGTTGGGGTTTTCCGGGATGATCGCATCCAGCTTCGCGCGGTATTCCTCTCCTGCTTCGTAAGGATAAACCGGCGCATCATCTTCGCAGTTCTGCGGTATGTAGGATAATAATTTTTTCAGGTGGTCGATACAGGCTACTTCATTGGGATTGGTGAAATGTGTGACACCTGACCTGGAAGCATGCGTCGCAGCACCACCGAGCTCCTCGCTGCTCACAGTTTCATGCGTAACGGTTTTTACGACGTTAGGCCCCGTAACAAACATGTAAGAGGTATGCTCGACCATGGAAATGAAATCTGTTATGGCGGGTGAATAAACCGCACCACCCGCGCAGGGGCCCATGATAGCCGACAGCTGGGGGATCACTCCCGAAGCCTTAACATTGCGGTGGAAGATGTCTGCATAGCCGCCCAGGGATACCACCCCTTCCTGTATACGTGCGCCGCCGCTGTCGTTAAGACCGATCAGCGGTGCACCGTTCTGTAGTGCGAGGTCCATTATTTTGCAGATCTTCTCAGCATGGGTTTCCGAAAGGCTTCCGCCGAATACGGTAAAATCCTGGGAAAAGACATAAGTAAGGCGACCGTTGACAGTACCGTAACCTGTTACTACCCCATCACCGAGGTAAACCTCGTTTTCCATTCCGAAGTCTTTGCTGCGATGTGCAACAAACATCCCGATCTCTTCAAAAGATCCTTCGTCCATCAGGAGGCTGATACGTTCGCGTGCAGTTAATTTTCCTTTTTTATGCTGGCTTTCAATGCGGTGTTCTCCTCCGCCTTTCAGGGCCTGTTGTTGTTTTTGCTGTAATATCTCTAGCGGTTTCAATGTTGTCTATTTTGGCTTTAACTGATAATAGTTATTTGGTGGCACTGCGGAACACGTCTTCCATCGACTGTGTTTCGGTTTGCAGCGAACGGATGTTCACATCATTGTCAAGCGCCCATTTCATCACGGATTTACGCAGTTCTTCCGGGCGGGATGTATACAGTTTCCAACGGTTGTTGCCCAGGTCCTCCATCCGTCCGGCTCCTGCAATTTTCTTCAGCAGTTCTTTGGATACACTCTGTTCAAAGCTCACCAGCAAAGACTTATTGCTGCCGGCCTGCTGAAGGTTGGCAATTTTATCGTCTGCTACTATATTGCCGTTATTGATGATGATGACGCGGCTGCACATCGCTTCCACTTCCTGCATGATATGCGTGGACAGTAAAACCGTTTTTTCGCGACCGATGTCGATAATCAGGTCGCGGATCTCTACGATCTGATTCGGGTCCAGTCCTGAAGTCGGTTCATCCAGGATCAGCACATCCGGGTTATGGATCATTGCCTGTGCAAGTCCCACCCGTTGTTTGTATCCTTTACTGAGCATGCCGATCTTTTTATGGGCTTCCTTGCCAAGAACGGTCATCTGAATAATCTCTTCAATACGTGCAGCGCGCTGCTTTTTTTCTATTTTATGAATACCGCAGGTAAACTCCAGGTACTCCCGTACATACATATCGTAATAAAGCGGGTTCTGTTCCGGGAGGTAACCGATGTGACGGCGCAAGTCCATAGATTGGGTCTGCACGTCAAAACCGCACACCGACGCCGTACCTGATGTGGGCGGCAGATAGCCGGTGATCATTTTCATGGTAGTGGACTTTCCGGCACCATTTGGCCCCAGAAAACCAACAATTTGTCCCTTTGGAATATCAAATGAAATATTATTGACGGCTATTTGTGACCCGTAGTTCTTGGTCAGCGAGCTTACACTGATTGACATGGATGCAAACGTACATAAAAACCGTTTTCCCCCGGCAACTTTTTGAAGCGACAATTTATACTATCCGGGGAAATATTGCGTTTCTGTTTATCAATTGTTAAGTGACTAGGTGAGGTAAGGTTTTTGTGTACCTTTATCCGCCTACGGGGGGCTATAAGATACACGCGGAACGAATTAAAGACGTAAAATTATTTTGAATGGAGTTTAGTGCGAAGCAGATAGCAGCATTATTAGGCGGAAAAATTGAGGGTGACGAAAACCGGAGCGTCTCGGAGATTTCCAAAATAGAAACCGCAGGGAACCGTTCTCTCTGCTTTATCGCCAATCCGAAATACGAGGAGTATCTTTATACCACAGACGCCGCTATTGTGCTGGTGAATGAACAACTGCAGCTTACAGCCCCAGTAAAAGCCACCCTTATCCGTGTGCCGGATGCTTATGCCGCGTTTGCCAGCCTCATGCAGTATTACAGCGAAATGGCAAAGAGTGAACTACCCAAAGGCATTGAACAACCGTGTTTTATCGCTGATAGCGCCAAAATAGGAAATGACGTATATATAGGCGCTTTTTCCTATATATCGGCAGGCGCAGTGCTTGCAGACGGGTGCCGCATCTATCCGAATTCTTTTGTGGGCCGCAACGTTCAGCTTGGCACGAAAGTGACTTTGTATTCAGGCGTGAAAGTATATGATGAATGCATGATCGGCGCGCGCAGCATTATCCATTCCGGTGCCGTTATCGGCGGCGATGGATTCGGATTCGCCCCGCAGGCGGACGGTTCCTATCAGAAAATACCCCAGTTGGGCAACGTGGTGATCGAAGAAGATGTGGAAATAGGTGCGAATTGTACCATTGACCGCGCAACCATGGGCAGCACACTGATCCGTAAAGGAGTAAAGCTAGATAATCTGATCCAGGTGGCGCATAATGTGGAAATTGACGAATGTACCGTTATTGCTGCACAGGCGGGTATCGCCGGAAGCACTAAAATAGGCAAGCGCTGTATGATCGGTGGCCAGGCGGGCATAATCGGTCACCTCACTATAGCCGACCATACACATATCAATGCTCAGAGCGGAGTTTCCAAGTCTGTAAACGATCCCCATACCGTTTTGAACGGTACTCCGGCCTTCGATTATAAAAGCGTATTAAAAAGTCAGGCAATTTTCAGACATTTGCCGGAGATTCAGCAGAAACTGGCACGACTCGAACAGGAACTCAGGAACCTCAAAAGCGACAACACAGCAACTGCGGAAGGCCAGTAATTGATCAACAGCCCTAAAAAAACAGACATTGCGAGTTAACAGCCACGCTCATCAAAATCAACATACATTAAAAGAACCGGTAACCTTGTCCGGTGTAGGATTGCATACCGGCCTTCAGGTGAAGATCACCATCAAGCCGGCTCCTGCAGGCCATGGATACCGCTTTCAGCGTATAGACCTTCCGGATCAGCCTATTGTAAAAGCAGATGCAGACCTGGTAGTGGATACCTCACGCGGAACCACCATTGAACATAATGGTGCACGCATCAGCACGATCGAGCACCTGCTTGCCGCTTTGGTGGGCACGCAGGTGGATAACGCACTTATTGAGCTGAACGCCCCTGAGGTTCCCATTCTCGATGGCAGCAGCCGCGAATTCGTGGAGGCGATTGAAAGTGCCGGTTTGCAGGAACAGGATGCGAAGCGTATTGTGTATTCGCTCGATAACAACATCCATTTTTATGATCCGGCCAAGAACGTAGATATGCTGGCAATACCTTCGCAGGATTACCAGGTGACTACGATGATCGACTTCAATTCGCCGATTCTCGGAACACAGCACGCAAGTCTGAAGAATCTGTCGCACTTTAAAAAAGAAATTGCTTCCTGCCGTACGTTTTGCTTCCTGCATGAAATAGAATACCTGCTGGAAAATAACCTGATCAAAGGCGGCGATCTGAGCAACGCCATCGTAGTGGTGGACAAGCCGGTGAGCCAGGAAGAACTGAACCATCTGGCCAAAGTATTCGGCAAAGATCATATAGAAGTGAAGCAGGAAGGCATTCTCAACAACCTGCAGATGGAATTTCCGAACGAGCCGGCGCGACATAAGCTGCTGGATGTGATCGGAGACCTCGCACTGATCGGCTACCCGATCAATGCACACATCATCGCCAGCCGCCCGGGACATGCGTCCAACGTGCAGTTTGCGAAAAAGATAAAGCAATACATCCGTTCCAATAAACACCTGGCGGGTATTCCGTCTTACGACCCGAATATGCCGGCGATCTATGATATCAACCAGATCGAAAAATTCCTGCCGCACAAATATCCGTTCCTGTTGGTGGATAAGATCATCGAGATGTCTGATAACCATGTTGTGGGCATCAAGAATGTGACGATGAACGAGCAGTTCTTCACGGGACATTTTCCCGGCAACCCGGTTATGCCCGGAGTGCTGCAAATTGAATCAATGGCTCAGGTGGGAGGCATCCTTGCGCTGAACAGCTATACAGACCCTGAAAATTACGACACCTATTTCCTGAAAATCGACAAGGTAAAATTCAAGCAAAAAGTGGTTCCCGGTGATACGCTCGTCATCCATATGGAGTTGACAGGAGCTGTACGTCGCGGCATTTTTGAGATGAAAGGCTCGGCCTATGTCGGCAATAAGCTCGTTACCGAAGCTGAGTTAGTGGCCCAATTGGTTCGTAAAGAAAAGAAATAATGATTCATCCGCTCACATACATACATCCGGAAGCCAAGATAGGCCATAATGTTACCATAGAGCCATTCAGCACGATCCACCGCGATGTGGAGATCGGCGATGGTGCATGGATAGCGTCCAATGTCACCATTATGGAAGGAGCCAGGATCGGGAAAAACTGTAAGATTTTTCCCGGCGCGGTTATCTCTGCAATGCCGCAGGACCTGAAATACCGTGGCGAGCACACGCTTACGGTGATCGGCGACAATACCACTATCCGTGAATGTGTAACGGTCAACCGCGGCACCACGGATAAAGGGCGTACCGAAGTAGGCAGCAATTGCCTGATCATGGCGTATTCGCACGTGGCGCACGATTGTATTGTGGGCAACTACTGTATTTTCGCGAACAACACAACACTGGCGGGTCATATCACAATCGGTGACAATGTGGTACTGGGCGGACTTACTGCCGTACAGCAGTTCGTACGCATCGGTTCGCATGCATTTGTAACCGGGGGTACGCTTGTAAGAAAAGACGTACCGCCTTACATTAAAGCAGCGCGCGAACCGATTTCCTATGCGGGTGTAAACTCCGTGGGGCTGAAGCGTCGCGGCTACGATATGCAGAAGATCAACCATATCCTGGACATATACCGCATTTTGTTTGTGCGCGGATATAACGTTTCCAAGGCGATGGAGATCATTGAGGCAGAAATTCCTGTTTCCGATGAGCGCGATGAAATCCTGAATTTCATCCGTGAGACCGGACGCGGCATCATGCGCGGCTATACTCGACGCCACAATGAAGATATCGGTTAATTCCCTTTCCAAGAAGTTTGTACACCACCCTGTTCTGCGCGACGTACATCTGACGCTTCAGGGTCCGGGTTCTTATGCGCTGCTGGGCGTGAACGGCAGCGGAAAATCCACGCTGTTACGCATTATCGCCGGCATCCAACAGGCCAGCAAAGGCACTGTGGAGTATTCATTCGACGGACATCGTATTGCACCGGAACTGGTATTCCGGCACGTGAGCTTTTGCGCCCCGGGCATGGATATCATCGAAGAAATGTCTTTACGGGAATTCCTGCAATTTCATTTCCGTTTTAAACAGCCGCTTAAAGGCATCACCATAGACGACATCATTGCCCTGATCGGCATCCGGCAGGCGGGAGATAAGCTGATCGGGGATTTCTCCTCGGGCATGAAACAACGTGTAAAACTCGCACAGGCGATCTTCAGCGATACGCAGGCGCTGTTCCTCGATGAGCCCTGCACCAACCTGGACGATAAGGGAGTAGCCCAATACCAGAATTGGATGCAACAGTACGGTCAGGGTCGACTCGTGGTAGTTGCATCCAATGATGAACGCGAATATTCGTTTTGCAATGAACGGATCGCGGTAGAACAATTTAAATAAGCTTTTAAGCGAATCCCGCAGCTTTTTCCGCTTCCCACATGCGGCGGCCTTCTCCCGCGATCACATGTTTTTCGGAATGGTAGGAAGATCTTACAAGCGGACCGCTTTCCACGAAATCAAGTCCCATCTTATACCCTGCCTCACGGTATTCGGCAAACTCATCCGGGTGTACAAAGCGAACAACCGGTAGATGTTTTGGTGTAGGCTGCAGGTATTGACCCAGCGTAAGTACGTCGAGTCCGTTGTCTGCGAGGTCCTGCATGGTTTGTAATACCTCTTGCTTTTCTTCTCCCAGCCCCAGCATGATACCGCTTTTGGTACGCATACCGCCATCTTTCAGGCGGCGGATCACTTCCATGCTGCGATGGTATTTGGCCTGGATACGCACCTGTTTGGTAAGGCGCTCCACGGTTTCAATATTGTGCGAAACCACTTCCGGAGCCACATCTATCATACGCTGCAGGTTGTCCCAGTCGCCCTTAAAATCGGGGATCAGGGTTTCCAGGGTAGTGTCAGGATTTAAAGCACGGACCGCTTTGATGGTATTGGCCCATATGATAGAACCACCGTCTTTGAGTTCGTCACGGTCTACGGACGTGATCACCGCATGTTTCACCTTCATCAGGAAAATGGCCTCGGCCACGCGCTGCGGCTCATCCCAGTCTACGGGTAAAGGACGCCCTGTCGCTACTGCGCAGAAACCGCAGGAACGTGTACAGATGTTCCCGAGGATCATGAACGTTGCCGTTCCTGCTCCCCAGCATTCCCCCATATTCGGACAGTTGCCGCTTTCGCAGATGGTATGCAGCTTATGCGTATCCACCAGTCCCCGTACATGCCTGTAACCCTCTCCGGTAGGCAGTTTCACTCTCAGCCAGTTCGGCTTTTTCACTCTCGGTTCCTCAGCATTGGCAGTACTGCTGATCACATTCAGTTCTTGCATAAAAAATCGGGCCGCAAATTACAATCATTGGTGGCGTTTGCCAAATTGTATACCGGCATAAAGGTTAAAGAAATAAGCAGTAGCTTTCTGATCGGCCATAATTTCGATCTTCTTACTGTACAGTTCGCCCGTCACACCTACTTCCACAGCGCTTACCACGCGGGTCTGCCGTGCAAAATCAAAATGCATGCCCAGCTTGGTGTGCAGACCGGGTACGACTTTAATACCTCCCAGCCCGGCTCCCCAGGAGGAAGCGCCGATAACGTACACGGGATTCAGGAAGTAAGGGGATGTTTCCGGCTTAAAGCCCACGTCCTTTTTGGAGAATGTCTGACCACCGTCTTCAGACACGTAAGCATTGACGTAATAAGGTTTTAGTAAACCAATGGATAAACCGCCACCGTACACCAGGTGCAGCGACACATTACCATCGATAGGTTTCCCTGCGATCATTTTACGGAACAGGTAATTCCCTTTGAGCGCATAAAAGTTATTTATTTTACCGAAAATATATTGTTTGTCGCTCTGGTGATCAATATCCCAACCGTACATCCTCACTTCTTTAGGATGATGACGTTCGGACAGCTCGATCTGGAACACACGCACATCGTAAAAACGTTCGATACGCTTCAGATCTTCAGAAACCGATTTGCCGGCCTCGTACACCACACTCCAGCCGTCTGAATTCATCCGGAAACCGAAGCTGTTCTCGCGCGTAATGGGCTTAGGCTTGGGTATACGGGTCAATACGGGATGTATTGAGTTGGAATCGGAACTTTTATAAACCTGGGCACCTGCTGCTAACGGCATCAGAGACGAAAGCACAACAGGTAATATCGCAAACGTGAGTTTCGGCATATTCGGAAGCAAAAAACTGCTTTTTTCGCAGCTAAAGGTAAGCGATTTCCGGCAATCAGCACTTAGTTTTCAATAGAAAACCTTTATAAATAGCATGCGCCCGATAGAGTGAATACCGTACATTTGCCACCTGAAAATCATTCACTGAAACACTCCTCTATGCAAGTAGAAAAAATAAAATTCGGCACCGATGGCTGGCGTGCCATTATTGCAAAAGAATATACCGTGTACAACGTGGCCCGTGTTGCCCAGGGACTTGCAGCCTGGCTGAACGGCAAACAACAGCAAAACACCGTTGTAATCGGTCATGATTGTCGCTTCGGCGGTGAAATGTTCGCAGAAACAACCGCGCGTGTATTATGTGCCAGCGGCATCAAAGTATTGCTTGCGAAGGGTTTTGTGAGTACACCTATGGTTTCGATGGCGGTGCTGAAACTGAATGCACAGCAAGGCGTTGTAATCACAGCATCCCACAATCCGGTAGGCTACAACGGATTTAAGCTGAAAGGCCCTCATGGCGGTCCTACCAGTCCTTCCGAAATCGCCGAAGTGGAACAACTGATTCCGGATACCGTTGCTGTTCCCGATACCGCTATCAGTGAACTGTTGTCTTCAGGGCAATTGGAATATGTGGATCTTGAGACAATGTACCTGGATTATCTGAAGGAACATTTCGACTTTGAACTGCTGAACCGGTCGCCCTATAAACTTGCATACGACGCGATGTTCGGAGCAGGACAGAATGTAATCCGCAAACTGCTGCCTTCGGCGGTATTGCTGCATTGCGATGACAATCCCGGCTTCCACGGACAGGCTCCGGAACCGATAGATAAGAATCTGAAAGAGCTTTCCGCTACAATGGCCGGCACGCCGGAACTGAAGATAGGTCTGGCAACGGACGGCGACGCCGACCGTATCGGATTGTACGACGAAGACGGCAATTTCGTGGATTCACACCATGTGATTTTACTGCTGATCAATTACCTGCACAAACATAAAAACCTCAACGGTAAAGTTGCGATTGCTTTCTCGGTTACCGACCGTGTGAAGAAAATGTGCGCGGCTTATAATCTGCCGGTTACCGTGACACCTATCGGCTTCAAATACATCAGCGAAATCATGACACAGGAAGATGTGCTGGTGGGTGGCGAAGAAAGCGGCGGTATTGCCGTAAAAGGGCATATTCCGGAGCGCGACGGTATTTATGACGGTCTGCTGATCTACGATCTGATGACCCGCAGCGGCAAAACGCTCAAACAATTGTGCGACGAAGTGTATGCTGTAGTAGGTACTTTCTGCTACGACCGTCTGGACCTTACCATTCCGAACGAACTCAAAGAAAGTATTATCCGCAATGCGCAGGATGGCGTGTACGGACAATTCGGCAAATACACCTACAACCGCGTGGAAAACATCGATGGTATCAAATACCACCTCGACAATGGCGGCTGGCTGATGCTGCGTGCATCGGGAACAGAACCTTTGCTGCGCGTTTACGCTGAAGGTAACAGCAAAGAAGAAACAGCAGACATACTCGCGTCTATTCAGCAAACGATCCTGTAACAATCATTATAACATCCAATTGTAAAGTGTTATTCTTATGAGCACACAAACCTCAAAACGTATTGTAAAGTCGCCCACCGGCTCTGCGCTGCATTGCAAAAACTGGGTGACAGAAGCTGCTTACCGTATGATCCAGAACAACCTGGACCCTGAAGTGGCAGAACGCCCTGAAGACCTGGTCGTTTATGGCGGTATCGGTAAAGCGGCCCGTAACTGGGAAAGCTTCGACAAGATACTCGAATGCCTCCGCGACCTGAATGAAGACGAAACGTTGATGGTACAAAGCGGCAAACCCGTGGGTATCCTCCGTTCGCATAAAAATGCCCCCCGTGTGCTGATCGCCAATTCAAACCTGGTGGGTCGCTGGGCAACCTGGGAGCACTTCCGCGAACTGGAGGCGAAAGGATTGATGATGTATGGCCAGATGACTGCCGGAAGTTGGATCTATATCGGGTCGCAGGGTATTGTGCAGGGTACCTATGAAACTTATCTTTCACTAGCCAACAAGCATTTCCAGGGTAGCCTGAAAGGCACGCTGAACGTAACAGCGGGACTCGGCGGCATGGGTGGCGCTCAGCCTTTGGCCATTACCATGAACGAAGGCGTTTGCCTTGCTGCGGACGTGGAAGAATGGCGTATACGCAAACGGCTGGATACCCGCTACATTGATAAGATGTACCATAACATCGATGAAGCTATAGACGAATCGCTGCGCGCAAAAGCAGCAGGTGAAGCTATTTCCATAGGGGTGGTATGCAATGTGGTAGACCTGCTTTCAAGGCTGATCGAACGCAATATCACACCGGACACACTCACGGACCAGACGTCGGCCCACGATGAGCTGATCGGTTATTTTCCGGAAAACATGAGCGTAGACCAGGCAAATGCCCTGCGCGATTCCAACCCGGAAGAATACAAATCGCGTTCGCTTGATACGATGGCCCACCATGTGCGCCTGATGCTCGAACTGCAAAAACGCGGTGCCATCACATTTGATTATGGCAATAACCTGCGCGGACAGGCAAAGGATAAACGAGGTGTGGAACACGCATTCGACTTCCCCGGATTTGTACCCGCATATATCCGTCCGCTGTTCTGCGATGGTAAAGGGCCATTCCGCTGGGTAGCTTTAAGCGGAGATCCCGAAGATATTTATACTACAGACCGCGCACTCGCAGAATTGTTCCCTGAGAACAAGGGACTGCAACGCTGGCTGAGCATGGCAAAAGACAAGATCGCATTCCAGGGCCTTCCGGCACGTATCTGCTGGCTGGGTATGGGAGAGCGCGAGAAAGCAGGCTTACTGTTCAATCAGTTGGTACGCGAAGGGAAAGTAAAAGCACCGATCGTTATCGGCCGCGATCACCTCGATTGCGGTTCTGTAGCTTCTCCGAACCGGGAAACCGAAGCAATGAAAGACGGCAGCGACGCAGTGGCGGACTGGCCGATCCTGAACGCGCTGATCAACACTGCGGGCGGAGCCAGCTGGGTGAGCTTCCATCATGGCGGTGGCGTAGGCATGGGCTACTCTTTGCACGCAGGTATGGTCATTGTAGCCGATGGTTCAGATGATGCGGACGAACGCCTCAAACGCGTGCTGCATAATGATCCGGCCATGGGTATCCTGCGTCACAGCGATGCAGGTTACGAGCAGGCTCAGGATAATGCGAAGCGTTTCGGACTGGATATCTGGTAATACCCCTCATCACGTAAATTTACTTTTATGGCAAAAGCGAAAAAGGAAAAGTCATTACTGAACGACCATTCGATGGCGTTCATCCGGGAATACCTCAACAACTCCTCCCCTACCGGTTTTGAATCCAGCGGTCAGAAAATATGGCTGGATTATATCCGGCCTTATATCGATACACATTATGTCGATAATTACGGAACGGCTGTCGGCATCATAAACCCTGAAGCGGAATATAAAGTGGTGATCGAAGCGCATGCTGACGAGATCAGCTGGTTTGTAAAATATATCAGCGCAGACGGATTTATCAATGTGTGCCGCAACGGAGGCAGCGATCACCAGATTGCGCCCTCCAAACGTGTGAACATCTATACAAAAAAAGGAATCGTCAGAGGTATATTCGGCTGGCCGGCGATACATGTGCGTAAAGCACAGAACGAAAAAAGACCGGACGTGGAAAACATCTGGATCGACGTCGGTGCAAAAAACCGCAAGCAGGTAGAGGAACTCGGTGTACACGTAGGATGCGTCTGTACGTTTACCGAAGGCTTCGAAACACTGAATTACGGCTATTGGATCGGTCGCGCTATGGACAACCGTATGGGCGGTGTGATCATAGCCGAAGTAGCCAGACTGCTGAAGGAAAATAAAAAGAAACTACCATTCGGATTGTATATCGTAAATGCGGTGCAGGAAGAGGTGGGACTGAACGGCGCAACCATGATCGCGCAACATATCAGGCCGAATGTGGCAATCTGTACCGATGTGACGCATGACACCACCACTCCTATGATGAGTAAAAGCGCAGATGGAGACATACATTGTACAGACGGACCTGTACTGAGCTATGCGCCGGCTGTGCACAACATATTGCTGGAGAAAATCATCGATACTGCCCGTAAAAACGAGATCCCGGTACAATTACAGGCGGCCGCACGTTCCACGGGAACGGATACGGATGCATTTGCGTATTCAAATGGCGGTGTACCGAGTGCCCTGATCTCACTTCCGCTGCGGTATATGCACACTACTGTGGAAACAGTGCACCAGTCCGATGTGGAAAGCTGCATCAGACTCATGTACGAAGTATTGCTCCGCTTATCTCCGAAAGACAATTATAAATATCTTTAAATCCGACTTATGTACCGTATCGGGCAAGGCATAGATTTTCACCAGATGGTGGAGGGGCGCGAGTTCTGGCTCGGCGGCGTACTGATCCCCCATACAAAAGGTGCGTTAGGGCATAGCGATGCGGATGTACTGCTGCACGCGATCTGCGATGCATTACTCGGAGCGCTGGGGCTCGGAGACATCGGTAAGCACTTCCCCGACACCGATCCTTCGTTGAAAAATATCGACAGCAAGATATTGCTGGCAAAAACTTATGCGCTCATAAAAGACCGCGGATACAGCGTGGTAAACATCGACAGCACTATTTTATTACAGGCTCCGAAGATCATGAAATATGCCACGGAGATGAAGGAGGTTATTGCACGCATAGTGGAAATCAGTCCCGAAGATGTATCCATTAAAGCGACCACTACAGAACAAATGAGCTTTATCGGACGGGAAGAGGGAATAGTGGCAACAGCCAATATACTGATAACCAAAGTACAGTCGCAGTAGTTCCGAATGTGCTACCTTGCAGTCCTTACCAACACGAATGACAATACCCGAAGGGAAAAAAATATATTTTGCGTCGGACTTTCACCTGGGCATCCCCGATCATGCGCGGAGCCTGGAGCGGGAACGACGTATCTGCCGCTGGCTTGATGAAATCAAGTCCGATGCTGCACACCTGTTCCTCGTAGGCGACCTGTTCGACTCCTGGATGGAATACAGGCATGTAGTGCCGAAAGGCTACGTACGCTTTCTCGGCAAACTGGGCGAATTGCGCGATAGCGGTATCACCATTGAAGCTTTTACAGGCAATCACGATCTCTGGATGCGTGGCTATTTTCAGGAAGAACTGGATATTCCCGTACACCACGAGCCGGTCGAGCGCATCATCAATGGAAAATCTTTTATTATAGGTCATGGTGACGGGCTCGGCCCCGGCGACCGCGGGTACAAAGTGCTGAAATCAATATTACGCAATCCTGTGTGTCAATGGTTGTACCGCCGTGTGCATCCGGACACCGGAATGGGTATCGCATCTTATTTCAGCCGCCTGGGCCCGAAACACGAAGGTGGCAATAAAGATAGTTTTAAAGGACCGGAGCGCGAATTCCTCGTACAGTATTGCCTTTCGGTACTCGAAAAAAGACATATCGACTATTTCGTGTTCGGTCACCGCCATCTGGCATTGGAATACCCGTTACCCCAGAATAGTCTGTATATCAATCTCGGCGACTGGATCAACTTTGACAGTTATGCCGTATTTGAAGGGCAACAGCTCCGGTTACATTATTATAAGTAAGGCAAAATGAAACGAACCCTGATACTGATGCGTCATGCGAAGACGGAAGATATCCGACCCGGGCAACGCGACTTCGACCGGGAACTGCTCAGTCGCGGTGAAGCGGATGCTGCGAAAATAGCGCAGACTATCCTGACGCATTGTCCGCGACCGGAATTGTTACTCAGCAGTACGGCAAAACGTACCCGGCAAACAGCCGGAATATTTCTGGAGGCCGCCGGTAACGATCCTGCTATTGAAGTGCAGAACGAGCAAAGCCTCTACCATGCGTCTTCAGAAACGATACTCCATGAGATACTGTCCGTTCCGGATCATGTGCACTGCCTGATGCTGGTAGGACATAACCCCGGTATCAGCGATTTCGCATTTGAATGTTCGCGGAAAATGGCCGTAGGTATGCCTACCGCATCAGTGGCGGTTTTCAGCTTCGATGCTCCGGACTGGCTGCATTTCGGCGCCGCTCCCAAAACCCTGGAACACTATTTCCATCCCTGACACACCAAGCACACACAGCAGATATGATGAAGACTCCCGCACATAAACCGGTTTTAATCCAGTTATTTGAAGAACATTTCGGATCACAACCCGATTCGATCAGTGAGATACCTATGTCCGGATCGGACAGAGTGTATTTCCGCCTCAGCAATGAGAAACACAAAGCAATAGGAACATTCAACCAGAATATCGCCGAAAACAATTCGTTCTACTATTTCACAGATCTGTTCCGCAAGCACGAAATCAACGTACCGGAAATTTATAAAACAGGAAAAGACCGGCGTTACTACCTGCAGCAGGACCTTGGAACCGTTACCTTATTCGATGAACTGAACCGCGAAGGCTTCAGCGACCAGGTAAAGGAATACTACCGCCTGAGCCTGGAGCAGCTGGCGAAACTGCAGTGGATCGCCGGGCGCGAAGCAGATTATAACCAATGCTTCGGCGTAAAACAGTTTGATGAAAAAGCGATCAAAAACGATTTCCTTTATTTCAAATATTACTTTGCCGATCTGCAAAAGATCGTTTACGACAGAACGGAAATCAGTGATGAAATAGACGAGATCAGTAAAGATCTCGGACGTATACAGCCCAAAATGCTGATGTACCGCGACTTCCAGAGCCGCAACATTATGCTGTTTGAAGGTAAGGTGTACTTCATCGACTACCAGGGCTGCATGCAGGGGCCTCCCCAGTACGATGTTGCTTCCCTGCTGTGGCAGGCCAAAGCGCAACTGCCGCAAAAGTGGAAAGACGAATTGCTGAATGCCTATATCCATAGCCTGAATACGCTGCCGATGGCTAAGATAGACGAGATGTACCTGCGTAAGGGATATTCCCAGTTTGTAATGCTGCGACTGATACAGGTGCTCGGAGCATACGGATTCCGGGGCTTATTTGAGCGACGTCCGCATTTCATCAGCAGTATTGCACCGGCTTTACAGAATCTCGAAACATTTCTGAATGACAACCCGCAGATACCCAGCTATCCGAAAATACGAGGGTTGCTGGAAAAGCTCAGCAGTAAGGAAATCCGCGCCAGTTTTGACTTTCCGAAGGCGGATGAACATACGAAGCTCAAGGTGGTGATCAATAGCTTTTCTTACAAAAAAGGCATTCCGAAAGATCATTCGGAGCACGGAGGTGGATTTGTGTTTGATTGCCGCGGCATCCTGAACCCCGGTCGTATAGACCAGTATAAGAAGCAAAGCGGAAAAGACATCGCGGTGAAAGAATACCTGCAAAATGAAACCCGCATGGGTCAGTTTCTCGAGAATGTCTACAATATGGTGGACATAGTTGTAGAGGATTATATGGCGCGTGGCTTCGACAGTCTTTCCGTAAACTTTGGATGTACGGGCGGGCAGCACCGGTCGGTCTATGCCGCAGAGCAACTCAGGAAACACCTGATGGATAAATACCGTCTGCAATCAGAAGTGCATCACACCAACGAAAAAAACTGGGTACAATAATACCTTACACAAATTCCTATGAAACAGATCGTTTATTTCGGACTCTTTCTCACTACCCTGTTCGCTGCCTGCGGCGAAAAACACGCAGCCACACAGCAAAAGAGCAATGCATCTGCAGACAGCAATAACCGCGACTGGCATACACTGAGCAATGCAGACAGCATCGTAATGAAACACCTGAGCCTGGACCTTAATGTGGATATGGGCTCAAAAACCATATCCGGATCTGCAACCTGGGATATAGAAAATTCAAGGGACCTGCCCGACCTCGTACTCGACGACAACGGACTGCAGATCGATTCTGTGTACACAGATGGTAAACGCGCGCCCTTTACACTCGGCGAAAAAAGAGAGCATCTCGGAACTCCGCTGATGATCCGTGTAGGCCGTAAAACGAAACAGGTACGTATTTTCTATCGTACCGCTCCGGATGCTAAAGCGCTGCAGTGGCTGGATGCCGCACAGACAACGGGCAAAAAGAGTCCGTTCCTGTACACGCAATCCGAAAGCATCTACGCCCGCACCTGGGTTCCCTGTCCGGACGGTCCCGGTATCCGCTTTACCTACAGCGCAAGAATTACCGTCCCCAAAGGTATGCTTGCGGTAATGAGTGCCTCGGGAAACCCTACCCAAATCAATGATTCCGGCGTGTATCATTTCGACATGGATATAGCGATTCCCGCTTACCTGCTGGCGCTCGCCGTTGGTGATATACGCTTTATGGCCGAAGACAGGCGCACCGGTGTGTATGCAGAGCCGGAGATGATCGAACGCGTGCACCGCGAGTTTTCCGACATGGGCAAAATGGTGGAGACGGCAGAAAGTCTGTACGGACCATATCGCTGGGGCAGGTACGACGTAATTGTACTACCTCCCGGTTTCCCGATCGGAGGAATGGAAAATCCGAAACTCACGTTCTGCACCCCAACGGTAATTGCAGGCGACAAATCGCTCGTGAACCTTATTGCACATGAACTCGCACACAACTGGAGCGGCAACCTGGTGACCAACCGTACCTGGAACGACATCTGGATGAATGAAGGGTTTACCGTGTATTTCGAACGCCGCATCTGTGAGGCAATGAACGGCAAATCTTATGCAGATATGTTGTGGGAACTGGGCTACCAGGATCTGGAAGCTGCGGTGGCAGACTTCGGCAAAAACAGCCGGCAGACCTGGCTGAAACAGGATCTGGCTAAAAACGATGCGGAGGATGCACTGAGCGATATCCCTTATGAAAAAGGTTCGCTTTTATTGCTGCTCATCGAACGGAATGTGGGACGTGAACGCTGGGATACATTCCTGAAACAATACTTCGCGGAGCATGCCTTTAAAAGTATTACCACTGAGGAATTCCTGCAGTACCTGGATCAGCACCTGCTGAAAGGCGACTCTGCATTGTACCATAAAATCAATATTCCCGCCTGGGTTTACGGTCCCGGTATACCGGACAACGCACCAAGAGCCGACAATGAGCGCTTTGCGAAGGTGGATGAAGCACGCACGCTTTTCCTGAATGGTACAACACCGGAAACGCTCGCAACAAAAGAGTGGACCACTCATGAATGGCTGCATTTCCTGAGAAAAATGCCTAAACCGCTTTCGCTGCAACAGATGGCGGCGTTGGATAAAGCATTTCATTTTACACAAACAACGAACAGCGAAATCGCATTCCAATGGTTCATAACCGCCGTGGCTGCCGACTATCAGGCTGCGTTCCCGCAAATGGAACGTTTTCTGAGCGTAACAGGAAGACAGAAATTTATACTGCCGCTGTATGAAGCATTGAGCACCGAAGGCAAAAAAGAGCTGGCGATCAGCTGGTACCGGAAATACCGCTTAAATTATCACCCTCTTGCCCAGGGGAAACTGGACAAGATGCTTCAATAAAGATCGCAGATAATGATCTAAAAGAGAAAGGCGCACAAATTATTTTTGTGCGCCTTTCTTATTGGTTGTAATAATCATCAGGAAGTTTTCTGGATCGTAACTGTTCCCATACGCGTCCTTTTGTTATTCCGTCCGCGTCTGGACATCAGTATCACCAGGCTGTTTGCTCCGGCACGCTGAATATTCAGATGCGGATCAAATACGTAACCATCGCCATCGTTTTTGGAAATCAGCAGATCCTTTTTGATGCCGCCATCCTGTTTCACCTTAGCGATGTAAGTCGTTTTTCTGGAGTTTTTGCCGCTGCGTACGCGATTCGTAGTCTCCAGTCCTGCATCGTCATTAAACAACAGGTACGTGTCACCATCGATATTTGAAGAGGCATAATCACGCTCGTACGGCTGACTGTTATCTCCGGTAACGTATATGTTTTCTTTCGCTACCTTGTTCATAGCGGTTTTCTTGCCGTCTTTATCAAATTTGAATACAATCATATCTCCGTAATGATGGTGGTATTCGGTGTGCGTGGTAGTCATACCCGTGCGGCCGCCCCCTGAAGTACGCGTTACAGCAACCACATAATAATTCTCGGCTACAGCCAGGTACCCACCGTCATCCGTTTTGATAAAATCTGTAAGATTGAAGCGGGAAGACTCTTTGAGGTCTTTGCCCCTTGACTCTTTCCTTTTCAGCTTTTTTTCCGCGTTGGGCGAATAAGTGGCACCGATAAATTCCGCGTCAAATTCGTGCTTATGCATTTCATATATCTGGTGGTCCTGGTCGAGCGGCGCATAGAACATTCCGTCGTATCCCTTTTTACCGCTTCCGTTGCGGTAAAACCCAACTGCCATCGGGACTTCGGTATTGTTCAGGGATAACAGTACATCATTCACATAGCTACCTTTAAATTTCATCCGCGTTTCCTTTGGTTTGGGCTGTTCTTTGCTCATAGCAAATACGGAAACATAACCCGATTCATCACGGTGATTTTTGTCCAGGTTGCGGCCCATCACCAGCACCTCTCCATCATTTGTGATTTGCGCATCTTTCACTTTAAAGTCTTTGCCCGATTTAGGCAATTTGTAGTTTGCGCTGAACAAGGGTTGCAGATCGCTGGTAAATGCGGCAGCCGAATAGGCAACGCCGGTCTTGGAAGACTTATCGCGCTGATAAGAAGCAGAGAACAACACCTTGCTGCTGTCCGGAGAAACGGCAATATGGAAGTCGTCGATTTTCAATGTTTTATCTTTCTTGTTACGGGAAAGTGCAAACAGGTGGGTTCTTGTCTCCACCGTTCCGTCTTTCATGTTTATTTTAAGCACATAATAATCGTTGCGTGGCTTTTGCTCGTCCTGTGTAACAAGATAATAGTTGCCCTTAACGGTTACACTGATCATACTCATATTGTATGCCTGGAAAGAACTGAAAATCCCTACCATACAGATAACCGTTTTCCCGTCGATGGCACTTTGCTTCAAAGCTATTTTCTCACCGTTTACACGAAACTGGTCTACAAGATTCAATTGAGCATCATACTTTTTGATATACCGTTCTTTACGAACGTCCACATAGTTGATAATTCCCAATGGGATGTACACTTTCGGCCGGTATTTTGCACCGGCAATGTAGACATTGCCGGAGTCGTCGCGACCGATGACTGATTCGGAACGGATTTTGTTTTTTACTTTTTCGTTCAGCTTTACCTGGTAGGTTTGCGCGAAAGACGGCAAGGTAACCGTTGCCAGAAGCGTCGCAAAGCATGTTTTGCGTAGATAGTGATTCATTTGGAGAAATATTAAGTGCGCCAAGATAAAACATAATGACATTTAATGCAATACTACTGTAAGCAAGTATCGAAATACATTTCAGGTTTCGTCCCTGAACCCGGATAAAAGAGCTGTCAGTCGCAGCTCCGGCCATAGTCGGAAACCTCCTAAAACTTATCCACAAACCTTGATAAACAGGCGGGAAAAACGCCCTGAAATAGGTATATTTGCGCATATCAAAACCGGCTTCAGGCACGGTAGAATCAGTAAAAAATTATGTCAGAGAATCCGATAGACAATCAAGAACAAGAGCAACCGGAGAAGCTTCGGATATTACCCGTAAACATTGAGGAGCAAATGAAGACCGCCTACATCGATTATTCGATGTCGGTAATTGTGGGTCGTGCGCTCCCGGACGCGCGTGACGGTCTGAAACCCGTACACCGCCGCGTACTGTATGCAATGCATGAATTGGGTAATAACAGCAACAAGCCTTATAAAAAATCGGCTCGTATCGTGGGTGAGGTACTGGGTAAATACCACCCTCACGGCGACTCTTCCGTTTATGATGCCATGGTGCGTATGGCCCAACCCTGGAGCATGCGTTACCTGATCGTTGATGGTCAGGGTAACTACGGTTCCCAGGATGGTGACGGCCCGGCCGCTATGCGTTATACCGAAGCGAGACTGCAAAAGCTTGCAGAAAGCATGCTGGATGATCTTGAAAAAGATACGGTGGACTTCACCACTAACTTCGACGATTCTCTTGAAGAGCCAACCGTACTCCCTACCCGCATTCCCCAATTGCTGGTAAACGGATCTTCGGGTATTGCCGTGGGGATGGCCACCAATATGATGCCGCACAACCTTTCTGAGGTGGTGGACGGCTGTATCGCTTACATCAATGACAATGAAATCAGCATTGATGATCTGATGAAGCATGTGAAGGCTCCGGATTTCCCAACCGGCGGTATCATCTACGGTATAGACGGCATTAAAGCGGGCTTCCACACCGGCAGAGGTCGTGTGGTGCTGCGCGGTCGTGTAAACGTGGAAACCATGAAGAACGGTAAAGAACAGATCGTGATAACGGAAGTTCCTTACCAGGTAAACCGGGATGCGCTTGCAGAAAAGATCGGTTCGCTCGTAAACAATAAAATTATTGAAGGTGTTACTCATGTAGCCAACGAATCCAACAAAGAGGGTACCCGTATTGTGGTGGAACTCAGAAGGGATGCCGTGGCACAGGTGGTGATCAACCTGCTGTACAAATACAGCGAACTGCAGACATCCTACGGTATCAATAATGTTGCGCTTATCGGAGGTCGTCCTAAGACGATGAACCTCAAAGAGCTTATTGCGGAGTTTGTACGCTTCCGCCATGAGGTGGTGGTGCGCAGAACACAGTTTGAACTCAGGGAAGCGGAAAAGCGTGCACATATCCTCGAAGGGTATATTATTGCGCTGAATAACCTGGATGCTGTAATCCAGCTTATCCGCGAGAGCAGCACACCTGAAATCGCGAAGAACGGATTGATAGAGCAATTCGAGATGTCCGAAATACAGGCAAAAGCTGTACTGGAACTGCGTCTCCAATCGCTCACCGGCATGCAGATCGAGCGTGTGCGCGAAGAATATGCGGAGATCATGAAAACGATCGCTCATCTGAAAGACATCCTCGCAAACGAAGAGATGCGCTTCGATATCATTAAAGGAGAGCTTGAAGAAGTAAAAAAGAAATTCGGCGACGAACGTAAATCCGAGATTGATTACGGAGCAAGCGAAATGGATATGCTGGATATGATCGCGGAAGAAGATGTCGTGATCACGATTTCGCATCTGGGTTATATCAAACGTACCTCTATCGCGGAATACCGTGCACAACGCCGTGGTGGTCGCGGATCTATGGGTGGAAAAACACGCGAAGAAGATTTCATCGAACATCTGTTCATCGCATCCACGCACCATACATTGCTGATCTTTACGGAAAAAGGAAGATGTTACTGGCTGCGCGTGTACAAGATTCCGGAAACTGACAAAAACGCGAAAGGAAGAGCAATCCAGAACCTGATCCAGCTTCCTCAGGACGATAAGATCCGCACCATCATCGATGTGGCAAACCTGGAAAATGAGGAATACATCAATAAGCACAATATTGTATTGTGTACGAAGCAGGGTATCATCAAGAAAACTTCACTGGAAGAATTCAGCCGCCCACGCTCCAATGGTGTGAATGCGATCACCATCCGTGAAGATGATCAGTTGCTTGAAGCAGCTCTTACGGACGGAGACAGCTATATCATGATGGCTGTTAACAGCGGACGCGCGATCTGCTTTGAAGAGGACAAGGTGCGTGCTACCGGTCGCGGCGCAATCGGCGTGTATGGAATAGACATGGAGGAAGGTAAGGACTATGTGATCGGTATGGCTTGTGTGAACAGGTTCGATATCCGCAAACAGATTCTGGTGGTTTCCGAAAAAGGTCTGGGTAAACGTACACCTTTCCTTGAGCGACTGGAAGGAGGCGAAAACCAGGAAGATCTCGCCAATATCGTAAAGATCAAAAACGAATCAGGCGAAGAGATTCCTTATCAACTGTCTTACCGTGTAACCAATCGTGGTGGTAAGGGGGTAAAAACGATTAACATCACAGAGAAGACAGGATCGCTGGTCGGACTGCTGGCTGTTGACGAAACAGACGACCTGATGATCACCTGTAAATCCGGTATCACCATCCGTATGGAAGTGAGAAATATCCGCGAGGCAGGCCGTAATACCCAGGGCGTCAAACTCATTAACCTCGATGAAGGAGATGAAATTGCCGCGCTCGCAAGTATCCGCGAACAGGAAGAAGATGAAATAACCGAAGAGCAAACTGCTGAAGGAAACACTGAAACTGCAGCTCCTGAGGCTGCTTCGGAAGATACACCGGCAGCGGAATAAGTATCGGAACTCAATAAAATCAAGGGCAAAACACTGTGTTTTGCCCTTTTTTATACTCACAAAAAATAGGATCTCCATATATATCCCCCCTTCAACCGATCGGTGAAAGGAAATTCCGCAATAATGAATACTTTAGACCTGTAATTGACAGACAACTGATGGAAGCTTCGCAAATCAACATCGACAATTATCTCGACAATCACTATATCCATCGCAGCAATTGGTTGCGGGCCGCGGTGCTTGGCGCGAACGACGGTATTATCTCCATTTCCAGTATTGCCATAGGCGTCGCAAGTGCAGGAACGGACAGAGGACCGGTTGTACTGGCCACAGTCGCAGGATTGGTTGCAGGCGCGCTTTCCATGGCGGCGGGCGAATATGTATCGGTAAGTTCACAAACCGATACCGAGCAGGCAGACATTAAACGGGAAGCCGAAGAGCTGGCCGCTATGCCTGAGCGGGAATTGTCTATACTTGCCGAGATTTATGAAAGACGCGGCTTAAAGAAAGATACAGCGCTACAGGTAGCGAAGGAGCTAACCGAACACGACGCGCTTGCAGCGCATGTCCGGGATGAACTCGGTATTACTGAAATCAGCCAGGCCAACCCGATACAGGCGGCTCTTGCCTCGTGTGGCGCATTCAGTATGGGAGGCATTTTACCTTTGCTGGTAGCGCTGTTTGTGCCCATCCCGCATTTGAAATATGCGTTGTATGGATTCTCTATTCTGTTCCTGATGGTGTTAGGCGCGATAGCAGCAAAGACCGGCGGATCTGACATAAAGAAGGCCGTTGTACGCATTACCATATGGGGAACGCTGGCAATGGGCCTTACGGCGCTGGTGGGCTATTTGTTTGGTGTAAGTGCTGCCTGATATGGAACGCTATTATCTGTTTTTGCTGCTGGCTTTTATATCGGAGATCCTTGGCACAGTGTCCGGATTCGGCTCCTCCATTTTGTTTGTCCCGGTCGCTTCGCTGTTTTTTGATTTTAAAACGGTGCTGGGGATCACGGCAGTGTTCCATGTATTCAGCAACCTGTCGAAGATAGCTTTATTCCGGCACGGCATTCAAAAGAACATCGCGATAAAGCTGGGGATCCCGGCGGTTGTGTTCGTGATTATCGGCGCTTTGCTCACCACTTATCTGCCGGAAAAAACAATCGGCGTTTCGATGAATATCATCCTGCTGATACTATCCATTTATCTGATTACTCATTTCAATAAAGTCGTGCGACCGACCGACACAAACTTGTATGCAGGCGGTGTGGCGTCCGGGTTTATTGCCGGTGTGGCCGGAACCGGCGGAGCGATACGCGGTATTACGCTTGCGGCTTTTCAGCTTCCGAAAGACATGTTCATTGCAACGTCTGCGCTGATAGATTTAGGTGTGGATTTCAGCCGGGCGGTGGTGTACGTAGGGAACGGCTACTTCGGTAAATCGTATCTGTTACTGATCCCGTTCCTGATCGGCATCAGCATTGCGGGCAGCTATGTGGGGAAACTGGTGCTGCGTCGCACATCCGAAACTGCATTCCGGTACATTGTGCTGGGAGTGATCGTAAGCGTCAGCATATTCCAGTTACTGCATTATTTTATTCCGGCCCAGCAGGCTCTGTCGCAATAAAAAAGGCCGCTCCGGAGAGCAGCCTTTGTAGTTCTGTATTGTTATCGGATTATTTCACCATGTACATCACTTCTTTAACCAGCTTTACCGTGCGCGGAACATCCGGCAGATAAGCGGCGGCAAGGTTCGGAGCATAGTGCATATTGGCATCCGCCGAACAGATACGGCGGATCGGTGCATCGAGGTAATCAAATCCTTCTTTCTGAATACGGTAAGAGATTTCAGAAGAGATGCTCGCAAACGGCCACTGCTCTTCAACAATCACCAGGCGATTGGTTTTCTTAACCGATTCCAGGATCGTTTGCCAATCCAGCGGACGGATCGTACGCAGATCGATTACTTCAGCACTGATGCCTTCTTTCTGCAACTCTTCTGCAGCAGCCAGCGCTACTTTCATCATTTTGTTGAAAGAAACGATAGTTACATCGGTACCGGCGCGCTTGATATCCGCTTTTCCGATCGGGATCAGGTATTCCTCTTCAGGTACTTCGCCCATGTCTCCATACATCACTTCACTTTCCATGAACACAGTAGGATCATTATCGCGGATAGCAGATTTGAGCAGGCCTTTGGCGTCGTATGGGTTGGATACGGAGATCACTTTGATACCCGGAATGTTGGCCATCCAGCTTTCAAAAGCCTGAGAGTGCTGAGCTCCCAGTTGACCGGCAGATCCGTTTGGACCGCGGAAAACGATCGGGCAGGAAAACTGACCTGCGCTCATAGATACAGTTTTCGCGGCATGGTTCAGGATCTGGTCGAATGCAAGTACTGCAAAGTTCCAGGTCATAAACTCAACGATCGGACGTAAACCGTTCATGGCGGCACCTACACCGATTGCAGTAAAACCAAGTTCGGCAATAGGTGTATCGATCACACGGCGTGCACCGAACTCATCCAGCATTCCCTGACTTACTTTATAAGCTCCATTGTACAGAGCTACTTCCTCGCCCATCAGAAATACATTCTGATCACGACGCATTTCTTCCTGCATCGCTTCGCGGAGTGCCTGGCGGAAAGCTATTGTACGCATATATTCTGTTGTTGTTTAAGTGTTCTTTAAAATCGGTGATAAAGATAAACGGATTTTTGCAGGCGGTCAAATCGTAACGCCTAATTTATCTTACCAACCCAATATCCAGGCGAAAATCAACGGCGCAACAATCGTGGCATCAGACTCCACCACAAATTTAGGCGTATGGATATCCAGTTTGCCCCAGGTGATCTTTTCGTTTGGCACGGCTCCGCTGTAAGAACCATAAGAGGTTGTAGAGTCGGATATCTGGCAGAAATAAGACCAGAAAGGAACATCATGCCACTCCAGGTCCTGGTACATCATCGGAACAACACAGATCGGAAAGTCGCCCGCGATACCGCCGCCGATCTGGAAAAATCCGATTCCCTTACCCTGGCTGAATTCACGGTATAATTCCGTCAGCCAAACCATATACTCGATACCGCTTTTTACAGTATCTGCTTTCAGTTCACCTTTGATCACATAGCTCGCGAAAATGTTGCCGGTGGTACTGTCTTCCCATCCCGGAACCACGATCGGAATATTTTTTTCCGCCGCAGCTACGATCCAGGAATCCTTCGGATCGATCTCGTAATACTGTTGCAGTTCTCCGCTCAATACAATTTTGTACAGGAATTCATGCGGGAAGAAACGCTCTCCTGCGTCCTGCGCATCTTTCCACGCCTTGTGCAGGTGTTTCTGAAGGCGGCGGAATGCCTCTTCTTCGGGAATACAGGTGTCTGTTACCCGGTTATAGTGGTTCTCCAGCAGATCCCATTCGTCCTGCGGTGTGAGATCGCGATAATTGGGCACACGTTTGTAGCTGTTATGCGCTACAAGGTTCATGACATCTTCTTCGAGATTCGCTCCTGTACAGGAGATCAGGTGAATTTTATCCTGGCGGATCATTTCAGCGAGAGAAATTCCGAGCTCTGCGGTACTCATTGCACCGGCCAGAGACACCAGCATTTTTCCGCCTTCAGCCAGATGCGCTTCGTATCCCTTAGCGGCATCCATCAATGCTGCGGCATTAAAATGGCGGTAATGATGTTGGATAAAATTTGAAACAGGTCCTTTCATGTCGAACAATTTTGGCTAACAAAGTTGCAATACTACTGTTAGCGGTAAATGAATATTTGGCTTAGTTCTTTTGTTTGAATTTGTTGATAGCATTGCGTGTAAACTCGCTGAGCACCAGTTTTCCGCTGATTGCGGCGCGTTCGATCAGCAATTTATCCCAGTCTTCGGTTCCTTTCCAGAACACTTTTTTAAGTTCCGCCATCGCCTCGGGACTGCTGTGCGCGAGCCTGTCGGAAAGACGGTTCACTGCATCGTCCACTTCGGCGAGCGAATGATGTACTTCTGCATACAGACGATTGCGTTTCCCCCACTCTGCACTGCGCCATTCGGTGGCATCGATAGCCAGTTGAGTGAATGCCGAATTGCCTACTTTTTTCTCTACTGCCGGACCTACCACAAACGGACCGATTCCTACAGCCAGTTCACTGAGCTTTACAGCTGCGCCTTCTGTGGCGATTGCATAATCTGAGGCGGCGATGAGCCCTACTCCGCCACCCACGGCTTTACCCTGTACGCGGGAGATGATCAGCTTGTGGCATTTACGCATCGCATTGATCACATGCGCAAAACCGCTGAAGAACTTCAGTCCTTCTTCCGCATTCTGAATAGACATCAGTTCGTCGAAAGAGGCACCGGAACAGAATACGCGATCTCCGCCGCTGCGCAGCACGATCACCTTTACACGGTCGTCAATGCCAATATCGTTGATGGTCTTTGCCAGATCGGCGAGTATAGTGGATGGCAATGAATTGCTTGCCGGGTGAAAAAACTCGATGGTTGCGATACCGTGATCCAGCGTGTGGGTCACATATCCTTCTTTGTGTTGCATAGTCTGATTGTTTTTATTGCAGTTAAGGATTAGCTGTTTGTATTGTTCGTTTGGGAAAGATATTGCTCCCACTCTTCCAGCGTCCTGCCCTTCAGCACACGCGGAAATTTGTTCATTGCACCTTCTTTGCCTTTATAACGCATATAATCGTAAAATACAGATGCCGGAACGATCTCCACAAATACTTCCTTTAAGGCAGAAGTACGCTCGACCGCATAATCATCATTGAGTTCGCAGAGTGTCTGATCTATGATCTTGCGAACGGCTTCCGGGTCCACATTCAAATCGTCCGTACCAATGTACCAACGATGCGCAAAAAGGTCTTCATATTTAAGTCCGGCAACAGTGAACTCACGGATGGTGATACCCAGATTGCGCGCAACCGTATCGATCGCCTTATTCATATTGTCCACCGAAGTATGTTCTCCGCAAAGGCTCAGGAATTGCTTGGTCCGGCCGGTGATCACGATTTCATATTCGGCGGCATTGGTAAAGCGGATCACGTCGCCGATAAAATAACGCCAGGCTCCCGCACAGGTGCTGATCATCACGGCATAATCCACATGTTCACTTACTTCATTGATCAGTACAGATTCTAATCCCGCACGCGGATTCCCGTCGTCGTCGAAGTTCTGACTGTTGAACGGAACGAACTCGAAAAAAATATTATTGTTCAATACAAGCTTGATGCCTTGCTCGTTGGGACGGGCCTGGAAACCGAAAGAACCTTCCGAGGCCATATAGGTCTCAATATACGTGATCGGGTGACCAAGCAGTTTGCCTATGCTCTCGCGGTAAGGCTCGAAAGATACACCACCGTGAATATACACACTCAGGTTCGGCCATATCTCGTGGATGTTGTCTACTTTATGGAATTTAATGATCCGGTCCAGCACGATCTGCACCCAGGCCGGTACGCCGCAGATAGTACCAACGTCCCAGCTTTTCGCTTTACGGACGATCAGTTTGATACGGTCTTCCCAGTTTTCACGCTTGGAAATTTTATTTCCGGGCTTATAAAGAAGGTTACTTACCCATTTCGGCATGTTTTTTGCTGAGATACCACTCATATCCCCTTCATAATGCTCGCCTTTCTCAAACAAAGTGGTGGTACCACCCAACATCAGGATGCCTTTCTGAAAAGCAGCAGGCGGTACATTGAAGTTCGCCATGCTGTACAATTGCTTAAAGCCCATCTTTTTGATGGCTTTGATCATATCCTGTGTAACCGGGATCTGCTTGCTTGCCGATTCGGATGTACCGGAGCTCAGTGCAAAATATTTCACTTTACCGGGCCAGGTGACATTTTCTTCTCCGGCGATACAACGTTTCCACCAGGATTCGTACATCTCATTATACGTATGGAACGGAACGGTTTCGCGGAATGCTTTTACAAAATCGACTTCCTGCGACAGTATCTTATCGAAGCCGTAGGCTTTCCCGAAAGCGGTGTACTGTCCCCTTTCGATCAACTGACGCAGCGTGTGGCGTTGATAGGTAATACCCGATGCTACCGGTGGTGTAAATTTCTTCCGAATCTTCAGCGAACGGGATATAAGGGAACCTAGTAAAGCCATCTATTGATTATAATCTTGCTTTTTATCAAAAACAGGAGCGCAAAAATAGAAAAAACGCACGTTAATTAACGGTTTCCCCGGTATTAATTTATTAGTTATTCACCCGTTAAACCTTGTAAATCTTCATTTACAGTCAGCTTGAACTTATGTTAAAAATTCTCCGATACTTAACTCCTATGCTCTTTGTGCTGTTACCTTCCTGCCTGAAGCAGTTTCGTCACAGGGTAAATACCGTGGATCGTCCACCAGCCGCAGACACAGTCGCAGATTTTGGCAGCTGGTTCGGTCAAATAACCGATTCTTTAAATATGCATTTATCCGATACGCTCTGCACATTGCAACAACCTTTCAGTAAAGCACAGCCGGAAAGCGGTATGACGAACTGGATGGCGGATGCTGTTGCGCGGAATGCTCAGGCATTTTGTTCGTTTGACGCATGCGTGCTCAGCTATGAATTATTGTCCTGTGCCTATCTGTCCCCGGGACCGGTTTGTCGCAGGGATATGTACCGGCTTATAGAACAGGACGATGCATTGGGACTGCTGGAACTGGATGGTCGGCAGCTCCAGCTGCTTTGCGACAGCATTGCATCCGCAGGCGGAATACCTTTGTCCGGCATACAATTTTCCATAAAAGCACACAAAGCGGTAAACGTGCACATAAAAGATAAAGTGTTGCACCCCGACCTTGTGTACCGGATATTGCTGAACAAAGGTCTGTTACAATCCCGCAGCATGCCAGCCTGCGTATATCATAATAAACACTGGCGGTTTTGCTGTCCTTCTGTGCGCTACCTGCTGATCAGCGACCTGGAAAACACACTGCAGCAGCAAACCCTGCTCAAAAACAGTACAGACCAAAGAATTTCCTATGACGACTAGAAGAACATTTCTCGCCCAAAGCCTGAAAGGCCTGTGCTTACTGGGAAGCGGCATGAGCCCGCTGATGGAAGCTTTTGCCGGTAACCAGCCGGTGCCGGGACTCACCGTGCTGATCTCATCCGATACGCAAAGCCAGTTACATCCCTTTCCGGAAGATGCACCTAAGTATGCGGGGCTCGGCGGCTATGAAGCGAGGGCTGCTTATATTGCCGGCCAACGGCTGCAATCCGCTCCATTGCTGTTGCTGGATAGCGGCGACTTCATTCAGGGAAGCCCGAGTCTGGACATCTATAAAGGCAGAATAGAGATTGAGGCAATGAATCGCATGCAATATGATGCCGTTTGCCTCGGAGAACATGAGGCAGATGCAGGCATTCCGATGCTGATACAGAGTTTGTCCCATGCGCGTTTTCCGGTAATTTCCTCCAATGCTGCCGACGAACGGTTTTCTGCATTATTACAGCCGCATTGCGTGATACAAAAGAATGCATTGCGCGTAGGTATTATGGCCATCAACAGAAGCGACGGATTTTTAAAAGTAAAGGGGGACCCGGTAACCGTCGCGAACGAAAAAGCGGAGGAATTGCGCCGGCATTTCGGGTGCAGGCTGGTTATTTGCCTTTCGAGGTTAGGACTGGACGAAAGGGATGTGATCAATGACGAATATCTGGCACGCAACAGTGAAGGTATCGACCTGATTGCAGGAGGTTACTCGCACCGGGTACTAACGCATCCGCTGCGTTTTTACAACAGGAAAAAAAGGGAAATTCTGGTGACCGGATCAGGCTGGGGAGGTACGCATCTGAGCCGTGTTGAATACGAAATTTCAGGAGCAAAAAAAATTTTTTCGGGTAAAGTCCAAACTGTGGAAATCCGGAAATAAAAAAATAAAATTTCGTTTTTTTTTCAACAAAATGTTAGCAACTTCGTCCTCCCCGGAAAGAAAAATAAGCAGAAATTTAAGAATGGATTTTTTCTAAAAGCCTTTCCGGGCTTGCGTTTGATCGAATAAACAAGATTGCTGTATAGATGGTTGAAATGAACGACATACATAATGACTCTGTGGATGCTCAAGTAAAGGAAGCGACTGCTGCCTGGCAGAAGTGTTTGGCCATTATCCAGGATAATGTAAACGAACGCGCTTTCCATACCTGGTTCGATCCGATCAGAGCTGTAGGTCTGGACCGTTCCGTTTTAACGCTTCAGGTGCCCAGCCAGTTTTTTTACGAATGGCTCGAAGAACATTATGTGGATCTGCTCGGCAAAACGATCAAGCGCGTACTCGGAAAAGACGGTGGTCTTGAATACCGCGTGGTAATGGTAGACGGAAGTTCTAACCGCAATGGTGGTAAAAATTCCGTGATCAATATTCCCGGAAGCACCACACAGCGTCCGCCTGTTGGCAATAACATGATCGATCTGCCGCTGCATGTGAAAGATCCGATGAACATCAAAAACCCCTACTCTATTCCGGGGTTGAAAAGAACGGTTATTGATCCGCAGCTGAATCCGAATCTCACTTTCGATAACCTTGTTGAAGGCGACTGTAACCGTGTTGCCCGCCTGGCAGGTATCAATGTTGCACAGAAGCCAGGAGCCACATCATTCAATCCATTGGTGATTTTCGGCGGAACGGGTCTCGGTAAAACCCATATTGCACAAGCGATCGGTAACGAAGTCCGCCGATTGCACAGCAATAAAGCGGTGCTGTACGTAAGCGCTGAGAAATTCATCAACCAATTCATCGATCACTCCAAGAATGGCGAAGTAAATGACTTCATTCACTTTTACCAGCTGATCGATGTATTGATCATTGACGACATTCATATTTTTACTACCGCGCCTAAATCGCAGGAAGTATTTTTTGCCATATTCAATCACCTGCATCAGGGCGGTAAACAGATCATCCTTACCAGCGACACCGCACCAAAAGATCTGGAAGGTATGCAGGAGCGTCTGCTCAGTCGTTTCCGCTGGGGACTGAACGCAGATATCCAGCCACCGGATTTTGAAACACGCCAGGAAATTCTGCGACTGAAAATGAAGCAGGATGGTATGGAGCTTTCTGAAGAAGTGGTAAAATACATTGCATTCAACGTACAGAATAACGTACGCGACCTGATCGGAGCATCTATATCGCTGTTTGCACAGGCAACACTGAACAAAAAAGAAATTGATCTCGATGTTGCAAAACGTGTGATGAAAAATCTGGTGAAGATGAACACACGTGAGCTTACCATCGAAAATATCCAGCGCATGGTATGCGAGCATTACAATATCCCTTACGATAAATTACTGGTGAAAACCCGTAAGCGCGAGATCGTTCAGGCCCGTCAGATCACGATGTTCCTGGCAAAAAAATTCACCAAAGCTTCGCTGAAGAATATCGGTGAACATTTCGGAGGATTTGACCACACCACTGTGATTCACTCCTGCCAGACCGTGGAAGATCTCATGGATACCGATATGGAATACCGAGAGAAGATCACGGAACTACAACAAAAAGTACATATGGCGTCTATTTAACGAACGCTGCACATAAAAAAAAGGACGGTTGCTGAGAAACAACCGTCCTTTTTATTTGACTGTACCGAAGCTTAGTATTTGTAAGCAATTCCTTTTTTGATAGCCTGAGAACCGCCCAGCTGGTTGGAGCTGGAGCCCACAGTTGCTTTATCTGCAGTAAGCAGAATAAACGGGCAATGCAATTCGGCTGCTGCCATTTTCAGCTTTTTCTCTGCCTTTTTATCAGCGGTGTTACCGGTATGATAATTGATGAGACCGGTCTTGCCACGTACCTCTTCTGCTTTTTTCAAACCGGCGATGTAAGACTTGTCTTCGAGGATGACTACCTTTTCCCAGTCGTCTTCACCGCGTACGTTGATTTTTTCTGAAACCTCTTCCACGCGTCCGCTTTTGTAGGTGATCTTCTCGATTGCATACTTGCTGATCGTGTTACGCGCTTCTTCGCCGTCATATACAAACGTAATGGTGTACTCATCCACACTAACGACTTTACCGTTAACGGTTTCGCCATTGTGCTTTTTAATTACATCAGACTGAGCGCTCACACAGAACGGAAGCAGCATGACCAGAAACGAAAAGAGTTGCTTTTTCATAATTGTTTTAAAGGTGTGTTTTGATATTGCGCGCAAAAATATACATCTGATCCTATCCGTCAAAAAAAAGTTGGTACCAGACGAAATAAATGTCCCTACCTTTGAACTCTGTGATCAAAAAGTCTGGACATATACTGCTCAGCTTCCTGTTGTCGCTTTCACTGTTATTTGGTGGAAGTGCCAAGGAGTTCATTCATCTTTGGGCGCATCATACCGATACTGTCCACGATGTGCATCACGTATGTCCGAAAGGCGAGGCCCACTTTGAATCCGAACACCACCACTGTGCATTTCTGGGCTTTGTTTTAGCGCCCTTCGACGGTGTTAGTTTCAAACCTGCTATTCATTTTTTCACCCGTCCGGCAACAGGACATCAATATCTGGGATATCAACCCGTTTTCAGTCCCGGCTGCCGCCCCCATGCTTTATTCCGGGGACCTCCCGCTGTCAGCTGTTTTCCTGTTTGCTAATGCGGCTGCCTGTTCCATCTGATGGAGCGGGAGCAGCTATTATTTGATTACAGTTAATTCATACATGTCGTTCAGAATTTTGACCGCGGCGCTGTTGTGCTGTATGCTTTTGTGTATGCAGGTTTCAGCCCGGGAGCATTGCACCTTCCACCTGTCGCTGGAACTAAAGGAGCAGCATACCAACACACCGCTGGATCTCATAGAGATCAGCCTGGTTGCAATAACCGACAGTACCCGCCGATTGCAGGCGTTTACCGATGAAAACGGTCGTTGTACGTTCGAACTACTGTGCGCAGGTGCGTACAGAGTCGAATTGCACAGCCTCGCTTATGAAGATTCGGTCTTACAGGTTAACCCGGAAAAAGACTCATCGCTTACCATAAAATTGGCGCATACGCATCAGTCGTTACATAACGTTACCGTTATCGGTAAGAAAACAGATGAGTTGCTGCTGCCTAAAGATCAGCTGTCTGCCGACGAAAACAACGCACATCTGGGTACGGATATCAGCTCCCGCCTGAAAACGCTGGCAGGCGTAAACACCCTTGCTAACGGAGCTAATATTTCCAAACCTGTGATACACGGACTGCACAGCAACCGAATACTTATGCTGAACAACGGCGTTCGCCAGGAAGACCAGCAATGGGGAACGGAACATGCTCCCAATATGGACCCGTATGAAAATACGCTCACCGTGTTAAAAGGAGCAGCCGGCGTCCGTTACGGTACCGACGCGATCGGCGGTGTGATTCTCAGCGAACCACGCCCGATCCGGTCCGGAAGCGGCTGGGGAGGCGACCTGAGTATGGGAGCCTATTCGAACAACCGCATGGGAACAATTGCCGGAATGCTCGAACACCGCTTCCGGAAGCATCCCGAATTTGCGTTCCGTTTGCAAAGTTCGGCCAGGCAGGGAGGTAATTACCAGTTGCCCGGTGACTACTGGGTTGCAAATTCCGGCATCCGGGAACTGAACTATTCCGGTTCCTTTCAATATCGCGGTGCGCATACGGTAGCAGACCTGTATTACAGTCATTTCGGCAATACAACAGGCATCTACCGCGGCACACATACCGGAAGCCAGGGAGATCTGCTGGCCGCGATCGCAAGCGATACGCCGCTGATCTATTCCGGCTTTTCGTATAAGATAGACCGTCCGCGTCAACAGGTAAGTCACGACCTGCTGAAGTTGAAAGTAAGTCACGACACAAAGCAGGGCACCTTCAGTCTCATCTATTCCCTGCAACATAATTTCAGGCAGGAGTATGATGTGGTACGTATTGACAACGGCAATGCACAGCTGAATCTGACCCTGAACACGCAGCATCTGAACCTGCACTGGGAACACAAAGACGGAGCCGGACTCCGGGGCGAAACCGGGGTGGAAGCGCAGTACCAGCATAATTATTTCCGGCAGGGTGACCGGGTGTTTATTCCCACTTATTACGGCTATGCAACCTCTGCTTACGCCATCGAACGCTGGGAAAAGGAGCGCCTGAGCCTGGAAGCAGGCGTCCGCTTCGACTACAAGCATTTTGACACATATAATCCGCAGGGAAATACGCTGCAGAATGTACGCTACCTGCTGGACTATAAAAATCCGTCTGCAACCGTAGCCGCGCGGTACAAAATCTCCGGCAATCTGAGTGCGCTGCTTACTTTGTCCAATGCATGGCGTGCACCTCAGGCATCTGAGCTGTTCAGTGCCGGCCTGCATCAGGGCGGTGCGCGAATAGAACTGGGAGATAAAAACCTGAAGCCTGAAAATGCCTACAACAGTTCTGCGAACCTTGTATGGCAAACGAAAGGACTGCGTGTGGATGCTGAGGTGTATGCACAACGTATCAATAATTTCATCTACCTGAGTCCGAGCGGATCGGTACTCACGATCAGGGGATACTATAATACGTTTACCTATATGCAGACGGATGCTTTTCTGCGCGGAGCGGATATAACCGCACACTACGACGCCGGTATTCACTGGCGTTTTGAAGGGAAGGCATCTGTACTCCGCGCAAGGGACATCAGCAAAAATGACTGGCTGATACTGATGCCATCCGACCGTTTCAGCGGTTCCATTCGATATGAACGGTCACTGAACGACCATTTCCGGGATTGTTTCGCCGCGCTGAACGGCCAGTATGTGAGCAAACAGATACATATACCGGCAAATTTTTCAGACCTCGACAATCTGATGCCACCGGACGCTTATTTCCTGCTCGGAGCAGAGGCAGGAACAACATGCACGATCAGAAAAAGGTCAATAAACATCAGCCTCTCCGTAAGCAATCTGCTCAACCGCAACTACCGGGATTACATGGATGTATTCCGCTATTTTCTGAACCAACAGGGGCGCAATTTCGCAGTAAACCTGCGCGTACCCTTTTCTTAACTCAAACAAAAATCAAAAAAACTCATGAAAAAAAATATCGTAATTGCCATCGCCTGTATTTCTATGCTGACTTTCGCAGCCTGTAAAAAAGAAAAATCCGCGCCTACCCCGGATGAACAGGAACTGATCACAACCGTGAAGATCACCCTTTCCGACGACGCTGGTTTTAACCAAACCTTTGAATATAAGGTTGAAAATGGCTTCAGTAGCGGAACATCTGCAATAGAAATTGATACTGTCAAGCTGAATGCAAACAAGACGTACAGTGCAGTACTCACCGTACTCAACGAAAAAGCAAGTCCTGTAGAGGATATTACCGCTGAGATCATCGAAAAGAGTTACGAACATCTGTTCGTGTTTGCTTCGGCTCCGGCAAGTGGTAATGGCTCTGTGAGTGTTGCTGACGGAAATAAAGACAGCAATGGCAAGCCGTTAAACCAAACCTTCCAGCTTACGACAAGCACAGCCGGTAAAGGTACTTTCCGCGTGACGCTGATGCACCAGCCTACCGATAAGAACGGTACAACTCCCGAAACTGCCGGCGGAGAAACAGACCTGGATGCAACATTCCCGATAAGTCTTCAATAAAATTTTACAATATATTTAGCATCGACTCTGCCTGCTTTTATTACTTTTGCGCAAAATTTAATATCATATGAACTGGAACGCTTCCGGCATCATGGAGGAAATGAATAATAACCTCCAAAAACTGGTAAAAGGCTACGAGACGCTGCAAACTATAGATGAAGTGGACGTTGCCGTAACGCCCAAAACACTGGTGTGGCAATGCGATAAAGTGAAAATGTACCACTATAAGCGCGACACGCCTGCGAAGAGCAAAATTCCGGTATTGGTATCATTTGCCATGCTGAACCGTCAGGATGTGCTGGACCTGCAACAGGACCGCAGTCTGATGAAGAAACTGCTGGAGCAGGGACTGGATATCTACATCATGGACTGGGGCTACCCTACCAAAGCCGATCGTTACCTGACCATGGAAGACTATATCGATGGTTATATGAATGATGCGGTTGATTTCGTGCGTCGTCATAACCATGTGGACAAGATCCATATGATGTCTATCTGCCAGGCAGGAACTTTTTCAATGATATACGCTTCTCTGTATCCGGAAAAGCTGCAATCGCTCACCACATACGTAGCTCCGTTTGATTTTTCTACCAACAAGTGTATGCTGTTTAAATGGACAAAATACATTGACATCGACACAATGGTAGACTCTATGGGTGTGATCCCGGGAGAAATGATCGACGAAGCGTTCGGTATGCTGAAACCAAGCATGAATATCAGCAAATACCTCGGTGTGATGTCGTCACTCGAGGATAAGGAAAAAATGCTGAACTTCCTCAGAATGGAACACTGGAAAGCAGACCTTCCTGCAATTGCGGGCGAGATGTACCGCAAGTACATCAAAGATCTGTTCCGCGATAACAAACTGATCAAGGGAGAACTCGAACTCGGCGGACGCAAAGTGGATCTGAAAAACATGACGGTTCCTTATCTGAATGTGTATGCAACCGAAGACACGATTATCCCAAATGAAAGCACAGTAGCAATCATGCCGAAAATCGGCAGTAAAGACAAAACCGAAATTGCTTTTCCTGGCGGACATATCGGGGTGTTTGTAGGTTCCAAATCGCAGAAAGAACTGGCGCCGGCAGTAGCAAAATGGGTAATTGAGCACAGTAAAAACTAAATATATCCTTTTCAGAAAGCCTCCCGTATTTTTTACGGGAGGCTTTTTTTATTAATTCATTTACAAGCTTCAGGATACCTGCGAAGCGGTCTTTTGCTACCTTCGCAGGGCTATGGAGTCCATTGTAAAAGCACCTTTCTGGCAACAACAGTTGTTTGGCGTATCTATTGTGCATGTTGTGGCAGCTGTATTTTTTCTGCTGCTGGCGGCCTTGCTGCGCCGATACTTTGCGCGAACCATATCCAGGGTTTTCTTCGGGATATTCACCCGTATAGCCGACGCCAGACACAGAGAGCAATTCCGCTCGCTGCTGCAAAAACCCATGGAAGGGCTGCTCACCTCCATGCTGTTTTTTATGGCGCTTAATCAGCTCAGCGGATGGTGGGAAAACATCATCCTGTTTGAGCGGCATAAAAAAGGGGCCGGTGCACGCAACTTCATTTCCGGATCATTCAGCGCTATGGAACTGATCGATCACCTTTTCTTTTTAGCCTTTATCTTTTACTTCGTCTTTTTACTCGTACGGGTTATTTCATTCCTGTTTTTCGTGTGGGTGGAGAAAGCTGCCGCATTGGGCGACCGTGAAAGGCAACAGCTGTTGCCCCTGCTGCGGGATGTGTTTGCCGTGCTGCTCTGGTCATTCGGCTTCTTCGCGGTACTGGGCGTTGTGTTTCACGTAAATGTGCCAACACTTATTGCAGGACTGGGTTTCGGCGGCGTGGCCGTAGCTTTCGCAGCGAAGGAGAGTCTTGAAAATCTCCTGGCTTCTTTTATGATTATGGTAGACAAACCGTTCACGATCGGAGACCATATCAAAATCGGTTCCGTAGAAGGTCGTGCCGAAAAAATAGGATTTCGCAGCACGCGTATCCGCACCATGGACAAAACGCTTGTATCCCTTCCCAACAAAAGTCTGATCGGCGACAGTCTCGAAAACTTTTCTGAAAGGGGACTGGCACGCGTACGGTTTAAAGTAAGCGCGAGCTACGGTCTGTCGCAGAGCAACCTGCGCAAGATCGTTACGACAATCAAAGAATATATTGATCAGCAACCGGAAACCAATGGTGATGCGCACGCGTTCCTCGAAGGTTTTGGTCCTACACTCGAAATCCTGGTCACTTATTACATAAAAGTTCCGTCTGAACAGCCTGCCGAAACAATAAAGGAAGACATCAATTACGGTATCTACCAGATCATGTATCAGTATGGCAAAGGATTTGGCGCGCCCGCCACAATCAGTATCAGCGGCAGTGGCGAACCCGAAGTGGAATTGTAAACTGCGCAGTCCGATTATTGTTTACCATAATGAATGGTCACCCATAACCTGAGCGCATTGCTGTCCAGCAGGGTGTGCCAGCGTTCGTCGTTGTAACTGCCTTCGGTGGTGAAATAAGCATGTGAAGCATCCGCAATTACGGAAGGCCTGAAGTCTGCGGTATCCGGTAGTGTATTTTCCGGAACCCTGATAAATTTGTTCACGGTAATATAACGGCGCCAGGTTTCTTTTCGGGGCGCAAGATAAAAGCATACCGTTTTGGTAAGCGAAGTCCTGTCATACTGGCAATCGAAGGAATCGATTCGCGGAATATCAATCTCCGCATGCATTTCCACATTATCAATATTCGCAAAATCGCAGGAATGCTGTTTGTAAATCAGCCGGGGGGCACCCCACATAAACAGAGCGTATATTGAATAGCCGATTAAGGTCATTACAGCAATGACCAGGGAAATGATCAGTGTTTGCTTCATACCGGAGAAACGCACTAAAGAACTTTTTATTACATATGGCGACACACACCTATTCAATTTGCCGATTCGCCACAGTTGCATACTAAAACGGTCACTCTTAGCCGGGTTGTTGCTAACTTTAATACCCTATACAGAGCAATATCCATCTGTCTGACCGATGTCAAAGAAATTTATGATCGGAGGCGTAACGAGCCTCCTGCTCCTCCTGAGCCAATCCGATATAAAAGCGCAGTTCGTATCGTCTGATGTTTTTTTACAGGGAAATTATGTGGAAGTAGGTATAGCGCCCAACGGCGCATTTGGATCCGGTGGAACGGCGCCCACCGGATATCACCCTAAAGGTTCCACAGGCGTCGGTTTTGTGGCAGACCCGGACAAAGACGGCTGGACTGTCGGAACACCTGCCTATTTCGGCGATTACTTCCTTCCGGGCACACCGCAGGAAGGCTGGGGAGTTTCAGTGAACGGATCTGACTACGCCGCATGGCGTGGCACCAGTGCCACCGCTTTCACACCGGGACTTAGCGGAAGCAATACAAGTTATACCAGCTCAGGAGGCAACGTTGTCGGGGTATGGACCGGTTCGGTCGGCGATCTGAAAATCATCCAGACAACCACATTGCAGGTAAATAAGCTGTACTTCGTGGTGAACGTAGAGCTGCAGAATACCGGTTCCGGCACCTTGAAAAAGCTGTATTACAACCGCACGGTTGATCCGGATAACGAGGTTACGATCACCGGAGATTTTGAAACGGTGAATAAGATTGTGTACCGGCTTCCCACCAGTCCGTCGAATAAAACATTGGTTACCGCAACCGGCCAAACCTATACAAAAGCTTACCTGGGCCTTGGTACAAAAGACTGTCGGGCCAAACCCTTTATCATCAATGGCTCGCTTGTGCCCACGCTTGATCTCGCAGCGCTCTATTCCGGAACCGGATTGGCATCGGGATATACCTACGATGAAACAACAGTAACCAACGACGTGGGCATCGGCATTGTATTTAAACTGGATTCACTTGCGCCGGGCTCCGGCACCTCCGTATCGTATGCATATATTCTGCGCCAGACAGACCTGGATTCCGCATTCCTGGATATTACACCGCGCTGGCGTTATAACGGTATTGCTTACAATTCCGGAGATACGATACATCCCTGCAAAGGTTCGGTAATTGATCTGCGCATAGAGAATGGCGGCTATTACGATTCATGGTCCTGGTCGCCCACCACTGGTGTGAGCAGTCCTGCTGCATCCTCCAGCAAAGTAACAGTAGGCACCGGCCGTATTCTGTATACTGCAACCGGAACCTCATCTATATGCAGCGGATCCAGCATCAGCGCCTCTATTTATATAGACCCGGTTGATGCACCGGCAGCACCCGTTGTGAGCAGTCCGGTGAATCTGTGCAGAGGTACTACGGCTACAGCGCTCAGCGCGTCCGGTACGGGTTTGAAATGGTACAAAACGGCAACCGATACAAGCGCGTTGCCGGCGGCACCGGTTCCTGTCACCACCAGCGAAGGAACAACTTCCTATTATGTAACTACCAATAACGGGGTTTGCGAAAGCAGCAGATCGCGCATTGATGTAATCGTAAAAAAATACCCTAACCCGGTGATTGTAACACCCCAGAATTACTGTGTGGGTACTGATACGATAACCGTAAGCAGTGTCACAGGAAGCAATCTGCAATGGTACACCGCTCTGACGGGCGGTACGGCATCGGCTGTAACACCTGTTGTTCCGGGAACCGTAAGCGGCATTTATAAATTTTATGTGACGCAAAGCAGCGGAGTGACCGGTTGCGAGAGTGACCGGGATTCGGTGACGATTATCATTAACGATAAACCGGTGTTGACGATGACCCTTAACGGTGTGGTAAGCTCCGGTTCGTCCGGTTGCTTTGGCGTGGGAAGCGTGATAAAAGCAATTCCCGGTGCCGGAACAGTCAGTTTCACCTGGTACAAAGACGGCATGCTGATAGCCGGCAAAACCGACGATACACTGGTTCCCACTTCCGCAGGAGTTTATTCAGTGCGCATCACCAATTCCGGAGGCTGTTCCGACTCCGGCTATGTACGTGTTTATAACGACTCCACTCCCAGCGTGACAGTCTCTCCTGAAGATGTATACGCATGTCCGGGAGTGATCATCAAACTATACAGCAAGCCTGTCATCAGCGGGTACACCTATACCTGGCAGAAAGACGGCACTTCTCTTGGCGGCAGTTCTGCTTACACTTACGACGCTGCTGATCCGGGCACCTATCTGGTAAAGATAAAGACAACAAATGGCTGTGAATATTTAAGCAATAGTGTCACGGTGTCACATTATCCGGCAATCGCCAAACCGTTTATCGCACAGAAAACACCTGATTTGCTGAGTGTTCCCGGCACATATACCAATTATCAATGGTACCGGAATAATAAGTTGATCCCCGGCGCGACGGCAGCTGTTTATACATACAGCTTTGACGGATCTTATTTCGTGCAGGTGTGGGACGCCAATACCTGCTATACGTTCAGTGATACTATCGTTCTGAATAATCTTTCGGTGCATGATGCAACATCGGATGCCCGTATCCGTATCTATCCGAATCCGGCAACAGACGAAATTCATATCAGCAATTCCCTGTACGCAGGATTTGACATTGTATTAAGCGACCTGAGCGGAAGAATCCTGCTGCAGGCGGCTGCCACCAACACGATTGATATCCGCAGTCTGGCGGCAGGTATGTACTTCCTGCGACTGAGTGAAAGTGGAACAGGAAACTATATAGAGACCATAAAAGTGGAAAAGACGGCGCGATAAATCAGACCAGAAAAATATTCAGTCGATAAACGATCCATGTAAACATTGCGTTCGATAACATAAAACAAAAAGCCACCGCTCATAGAGCAGTGGCTTTTATATTTTTTACTGTATTTTCTATTGCTATTGCATCATACCGATAAACTGGTCGAACAGATAACGGGAATCGTACGGACCTGGTGTGCTTTCGGGGTGATATTGTACTGAGAAAGCAGGTTTACCTTTCACGCGGATGCCTTCTATAGATCCATCATTCAGGTTCACATGCGTCACTTCAATTTTATCTGAAGCCTGGGCTGCCTCAGGCACAATACCGAAACCGTGGTTTTGTGTAGTGATCTCCGATTTTCCGGTGATGAGGTTTTTAACCGGATGATTCAATCCCCGGTGGCCATGGTGCATTTTAAACGTAGGGATACCGTTTGCCAGAGCGAGCAACTGATGGCCCAGGCAGATACCGAATAAAGGCTTACCTGTCTCCAGTAATTCGGAGATCGCTTCTACTGCATAGGGCATGGAAGCGGGATCGCCGGGACCGTTGCTGATGAAATAACCGCTTGGATTGAATTCCTGAAGGGTAGCCGGTTGGGTATGTGCATTGAACACTTTCAGATAAGCGCCGCGTTCGGCAAGACTGGTAAGTATATTTCGCTTTACACCAAAATCCATCACCGCAATACGTATTGCTGCATTTTCATCCCCTACGGTATACGGCTCCGGGGTACTTACTTCGGACGACAATTCCAGGCCTGCCATATCGGGCACCTTTGCGAGTTCCCGTTTCAGATCTTCCGGATTATCAAATTCTGTGGAAATCACACAGTTCATCGCTCCTTTATTGCGGATATGTTGTACCAGCGCACGCGTATCCACATCATAAATCGCAATAAGGTTGTTTTTTACCAGATAGTTTTCCAGAGAATCGGAAGCCATCATACGGGAGTAACGGGACGAAATATTCTTACAGATCAGACCTTTGATCTTTACCGAATTGCTTTCGACATCTGCATCGTTCACACCGTAATTACCGACATATGCCGTGTTCATTATCAGCATCTGGCCGGTGTAAGACGGATCAGTAAACACTTCCTGATAACCGGTCATACCCGTGTTGAAACAGATTTCACCGCCGGTGGTCCCTTTTGCTCCGAATGATTTTCCTTTAAGAAAAGTCCCGTCCTGAAGATAGAGATAGGCGGGACCTGAAGAGAGGTTATTTAGTTGTTGCATACTAAAGTGCAAAGTTGCGTCAAAAATTTGATTATCCGATGCGTTCCTGCAAATTTGTCACAGAATCTTTGCATTTCCGGGTCAGCTCAGCATTTGTTTCAACGCAGAATAAGGGCTGATCGTGCCTTTCAGAATGGATTGTTCCATTAATGTCATTTTCTGACGAATCGATTCCTCCCGGAAAAAACGGTTTTTTAACTCCTCCTGGAGCAGACGATGGAAGGTGAAAATCTGCTGATCATTGCGCCTTTTCGCAAAAAATCCCTTTGCCTGCTGGTGGCGTTCAAAACGTGTTATCATTTCCCATATCTCCGTAATGCCTTTTCGCTCGGTAGACGAAACTGTCTTCACTTCCGGTATCCAGCCGCTTTCGGAAGCCGGAAGAAAATGAAGCGCCCGCTTATACTCCATTTTTGCCATATCTGCCTTTACCTCGTTACCGCTGTCTGCTTTGGTAATGGCGATACCATCAGCCAGTTCCATGATGCCTCTTTTGATACCCTGGAGTTCATCACCCGCGCCCGCGAGCATCAGCAGCAGGAAAAAATCACACAAGTGACTTACCTCAGTTTCGCTCTGCCCTACCCCAACCGTTTCTATCAGCACAACATCAAAGCCGGCGGCTTCACATAATAAAACAGATTCATAGGTTTTATAGGTAACGCCCCCCAGACTTCCCCCCGATGCAGAAGGGCGTATAAATGCATTCGATTGCACAGACAATTGTTCCATTCTGGTTTTATCGCCGAGAATGCTGCCCCTGGTGATACTGCTGCTGGGATCAATAGCCAGCACGGCCAGCTTTTTTCCCTGCGACAGCAGGTACATGCCAAATGATTCTATAAACGTACTCTTTCCTACGCCGGGCACACCGGTTATGCCGATGCGGACAGACTTACCGGTCTGCGGCAAAATATGGTCAACAAGCAGGGACGCACGCGCTTTATCTTCCTCTTTCCTCGATTCCACAAGGGTAATCGCACGGCCCAATGCAGCACGATCTCCTCCTGTAAGCGCTTCGGCCAGCGCAGCCACCGAAATATCTCTTTGTATCATTTATTGATTTTCTCCTTCAGGTAGTCGCGGAAATTATTTATCTCACCGATCATATGCTTATCCCCCGTCTCCTTAGCTTTCTGTTCCGCCACATCCAGACGTCGGATCGCACCTTCAAAATCTTTGTCCTGTGCATCGAAATTGGCATTCTGGATCTGTACCGTAGCCAGATCGCGTGCATAGGTAGCCGGCGCAATTGCATATAATGCTTCACGTACCTGAAGCGATTTCCGGAAGATGGCTTTAGCTTCAGCCGTTTTTTTGAAGGCAGATTTACAACCGGCAAGCTTGTAATAATTATCGCAGGCAAGATCACCGACAAGTACCACGTTTTCCTTTATCAGAGGTTCGAGCAGAGCTCCGGCCTCCGTCCACGCCTTTTCTGCGGGTCCGATCTTAACATCTACATTCATGTACTTCTGACCCAGTGTATAAAGCGTACGGGCATATTCAAACCGATAGTACGGTAATCCGTAAACCGATAGTTGCGCACGCACTGCTGCGGCTTCCTGCAGCAATTCTTCATAAAGCTTGTCCCGGTCGAACCACTTTACCGCAACAGCGTAAGCATCTATGAGTTCCGCAAAGACCGGACCGGCTTCTTCGCGATGCACATTGGTGTAAGCCAAAAACAATTCGTAAGCAGCACGAAGCGTCTCTTCTGCTTCTTTAGGCGCACCTGCCTTCTGATAAATGATACCGGTAACCATAAAGCCAAGCGCACGGTTGAAAGAATCGGACGACTCCGTAATACCCTGCGCTTTCTTTGCATTCGCAAGAGCACCCTGGAAATCATTTGCCTTATTCTGTAAAACAGCCATATCGAGCAACACTTTTACGTGCAGGCGACGGCTTTGCGCATCCGGAACCACCTGTTGCAGCAGGTATTCAGCCTCGATAAGCTGAGACAACGCCTGGGCAGAATCCATTTGTGCACTGTAAATATCTGATCGTTGCCGGCTAATTTCCGCCAGCAGCAGCGTATCATTTGCGTGTGTCTGTGCCAGACGCTCATTCAGATCCAACGCAGCATTCCACTGCATTGCCGCCGTAAAATGATCGACCTGGTCCAGAGAATCACCATAACCGGCAAAGCCTGACCGGAATAACGCCTGTTCGTTCCGTACAGCAGCAGCAAAATCTGCCCCGGCGGCGTTCATCGCTATCAGATATCGGTAGTCAGCTGCATTCTTGGATCTGATTTTTTTATCAGCAAATTTCTGCGTCATGGTTTCAACCGCCACATGCCAGGAATCAGCAGACAATTGCTTCGCAGCAGACCGAGATAACTTCGAAAGTCCTTCGGTTCCCGCTTCAGTAAATGATACAGCTGTGGCAAACTGCCTGCGGTAAGCAAACATAAGTTGCCGGTAAGACAACCAGAATTGCGCTTCCCCGATCTTTGCGGCATTCCGGAACAAACTGTCAAAAGCGCGGTCATAGCGCGTTCGTACAGCTTCCACCGTATGCAACAGATCATTTTTTGTAGTAGTCCTGTTATCAACAGTTTGCGCAGGTGCAACTGTAAACAGCAGACAGCAGGCGATCAGCAGAAAATACTTCATGAAATATCTTTTATGGTAATGAGGGTTGTCGCAAATATACAGGCTATCAGCTACTCAAGTAAGACCTCCTGTACAGACGAAAAACATTCCCGAATAATTTGAGACAAGCTCCGGTTTTTCATATGAAATAACCTACCTTTGCACGCAAATTAAAAACACAACTTTTACTTTATTATATGTCGGGACAACTTAAAGAGGTTCGTAACAGGATCAAGTCGGTAACATCCACCCAACAAATCACCAAGGCGATGAAAATGGTGAGTGCCGCGAAACTGCGTCGTGCACAGGATGCGATCACGCAGATGGCGCCTTATTCCCGCAAACTTCAGGAAATGCTCAGCAATATCGTGAGCAGCGCATCTTCCAACGTGGAAATGCCGCTGGCAGATGAGCGCGCTGTTGAGAAAGTACTGTTGATCCCTATTACATCGGACAGAGGTCTGTGCGGAGCGTACAACTCAAATGTGATCAAGCTCACACGCAATACAATTACCCAGAAATACCCCAAAGCAGAAGTAACCATTCTCCCGTTGGGTAAAAAAGGATACGAGTTCTTCCTGCGCGGTAACTATAAAATTGTCGACAACTACTGGAATATATTCCACAATCTTTCTTTCGAAAGCGTTCGCGAAGCGGCTGTGTATGCTCAGGAAGCATTTCTGGCAAAACAGTATGATCGCGTGGAGATCATCTACAGCCAGTTTGTCAATGCCGCTGTTCAGGAATTCGTTGCAGAACAATACCTGCCGATCCCGAAAGTGGAACAAACAGATAATAACAAAACGGTTGATTTCATCTTCGAACCCTCCAAAGAGATCCTGATCGAAGAACTGATGCCGAAAATCCTGAACACACAGGTATTCAAAGCCGTGCTGGACGCAAATGCTTCTGAGCATGGTGCACGTATGACCGCAATGGACAAGGCAAGTGAGAATGCAAATGAATTGCTGCGCTCTCTGAAAATCAGTTACAACCGTGCACGTCAGGCTGCGATCACCACCGAACTTACCGAGATCGTGAGTGGTGCTGCTGCATTGCAGGGGTAATATCTACAGATCATTTTCTTAAGGTCCGGAATGATATCATTCCGGACCTTTTTTATTGCGTCCTGCACATATAAAAATCAGCAGATCACATAGGAATTACCCTTTGCTTTAATTACTTTTGCGCAACATTTTTGAAACCATCGTATGAATATTGCCATTATCGGTACAGGATATGTAGGACTGGTGAGCGGAACCTGTTTCGCTGAAACCGGAAACAATGTCGTTTGTATTGACATCAATGAAGACAAAATAGCGCAACTGCGTGCCGGTAAAACCCCGATATACGAACCGGGACTGGACGTGCTGCTGGAACGCAACATCAAGGAAAAGCGTATCACCTTCACTACTTCGCTTGAAGAAGGCATCAAAGATGCGAAAATTATCTTCCTTGCATTGCCTACCCCTCCCGGCAAAGACGGTTCCGCCGATCTTCAGTATGTGCTTGGAGTGGCAAAAGACCTGAGCAACATCATCACCGAATACAAGGTGATCGTTAATAAAAGTACCGTACCGGTAGGCACCGCAGAAAAAACAGCTGCTGTGCTCGCGGAAAATCTCGATCGCTCCCTGTTCGATGTAGTGAGCAATCCTGAATTCCTTCGCGAAGGTGTAGCGGTGGAAGATTTCCTGAAGCCCGACCGCGTGGTGATCGGAACCACTTCCGAAAAGGCAAGAAAGCTGATGGATGAACTGTATCAGCCATTCGTACGCCAGGGCAACCCGATTTATTACATGGACGAGCGCAGCTCCGAAATGACCAAATATGCGGCGAACTCTTATCTCGCGATGCGTATCTCCTTCATGAACGAAATGGCCAATCTTTGCGAAGAGGTAGGTGCAAATGTGGACTGGGTCCGCATCGGAATGGGTAGCGATAACCGCATCGGTAAGCGATTCCTGTTCCCCGGTGTAGGATATGGCGGAAGCTGTTTCCCTAAGGATGTGCAGGCGCTTGCGCACACAGCAGAAGAGTATGCCTATGATTTCAAAATACTGAAGTCGGTTATGAAGGTGAACGATATGCAGAAGCTGATCCTCGGAAAGAAGATCAAAGCGCATTTCGGCGACCTTAAGGGTAAGACATTTGCAATATGGGGACTCGCTTTCAAGCCGGAAACCGACGATATCCGCGAAGCGCCGTCCCTGTACCTGATCGAAACATTGCTTTCAGAAGGTGCCCGGGTAAAAGCATTCGATCCGGAAGCGATGGATAATGTGAGAGCAATCTTCGGAGACCGCGTGCAATTCGTAGATAATCAGTACGACGCACTGGATAATGCTGATGCGCTCGCTATCGTAACGGAATGGAGCGAATTCCGCAATCCCGATTTCGAAAAAATGAAAAGCAGCCTGAAACAGCCGTTGATTTTTGACGGCCGTAATGTGTATGCGCTTGAAAAAATGCAGGAACTTGGCTTTCATTATGAAAGCATGGGTCGTAAAACGATCGCTTAGTTGCTTCCCTCAATTTAAAACTGATTCAACATTTATATGTCAAAGAAAAGAGTATTGGTAACAGGAGCAGCAGGGTTTCTCGGCTCCCACCTCTGCGACCGCTTCCTGGCCGAAGGATATGAAGTTATTGGTATGGACAACCTGCTCACAGGTAATCTGCGCAATATCGAACACCTCTTTCCCGAAAAAGATTTCACCTTTTACAACCACGATGTAACCAAATTCGTGCACGTACCGGGTAAAATCGATTACATCATGCATTTCGCCTCTCCGGCCAGTCCGATCGACTACCTGAAAATGCCGATCCAGACACTGAAGGTGGGTGCTCTGGGTACGCATAATCTGCTGGGCCTTGCAAAAGCAAAAGGTGCACGAATCCTCGTAGCTTCCACATCAGAAGTGTATGGCGATCCGCTGGTGCACCCGCAGGTGGAAGAATACTGGGGCAATGTCAATCCGATCGGTCCGCGCGGTGTATACGACGAAGCAAAGCGCTTTATGGAAAGCATCACCATGGCCTACCATAAATTCCACGGCGTGGAAACACGCATTGTACGTATCTTTAATACATATGGTCCGCGTATGCGACTCGATGACGGTCGTGCGCTGCCTACATTCATGAATCAGGCTTTGCAGGGCAAAGACATCACCGTATTCGGAGACGGATCACAAACACGTTCTTTCTGCTATGTAAGCGATCTGGTCGACGGCATTTACCGCCTCCTGCACTCTGATTATGCTTACCCCGTAAACGTAGGCAACCCGCAGGAGATCACACTGAAAGAATTTGCCGAAGAAGTGCTGAAACTCACAGGCGCTTCGGTAAAAATAGTATACGAACCATTGCCACAGGACGATCCGAAACAACGCAAACCGGATATCACCAAAGCCCGCGAAATGCTGGGCTGGGAACCGAAAGTGGAACGTGAAGAAGGCCTTAAAGCCACCTGGGAATATTTCCGGAAAGTATTCTAAAATATTACAGTACCTGTTTTGAAAGCATCCGTTTCCGCGGATGCTTTTTTTATACCTGAAAATAAGCACTTATTTTTTCGACTAAAGTCTGTAAATGAAATAGTTTGGCTGACTTATTTAAAGCAGACATCAAAGCATGAGCCAGGATCTTAAGTCACTATTTCAATTCACCAGGCGGGAAAAGCGGGGACTTATTACCTTACTGAGTATAGTCACAATTTTACTGCTGTCGGGCAGATGGTACAACGCATTACATGAAGCCGGAGACCCGTTCCTGCTTTCAGGGGATCTCGCAAAAAAATGGAAAGCTTATAACCAGGACAATCAACAAAGCATTGTGCACCAAAGCTGGCACCCGGACGATGCAGCCCACCCCTTTCCGTTCGATCCGAACACGCTGGATAGTCCGGGCTTCATTAAGCTGGGACTGGATGCGGGAACTACCGGCCGGCTTATGAACTGGCGCCGCAAGGGCAAAGTCTTCTACAACGCGGAAGAGTTCGGACAATTGTATGGGCTCTCGCCAGATCTGTGGACACAATTACGCCCGTTTGTACGGGTTGCGGCAAAACGAAACAATGACCACTTCCGCTCATACGAACAGACGCCTTTACCGGCGGAACTGGATCTGAATACGGTCGATTCAGCCACGCTTGTCCGCATAGACGGCATCGGACCCTTCCTCGCTCATAAGATTATTGCCCAACGCACAGCTTTGGGCTCTTACCTTTCCAATCTGCAGCTTTCAGAGGTGCACCGTTTCCCGGATTCAGTGCTCCGGCAACTCAGGCGGCAGCTGGTTGTACGCAGCAATACGGTAAAAAAGATACGGCTGAACGATGCCGGCGAGGCTGAACTGGCCAGACATCCTTATATCGGCGCACAAATGGCGAAAAACATCATTTTGCTGCGCGGAGGATTAACTAAATATGAAAAAATAGAGCAGCTGCGGCAGGTGCCTTTGATGAATGAAGAAAAATATCGTAAAATTGCACCCTATTGCATAATTGAATAAGTCGCATGAACTTCTCTCCTACAGAAACACAGGCACAAATCGCGGATATGGTACGCGATTTTGCACAAAAACATATTAAACCCAAAATGATGGAATGGGATGAAACCCAGCACTTCCCGGTGGATGTGTTCCGCAAAATGGGTGAGCTCGGCCTCATGGGTGTATTGGTGCCTCAGGAATACGGAGGATCCGGACTCAGTTACTTTGAATACGTTACCGTAGTAAGCGAGATCGCTAAAGTCTGCAGTTCCATAGGCTTATCCACAGCAGCACATAATTCGCTCTGTACCGGGCATATCCTGTATTTCGGAAACGACGAGCAAAAGAAGAAATATCTGCCTAAACTGGCTTCCGGCGAATGGATCGGAGCATGGGGACTCACAGAAGCAAATACCGGAAGCGATTCAGGTAACATGCAATGTGTGGCCACACGCGACGGTGATGACTGGATCATTAACGGTACCAAGAACTGGATCACGCACGGTATCAGCGGTGAAGTGGCAGTAGTGCTCTGCCGCACGGGTGAACCGAGAGCGAAAAACAACAGTACTGCGTTCATCATCGAGCGTGGTACCCCCGGCTTTTCCGGCGGTAAAAAAGAAAACAAACTCGGCATGCGTGCCAGCGAAACCGCAGAACTGATCTTCGACAATTGCCGTATTTCCGATGCACAACGTCTGGGAAATGTGGGCGAAGGTTTTAAGCAGGCAATGAAGATCCTCGACGGTGGCCGTATCTCTATTGCAGCGCTGTCCCTCGGTATCGCGAAAGGCGCTTATGAAGCTGCCGTAAAATATGCTAAAGAACGCCATCAGTTCGATCAGCCGATCGCAAACTTCCAGGCGATCTCTTTCAAGCTGGCAGAAATGGCTACAAAGATAGAAGTAGCTGAGCAACTGATCCTGCAGGCTGCTGATCTGAAAAACAAACATCTGCCGATGACCAAAGAATCGGCTATGGCGAAATATTACGCTTCAGAAGTTTGTGTACAAGTCGCTACCGACGCCGTACAGATATTCGGAGGATACGGTTATACCAAAGACTTCCCGGTTGAGAAATTCTACCGCGATTCAAAATTGTGTACCATTGGTGAAGGAACATCTGAGATCCAGAAACTCGTGATCTCCCGCTCTATCCTTTCCTAGATTGTTTGGTATTTTTATAAAAGCGACTGTGGCAAACAGTCGCTTTTTTTTATTCCAGAAATGCATTGCGTTGTATTAGCGGGCAATCGATGACATAAAAAAGGACCGCCGCAGCAGTCCTTAAAATTGAAAAGTGTAAAAACCCCGGACTACCAGGTACTGGTTGCCGTCTTGGTATATTGGTCCCAGGGCGTGGTTTTATAATGATTCTCAGCGATGTATTTAAGGATCGGTTCGATCGCTTTCACATCCTGGTATCCCGGAATCAGTTGCGGATTCTGGAAGTTTTCCTCCATAATCACGGTGGTGGGATAAGACAACTGACCTCTCAGCAATTGTATGGCAAATTGGTTTGTCCTGCCTTCCAGCCCATACGCCGAACCCATAAAATGAACACTGTCTGTTTGTTCAGCGTTGAACTTAACAGCATAATAGTGCTCATTGATGTATTTGATCACATTGGGATTCGAAAAAGTTTTCTGATCCATTACCTTACACCATCCGCACCAGGGAGTGTACACATCGATATATACCTTGCGCGGGGCCACCTTCATTTTCTTCTGAACTTCATCCAGGCTGATCCAGTTGATCTCCTTATCAGAAACAGCACCGGCAGAGGCTGCCGCTGCATGCGTACCGGTTGAAGACTTAGCTCCGGATTGCTTGTGTTTCTGCGCCTGTGCAGAAAATGAAAACGCAGCAATGGCGAGGGTTATGCCAATAAGTTTTTTCATAAAAATCAATATTTCAGCAACGAATTTACAACTATTTACGTGTAGCTTTGTTGGCTGACGGTAAATAAAAAGTAAAAATGAAACTGGTCGTGGCGGTCTCCGGAGCAAGCGGATCTATCTATGCAAAAGTGCTGTTGGATAGTTTACAAAGGATACAAAAAGCAACGGATGAGATCTATGTTGTCTGGAGCGACAATGCTAAAGATGTATGGCTGCAGGAACTGGGCGATTCCACTCACCAGGATTATGCATTCCCGGTACGCGGGAAAAACGATTTTTATGCTCCGTTCGCGTCCGGCAGTGCAGGTTTTGATGCATTGATCATCTGTCCCTGCAGTATGGGCACCATGGCGCGTATTGCCACCGGCATCAGCAACGACCTGATCACAAGAACTGCAGACGTTATGCTCAAGGAAAGAAAAAAACTCGTTTGCGTGGTGCGTGAAACTCCATACAACCTGATCCAGTTGCGCAATATGACCACCCTCACTGAAGCCGGCGGTATTATCTGCCCGGCAAGCCCTTCCTTCTATTCCCGGCCGGAAACAATGGAACAGCTTGCAGCAACCGTTACAGACAGGGCTTTGCACCTCGCGGGTATACCCGTTCCCTCCTACCGTTGGGGAACCGAACCAAAAGCTTAATTCTACTAATCGCTACACAGGCATGAATCAACTTTTTCAAGACTTCTCCGAAAGCAATCTGAACGAATGGAAACAAAGACTCGCAAAAGATCTGAAAGGTATCAGTTTTGAAGACCTTTCGGCAACCGACCGTAACGGTATCACGATTGCTCCTTTTTACACGGCGGAGAATGGAACACAAAAAGACACGCGCTTCTTCGCGAGTGAATGGAATATCTGCAGCAGGATTATCGTAACCGACGCTACTCAGGCCAATAAAACGGCATTGAAAGAACTCGCGGGCGGGGCAAATGCTTTGTGTTTTGTTATCCGCGATCAGGTGGATTACACGCTTCTGCTGAAAGACATTGACTGGCAGATCATCCATATCCGGTTTGAATACACCGGCAATAATGAAGCCGGCGAAAATGAACTGAAACAACTGCCGTCCGCAGATCTGAGTCGTGCCACTTTCGTGTACGACCCGATAGGCAAAGGCATATCTACAGGAATCACTTCCGAACCAGACGGCGAACAGCTTGCAGCTATCGTAGCTCATACGGGCAGCATTACCGTATGTGGAACCGTGTACCAGAATGCCGGTCTGAACAGCAGTACCGAACTTTCATACCTGCTCGCACACGTGAACGAATACCTGAATCTGTTGCACCGGCACGATGCATTGAAGCATATAAAACAGGTGAACGTCAGCCTGGCCTGCGGCACCAATTTCTTCGAGGAAATTGCCAAAATGCGTGCACTGCGTTCCTTACTGGAAAGCCTCGCAGCGGAATACGGAATAGAGGCAGCGATATACCTGCATGCAGAAACCTCAGACATGTACCGTTCTCCGTTCGACGCATACAGCAATATGCTGCGCGACACGATAGCGGGCATGGCGGCTGTATTAGGTGGCTGCAGCGCGCTTAGCATACATGGCTTCGATCAGAACAGCGAAACACAATCCGCTGAGTTATCCGCAAGAATGAGCCGCAACCAGCAATTGATCTTTAAAGAAGAATCTTACCTGAATCAGGTGGCGGATATATCAGCCGGATCTTTTTACCTGGACGAACTCACAGAAATCCTTGCAGATAAAGCCTGGACATTATTTCACGATCAGGAGCAACAAGGCGGATTTTTAGCTGCGCTGAAAGACGGAAGTATTGCAGCAACGGTGCACACACAACAAAGCGGATTACTCAATGAGTATAAGGAAGGTCGCAGGGTATTGATCGGAGTGAACAAATACCCTAATCCCGACGACAAACCGCATCCTGTTCCTGCCACAGCAGGCAACGGTCTGTTCCCGCTTCTCAATATTCCGCAAGCATTGATGCAATCATGACACAATTGTTAACCACTGAGCGTATGCATTTGCGCGTTTTCGAAAAAGAAGCGTACTATGCACTTGTCAATAGCCACAGCGACGAAGAGCTGATGGTACTGCTTGGGTTTGACGAACCATCGCAGCTGGAACTGGAGAAAAGGAAAGTGCGCGAAGGGATGTGCACGTACCGGACATCTGTTAGCATCTTTCATATGCTGCATAAAGACTCAGGGGCCTTTATCGGCTCTATGGCGTTTCACAACTGGTATCCCGAACACCGCCGGGCGGAAATCGGTTATATAACACGCCCCGAATGGCGCAGGCAGGGACTGATGCGTGAGGCGCTGGCCACTACCATTCCTTACGGCTTCGAAGTATTGAATCTGAACCGTATGGAAGCAGTTATTGCACCCTACAATATCGCTTCGCAGGCACTTGTAAAAGCGTGGAATTTCCGCCAGGAAGGCCATATGAAAGAGCATTATATGGTGAACGGACAACTGGAAGACTCGCTGTTGTTCGCACTGACCCGCAGCGAATACGATCAATTATTATTAAACAAAGCACAATCTTGATCCAGGATGAATCACATCAGAAAAAACTTACCCGGAAAAAGAACGATAAAAGATAAGGCAGCACCTCAGTATACGGAGACGCATACCGCCACTGCTGAAGGCATCGGCATTAAGAAAGTTTATGCTTCCGGCGACCTGAAAGACAAAAAGCAATTGCATTTTGCAGCGGGCATCGCGCCGTTCCTCCGGGGTCCTTACTCCAGCATGTATGTACAGAAACCATGGACCATCCGTCAGTATGCGGGCTTCAGTACGGCAGAGGAAAGCAATGCGTTTTACCGCCGGAATCTGGCTGCAGGACAAAAAGGTCTCTCGGTGGCATTTGACCTGGCAACGCATCGCGGTTACGACAGTGATCACGAACGTGTGGTCGGAGACGTGGGGAAAGCAGGTGTGGCCATCGATTCGATACTGGACATGAAGATCCTGTTCGATCAGATACCGCTTGATGAGATGAGCGTTTCGATGACAATGAACGGAGCTGTATTGCCCGTGCTTGCATTTTACATTGTCGCGGCGGAAGAACAGGGTGTTGCAATGGAACAGCTCAGCGGTACCATTCAGAACGATATCCTCAAGGAATTTATGGTGCGCAACACCTATATCTATCCCCCGGAGCATTCCATGCGGATCATTGCGGACATATTCTCGTTCACGTCGAAGCACATGCCGAAGTTCAACTCCATCTCCATCAGCGGCTATCACATGCAGGAGGCCGGAGCCACTGCAGACATTGAACTGGCATATACGCTCGCTGATGGCGTGGAATATATACGTGCGGGTCTGAAAGCAGGCCTGTCCGTAGACGATTTTGCCCCGCGCCTTTCGTTTTTCTGGGCCATAGGCATGAACCATTTTATGGAAATCGCCAAGATGCGCGCAGGACGTATGCTCTGGGCAAAACTGGTAAAACAGTTCCAGCCGGCTAAAGAAAAAAGCATGGCGCTGCGCACACACTGCCAGACCAGCGGATGGAGCCTCACAGAACAGGACCCGTTCAATAATGTGGCGCGAACGGCAATAGAAGCACTTGCCGCCGCTATGGGACACACGCAGAGTCTGCACACGAACGCACTCGATGAAGCGATAGCGTTGCCTACAGATTTCAGCGCGCGCATTGCACGCAATACACAGATCATTCTCCAGCAGGAAACGGATATCTGCCGTACCGTGGACCCGTGGGGCGGATCTTACTATGTCGAGTACCTGACCGAACAGCTGGCACAAAAAGCGTGGACACTCCTGGAAGAAGTGGAATCGCTCGGCGGTATGGCCAAAGCAATTGAAACCGGTATCCCGAAAATGCGGATCGAAGAAGCGGCAGCCCGTAAGCAGGCGCGCATCGACGGCGGGAAAGATATCATTGTAGGTGTGAACGCCTACACAACAGACGAGCAATCGGATATTGAAATCCTCGACGTGGATAATGCCCGCGTACGGAAACAACAGATCGAACGGCTCGGACAATTACGCCGGGAGAGAGACAATGACAAAGTACAGGCCGCGCTGCAGGCACTTACGGAAGCAGCGCGTAACGGCACCGGTAACTTACTGGCATTGAGCATAGAGGCGGCACGACTGCGTGCCAGCCTCGGTGAAATATCTTATGCACTCGAACAGGTATTCGGTCGTTACCAGGCGCGTATCCGTTCCATCGCGGGTGTATACTCAAAAGAAATAGAAATGGATGAATATTTTGTTGAAGCGCGCAAGCTTGCAGATGAATTTGCGGAACTGGACGGGCGCCGGCCGCGCATCATGATTGCGAAAATGGGCCAGGACGGACACGATCGCGGTGCCAAGGTTATCGCCACCAGCTTTGCCGACCTCGGATTCGACGTGGATATCGGTCCGCTGTTCCAGACACCGGCGGAAGCTGCCAGGCAGGCCGTGGAGAATGATGTGCATATACTCGGCATTTCCAGCCTTGCCGCAGGCCACAAAACACTGGTACCCCAGGTAATTGAGGAACTGAAGCATTACGGTCGTGAAGACATCATGGTTGTGGCCGGCGGTGTGATACCGCGTCAGGATTACGACTTCCTGTTTGCGTCCGGTGTGTCCTTTGTATTCGGTCCCGGAACCATCGTAGCAAAAAGCGCGATCGAAATCCTTAAAAAGCTGAAAGCCCGATATTGCTGATACGGGACCGGGAGACCGGCTAAGCTATAAAAGCAGAAAAGCGCGTGCATCATAGTTGCACGCGCTTTTTATATATCGGGTAATTTTGTTGCCGCCTACATCGAAGCCAGGGTCACCTTAAAGGTCGACCCTACCCCGGGTTTGGATTGTACGTCGATCTGACCTTTCAGTTTCATCAGCGCACCTTTCATATTGAATAAGCCAAAACCAAAGCCCTGATTTTCCGTATCGGAACGGTAATGCAGATCGAAGATCTTTCCGAATACAGCTTCTTCCATTCCGATACCATTATCCTCGACAGTGATCGTTGCGAGTCCGCTTTTCACCTCGATAGCCAGCTTCACGCGCTTGTTCGCCTCGTCTTTGCGCTGGTATTTAAATGCGTTGGAGAGCAGGTTGTTGATGATGAGCTTTATCGACACCACATCACTTTTAAACGGCTCGGTTTGCACCACCTCTGTTTCATAAGCGATCTTATTGGCGCCTGCAAAAACGGAGTAAATATTTTTCGTTTCTTCGGCCAGCGTCTCAAAAGTGATATTCGAAACAGTCACCTGACCTTTGTGATGATTGTAGTATTCATGCATCGCAATGATATACTCATCCAGCTGCTTCAGTGACTTCCGCATGAGTCCCAGCAGATCGCGCACGTCTTCGATACGATCGGCCTGCTCCAGATAATCGATTGCGGTAAGAATACCCGCAATAGGACCACGGATATCGTGGCTTACACTATAGGCAAATTTATCCAGCTCTTTATACGCAGATTTCAGCTCCTGCATATTGATCTCCATCATGGAATAGGCATGATAGTATTTTACCGCCTCTTCAACAGTCTGATAGATTTCTTCTTCTTTCCAGGGCTTTTTGAGATAGCGGAATACCTGGCTCATATTGATCGCATTGACCACAGCCTCCATATCCGCAAAACCGGTAAGCAATACCCTTACCGGCAACGGGAACATGGTTTTGATCTGTTCCAGCAGCTCTACCCCCGTAATTCCGGGCATCTTCTGATCACAGAATATAACCTTCATATCCGGATTGTTCATCAGGATATTGATCGCCTCCGACACATCCGACGCTACAAACACGTTGTAATGCATGCGGAATGCTGCCTTAAAGCTGATCAGGTTATTCTGCTCGTCGTCTATATACAAAACTTTGATCTTCATAATTCATCAGTTTTCTTGACTTTTTATCTCATGAATAATTGGCAATTTAATCAAGAAAGACGTACCCTGCCCTAACTGAGACACTAAAGTTATTGTTCCGTTGTGTTTTTTTATTGTATTGTACACGATAGACATGCCCAGACCCGTTCCTTCTCCCACTTCCTTGGTTGTGAAGAATGGTTCGTAAATCTTTCTCTGCGTTTCTTCGGTCATACCGCTACCGTTGTCCATAAATTCGACCGTAATGTAGTCTGGAAATGCTCTTGTTTTAATCGTAATAAGCCCCGTGCTCTTATCTCCGTGATACTGTTTTACTGCATGAATGGCATTTGTAATGATATTCAGGAACACCTGATTCAGCTTCCCGGGATAACATTCTATCATCGGGAGGTCTTTAGCGAAATCTTTTTTCACTTCGATACGGCCATTCAGCTGATTATTTACGATAACCAGAGACGAATCGATTCCTTCATTGATATCTGCACGCTTCAGATCATTTTCATCCACCCGCGAGAATATCCGTAGTCCTTTCACGATCTCAGCGGTACGTGAGGAACCTTCATGAATACCGTTCAGCAGATGCGATATCTCGATCTTCAGGTAATCGTAATCCATATCCTCCTTAAACTCGTCGATCCTTCGCTTTTTCTCCTCCGCGCTCACGCTGTTGTCCATACAAAGCTGCTCCACAAAGTTGATCGTATCGAACACCATGTCCACATCGCGCTTCAGCGGACCTACATTGCTCGTTACAAAGTTGATCGGGTTATTGATCTCATGGGCGATACCGGCTGTGAGCTGACCAAGTGAGGCCATTTTCTCTGCTTCCACCAGTTGCGACTGGGCTTGTTTCAGGTTATCCAGGGTGTCTGCCAGGTCATTGTTGGTAGCTTTCAGTTCAAGCGTACGTTCGTTCACCTTTTCTTCGAGCACCACATTCTGCAGGCGCACAATGCGCTCGTTCTCCATAGAAGCCTCGAGTGCCTCCTGCTGCGATTGTTCCTTTTCGCGTTTCAGGATATTGATGCTGTTTGCAAGACCGAAAGACAGCAAAGCCATTTCCACCGCGCTGGCTCCCTGCATCACGTTGCTCGTCATCACGTTGTACGGAAGCATACCATAGTCCTTCAAAAGGAAGATGATAGAACCGACAAGCAATACCGACCAGGCTGCAAAGAAGTAGCGCGCCGACTCAAACCCTTTCACCATGAGCATAAACGAAATGCCCAGCACGATGAAAGAGAAGAGCGTGGTGCCCATCTGCATGATCTGGAAGCCCGTCTGCACGCGGCCGGCCAGTGTAGTTGCAATACCCAGGATAAAAAACACATTCAGCACCAACAATAGTTTTCCCGATTTGGGAGCATTCTTCTGAACATCCAGGAACCTTCGCGTAAATGCCAGCGCAGCCAGGCAACTCATACATGCAAAAAGAACAACACTTTTCAGCTGGAAAGAAGATGCCGACGGCCATAGGTATTTATAGGTGTATCCTTTAATGCCGATCTGGGTGAGCCCCGTAAACAGCACATACAACACATAATACAGGTAGCTTTTGTCTTTAACCGAGAAAAACAGGAACAGGTTGTAAAAGATCATGATAAGGATCACCCCCAGATAAGCTCCCAGCACCAGATCCTCCTGGCTCAGGTTCTGCCAGAGCGTTGTAGGTACATTGATGGATAATGGAACGATAATCTGTTCGGAGCTTTTAACACGCAGGTAATAAGTAAGTGTGCGCCCCTGCGGAATATCCAGAGTAAAGATGTAATTCGGATTTTTATAGCGTCTTGCATTGAACGGAAAAACTTCTCCCATGAACACGCTTTTATAACCAGTGTCCTGCGGTACAAATAATTCCACTTCGTCGAGAATCGGATAGGCGATATTCAGCAGAAAGCGCGTTTGTGAACTCCGATTGGTCACTTCAAACCGCATCCACACGGAGTACGGCGTTAGCCCGAAGTTCGGGATGTCTTTATCATTTCTGATAAACTCAGGGGAACGCAGTACGTCTTCTATCGATAATTCTCTTTCCGCATGCAGCACTCCGAGATTCTTCCCGATCACATACCGGTCGGTCTGATCCGTAAGAATGTTTTGGCCGAAAGAAGCAACAGAGCAAAAAAGAAAAGTAACAAGGAACGCTAATCTGAACACCGGCTATTTGATTGAAGAAACTACAAGTATATTAATGGAGCATGCAAAGTAGGCGTTTTCATCGGCCTTTTTTAATGTATCGACAAAAATAGCATGCTCGTTTTCAGCCAGATGACCTTTTTCGAGCATCTCTTTTAAAATCAGCTCGATCCACAGATAATCATTGGCTTCCTTCAGGGTTCTCAATGTAAACGGAAACACCTCGGTCTTAATATTTCGGAACTCCGAATGCACGAGGTAACCGGTAAGCTTACGCGCGGCGAAGCCATTGTTGATTTTAACTTTGGTAAGGTAGTGCAGCAGCTTTTCCTGTACCGCCACATCTCCCTGGTAAAATACAAGGCTTGCCCAATCTGTCTCCACGAACACGGCAGACTGCCCCGCTTTCAGTACTCTCCGCATTTCATCCACCACGCCCTGCGGGTCTTTGAGGTGCTGCACCAGTCGTTCTGCGCGTATGCCGTTGATGCTATCCGCCTCAAACGGAATCTGAGTGGCTTCCGAACATACAAACGTTACGTTCTGTCCATTAGCTGCAGCACGACCTTTATCCAGCAATGCATCATCATGGTCCACGCCCACTACCTGTACATTGTTTCCGAGCATGGCGGATAAGCCGATCACATCCAAACCAGTTCCGCAACCGAGGTCGATCACCGTTCCGTCTTTCACTTCAGCAAAGGGCTTGTAGGAATACTCTTTCAACCCTTTCAGAAAAGCTCCGGTATCTTCGAGGTATACGGCATTATAGTGTTTCTGAGACATAAAATTTTTTCTGCTAAAAAATATTCAGGTTTTTGTAATTCACATCGTTCTCAATCCGGGTTTTCTTAAGGTTAGTGATCACCTCGTTCAGATCCCAGGTATCGAGATTTTCTATCTGTAATGCGTAATCAATTTCAATTGTTTTTTTGCGCAGCTCTTCCTGACGGTACTGATTCAGATTTTTGCGCAGGGTCATGATCGCCTCGCGGTCCTCTTCACTCGCCTTGCTCAACTCGTTGATATCATCGAGCAGCATCGTCGTAGCTACCAGATCCAGTTTCGGGTAATAGAATGTACCATTGTTCCCGATCCTGAGATCGATACGGTATCCCACGCTTTCCGCCAGCTTTACCGTATAGGGCGCACACAGCGCAAATAGAGATGCCAATCCTATCTGGGAAGAAATTGCTACGGCCGCGCGGGTAAGGAATATGCTGCCGATTCCGTAACCGGCAATTTCCCTGGAGTTCCATAAACCGCATATTTCGCCGGTGCCGTATTGAGCGTAACGCCACACGAGGTCAAATACCCCGGCATCCATCATACCGGTTGCCTCCTCGATAGGCAGCGGCTGCGTACCGCCGGATACATGAATACGCGCACCGCCATAAACCTTTGAACGGTCCAGCGATTCCACGATCAGCACGAAGGCAGCGGGATTGCGCGTCCATTCGTCTTTTGAAGAGGTGACTTTTGTAACTCCGATGCTCGTAAGTACATGTTCATGTCCTTCGAGAAACAGCTTGCAAGAAGCCGGGTCGTCTATAGCCCGGAAAGCCCGCAGGCGCACAATAGGATTACCGGTATCTTGGTTAATGTCCATTGATTGTATAAAAACATTTAACGGCGTTGGTCAAAATTGTTTTGTCTGACACCATGATCTGTCCCTGCAAGTGTAGTAGTGATGTATAGAAAGGACAAGCTACAAAAAATTTTCAGTTATGCAACATGCCTGCGGTGAAATAATGGTGAATTCTCTTGTAATACCGCTAAAATTCAAAAAAGACTGTCCTTCCCTGAGGAAAGACAGTCTTTTTCCGAATACTCTTTTTGTAGCTACATTCTGGATTTCAGCGCAGCGATATCGTCAATACGTTTTTGTGCGATACGCATCGCAGCTGCCTGATTATGAATATTTTCTGCTTCAGCCAATGCGAAAATATCCAGCGTACGGTCGTAGATTTTTTCCACCGCACTGTTTACTTTTCCGATATTATAACCATCCAGTTCCGCACTTACGTTGATCACACCACCCGCATTGATCAGAAAGTCAGGAGCATATACAATTCCTTTCTTCACCAATGCCGGACCATGTACATTCTCGTCGGCGAGCTGGTTGTTTGCAGCTCCTGCAACGATCGCACACTTCATTGCAGCGATGCTCGCATCGTTCAGCGTGGCACCAAGCGCACAGGGTGCATAAATATCGATATCCAGGTCAAAAATGCCTGCATTATCAACGATTTCGATTGCAGGATACTTGTCTTTAGCGGATTTCAGCTTGTTCTGATCGATGTCGGAAACCATTACTTTCGCTCCCTCATTCACCAGGTGACCGATCAGGTACTGGCCCACATGACCGGCTCCCTGTACCAATACTTTCTTACCGCTCAGGCTGTCGTTGCCATATACCTTTTTGGCAGCAGCCTTCATACCCACATACACACCTTTCGCTGTGAATGGAGAAGGATCGCCGCTTCCGCCGGAGTATTCCGGAACACCGGTTACAGAACTGGTTTCCATGGCAATGTATTCCATGTCGGATGTATTTGTATTTACGTCCTCTGCAGTGATGTATTTACCGTTCAGGCTGTTTACGAAACGGCCGTAACGACGCCACAACGCTTCAGACTTCATAGACGGGTTCGCAATGATTACTGCTTTACCGCCTCCGATGTTCAAACCGCTGATCGCGTTCTTATAGGTCATTCCACGACTCAGGCGCAGTGCGTCGATGAGCGCGTCTTCATTACTTTCGTAACTCCAGAGACGCGTCCCCCCCAGCGCAGGTCCGAGGGTTGTGTTGTGAATGGCAATAATAGCATTCAGGCCGCTGCGTGCGTCGTGGCAAAACACCACCTGCTCGTGCCCCATTTGCTGCACCTTGTCGAAGATAGATTCCATAATAGGTTTTGTTTATTGAATAAAATCGGGTGCGAAAATACACTAATTAAGCAAATTGTACGCACTAGCGGATCGTGTATCCCTCAGGTATTGAAAACGGGTACTTTTGTTCGGCATCGATCACAATATTCGACAGGTTCATATCCACCAGTAATCCTTCACCTTTATTGATGATGTTGAACTTGCGGTCCTGTGCGATCCTGAGATTTCCGAACAGTCCGAAATTGTGCAATTGCTGTGTGAGCGAGCGGTTCAGCGAATCGTTGCTCACAAGCTGACTGCGTTGCACGGTGGAATCCGACTTCAGCACATCCAGTTGTTCAATGTAGGACAACTGCGTTTGGCGGAGCTCCCAGCGATCGCCGCTGTCTGCCACTGAATTAAGCTGCCCTTTGCTGAGCACAGGATTACCGAGCAGCATATTCTGTAAAGAATAGAAGTCCACACCTTCCGGCAGGATCGAGCTTGCCTTTGAGATAGGTCCGATATATGCGGTGTTTTCCAGGAACGAAACGGCTTTAAAGCTATCCGGTGTGATCACCGCACGCGCTACCTGGATCAACCCTCCCCCCGCAGATACGGATATCCAGATAATGCTGTCCTGCTTCATACGGATGTTTGCGACGAAATCGAGTGATTTATCCCCTCCTTCGTAGTGCATTTTTGCCTTTGCAGCAAAAGTCGTCACATTGACCCGGGGTGCCACCACAGGCTTCATAGAGTCCAGCAGGCGCACATTCACCATAGCCGAATCCGTCACTGCAGCCTGCTTGATACCGGCGGCAAGCGAATCGAGCCTGCGCGTTTCTACAGCCGCTTTTTCTTTCTGTTTTTTCCCTCTTTTGTGTCGTATCAATTTACACGAATCTGCCGTGAGCACAACCAATGCCAGGGCACACAACTTTACGATACTCTTAATCATTCGTCTTCCTGTTCTTTATTTTTTGTTGTAACTGAGTATTGGCAGGATCTTTCTCAGAAGCCTTCTGCCAGTTTTGAAGGGCTTTGTCGATTTGGTTCATTTTAAAGTAAGCATCTCCGAGATGCTCATACAAGGTGGCGTCTGCGTTTGCACCCTCCTTTTCCACCGCTTTACCGATCAGCTCCGCCGCCTTTTCATATTTCCCCTGCTGGTAAAAAATCCAGCCATACGTATCCAGGAATGTCGGTTCGTCCGGGCGCAGCAGCAGCGATTTTGCCGAAAAACGCTCCGCATCTTCCAGCCGCGTTTTCCGTACAGACAGGTAATACGCATAGTTGTTCAGCACGGTTGCATTGTCCGGCGTGAGCTCCAGCGCCTTATCAAAATTCTTGTCCGCATCTGCGTAAGCCTTGTCTGAATGGTACACATCTGCCAGCGATGCATACATCTCTGCAAGCAATACTTTATTGTCCTCCGGCTGAAAATCAATTGCAGTTGTAATAGCCTTCGCCGCCTTATCGTACGCTCCTTTATTGGAATAGCCGATACCATTCAGGTAATACACCACGGCCGATGCGGGAAATAAAGTAAGCGCCGCATTACTGTAACTGATCAGGGAATCGGCATCTTCCTTCCCGGTCATACCGAACATCACCTGCTGCCAGGTATTCAGATTGGTGGAGTCAAGGCGCAGCGACTGCTTATAGGATCCGAGCGCCTCACGATTCAATCCCTGCATGCTCAGCAAATCGCCCATCACGCCATGCAGCAATGCATTATTCGGATGCAGCGCGAGCACTTTCCGGACGATTTCCACAGAATGTTTCCGGAGACTCGTATCGCCCTCCACATCCTGCAGGTACGAAACAAGCAGCTTTGTCTGTGTCTCTTCATCCAGGTCTTTATTCACGATCGCACGATCCGCGTACTCCAGGTATTTAGGCGTGTTGTCTTTTCTTTTGTAGTAAGCGGCAAATCCGAGTTCCACCGTAATGTCTCCGGGAAACAGTCGTTCTGCTTCTTTCAGTGTTTGCAGCGACTCTTCATCGTGCTTATTGCTCAGGTACATTTCTGCGAGCAATGTGTAATATTTGGCATCGTGCGGATTGGCGCTGATCATCCGCCGGATCGTCTGCGCCGACTGCTCTACCTTATTTTCTTTCAGGTAAATCTGGTTGATCTGCATCAGCACGTCATCGTCGTAGCCCCGCTGGTCAAGCAGCAATTCCAGCTCATCAATAGCCTTTTTATACTGATTGGAACGCTCATAAAACAGCGACGCTTTCAGCAGATAATCTTCATTAGGTGAATATTGCCTTCCCAGTCGTGAAAAAACAGCAGCAGCTTCGGCAAACTTACGGCTGTCTGCCAGCAGATTGCCATACAGTTCTTTATACCACTTATTGGAAGAATCCAGTTCTATCGCATGCCGGATATTCTGAATACCCTTCTCCTTTTCATTATTTTTGGCATTGATGCGCGCCAGCTCATAATAGGTAGCAGCCTCCCTGGGTTCTGCTTCCGCAAAACGCAGAAATAAGGCCTCTGCCTCTTTCGTATTGCCGAGAATATTTTCTTTTACCGCATCGGAAAAAATACGCCCTGCATTTGCATGCGGACTCTGGGCCGTATCGAAGGGCGCTATCTCCGCCAGTTGTGCATAGCCGGTAAATGATACCCCTGAAAAACCAATAAGAAATGTAAGTACCCTTACCTTGCTGATCATATGTGCGTTGAAAAATCTCCGAGACTTAATTCATCGGACTTGTTGGTGTAAGATACACTTTTACCCAACATACTTTTCTCAATACAAGCATTTTTAACAACACTGTCGCACTGGATAATGCTGTTGCTGACGATCGACTTTTCAATAACGGTATTAGCTTCCACAGAGGCATAAGGACCTACCACAGAGTTAACGATCCGTACGTTCGGACCGATATAGCAAGGTTCGATGATACTGCTGTTCTCGATGCGGGCGCTGGCGTCGATGAGGTTCTCCTTATTGCGTTTGAGCTCCAGGATACGCTCATTGGTGTACAGCGTTGCATCCTTGTTGCCGCAATCCAGCCATTCGGAGACCTGGTCGGTATAGAACTTCATACCGTTTTGCAGCATATGCTCCATAGCATCGGTGATCTGGTATTCACCTTTCATTTTGATATCATTATCGATCAGACGTTGCAGCTCCTTACGCAGGTTTTCTCCGTCACGGAAATAATACACACCGATGATGGCGAGGTCTGAAACGAAACTCTGCGGCTTTTCCACGAAAGCTTCGATCTCACCGTTATCCTTCAGCTTCACAACACCGAATGCAGACGGGTCATCTACCTTTTGCGTCCAGATGATCGCATCACGGCTGGTATCGATGCTGAATGTGGCATCGAACAAAGTATCTGCAAAAGCAATGAATACGTTGCCTTTCAGTGATTCGGCAGCACACAGGATCGCGTGAGCCGTTCCGAGCGGGGTCTCCTGGTAGCAGATACGCCCTTTGGCGCCCAGCTTGCTGGCGGTATTTAACAGTTGCGCCTCTACCTCTTTACCGAAAGACGGTCCGATGATAAAAGCAATCTCTTCCACTTTTTCACTTCCGGTGGCCACGATGTCCTCCACGAGGCGCTGTACAATAGGTTTTCCGGCTACGGGAATCAAAGGCTTGGCTGTGGTAAGCGTATGCGGGCGCATGCGCTTGCCCATGCCGGCCATTGGTATAATTATGTTCATAAAGTCGTTTTAAAGGGTGGGCAAAGGTATTAAGCCAAATTCATTTTTTATCCTTTTACTTGCTTTATCTCTATTAACTTTGCGACCATGTCCAAAAAAGCAATGCTCATCATTATGGATGGCTGGGGTAAAGGTGCTGACCCTAAGGCAGATGCCATTCTCGACGCTCATCCGGAATTTGTCAACTCACTATATAATTTATACCCGAATAGCGAACTGATCACCTGTGGAGAAGCGGTAGGATTGCCCGACGGACAAATGGGCAACTCTGAAGTAGGTCACCTGAATCTGGGAGCTGGCCGCATTGTATATCAGGAGTTACAACGGGTAAATGTGGCGATCCGCAATGGCTTGCTGGAGCAAAATGCAACATTGCAGACCGCTTTTTCTATCGCAAAGGAAAATAAAAGCACCCTTCATTTCATCGGACTGGTAAGCGATGGCGGCGTGCACGCGCATATCCGCCATCTCGAAGCGCTTTGCGAATATGCGCAAAATGCCGGAGTTGCCGACTTCGCAGTTCATGCATTCACCGACGGAAGGGATTGCGATCCCAAAAGCGGACTGGGTTTCATTACGGAAATCCAATCCTGCCTTGCACGTACCGGTGGGAAACTCGCAAGTATCACCGGCCGCTATTATGCAATGGATCGCGATAAGCGCTGGGAACGGGTAAAAATGGCTTATGACGCACTCGTCAACGGCATCGGCGCATACAGCACCAATGCTGCAGCCTCAATTGCAGCGTCCTACGACAACGGCGTTACAGATGAGTTCATCCATCCGATCGTTATGACGGATGCATCGGGCAAACCGGTGGCCACCATCCGGAACGGAGACGTGGTTATCTGTTTCAACTTCCGTACCGATCGCTGCCGCGAGATCACCGAAGTGCTGACACAGGAGCATTTTCCCGACCACGGCATGCACAAACTGGATCTGCATTATGTAACGATGACCGAGTACGATAAAACATATAAGGACATACAGGTGATCTTTCACAACGACAACCTCGATAATACAATCGGACAGGTGCTTGCAGAGCAGGGTAAAAAACAGATAAGAATTGCCGAAACCGAGAAGTACCCGCACGTTACCTTCTTCTTCTCCGGTGGCCGTGAAGCCGTATTCGAAGGCGAGACGCGCATCATGCGGGATTCGCCGAAAGATGTACCCACTTACGATCTGAAACCGGAAATGAGCGCGTATGCATTGAAAGATGCGATCATTCCGGAACTCAATGCACAGAGCGCAGACTTTATCTGTATGAACTTTGCGAACGCAGACATGGTGGGCCATACCGGCGTATGGAGCGCGGTGGTAAAAGCTGTGAAAACGGTGGACGACTGTGTATCGCAGATCGTACCGTTGGCGCTGCAAAACGGCTATGCGGTATTCCTCACCGCCGACCATGGCAATTCTGACCATATGGTTAATGAAGACGGAAGCCCGAACACGCAGCATTCGCTCAATCCTGTTCCGCTTTTCCTGATCAGCAAAGACTATAAAGGAAAACTGCGCAGCGGAAAGCTCGGAGATATCGCTCCTACGATCCTGCACTATATGGGTCTGCCGATCCCGCACCAGATGACAGGCGAGATCCTGATCGACTGATATTGATTTACTGATTTCCGGCCGGGAAGATCTCCGCTATGAGCGCCTGATACTTCCCGGCTATTATTTTGCGGCGAAGACTCAGTTTAGGCGTTATTTCTCCGCCGTTCACCGTCCACGGATTCCCCAGGAGCCGGTAACGCTTAATCTGCTCGTGCGGCCCCAGGTGTGCATTCACCGCCTGTACATGTGCCGCGATCGTTTTTTTCACCAGCTCATTTTCCTCAAAGCCTTCCACGGGCCAGGGAATATTTTCTTTCACAAAAAGATCGCGGAAATAGTCTGCAGAGACGACAATGAGCGCCGAGGCAAACTTCTGCCCCTCCCCGATCACCATTACCTGCTCGATATATTTACTTTCTTTCAACCGGTTCTCTATCGCCACAGGAGCGATGTATTTCCCGGCGCTGTTCTTGAAAATCTCTTTTTTACGGTCGGTTATTTTGAGGAAACGCCCATCCACCAGGGTGCCCACATCTCCCGTATGCAGCCATCCTGCAGCGTCGATTGCTTCCCTTGTGGCAGCTTCATCTTTGTAATAGCCCAGCATCACACTCGGTCCGCGGAACAATATTTCCCCGTCCTCCGGGTCGATACGCACTTCCGAATTTTCCACCACGATCCCTACTGTTCCGAAGTGCCGGTCCTGCTGTTCCCAGCGGTTTACCGCAATCACCACGCAGGATTCGGTCATTCCATACCCCTGCAGCAGCGGAAGTCCGGCGCAGGTAAATATGCGTTCCAGCCTGGGGTTCAGCGCAGCACCTCCGCTCACGATGGCTTCCATCTTTCCGCCCACAGCCGCTCTCCACTTACGGAAAACAAGCCGGTCGGCAAGCTTACGCTGTATTTCATAGAGCGGTCCGTTTGCGCCATTCAGCTCATAACGGGCCGCAAGATCCAGGCTCCAGTCAAAGATCTTCTTCTTCAGTCCATGCAGTTGTTCGCCTGCATTCATGATCTTTTCAAGCACCCGCTCCAGCACCCGCGGTACGGCAACAAATATCTGCGGTTGGATTTCCTTAGCATTCTCACCGATTGTTTCCACAGATTCTGAATAAAAAATACGCACGCCGTGGAAGAGATATAGTGTGTTCAGGAAACGCTCGTAGATATGATTCAGGGGCAGGAAGCTCAGTGCACGCCAGCTGGTGCGGAACGGTGCAATATCCTTGCACGCTTCCAGGTTGCTTAAGATATTCCGGTGCGACAGCATCACTCCCTTAGGATTACCTGTGGTGCCGGAAGTGTACAGTAGCGTAAACATATCGTCCGGTAGTACCCCGTTTCTGAGCACCGCTATTTGGTCCGGATCATATGCGGCTTTACCCTGTTCCAGGAATGCAGCAAACGAAATGGTTCCCGGCACATCCGAAAAGCATACGATATCCCTGAGGTAGCGCAGGGAAGTCTGTACACTGCGCACTTTCTGCACCACCGACTGATCCGATGTAAACAGGATACGGATTTCGGAATGATTCAGGATGTAAACCAGATCGTCGGCCCCGATAGTAGGATAAATCGGTACGTTCGGCATACCCAGCTGCTGGCTTCCGTAGTCCACAAAATTCCATTCAGGAAGATTGGCCGACATAATTCCGACCTTGTCGCCCGTCCTGTATCCATTCGCGAGCAAGGCGGAGCTTACATACTGCACCTGCTGGTAAAAGGATTCGAGGCTCACCGGCACCCACTGCTTATTGCGTTTCGCGTTCAGAATGTCCTGCCCGGGGGCATATTCCTTTAAATGATCCAGTATGTCAAAAACGCGGGTAGGCACCATAAATATCCGGGAGTGTTATTCTTTCTGTTTTACAACGCGACGGCTGCCGATAAAGGTTCCGTCCAAACGGTAAAGATAAAAGAGATACACCCCATCAGCCAAAGATTTTATGTCTACGCGCGTGGCGCCGGCAGATTGCTGCAATAGTCTTCCCTGTATATCAAATACTTTGATTTGCACGGGCGCTGCGGCATTCACCGAAACCAAGCCGGTTGAAGGGTTCGGAAATAATTCGATGTCGGTATCGGCAATTGTGAATTCATCCACAAAAAGTCCGGTCTCCACCAATGAATCCGACACAGCCACACATCCGTTGGAATCCGTTACCTGCACGTAGTAGGTACCATTCATTTTCATTTCGTAAGAGGATCCGCCGCTGCCGACGGGTGTTCCGTTATTGTACCACTGGTAAGCGGCATAACCGTTTGCCACGCTGAGCATCACACCAAAGCGCGACAATACGGGTCGCGCCGGTTTTGTACCGATGATTGTCACACGCAAAGAATCGTATCGGCCACCGCCGCAGGAGGGCGCATACGGGCGCCAGGTTTGAGCCCGTACTGTATCGTGTATGAAGATCCTGTTCGCTTTTCCCTCACTGTCGTTGAATACGGTGCTCACGGGCCATTTCCAGAATTCATGACCTGCAGCCAATACACTTACATCCAGCCATTCGTCCTGGCAGGCATACAGCGTATCGCCGTCGTAATAAGACTTACCACGTACGCGCAGCGCCGGTTGGAATGCATGGCTCTGCACATACGGAAGCTCTGTTTTGTCGAACAGGTAGGCATAACTGATGTAGGCACTGTCGCCCGATTTGAGCGTACCGATATTGAAGACCAGGCCCATACCTACATCATAGAAAAGCGAATCACCCAGTGTATATTCGATCAGGGAAGTGTCGATGAGTTGGTTGTAGAAAGAATCGAGGCTCTGCACACCTACCAGCGAGGAACGTAAAAAATACGGCCTGGCCCGGCAATCGCGCGTGAACAAACCGAGGTAGCTGCGATAATCATGCCCCGTTGCCGAAACAAGCGCCAGGTGCTGCGGATCCGGAATATTGTGTTCCAGTTTCTGGATAGTGGCATAACCGCCGCCACCTACCTGCTCATATTCATTGTCGGGATCCACCGTACGTTGGTAGTACACCTTACGCAGGTCGGAAACTCCTTTATTGATCAGCTTTATATTGAAGGTTAAAAAAAGCCGGTTGGTGTCAAAGATCATTTCCTTTTCGATGTAGAGATCATTCATCCTACCCGACCAATGCACAATGATATCGGTACCGGACTGGCTGTAATCGCTGATGCTGCCGGTAAGGCCGAAACTCATATAGTTATCTCCCCGCGAACGCATCGCACGGCCCGTGAATCCGTTCACCTCCACATCCCATCCCTCATGCGGCACACCCGGCATGATATAATCGCCGATCCATTTAGGCTTGCCCACGCTCCAGCCATCCCTGGCGAAATCCACCACAAGACCGAGCTCCGCCGGACTTACACCGGCAACAAGACTGTGAAAATTAGAAGGTGCTGTAATACCCGAACCCAGCGTTCCGTTGGGCGCGATACCGCACTCCGCGTACTTCCCCTTCAGGAAAGCATTGCCGGACAATAGCTGCGCAGGCGCCCGCAAAAAGGTGCACAACAACAGCCAGGACAGCAGGACGGTTGTTTTCATTGATAGTTTGTTTAGTTGTAGAGGTACCACAATATATGATATTTTTCCGAAAATGTCCGGCCTGTGCCGGTAAACAACCTTGTTACTGGATTTTGCAATAACTTAGGCGGACTAAACCAAACATCCTTGAGCAACTTCGCACGCTTCAGACAACAATTGTTCCGCCCTACCGATGCGACCTCCGTTCAACTGTTCCTCCGGCTATTCGGTGTGGTCGTGATATTGCAGGCCATCAGTTTTACCAATGCCGGATATATAGCGCAGGGTATTCTCGCGCCGCGTTTCCTGTTTCAGTACGATTTCTTTTCTTTTATCCGGCCGCTTCCTGAAGATGCAATGAAATTCTTGCTGTTGCTGATGTCTGCGTCGGGACTGATGCTGGTATTGCAGAAAGGCGTCCGTGCAGCGCTGATCACCTTTACCCTGTCTTTCGGTTACTTTTTCCTGCTGGAAAAATCTTACTATAATAATCACTTTTACCTGTTCCTGCTGATTGCGTTCATATACCTGTTCTGCCGTCCGCGCAGGGACGCCAATGGCAAACAATACATTCCTTACTGGATGCTGCTGTTATTACAGGTGCAGATCGTGATCGTTTATTTCTACGGAGGCCTGGTAAAGCTGAACCCCGACTGGCTGATGCGGCAGCAGCCCATGCGCATTTTGCTGCAGGATTCCAGCCAGAACGCTTTGCTTCCGGACCTCAGCCGCAGTGACTTTGCTTTGTACCTGCTTACGTATGGCGGGTTGGCTTTCGACCTGCTCATCGGTTTTGCATTGTGGTCGAAAAAATACCGCAAGCCGGCAATGATCACGGCAATCGCTTTCAACTTCAGCAACCTTACAATTTTCAACTTCGGAGATAACGGAGACATCGGTGGTTTTCCGGTATTCATGATCTTTACCCTGATCCTTTTCCTGGACCCGGAATTTGTAGCGACAAAATGGAACGCGCTTACGGGGAACAAAAAGGCCACGGCACCGGCCATGCCCCCTTCTTTTGATACAGAGCGCCCGCTAACGCTTACTTTACTTGCGGTATATATGAGCTTTCAGCTGCTGTTTCCGCTGCGGCACCTGTTGTTCCCCGGCAACACCAACTGGACCACTTTTGCCTCCCGGTTTGCCTGGCGCATGAAATCCCATTCGAGTCAGGGTACTGTGCGTGTATTCGTACGCGGAAAAACCGGAGAGCCGTTACAGGAGATCAATATCGGAAACCTGATCAATTCCATGCAGCGTTTTTACATGACGGAAAACCCGGTGATGATGTGGCAGTTTGCGCAATATCTCGGGCGAGAACTGAACGACCGGGGTAATGCACATCCTGAGGTGTACGTACATTCCATGCTTTCTTTGAACGGACGCCCGGCGCAGCCTTTAGTGGATTCTACCGTAAATATGCTCTCGCTGGAACACAACCCGTTTGCCCCGGACAAATGGATATTGCCGCTGAAAGATTAAAGTGGTCGGGCTCTTTAACGGATTGAGATCGGAAAGATCCCATTAATATTCATACCGGACGCCCTCAAACGGGCGGCACATTCCAATCAAAACACAGGAATCAGCCCGGAACATCAGATAAGAGATATCTCCCGTTCCGGAAAACCTGCCGCTCTGCGCGGGAAACAATCCGGCGTTCCGGCAAGCCTGCCGCAGGGGTGCGGGAAGGTTTCCGGTGGTCCGGCAGAGTCGCCGCAGGGGTGCGGCAGGCATTTTAGTGTTCCGGCAAGCTTCCTGCAGGGCTGCGGCAAACAATCCGGTGCTTCAGCAAGCCTGCCGCAGGGGTACGGGAAGGTTTCCGGCGTTCCGGCAGGGTCGCCGCAAAAAAAAGCAGGAAACTCTTTCGGAGTTTCCTGCTGATCATTACAGAGGTATTTAAATCACTACCACACTTTAGCGCGAACGCTGTCGGCACGGTACATTTTATCGCCTGGCTTGATATTGAAAGCGGCATAGAACTCAGGCATATTGCTCAGAGGACCATTACAACGCCATTTTGCAGGTGAGTGCGGATCGGTTTTGATCATCAGAGCAGCCTGCTCATCGCGGGTTTCCGTACGCCAAACCTGTGCCCAGCTCAGGAAGAAACGCTGATCCGGTGTAAAACCTTCGATCTTTTCATTGCCTTTACCCTGAGCTGTTTTCTTGAACGCCTCGTAAGCGATCGCCAATCCGCCAAGGTCGGCCAGGTTCTCACCCAGCGTCAGCTGACCGTTTACATGAACGGAATCCAGTACTGTGTAAGCGTCGAACTGACGAACCACCACCGCTGTTTTCTCTTTGAATTTTTTCTCATCTTCCGGCAACCACCAGTTTTTCAGGTTCCCTTCGGCATCATACTGTGCACCCTGATCGTCAAATCCGTGTGTCATTTCATGTCCGATCACACCACCGATACCGCCATAGTTAACCGCATCGTCCGCTTCGTCTGAGAAGAAAGGATATTGAAGGATACCGGCAGGGAAAACGATTTCGTTGAAAGCAGGATTGTAATAGGCATTCACCGTAGGAGGTGTCATACCCCACTCGGTACGGTCTACCGGTTTGCCGAGTTTATTGATATTGTAGTTGTATTCGAACGTGGAAGAAGCGATCGCATTTTTCACGTAATCGTTCGGAACGATTTCCAGGGAAGAATAATCTTTCCATTTGTCAGGATAGCCGATTTTCTTCACAAACGTATTCAGTTTGCCCAGAGCCTTTTTCTTGGTCTCTTCGCTCATCCAGTCGAGACGCTGGATACGGTCGGCATAGGTTTGCTGCAGGTTGTTCACCAGGTCCAGCATACGTTTTTTCGCTTCAGGTTTGAATGTTTTGTCTACATACATTCTGCCCAGCATTTCACCTACCGCACCGTCAACAACGGTCAGTACGCGTTTCCAGCGTGGTTTTTGCTCTTTCTGACCACTTACCGCCATTCCGTAGAATTCGAAACGCGCTTTGTCGAAATTGCTGCTCAGGAAAGCGGCCATTCCATTAACAAGGTGGAATTTCAGGTACAATTTCCAGGTTTCCACCGGCGTCGCTTTCAGCTGTTTGCCTACTTCTGCAAAGAATGCAGGCTGGCCTACGATGAGGCTGTCCTGACCCTGCACTTTCAACTGGGCGAAAATATTTTTCCAGTCGAGGTTCGGCGTCATTTTAGAGAACGTAGCGAGGTCGTATTTGTGATACACTTTATATGGGTCACGCATGTCCACACGCTTCATGGATACTTTTGCCAGCTTCGTTTCGAAATCGTAAACAGCCTGCATGTTCTTCAAAGCGCTTGCTTCGTCGTTACCCAGCAGTCCGAACAGTTTCTTTACATAAGCTTTGTACGCATCGCGGATTGCCACCGTGCGCATATCGTTCTCGAAATAGTAATCGCGGTCAGGCATACCCAACCCGGCCTGGAACACCTGGCAGATTTCCTGTGTTACATTTTTATCGTCTGGAGCCACATAAAAAGCAAAAACAGAACCGATTCCTTCGGTATGCTGTTTCAGCAGCTCGGCCAGTACCTGCTCCTGGTTAGTGGCAGCATCGATACGATCCAGCCAGGGTTTCAACGGAGCAATACCTGCTTTATCGATACCTGCGGAATCCATACCCGACTGGAAAAAAGAACCGACCATCTGCTCGGCACTGCCTTTTGCAGCATCTTTCTTCCCGGCGGCCTCTTTCAGCAATCCGTGGAGGATGTCGTAGTTATTATTGATGAGGATATTGAAACTGCCCCAACGCGTTTCAGATGCCGGGATCGGGTTTTTCTTAAACCATGCACCGTTTGCATAATTATAGAAGTCTTCAGCCGGGTTGATGGTTGAATCCATATTCGCGGGATCCAAAGCCTTGAATTGGGACGCTTTGCCGGCACTACTTCCGGACTTCGAGTCGACGCAGGCCGCCATAGTGCACATACCAGCGATCGCCAGTAAGGATTGTTTTACGTTCATAACAATATAACTATATTTTAAGACACAAATGTAATTGGAAAACGAATAGGTGCAGCCCCCCGTTTCGGGGGATTTTTCCAATAAAAAACTCCGGTGCAGGACCGGAGTTGTTTGTTACTGTTTTTAAAAGCCTAGTGCTTCACAAAAGAACCGGAAGCATATTGATGCTGTCCGTCTTTAGATCCGACTACATAAATGTAGCTGCCTGCCGCATAACGCGACACAGATAGTGTTGCGGTCTCTTTGAAAGGAACGCGCGCCACTTCCTGGCCATTTACCGAGTATACGCTCACGGAAAGTTCTTCGCTCATATCAGCAGTAATGCGCAGTTCGTCCTGTACCGGATTCGGGAATACTTTGATTGCCGGGTTGTTGAAGATCGGTGTTTCGATACCTGCGGGATCAGATAATGTTACGTCATCGATCCACATAGTGGTGCCGGCAACCGGTTTGCTTTTGTTGGTCGGTACAAATGAAACGACAATGCGGTCGGGAACCGTGGTGGCGTCTTTATAGGTAATCGCCACATCCACTTTCGTAAAACCGGTATTGGAAGGTATGTCTACATAGCCTGAACCGATCGTGGAGTCTGCACCCCCGGCACCGATTCCGGATTTGATTGCGGAGAGGTTCATCCTCGCCACGTCTGACGATCCTGCAGACGTGAGCTTCACCCAGGCATGTCCAAAAAGAACACGGGAGGTAACGGGTGTTCCGCCGGGATATTTGAACTGGTATTTTCCGGCCATGATATCTGCCAGGTTGAACGTAATGTTGCTATTCGCCAGCACCGAAGGAAGCGTGTCCGTAGCATTCGTGATCAGCACCGCGGAAGAACTTCCCCCGTGATACACGGTTGTGGACTGGCTGCAGCGCGCAACAAAACTGGACGGAGCTCCTGTAAGCAAATAATATGCCTTAATGAGCGAGTCCGATGAAAACCAGTTTGCAGGACGGGCCAATGTGGTTCCGGAGGACGTATAGCTTACCCAGGATTCCATGTTCCCGTTAACTACCGTTTGTGCGGATACCGACCCGTACAGAGCGCATCCGGCGATAAGTGTAATGATTCTCTTCATTTGGAAATAATTAATCTGCAGCAAGAATACAGGATAGTTTTCATCTGTCAAAATAACTTTTTCGGCCTGCCGATTAACGTACAATATATCTATCTTTGGCTGAACCATTTACCTACTTGTTTTGGATTTTTTTCCTTTTTCCGCTCCGCTTACCATTCTTAACGCTGCAGCAGTGCAGGCGGCACCGAGTTCGTCTCAGATAACGATATTGCTGATCATCATCACGCTGCTGCTGTTACTGACCGCTATCTCCGCGGGAGCTGAAACTGCTTTCTTTTCACTGAAGGCAAAGGACATCAATGAACTGATGAGTAAGGATAACAGTGCGTCCAGGCAGGCTATCCGCTTACTGGATCAGCCGCAGCGGCTGCTCGCCACTATATTGGTCACCAACAATTTCCTGAACATCTCTATTGTCATCACCACCAATCTGCTGGTGAATAACCTGTTTCACGACCTGAGTCCGGTCTCCTTGTTCTTCGTGCAGGTGGTTGCCGTCACTTTCCTGCTGGTATTATTCGGCGAGGTACTGCCGAAAGTTTATGCCACACAAAACAATATGCAGATGGCCCTGTTTGCGGCACCGGTGCTCAGCATCCTGTCCCGCGTACTGAAACCGGTAAGCAGTGTCTTTGTGAACTCTTCGAAATATATTGAAACCCGCATCGGTACGCGCCGGTCCAATTACAGTCAGGAAGAATTTGAACAGGCTATTGAGCTGACGGTAGGTCCTTCGGCCACCACTGAAGAAGTAAATATTTTTAAAGGCATCCTGAAATTCGGGAATATTACCGCCAAGCAGATCATGCGCACACGTATGGATGTGAGCGGTATCCCGGAGCAATTCGACTTTAACGCGGTGAAGAAATACGCGATCGAAATGGGCTACAGCCGATTGCCCGTGTACCGCGAGAACCTCGACCAGATATCCGGGATGATCAACACAAAAGACTTTTTGCTGTTCGAGACAAATGCCGGCAGCGACTGGCATACCCTGATCCGCCCGGCGTATTTTATCCATGAAGGCAAACTGATAGAAGACCTGCTGAAAGAGTTTCAGCAAAAGCGCATCCACTTTGCGATTGTGGTGGACGAATTTGGCGGCACAAGCGGTATCGTGACGCTGGAAGATATTATGGAGGAGATCATCGGCGACATCAAAGATGAATTTGATGAAGAGGAACTCAATTACCGCAAACTCGACGATCACAATTTCATCTTTGACGGTAAAGCGTCTATCAATGATGTGGCCAGGTATGCGAATATACCCTTCGACGATTGGGAAGATATACGCGGCGACAGCGATTCATTGGCCGGACTCGTATTGGAGATCTCCGGGCGTTTCCCGAAAACCGGGGATGTGATACGTAAGAAAAACTACAGTTTTGCGATACTGGAAATGGACAAAATGCGCATCACCAAAATCAAGCTGACCATTCTTCCGGCGGAAGAACAGGCATCTTAAAGCAAATGGCAGTTATAGCGGAACCGCCTCCAGTTTGGCCATACGCTCTCTGATCGTATCCGGGAGATTGTCTACCGAGCTCATATAACGCTTCACTTCAGCAAGCGTCACCCTGAGTCCTGAATAAGGATGCGTCAGCAGGTTCGTCAGCGCACTATTGGATTGCCGGCAGGCGAGTTCGGCGGCGGCACGTTGTTCGCGCGCCCTCAGTAAACTTCCGTAGAAAGCCTGGAGCTCGCTCAGCGCAAGATCATTTTTGCCCTGGTAATTATGCTCGGATGATACCAGCTGGATCAGTGCCGCAAAGGCAACAGTCTTGTCTGAATAAACGGTCCGGTACACTTCATCCGGTAAAAGCTCCCCGGCGCTCGCTCCGTTCAGCGCATACTGATCGCGCAGGGAACGGATAATGCTTACCGCTCTGCGTCCCTGCTCCGGTACACTCCAGCAAGCCTCCAGTAAATTGCCTATCCGGGAGCCCATAATGCCCAGACGTTTTTCAAGCATGCGCAACTGATGGTCCGCCTCTTTCAGCGTGAGCGTATGCCGGGTGCAGGCGCCCCACAACTGCATCACTTCATCACGGAAATCCATAAGGCGGACAAGCGTGATCCGCTGGTCCATGAGCTGGCGCCCGTAGTGCCGGTATCCGAGACAAATGGAAACCAATGTTTTTAATACATTTATATTCTTCCGTAAAGCCTGCTCATTCATAATATCCAATGCTCTTCCAGTGAAAAAAAACACGCGTGGTGTTACAACCTGATGCAGGAAATTGCAAGAATGATGCCAGAAACACCATTTTTGAACATAAAAAAAATGAATTTCTTTCACTTAATATAAAACAAAGAAAAACACATATTCAATTTCTCTAACAAATTAATAATGCGGATACCTGCGCCCAAAGCCACGCTGCAAGCCTTCCTATACCGATGATCTGCTTCCGGCAATTGGAATACAGGCACCCGCTAAGCCAGAAAAGAGCTGTTATCCGGCGCAAAAGCGTTACTTTTGCCGCCAAATCAGGAATGTACAATGGCAGGATTTACTGTGGCAATCGTAGGACGCCCGAACGTGGGCAAATCGACGCTCTTCAACCGCTTGCTCGAACAAAGAAAAGCAATCGTTGATGACTTCAGCGGCGTAACCCGCGATCGCCAATATGGTGTGGCGGAATGGTGCGGCAAAACATTTAATGTGATCGATACGGGAGGATTCGTTTCCCGCAGCGAAGATGTTTTTGAAAAAGAAATACGCAAACAGGTGCTTATTGCATTGGATGAAGCCGATGTGATCCTGTTTGTATGCGATACCGCCACCGGCATCACCACACTGGATGATGAAATGGCTGACGTACTGCGCCGCAGTCCCAAGCCGGTATTACTGGTGGTAAACAAGGTGGATAATGCCGCCCGGCTGCTGGAAGCAAACGAATTCTATGCACTCGGTTTTGATAAGGTATTTTTCGTCTCTTCCATTTCCGGAAGCGGCACCGGTGAACTGCTCGACGAGGTAGTGGCCCAGATGCCCGAAGATGTGGAAATGGCGACTACCAACGTAAAACGTACGATCAAGAGAGAAAAGACCCGCAGCGACGAGGAACTGGAAAAAGAGTGGGAAGAGGACGAAGACGATCTGTACAACAGCGATTTCGACAATATCGATGAGGAAAATGAGGTGATCGAGCAGGACGAATTCGTTCCGAAGATCGCGATCATCGGTCAGCCGAACGCCGGCAAGTCTACCCTGCTGAACGCCTTTACCGGTCAGGAGCGGACAATCGTGAGCAATATCCCGGGAACCACGCGTGACAGCATTCACACCCATTACAAACTATTCGGCAAGGAGTTTATCCTGATCGACACAGCCGGTCTGCGCCGCAAAAAGAATGTGCACGAAGACCTCGAATTTTATTCGGTGATCCGTGCGATCCGTGCGATGGACGAAGCGGATGTCTGCCTGCTTGTAATAGATGCGTTGAATGGTATCACGATGCAGGACATCAATATCTTCAGCCTGGCCGCCCGTAAAGGAAAAGGTATTCTTATTCTCGTCAATAAATGGGATGCGTTCGAAAAAGAAACGAATACGGCCCGCGACTACGAGAAAAAGATCAAGGAAAAAATGGCCCCTTTCAACGATGTTCCCATCGTGTTTATCTCGGCCAAAGACAAGCTGCGTATTTTCCAGGCGATGGAAAAGACCATCGAAGTGCACGACAATATGAAACGTCGTATACAAACTTCAAAACTGAACGAGTACCTGCTTAAAGAAATACAGAAATTCCCGCCGCCCATGACGCGCGGTCATAACGTAAGCATCAAATTCGTAAGACAGCTTCCTACAAAGGCCCCGTCTTTCGCATGCTACGCCAATTATCCGGAAGCGCTGAGCAACGGATACCGCAACTTTATTGAGAACAAGATCCGCGAACAATATAATTTTTCGGGTGTGCCGCTGCGCATTTACTTCCGTAAAAAATAAGCTGTTGGTACTGATCATTTCAAAAAAAACGGAACCTGTGAAAAGCAAAACCCTGAAGAAGAATAAGGTGAACATCATCACCCTCGGATGTTCGAAAAACCTTGTAGACAGTGAGGTGCTGAGCGGTCAGCTTGCAGCAAACGATATTCCTGTTGTGCACGAAAGCAGCAAAAAAGACCACAATATCGTTGTGGTGAATACCTGCGGCTTTATCGACAAAGCAAAAGAAGAAAGTATCAACACGATCCTCGAACAGCTGGAACTTAAGGAAAGAGGCAAACTGGATAAAGTGTATGTTACGGGCTGTCTGTCCGAGCGTTACCGCGGTGATCTGGCAAAAGAGATCAATGATGTGGATGCGTGGTTCGGCACCATGGAATTGCCGCTGATCCTGAAAGAACTGCAGGCCGATTATAAGGCCGAATTGCTCGGAGAGCGCATGCTGGCAACTCCCAAACATTATGCATACCTGAAAATATCCGAAGGCTGCAACAGAACCTGTTCGTTCTGTGCAATACCGCTGATGCGCGGCGGACACGTAAGCAAGACAATCGAGGAAGTGGTGAATGAGGCGAAAGGCCTGGTGAAAATGGGCGTGAAAGAGATCATGCTGATTGCGCAGGAGCTTACTTATTACGGTCTCGATATTTACAAAAAGAGAGCCCTGGCCGACCTGCTCAAGCATCTGAGCGATGTGCCGGGTCTGCATTGGATACGCCTCCATTACGCCTACCCTTCCAAATTTCCGATGGAAGTACTGGACGTAATGCGCGAGCGCGAAAATATCTGCAACTATCTGGATATGCCGCTGCAGCATGTTACGGATCGTATGCTCAAAGCAATGAAGCGGCAGATGGACAAACAGGAAATGACGGATCTGCTGGACGCCGTACGCGATCGTCTGCCGGGCATCTGTCTCCGTACAACGCTTATTGCCGGATTCCCCGGGGAAACCAGGGATGATGTGGAGGAACTGAAGGCTTTCCTTGAGCAGCAGCGTTTCGACCGCGTGGGTGTATTCACCTATTCGCACGAAGAAAATACCAGCGCCCACGATCTCGAAGACAATGTACCCGCAGAGGAAAAAGAAGCGCGTGCACAGGAGATCATGGAACTGCAACAGGAAATCTCTTACGAAAAGAACCAGGAACGGATCGGTCAGACCCTGAAAGTACTGGTAGATAAAAAGGAAAGCGGTCGCTACCTCGGACGTACCGAATTCGACAGCGTGGATGTGGACAACGAAGTGATCATCAATACCGACCGGCCGCTGAAACCGGGAGAATTTGTACACGTAAAAATTGAAAAGGCTTACGACTTCGACCTGGAAGGAAGCCTGGTAACCGTATCCTAAAAGAAACAATTATGCATAAACAGGCGCTTATAACAGGACTCATATGTGCAGGGCTCGGCGTGGTGATCGGGGCATTTGCGGCTCACGGTCTGAAGCCGCGCATGGACCTCGTGCAACAGCAAACCTTTGAAACCGGCGTACGCTATCAGATGTATCATTCCTTTGCGCTGATAGCGCTGGCATTAATAGGTGCGCACTTCCCCGGTGAGAAGATCCATTGGGCTTTTATCTGTTTCACACTGGGCATCATTTGTTTCAGCGGCTCGCTGTATGCGTTGGCATTGCTGAAAATGAACGGGAAAGTGGGGCTTGGAGGAATCGGCATTATCACCCCGATAGGCGGACTGTTTTTTATCCTCGGATGGCTGTTCACACTCCTGTCTGTTCTGCAGCAAAAAAACGCTTAACGCATACTACCATTGTTTCGCATATTACCTTTTCTCACCCGTAACGGGGTTCACAAATTCCTGCAGCTGCTGTTGCTGATATGCCTTTCCGGCGTACAGAGAGGTCAGTTTGCGCTTCCGGCAGAGCTACGTGTTTGCGCACGGAATATCTATCGCCATAAGGGTGATCCGCGGCAAACGCTGCAACAAAAATATTTCCCGGCCACGACGGAAAACCTGTCAGCTGAAGAAGCGTCCGAGTTTGAGCCCGGAACTTCTTTTACCGGTCCGGGTACATCTGCGCAATCAGGAAAATATTCCGTCCCGCCACAGGCACTGATTTATGTTTCTTCATCCGGCAGCCTTACCACCAGGCGGTATCTGCTGTACGGACACCTGCTGATCTAGTTTACGATCCATAAGACTTTAAAGCTGTCGTGATCCGGGTACACCATCCGGCACACACGCACCTATCTGCTGAAACGGCAACGCCGTACAGTTTCTTTTGATCGTTTTCTTTTAAACTTAATTATGAAAAATACTTTTCTGCTGATCTGCCTGCTGGCAGGTACATTCAGCTTATCCGCACAGAATTTCAAAGACGGTAAATTATTCCTTAACGAGGACGGCAGCCGTTACCTCAAGATCACGCTCAATAACCAGATCTGGATGCGCTACAACCAGAACAACCCGGGAAGTACCGTAAATGGCGAACCAAGAAACAATACCGCCGACGTCGGTATCCGCCGTTCCCGTATGCAATTGTTCGGGCCTGTCGCGTACAGAAGCTTCTTTTATGTGCAGATCGGTATCAACAACTTCAATGCGCTGTCCGACCGTAAGGCGGGCTTCTTCCTGCACGATGCGGTGGTGGATTACGAGTTCATTCCGCGCGCGCTGTCGATCGGTGGCGGACTCGGCGGCTGGTCGGGTGTTTCACGCTTCGCATCTTCATCCACATCGAGTGTGATGGGGCTGGATCTGCCTTTATATCAGGAGGCAACAAACGATGTGACCGATCAGTTCCTGCGTAAGCTGGAAGTGTACGCAAAAGGAAAGATCGGACATCTGGACTACCGTATTATCGTAGCCGAACCGATGGCCATTCAGAAGTCGGCCAACTACATAGCCAATCCGGCTGCCTTCAATACGCTCACCACTGTTTCCAATTTTAATACAGCGGCTCCGCAGGCACAGGTACAGGGTTATTTCCAGTACCAGTTTTTCGACGAAGAATCCAACCAGACGCCATACACAACGGGAACTTATCTCGGTGCAAAAAAAGTGTTCAACATCGGAGCGGGATTTCTGAATCAGGAAAAAGCGATGCGGCGTCTGGCGGATAACGGAACGGACACGGTTGTTTCAGCGCTGAGATTGCTGGCAGTGGATGTGTTTTACGATGCTCCGCTGAATCAGACAAAAGGTACTGCACTGAGCGCCTATGCCTCTGTGTCCAGCTATGATTACGGTAAAAATTACGTGCGTAACGCGGCCCCGATGAACCCGGCAAACGGCTCTCAGTTACCCGGTGTGCTGAACGGCGGCGGAAACGGCGTTCCGCTGTTCGGAACCGGAACCAATTTCTATTTCCAGGGCGGATATAAATTCCGCAATAAACTACTCGGTAAAATGGGTACACTATTGCCCTATGTAAGCGTTCAGTATTCCAAGCTTGAAAAACTGGCCGATCCTGTGGCCTATTATGACTGCGGTGTAAACTGGCTGATCTCCGGCCATAACTCCAAAATCAGCCTGGCCTTACAAAGCCGCCCGGTATTTGAGGCAAACGGAGCGGGAGAATATGTGAAGACGGTCCGCAAAAACGATATCGTATTGCAATACCAGGTTGGATTCTAAAAGTCTGCACGGTAAACGGTCTTCCGTTTTTTCCCCCATCGGTATCCATGTGTCCAGTAGGCCAGCTTCTGGCTCAGGATACCGATGCCTGCGCCGATCAGCACATCGTTCAGATAATGCCGGTTGTTGGCAACACGCATGAGTCCCACGGATGATGCCAGCGAATAGGCTGCGTACGGCATCCAGGGAAAGCGATGTTTATATTCCTCACTGATAAAGGTGGCGGCGAGGAATGCCTGCGCTGTATGACTGGAAGGAAAGGAATGCCGGTCGCTGCCGTCCGGGCGCCATTCAAGCGTGGTGTATTTGAGTCCGTATACCGATACCAGGCACATCGCCTCCGCCTTTACCAGTATGGCCGACCGGTTCCAGAAATCAGTTTTGGCACGCACGCCCGCCCAGTCAAGAATATACACGAGTGCGATCGGTGACAGCGCCAGCGCATCATCGGCATGCGTATGAAACGAAGCAAAATGATCATTGCGCCAGTCGCGTACATTGTATTTGAAAGAGGGAGCAACCGCTGCCCCTGCACCCGTGAGGGCCAGCGGGGCAATAAGCTGCGTTGCGGAAAAGCGCAACACAGGAATTTCGTTCTGTTGAACGCTGTCCTGCGCAGCAGCGTTGCCCTGCAGCAAAAAAACAGTACACAGTAATAAAAAGTATTGCTGTAGCCGGAATGACAAGCGGTATTCGTTTAAGATATCAACTGAAGCGTGGCCAGCGTTCTCACGGCCTGTGCTATTCCCGTCGCATCGTAACCGCAGTCGCGATGGAGTTCTTCGGGCTTACCATGCTCCACAACCTTGTCGGGAATACCCAGCATACGCATTTGCGGATGATAGTTGTTTTCCGCCATAAACTCTGCTACCGCGCTGCCGAATCCGCCTTTTACGGTACCGTCTTCCACGGTGACGATGCATTTGAATTTGCGGGCAATCTCATGCAACAGCGCTTCATCCAGCGGTTTCACGAAACGCATATCGTAATGTGCGGGACGCAGGTCTTCGGTACTCAGCATGCGGCAGGCGCTCACTGCAAAATTGCCGACATGGCCGATGGTGAGGATCGCAATATCTTCACCGTCCTGGATCATTCTTCCTTTACCGATCTCCAGACGTTCCATAGGCACACGCCATTCGGGCATCACACCTTGTCCGCGCGGGTAGCGGATGGAAAATGGATGAATCGTTTCCGGTAATTGTGCGGTGTACATCATATGGCGCAGCTCAGCTTCGTTCATAGGAGCGCAGACAATCATATTCGGGATGCAGCGCATGTATGCCAGATCATAGGCGCCGTGATGCGTGGCACCGTCATCGCCTACCACTCCTCCCCTGTCGAGGCAGAAGATCACCGGCAGATCCTGGATCGCTACGTCATGGATCACCATGTCGTAGGCACGCTGCATAAATGAACTGTAAATGTTACAGAATACCTTCATTCCCTGTGTGGCCAGCCCTGCACTGAGTGTTACGGCATGCTGCTCGGCAATGCCCACGTCTATTGCACGATCAGGCATTTCCTCCATCATAAATTTCAGGGAGCAGCCGGAGGGCATGGCAGGTGTGATACCCATCACCAGCGGATTGGCTTCAGCCAGTTCTATAATCGTACGACCGAACACATCCTGGTATTTGGGAGGTTCCGGTACAGAAGATATTTTCTTGGCGATTTTTCCGGTCACTTTATCAAACAGACCGGGCGCATGCCACAGCGTCTGATCTTTCTCCGCCAGCTCATAGCCTTTTCCCTTTACGGTTTTGATATGCAGCAGCTTCGGACCGGGTATATCATTCAGGTCTTTTAAAGTCTCTACCAATTTGGTTACGTTATGACCGTCTATCGGACCGAAATAACGCAGGCCCAGCGCTTCAAACAGATTGCTTTGCTTGGATACCATACCTTTCAGGCTGGAACCGAGCTTGCCGGCCATTTCGCGCTGAAATTCAGGATAAGGCAGTTTACCCAGCAATTTCCATACATCGTCGCGCAGCTTATTGTAAGTATGAGAAGTGGTAATGTCCGTAAGGTATTCTTTCAGTGCACCCACATTCGGGTCGATCGACATGTTATTGTCGTTCAGGATAACCAGCACATTTGCGTTGCTGACTCCCGCATGGTTCATTGCCTCGAATGGCAGACCCGCGGTCATCGCACCGTCTCCGATGATCGCAACATGATGACGATGTGTTTCGCCTTTGTACTTGGAAGCGATCGCCATACCCAGCGCCGCAGAAATGGAAGTGGATGAGTGTCCTACACCAAATGCGTCATATTCGCTTTCATGAATATTCGGGAAACCGCTGATACCGCCGTACCGGCGATTGGTATGGAATACATCGCGTCTTCCGGTAAGAATTTTGTGTCCGTATGCCTGGTGGCCCACATCCCATACAAGCTTATCGTCGGGAGTGTTGAACACATAATGCAGCGCCACAGACAGCTCCACCACGCCCAGACTGGCACCGAAGTGACCGCCGTTCACGCTCACGCTGTCGATAATAAACTGACGCAGTTCATTACAAACCTGCTGCAGGTCAGACTTATTCAGTTTTTTCAGATCGTCAGGATTGTTGATCTGGCTCAAAAGAGGCCCGGCGCTTATCTTTTCCATGTAGGTACTCAACGATTTGTCAAAGCTAAAAAGAATAATGGGAAATTAACGGCAGAAATTCAATAAAATTTGCGCCAGTCAATACATTGGCCTTTTTTTATGATTTGTCTTCCGCAGCATCATCAAAAGAAACCGAGGTACGGTAAACCGTTCCTTTAAACAGCGCCACCAGCTGTCCCTGTTCGTTCTCGGTACGGATATCGTAGACGCCTACTTTGTTACCCAGGTGCTGCTCCTGTGCGGTCACACGCAGGCGCTCCCCTTCTTTTGCGGCTTTTGTAAAAGTGATAGATACATCCAGCGCAACTGCGATCCGTCCCTGGCTGTTGGATGCGAACGCGAACGCAGAATCGGAAGCGGAAAACAATACGCCGCCGTGCACCTGTCCGTGTCCGTTCAGCATATCCCGGCGCACGGTATATGCCAGCGTGCAGGAGCCTTTACCCACAGATGTGATCTCAAGTCCGAGCCACCGGGAGAAATAATCCTGTTCCAGCATACGGTCCACTATTGCATTCGGTTCCATCTCTCAAAAATACAATAAAAAAGAGTGCCGGATGACCGGCACTCCCTGATAAACAATTAACAACAGAGGTATTAAAATCTTTCCAGACCGCTGAAGAAGAAAGAACCTTCGATCAGTGCGTTCTCATCGCTGTCAGAACCGTGTACGGCGTTTTCACCGATAGACGTGGCGTATTTTTTACGGATAGTACCTTCGGCAGCTTCGGCAGGATTGGTGGCGCCGATCAGCGTACGGAAATCAGCTACAGCATTCTCTTTTTCGAGGATAGCTGCAACGATCGGACCGCTGCTCATAAACTCGGTAAGCTCTCCGTAGAAAGGACGTGCGCTGTGCACTTCATAGAACTTTCCGGCCTGCTCCAGGCTCAGTTTCGTGTATTTCATCGCAACAATACGGAAACCCGCGTTGTTGATCATTTGAAGAATGTTTCCGATGTTACCGTTTTTCACAGCATCGGGTTTGATCATTGTAAACGTAACGTTTGACATAGAAAAATTAATTGTATGAGGATTTTGCGCCGCAAAGATAGGAGTTCACCCGCACATTGCGACATTATTTTATCATTTTCAGGTGAAGCCTGTTGTTTTAACGAAATCTTTGTTATTAGATTTGCACCGCTAAAGAATTAAGAATTTCTATTGTGTTTACCTCCACCCTATTGAAACACTTATGCAAGTCTTTATTGCTTGTATCTGTATGGATGACCATGTGTACCGGCTCCGGCGCACAGTCCCGCGACTGCGGCATGCCGGATCTCGGTTCCGAATTTTATGCCCGGCTCCATGATTCGTTGCGCCGGACCGAAACACCCGAAGTATTCAGCAAGAAGGCAGAACAGAAAGCTTATGAAGCGCTGAAAGAACGCAACAAAAATTTCATTTCAGGGCTGTTCTACTCCGACCTGATCGTGTACGACCCGATTGTTACGCCTTACCTCGAGTCGCTGATGCAGCGGCTTATTGCCGGCAGCCCGCAATTATTCACGGTCCGTCCGCACCTGTTCCTTTCCCGCTCCAAAATACCGAATGCGTATACAACGGGCAGCGGCATAATCATTGTCAACGCCGCGTATATCTACCAGACAAAAACAGAAGCCGACCTGCTGTGCTGTATCGGTCATGAGCTCGGGCATTTCCTGTCCGATGACGTGGAACAGTCCAACCGCAGCTACATCACGCTGACCCAGTCCGAAGCATATAAAGATTCCATGAAAGATGCCCAGCGAGGCCGGTTCAACCGGTATTCCCGCCTGGAGCAGACCGTGAAGCAATATGCATCCGGCAGCAGCGGACACTCCCGCTACCGGGAATCTGAAGCGGATTCAATGGCAGTACTGCTGCTGCACAACGCACATATCCCGTTTGACCCGGGGTTCTTTCTGCGGCTCGACTCGATGACGGCGGTCAGAAAACTACCGTTCAGCCGCGACCTCGCAACAGCCTGCACCCAACTGGGTCTGGAAGGCGTGAACATACCGCCTGCGGAAGCTAACGGACGCATGAAATGGAAGAAAAGTGCAAAAGACTCTGCCGACGAGGAACTCCTCAAAACGCACCCGGATTGCGCAGAACGGTTTAAACGCACACAAAAGTTCGCGGATGCAAAACCAGACACAAAACCTATTCCCGATCCGGTAAAAGAGCAGGTATATTTTCACCTGGTGCATTATGCGGTAGCGAACAACAGTATCGGTGAAGCGCTGTACCTCTTGCTGCGCGACACGGATTTTTCCGCAGAAAAGCGACAGCTCTATACCGCCCTTGCTCTATCCCGGCTACAGCTGGCAGCACGCAGGATGGAACGTGCAAAAACGATCGGAACGGTGCCGGCAGACGATTGCAGCGAAGCGTTCAACGCCATGCAGGCAATGCTGATGCGGATCCCGGAGCAGAAAATGCAGACTCTGATCAGCAATACCCAGGCAAAAACAGTCCTGCCCGAAGCAGCACTCGCCATCCGCGCATCCGAAGCCAAAGTCGAAGCCGAAGGCAGTACCGGAACAGACAAATGGACCTTATTCGACACCAACCCCTGTCATTACCTTAACGAAATAGTATCACCCGCACGATGAAAAAACATCTTTACGCAATTATCATCCCAATTTTTTGCCTGACCGGTACCAGCACAAAAGCGCAATTCCTGTCATTTAAAAAGCCGGCAAACGCTCTGAGGAGCTATACGATCCGTACGGGCGAAGGTGACAAACTCCAGAATTTTGTGAATTTCACCGAACTTGAACGCACCGGCCAGGACTCCTTTTTTTATCGCCTTTCGGTGATGGATGAGCAATTATCGAAAGCAGGACACATCGATTTTTCAGATGCTTACCTGAAACCAATGGCTGCGGCAAGAGGTGCAGGTCTGCTTTGCATCGCCTACCTGCGTACGGAAAAGCCGCGCATCAAATTATTTCAGAAACCGCAGACTGAAGGTGAGCTATTCTTTCAGTTCATAGACTCGGCAGGTACGATCCGGTACACTTTTTCCCGGACGGTAGACCTGTTGGCAGATGCGGCAAATGTAGGCATCCGTAATCCTGCAGTTCTTCGCTATGTGGAGGGCGCCGGCTTCCTGTATGCTTATGGCGACGGCCGGCCCAGAGAGTCGACGATGAGACCCGGCAACTATAAAGATGATGGCCTGACCGATAAAATAGGATTGCTGGATACGCAGGGCCGCGAAATATGGCGCTCGCAAACAAGGGAACGGCTTTCTTACCAACTGCAGATACGCGCGAATCATGAGCATGTGTGGCTACTGCGTGAACGCAACAGATCTGTCGTTCCTGCAGAATTTGAAATGAATATATTCAACATGCATGACGGGAAGCTGCAGGCGGTTCAGGAATTACGTCACTACAAGAACGATCAGCTGAACAACCTGTTGTTCGACCTGGACCAACAGCAGCAACCGGTTATGGCGGGCATCACAAGCACCGATGAAAAAACAGCCAAGGCATTCGCAGAAGTCATCAGTCCGGGCAGAAGAGGTCTGACATTACAAATTACTTTCCGTGAACTGCTGCGCGACAAATACAAAGACATTTACATCGCCCGCTGGAAGGACACTGCGCTCAGCTGGCAGCTATTCCCGCTCAGCGATACATCCAAGCTGACGCGCGACCTTTCAATAGACATGATGAATAATGCATTCGTCCCCTGTTATAGCTTCCTGGATAGCCTTAACACTGTGCGCTTTCTTGGTCCGCTGTTCAATTCGGCCGGTTCCGGATTTGAAACACATACCATCGGGCAAATGCGACTCGACAATTCAGGTCAGCTCGTAATGGAGCAAACCTATAATACCGACACCGTCGAACGGATCTTCCAGAACACCCACATATTGCTCGTACCCCGACTGTATTCTTCTTATTTCAAAATCGGCGGCCGCAACTATATCGCAATCGGCGATGCTAAAAATATGCGTATTATCGATTACCGGACACAAAAAATAATCAAGCAGATCAGGCGGAAAACAGACGATGTCAACCGCACTTTCTTCTGCTCCCGCGACGGCCATATCTCGATCATGGAAACGGATGCGCTCGGCAATACCAATGTATTTATCGAACCGATAGATTAACGGCTTACCTGTAAACCCCAAACCTGTTCTATGAATAATACCGCACGATTATCGCAAAGACTTGAGGAAGTATTTCTTTCCGGCAAGTGGATCGCGAATACCAATTATACGCAGGAACTGCAGCAGACTTCCGTTCCGGAAGCGAATACCCGCATCGGCAACCTGAATACGATCGCGGTATTGTGCTACCACATCAATTACTACCTGGAGGGTTTGCTTAAAGTATTACAGGGCGGACCGCTGGAGATCAGCGACAGGTTCAGTTTCGACGCACCGGAGATCAGTACTGCGTCTGCATGGGAACAGCGCGTGCAGTCCCTGCGCACTAATGCATGGCAGTTTACGGAAGCAGTAAGCCAACTGAGCGACGCACAACTGGAAGCGCCTTTTGTGCAGGAACAATACGGAACCTGGCAGCGCAACATAGAAGCCGTGATCGAACACAGCTATTACCACCTGGGGCAGATCGTACTGATACGGAAAATGCTGTCCGGCAATACAGCGCAATAATTCAGGCGATCGGCGCGAGTTCCATAGCCGCCGCCAGTTCCTGAAGATCACTTACCACGGCATCGATCAGCGGAATACCCTGTTGCATGCGCTCCACGGACATCTTCGCTTCCGGCTCACCCGGAATGATCACCGCTTCCTGTCCCTCAGTGGTCTCCGCCTGCTTGAAGCGCCGCACCCACTGGTCCATATGTAGCTTAAAATCTGCTGCGGGCCGGAACGCATCGATGCGCATGGCACCGAAAAAATGCCCCAGTCCTTTTCCCGGCATGTCGTCGGCAACCGGCAGAAAGCTCACAAACGGAGGCACCCAGGGTCCGTAGCTGGCACCGCTCAGCACCGCGGAGAAAATATCCACCATCGCACCCAGCGCATAACCTTTATGGCTGCCCTGTTCGCGCGTGCCGCCAAGCGGCAACAGTGCTCCACCCTTTTTTACACCATGCTGATCGGTGGTGATATTACCCTGCTGATCCTGTATCCAACCCGCCGGTGCCGGTTCATTCTTACGTTGCAGTATTTCCAGCTTACCGTTCGCGGCGGTAGTGGTGGCCATATCCATCACAAAAGGGGCTTCTGCTCCGGCCGGTATCGCTACCGCAATCGGGTTCGTCCCCAGCAGTCGCTCTATAGAAAAGGTAGGTGCCACGAGCGGACTCGCATTGGTCATTGCAATACCGATCATATCCTCTTCCAGCGCCATCATCGCATGGCAGCCCGCAATACCGAAATGGTTGCTGTTCGACACCGCAACCCAGCCCGTACCCGCAATCCTGGCTTTTTCCATTGCTTTGCGCATAGCCGCAGGGGCCACCACGAGTCCCAGACCCGCGTCGCCATCCATCGTGGCCGTGGACGGACTTTCATGCACGATTTTAATGGCTGGTGCTGCATTTACACGGCCTCCCTTCCAGAGACGTACATAACCGGACAACCGCGCCACACCGTGGGAATCCACCCCCCTGAGGTCGGCAGACAGCAGTACGGCGGCCGCTTCGCGCGCCTGCGCTTCCGGACAACCCATTTTCAGAAACACCTGTTCTGCAAAAGCATGAAGGACTGCATACGGAAAAGTCTGGAAAGCCATAGTCGCGGAATTTGGTGCGCAAATTACAAAGCAATCGCGATTTATACCCGCACAGATCTGCCGACCGCAGCCACCATGCTTGTTTTACCGCTAAAAAAGTTATTTTTGCGCCTGTTATTTTTATTAGATCAACTTAAAATCTCAAGATTATCATTATGGATTTGTTTGCCAAGTTCGAGAATAAACTAGGACCTATCGGTGACTACGCGGAGCAAGCCCCCGGTTATTTTGCATTCCCCAAACTGGAAGGAGAGATCGGAAACCACATGTATTTCCGCGGTAAAGAGAAGATCGTATGGAGTCTGAACAACTATCTCGGACTCGCGAACCATCCTGAAGTCCGCAAAGTGGATACGGAAGCTGCTGCTGCCTATGGTATGGCTGCTCCGATGGGTGCGCGTATGATGAGCGGTAACTCCGATAATCATGAGCGTCTCGAAAAAGAACTGGCTGCATTTATCGGTAAAGAAGACGCGATGCTGTTCAACTTCGGATACCAGGGAATGGTATCTGCAATTGATGCATTGTGCAGCCGCCGCGATGTGATCGTTTACGATGCGGAATCGCATGCCTGTATCATCGACGGACTGCGCCTGCATCCGGGTCACCGCTATGTGTTCAAGCATAACGACGTGGCTGATTGCGAGAAACAATTGCAGCGTGCCGTGGAAATGGCGGAGAAAACCGGTGGCGGTATCCTGCTGATCACCGAAGGGGTATTCGGTATGAGCGGCAACCAGGGTAAGATCAAAGAGATCGCTGCCCTGAAATCCAAATACGAATTCCGCCTGTTTGTAGACGATGCGCACGGATTCGGAACAATCGGTTCCCGCGGAGCCGGTGTGGGTGATGCACAGGATTGTATTGACGAGATCGACATTTACTTCTCTACGTTTGCCAAATCTATGGCGAGCATCGGGGGCTTCCTCGCTGCCGACAAGAAAATACTGAAATTCCTGCGCTATAATATGCGCTCCCAGATCTATGCGAAATCCATGCCGATGCCGATCGTTGTGGGTAACCTGAAACGCCTGGAACTGCTGCGTTCCCGTCCGGAACTGCGCGAAAAACTGTGGCATAATGTAAACCGCCTGCAGCAGGGATTGCGCGACCGTGGTTTCGATATCGGAACGACGAACAGCCCCGTAACGCCTGTGATCATGAAAGGAGGTTTGTTCGATGCAACGCACCTGATCCTGGATATGCGTGAGAACTACAATATCTTCTGTTCTGTGGTGGTGTACCCGGTGATTCCGAAAGGTATGATCATCCTGCGCCTGATCCCAACGGCAGCGCACACCGACGAGGATATCGACAAAACACTGCAGGCGTTCAGCGAACTCCGCGATAAGATCGAACAAAAGGTCTATCCGCAGGAAATGCCGAATATCGAAAATCTGTAACAGAGAAAAAGCCATCCGAAAGGGTGGCTTTTTTGTAGATGAAAATGTTTGAGTGGACGCAGGACCTTAATTAGGAGCAATAAAAGAAATGAGTAGAAGATAATAAGCCGCTAAAAATTCAGCATATTAATAATTAATAAAGGGTGTAACTAAGCGGTATGAATTTTTATTGCTCTATCTAATTCTTCTAAAATTTCATTTTATTGATTAATTATATTTTGGCACAGAGTTTGCGGCAATACAAATGACACTTATTTAATTGGTGAAATTTATGAATGCCTATTACAATGTTAGTCCAGTTACTGGCAAATCGTCTGGAGTCAGAGGTTATGATTATGGTTATGATTATATGACTATTTATTTTACAAGTGGACGTATTTACACCTATACGTATGCATCTTGTGGAGAAACTCATATTGAGACTATGAAGATTCTTGCAGATAGGCAAAGCGGTTTGAATACATATGTAACAAAACACAAACCGACATTTGCTTCTAAAAGCTAAATCAAAAAATCCCAGCATTCACAATTCTGGGATTTTTAATTTTTTAATGAGACCATTTTTATATTAAAATAGATTTGGTGCATTTTGATTAGTTAGCACCAATTTTAATTATTACGTGCAACTTAGATGAATACATCTGCACTCCAATCCCCTTACCTTTACCCACATGAAACAACAGAATTACGCCAACCACCGTATGTATTACGCGCCGCACCATTTTGTGCTGCTGCCTTTACTGGGATTCCTGATGATATGGGGAGGGTGGAAATGGTATGAGACGGGCGAACTGGCCTGGGGACTATTCGGGATAGCCGTATTTTGTATCCTTTATCTCACACTGATGCTGCGCCAGCACTATGCGCTGGGCAACCAGAACCGTATCGTACGATTGGAATTCCGCCTGCGGTATTTTGAATTGACGGGCACATCCGCCAAGGCTGTAGAATCTCGTCTCAGTTTCGGACAAATAGCTGCACTGCGTTTCGCAAGCGACGAGGAATTCCTCCCGCTGTTGCAACAGGCTCTGGACCGTCAGCTGAACGCCGACGATATCAAGAAGCAGATCAGCAACTGGCAAGCCGACACGATGCGCATATAAGCGCTATTCGTAAGCTTTTACAATATTCTTCAGCTCGTTCAGTTTCATCAGTGCCTCCACGGGTGTGAGGGTATTGATGTCGGTCTGCGTGAGGATATGCTGTATGGAGCGCAGGTCTTCCGATAAACCGTCGAATATGTTCAGCTGGAAATGCTGGGCAGGCTTCATCTTCTTCACCTGTTCGAGCGCAGGCGATCCTCCCTGGTGCTTTTCTTCCAGTTGTGCCAGCACTTCCTCCGCGCGCTGGGTGAGCGCCGCAGGCATACCTGCCATTTTCGCTACCTGAATACCAAAGCTGTGACGGCTTCCGCCCGGTGCGAGTTTCCGCAGAAAAATCACCTGGTTGCCGGTTTCACGGTGCGTGATGTGGTAGTTTTTCACGCGCTGCAGCCGGTTCTCCAGCTCATTCAGTTCATGATAGTGGGTGGCAAACAGGGTCTTGGGCCGTTCTTTGCGTTCCTGCAGGTATTCCACAATAGACCAGGCTATCGAAATTCCGTCATAGGTACTTGTACCGCGCCCGATCTCGTCCAGCAGGATCAGGCTGCGTGCAGAAATATTGTTGATAATGCTCGCGGTCTCGTTCATTTCCACCATGAACGTACTCTCGCCGCCGCTGAGGTTGTCGGAAGCCCCTACCCTCGTAAAGATCTTATCCGTAAGCCCGATACGCGCGGCCGAAGCGGGCACATAGCTGCCCATATGCGCCATCAGCGTGACAATTGCGGTCTGCCGCAGCAATGCCGACTTACCGCTCATATTCGGTCCGGTAAGGATGATGATCTGCTGCGATTCGTTGTCCAGGAAAATATCGTTCGCGACATATTGCTCGCCCGGCGGCAGTCGCTGCTCAATCACGGGGTGCCTCGCATCTTTGATTTCCAGCACGGGCTCTTCGCAGATCTCCGGTCGATGGTAATTGTAGGTAACCGCATTGTGTGCAAAACACAACAGGCAATCCAGCTGCGCGGCAATCGATGCATTCAGCTGTATCGCATTGATCATCGGATCGATGGATTGCAGCAGCTGCTGGTATAATTCAAGTTCCAGCGCGAGGATCTTATCCTCAGCGCCCAGGATTTTTTCTTCGTATTCCTTCAGCTCGGGCGTGATATAGCGCTCGGCGTTCGTAAGCGTTTGTTTGCGGATCCAGTCGGCTGGCACCTTATCCTTGTGCACATGCGTTACTTCCAGGTAATAGCCAAACACGTTGTTGAAGGCCACTTTCAGCGAACTGATACCGGTTTTCTGCATTTCCTGCTGCTGTATGGCCAGCAGGTATTCCTTCCCGCTGCGGGATATTTTGCGCAGATCGTCGAGCACTTCGTGAACGCCGTCGCGGATCATGCCGCCCTTCGCCGCCACAGCCGGAGCTGCTTCGTCTATGGTCCGGAAAATGCGTTCCTGCAATTCGGTGCAGGGTGCTACCTGTTCGGCCAGCTGACGCAGTACCGTATTTTCCGATTGTAATGCACGTTCGCGTATGGCCTGCATATGCTGCAATCCTTTTCCGAGTTGCAGGATCTCGCGCGGACTCGCTTTTTTGAGCGGAACCCGGCTGATGAGCCGCTCCAGGTCGCCTACCTGCCGGATATCCCGGTTGATCTGGTCTGCAAAGTCCTGTTCGCGGATCAGGTAGGTCACGAGGTCCAGGCGCTGGTTGATCTTGTACAGGTCGAACAACGGCAGCATCATCCAGCGTTTCAGGAGACGGGCGCCCATAGGCGTCTGCGTATGGTCCATCGCTTTCAGCAGGCTCATGCTGTGCTCCTCGCCATTACCCAGCAGCTCCAGGTTGCGGATCGTGAACCGGTCCATCATCAGGTAATCGCCGGGAATGATCTTCTGGATACTGCTGATATGCTGCAGGTTCGAGTGTTCCGTATCCCGCAGGTAATGCAGCGCTGCGCCGCCTGCGATAATGGCCGCGCGCATATCTTCGATACCGAAGCCTTTGAGCGACTGTGTCTTGAAATGCTGCAGCAGACCATCGTATGCATAGGTATCCTGGAAAATCCAGTCGTCCAGAGCAAAAGTGTATGTCTTATTGTCTATGTGTTCGCGGAAATACTTCTGCCTTCCTTTGGCCAGGATGATCTCCGAAGGCTGGAAGCTTTGCAGCAGCTTATCCATATAAGCCTCATCCCCTTCCGCGCAGAAAAGTTCACCTGTGCTGATATCCAGGAAAGCCACGCCGGAAATCCCGTCCGTGAGGTATAAAGCCGCGAGAAAATTGTTGCTTTTGTTTTCAAGCAATTTGTCACCTGTCGCGAGACCCGGTGTAACAAGTTCAGTCACACCGCGTTTTACGATTCCCTTGGCCAGTTTCGGATCTTCGAGCTGGTCGCATACGGCCACGCGGTACCCGGCTTTCACCAGTTTGTGCAGGTAGGTTTCCAGCGAAAAATGCGGAAAGCCCGCCAGCTCGATGCTGCTCGCACTGCCATTCGCACGCTTGGTAAGCGTGATACCCAATACCCGCGCGGCAATCACCGCATCGGATGCAAACGTTTCATAAAAATCTCCTACCCGGAACAACAGCACAGCATCGGGATATCTGGATTTGATCTCCCGGTGCTGCTTCATCAAAGGGGTTTCCTGATCCTTTTTAGCCATACGGGTACAAACCTAAATAAAAAACACACCGTTACAGCGGTGTGTTTTCTACGTATGTTGATAAAATGTCGGCAGGACATCCGGAAACTTACTTCACGAAAAAGATCACGTTGGTTGCCCATTTGGTGGAATCCGGATCATCTGCCGGTCCGCTGATATATTCTTCGAGCACATTCACGATGTTCATCCCCCTCTTACCGGCATAGTCCTGGAGGATTCTGTGTGCGGAACCGAGGTTTGCATAACCGCCTTTATATAATAGCGAGATCACTGTAGAGGTGGGAACGGGCATCACCGTTATGTCTTTATCGGGAAGCGGGCCGGAGCCGGACAAAGCATAAGCAGGGCCTATCTCGTATTTCTGGGCGCTGTCTTCCCAACGATAATAGAATGTGGCGGGAGGGCCGACAATCCGCTCCGGAGCGGCCTCGCGGATCTTACGGAACACGGATTCGGAGAAATCTTTCATCTCAGCAAAAGATACGCTCTTCCGGATCGTTGCATAGTTGGTGGCAGGAAAGCTGCGTTCAACGATGTTTGATTCTGTCATTTCTATCTGCGGATGCGCTACCGTATATGCTTCCAGCAGTTCCAATCCCCGTTCCAGATCTTTCCCTACCGAATGGTCGAACATGAAATTCAGTGCATTGAAGGGGAATGTAGCGATCATCTCCATCTCCCAGGTAACCTTCACCTCACCGGTCTGCTGCGCTTCCACGCTGATAGACCCTGAGGAACGACCGTGCCAGGGTTTGATAAACTCCAGCTCGTACTTCATTTTTTCGATCGTCACCGCAATATTGGTCATTTTACCCGAGCCTGTTTCATCGCCTACCCAGGTATAACTGCTGCCGGGTTGTCCGTCCACACCCTCATACGTAAGCTTTACACCCGGCTCGATCTCTACCCAGGGACTCCAGTGGGGCCAGTTCTTAAAACGGACCACCTGGTCGAATACAACGGGCTGGGACGCCTTCCAGGTCCTGGTACGAACTATATGCGCCACTTTAGGTTGCGTGAACGCAAGAATAAAAAATACCAGGATCAGTAACCCGATGATAATTCCCAATATTTTAAAAAATCGCTTCATAAGGCAGCTCTGTTTCCTGACAAGATATAAACTTTTTAAAAAAAATAATTCATTTCTACCCTGCGGTAAAAATGAATTATCGGATTCCGGTCAGCAGATCGGACTAGTATTCGTCTTCGTTGAAGAAGAAGTCTTCCTGTGTAGGATAGTCAGGCCAGATATCTTCCACGCCTTCATACACTTCACCTTCATCATCCAGCTCCTGGAGATTTTCAACTACCTCCAGCGGAGCTCCCGAACGGATCGCATAGTCAATCAGTTCGTCTTTGGTCGCCGGCCATGGCGCATCTTCAAGGTGTGAAGCAAGTTCTAAGGTCCAAAACATATTAATTAAATTTAGCTGTATTAACGAGTTTCCGCAAATGTAAGTGTTCGCAATTAAAAACAAATTTTTTTTTGAAACCTTAAAAATATCAAAACATTCGCCCCTAAAAACAGCACTTTCATTGAAAAACTATTGCTTATTTTTGGTCGGTTGCGCAGCTATTGCGCCATAACGGGGAAAATGCAATATTTGCGTCCTTTCTCCGTTTTAACAGATTGTAACCATTAGCGCCTTAACCACTTGAAGATTCGTCGTTTTTTTCATTTCCTGTTCCTGTTACTACTTGCTGTATCCTTTGGTCCTGCTGTTTATGCACAACAGCCGGTGAAAGACAGTCTGCAAATGGCAAGGCAACGCAGTTCCGACAGTCTCAAGCAGGCTTTGAAACAGCGGGCGGACAGTATGGCGGCGATCCGTAAATACCGCGAAAGCAAACATTATCTCGATAGCGTTCAACGGGTTAAGCAGGCGCACCTGGATTCTGTCCGCGACGCGAGGAAAGAAGTGACCGATGCGCTGAATGCCCGCCGTAAGGAAAGTCTGGACAGTGCCATTGCGGCCCGAAAGCTGATCAGCGATGCCAATAAATCGCGTATGCAGCGCCGTACGGACAGCCTCTCTTCCATCCGCAAATACCGGGAAAGCAAACATTATAAGGACAGCGTCACCCGGCAGCGCAATGTGAAGCTGGACAGCATCCGCAGCTTCCGGCAACATATTATAGACTCGGCGAAGGATTCCAGGAAAAAGATCCTCGACAGCTCCGTTGCCGCCAGGAAAAAGATAACGGATTCTGCCAGGGCGATCATCAAACACAAAAGCGACAGCCTCGCCGTGATCCGTAAATACCGGGAAAGCAAACGCTACCGGGACAGTGTGCAGGTAACCCGCCAGTCGAGGCTGGACAGCATCAAAGCGGTACGTAAGATCTATTCGGACAATATCCTGTCGCAGCGCAAGAAAATGCTGGACAGCATGACGAAGGCCCGTAAGGAACGGCTCGACAGTGTGGCAAAGGTGCGTAAGTTCAAGGCCGACAGTCTGAAGGTGATAAGGGATGCAAGGGCGGATAGCCTCGCGAAGAAAAAAGAAGCGCGGGAAAAGCAGCTGAAAGCCGACCAGAAGAAGAAGGAAGATAAAATGAAGCTCGCGTTTGAGCTGAAGATCAAGAAGAAGCATGAAGCATGGAGCAATGAAAAAATGCTCAAAAAGAAATGGTCGCTGCTCCGGCGCACATTCCAGAACATGTTCACGCGGTACAATTATTACTATAATGCGCACCGCAAAATGGAGGAAGCGCGGCAGAATATGCTGCGGCGAAAGAAAGACGATTTCGAAAAGACCATCCCGCTGTTCCCGTTCGATCCGAACAAAGACTCCACGGTGTTTGCCTCCGATATGGATACCATTATCCGCAAAGCGTCGATCGGCATCCAGATACATGACCCGCGTACCAAATGGGCCGACGATCTGTACCTGCTGATGGGACAGGCCTATTATTATAAAGGCAATTACGATATGGCCGAAAAAGTGTTCAAGTATGTGATCGGTATGAAGAATACCAATATCTACAAGAACATGAAGAAAAAGCCGAAGACGGTGAAAAGCGACGGCTCCCCGCTCGAAAAAGAGAGGAAAGGCATTTTGAAATTCCTGAAGCATAAGCCGGTACATAACGACGCGGTGCTCTGGCTCACGCGTACCTATACCGACAGTAAACGCATATCGGAAGCGGAAGCCATCCTGGATCTGCTGGATGCGTCGACCACGCTCAGTGAGAAGATGAAAGGCAAGATTGCGCTGGAGCGCGCCAACCTGTTTATCCAGCAGGGTGCGACCCGTGCGGCCAGCGAGCAACTGAGCAAAGTGGCGAAGTCGAAAGCCATCGACAACATCACCCGCCAGCGTGCCAGCTTCCTGAACGGACAACTGCAGATGGATATGGGTATATATGACAGCGCAGCCAACAGTTTCAAAACCAATATTGCGCTGCACCCGGCCATCGATATGGACTTCTATGCCCGGAAATACATGGCCGCTTCGGTGGCCTCCGGCGGCGGAGATCAGACAAAAAGCATGATCGCGCTGAAGCGCCTGTTGAAAGATGGCAAATACGCTCCTTATTATGAGCAGGTGTACTTTATCCTCGGAAGGCTCGCGGCCAATTCCGGCAATGATGCGGAGGCGATCAGCAGTTTCACCAAAAGCCTGCAGCAGCCTAAAACCACCAAAAAGCAGAAAGCGATTACGTTTGCAGCCATTGGCAACATACAATACCGCAACGGGCAATATGCGCAGGCACAGCGCTCGTACGACAGTGCTTCTTATTTTTCCAAAGGCGCGGAAAACGATCCGGATGTCGTGTTGGCAATCCGTCGTGCAAAATCGCTCGATAAGATCAAAGATCCGAGCATTCAGCTGCATGCACAGGACAGTCTGCTGAAACTGTCCGCAATGAGCGAAAAAGAACAGAAAGCGGCGATCCGCAGGTACCTGAAATACCTGGAGAAACAAAAAGCAGACAGCGCAAATATGGCGGCAAACGCCGGCGCGGAATCTTCGCTCGCGGCCTCGGGCGCTGCTGGCAGCGGCAGCTCGGGCTGGTACTTTGCAAGCCCTGTGGCGGTGCAACAAGGCTACAACGACTTTAAACGGAAATGGGGTAGCCGCCCGCTGGCAGATAACTGGCGCCGCGGCTCGGCTCTTACGGGAATATCTTCGGGTTCCGGCAGCAGCGATACGACTGATGTTGAGGAGGAAACTTCGCCTGAACTCACTGAAGCTGCTTTATTTGCCGCGATACCCCGTAAAGAATCGGAGCTGGCAAATGTGCGTAAGAAGATCATCCTCTCCTACCTCACGCTTGCCGATGCCTACGTAAACGATGTGGAGGAATACAAAGAAGCATTGAATACGCTGGATACACTGGATGCACGCTATCCGAACCACGAATACCCCGACCAGGTGCTGAGCCTGCGCTACAAAGCGCAGCTGAGGCTGAACAACCTCGAGCAGGCAGAAAAGTACCGTTCCGAACTGATGGAGAAATACGCTGCATCTGAGTATGCTAAAGCGCTGGGCAACTCTGTAAACGACACTACCGATACCAAAGCCGTACAATCGGATGTGGCGACTTTCTATGAAGAAACTTACGACGCGGTAATGAACCGCGACTATACTTCCGTGATCACGCGCAGTGCCAAGGCGCAGCGCAATTTCGGCGATCCGGTATATACACGCAAATTCCGAATACTGGAAGCGCTGGCTTATGCCGGAGCGCAGCAATACACGGTGGCCGACAGCCTCATCACGAAATACATCAAAGAATACCCCGCCGACTCGCTACGGCCCTGGGCGGATGCGATCGTGAAAAACATCAAGGAGCAACGTGCAGCCGACACCACCGGAGATTCTGCCAAAGTGGTGATTCCGAAAGCGCTTGCCGATTCTGCGCTGGCCGCCGCAGCCAAACCTGTTGTGCCAGTGATACCGGATACGTACACGTATAAACCTAAAATGAAGCATTACTGCATCTTCCTGTTTGGCAAGCCGGACGCGAAGACTGCCGGTTTCCGCTCTGGCATTTCGGATTACAGCCGCATGAAAGAAGGCAAAGTGCTGGATGCCACGCAGCAGATGCTGAACGCAGACGAATGTATGGTGGTCTGTAAGGAATTCGACAATGCAAAAAGTGCACTCGCGTTCATGAATATGGCGAAGAAGGAACCGCTGCTGTTCCGGGAAATACCGGCAGGAAGCTACAAATCGTTCGTGATATCACAGGAAAATTTCCTGAAGCTGGTTGCGGACAAGTCAGCAGCGGCCTATCTGAAGTTTTACGGAAGCAAATATTAACAGAAAGGAGCCGGATGGCTCCTTTTTCATTTTTCCCCTGATCCTGAAGTTTGGGTAGGATCATAAGTCCTTCAATTCCGGAAACCAAAGTTCAGGCGTCACTTGCGCTCGGCTCATTTTTGGCAAGCTATTGACAGACAGGCTTCCAAAGTTCTTTTATATTAGCATAAAAAAAGGAAATGTCCGTCTCCCTTCGTCCCATGCAAGCCGCCGATGCCGAACGCATCGTTGCTATTTACAACCAATCCATTCGTACCAAGGGCCATACAGCCGATCTTGATGAACTCACGGTGGAGGACCGCAAAGAATGGTTTACCGAGCATGAAGATCCGCGGTATCCCGTATTTGTTGCGTGTGAAGGCAACGACATTATGGGATGGATCAGTGTGAGTCCGTACCGAAAAGGTCGTCGCGCCTTGGCGGAAGTAGCCGAAATAAGCCTGTATATTGATGCGGCTTACCGCGGGCGCGGAGTAGGTTCCGATATGATGCAGCACACTATCGCATTCTGTCGCAATGCGGGCTTTGAACACCTTATCGGCATTATCATCGCTTCGAACGACCGCAGTCAGGCGCTGTTTAAGAAATCCGGATTTGTACTCTGGGGCCGTATGCCCGGTATCGTCGCGATCGATGGAGAGCACTTCGACCATGTATATTACGGCAGGCATCTCTGAGCCCCGTTACTCCATAAATAAGGTCCCGGATTGCAGCATCCGGGATTTTTTTTGCGCGCACATTAAACCCGTTACACGTTACCGGGTCTATGAAGTAATACCGGCAGAAACAAACATTTTAAAAACCACAAAAATTTATTTGATATGAAAACGCGCATCTTATTTGCTTTTACAGCACTGTTTATGGGAATCGCCGGTATGGCCAACGCACAGGGTTATGGCCGCCACGGAAATGACGGTAACTACAACAACGGAGGTAATTACAACAACGGGAATTACAATGGAGGCCCCAACTGCAACAATGGGTACAACAACGGCGCCTATTACAACAATGGCAATTGTAACAACAATGGGTATTATAACAACGGAGGTTATTACGGCGGAGGCAACTATGGACGCCGCTATCGCCGCCACATGCCGCCACCTCCCCCACCCGTAAGCTATTGCGCTCCTCCGCCTGTAGTGGTGTACAACCGTCCGCGTCCTTACCGGGTAATGCCACCACGCGTTTACGTGCCACGCCCGAGAGTGAACATCAACATCGGCTTTTAGAATAGAACGGGTTAATTACAGACTCTATGCCCTGGCGGATACAGCCGGGGCATAGCTTTATACAGCTCTTTCGGCAAACTTTAGGAACAGAGATGCAAAGGAGCGCTTATATTTGTGGCTGACAGTGAAAAAGGTACTAAAAATACTCAGGAATATGGTGCTGACCTTGGTCGGCCTGGTGATCCTGCTATTGGCAGCGCTTAACTTTTCGTCTGTACAGACCTATCTGGCCCGGCGTGCGGCAAAAACACTTTCCGAAAAACTGCATACACGCGTCTCTGTAGATCATTTACGGATCGACCTCCTGAACCATGTGGTGCTGGAAGGCGTCTATATCGAAGACCAGCAAAAGGATACGCTTGCGCACATCGGCAAAGCGGAACTGCGTATCACCGACTGGTTTTTCCTCAAACGAAGTGTTCCCGTACTGCATTTCATTGGTCTGAGCAATACCTATGTGCACCTGTACCGCAGCGACAAATCCGATATCTGGAACTATGCTTTTATAGCGGATGCATTTTCCTCCAAAACACCGGAAAAGAAAAAAACAAACACACAGCAGGAGTTTCAGCTGGACCTGCAGAAGATACAGCTGGACAATGTGCGCTTCCATATGGATGATGCCTGGGGCGGCTACGATTACGACATAGACCTGATGGATTTTGCGGCCGGTGTGGAGGAGCTTGATTTCAACAAACGGAAAATCGATATCGGGTTTATCCGCCTGGGCAATTCCTCCGTACGTATCCGCGATTTTATCGGAGGAAAGCCACCGTCCAAAGTGAAGAAAGTTCCGGTGATCGATACTACTCCGTTCAACCCGGACAACTGGTCGGTAGCGGTGCACACGATTGATTTCGATAATGTTCATTTCCGTTTTGTCTCCAAAACGGGTAAGCCCTACCCGAATGAATTTGACCCGGAATATATTGAAGTAAAGAACATCGATACGAAGATCCGTGAACTGTATGTACGCGGCGACACACTGGTTGCATCCTGGGATCATTTCAGCGCGAGCGAACGCAGCGGGTTACGCATCAAAGAACTGGAGGCGGATGTGATTGTTTCCCCGGTTGCATCGATCTGTAAAAATCTCTACCTCGAAACCAATAACAGCAAGATCGGCAACTATTATGCGATGCTGTATGATCGCTTCCCCGATTTCGAGGACTACATTGCCAGAGTGAAAATGGTGGCGCACCTGAAAGATGCGCATGTGGATGCAAAAGATGTGGCCTACTTTGCACCGCAGCTGCGCGCATTGCCTTTCCTGAATATGGTACAATTGTCCGGCGACGGAAGCGGAACCGTAGATAAACTGACTCTGACCAACCTGAAAGCCAGCGACGGATTCAGCACGATAAAAGGCGACCTGAAGATCACAGGCCTTCCCGACATAGATAAGACGGTATTTGATTATACGGACGGTCAGATTTTTACCACCGGTGCATCCCTGCTGCGCTATGCTCCTGTATTGCGCGACAATCCGAACCTGAACCTGCGGGCACTCGACTATGTCTATTTCAAAGGGGATTTTAAGGGGCTGCTGAATGACTTTTCCACGCGTGCCTCGCTCACCACCAACCTTGGCATTGTGCAGTCGGATATCCGGATGAAAATGCCGGCGGGCGCCCAACCCACCTATTCCGGAAACATCAGCTCCCGTTCTTTTGATGCGGGCCGCCTGCTGAACCAGCCCACACTCGGCACCACCACTTTCAACGCACAACTGCAGGGGGCCAGCTTCGATCCCGACCGCTTCGAGATTAAAGCAACCACAGAATTCAGGGAGTTTACGTTCAACAACTACACCTACCGTAATATTGCCGCCGATGGTGTGTTCGACAAACAGAAATTCAATGGAAAGCTGCTGCTCAACGACTCAAACATTTCCCTCGGTTTCTACGGATCTATCGACCTGAGCCAACAGGTAATACATGTGAATGCGACGGCCAACCTGCTGCACAGCGACCTGAAAGCATTGCACTTCAGCGAGACACCGGCCAGCCTCACCGCCGACTTCGACCTGAACTGCTCCGGTAAAAATATCGATGACTTTATCGGTTCTGCGAAGCTGTATAATATCAACCTGGTACGGAAGAAGAAGCGGCTGGACCTGGACTCGATTAACATCGTTTCGTATTTCCAGGATCAGGAAAAGCATATTGATATTGAGAGTAACCTGCTGAGCGCAAAGGTCAGCGGTAATTTCCTGCTGAGCGAGATCGGCAATTCAACGCAGTATTTCCTGAGCCAGTACCTTCCGAACTATATCAGCAAAACGAAATCGGTAGCCGCTTCGCAGGATATCCATTTCGACATACGCACGCGTGAGATCAGCGACCTGCTGGTGGCCTTCAGCGAAAGCATGAGCGGATTCGACAGTTCGATGCTGCGCGGTAACCTGAACACCAGCAACCAGACACTCACGCTGGAGGCTGCCGTGCCTCAGGGTAAGATAGGCATGATCCAGCTGAACAATGCAACGCTCTCCGGAAAAGGTAATGCGAGCCAGCTGGACCTCAATGCGACGGTCGCTTCCTTTATCGTGGGTAAAAATCTCCTGAACACTTCGGTGAAGCTGGATGCTTCTGTCGGCGACAACAAACTGCGCTATGTGCTCGCGACGAAATCTGACGAGCAGATAGGTACGGCCACGCTCAGCGGTACCGCGCAGGCATCGGGTGATTCTCTGTATTTCTCGTTCCTGCCTTCGGAACTATACCTGAACAATGCGAAATGGGAAATAGCGGCAGGTAACCATATCGTATATGCTCCGCATTTCCTGTCGATCAACGAGTTGAGCCTGTATTCCGGCCTGCAGAAGATTTATATGAACAGCGAAAGTGCAAGCTTCGACCCTTCACTGAATATACATGCAGAGAATATTGACCTGGGCCAGATCGCCGCAATGACCAGCGTGGCTTCCTACCATCCGTACGGCAGGCTTACCGGCGACGTGAAACTGGAGCACCTGTTCGATAAGTCCAATGTAAAGACAGATGTGGTGATCAGCGACGCGAAGATCGGGCAGGATACTTTCGGAACGATCAAGCTCGGCGGTATCTACGAGTCGGACAAAAAGCTTTTTACGCTGAATAATACCACCGGAATATTCCATCCGCTGTTTTCGCTTACGGCAGAAGGTAGTCTTTCATTTGACCCTGACAACCAGGACCAGATCAACGGTAACATAGCGATCAACAATTTCCCGCTGCGCCTGCTGAATCCGTTCCTCACCGGCTATGTGAGTAAGATGGCAGGACTCGCCAACGGTCAGGTAAAAATCAACGGCGTGATGGACCGACCTAAAATGAAAGGTTCGCTCACGCTGAGCAATACACTGGCCCGGATCGATTATATCGGAACTTTATACAGCATCCCGAACGGTGTGATCGAAATCGATGACAAGAGCATCAACCTCGACAATGTGGAATTGCTGGATGTGTACAGTAATAAAGCGTATGCATCAGGCAGTGTGAAATTCAATGAGCTTGCAAACCCGGTTCTGAACCTGCGGCTAAGAACAGACCAGTTTGAGGTGGTGAATCTGAAGGCGTATGAAAACGACCTGTTCTACGGTCATGTAGTGGCAAAAACCACGTTCAGTGTAACAGGTCCGCTCAACGACATCCGTATGAGCATCAGCGCAACACCGACCCAGAAATCGAGTCTGTATATTCCTTACAACGCAGCAGGCGATATCAGCACCAGCTCCTATATCAGCTTTAAGAACTACGGCAACCAGACAGGTACACGCACAACTGCCAGAGCGAAAGACAGGCTCAGTCTGCGGATGTCGGCAGTGATGAACAACCTGATGGATGTAACGCTGGTGCTGGACCCCAAAACAGGTGATCAGATCAACGCAACCGGCAACGGGAACCTCACGCTGGATGTACCGGCGAACGACGACTATTCGATGTTCGGCACCTACAATATCGAATCCGGGAAATATACCTTCACTTTCCGGCAGGTGCTTATCAAAGATTTTATTATCAACTCCGGAAGCTCTATCGTATTTGCCGGAAACATTGCGAATACAAGGCTGAATATCGACGCGATCTACCCTACCCGTACGCGTCTGTACGATCTCCTGGATCAGAACGAAATCAACCAGATCAGCACTAATACCAAGGAACTGGAGGATGCACAGGCCTACCAGGCAGTAAACGTGCAGTTATATATGAAGGGAACTCTGGCTACTCCAGAACTGAATTACGAGATATTGCTGCCGGAAAAACGCTCGCTCGGAACGGTGGCCTATGCAAAACTCACACGTATCAATCAGAGCGATAAGTCCGCACTCACCAACCAGGTAAGTGCGCTGCTGTTCCTGAATTCCTTCATTCCTTCACAGGGTATCACGAGTACCATGGCCGTAAACGGCGCTAAAAACACGCTGGGCGAAACGCTGGCAGGACAAGCTTCGCCGGTGCTGACAGAAGCGCTGAACAAACTGATCGGAGATAAGAATATACAGGTACTGGTGCAGTACCGCAGCTACGGACAGGATCTGAATGCGCCAACCAACAGTACGGCGTCGCCGATATTGGGAAACCGCGATGAGATAAAAGTTGGGCTCGGTAAAAATTACTTCAACGACCGCCTGAAACTGCAGATCGGCAGCGCATACGATTGGGGAAGGCCCAGCTCCACGAACCAGAACGCTACCGCCAGTACTTTTAACCTTGCCGGTGACTTCCGTGCGCAGTATTTGCTTACGCCGGATGGTGGTATCAGTATCGTCGGATTCCGCTCCAGTAACTATGACCTGTACTACGGGAACATCTCCCGCCAGGGTGTGGGTATCTCGTTCAAGAAGAGTTTCAATAACCTGTATGAATTTTTCCATTCGCGCAGGCGCATACAGGCGGAGCGCGAAGCCAAACTCAAGGGCGGCGTGAAAGAATAATCTTACTGTTGTTGCAATTGCTGCTGTGCCTGCCATTCGGCAGCGCCAATGCGCAACCAGTCGCAGGTGATGCCATTCCACATGAACTGTTCCACAAAGCGTAATCCGCATTTTTCGAGTACCCTGCGGGAAGCTGCGTTCAATTCATTCGCCATACCGATGATCTCCTCCAGCTGCAGTTCGCTGAATCCGTATGCCAGTGCCGCAAGTGCAGATTCTGTTGCGTATCCTTTGCCCCAGAAACGCGGCAACAGCCGGTACCCCACATCATGGAAACGGGTACGGTTATTTTCCACGGTGGTAATGAATTTCAATCCGCTCCAGCCCGCAAATGAGCCGCTGCTCTTCTCTATTACGGCCCAGCGTCCGATGCCGTGCTGCGCGTATTGCTCCATGATGAAACTGATAGTCTGCTCTGCCTGCTCTCTGCTGCGGATCGGATTGTTACCCAGGTAGCGATGTACCAGCGGATCGGTATCCAGTTCAAAGATGCCATCGGCATCTTCGGGTCGCAGTTCCCTGAGCACAAGTGAAGGCGTTTCTATATGGAATTTCATATTTCAAAGATAATATTCCTGTTATACTTTATGTGGGTTTACGGTAATTATTGGAAAGAATAAAAGAAACTATTTTTTTACATGAAATAGTTTAGTAGCTTTATTTAAATAATAAACAGTATTTTACAGAATGCAATACAGACAAAATAAAAAAAAACATCTTTGTTAGCCTACAGGTGAGCAAAACATTTATGTTTGACGGTTGTTATGTTTTTTCAAAAGCTTGTAATATCATTGCAATTACCAATAAAACCATAAATAAAAATGAACTGCCCGAAATGCTCGAGCGGCCATAATACCCGTAACGGTATTGTAAATGGCCTGCAGCGTTTTAAGTGCAAATCCTGCGGTTATAATTTTACTGTAGAGAAAAAGTCGTCGCTGATTGACATCAATACGAAACGACTTGCCGTCATTCTGTACCTGGAAGGTTTAAGGGTGACGACTATTGCACAAATGCTACGTGTAAGCCACGTATCCGTGATCAACTGGATCAGGAAATATTGTAATCATGTAGATGAATTACGCGGTAAAGGCACGCCGTCTCTTCACGAGGAGGCCGGTGCCCTGCAGGAGTATACCCTGACTGCCCTGCCGGAAGTACTGCAAAAAGAATAAAAAAGCGGGGCATATACCCCGCTTTCATGTTTTGATATGTTATCCTTTACGAACCATCGTAAGGATGGTTGCAATACCTACCAGCGGTTCCTCCGATTCGTCGAAAATTTCCACCAGCCATTTCACGATGCCTTTAGGAATATCCTGTTCGTCACGCTGTTCCTGTTCGATTTTCTCTTTACAGGTAAAGCGAACATACACATCCGTACCCGGGTAAACGGGCTTAGTGAAGCGCAGTTCATCGATTCCGTAGTTCAGCAATACGGGATTCATTTCGTAGCTGTCCACGAACAGTCCGGCTGCCACACTCATGATAAAGTATCCGTGTGCCACCTGGTGCGTGAACATGGTGCCTGCGAAATCCGTATCCTTCATATGCGCATAGAAATGATCTCCGCTGAGGTCTGCGAAGCGATCGATATCTTCTGAAGTAATCGTTCTTTTTTCCGTGATCAGTTGATCGCCCACCTTCAATACTTCGAAAGTCTTGCGGAACGGGTGAATACCATCGTGGAATCCTTTTGCATTTTGCTGGTATTGCTCTGAGATAGCGGTAATCATGGTAGGAGAACCCTGAACGGCCACGCGCTGCATGTAATGTTTTACACCGCGCATACCACCCATTTCCTCGCCGCCTCCGGCACGACCAGGTCCGCCGTGTACCAGCAACGGCAACGGAGACCCATGCCCGGTGCTTTCTTTGGCGCACTCACTGTTCAGCACCAGCACGCGACCATGATACATACCGGCACCCAGCACGTAATCCTGTGCTACTTTGCCGCTGGCAGTGATAATGGAACTGCAGAGCGATCCCTTACCCATTTTGGACAACGCAATCGCCTCGTCCATATTTTTATACGGCATGATCGTGGATACCGGTCCGAAGGCCTCCACTTCATGCGTGGCCAGAGAGCCGAAAGGGTCTTCGTTACGCAGCAGCAGCGGACTCATAAAAGCTCCTTTCTGTGCATCCGCATCGATCAACTCCACGCTGTCGAGACTGCCATACACGATCTGGGACACGGCCAGCAGTTTCTGCACCTGCTCCATTACTTCCTGTTGCTGGTTTTTACCGGCGAGGGAACCCATGCGCACTTTTTCGTTCAGCGGGTTACCGATGGTTGTTTGCGCGAGCGCTTTCATCAGTGACTCCTGCATTGCGTCGATGCGGTTTTCAGGCACAAAAATGCGACGCACGGCGGTACATTTCTGACCGGCCTTCGTGGTCATTTCCTTACGCACTTCTTTCACGAATATGTCCCACTCCGGCATATCGGGGGTAACATCTTCGCCAAGCACCATACAGTTCAGGGAATCTGCCTCCAGGTTGAACGGCACGTTCTCCTCCAGGATACGCTTACCGGATTTAAGCATCAGGCCTGTGCTGGCAGAACCCGTGAAAGTGATTACGTCCTGTGAGTACACATGCTCCAGCATATCGCCGGCCGATCCGCAAAGCAATTGCAGCGCGCCGGCGGGAAGGATGCCGGAAGCGACAATCTCCCGTACCACGGCTTCTGTCAGGAATGAAGTAACGGTGGCGGGCTTCACCACTGCAGGCATACCCGCGAGCAGGTTCACGGCAATTTTCTCCAGCATGCCCCATACCGGGAAGTTAAATGCATTGATATGTACGGCAACGCCTTCTTTAGGCACCAGCAGGTGATGTCCCATAAAAGTACCGTTGCGACTGAGGTTGTGGCCTTCTCCATCCAGGCAGAATGGTGTATTGGGAAACTTACGGCGCAAAGACGCGTTTGCAAAAAGGTTACCGATACCGCCTTCGATATCCACCCAGCTGTCAGCCTTTGTGGCGCCGGTCTGATAGCTCAGCGCATAAAATTTATCCAGATGATTACGCAGGTGCATCGCCAGTGCTTTCAGCATCAGGCCGCGTTCCTGGAAGGTCATTTTACGCAGGGCAGGATTACCTACTTTGCGCGCATAATCCAGTACAGATGCATAGTCCAGCCCTTTCGTGCTCGCATAGGCCAGGGTATCTCCGTTCACGGCATTATACAATGCCTGTCCTTCACCGTCTCCGCTGATCCATTTACCTAAAACGTAATTCTCAAGTTTTGTTGCCATAATATGTTGTTCGTGATTTTGAATGATTAATGTGGCTGCAACGCCAGTACAGATCCGTTTGCTGCTACCGTGAGTTTGTGTGCTGCACCCAGCATCAGCGTTACATTTTCTTCCTGATGTCCGCAAGGAAAACCGAAAGCAACCGGATAATCATACTCGCGCACTTTATCCAGTATGATCTCTTCGATGCTTTGTCCGAACGGGCGATCGGTGTCCTGCATATCAGTAAAACTGCCCACCAGCAAGGCTTTGAGTCTGCTCAGCTGACCCGAACGTTTGAGGTTCAGCAGCATACGGTCTACCTGGTAATAATGTTCGCCGATATCTTCGATGAATAAAATCTTATCCTTTGCGTCGACCTGGGAAACAGAACCCGTAAGGTGCGCCAGCATAGCGAGGTTTCCACCCACTAAGACGCCTTCCGCTGTACCCGGTTTGTTTTCCGCAAACGCAGAAAAATCATATTGCAGGCTTTTCCCGCTAAGCGCATCCTGCAGACTGAGCAGGTAATCTTTTCGTTCTGTTTCCGGCCGGAAAGCACCGCACATAACACTGTGCAACGTGGGTATGCCAAAGCAGGCCTGGATATGGCTGTGCAATACCGTGATATCGCTGAATCCGCATATCCACTTGGGATGACGACTGAAATGCGTAAAATCAAGCGTGTCGATAATACGGCTTAAGCCATATCCCCCGCGCCCCATCAGTATCGCATCAATTGCCGGGTCATCGAGCATTTGCTGCAGGTCGCGCGCACGTGTGGCATCGTCGCCGGAAAAATAATGATATTCATTCCCTACGGTCTCGCCTGTCACCGTCTTAAATCCCCAGTCCGACAATACCTTCAAGGCATAGGAGACTCTGTCGGCAGACACATAACCGGAAGGACAGGTGATACCTATGGTGCTACCGGGTTTCAGAAAAGGAGGAACGATCATCTGGTGTTTGCTTTGTTTTATACAGCCGCGTAGTGCATTTCAACTTCCTGCAAAATACTGAAAAGTTCGGCCGCATCCATTGTATTGACCAGTCGGTTGCGATATTCTTTCACATGCGACAATCCGCGCAGGTAATTCGCATAGTGACGGCGCATTTCCAGTATACCCAGTTTCTCGCCTTTCCAGCGCATGGATCCCTGCAGGTGTTTGCGGCAGGCGTCCACACGCTCCTGTATGGTAGGTGGATCGAGCAGCTCACCGGTAGCGAGATAGTGTTTGATTTCGCGGAATATCCAGGGATAACCGATGGCGGCGCGGCCGACCATGATCCCGTCGACACCGTAACGTTCTTTGTATTCTTTTGCTTTCTGAGGACTATCGATATCACCGTTGCCGAAGATCGGGATCTTGATCCGGGGGTTATTCTTCACTTTTGCGATGAGGGTCCAGTCGGCTTCCCCTTTATACAATTGTGCACGCGTGCGACCGTGTATGCTGAGTGCTTGGATACCCACATCCTGCAGGCGTTCGGCGACTTCCTCAATATTTTTCGAACGTTCGTCCCAACCCAGGCGCGTCTTTACGGTCACCGGCAACGAAGTATTATCCACACAGGCTTTCGTAAGCCGCACCATCTGGTCCACATCTTTCAGCACCGCAGCTCCGGCTCCTTTACAAACCACTTTCTTTACCGGGCAACCGAAATTGATATCGAGCAGATCAGGTTGTGTGGCATCCACAATTTTTGCAGACAGCGCCATTGCCTCTTCATCTCCGCCGAAAATCTGGATGCCAACCGGGCGCTCATAATCGAAAATATCCAGTTTCTGACGGCTTTTGATCGCATCGCGGATCAATCCTTCCGTGGAAATAAATTCCGTATACATGAGATCAGCCCCGTACTCTTTGCACACCGCACGGAACGGAGGATCGCTCACGTCTTCCATGGGGGCCAGCAGCAAGGGGAAATCAGGCAATTCAATATTTCCGATCTTCACCATAATAAGGCCGCAAAGATACAGATACAGGGCCTGAAAACGAGACCGCAGACAGGATATATTCCGCGGAACCAGTACCTTAGCAGCTCATGACAACAGATCAGGAACAAACGATCATACGGCACTGTGCAGACTGGGTACAGTTCTCGGTGATCGGCTGCGGCTTTTGCCCTTTTGCATACAAAGTGGTGGCAGACAACAGTATCCGTTATAAAGTCATCGCCGGCAGGGAACTGCATCTGCATCCGCACATGGTGCTGGAAGAACTGAAAATGCTGGAGCTGCAGCCGGAAACGGCGACAACATTGCTGATTTTCCCGGATGCATACGAGCATTTCTCCGCTTACCTGCAACTGCTGAATCAATCGGAGAAATTATTGCGCAGGAAGGGATTTGAAGGGATTTTTCAACTGGCCAGCTTCCATCCCGAATATGTTTTCGGAGATGCGGACACAGACGATCCAGCCAATTATACCAATCGTTCTCCTTACCCGATCATCCATATTCTGAGAGAAGCGGGTATGCAGGAAGCACTGGAAGGTTTCCGCGAACCGGAGCGCATTCCCGAACGCAACATACGCTTTGCGCGCAGCAAAGGAGCAGATTATCTGAAGGCGTTGTTAGCCAAAGCAATGGGTAAGGGTCACTAAACCGTGTCCATGAAACTCTTCTCCACCCGGTTGAATATAAATGCACCAAATGCCATTACAACGACCGTAAAGACCGTCGTGTACAGCAAGGCTCCCCAGCTGAAGGTGCCTCCCCCCGAACCCAGGAACGCATAACGGAAGGTCTCTACCACCGGGGACATCGGATTGATCATTAATATCTTCCTTACCAGAGGACTGATGCCGGGCGCATTGATCGGATAAATGATCGGGGTGGCATACATGAGCAACTGAACTGCGAAAGTGAGCAGAAAAATAAGGTCCCGGTATTTGGTGGTGAGCGAACTGATGATCATTCCGAAGCCCAGTCCCAGTCCCCCCATCAGCAATATCAGCAGCGGAAGCAGCCCCAATGTCATATTCGGATGTATGGTATCTGTGGTAAAAAGATAATACGCCCAGAACATCAGGAACAGGAACAGCTGAATGCCCAGTTTTACGAGATTGCTCACGACAATGGATAAGGGCATGATCAGTCTCGGGAAATACACTTTACCGAAAACAGCAGCGTTGTCCTTAAATACAGTAGATGTTTTATTCAGACAATCAGCGAAATAATTCCACAGCGTGGTACCGGCCATATAAAACACCATTGCAGGTACGGTGCCCGTGGAGATACCTGCGATCTGATTGAATACAAAAACGAAGGTAACAGTCGTAAGCAGCGGTTGCAGGAAGAACCAGATAGGCCCCAGGATCGTTTGCTTGTACAGCGCCACAAAATCCCTGCGTACCAGCAGCATCAGCAGGTCGCGGTAACGCCATACTTCCCGTAATTTGAAGTCAAGGAGACCCGATTCCGGCTCAATGACCTCTGTCCAATGCTCTGTATGATGATGCGCCTGATTCATTCGGCCGCAAATATAGCCGAAAATACCCTTTATTGCAAAGTACGCTTATGGTGTGTAAAATGGTAATTGCCAATTAAAACCTACTTTTGGGCACCCAAAAAGAAATCAATAACTCATGAATCAGGCATATATAATTGACGGTATCCGCACACCGATCGGCAGTCTAAAAGGTTCCCTGGCCACTGTCCGCACAGATGATCTTGCAGCAATGGTATTGCGCGAGCTGATGAACCGCAACAGTCATGTAGACCCGGCGCTGATCGGCGATGTGATCCTCGGTTGCGCCAATCAGGCGGGAGAAGATAACCGCAATGTGGCACGCATGGCTTCGTTGCTGGCAGGGCTTCCCTACACCGTTCCGGGAGAGACTGTAAACAGACTTTGTGCTTCCGGTCTTTCGGCTTCCATGGCCGGCGCGCGTGCGATACAGACCGGCGACGCGGATTTGATGATCACCGGAGGCGTTGAGAATATGACGCGCGGTCCCTGGGTAATGTCTAAAACAAGTACTCCTTTCGGAAGCGATGCGCAATTGTTCGATTCCACATTCGGATGGCGTTTCGTTAATCCGCGTATGAAAGAACTATATGGTGTGGACGCGATGGGAGACACCGCCGAAAACCTTGCCGATCGCGATAGCGTGAGCCGTGAAGACCAGGATAAATTTGCACTGTGGTCGCAGCAGAAAGCAGCTTTTGCACAGAGTTCCGGACGTCTTGCGAAAGAAATAATGACAGTAATGATCCCGCAGCGCAAGGGTGAGCCCAAAGCATTCTCAACAGACGAATTTGCCAAACCGGCAACTACGCTGGAGGGACTGGCCGGACTGAGGCCCGCATTTAAAAAAGAGGGTTCGGTAACTGCGGGCAACGCATCCGGGCTCAACGACGGAGCCGCGGCATTGCTGCTCGCTTCGGAGCATGCGATCAAAGCACATAACCTTACACCCCGCGCACGCATCGTAAGCATGGGTGCTGCAGGAGTAGAACCAAGGATCATGGGTATAGGACCGGTACCGGCAACACAGATCGCGTTGAAAAAGGCCGGACTGACCATGAACGATATTGATATCATTGAACTGAACGAGGCATTTGCAGCGCAGAGCCTTGCCGTTACCCGTTCGCTCGGCATTGCCGACAACGACGCACGCATCAATGTGAATGGCGGTGCTATTGCGCTTGGTCACCCGCTGGGCATGAGCGGTGCGCGCATCCTGAACAGTGCGGCATTGGAACTGCAGGAGCAAAACAAACGGTATGCTTTGGTAACAATGTGTATCGGTGTGGGTCAGGGATATGCGGTAATTATAGAACGAGCTTAAAAATCGCAAGAAACGGATTGCCGGGGATCTGTGCAAATCGCAAATTTGCAGGAAAGCGCCGAAGTATGAACGATCATTCCGCAACAGAACATTACAAGCGTATCGCTGAAGCGATACGCTTTATGTTGTTACACCAGCAACAGCAGCCAGATCTGGCAGCAGTGGCCGCTGCCGCTCATTACAGCCCGTTTCATTTTCAGAAAGTCTTCAGCGAATATACCGGCGTAAGCCCGAAAAAGTTCCAGAGATACCTGTCGCTGAATCATGCAAAAAATTTGCTGGACCAGCAATCGTCGTTGGAAAATGCGGCCTGGGAAAGCGGCCTGTCGGGTACTTCGCGCCTGCACGACCTGTTTGTTTCGCTGGAAGCAATGACACCCGCGGAATACCGTAATAAAGGAGCGGATCTCCTGATAGACTACAGCTTCGGAACATCACTTTTCGGCAATGTGCTGGTAGCATCTACCGGCAAAGGCGTTTGTCACCTGGCTTTTGAAGATAACAACGAAAAAGCGCTGGCGGAATTGCATGCAAAATTTCCGGATGCCCGTTTCAACCATCAGCAGCAACCGATGCATACGCGTGCATTACATATATTGCAGCATCCCGCAGATAGTCCGGGAACTCCTCTGAAATTACATCTGAAAGGGACCCCATTTCAACTGAAAGTATGGGAGGCCCTGCTGAAAATCCCTCAGGGTCAGTTGTGCAGTTACCGCCACATTGCGGCATATACAGGGGACGCCCAGGCTTCCCGCGCTGCAGGAACAGCCATAGGTGCCAATCCTGTTGCGTTCCTGATCCCGTGTCATCGTGTGATCAGAGGATCCGGGGTATTGGGTGGCTATCGCTGGGGACTGGACCGCAAAGCGGCTATACTGGCCTGGGAAACGGCTCTATCAGGAGCAGGATCAGAAGACGAGTTGTAAACCGTCAAACGACAAGCGCATATTTTCAGGCAAGTGTGCGCTGATCTCTTCATGAAGTCCGAGCTGATGACTGATATGTGTGAAATAGGTGGTTGAAGGGGCAATATCCCGCGCCACGGCAATCGCCTCTTCCAGCGTAAAATGAGAAATATGCGCTTCATGGCGCAAGGCATTCAGCACTAGCGTGTGAGAACCGCGGGCCTTATCCATTTCTTCGGGTGCAATGAAGTTTGCGTCTGTGATATACGTAAAGTCGCCGATGCGGAATCCGAATACTTCCATCTTATAATGCAGCACACGTATCGGTTGTATACGCAGTCCGTTGATCTCGAAGGCCTCATTGCGCATTGTATGCAGGTTGATCTGAGGGACGCCGGGGTAATCTGCATTTTTAAAAATATACTGGAATTCGCGGTGTAACACTTCCTGTGTTTCCTCTGTGGCATACACATCCAGCGGTTGTTGCATGAAATAATTGTAAGCCCGTACATCGTCGAGTCCGGCAGTATGGTCTTTATGTCCGTGTGTAAACAGGATCGCATCCAGCTTCCGCACATCTGCACGCAGCATCTGGTACCGGAAATCCGGACCACTGTCGATAACAATGGTTGCTTCAGGGGTTTCGATCAGTACAGAACAACGCAGCCTTTTGTCGCGGGGGTCAGCAGAATGACAGACCGGGCAGGGGCAGGCAATTACGGGAACACCCTGTGAGGTACCTGTTCCCAGGAATGTAACACGCATACTCATTATTCAAAATCCATTTCAGCTTGTACGGCAACTGTTCCCGAAGATGCATTCCCCAATATCTGGCGATACAGCTTTTGCATCTCGGTGCTCAGTTCTTCTTCATTTACCTGTATGCTCGGTAATATTTCGCTCAGGGCAGTAATGCGCCCTTCGATATTCAGAAATTTATTGATCACCACCACCCTCTTTTGCTCGAGCACGCAGTAACCGGAATTGAAATTCCCTTTTTCGAAGCGTATGATATAGCGCGCTTCTTCAAAAAGTTGCTCCAGTTTTTTTAGCGTGTTTGGCGTAATTTTGAGACTCATTAGAGAGGTTACTTGTTCTGCGATGAATAAACGTAAAGGTAGAAAATCAGGCACAATTTTGTGTATTATCGTTTTGTGGAGTTGCATTTTTTCTTTCCGGGCCGGTGCCCAGAACCCGTCCAGTTATTATATTGAGGAACCGCCGCTGTTCCGTGGAGGGCTAGTAGCCGGTGCAAATTTCGGCCAGGTAGACGGAGACAAGTATGCGGGTTATTATAAAGTGGGTATCAACGCGGGAGTGACCTTATACACGCGCCTGAACAATCTGTTTTCACTGAGCATGGAATTGCTGTATGCGCAGAAAGGCGCAAAATCCAACTTTATCAAAGGGTCTTCCAGCAATATTTATAACATTATAGACCAGCGCATCTCGCTTCACTATGCAGAGGTACCTGTGATGCTGAACATTACGGATGTGCATAAGAACTATGTCGGAGCCGGACTCGCTTATGCGCGGCTCATCAGCGGTACGGAAACCATTGTTACCAGTCCGAACGCCAATTATAACGGAGACGACTACCCGTTCAAAAAATATGATGTAAGCTTCGTGGCGACCGGTAACCTGTGCCTGGTAAAAGGATTGTATGCCGGCTTACGGTTTCAGTATTCGCTGCTGCCCATCCGTACCAAAGTAGACTATGAGTTTGCGCGTGCAAAGCAATACAACAACGTTTGGGTACTGCGCGTTATGTATCTGTTCTAACCTTACTATTTCCATTCAGCAACCGTCGATCCGAACTTTATGAAACCAAGATTTTTTCTGCTATTGCTCACAGCAGCGTCACTGATGATCCAAAAGACTGCTTTCGCGCAGAATCCGTCCAACTATTACGTTGAAGAACCTAAAACGTTTGTAGGCGGATTGGTTGCCGGCGCAAATTTCACGCAGGTGGACGGAGACAGCTATAAGGGGTATCATCGTATCGGTCTCACCACGGGTGTGGTTGCCTACGTATATTTCCTGCCCAAAATTGCCGGAAGCATCGAACTGCTTTTTTCTCAGAAAGGTGCGAAATCCAATGGCGGGCAACTTTCCAACAACGGACAAACCCTGATCACCAAGCAGAATATTCTGCTGAACTACGCTGAGATACCGGTGCAGCTTAATTTTTTCGACAATAAAAAGAACCATGCGGGCGTGGGACTTTCCTATTCGCAGCTGATCAACAGCAAGGAGGAGATCGAAGGCACCAATAAAAGCCTTGTGTACAATCCGGATGATTACCCGTTCCGCAAAATGGATCTGAACTTTATCCTGAGCGGGGAAGGACATTTATATAAAGGGTTGTTTGCCGGAATACGTTTCCAATACTCACTGTTATCCATTCGCAGCAAAGTAGACCCTGAGTTTGGCAATCCGCAGCAATACAACAATGTTTTCAGCCTGCGGCTGATGTATATATTTTATTAATCCCGGCTTCCCGTTTTTCAGGCGGGCGCCCCCCGAATTCCTATATTTGCGTTTAGCATGTCAGATCAATACATAGTTTCCGCCAGAAAATACCGCCCTCAGACCTTTGATACGGTCGTGGGGCAGGAACACATCACCACAACCCTGAAGAATGCTTTAAAAACGCAGCACCTGGCACATGCGTTCCTGTTCTGCGGTCCCAGAGGAGTGGGAAAAACAACCTGTGCACGTATCCTGGCGAAAACGGTCAATTGCGAAACACCTACCCCGGACATGGAAGCATGCGGACAATGTTCCAGCTGTAAAGCGTTTGAGAGCAACAGCTCCTTCAGCGTGTTTGAGCTGGATGCTGCATCCAACAACTCTGTGGAAGACATACGCGAACTGACAGACCAGGTACGTTTCGCACCGACGCACGGCAAATACAAAGTGTATATCATAGACGAGGTACACATGCTGAGTACCGCGGCTTTTAACGCGTTTCTGAAAACCCTTGAAGAACCGCCTTCGTATGCAATCTTCATTCTCGCAACAACGGAAAAGCATAAGATACTGCCCACCATTCTGAGCCGCTGCCAGATATTCGATTTTAAACGCATCACTACCAACGATACAGTCGGTCATCTGCAACGCATAGCGGAGAAAGAACATATCCATGCGGAGGAAGCGGCTTTGCATCTCATCGCACAAAAGAGCGAAGGGTGTATGCGGGACGCCTTGTCTATCCTCGATACGATCACCAGCTTCACGAATGGCAATCTCGGCTACCAGGCTACACTCAGCTTACTGAACCAACTGGATGCCGAATTCTATTTCGCACTCACTGATAATATTCTTGCCGGCGACATCGCCTCTACCCTGCTTACCCTCGAAAGCGCTATGGACCGAGGTTTTGAGGGCGACATCCTGCTTTCGGGGCTCTCGGAGCACCTGCGCAACCTGCTGCTGTGTAAAGATGCACGCATGGCCAAACTGCTGGACGTACCGGCCAATCAGAAACCGGTCTATCACGAGAAAGCGAATCAGGCTCCCCCATCATTCATACTGTCTGCACTCAACGTACTGAATGAAAGCGAGATCCATTACAAAAACGCCAATAATAAAAAACTGCATACGGAATTATGCCTGATCAGGCTCTGCTATATTCAGCAGCAGCTGCAGGTAACCGCCGTTGCGGATGAAAAAAAAAATGAATTTCCGGTAGCAAAAGCAAGCCAGGCAACAGTACCTGATGCACTGTCGTCCAACCCGATAGCAAATCCATTACCGACCCAGGCACCTCCTCGCGAAGAACAGCTGCAGGTGCAGCCGGTATCTTTGCCCGAACCGGCTATGCCGCAGGCGACTACCGGAGCGCCACGAACGGCAACAACTCAGGCTTCCGCCGGTCAGGGACAGGCAGCACCTTCTTTCAGGCCATCCCCGTTTTCCGGGATGCAGTCCACAGGCGCTGCTGCCCGCAGGGTTACGCGCAATATGCTGCAGCAGACAGAAACCGGCGGTGCACAGCAGGTACAGGTAATGCCGGTGGAATCGGTAACGCTTGAACTGATCGAGCGTATATTGTTTGATTACAAGGAAACACTGATAGAACAGAAAAAGACGATCCTGTACACCAGCTACAACACATTGAAAATGGAAATGCCGGAACCCGGCACTTTGCATCTGATCTCGCCCAACAGCATCGCAGACAGCAATATACAGGCGGAAAAAGGAACGATACAGGACCTGATCAAAAAAGAGACCGGGCTCACAATCCGCATTACGAATGCATATGAAGAAACGGACGAAGGACCCAAAGAAACGGCTCTTTCCAAAACAGACATATTTGATGAAATGGCCGCCAAAAATCCGACCTTGCAATACCTGAAAGAGACACTCCGTTTAAGCATAGAATATTAGACATGAGCAGCCATACCTCGCAAAAACTCATCATACTCGCGGCTCCTTCCGGCTCGGGCAAAACCACACTTACCAACCGGCTGATGCAGACTTTTCCGCAACTGGCCTTTTCTGTATCCGCATGCACCAGACCACCGCGTGCAGGAGAAGTAGACGGTAAAGATTATCATTTCATCAGCCTTGAGGCATTCCGGGAAGGAATAGCGAACGACGATTTCGTTGAGTGGGAAATGGTCTACCAGGGTAAATATTACGGAACGCGCAAATCTGAATTGCAGCGTCTCTGGGATCTCGGGAAAATACCCATTCTTGATATAGACGTTAAAGGGGCCGTAAACGTCATGCGGCAGTTCCCGGAAAATGCGCTGACCGTTTTTATCCAGGCACCCTCTATTGACGCATTACGTGAACGCCTGCAGAACCGCGGAACAGAAACGGAAGAAAGTCTTGCCGAGCGCGTAAACAAAGCAGAAGAGGAACTTGATTATGCCTCGCACTTCCAGCATACCATAGTAAACGACCATCTTGAAGAAGCAGCTGCAAAACTGATCGGTATCGTGCGCGATTTTTTACAAGAAAATTAGCACGCCGATCGCTTATTTTTACGTCCATAATTTCAAGCCGTATGAACGAACGCATCCACGAACTGCTCCAAAAAATCAATGCGCTGACTCAGCATGCAACGGTTTCACTACTGGAGAAAGATTTGCTGCTCCAGTATACCCGGGAACTGTACGAACAGTTTGCAGCATTAGAGACAACTGCTGAACAAACAGCAGATGCGGCGTTCGTAAAGGATGCTCCTGCGGGCAATGTCGCTCCGGAGGAACACTCCCAACAGGAACCTGAAGCTGACGAGCATCAAGGGCAGGATGCTATACCGGATGAGGCTCCTGATGAACCGGAAGCAGCAACAGAATCTCCGGAAGAGCAAGCAGAACCGCAGGCACAGCAAACGGGAAACCCGGATGAAATTTCTGACGAACAGATTCCTGTACCTGAAACCGTAATTCCCGAACAGGAAATACCGCCGGTACCTGCGGAACAAACGGCTTCTGTTGCCGTGGAAAATACTACGGCAAAATCAGAAAACGACGATGCTCTGACGCAGGATGAATTAACCTTTACGAGCAATGAACAACCCTTCCGGGAACCCGACACTTTTGAGCTGGAACCCGAACTCCAGGCGGAACGACCACTCCTCTCCGGAAGACTCGGCGATTTCAAACTGTGGAACCGCGATATCCGCTCTTACATCGGCATCAACGACAAGTATAACTTTATCTCCGAATTATTTGGCAACAATTCCGAAGCATACGAAGAGATCCTGAATGAACTGAACCGCTGCGGCAGCTTTCAGGACGGCATCAGTTTCCTGAACAATTCCGGAGTAACAACACTTTACCGCTGGAAAGAAGATGGGTTCAGCGAGCAGATTTTCTATAATGTCTTAAGCCAGTTTTTCTCGGCAAGGTAATCCAGTATCCTGCGTGTGGCGCCGGCTCTGGATGCCACGTAGTTACCGGCTGCAGACGCCTTAAACTGGTATTGTGCAGGATTTTCCAGCATAGAACTGAGAAACAGCATCAGCTCCTTTTTATTGGAACAGGCGGTAGCTCCGCCAGACTGTATCAGCTCCTGGGCCTCCAGATAGTCGGTGTATTGGGGACCAAATGCACAGGGAATACCATATACGGCAGGCTCCAGCACGTTGTGCACGCCGGTAGCGCTTAATCCGCCGCCGATCCAGGCTATGGACGCATAACGATATAATTTCAGCAGAATACCAATCGTATCCACGACCAATACCCTTTCTGTGAAAGCGGCACCATCTTCCCATTCCGACCAGCGCTTGATCTTGCCGTTAAAGGTTTTGGCCACTTTCTCTATACGCTGCTGGTCTACCTCATGCGGTACGATCACCAGTTTCCAATTGTCCGGGAGCACGGGCAGCACTTCAGCAAGCAACGCTTCGTCCGGTGCCCAGGTACTGCCGGCTATCAGCAGTTTATGGTTCTGACAAAGACGTTCCACCTCCGGCAATGAACTCATTTTATGTTTTACAAACAGCACGCGGTCGAAGCGTGTATCCCCGGCTACGGTCACCTGATTGATACCGATGCCCTGAAGCAACTGCTGTGATAATTCGTCCTGCACAAAAATATGCGTGAACATCCGAAGCATATCGCGGCGCAGTCCTCCGTAAAACTTAAAGAAGTTCTGGTGCTCGCGGAATATCGCGCTGATGAGAATGGCGGGTATCTGCCTGCGTTGAAGCGTGGAAAGATAATAATACCAGAGATCGTATTTCACGAATACCGCAAGTGAAGGCTGCACGTCCAGCACAAATTGTTCGGCATGTTCGCGCTTATCGAGTGGCAGGTAGAAAACATAGTCGGCTCCCTTATATTTTTTGCGCACCTGGTAGCCGGAAGGCGAAAAAAAAGTGAGGACCAGCGCATAGCCGGGATATTCACTGCGCAGTAATTCGATGAGATTGCGCCCTTGCTCAAATTCTCCGAGCGAAGCACAATGCACCCATATACGCGGTCGGCTTTCTCCGGCCATCACCGCTTTGATGCGCAACAGCAAACCCTTGCGGCCTTCCAGGAAGAGCTTTGCTTTGGGTTTGAAAGGTGCCGCACAGCGCAGCATCCATTCATACATTGTGATCAGGAAACGGTAGCAGTACAACATGACTATTCGAAGTAGTAATCTTCGGATTTTCGTTTAAAGATCGGTAAAATCCAGCCACCGCGCACACCAAACATTATGTCCACTCGCTTATCCGTTCCCGGACGGCGCACATCGTACAGGAAATCGCGTCTGCCCTGTGTGAACCCTGCAACCACATCGAGTCCGAGGTGGAAGTTCACGAGACCCGTATTGGACAGGAACACATAACCGACATACTGCTCCACATAAATTCCGTTCGTGAGCCGGTCGTACCCTTTGCGGTAATCCCCCTGTAAAGCCACGATCGATTCACTTTTGTCTTTGATCAGTATGCGGTGCTGCATAAAGCCTGCGCCGGTCATCACAAGAATACCCGCATCCTGCAATTTGGGAGTGAGCCGGAAAATATAACCGGCTTCGGCACCCAACATAAAACCACGTTTGAATTTCTGCACATACAGCCGTTGTCCGTCCTGATTGATAAATGTACTGTCGGGACCGATCACACCCGAAAAAAGAGAGTCTTCACGTATAGAGGACCCATTCAGGAAATCGAGCTTCATACCGAACACCCAATTGCTTTTCGTTTTATAGTGACACGATAACCCTACGCGGTACCCCGGCCCGAAGCGCTTGGCCATATCTGCACCAGGCATATCAAAACTGCCGTTAACGCCAACCAGAAAACCTTTTCGTGCGGGAAGATTTTCATTTTCGAACAAACCTTTCTGTGCGTGGACAGCAAAGCTGCATAAACACAAAGCAACAATCTGAACCGAACGTAATAACTCTCTCATCGTGAAACTTAAAGACCCTGCAAGATACGGCACTTATTTTATTAGTTGATGCATGAACTGTAGGACTTTGGGACGAAATGATTACCTTTGCTCCAATTTTCGATAAACCACAAGAACGCAAATACAACTTATGGCAATTGTAGACTTAGTAATGCCCAAAATGGGAGAAAGTATTACCGAAGCAACCATTTTGAAATGGCATAAGAAATCAGGAGATTCCGTGAAAATGGATGAGACTGTTCTCGAGATTGCAACTGATAAAGTAGATAGTGAGGTACCCTCTACCGGAGCAGGTACCATTACAGAGATATTGTTCAAGGAAAATGATGTGGTAGCGGTAGGAACCGTTATTGCACGCATCAGCACCGAAGCGGGCGCAGCTGTTGCCACACCGGCAGCTCCGGCTCCACAGGCAGCACCTGTAGCTGCCGCACCCGTTGCCGGCGCCCCTGCTGCCCACGCAGCACCGGCTGCTAACGGCGTTGCCGGAGCCAACAAATTTTATTCACCGCTTGTGTTGAACATCGCGGCACAGGAAGGTATCTCCATGGCAGAAATGGAACGTATACCCGGTACAGGCAACGAAGGCCGTGTAACCAAAAAAGATATTCTCAACTACGTAGCCAACCGTGGTAATGCTGCGCCACAGGCTGCCCCCGCAGCTCAGCCGGCACCTGCTGCAAGCGCTCCGGCAACGGAAGCCCCTAAAGCAGCGCCTGCACCGATCAGCGGCAATGTGGAGATCATTGAAATGGACCGTATGCGCAAGCTCATTGCAGATCACATGGTCCGTTCAAAAGCTACTTCTCCGCATGTAACGAGCTTCACGGAAGCGGATGTAACCAACCTGGTTCGCTGGAGAGAGAAAAATAAAAACGCATTTGAAAAGCAATACGGAGAAAAAATCACGTTCACACCGATCTTTATCGAAGCTATCGTTAAATGCATCAGTAAATACCCGATGATCAACAGCAGCGTAGACGGCGACCGCATTATCGTGAAAAAAGATATCAATATCGGTATGGCGGCAGCCCTGCCGAGCGGCAACCTGATCGTTCCTGTGATTAAAAACGCAGATTCTAAAAACCTGATCGGTCTTACGAAAGATGTGAATGCACTGGCAAAAGCTGCACGCAACAACAAGCTGAAAGCCGATGATACCCAGGGCGGAACATTCACGCTTACGAACGTAGGCACATTCGGAAGCCTGATGGGAACACCGATCATCAATCAGCCGCAGGTGGCTATTATGGCGGTGGGCAGCATTAAGAAACGCCCGATGGTAATTGAAACTGCTGAAGGAGATGTGATCGCTATCCGTCACATGATGTACCTGTCTCTGAGCTACGATCACCGCATTGTTGACGGTTCATTGGGAGCCAGCTTCCTTACTGCTGTTGCAAATGAACTCGAAGCATTTGATCCTAACCGCAGTATTTAACAGGAAGATATATTACTCGGATTTTCTAAGTATTTTAATTAATATTTAAAAAAAAGTTTCTACTGCCTGTTGCTTTTTACTTTTTTTAATTATCTTGTCGCGGTATTGTTAATCGTCTATACATAAAAAATTAAATATCATGAGAAAAGCCGACATTATAACAAACATTGCAGACAAAACCGGCATCCCGAAAGTTGACATTCTTGTTACGCTTGAAACCTTTTTCAAAGAGGTGAAACAAACTGTTTTTGAAGGCGAAACCGTTAGTATCCGGGGCTTCGGCAGTTTCACCACTAAAAAGCGTGCTGCCAAAAAAGGTAGAAACATCAAGAAAAACGAAGTAGTGCACATCCCTGAGCATTATATTCCGACGTTCAAACCGGCAAAAGAATTTATGATTGCATTGAAATCTGTGAAAGTAAAAGAAGGTCCGACTACTTAATTATTAAGTTAACCGGCACCCTTATTTCTTTACTTTCAGATTTTTCTGCATCGATAACAACCCTATATCGTCTGCGCACTGCTTAAGAGACAAAGTATCCAGGCCGTTATAGTATCCGCGTACAAATCGTTCTTTATCCACTAATACAAAAGTGGATGTATGGTCAAACTGTTCAGCTCCGGCTGGCTGTTTGACCATTAATTTTAATTCATTGTTCAGGAAATTATAGATCGTATCCGCATTTCCCGTAAGGAACCACCAATGATCTGAATTCGCCTTAAAACGCTCTGCATAAGCCCTTAAAGCGCCTGCAGAATCCCTTTCAGGATCGATGCTCACAGATATCAGCTGCACCGTGGAATCGTTGCGTTTGAACGCCTTCTGCAGGATCGCCATATTGCCCGTGAGTTTGGGGCATACACTGCCGCATTGGGCAAAAAACACCTCGATCACCAGTATCTTATCGCGCAGGTCGCTGTTCAGCCTTATATGGTCGCCAAACTGATTGATAAAGCCGACATCCGCCACCCTGTGGTAAACGGTATCCGAGGGGCCGTTTACCGACTCTGCATTGTAATAACGGGGCATGGCCAGCTTATCCTTGCCGAGCATTTTGGCAATGATATAAAAAGAGAACGGCAGCAAAACTGCCACCGTTAATCCCAGAAAAAACTTCTTATTATTGTTCTTGTTCATTACTTAGCGTGATGATAATCGAAACGTGCAGGGTTTTCATTATTCATTGTTTTCCAGTGACCACCGTCGTACAGGAATGCGATGATGAACCAGATAAACAGCACCAGCGGCATCAGTACGATATTGCGGAACCATTTTACTTCATCGCCAAGGTGCATGAACACGCTTACGATATAAGCAGATTTCAGCACGGTGAGGATCAGGAATATTGAATTGATGATCACTTTTGAAAGGTGCGCCGAGAGGTACAAACCACCGAGTACCTCTACTACCGTGATAACAGACAGGATAAATGTTATTTTCCAGATTTTCTTTACCTGCGCTTTACTTTCATCCGATTTTACATCGTGATGATGGGCAAGCACTCCGGAATACAATTTGGACTGATCGCCCTCGTACAGATGCTGGATGTTATTATCGTTATGAGCTCCGTGAGACATGGATTGAATATTTTATGGTTAGTTGTGAAATTTATTTTCGGATCGACGATTAGAGGAGGTAGAAACAGGTAAATACGAATACCCAGACCAGATCCACAAAGTGCCAGTACAGACCTACTTTCTCCACCATTTCATAATGGCCTCTTTTGGCATAAGTACCGTTTACGGTGTTGATCAGGATCAGGATATTGAAGATAACCCCTGAAGTAACGTGCGCACCATGGAAACCGGTAATGGTAAAGAAGAAGTTGAAGAAGTTGTTGGTAGACTGTGATAACTGAGCTGCAGTAGCGGACTCGAGCACAGCCGGTTTGAAGAAGTGATGATACACATCTTTAGAAGCGGTCAGATCCTGGAAAGAACCCCACCAGGCACCCTGGTGATTCAAGTGGGTCCACTCCCATGCCTGACAGCTCAGGAACGCAATACCACCGATGATGGTCCACAGCAACCATTTTACCACACCCTGACGATCGTTGCAATGACCTGCATGTACCGCAAGTACCATCGTAACGGAAGACAAGATCAGGATAAACGTCATCAGACTCACGAACATCAGCGGCAGGTTTGCCTCACCCATGAACGGAAACGAATGAAATACGTGGTTAGGATCCGGCCAGATGGCAGAAGCGAAACGCGTGGTACCGTAAGAGATCAGAAATGCACTGAATGTGAAGGCATCTGACAACAGGAATACCCACATCATGATTTTTCCGTAACTCACATTGAACGGGGAACGTCCGCCACCGAACGCTTTAGGAGTTGCTGCTGTAGTTGAATGCGACATAATTTGTTAAGAAAATAAGAATTTAATTGGCTAGGTTTGCGCGCAAAAATAAAACGCTTTTTTCAGTCATCCAAATGTCTTTTTTTGTTATTGGTTTACCAAAAAAAAGATAAAAAGATAGAGCCAGAGCAGGTCTACAAAGTGCCAGTAATTGGCAGCAATCGACATTCCCGTCGCACTGTACTCTTTGACATTTTTACGGAAAGACCGCAGCCATACCACCAGCAATGCGACGATACCGCCTGCGATATGCGCCAGGTGCAATCCCCATATAATAAACAGGAATGATTCACTCGGATTCCCGTCGAGCCGTACCGGCTTCGGAGCATGGTACAATTCGCTGAAACCGATATACTGCAGCAGTCCGAAGCACAGACCCAGAACAAGGCTCAGTACAACAAACGCGCGGAATACCGGGATGCGCCGTGCCTTTAACGCGCGCAAAGCCAGGTGAACCGTTACGCTGCTCAACACGATCACAACCGTTGAAAACCAAAAGATATGCGGCAGTTCGTACGAACGCCAGTTGGGTTGTCCGCGGCGGACAATATACGCGCTTGTAAGGCCGGCAAACATCATTGCAATACTCGCCATAGCCACATACAGCGCAAACATTTGCGGATGAATTCTCTTCCTCGTTGCGGTGCTCATTTCTTCAGTCAGGATATTTAAAGTTTGGTAAAATATAACGCAAGCAATACCAACGGCAGGTAGACAAACGATGCGTACATCACCTGTTTGGCAGACTTAAAATCATTTTTGCGGTAGAAGTTGACAGATGCCGCAAAGTACAGCACTCCTCCGGCCATCGCGATCCACATACCCCAGTTCGAGCACATATGCATCAGTCGCGGAAATAAGGCCAGCGGAATCAGCACTATACTGTAGAACATGCATTGCAAACCGGTAAAGCGGGAACTCCGTTCCTGTGAAGGCAGCATACTGATGCCGGCTTTCAGGTATTCGTCGTACCCTACCCAGCCGATAGCCCAGTAATGCGGGAACTGCCAGAAAAACTGGAACAGGAACAGCAACCAGCCGCCCATCGCTGCGGGCCCCCAGACCTGACCCGTTGCAGCAACCCATCCCAAAAGAGGAGGCAGCGCACCCGGTATCGCACCGATCAGCACGGCAATAGGATGCACGCGTTTCATGGGGGTATAGGCAAATGCGTATAACAATAAGGAAATAAAACTCAGGATGCCGGTAAGCAGGTTGAAATAAAAACCCAGCAAGGAGGCGCCGCCAAAACCGGCAATGGCAGCGATGATCCACGCTTCCGTACGGCTCATACGTCCGTCGGGAATCGGGCGCAGCATCGTACGCCGCATCAGTTTATCACCTTCGTGCTCCAGTATCTGGTTGAGGGTATTCGCCCCGCCTGTAACAAGCAACCCGCCCAGGTACAGCACCAGCACGGGCATCAGCTCAAAAGAAACTTCCGGCGCCATCAGGTATCCGATAACACTCGAAAAAACCACCATCATCGAGAGATTGGGCTTCAGCAATTGCGCATAGTCGCGAACCTTGGAAGGAACCGCAGACGACGGGCTTTTCGCATTCAGAGTCTCTTGTTGCAAGGTAATCGTGATTTGTTAAAATAGTCTGCAAAATTAACGTGATATTCGGAATGATGGAGGTCTTTTTTTAATCGACATATGTTGCAGCGCGCCCGGCTCAAACCACAACTGTTGAATCAGCAAAAAAAATCCCGACCAAAGAAAAAACTATGGGAGCTCCTGAGAAAAGGATTTAATTTTGCGGGCAAATCATTAATACATGCACACTTTAGTTGGAAAAAAAGCTCCGATTTTTTCGGAAGAGGCCGTAGTGAACGGTTCTGAATTTGTAGAAGGCTTTTCGCTGGAACAATTTATCGGGAAGAAAAACGTGGTATTCTTCTTTTACCCCCTCGATTTCACGTTTGTTTGTCCTACAGAACTGGTAGCTTTCCAGGATAAGCTGGCGGAATTTGAATCCCGCGATACTGCCGTAGTTGCGTGTTCCACCGATTCTAAATTTTCCCATTGGGCATGGTTGAATACTGAGCGCAACAAAGGTGGAATCAAAGGTGTTACCTACCCCATCGTTGCCGATTATTCAAAGCTGATTTCAATCAATTACGGAGTATTAGCCGGAAAGTACACTGCCGATGGGGATAATATCTCCTTCGAAGGCAATCCTGTGGCATTCCGTGGTCTGTTCCTGATCGACAAGCAAGGCGTGATCCGTCACCAGGTGATCAATGATCTGCCGCTCGGACGCAGTGTGGACGAAGCTTTACGCATGGTAGATGCGCTGAACTTCCACGAAGAGAACGGAGAAGTTTGTCCTGCAAACTGGGATAAAACAAAAGAAGGTCTGAAAACAACTGCTGAAGATATCGCCGCTTACCTGGGTGCGCATACCAACTAAGTGTTGAACTGACGATATAGTAAGAAACCCGCAGTCGTGGACTGCGGGTTTCTTTTTTATAATGCAGCAGACCCCTGTTATGCCGCGAAATACGCTTCCAGACATTCGTCTTCTGCAGTGCGCATTTCAGCTTTTTCCGCCGGTTTTTTATCACCAAACCCACACAGGTGCAGCATCCCGTGAAAAATGACCCGGTGAAGTTCATTTTCGTAAGATACGGAAAAGCGTTGTGCATTCTCTGCCACACGCTCCACGCTGATATATATTTCGCCGACAACCTCGCTTTCGCTTTCGCTCATATCGAATGTAATAATGTCGGTGTAAGTGTCATGGTCGAGGTATTCCCTGTTTATCTTCAGTAATGCCTCGTCGGAGCAGAAGATGTACGACAAGCGTACCTTCCGGATACCTTCGAGATAATGCTGTACGCGTCCGTTCAGCCAACCGGCCAGCCGGCGTTTATTTTTCAGCCCGGATTGTATTTCCTGTTCGTAAAAGTGTGCGCTCATATAATTTGCTTATTCGCTTACCAAAACCCATATTTTCTCCGCATCTTCTTTGCGGATACTGAGATGATATCCGGCAATACGCAAAGCAAGGGGATCACCCAGCGGGGCTATCATTTCGACCCAAACCGGCTCTCCCGGTAAACAGCCCATTTCCATAAGCGTAAGGCGGAAAGCCGATTCTTCATGTTCCTGGATCATAGCTTTACTTCCTTTCGGTAAAGCCGACAACCTGACTCTTTTCTCTGACACGAGTGTGTATGCTTTAAATACGCTAAAACTCTATTGCAACATTTTTAGGCTCGGTGAAAAAGCGCAACGCTTCCCAGCCGCCCTCGCGGCCTACACCTGAGTTTTTAAACCCGCCGAACGGCGTACGCAAGTCGCGCAGCAGCCAGCAGTTGACCCATATGATGCCGCTGTTTACCTGCGCTGCAACCCGGTTTGCACGTGATACGTCACGCGTCCATATAGTTGCAGCCAAGCCGTAATCGCTTGCGTTTGCAAGCTGCAGGGCCTCTTCTTCCGTTTTAAACGATTGCAGGGTCACCACCGGACCGAATATTTCCTCCATATTGGTACGGCATTCCGCTCCCAGCCCTTCAATGACCGTGGGTTCAATGAACAGTCCATTTGCACAACGGCCTTCCGGATGGACGGCATTGCCACCTGCCAGTATACGACCTCCTTCCTGCTTTGCAAGTTCGATGCACGACATCACTTTATCAAAATGCAATTGGCTTACCACTGCACCCTGTTTGCTTTCCTTATCCAGCGGATCTCCTACAGTGAGCCCTTTTACCCGCTCCAGGAATTCTGCTTTAAAACGCTCGTAGACGGACTCCTCAATCAGTATCCTGCTGCCGCAGAGACAGATCTGCCCCTGGTTGGCGAAAGAAGACTGTAAGGTGGTGCGCATCATCTTTTCCCAATCGCAATCGGCAAAAATGATATTCGGATTTTTACCGCCAAGTTCCAGTGATATTTTCTTGAACATAGGAGCCGCCACCGCAGCAATGTCTTTACCCGCCCTTGTACTTCCGGTGAAAGAAACAGCTTTGATACCGGGGTGCTTTACAATTTCACTGCCACAGGAAGGACCTGTTCCGTGAACAATATTCAGCACGCCATCCGGCATACCGGCTTCCTTACAGATGCGGCTCAGCAGGTAGGCTGTCATAGGCGTCACCTCACTCGGCTTGGCTACAACACAGTTGCCTGCAGCAAGTGCAGGAGCGATTTTCCAGGAAAACAGGTATAAAGGCAGGTTCCACGGAGAAATACATCCTACCACGCCCACAGGCTTACGTAAGGTGTAGTTGATTGCACGGTTCTCCATGCTGTGGCTCTCACTGGCAAAATGCATGATCGCCGTTGCGAAAAAACGGAAGTTTTCAGAGGCCCGCGGAATATCAACGCGCGTACTCAACGAAAGCGGCTTACCATTATCATTCGTTTCCGCCAGCGCGAGCACCTCAATATGCTCTTCAATGAGCTCGGCAATACGGTTCAATATGCGGAAACGGTATTCATTCGAAGCATTGCTCCAGGCCGGGAGAGCCTGACTGGCGGCCCGGACAGCTGCATCCACGTCACCGGCATTACTGTCCGGAATGTATGCATACACCTCGCCGGTAGCCGGATTAATATTGTCCAGGTACTGACCATTCTCCGGCGCTACAAACTGGCCGCCAATATAATTCTGTATGTGTTTGGGAACTTCAAGTTGCATCATCAACAATTTAAAAGCAAAGAAGAGCAAATCCGCATGCGAATTTGCTCTTCCCTATTTACAGCACGTTATTAGCGTGCAATACTTACGGAACGTAATTCGCGGATTACGGTTACTTTGATCTGGCCCGGGAATTGCATTTCTTTCTGGATTTTGTCCGCAATCTCGAAGCTAAGGCGATCGCTGTCCGCATCGGTAACTTTATCAGCTTCCACGATCACGCGCAGCTCGCGGCCTGCCTGGATCGCATAGGCTTTCTCTACGCCATTGTATGCAGTAGCAAGGTTCTCCAGGTCTTTGATACGCTGCAGATAGCTTTGCATCATTTCACGACGCGCTCCGGGACGTGCTCCGCTGATCGCGTCACATGCCTGTACGATCGGAGAAATGATATAGGTCATTTCCATTTCATCATGGTGCGCGCCGATCGCATTCACCACGGCTTCATGCTCACCGCATTTTTCTGCAAGGCGCGCGCCCAGCAATGCATGGCTCAGTTCTGTTTCCTCGTCCGGCACTTTTCCGATATCATGCAGCAAACCTGCGCGTTTGGCAAGTTTCACGACTTTCTGACCCAGCCCCAGTTCCGCAGCCATAATACCACAAAGGTTTGCAGTCTCCTTGGAGTGCATCAGCAGGTTCTGACCGTATGAAGAGCGGAAACGCATTTTTCCGACCATACGTACGAGGTCTTTATGCAGACCGTGTATGCCCAATTCAATGATCGTACGCTCCCCGATCTCCATGATCTGCTCTTCCAGCTGGCGTTTGGTCTTTTCCACCACTTCCTCAATACGGGCAGGGTGAATACGTCCGTCCTGCACCAGACGCTGCAGGGAAAGACGTGCAATTTCACGGCGCAGCGGATCGAAACAGCTCAGCACAATCGCTTCCGGAGTATCATCGATAATCAGATCCACACCTGTAGCCGCTTCAAGCGCACGGATATTACGTCCTTCACGACCGATGATCTGACCTTTTATCTCATCACTTTCGAGGTTAAATACCGTGATAGCGTTTTCAATTGTCTGCTCGGCAGCTGTACGCTGTATCGTCTGGATAATAATCTTTTTAGCTTCTTTGGATGCATTGATCTTAGCTTCTTCCATGATCTCTTTCACATGGCTGATTGCCTTGGTACGCGCTTCCTGCTTCACCATTTCCACCAGTTCGGCTTTCGCATCCTCAGCGCTGAGGTTAGCCACTTTTTCGAGACGTTTGATATGCTCTTCCTGGTGCTTTTCGAGTTCGCTGCGCTTCAGATTCACCACTTCCAGTTGCTTGTTAAGCGTTTCCCGGAGATGGTCTATTTCCTGAGATTGTTTCTGAACATTGGCCAGCTTGTCATTTACACTCTGCTGTTGTTGCTTGATGCGGCCTTCCTGCTCAATATTCTTCTGATTACGTTGTAAGGTTTCTTTTTCGTGTTCGGATTTGAGTTTTAAAAATTGCTCTTTGGCTTCCAGTATTTTCTTTTCTTTAGTGGTTTCGGCAAGTGTAATTGCATCATCTATAATCTTCTTCGCTTGTTGTTCTGCTTCTTCGATGGCGATCCTTGTATTCTTCGCAAATATGCTCTTTCCGATGAATATGCCGATTACGATGGCCGCGACCGCGACCCCCGCAACGATAAGTGTTTCCTGCATTTGTTAAAAAAATAAAATTTAAATATATAATGAGTAATCTACGCCGGATTTCTCTCTGCGTATTAACGCGCTAAGGTAGAAAAAAGAATCGAAAAGGCAATGATGTTATAATAAGATTGATATTTGCGAATGGCTTGCGAGAGCTTATATTTACACTTTCATCTTTTTGCCGCGAATGATTCATAATCAGAAAGTTCTGTCCGTAAGTGATTTTAGCGTAAGCTTCCCTGCACAGCAATTGCAGGCCGTTTCCGGCATCAGCTTCGGACTGTTTTGCGGACGCACATTGGCTGTAGTGGGCGAAAGTGGTTCCGGCAAATCCCTTACCGCATTGGCGCTGATGGGCTTACTACCGAACAAAAGCGTCGCCGGGGGGACGCGTATGTTAAAAAACGGCGACTCAGAGCTCGCACTGGATCAGCTGGACGAACACACCTGGAGGAAACTCCGCGGCAAGCGTATCGGGATGATTTTTCAGGAACCGATGACCGCACTGAATCCGGTTCAGCGTGTGGGCAAACAAATTGCGGAAACCGTACGATTGCACCAGCGCCTGAGCCGGAAGGCGGCACGCGAAAAAGTGATCGACTGGCTGGGAAAAGTAAAACTGCCGGACCCGGAACGGCTTTTCTACCGTTACCCGCACGAACTTTCCGGAGGACAGAAGCAAAGAGTGATGATTGCTATGGCAATGATCAACGGACCCGATATCCTCATTGCAGATGAACCCACTACTGCGCTGGACGCCTCCGTTCAGGGAGATATCATCCTGCTGATGCGCCAGCTACAGCAGGATTACGGAACAGCCATTTTTTTTATTACGCATGATCTCGCCCTCGCCGGCAATATTGCAGATGACATAATGGTGCTCCGGCGCGGACGATGTGTGGAATACGGACCCAGAGATATCGTACTGACCCATCCTGCACACCCCTACACGCAGGCTTTGCTGAAATGCAGACCTGATGCCGGCAATAAATCACTCCGGTTACCCACCGTTGCCGACTTTGAATCCGGAATAAGTTATGTGGCTCAACCGGCGCCGATCTCAGTGCCCGACTATACATCTCCCCTGCTGGAAATACAGGATCTGCGGGTTGTCTTCCATAAACGAAACGGACTCTTTGGTAAAAACCTGGTCACGGAGGCGGTGAAGGGCGTAAGCCTGAAGTTGTATCGCGGCGAAACCCTGGGCCTGGTTGGTGAAAGCGGTTGCGGGAAAAGCACTTTGGGCAAGGCGATCTTACAATTACTACCGGTATCCGGCGGAAGCATCCGTTTTGCAGGCCAACAACAGTCGGGTAAAGAAGACCGTTCTTTCCGCAGAGCGGTGCAACTGGTGTTCCAGGACCCATATGCCTCCCTGGATCCGTTGTTCCGCGTTCGCGACATTATTACTGAACCGCTGCGCATCCATCATTTGCTCAGTGAACCGGCAAAACAACAGAAGGCCCTTCAGCTTATGGAACAGGTGGGACTGCCTGCGGAGGCGCTGGACAAATACCCGCATGAATTTTCAGGGGGACAAAGACAGCGGATCTCCATTGCCCGTGCGCTTGCACTGGAGCCGGAAATACTGATCTGCGACGAGAGCGTGTCCGCTCTGGATATCAGTATACAGGCTCAGGTGCTGAATCTGCTGAAAGACCTGCAGCAAAGGCTAGGCCTGTCTTACCTGTTTATCTCGCATGATCTGTCCGTTGTGCATTATATCTCCGACAGGATACTGGTGATGGAAAAAGGACGCATTGTGGAAGAGGGCTCTGCTGATCAGGTACTGCGACATCCCTCACACCCTTACACGCAAAAACTTGTGGCTTCAATGCCGGAAGCGCTTTCCGGGATCTAGCGGACCGCGCGGGACTGCACCATCCGGTACACCCGGAAGAACATCACGATATTGATAATGCATACCACAGAAAGGATATAGCCTACCGTATCAAAATGCATGAGCGGACTCTTAGGGGTTGCCTGTGTTACGATCTTTCCCGCAATGGCCGCCGCAACGCCGCCGGCCATTTGTTGCAGCGAAGTATTGATCGCCATAAATGCACCCCGGTCGGGCATTGCCGGCAGAGAGCTGTTCAATGCGACCGCAGGCACCACACGGCCCATCACACCCATCATCATCAGCGTATTTATGGTGGCCACAAGCCATAATGCGCTGGGAGGAAGATTCGTATAAATAATCGCAAATATGATCAGCCAGACAGATGCCACACTGAAAATATATGCTTTGTTCATTTTGTCGGAAAGCCGTCCCATGACCGGCATAATGATCAGGGCCGAGATGCCTGAGATCATGAATAATGTAGGCATCTGCTCCTTGGTGAGCCCCAGGTTATTGATTGCATAAGCCGTACCGAAAGGCATCATCATAAATCCACCCAACGACATCAGCGCCGTTGCCAGGAAACCGATACGGTACTCGCGGTTGCGGAAGGTATGCCAGAGATGCTCCAGTGGCTTACGTGTATCCATTGAAGGGGCCATCAGATGCGCATTTACCGGGCGCAGACGCAGGAGCATCACCAGCCACACAACAGCGGAAAAAGCAACGATAATGAAGAATGGCGCTTCCCAACCCAGGCGGTTTGCAAAATACAGCGAAATAGGAATACCCAGCACCTGGCTGGCGCCAAAGCCCATCTGCACAAATCCCATCACCCTGCCCCGTTGCTGCGGCAGGAAAAGATCGGTTACGATAGCCATGGAAATAGAGCCGATCACGCCGCCAAAAATGCCGGTAACAATCCGGGCTATAATCAATGCTTCATAACTGCCGGCCAGCGCACAGCTCAATGTTCCGGCAATAAAGCCGATGTAAAAAAACAACAGTAATTTCTTACGGTCGAAGCGATCCGCGAAACCGGCAGTAAGAATTCCCGAAATACCCGCGCTGAACGCATACGCAGACACAACGTACCCGAACTGATCGGTACTGAGACGCATCGTCTTTATGAGCAGGTCTCCCAAGGGGGACATGACCATAAAATCCAGCACAACGCTGAACTGGGTAAGGGCAATCAGGGCAATAACAAGGATCTGGTAAGGGCTGAACTTTATAGGGGCCTGGGTTTGTTCCATCGGGCAAAAATACGCTTACCGGAACACAATTCTTTTACATATAAAACAGATCGGTGAAAAATCGGCCGAATACCGGAGGCAGGAAACACACAACAAATAATTATCTTTGATATAGACCACTCCGGAAAACCCTTATGAAACCACTGATACTTATCTCTTCATTATTGCTGTCGCTTTCTTTCTTCGCTTCGGCGCAAACGACGCAATTCGCCCCGGTGGGAGCTGTCTGGTACCATAATGCCGGTAATGGCGTATTCCGGACAACTTCAGTAAAAGATACAGTGATAGGATCGGTAAACTGCCGCCGGCTGGAACAGAAAGCCATGACTGATACAGCACTTGCGAAACTCGGCTTCGGTATTTACGATCAGAAACCTTTGTTTGTGTACAATAATGAGGATACAGTCTTTATCTACAATGATTTTCTGGGCAGTTTCACACCACTGTATGTATTCAACGTTCATCCGGGCGATACTGTCCGGTTTCCCGCCATACAGTTATACTCTTATTGCGGAAATGATGCGCAGGCTGCGGCAGCCGATTTCAGCTTCGTGATCGACTCGGTTCAATATGTCGATTACGGATCGGGGCCATTGAAAACTATATCGAGTCACTCTTTTAAAAGCACTGGTGGCGGGGCTTCATATAGCCTGGGATGGCACAATTACGCAGATTCGGTGAATGTGTATGCAGCAACAATCGGAAGCGTAAAAACAGGGCTCATGCCGTTTTGTACCGGTTGCGGATATGTCACCGACGGCAAATGCGATATCATGGGAGGTCTGCGCTGTTATATCTACAATGCGGCTCATGCGTCTGTGAACCTTGTGGGGGAGACATGCGACAAGGGGATTCCACCAACATCCGTTTCAGAATATACTGCAGCGGAAAACAGCCTTTGCATCCACCCCAATCCCGCAGGCGAACAAGTCACTCTCGGCAGACTTCCGCAGGGAAAACATACGTTAATGGTATACAATGCACTTGGACAACTGTGTTATTTGTCGGACCGCGACGAAGGGGGAGCTGCAGCGATAGATATACAAAACTGGCCGTCAGGGACGTATTTTGTGATCGTCTCCAACGGCCAGTCCGAATGCCTTAAAGGCAGATTTATGAAATTATAAAGCGCTTATCGCAAAGCCATCTGGAAATCTCCGATCATCTTGCGCATATTGATCAGTCCGTACCGCATACGGCCAAGCGCTGTGTTAATGCTTACGTTAGTAATGCTTGCAATCTCTTTGAACGACATTTCTCCATAGATGCGCATTACAATCACTTCCCGCTGTTCTTCCGGCAGGCGTTCGAGTAGCTGGGTAAGACCTCTTTCCGTCTGGCGGGTCTCGATATCCGGTGTACGGCTCTCCGGTCCGGCGAGGAATTCCAGCAGGTCATCACCGTTGGCCATTACGATCGGCAGGCGGCGTTTGGTTCGGCGGAAATGATCCATACACAGGTTGTGCGCGATACGGCTGGCCCAGGGGAGAAATTTACCCTGCTCAGCGTACTGTCCTTCCCGCATTTTGCGGACCATTTTCAGAAAAGCGTCCTGAAACAGATCTTCAGCCAGATACTTATCTTTTACCAGCATATAAATGCCGGTATAAATTTTGTCCTTATAACGGATAACGAGTTGTTCCAGTGCGGACTCATTGCCGTTAACGAACGCCTGCACCAATTGTGCATCTGTCGCTGATTGTGGGAGCATAGCCATATACTTCTAGTGTTGGGTTTGATGAAAACGGAAACACATCATGCGCGTCCGGAATTTTCTAACACAAAGGTTGAAGTAGAAGTATCGCTATAGAGATTGAATTTTGAGTTCGATTCAAAGATAAATACAAAAAACAATACAAACCATCACGCTTTTTCACTTTTTTTTAAAAAAAACGCAAGTCATTCGTATTCAGGTAGAAAAATCCGTTATTTGTAGGCAGGATGAGTCGCATCATTATCCATACACCGTTCAACATCGAACTGGAATTCCAATCGGCAAACGTCTGGAGGCGTGTACTGGCGGTGTTTACAGACATCTCGCTGATCCTATGCTATCTCTTTCTGGCTGATACCCTGGTAATGGAAGGCATGGCTTTACGGGAACAGGCATCTGTATTCGGTCGTACAATCGGTATGGCAATCGTACCGTATCTCTACTTCCCCCTTACCGAAATATTGCTGCACGGACAAACGCCGGGAAAAAAACTGTTTTCTCTTAAAGTGATCGACCTGCAGGGAAATGAGCCTTCCATGAGTCAGACAGCTGTACGCTGGCTGCTCGGGTTTGGTAACTATTCGGTATTCCTGATGTCCTATCTGCGCTGGTCGGAGGGCGATTTCCTGTTCAACTTATTCATCACCTTTGTTGCGATCTGCATCTGCTATCTGCCTGATTTTATCTGTTCGCTGATGACTAACAAAGCACAGCGCATAGCGGATATTGCCGCAGGAACCGTTGTAATCGATACGCGCAGACGTTCGGATTTTTCCGAGACGATTTACCTGCATGTGCCGGAAACGGAACAGACAGTCCGCTATCCGCAGGTAATGCGTCTGAGCGACCGGGACATTAACGGCATCAGGAATCTGCTTGCTAAAAAAGCTGCATCCAAAACGGAACTGGAATACCGTGCACGTATTGTGCAGCGTATTTGCGAGGTGCTGGAGATCGGAGATCCGGAGGAATCTGACGAAGACCTGCTGCAGCAGCTGTTACAGGATTATAACCTCATGACCCGGAATCAGCAACAGTGATAGCCGTTAGCCCAGTTCCTGCTGCAGGGCATTCAGCACCAGGTAAACGGCAGGACAAAATGTTGCGTTTTTCAGGGTAAGCGGAATACGCTTCAGCAATACATCTTCATCCGTATAAGGGAACCGCCTGCAGTCCGAAGGCCGATCTTCATACACCGAGCAAAAGTTATCTTCACCGAGGAACGGACAGGGAGCAGATTTGACCACGTAGTCGTTTTCTTCATCCAGGCGCAGGTAACGTTGCGTAAAATCGCCTTCCTTCATGCGTAAAGCTTTAGCCAGACGCTTAATATCGGGTTGTTTGAAACGGGGGGAATAGTTTTTACAGCAATGTGCACAACTGAGACAGTCCACCTTTTCGAAAGCAGCTTCGTGAAGATGCGGGAGACGTTTCAGAATAGCATTTTTATTACCCTTTTCGAGCAAACGGCGGAATGCTTTCTGCTGCTCTGCGCTTTGCTGCTGCCAGTTAGGGGAAAGATCAAAAGACATAACAATCGGAGGTGGAGAACGGATATAAAAAGAAAAGCCGATCTGAGAACAGATCAGCCCCTATAAACCCTATCACCATGAAAACTTCTTTATGATGGAAACAACTTTCGTTGTTTTTCATTTCTATTACAAAGTTATTCCCGTTTTTGATTTATCCAAATTTTTACAAACTTTTTTATAAAAATTTTTAGATGCCCATTTTCTCAATAATACGCTCAAGATCTGCATCGCTGTAGAACTCTATCGTAACACTCCCCTTTCCGTTCTTCTTACGATCCATCTTCACTTTTGTGGAGAAATGAGATGTCATGCTGTCTTCAAGGCGCTTATAGGCCGGAGGCAGTTTTGCATCTGCTTTATCTGCTTTTTCGGGATGTTTATCTTTTGCCGCCTGAAGATCTTTTACAAGTTGTTCCGTCTGGCGCACCGACAGTCCTTTCGACTGTACTTCGCGGAATACGTATAGCTGCTGATCGATCAGTTCCAATCCGATAATGGATCGCGCATGCCCCATGCTCAGGCTTCCGTCGCGCACTGCTTTCTGGATATCCGGAGGCAACTTCAGCATACGCAGGTAGTTGGTAACCGTACTGCGCTCTTTTTTCATACGCTCCGCCACCTGTTCCTGGGTGAGGTTACATTCTTCCATCAGCATTTTGTAGCTGAGGGCAATCTCTATTGCATTCAGGTTTTCACGCTGCAGATTTTCAAGCAGTGCGAGTTCCAGCAATTCCTGGTCGTCACTTGCGGTGCGCACATAAGCCGGAATATCTTTCAGACCGGCCATTTTGGATGCGCGCCAGCGGCGTTCTCCGGAGATGAGCTGGTATTGGTTCGCGTTCAGTTTTACGACAGTGACAGGCTGAATGATATCGTGCAAGGTAATGCTCTCGGAAAGTTCTTTCAGCGCCTGCTCATCGAAATCGCGGCGGGGCTGCTTCGGGTTTACCGAAATGGCATCTACCGGTATACGGACAATTGTTCCCGCTGCGGGTGCAGCAGCAGCAGGTGTACCCGCAGGCTTTGCCACCGGCGTGTTCATTTCTTCGTCAATGGTATTAAGCAAAGCACGGATACCTTTCCCGAGCGCCTGTTTTTTGGAATTTGAATTATTGGTTGCTGCCATCCTCGTTGCTTTCTAATACTTTATCTTGGTTTTTAATTTTCGTCATATCATTCTTCTGCAAAATTTCTTTCGCCAGATTCAGATAATTGGTCGCACCGGTACTGTCGGCATCGTACATGAGCACGGGCCGGCCGAAGCTGGGTGCTTCCCCGAGTTTTGTATTGCGGTGAATAATCGTATTGAATACCAGTTTATCAAAATGGTTTTTGATTTCCTCCACTACCTGGTTACTCAGGCGCAGGCGTCCGTCGTACATCGTCATCAGAATGCCTTCGATCGCGAGTTTCGTATTAAGACGTGTCTGCACAATCTTGATCGTATTCAGCAGTTTGCCGAGGCCTTCCAGCGCGAAATATTCACACTGAACGGGGATGAGCACAGAATCCGAAGCGGAAAGCGCGTTTACGGTGATCAGACCCAGGGACGGCGAACAATCGATAATGACAAAGTCGAAACGGTCGCCCATATCTTCTATAGACTTACGCAGAATATGCTCACGGTTGGGCTGATTGATCAGTTCGATCTCCGCACCTACAAGGTCCAGATGAGAAGGCACCAGGAACAGGTTTGGTGTTTCGGTTTCCAGCAACACCTGTTCCATGGGCGTTTCGTTCACGAGACAATCATACAGACTCAGTTGTATGTTCTTCAGATCGAAGCCATTACCCGTTGTGCTGTTGGCCTGCGGATCTGCATCGATCAGCAGGGTGCGGTACTCTAAAATCGCCAGACTGGCTGCCAGATTGATAGCCGTTGTTGTCTTCCCTACGCCACCCTTCTGGTTGGCAACTGAAATAATCTTTGTCATAATACTCGTTTCGGCTGATCTAATAACTATATATCCAGACTTTCGCCTATTCCCGGCAAAAGTAACTCTTTATTCGCCAATGTAAACCGGGATTTTGCATCCTCCCTGTCGATACTGATCACCGGAAATGAATCATAATGCACACCTATAATCTTATCACAATGAATCATTTCCGCACAGCGAAGCGCTTCTTCAGCGTTCATTGTGTAGTTGCCGCCGATCGGTAATACCGCAAAATCAGGTTTTGCATAAAACGGGATCAACTGCATTTCCATGGTGAGACTTGTATCGCCGGAATAGTAGAAATTCTTTTCTGCGCTGCGCACCACAAATCCGCCCGGATTACCACCATAAGATCCGTCGGGCAGGCCGCTGCTATGTGCCGCAGGCACCATTGTTACCGTTCCGAAATCAAACGTGTAGGATCCGAAATTCATCTCATGAATCCTGGTTACGCCCTGCTTTTTCAGCCAGGCCGCCACTTCAGGAGCGCAAATAACGGTAGCGCCGGTATGTTCCGCGATCGCGGCTGCATCTGCAATATGGTCTCCGTGTCCGTGTGAAATCAGTATGTAATCGGCACCGATAGTCTTAATATCAATATCCTTCGCCAGTGGATTAGGTGTCACAAACGGATCAAAAAGCAATTTTGTTCCGCCCACCACCACCGAAAAAGTGGCGTGTCCCCAGTAAGTAAACTTCATACGCTGCGTAGTTTTTATTTGTTTCAAAGATAGTGCCTGAGCATTCATTCTGACGCATCGCGATACGCCTGTTCCTGAAAAATTACGCTATTTTTTTCCACAGGACAAATGACGGAAACCGTAAAGCGAAAAGCCCCGTCATTGCTGACAGGGCTTTGATGTATTTGGAAAAACCTATTCGCTAACGACCTCAAAAACGGCATCGGCGATCTGCTCTGCATTCGGCTTGGAGAAATAATCCCCGTCGGTTGCATAAGCAGGACGATGTGCTTTCGCGGAAAGCGTGCGCGGAGTGGCGTCAAGATAGCGGTAACCACCCTGGATTTCGATCACCTGCTGGTACATGTAGGCAGTAGCTCCTCCCGGCACGTCTTCATCGATGAAGATCACACGGCTAGTCTTTTTGAGCGACTCGAGGATAACCTGATTCAGATCGAAAGGCAATAGGGTGCGTACATCCACCACCTCGCAGGAAATACCTGCCGGGGCAAGATAATTGTCGATAGCTTCCTGTATCACACGCAGCGTGGAACCATAAGAAACAATCGTAATATCGCTTCCTTCCGCAATCACTTCAGGAATCCCGAGCGGTACCGTGAACTCACTCAGGTTGGAAGGCACTCTTTCTTTCAGGCGATAGCCATTCAGACATTCGATTACAATTGCAGGCTCATCACTTTGCAACAGCGTATTATACATACCGGCAGCCTGCACCATATCGCGCGGCACACACAGGTACATGCCACGGATGCTGTTCAGGATCATACCCATGGGCGAGCCGCTGTGCCAGATACCTTCCAGCCGGTGACCGCGGGTACGGATAATGAGCGGGCATTTTTGTCCTCCGGCAGTACGATACTGCAGTGTAGCCACATCGTCGCTCAGCGGCTGCAAGCCATACAGCAGGTAATCCAGGTACTGGATCTCTGCGATCGGACGAAGTCCGCGCAATGCCATACCAAGTCCCTGACCTACAATAGTAGCCTCACGGATACCGGTATCGGAAATACGCAGTTCGCCGTATTTTTCCTGCAAACCGGCAAATCCCTGGTTTACATCGCCGATCTTTCCCACATCTTCTCCGAATGCGAATACTGCAGGATTAGCTGCAAACAGCTGATCGAAATATTGGTTCAGTATCTCATAGCCATTCAGCGTTGCCTCGGTGAATACAGGCTTCACTTCCTGTACTTTGAGCGCATTGTAGGCAGATTCAGATTGCTGGAATGCACTGAACTTATGGTTATTTTCTTCCTGCAGTGCAGTATAAAAATTGCGCAACGCGCGCGTAGCCTCATTATTTGTATCACGGCACAATGCGATCACGCGGTAGAGTGTCTGCATCACGTCCTTGCGGATCGGTTCTTTGATAGCCGTAAGCTTCTGTACCATTGCTGCTATGTCCTGACCGGAAGGGTGACCCTGCATCACGATCTGATTGCACAGTGTCGCGGCCTGTTGCACCTGCGCGCGGATAGGAGTAATGAATTTTTCCCATGCGCGTTGCTTCGCTTCTCTCGCCTCCTGTTTAGCACCCTCTTCCAGTTGCGTGAGTGTATCTTCATCCGCAATCTCATTACTCACGATAAATTCACGCATCTTCACGATACAGTCCATTTCCTTTTCAAACTGCAGGCGATCTTTGCTTTTATAGCGTTCGTGCGAGCCGGAGGTGGAGTGTCCCTGTGGTTGCGTTACTTCCTGTATATGGAAGATAGTCGGCACATGTGTTTCACGGATGCGCGCAATTCCTTTCTGAATGCGCGACATGAGGTCTGCATAATCCCAGCCTTTGATGGTTTCAATATGTACGCCTCCCGTTTCTTCATCCCACTGCATGCCGGACAGCGCCTGAGAGATCGAGTTTTTTGTGGTTTGATAACGGCGTGGTACGGAGATACCGTAGCCATCGTCCCAGACGAATACTGCCAGCGGCACGCGCAATACGCCAGCGGCATTGATCGTTTCCCAGAACAATCCTTCGGAAGTGGAGGCATCGCCGATCGTACAGAAGATCACCTCATCGCCGTTCCTGGTAAACTTTTCGAAACCGTTTTTGAGTTCCGGAACATTGCGGTACAACTTCGAGGCGTACGCCATACCCAATGCGCGGACCATTTGTCCTGCCGTTGGGGAAATGTCGCTTGAAGACTGCGGAGCTTTAGTCAGGTCTTTCCAGTCGCCGTTTTCGTCGATCCAGCGCGTACCATAGTGTCCGTTCATCATGCGGCCGCCGGTGGAGGGTTCTTCCTGCACATCGGGATTTGCATACAACTGTGAAAAGAACTTTTCGATATCGCTCATCCCTGTGGCGAACATCAGCGTCTGATCGCGGTAGTAACCCGAGCGGATATCACCCGGCTGCATATATTTCGCAGCGGCAATCTGAGCCAGTTCCTTACCGTCTCCGAAGATCCCGAATTTGGCCTTACCTGTCAGTACCTCTTTACGGCCTATCAGGCTGGCTTCGCGGCTTGCGACCGCCATGCGGTAGTCGGCAAGCACTTCACGTTTGAGATCTTCAAAAGAAATTTTCTGATGATTAGTCGCAGCAGCTTCTTTCAACATGATGTTCAGTTTCGTTTGGGGCAAAGATAATAGATATTCGCCTCCCGTAAAAACGGGAGGTTTTTTCACTAAAGTCCTTATTTAGAACGCAGTTTCACAACCGGAACGATCATTTCCTCCAGGGAAATTCCGCCATGCTGAAAGGTGTTGCGGTAATAATTTACGTAATGATTATAGTTATTGGGATAGCAGAGAAACACATCTTCCTTCGCAAAAATGAAGGTAGAGCTTACATTCGGACGTGGTAATCCGGCGAGTTTGGGATCGCGGAATGCCAGTACATCGCGGTCTTCATATTGCAGGTTGCGTCCATGCTTGTAGCGCAGGTTGGTGGTGGTAGCCCTGTCCCCTATCACCTTGCTTGGTGTACGTACTTTCTGTGTTCCGTGATCTGTGGTGATCAGCAATTGGATGTCTTTATCGGCGATCTTCCTCAGTGCGCCAAACAAGGGGGAATGCTCAAACCAGCTTAGCGTGAGCGAACGGTAAGAAGCCTCGTCCCCGGCAAGCTCTTTCAGCACTTCCATTTCCGTACGGGCATGTGAAAGCATATCCACGAAGTTGTACACGATCACCGTAAGGTCATTGCGCAGGTAATTGTGAATATTGTCTTCCAGCGCCTTCGCGTGCTCATTGTTCGTGATCTTCACATATTGCATTTTCAGACTATCCAGGCGCAGGCGTTTCAGCTGTGCTTCAAGGAATACGTCTTCATACAGGTTTTTACCGCCTTCGTCTTCATCATTCTTCCACTCATTCGGGAATTGCTTTTCTATATCCACCGGCAAGAGGCCTGCAAATAAAGCATTGCGGCAATACTGTGTTGCGGTGGGCAGTATGCTGTAAAACGTATCCTCTTCCTCCAGCTGGAAATACTGTGACAGCAAAGGCTGTATCGCTTTCCACTGATCGTAACGGAAATTATCGATCACAACCAGGAATGTAGGCGTACCTGCTTTGAGCGAAGGGGCCACTTTTTCTTTGAATACTTTGTGTGACAACAGCGGCGCTTCAGACTTACCGCTGATCCAGTCGGCATAGTTCTTAGACACATATTTAAAGAACTCTGTATTGGCTTCCGACTTCTGTGACTGCAGCACTTCCATCATTTCGGTGCTGCCGCTTTTGGTCATCTCCAGTTCCCAGAACACAAGCTTCCTGTAAAGTTCACGCCATTCCTCGTGGTTCGGGCGATCGTTCAAAGCCATGAACAGGTTGCGGAATTCCTGCTGATAGTTGGAGGTGGTTTTTTCCGATACCAGTCGTTTCCCTTCCATTATTTTCTTCAGCGACAGCAGCACCTGGTTGGGGTTCACGGGCTTGATGAGGTAATCGGATATCTGCGCACCGATGGCCTCTTCCATGATGTTTTCCGCCTCATTTTTCGTCACCATCACCACGGGCAGCAACGGCCATTCGGCTTTTATTTTCTGCAGCACTTCCAGACCCGTCATACCGGGCATGCTCTCATCCAGCAGCACCACGTCGAAATGCTTTTTCGGTATGAGTTCGAGCGCATCGTAACCATTGGATACTGCTTCAACCATGTATCCTTTATTTTTTAAAAATAATATCTGCGATTTCAATGATTCGATCTCATCGTCTACCCAAAGTATTTCTCCGTTAATTGTATTCATAGGTGTCTGTTTTGTGTTTGGCTAAAGTAGTGCCGCTATTTTAATAGTTCATTTGTTTAACGCAAATTTGGGATGCTGCGTATCTGCAGCGATATAATCCATCCATAGTTAGCAATAATTCCGACTATATAGATACAGGCAGTCGAATAAAAATTATTTTTGTTGCATCTCTCTAAAACAAACCTCATGTATCGACCCATACTCCGTGCGCTTGCACTGACAACCCTGCCCTTACTGGCTGCCGGCCAGCAACTTTCCGGCTTCCGCACCGACAACTACGCGGGCGTGAATGCCGCTTTTTTCAACCCGGCCAGCCTCTCTTCGAGTCCTTACAAAGTAGATGTGGGCATTGCGGGTATGGACGGAAATATTTCCAACAAGACTGCGCCGCTTGGTTTCGGCAACAGTTATAACCTTGACGACAGTGCTGATGTGGACAAAATAGCGGGAATCAGCAAACCGAATTCCCTGGTGGGGCAGGCGAGCCTGTATCTTCCTTCTGTATCCCTGAAAATCAATGACCGTTTCTCCATTGCCCTGTTGAGCCGCATGCGCGCTATTCCGCAGGTAATCAACCTGGACGGGAAACTGATCCGCTCTATCAATGGCAGTGTGGGTGAAAGCGGTGTGACCATATCGCTTGACGGCAATTCAAATATGCAGATCGCAACAAACGTGTTTATGGATATAGGTGTGGCCGGTTCCTATGTATTATATAACGAAGACGGACATTACTTTTCCGCGGGTGCCACACTTAAGTATATCGGAGGTGTAAGCAATCTGTACATGCAACTGAACAATATCAAAGGCAGCGTTGCGATAGACAGCAATGGAAATTCTTATGTTTCGCAGGCAAGCGGATCGGCGGCTATCGGTATGGGTGGAGTGGATCTTTCTGCAGACAACGCAGGCTTCGGCATCAAAGCTTCGGGGCTGGGCGCAGATCTGGGTATATCTTACGAATACCGCGATGCCGATATGGACGAAGAATCGGACATCCCCTACCTGTTTAAAGCAGGAGTGGCACTGACGGACATCGGCAGTATCAAGTACAAGGCCCAGACCGATTACACACATGCCTACACGATCAATATTCCTGCGGGCAGCAATTTCCCGCTGAGCACATTTGACGGTGTTGCGGTTAAAGACATTCCGGCAAAAATGGACCAGTACCCCGCATACTTTCAGAAAACTTCAGGCTTAAACAACAGTACGTACCGGGTGGCGATGCCGCACGCGCTGCAATTGTCCGGCGATTATCGCGCTGTACGCCATTTTTATATTGCGTTCAATGCGCAGATGGCCCTGAACAACAAGTCGCAACCATACAATCCGCAATTGCCCAGCTATTACTGGATCACACCACGTTTTGAGACTCGCCATTTTGCTGCATACATGCCTATTTGCGTAAGTACGCTCAGCGGGTTCAATATGGGACTGGGTTTCCGTGCCGGACCGGTGTATGCAGGATCCAACAGCCTCATGCGTATGATAGCCGGCAACTCGCGCCAGCTGGATTTTTACCTCGGATTCCGTTTTGGCTTCCGGTATCACCAGAGCGAAGAGTAGCGTGACATCCGGTCTGCAAAAAGCTTCCTATCATGAAAAAATCCAGCCCATAAGGGCTGGATTTTTTACAAAAAAGATTAGGATGGAAGAAAATCAGGCAGCTCTGTCTTCACTGCCGATAGCGTTACGGGTGGCGGCACCTGTTTGTATGTAGTTGTCGAAAACGGAGACAAATTCAATATTATTGCCAAACTCCTTTACAAGGCGACGACATTCGTCCCCGGGACCTTCGAATCCATCAGGGCAATACACGGCCACAGCGATTACGGTCTCACCGCCGGAGGCCAGAAAATTCCCCAATGCAGCACTGAGTGCACTGCGGTGTGCGGAGCCTGTTGATTGCTCATACCACGCTCCCTGATAGATGGTCCCGTTGCGCGCCATTACGGCGGCTCCTACTGATTGGGGTAAATTGGATTTGTGAGAGGCATCTTTTGCTTTATCGGCAAGCTTTTTCCTCAAATCGTCAGAAATGGTAATAATTGCGCTCATGATATATCTTTTTTATTGGTTTAGAGATAATTAGCCTTACAATATTAACCAAAAAACGCTTCCAAAAATCGCTATTTCTTGTAAAATGCCGCTTTTTTCATGCGAACGGAAGCTTTTGCAGGTTAAACGGTAAACCCGCGTAACGGAATATAGCAACGCGTCCGTATGCCGCCGGAAATCAACGCTTAACCCCAAAAGATGAATACTGTGTTACCGTAACATTATTTTTGCGCGCAAACACTCATTAAACCGTATGAATTCACAGAAGTCCCTTTGGGGCGCATTGCTTTGCGCGGTGTCTTTCTCCGCTTGTCAGAAAGGCAGCGACAACAGAAGTCTGATCCAGGGAAATGGCGACCGATTTACGCAGACAGAAATCACCGATCAGAAAGTAGTGCTGAATCCCGGAGGCTACGCCCCGCTCAGTTGCAGTATAGATCTGAAAACGAACAAACTGACACGTGCAACAATCAGGGTGGCGGGCAAACATGGCAGCAATTCCGATGTGGTGAAAGTGTTTGATGAGCTTGATTCCGTTCATCACCTGAATGTGCTCGGTCTGTATGCGGCGTATCAGAATACGGTGGAGCTGGATCTCTACGACATCGATAATCACTTATTGGGGAAAAGCGCCGTATGGGTACAGACAGAAGCGGCTCCCACAGTATTGCCGGAGATCACGATCAATAAATCTTCCGCTGCCCAGCGCCCGGGCATGAACCTTGTAAGCTATTGGGGAAAGAATGAAACCCGCAACGGGCAGGTACCGTTCATATTCGATGAATACGGAGACCTGCGCTGGTACCTGGACTTCAATTCGCATCCTGTGCTGAAGAACCTGGTATACGATGATGGTATGGAACGACTACGCAACGGTAACTGGTATTTCGGCGACATCAGTTCCGGTCAGATCTATGAAGTGGATATGATGGGAAACATCCTTAATACCTGGCCGCTGCAGGCGAATGGCTATACGTTCCATCATCAGGTCTACGAAAAACCCAATGGTAATTTTCTAGTGACTGTGACCAAAAACGGACTGGCTACTGTGGAAGATCATATTATTGAGATCGAGCGAAACACGAAAGCCATCGTCAATGTATGGGATCTGCGCCGGTCGCTGCAGCCCTCGCGCAGTACACTTACAGCGGATATATCCGACTGGATACATGTGAATGCGGTATGGTACGACGAAACGGATAACACCATACTGGTTTCCGGTCGTACGCAGGGTGTGGTAAAACTGGACCAGGGCAACCATGTAGTATGGATACTCGGACCGCACAGAGGCTGGGGAATTGCCGGCGACGGAACCGATCTGAGTACAAAATTGCTGACGCCGCTGGATGCTGCGGGTAATAAAATCACCGATACCTCGGTGCTGAACGGATGGACAAACGATGCCGGCTTTGAATGGAACTGGTACCAGCATGCGATCAAGAAAAACCAGGCAGGCCACTACACGATGTTCGACAACGGGGACAACCGCAACTTCAGCGGATTCGGTACTTACAGCCGGGCACTGGAGTTTGCGATCGACCCGGTAAACCGGACTGTAAAGCAGGTATGGAGTTATGGAAAGAGCCGCGGAGCAGAAACTTTTTCGCGGATCGTTTCGGATGTAGACTTTTACCCGGATGTGAACCATGTGATCTTCTCTCCCGGCGCCTCCGTGGGTGTGGTCGGTTATTATGGCAAGATTGTGGAACTGGATTATAACAGCCAGGCAGTGTTGTTTGAGGCGACCCTACGGCTGGCGGGCAATCTCACTATTATTACGCATCACCGTACGGAACGCCTTTCTTTGTATCCGTGACGTCCGTTAATCCCTCAGAAGTGTGGAATAAAACCAAAACAGTGACAAGCCCGCACCGGATGGTGCGGGCTTTGCTTTGAAAAATAAGTACATATTTGTCTAATTCGCTGTAGCACTTATCAAGTCGCATCTTACAGAAGCGACATCGCTATTCTTATCCACCTTCCACTTGAATTCTACAGAGGATCCGGGTGAAATTATTTCATAAATGGTATGGTCTTCGCTGCCTATTTCGGTATTTGTCTTACTGAAATACGTAACGCGTATTGTGACATCTTTGTAACTCGCAACCGTGGCTCTGCTTGATATATTTCCCTTTATCCTGATCTTATCACCCCAGAAGTTTTCGTTGCTCTCTGTGTTTACAGATAAGAAGTCAGTCGGCGTGGCCCGTTCAATCTCCTCAACAGAAAGTACCTTTTCCTGATAACTAGATGTCGCACCGTGAGCCGATTCATTCTGACGAACGATGTAGTAATAACCGGCACCACCGGCCACAAAAGCGATCAGTAACCCAAACAATATACGCATACCGATCGCCCTGTCCTTTTTTGCATAAGGATCGGCATTTCGCTTATCAGAATTTATAGCGGTGTTGACGATCGGAGGCGGAGATGCGACAGGAAACGGAGGCGGTGTGTTTACAAACAAATCCTTAAGCTCGTCTACATAACCTGCATTTGTCCAATCCGGCAATCCATCGAACCATACAGGCGTATCCCGGCTAATTTCTTTTTCCTTTAATTCTTCAAGTGAAAACGGCCCTTGCTGTGAGCCGGATTCGTGCAGATAGTATTTTTTCATTCATGTAAAATTTGCGTGGAAAGTACGCATTTGATTTAAATAACGTATTGTTTTCAGAAATGAAAATAAACTAAAAAATAAAACTACATTTTTATATTTAATCTGTATTTTTCCGCTTAACTAATAATCATCTTTCAAAAACAGCATATTTTATGGGATTAATTAATAACTCAATAAACGAGCAGGTACAGTGCCCTCGCTGCGGCTCTACACAAATTTATGTAGACAAGAAAGGATATAATGGAGGTAAGGCTTGTTGTGGCGCACTGTTAGCAGGTCCATTAGGGCTGCTTTGCGGAACTCATAAAGCCAATGATGTGCAGCTTACCTGTCTCAAATGCAAGAAAACCTGGTGAGACTTTCAGAATACAGATTCGGATGTCATGGAATTCCGGCCAGATGTTTTAAGATACGTGGTAACCCTATGCCGTTCTGCGCGAGGTGCCTGGGCTGCAGTATTGGGCACATGATAAGTCTTGTCTGTTATATTTTCTTTGCTTTACCGGGAATGATATTATGCCTGATTGCCCTCGCTCTGATGTACAGCGACTGGATATTCCAAAACAGGTTGCGCTTATATCATAATAACATTTTGCGCTTTGCAACAGGCATCTGTGGAGGGTTGGCGGCAGGAGCTCTGCTATGGAAAGGATTTGATTATGTGTTCGTATTGCTATTGAATTGAGCAGTCTGATAGCCAAGGTGCATCCACTCCTCCATTGTAATACGGAACACCATCCGCTGCTGACCTTTAAATACAGTTATGGACGGATCGATCTGCATACCGTTGCGGATTGCGACTTTTTGGGACGCGATGTTTCCGGGATGAATGATGGATACCAGCGAGGCAACTCCGTTCCTAAAACCGTAATCGCGGAATAATTGCGCCGCTTCCGTTGCGTAACCCTTTCCCCAGTGTCTGCGCAGCAGGTGGTACCCTATTTCCACTTCCGGCACCCCGTTCAGCTCCTGTACCATCAATCCGCACATACCCACCAGTTCGCGGCCCTCCTTACATAACAGCGCCTGCAGGCCCATGCGCCCGTCGCTGTAACGCAGCATCGTATGATGCAGCACATGCCGGGTCATTTCGGCAGCGGTCATTCCGGGAATAGCAGTATAAGCCGTCGCCTGCGGGTCGGCATAATATTCCAGCCAGGCTGTTGTATCGGCCATAGTCACAAAGCGCGTGACAAGTCGCGCACTCTCCAGTCCGTCGGTGTACTGCATAGTAAAGGTGAAGCAAGTAAAGATACGTTTTCAAATGTGGGTTTATTATCAGGCATCTGACAACCGGAAAGTGTTTGCAAAAAAATCCCGTCCTGCTGTTATACAGAACGGGACAAAATTCAGAGCGAAAATCAGGGCTACTCTCCGTCCAGTACCAAACGGGATATCATCATATTGAATTTACCGCCCTCCAACATCACCGCCGGCTCCATACCCCTTTGCATCGGGGTTCTGCAGGTTCCGGTGATCACATACACATCATTGTAGTTGCCTACCACCATTTGTCTTTTGAGGTAAGTAATATTGCTTATTTCCACATAGTTCTCGAAAGTAGTGTCGGACGTATCATAGTAGGTGCTGGAAGTATCATCCGTATCATAACTCAGAGATGCAAGCACAGAATCGCGTGAATCATACGGATCATTGAAGCGCAGGCGCTTTCCCTTGAGGCCCATCAAATCGGCGTGGGTGGCGGAATGGGTATACACGAAAGACAATCTGATACCGGGGAACAAAGCGTTCACAGGTGTCTGCCAACCGCCAACGTCGCCAAACAGAGAAGCATACTGCGGTTCCGGATTGGCAAACTTAGTGTATTTACCGTCCAGCGTAAACTCGAAATAATAGGGACTTTCGGTCGCAGGGGGCGTAGGTGTGCTGGTTTTTTTGTCATCTTTCTTGCAGGAGACCAAACCGGCCGAGAACAGGCCGATCAAAGCGGCTGCGCATAGTAGTTTTTTCATAGAGTGGATTTTGAATGCGCAAGATATTGCGGTTCAGCAACAATTGCAATAGTTTAGTGTGTATTTTGCAAGCAGACTCTTTAAAAACTGGAACATGTCCGGATTTAAAATAAGCACTTCCGATAAACGGGAAATACACTTCGACCTATACCTCGATGCGGCTCCGGCAACATGCAAGGCATTCCTGGGCATTCTTCCGTTTACAAGAATTTTTTATCATGCCCGGATATCCGGCGAGGAAATATGGATAGACGATGTGCCACCGCTGCATATCATTCAGGAAAATGCATCTGTATTTACCGAACCCGGCGAAGTAGTGTTTGGTCCTGCTGCGCCGGCACGCTGTAAAACAGCGAATTGCTTCGGCATTTATTACGGAACTGGAAAGGGCCTGGATGCCTGCAATATTTTCGCGCGCGTACGCGAAAGCGACCGGATATTGCTAAGGCAACTGGGGGAAGCGATCTGGAAGCATGGCGCACAGGAACTTACCCTATCGGCAACCTGACTGCCGTTCAAACAAAAAGGCCTGCATTGCTGCAAGCCCTTTGCTCTCCTATTGCTAAGCAATAAGAACTGTTCCGCTATTTTACGGGCGACTGTTTATCGCGTGTGTAATCTGCCAGATTTTCATCCGGTGTAAGATTACCTACAGCCACCTGAATTTTGTTGTCCCATCCGGAGATCACCATGTCATCTCCGTTCATCAGTGCGGTGTAACCGTCTTTGGCCACATCTGCCGGATCGGCAAGCTTGCTCATATCCTGTGTGATCTTAGACGACATCATATGTGCCTTATTGAAGAAGTCTGTACGGGTGGCACCGGGCAGCAATGCCGTTACCGTAATACCGTGCTCTTTCACTTCACTGCGCAGTGCTTCCGTAAAGGAATGCACAAAAGCTTTGGTAGCATGGTAAACCGCCTGCCATGGCCCCGGCGCTTTTGCCGCTACAGACGACAGGTTGAGTATCTTTCCGTTTCCTTTACGAATGAAGTCCTGAATGAAATAATAAGTAAGACTCACCAGCGAACTGTTGTTGAGTTGCATGATCGACAAAAGGCGGGCGAGATCCGACTCTGCAAACAGTCCGTACTGACCCTGACCTGCATTATTTACGAGCACATCGATATCTATACCTTTCCCTTTCACAGCCTGGTAAAGCGACTCAGCAGCCTTCGGGTCGAAAAGGTCGCAGGGAATGGTGATCACATCGCGCGCACCTTCCTGCTCCAGCAATGCTTTGGTGCGGGTAAGTTCTGCCTCGCTTCTTGCTGCGATCAGCACCCGGTAATTGTCTTTTGCAAACAGGCGCGCGAGCCCCAGTCCTATTCCGCAAGTGCCGCCTGTGATCAATACTGATTTGTTTTCCATAATTGTCGTTTTAAAAATATTCCAGAACCTCTCTCGTTACCGGTACGGTAATTATGTTTCAAAATTGCGGCACGGGACGGTTGCCGGCATTGCAGCATTTGCTTCGAAATTTTATACGATTAGCGTTATGCCGGACCTATAATTATGTAAACTAAACTGTGCAATACTGTAACACTGAGCAAACCGCTTGTATGGTCCTTTGCTGTGTTATTGGAAAACCACAAAAAACTGTTACATATGCCTACTGCTAAAACTGCAAAACCCGCTAAAAAAAACACAACCCGCAATGCATCAGCTGCAAATGCCAATATGGATGCCGCTTTGATGAAATTTTTCACGGATGAGCTTAAGGACATTTACTGGGCAGAAAAGCACCTGGTAAAGACCCTGCCCAAAATGAGAAAAGCAGCAAGTTCCGAAACGCTTGCCGATGCTATAGCAAATCACCTTGAGGAAACGAAAGGTCATGTGGCAAGATTGGAAAAGGCGTTTGAACTGCTGGGGAAAAAGCCTCAGGCAAAAAAATGTGATGCCATGGAAGGGATCGCCAAAGAAGGCCAGAGCATCATTGAAGAAACTGAAGATGGCAGCGCAACGCGCGATGTAGGTATCATACTTGCGTCCCAGAAAGTAGAGCATTATGAGATCGCAACGTATGGCGGACTGTCGCAACTGGCCAGAACGCTCGGTCTGGACAAAGTTGCCGCACTGCTGGAGCAAACGCTCGAAGAAGAAAAAAATGCAGACGAAACATTATCCGAAATAGCGGAAAACGATATCAATTATGAAGCTGCCGGCGAGGAAGCTGAATAAGCAGCCTTTGCAGCGTTATCTGATCCATTCTCTTTTGTAAAACCAACCTATATGGCGTCAAAGAAACCAACACAACGTGCTGTTCCGGATACGAAGGATACAGAAAATATAAAAACGGAGCAATTGAAGCCCCATACCGCAAACGCGGATAATGAACTGATGACCACCGACCAGGGTGTCCGGATCAATGACGATCAGAATACGCTGAAAGCGGGTGACCGTGGTCCTTCCCTGATGGAGGATTTTATCTTCCGCGAGAAGATGACGCACTTTGATCATGAGCGTATTCCCGAACGCATTGTACATGCACGCGGTACAGCCGCCCATGGTGTGTTCCGCGTATATGAATCGCAATCGGCGCTGACAAAAGCTGCTTTTCTGAATGATGCGAAAGCCGAAACACCCGTGTTTGTAAGGTTTTCGACCGTGGCGGGTTCACGCGGATCTACCGACCTGGCACGTGATGTGCGTGGATTTGCGGTGAAGTTTTACACTCAGGAAGGGAATTTTGATCTGGTGGGTAACAATATGCCGGTTTTCTTTATTCAGGACGCGATGAAGTTTCCCGATCTGATCCACGCGGCCAAACCGGAACCGGATAATGAGATACCGCAAGCCGCTACTGCTCACGATACTTTCTGGGACTTCATTTCGCTGATGCCAGAGAGCACACATATGATCATGTGGGCGATGAGCGACCGAGCGATTCCGCGCAGCCTGCGTATGATGGAGGGATTTGGGGTGCATACATTCCGGCTGGTGAATGAAGCCGGTCTGTCTCATTTCGTAAAATTCCACTGGAAGCCCGTGCTCGGTGTACATTCCGTATGCTGGGACGAAGCGCAGAAGATTTCCGGAAAAGACCCGGATTTTCACCGCCGCGACCTTTGGGATGCGATTGAGAGCGGTAACTATCCCGAATGGGAGCTGGGCATTCAGGTGATCCCCGAAGCCGACGAACATAAATTCGATTTCGACCTGCTGGACCCGACCAAAATCGTTCCGGAAGAACTGGTGCCTGTGCAACTCATCGGCCGGCTTACCCTCAACCGTAACCCGGACAACTTCTTTGCCGAAACAGAACAGGTGGCCTTTCATGTAGGCAACATCGTTCCGGGCATCGACTTCACGAACGACCCGCTGATGCAGGGAAGACTGTTTTCGTATACCGATACACAACTGATCCGCCTGGGCGGACCCAACTTCCACGAAATACCCATCAACCGCCCTGTTGTTCCGGTACATAATAACCAACGTGACGGATTTATGCGCCAGACCATAAACAAAGGAAAAGTCAGTTACAGCCCGAATTCGCTGGGCGGTGGCTGTCCCTATCAGGCAGGAAGAATGGATGCAGGATTTACTTCCTACCCGGAGCGTATAGACGCAGAGAAAGTGAGAAGACGCAGCCCCAGCTTTTTCGATCATTTCAGCCAGGCACGTCTGTTTTTCAACAGCCAGTCCGAAGCCGAAAAAAACCACATCATCGATGCGTTGAGCTTTGAGCTCGGAAAAGTACAGACGATTGCAATCCGTGAACGCATGCTGTATACCTTATCCCAGGTGGATAAAGGCCTTGCGGCTGAGGTGGCTTATGCACTGGGACTGAAGATTCCGTCTGAAGTACATCCTCCGTTGAATCAGAGCATTCCCGCGGATGGCAAACCGGAAGTGTACCAACCTACGGAAAAGCAGATCAAACTGCAGCGCTCGGAAGCGTTGAGCATGGCCAATACCGTCAAAAACACAATCCGCACGCGTAAGATCGCTATCCTTGCGGCAGATGGTGTGGACGAGGCTTCCGTAAATACGGTGAGTCAGCTGCTGAAAGATGAAGGTGCGATTGTGGAGATTATCGCCCCGCGGTTGGGTACGCTGCAATCAGAAAATGATGAAGTCATAGAGGTGCACCAGAGTTTCCTTACCGCTTCCTCGGTGTTTTACGATGCCGTGTATGTACCGGGCGGAACGAACAGTGTGGCTACGCTCGAAGCCGATCCGGATGCGATCCATTTTCTGAATGAGGCGTTCCGCCACTGTAAAGCAATAGCAGCCGATGACGATGCGACGCAGGTACTGGAAGCTACTTACTTTTCAAGAAAACTGCCAAAAGACGGAACCGAGTCTGTAATGGACGAGGGGATCATTATAGATGCGGATGCGAACGTGGTAGGCCGGGAATTTGTCCGGGCCATTGCGCAGCACCGGTTTTGGGACAGAGAGCAGGTGCGTAAAGTCCCTGCATAATTCCTGAAAATATTCCGGTATAATAATATCTCGTGTTTCACAATCAACACCCTTATACCGGAAATTAAAGGGGTAAGATGATGAGGTCCTGCCGATTCATCTGCCCCTTTTGCTTTTGCATACACTCCTTTCTTATATTTGCTGTGTGAAATGGATCTGCACCTTATTGGCTCTGCTTGTACTGACCTTGTCGGTACAGCCGGTGTGTGCGGCAGTTTCCCCGGGCGATAATTGTTGCGCGGTTTATGGCAATGGTGATGCAGGATGTGATGCCCAGGAAGACGCTGCAGAGCATAAGACATCCGATTGCAACAGCGGCTGCAACCCTTTCCAGATATGCGCCTGCTGCGCGTTATCCATTGTCGCTCCACCCCACCCTTTTACGATTACTCCTTCTTTTATAAGCGTGCCTTCACCCGACTGGTCACTGTTGTATGTACGGCTGGGCGATGCACCTGCTTACGGCTTCTGGCAGCCTCCGCGTATAGCCTGATTTTTTTATTGCCGCGCGGTATAGCCTGTCTGTATCTGCGCTATCTTTTTTATTTACCGGTTATTGCCTGCGTCGTTTTACAATGGCGCTGTAACAGGTATTATACCGGAACCTATCCAAACAATAAAGACAATGAACAAATCAAGCATTTTCCCAATAGCTCTCTTTTTTATTTCCCTGTTCTCCATTGCCGCCAGAGCGCAACAGACGGACAGCCTCAGAACAGCGATCATCACAGTGGCCAACCTGCATTGCAACAATGATATGCCCACCATCAAAAAGCAATTGCTGAACCAGGATGGCATAGACGAAGTGAGCTTTACTGAAATACACGGAGACAGATCGGCTTTTACGATTTTCTATCATACGGCTGCCACAAGCGAGCAGCAGATAAAGGCGGCAATAGAAGCGACTCCCGGCTGCGACGATCCTGCTTCCCGCCCGTATAAAGTGAAACAGGCAAAACCCTCTAAAAAGTAAGCGTAATGATCAGAGCAATAGCAGGCATTGCGCTGCTGTTGATCCCCGATACGCTGTACGCACAAACCATCAGTGGCAAACTATTCGGTGCTACCGAAACAGGCATGGAGATACTGCCCGGCGGCACCCTGCAACTGACAGGCAACGGAGCAACAGTCCGCGCCAATGAGAACGGCGTGTTCGTGCTTAATGCCGACAGCGTCAGCGACAAAAGGATCATAGCAAGCGAACCCGGATATATTACAGATACCATCGATCCGGGTCGGAGGACCTACCTGTCCATAACACTGCGCAGGAATGCCCACATACTGAAAGGGGTGACGGTGAAAGACAGCCGGGCGGCATACCTCGCAAACACAGCGGTAAAAACCGAGGTGATCACGCAGCGGGAATTATCCAAAGCCGCCTGCTGCGATCTTGCAGGATGTTTCGGTACGCAGGCTTCGGTGCAGCCTCAGACAACCAATGTGGTGACCAATGCACAGGAGCTGCGTATATTGGGGCTTTCGGGGGTGTACAACCAGGTATTGTTCGACGGGTTACCAATGATTCAGGGGCTCAACTACACCTACGGAATCAGCACTTATCCGGGTACGGTAGTAGACAATATTTACGTATCGAAAGGAACGACTTCCGTACTGCAAGGCTACGAAAGCATCTCAGGGCAGATCAATCTTGAGAGCAAACAGCCGGATAAAGCGGAACAGCTTTACCTGAATGCGTATGCCAACAGTTTCGGAGAAGCACATTTCAACGCAAACGTTGCCGGCTCTGTCGGCAAAAAGAAACGCTGGCATTCTTTACTGGCATTGCACTCGGTACAACCGGCAGCGAAGGTGGACGGCAATCATGACGGATTTCTGGATCTGCCGCAGCTCAAACGCTATATGGCTTACAACAAATGGCGGTATGGCAACGACAGGGAACATGGTCTGTACATACAGACCGGATTACGCATCGTGCAGGAATCGCGTACAGGCGGACAAACGGGTTTTGATGCGGTCCGGGATTTGGGCAGCAATACCGTGTATGGCCAATCCGTGCATTATACACAGCCGGAGGTGTATCTCAAAACCGGATACCGTTTTTCCACACGCCATGCAATAGCGTTTGCCGCCGCCGCTTATTTCCAGGACCAGCATTCCTGGTTCGGAACAACGAAGTACGATGCCCGGCAACGGTCTGCCTACCTGAACCTGCAGCATGAGTGGCAATGGCACCGACGGCATTCGCTCAAGTATGGGGTGAGCTATCGTTACCAGCGGCTGGAGGAACAGATCGGCTTTTCGGACAATTCGCTCGGAAGAAGCTTCGCCGGACATTACCGGACACCGCTGTCGGTTCCGGGGGCATTTGCAGAGCATACTTTCCGCTGGCGCGACGAGCAGATTGTACTCATTACGGGTGCGCGTATTGACAGGCACCAGGTGTGGGGAACGTATTTCACTCCCAGGGCAATGCTTAAATATGCCTGGAACAATCACCATACCTTCCGCGCATCGGCCGGCAGCGGCTGGAGACAGGTGAACCTGTTCAGCGAACAGATAAACCTGCTGGTGGGTTCGCGCGATGTAATATTTACGGAAGCGTTGAAGCCCGAACAGGCAGTGAACTGGGGAGTGAGTCATACATACCGCTTCGACTGGAGCGCTGCGGTTAACGGAACGCTGAGCGCCGACTTTTACAGCACGCATTTCCGCAACCAGTTTTTTCCTGATTATGATACCGACCCGACAAAGGCTTTTATCCGCAATTTTGAGGGAGTGTCGCACTCCAACGGACTGCAGGTGGAAGCATCGCTGGTATTCTTCAAGCGACTCGAATTCCGAACAGCTTATAATTACCTGGACGTGTACCGGATAGAAAACGGCAGTAAAATACTGCTCCCCTTCAACCCAAGGAACCGGGCAATGGCCGCACTCTCCTACCGGACAAAGCAGGACAGATGGCAGGCAGATTTAAACGCACACTGGTTCGACAGGATGCGCCTGCCCAACACCAGCAGCAATCCCGATGCCTATCGCCGGCCCGCCTTTTCGGTGCCGTATGCAACGGTGAACATGCAGCTTACTTTCCGGTACCGGAAATCGCTGGACATTTATGCAGGTTGTGAGAATGTCGCCAATTACCGCCAGCCCAACCCGATTATCAGCGCAGATAACCCCTTCGGAAAGTACTTCGATCTGTCATCTGTATGGGGACCTACGAGAGGCCGCGAATGGTATATCGGTGTGAAGTATCGTATTCTTTAGTTAAATACCGGGGCGAAATGATCGGGTTTTTAACTTTGATCAGGCAGTCCCATCATCCATAAATACCTTTTAAAAAAAAGCAACACATGAAATCCGGCAAGCTGCAATTACATTTACCCGTTCCCGTGTTACTGAGCCTGGCCCTGCTGCTTACAGGACTGGTACTGGATTATTTCATTCACCCGGCCTTCTTTACCGGCCTTGTGCGGATCATCTGGTATGGCATCGCTTACATTCCTGTAGGATACCCGGTGGCCACACAGGGATTCACGCTCCTGCTGAAAGGCGACGTGTTTACCGAATTTGTACTGATGACGATCGCAACCCTGGGGGCATTTCTGATAGGAGAATACCCGGAGGGCGTTGCGGTTATGCTGTTTTATACCATTGGCGAGCTGTTTCAGGATGCAGCGGTGCACCGCGCCAAACGCAGTATTCAGGCTTTACTGGATATCCGCCCGGAAACAGCGATGCTGCAAACAGCCGGTGGTTTTGAAACAGCCGATCCCAAAAATATAGTTGTCGGCGACATCATACAGGTGAAAGCCGGCGAAAGAGTCCCGCTGGATGCAGCAATGCTGAGCGAAGCAGCACTGTTTAATGCGGCTGCGCTTACCGGTGAAAGTAAGCCGGTGCGTATAACTGCAGGCGGGCAAGTGCTGGCGGGAATGATTGTGCTGGATAAGGTAGTGGAACTGAAAGTAAGTAAACTTTATAAGGACAGTGCCCTGGCACGTATATTGTCGCTTGTGCAGGAAGCTACCGGCCGCAAAGCGAAAACGGAACAGTTTATCCGTAAGTTTTCCCGTATTTACACACCTATTGTGGTATTGCTGGCCCTGTGCATCACAGTGCTTCCCTGGCTGTTTGTGCAGGATTATGTTTTCCGCGATTGGTTATACCGCGCCCTGATTTTCCTCGTGATCTCCTGCCCCTGCGCATTGGTGATCTCCATCCCATTGGGCTATTTCGGCGGTATAGGGGCTGCCTCGGCAAACGGTATCCTGTTTAAAGGATCGAATTTTCTTGACCAGCTCCCGGAAGTGAATACAATTGTAATGGATAAAACCGGTACGCTTACCGAGGGAACATTTACGGTCCGGGAAGCAAAATCATTTGCACAGGCACCTGAAAACTGGCTGGTAATGGCCGCAGCGCTGGAAGCCTCATCCACCCACCCCGTGGCGCAGGCGGTGTCTGTGTATGCCGGAGATCAGGCAAAAGCCCTTCAAGCAAAGGATATACAGGAGATCGGCGGAAAGGGGCTGAAAGGAACGGTAGACGGACAGGAAGTTTCGGCCGGCAACCTGAAGTTGATGGAACAGATGCAGATAGCCGTGCCGGAAGAGCTGCGCCGCATAAGCGATACATTTGTGGCAGTGGCGATCAACCGCAAAGTTGCAGGCTATATCACTATTGCAGATAAGGCAAAAGCAGATGCCCGGCCGGCGGTTGCAACGCTGCAGCAAAACGGTATCCGGGTGGTGATGCTGTCCGGTGATCGCCAGGCAGTGGTAGACAAGGTGGCGCTGGAACTTGGGATTACAGAGGCATTCGGAGAGCTGCTGCCGGAAGACAAAGTGAGCCGGCTTGAAGCCATTAAGGCAAAACCGGGAACCCTGTGTGCTTTTGTCGGGGACGGAATCAACGATGCTCCCGTACTGGCGCTCAGCGATGTGGGTATTGCCATGGGCGGGCTCGGAAGCGATGCCGCAATAGAAACTGCAGACGTAATCATCCAGACGGATCAACCTTCACGTATTATCAGAGCCATACAGATCGGCAAGGCAACAAAGCGGGTGGTCTGGCAGAATATCATTTTTGCGTTTGCGGTAAAAGCAGCGGTTCTGGTATTGGGCGCTGCCGGCGTTGCAACGATGTGGGAGGCCGTATTTGCAGATGTTGGAGTTGCATTGCTGGCAATCGTAAACTCCGGTCGTATACAGCATATGAAGTTCGCGTAGCGGCCTCGACTGTAAGCCATCGTTTTGCTGACTGTTATTTTCCTTTGATTTAATGGAGCAATCGTTCGCTGAACGAACTAATGATGTACATTTAATATTCTAAATACTCCCCCAATGGCAGCAATCCACCCTCACGTTAATTTCAACGGGAATGCAGAAGAGGCATTCAATTTTTACAAATCGGTATTCGGCGGCGAGTTCGCGAATATTGTACGCTTTAAAGACATCCCGGGAGCCGGGCATGTACAGGAGCATGAAATGAATAATATCATGCACATCGCTTTGCCGATCGGCGGAAATATGCTGATGGCCAATGATGTCCCGGAAAGTCTGGGTCGTGTGAATGAACAGGAGAACCGATCAAAAATCGTGATCACCGCCGACAGTCGTGAAGAAGCGGACAAACTGTTTCATGGACTTTCTGCGGGAGGCGATGTGGAAGTACCCATCGGCGACAGTCCCTGGGGATCTTATTTTGCGATGTTCCGCGATAAATACGGCATCGAATGGATGATCGATTTTATGCCCGACAGAGCATAACAATTTCTATATACAATACAGTTCCCGCACTGGCGGTGCGGGAATTGTATTGATCCCTTTTCCGTAACACTACGGATTTTTATCACTATACGCCCTCCTTATTTATCTTTGGCGCATGAAAAAACTGTTACCGTTATTGCTGCTGCTCACAACGCTGGTCTCTTCAGCACAACAAAAACAGGATTATAAAATCATCGCTTATTATACCGGAGATGGACTGCAACTGGAGCAGTTTCCGCTCAACAAACTGACCCACATCATTTACAGTTTTGTAAAACTGCAAAACGACAGCCTTGTATTGCGGGACTCTTCTCAGGAAAAAACGGTACGGCAAATTGTGGCACTGAAAAGGAAATACCCACATCTGAAGATTATGGTATCGATGGGAGGATGGAGTGCCTGCGCGCCCTGCAGCGATCTGTTCGCAGATGCACAGCACCGCGCAACCTTCGCCCAAACGACTGTTGCTTTACTCCGTAAATACAATCTGGACGGTGTGGACCTCGATTGGGAATACCCCGCCATTGAAGGATTTCCCGGTCATAAATATGAGACCGCGGACAGGCTGCATTTCACGGAATTAATACGAACCATCAGAAAAGAAATGGGTAACCGCTACCTGCTGAGTTTTGCCGCCGGTGGCTTTATCAAATATTTGGAGCAGTCGATCGACTGGCCGGCAGTATACCCGATGGTGGATTTCATCAACCTGATGACCTACGATCTTGTGGGAGGATATGCTACTGTAACAGGTCACCATACCCCACTCTACAGCTACCGCGACAGACAGGAATCCACCGACAAGTGCGTAAACTGGCTGCTGGACCATGATGTGCCCGCGTCCAAACTGATCACCGGTGCTGCATTTTATGCACGGGTTTGGGAAAAGGTACAGCCGGAAGGCAATGGCTTATACCAGTCGGGGGTATTCAAGGAAGCTGTCGATTACAACCGCTTCAATGCTTATTTCAGCGACAGCTCGGGCTATACCTACTATTGGGACGACCGCGCACAGGCGCCTTACCAGTATAATCAACGCAAACAACTTTTTGCAACATTCGACAATGAACGGTCTGTCTCAGAAAAAGCAAAATACGTACGGCAAAAGAAACTCGGTGGTATCATGTTCTGGGAACTCACGCTGGACAAGCCTTCCGGGGGGCTCGTGGAGCATATATGGGAGGTATTGCGGTAGCGGTATCGTTACCGGCATTTAAGAATCAGGAATCCGACTTTAGAGTTTTAGCAATAACCTGTCTCAGACGGTCCTCATTTTTGTCTCCCCAATTCCCCAATTCAGCAATTATCGGAATTAAGGTTTTTCCAAAATCCGTAAGGCTGTACTCCACTTTCGGCGGCAGTACAGGATAAATTTTCCTGCAGATCAATTCGTGATCTTCCAACTCCTTTAACTGCATATTCAGTACGCGCCTCGTGGCCTCGGGTATTTTTCGTTGTAACTCACTCGGACGCAAATGCCCCTGACTGATAAACCACAACAATCGGATTTTCCATTTACCATACAATACTTCACCAATAAGGTCAAGACCACAATTCAAATTCAGGGGAATTTTCCTTTCACGCATATCGCTAAATTAACACAAGGTTTCCGGTATGCAATAGGGATAATATTATCCCTATGCCATTCCGGTTTCCCTTATTGCCAGAGACTCATATACGGTCCAATTTTGTAAAAAATAAAACAATGGATCAAGCATTCAATTTCAACAATGAGCTATCAGGCAAAATTGCTTTGGTTACCGGCGGCACCAAAGGAGCAGGCAGAGCAATTGCCGAAAGGCTGTTACAGGCCGGAGCCACAGTAATTGTCACTGCACGGAATACCCCGGAAAAAGAAAACAGCAAATTGCATTTTATCGCTGCAGATTTAAGTACGGCAGCCGGATCTCAGCATGTAATAAGTGAAGTGCTGTCTACCTATGGCAGACTAGACATTCTTGTAAATAACCTGGGCTCCTCGGTCACTCCGGCCGGCGGCTTTGCTGTCCTGACGGATGAAGACTGGGAATCAACCCTGCAGGCCAATTTGCTTGCCCCCGTCCGGATGGACAGAGGATTTTTACCTCAGATGATACATCGCAAAAACGGGGTGATTATTCACATAGCTTCTATTCAGGGCAAACTGCCGTTGTATGATTCAACCTTGCCCTATGCAGCTGCAAAAGCAGGATTGATCAATTACAGTAAAAGTTTATCCAATGAAGTTACTCCGAAAGGCGTTCGCGTGCTTACCGTTTCACCGGGATGGATCAATACCTCAGCATCGAAAGACTGGCTGAGTGAAATTGCAAGAAATGCAAACAGCACGATAGAACAGGCGCAACAAGGTGTTATGGATGCACTGGGCGGAATACCTTATGGCAGGCCTACCGAACCCGAAGAAGTAGCCGAACTGGTGGGCTTTCTCGTGTCTCCGAGAGCCAATTACTTATCAGGAACCCAATTTGTAGTCGATGGCGGAACAGTGCCAACAATCTAATAATCTTCAAAAAAATCAGAAATGAATTTACCTAAAGTAGTAACCGATTTAATCGATGCACAAAATACATTTGACAGTGTTGCCTATGCAAACTGTTTCTCCGAGACCGGAATAATGTGTGACGAAGGAAAAGATTTTGAGGGGAGATCGGCAATCCGGCATTTTATAGAGGAAGCAAACAAAAAGTATCAGTCAACCATGAAGCCGCTTGATTATACAGAAAGCGGCAATTCCGGTATCCTTTCGGCGGAGTGTTCCGGCACCTTTCCGGGCAGTCCGCTCATTCTTAAATTTCATTTTAAAATTGATGACGGACAAATTCAGTATCTGAAAGTGACCGGATAAGCGATAAAGATGAGTGGCTGACTGGCCACTTTTTCTTTTTTAGGGATTTTCACCCGCAAATACGATTTTACCTTTCCTGAATTAAATTCAGTATTTTAGTTTTCCTAATACCCGCTTATGAAAACACAATTATTCCTTATCCTTTCGATTTGCCTGTTTCCTTTTCTGCTGAAGGCCCAGGGCGAATGTGGCAGCAGTATTGCGCAGCAAATGCTCATTCGGCAAATGCCGGCGTACCAGCAGCAGATAGCGCTCCATAATCAACAGTGGGCGGAGCAACAGACGGACCTGCGCACTGCCAAAAAAGTAATCAGCGGTAAAGACACCGTATATGAAGTGCCGGTAGTATTTCATATCATTCATTCCGGCGAGCCGCTTGGTTCGTTGTACAACCCTGCCGACAGCGTGATAGACAGTGTACTGGTATTCCTCAATAAAACATTTGCCGCTACCTGGCCGAGTCATCCCGATGTCACTGCCGGAGGTGTGCGTATCCCGATACGTTTTGTATTGGCCAAACGAACTCCAGACTGTAAACCTACCAATGGAATTACCCGTACAGACGGACGCTTCATCAAGGATTATGAAAGATATGGAGTCAGCATTGGCGCCCGCGAAGACTCACTGAAATCGGTAACTGCCTGGCCTAATACCCTGTATTACAATATCTGGATCGTCCGGCGCATAGAAGGATATGGAGGCTTTGCATACCTGTATTCGAGCGCAGGAAGACGGGATGGAACCATGGCGGATATCTCTTCCGTAACCCGCATTTCGGCAGCATGGGGATATAACTATATTCTGCCACATGAACTGGGACACGCTTTTTCTCTGTACCACACCTTCGAGGGTGGTTGCCTGGATACTAATTGCCTGATGAACGGAGACCTTATCTGTGATACGGAGCCTCACACCGTTCAGGGATGTGTAAGCGGCACGAATGCCTGCACCGGTAAACCCTATGGCAATACGGTCTACAACTACATGAATTATTCTAACTCCTGTGCCGACCGTTTTACACCGATGCAAAAAGAGCGTATGGTATATTCTGTTCTGGGGGATCGTCTCAGTCTGCTTTACTCTGAAGGGGCTACCCCGCCTGACCCGTCCTTTGTCGCTCCCACTGCGGCCTGCATCATCCCGGCACTGCCCAAAACAGGCAGAAATATCGGCCCGGCCCGCGTGATGCTTGACAGCTTGTACAGTAGCACGGGAGGTTTCTCCCAGGACGGTGATACCGGCTATCTCGACAGAACCTGCTTTTACCCGCCTGTACATCTTCAGGAAGGAAAGAGCTATGCACTGCAGGTAGGTTCCGGAATTGAATACCAGTACCACCGCGCGTGGATTGATTATAACAATGATGGCACATTCTCTGCATCTGAGGAGGTGATGAAAACAGGTGCTTTCTATGGCAATTATACCCTGCAGACCGATACTTTTACAGTCCCGCGCACAGGGGTGGTATACAACACTCCGCTTCGCCTAAGAGTATCCGCCGACGTCACTGCTTCTTTTACGGCCTGCAGCCTTATGATTGGTCAGGCTGAAGATTATTCGGTAATTGTGCATCGCGATACGACAAGTGCTATTCCTTCGGTGTCGGCAGAAAATGACATCCGGGTATTTCCCAATCCTGTGGCTGATCAGCTGCACATATTGTCCCCGCAACCGCTGGATCTGTTCCTGTACAGCCTGGAAGGCCGGCTCCTGATGCAGACCCATGCGCAGACCACGCTTCAGGTAGGTAGTCTGCCGAATGGCTTTTACCTGCTCCGCATGGCAGACGCCCACACGGGAGCCACCATCCGGTACCATAAATTACAGAAATGGAGCAATTAGCTTTTTGCAGATCAGGCCGGGCGGTATATTGTTTTGGCAAGTCACGCCGGATAAGCCTCCCGGCGGACCCGTGGGGAAGATATGGGGGGCTGCGGTAGCGGATGCCGGTATAATAATAAGATCTGTGCGCGCTCCGACCAGCGAACAAAAAATCAGAAAGGATGCACCGGCTTCTGTAATTTAGTCATCAATAAGACCCTGATTGCGCTGTGCAGAATTGAAGATGTGTGTTTTATTTTCGCTCCTGCGCAAAGCGCAATAACCCGGACAGATGTAATGACAATAAATAACAAAATAGTAGAGTACATCAACAGGTCTGTAAACCTTACAGATCAGGAGGCAGATGTTTTCAGTGCCGCTTTCAGAGAAGTAAAAATCAAGAAACGTCAATTCATTGTTCAGCCCAACTTCGTTGTGAAGAGCAGAAACTTTGTCACAGAAGGTTCGTTCAGAGCTTATGTTGTGGACGACAAAGGACAGGACAGTACGATAGCTTTTGCCATTGAAGACTGGTGGATTACGGATTACAATAGTTACATTCTGCAAAAGCCGGCAACGATGTTTGTAGTGGCGTTGGAAGACAGCGTAATTTTGGAAATCTCCTATGAAAAGGAACAGGCGCTCAAACAGCAGAACCACAAGTTTGAAACTTTTTTCAGGATCCGGGCAGAGCGCACCGCCGCTTTTATGCAGCAGAGAATAATATCCAATCTTACGCTTTCAGCCGAAGAACGCTATGAAAACTTCATAGACAGGTATCCTCAGATTGTGCAACGGGTACCGCAATATGCACTGGCATCGTACTTAGGGATGACAACCGAATTTTTATCCAGAATAAGGAACAAAAAGACCGCAAAAAAATAGTTGATCTACTTCAACCGAATTTATTGACGTACTTCATTTTTTACTTTTTACAGTCGTTGGATTTTTGCACTGTCAATAACGACAACTAAAATTTAATAAAAAGCAAAATGACAACTACAGCGAAAAGAACCTTCACGGTTCCTGCAAAAACAGAAGTATCTGAAAACAATCAGGGTATTTTTGACAACCTTCAAAAAGCACTGGGCTTTGTGCCGAATCTGTATGCTTATTTCGCCAAAAGCGACACGGCACTGGGCGACTATCTTGCTTTACAAAACCGCAAGAGCTCTTTAAAAGCCAAAGAAAGAGAAGTAATCAACTTAGTAACAAGCCAGATAAATGGTTGCCGTTACTGCCAGTCTGCTCACACAGTCTTAGGAAAAATGCACGGCTTTACAGACGAGCAGATTGTAGAAATCCGTAAAGGTTCAGCGGGTTTCGACAGCAAACTGGATGCGTTGGCAAAATTTACGGCATCCGCAGTAATCAACAGAGGAAGAGCTACAGAAGAAAGTAAAGAAGCATTTTTTGCAGCAGGTTATAACGAAGCGAATATGATAGATGCGATTATTGTTGTGGGCGACAAAATCATCAGCAACTACCTGCACAATCTTACAGACTTCGAAATCGACTTTCCGTTAGCAGAATCAATTTAGGCCACGCGCAGTCACACATCACGAAATATCGGATGTCGTGCAAACGGAAGTACAATCGGTATTGTACTTCCGTTTTGCTTTTCTGTAGACGGCGACGAGAGGGTCCATTACCTACAACTAGCAAGCCCGGCTGCGTGATGATCCTGGAACGCACGCCGGACAAGCGTTTCCGCGGACTCGCAGATGATATATGGTAGTGCTGAGGTAAGAAGCATGATTGCGTGACAGAATATCTGCTCAAATGCGAAGCGTGCTCCGTGCCGGCATTGACTTGTTATTAACGCTCACAGCCTGAGATTCAGGTAAGCAGCTGGTTCATTTGGGCTACCTTTGTTGTCCTGTTTAGGGTCACATTTCCGGGCAATCGAACATGAGAAAAACAACAATTGTAAAGGGCTATTTCAATCTTTTCATCAATGCAGTTATCGCGGGTATACTGGCCTCGCTGTTGGCTATATCCCTGAAAGAAATGACCGCGCATGTGCAGGAAAGCCTTTATGAGCTCTGCAGAAAGCATCCTTCCCTGTTTGTTATATTTCCTTCGGTGGGCATCACCCTTATCTACTTTACCCGGAAGTATCTGTTCAAAGGCAGGGAGAACAAAGGGATCAAAGAAATTTTCGAGACCTTGAAAAAACGCAAAAATGAACTTCCTTTATACAAAATACCATCCCATTATATCAACGGCTTTTTAACGGTGATATCCGGTGGTTCTACCGGAGTGGAAGTGTCTACTGTTGTGTCCACTGCCGCTATCGGCGCCAACACGTACAAAACAGAGAGAGCCGTGAATGCCTATAAAACCGAACTGGTTTGTGCAGGCGTTGCTGCCGGCGTTGCCACTTTGTTCTGCAATCCGATAGCGGGCATGCTGTTTGCCGTGGAAGCTATCTCAAAAAAAGCGTCTAAGACTATCCTGTTTAGCAGCGGTATTGCGGTTTTGGTTTCCTGGGGCATTATTTACCTGTCCGGCAGCAAGCCATTGTTCAACTTCAGTGTCACCGGTTGGTACCGGACTGCCCTACCCTACATGATCCTGCTGAGCATATTGGCGGGTTTCCTGGCGGTGTATTTTACCCAAACCGTTATCCGGATCAAAAGCAGGTTTGCCGCGATCCGCAACAATTTTTTACGCGTGAATACCGGCGCCGTTTTGGTGGGCATCCTGATTTTTATATTCCCCCAGTTATATGGAGACAGCTACCATGCATTGCCGGAATTACTAAAGCACAGCGGGTCATTTTCTGTAAGCTTCCTTGGTTTGCTGCTGTTGCTGATCTTCTTAAAACCACTGGCCGCATCCCTCACTCTGGGAGCAGGCGGCGATGGCGGCGTTTTTGCCCCAAGTCTGGTTTCGGGAGCCGTATTAGGGATATTGATAGCGATTGTATGCAATCACTTCCTTCATACCCATTTGATCGTTCTGAATTTTGCGCTGATCGGCGCCGCTGCTATGCTGAGTGCGGCCATCCATGCACCGATGACTGCTGTATTTTTAGCATGCGGACTCACACCCGGCGGCTTCATACTGTTTATTCCGATACTGATCGGCACGATGCTTTCAAAAGCAGTTGCTCAAAAGCTCTGCAGCTATACGGTATATACTTATCCGGGAGCACTTATATCCGGCAGATAGTGGAAAAGGTAAAAGAAGTAGCAATGTTATAAGCTGAAAAACCTATGCAGATTATTTTCACTGCTGTTGAAACTTATTTTTTCAGATAGAATTCAAAATGTTTCTTATCGCAGATCGCACATTTATTTACTAAATGAAAACTATCTAATAATGCCACAGCCGAATTGTCCTTTGGTTTAAAATTAAATGCCCCATCAATTTCCACAGGGTGTTTCAAAATAATTCCATGATAAATGATCGTATCAGGTGCTTTGTTTTCACCAGCAGACTTTTTGATTTCCGTTCCGGCAGGATATCTTCCGTCCAGCTTTGGAAAAAGGCTATTAAATTCTTTATACAGAAACGGAAAGTGCCGGAGAGCGCGAAAATGCCTGAAATATTGCTTGCCCTTCTTTACATCTGAATTTTGAAAAATCATTACCGCAGACTTTTTTCCGGAAGCAAATAACGCACCATTTACTTCGTAGATATAATACTTATTTACAGGGGTTCCACATGGCCCGATCGTTAATCCCTGAGCAAACAATTCATTAAAACCCAATACGAAAAAGACGATAAGTATGGATAATTTTTTCATGTTGGGTATGGTTATAAAAGGCACGCACGAAAATTTGCTAATCACACGACAGAGTCAATTCTCTTTACCGCAGTTACTTCCCGATGCACAAAGTACCACAACCACTGTTAGCAATACTTTCAGCGTTTTGGAGACGGTAAAGTGCTAAATAAACAAATTAGCGTGCCTGATTCCAATCAATTCAATATACTGCTCCTGCATTGCTTTGCTTAAAAAACTTTGTTTAATAAACCGTATCCAAATTGGTAAAACGCTTGCAAATCTGATGTAAATATTTTCTACAGATTTGGTGTTAATCCCCATATTAGCAGCTAATGTATCAAAATCACTTTTCTTTAGTTTACGCTTCTTGCCATTAATATTAAGCGCAGATTCGTCCTTATCATCAGGTATCACTAAAGCTGTGCTTAATAAATCGTAGGCAGGTGATAATTCATATTCACCGAAAGAATTTTCGATTAGTGCAAAATTCTTCAAGTGCATATCTGCATTGCCAGTCAGATAACAAAACACAACAAGCTCAAATAAGCGTATCAATTCTATACCCTTGTTTGCGGTATATTCTCTTGCTGTTTTTCCTATATTTTCAATAGAACCCCTGTATTTATGTTCCGTCAGGTTTTCGGTTAATTGACAAAAATCCTCCAAGGCTACTTTACCATTCTTATTTCTATCAAAACGTTTGGTGATGTAGGTCAGTTCACCCGAAGCTAACCGGATCAAGCAATGCTGAGCAGTTTTTATTTTTGCCAAACTTGCCAAATGCATAGTTAAATCTTCATTTTGTGGCAATTCCCGATACTCTGTAGATGGTGGTTTTAAAATGTAATCTCCATGCAAGCCAACAATCGTCAATCTGGATGCTTCATTTTTATGCTTTTCCAAATGCAGAGACAGCTTAGGCTGAACACCAGTCACAGCAACACTTTTAATTACAATCTGCATTGCCAATTCTTCTAATTGCTTTAGATCAAAATCAATAACAGGAGGTATCTCTGTACCAAACATCTTTTTAGCACATGCAGGATGAAAATCTTGTTTGTTTTCATCAAGACCTTCATAACAATAAAGGCAATTTATTCTCTCCTTCATGCTTCAATGGATTGAACGGATACACAGCCGATACAGTCTTTGCACAACGTAAGTAGCAGACCAAATCTATCTCTTGCATTAATTTTCCAGTTTGCTACAGCAATATTCAACAACCAGCCTTCAGGTATTAATCCATCAAAAAAGGGGAATAAAATTTTATTTTGATAGGCCTCTTGTTGAAGCGGCAAAGTAAGGCTGATGGACTTGGCGGATTCATTGTTCAAATATGCTTCATCATACTTAAATGTAAACCCTTCATCATTTTCGGCGATCACTCCTGCTATTAAATTATTGTAGTATACTCTACCTTGCCTCATAAGTCAGTAGTTTTGATTACACCAATAGTAGCACCAAATAAAGCTAATACTTGATTTACTTTATCTAATCTAAGGGTTTTCTTACCTTGCTCCAATTCACGCAGGAAACGTAAACCAACACCAGCCTTCTCTGCTAATTCAGGCTGCGTTAATTTCAACTGCTTTCGCTTCTCCTTGATGAATTGATCTATTGAATAATTCATTTTATACCTTTTAGGGTGCAAATATAAGAACTATATTTTCAATTATACCTTTTAGGGTATAAAGATAAGAGAACAATAACATAATATACCCGATAAGGTATAATATTAAATATCAATAAACACAACTGCTAAATTTCCATAGGGACTTGAAAGCTACCCTTTAAACCGTAGCACGTAAAAATAAAAATGCAATTCTAAAAAAGGAAAAGGCATTCCCAGACCCGGGAAAGTGGCGGATTGCCGGAAAAACCTTGCTTTGACTTACGTTTGTTTCTTATAGTTCCCTCTTCCTTATCACAATTACTTCCCGATACAAAACTTCCCGAAAATAGTGCCTAAAATATCGCGGTCGATTTCGACTTCGCCGGTGATGGTGCCCAGAAAATACAGGCAGCGGCGGATATCCAGCGCCAGCAGTTCGCCGGAAATGTCCATCGCCATGCCGCGCTCAATCTCGTCCAGACACTCCGCTACTTTCAACAGTGCTTCATGGTGGCGGGCATTTACCACCACGGTGTTCTCCATGGAAATATTCTGATCAATTGCTGTATCGTACAACGCGTCTTTCAACAGTTCCAGGTGCTGCTTCTCTTTTGCGGAGATCAGCAATGCCTGCGGGAAAGCCTCCATCCAGGACCTGCGCTGCGCTTCGTCGAGTAAATCTGCTTTATTCAATACAGGCAGACTCCGGATGCCTTCCGCTTCCAGTCCGGCCAGCTGCGCGGCAATAGTTTCCCGGTCGCTGAGCAACACATCGTGCAACGCGATCACCACATCGGCCTGGCGCATTTTCTCCAGGCTCTTCCCCACCCCGATCTTCTCGATCTCATCTGTAGTATCTTCCCGCAGCCCGGCAGTATCAATAAGCCGGAACAGGATACCGCGGATATTCATCATCTCCTCTATCGTGTCGCGCGTGGTACCGGCAATATCGCTCACGATCGCACGCTCTTCATTCAGCAACGCATTTAACAGGGTACTCTTACCGGCATTGGGTTTCCCGATAATAGCCACGCTTACCCCATTCTTAATAGCATTGCCGAGACTGAAAGACTGTACGAGTTGCCGCGTGGCCTGCTGCATCGTACCGATTAGTGCAGCCAGCTGGGTGCGATCGGCAAATGCTACGTCTTCCTGACTGAAATCGAGTTCGAGTTCAATAAGCGCAGCAAAGTTGATCAGTTGCTCCCTCAATTGCTTCAGATCGCCGGAGAATCCCCCGCGCAATTGTTTCAATGCAGTCTGCTGCGCCGCAGCACTGTCTGCCGCTATCAGATCGGCTACAGCTTCGGCCTGCGTCAGGTCCATTTTTCCGTTCAGGAAGGCCCGTTGCGTGAACTCTCCCGGCATGGCCATGCGCGCACCCTGCGCAATACAAACGGCAACAATCCGCTGCAATATATACAGCGATCCGTGTGCGGTGATCTCTATCGTATCTTCCCCCGTAAAACTTTTAGGTCCGCGGAAAAGACCGGCCACCACTTCGTCTATATGCTGCTCCGCATCGGTACCTTTTCCCTCGGCGATATAGCCGAAATGCAGGGTGTGCGTAGCCTGCAACCGGAGGTCTTTCCCTTTGAACACTGCATTCACAATTGAAAAAGCCTCTTTCCCGCTCACGCGCACCATACCGATAGCACCGGCGCCGGGCGCTGTGGCAATCGCAACAATAGTATCCTGGGTATTCATTCAGATAATTGAAACTGTAAATTACATTTTTACTCGTTCAGGCGGTGCTGCCTGTTTTCCATCGCCACCGCACGATTCCATTCGATACGGTGCACCAGGCTATGTTGTCGTACTGCACAGTCGGGCATCGTGCAAATAGCACAGGAAAAAGGTTTGCAGGCATCTATATGCACAAAGCATTCCACCTTACCTCCAAAATGCGCGCGCACCACCTCTTCCATATGGTGGATTTCCTCCCCTGCCTGCTGCACGGAATAATACCAGGGCAATGTCAGGTGTGCATCTATATGCAGCACCGAACCGTATTGTATGCTGCGGAGATTGTGCAGATCGATCCAGGCGGGACGGCGATGTTCATTCAGCACAGCGATCACTTCATCCAGCAGGGCTTCATCGGCCTCATCCATAATACCGCCAAGCGATTTACGCAGTACTTTATACCCGGTAACAATGATGATCACGCCAAACACCATAGCGATCACCTGATCCAGCCATGCCCAACCGGAAAGCCGTACGATCAGCAATCCGGCCACCATCGCAAAAGTGGAATAGGCATCCGATTTGAGATGTGTGGCTGCCGCTTCCACCGTCATACTGCGATGCTGCCTTGCGACGCGCAGCGCATATACGCCCAGCAGGAAATTGATCACACCGGTGATTGCCGTTAAGATCATACCACTGTCGAGACGGGATAAAGGATGCGGAAACAGGAACGCGTCAACGGCTTCATAGATGATCATGATGCCGGCGATAAGCACCAGTGCGCCTTCCAGCGCGGCGGAAACATATTCGGCTTTACCGTGTCCGTAAGGATGGTTTTCATCGCTCGGACGCGATGCAAGCGAGAGACTGTACCATCCGATAAAACCGGTGATCACATTAACGGTACTTTCCAGTGCGTCGGTGAATATGGCGACGGAATGCGTAAGATACCAGGCCCACATCTTGCCGGCAAACAGCAGGACGGAACATAAGGCTATCAGCCTCTGAATGCGTAAAGTAAGGTTCATCGGAATGCCGCAAAGATAAGGCAATTATACCGCCCGTCAGGGCTCTGCCGGCGGCGGGGGCAAAGGGCCTTCTGTATCTTCTTTTTCCTCAAGCGGGTCCGATTCCTCCTTGCCCACTTTCACCTTGGGGTTGTCGCTCGTACCCGTGATGGTCATCGGAATACCTATGATACCAAGGGGTGGCAATCCCAATCGTGCTTTGAATTTCAGATGATGGTCGAAATCGCTCTGTCCCTCTATCCGGAAGCGGAATCCCGCCATTTTGATCTTTACTTTTTCCAGTGTGATGATGTTTTTAGCAACCGTGGTTTTAAGGTCCACGTTTTTCACATCCGGGTCTTTCAACCCCTCTTTACCGCTCTCCCGGGATGCATTGTTCAACAGCTTAAAACCTTTGAATTTTACATTGCGTACGGAAAGCACGCCGCCTCCTTCCAATGAAGGATACACCGGAGACATGTTTTTATCAAGTCGTCCGCGCAACTTGTAATCAAGTGAAATAATCCCCTGCGCCGATGCTGCGGAAGGTGCCATCTGGTGAAACAACTTCACTTCTTTGTAGGCGCGATGCACATCAAACTCCTTTGCCAGAATCGAAAAGTCGAACCAGGCTTTTTGCGTACCCGTATTGCGGTACGATGCATTCAGCGCTATACTGGTTCCTACCATCATGAAGCCGGTATTGTTCAGCCGCAGCTGCCCGCTGTCGATCATCATTTGTCCTGCGAATTGCTGAAGGATCAGCCCGTCGTAAGCAATGGTCTTTGCCTGCGCATTGAAGACCATGCTGATATTGCGTGGGATCACAATCACGCCCGATGTATCCGCCGCGGCAGTATCTGCAGCTGCGGTGCTGCTCATAAATTCATCCACGAGCAGGTAGTGCGACTTAAGATCGAATGAGCCTTTCAAGGATGCATTATCGCTTAATGCATAATTGATGATATGCTCCAGGTGACCATTTAAAGTAATGTCAGACGAACCGTATTGTGCGCGGAAGCGCTCAAACCAGCATTGGTCGTTCCGGAAACGGAAGCGGCCTTCCCGCAGCACAAATGGTTTCGGCAGGTATTTCAGCTCCCGGATCTCAATGTCTCTGAGCAGCAATGTTCCTGAGTTATTGAGCTTACCGAAGCGCTTTTTCATTGCATCGCTCTGCGTGCCGGCAAAATGCAGATCCATCTGTGCAAAGCCGCTTACATTCAGTCCGTCCTGTACAAACACTGAATAGATCTTCCCGATGTCCAGTTCACCTTTTGCGGTAATATCGTAGTGCAGGTCACTCAGATCAGCCAGCTGCGCCTGCAATACAAAAGGTTTTCCTTCGAAGTCGAACGAAAGCGGGGCAACGGCAATCTGCATCTCTTTCGCTGTGCCGCCGGTATTGCTTACCTGCAATGCCAGTTGGATATTGCTGACCGGATGCGGATAATATTTCGTCTGCACGGAACCCTGCTGCAGATCCAGCTTCATGCCGATTTTCGGAAACTGTTTGTGCTCCGGTGCATAAGGACCTTTTGCGGTGAGCTCCAGCGCCATTTGTCCGGAAAGCGTAAGACTGTCCATCGGCAGGAACTCCCTTATCTGCGCAAGGTTTACCCGGGAGCGGATTTCCGCATCCATCAGGTAGTTTTCGAGATTAGCGACAGAGATATGTCCCTGTACAAAATTATTCAGTGCCGTTGCTTTTAATCCGTCGATGCGCAAATTGGTGTGGCGGTAATTGCCATCCTTACACGAAGCAAGGATATTGAAACTGATATCCCTTATACCCTGCGGCAGTTGCGCCATTTTAAAGTAACCGCTGCTCATGGCAGCGTTGCAGGTGAACACGGGAACCTGATCGATAACACTGTTCCCCTTCACGTCCGTATGATAGCGGAATGGTCCGTTCACATCTGTTTCCAACCGGAAATGCCCCCGCAGATCGGCCGTTTTAAAACCGGTAGCCTGTTGCAGCTTTGCCAGATCCATATCCATACGGACACGTGCTTTTACAAGCGGACTGTCCAATCCCAGCGTATGCACTTGTGCATCAAAATAACCCTGATCCATACGGAACGAAAAGGTGTCGATATCGATGCCGAGGCTGTCTGTATTCAGGGAAGGCATACGTGTATGTAAAGCGAAATACAGCGAAGATGCCGGACTTTGCTTCTGATAAGCCACGTAGCCGTCACGGATATTCATATCGAAATGCATATCCGGCTTTTTGTTCAGCGAAGCGATATAATCCCCTTTAAGGCTGAAAGCCAGATCGGCCTCACCCTTTACGTCAGTTTGCTCCAGCCATTTGAGGTAAGCAGGAGGTAATGCTGTTACAAGCGCATACAGGCTGATTTTATCTGCACCTGCTTTGAAGTTCATGGAATATCCATTGGACAGGAAACTGAAATCGCCTGTGAAAGCCAGTTTCAGCTTATTGATGCGCAGATCGTTTTTACGGAACAGCAATACCAGGGAATTGGTATTTACCTGCGTCAGCAGTTCGGCATTGATCTTTTTATCGCGCAGGTATTCTTCTCCGTCGAAAGAGAAGTCCAGCGCATCTATATTCAGTTGGCTGGCCAGATCGAACACCGCATTGCTCAGGTCTCCCCTGCCTTCATAATTAAATCCGTCTGCATTCAGGTACATCGGAATCGACCGGTCGTGGTACGTAAGGTGGCAGCGGCGGATGGCGATCATACGGATCTTCAGACTCGCACTTGCTGAGTCATTCACCTGTTCCTGCTGTTTCTGCTCTTTTGTTTTGAGGATATTATAGTTCGCATTACCGTTTGTATCCACCTGCACATTCAGGCGCGCATCGTCCAGGTAGATTTCATCCACCAAAACAGTATGTTCAAACAACACGCTGCGCAGGTTTACGCCGAATGCAATTTCCTCCGCTGCCGCCAGCGTGTCATTGGGGTAAGGCGGAGCACCCTTCAGCGAGAAATCGTGCAATGTGAGGGTGAGGGAAGGAAAATGATCGTAGAAGGACAGACGTACCTTCGAAAAGTTCATTTTCCCGTTGATATTATTGTTGGTCCATGTCTTGATCCCGTCGGATATAGTCCGGGGAAACAGGTAAGGGAGCAAAAACAGCAATAATAACAGCGATACGACTCCGATACCCAGATATCTGAGTACCCGGAGCAGACGTTTGCCGGCCTTTTGTAGCGTCATAACGGTGAGATGGCGGATCAGGAATGGTTTTCCAGACTTTGCCTACGGAGCAGGTATTTTCCCAACACGTCAAATTCGATATTCACTACGGTACCTGCTGCTATGGCAGAGAAATTGGTATATTCAAAAGTATAAGGGATGATCGTCACGGTAAGCTCGTCGGTGCCGAGATTAAACACGGTAAGACTGACGCCATTCAGGCATACGGAACCCTTTTCTATCAGGAGCGCGGCGAAAGCCTTATCGAAGCGGAATCGGAACAGCCAGCTGCCTTCAAGCGCCCGTTTTTCAATACAGGTGGCGGTGCTGTCTACATGACCCTGTACGAGGTGTCCGTCCAGCCTGTCGCCCAGACGCAGGGATCGCTCGATATTCACGTGATCGTTCACCTGCCAGAGGTTCAGGTTGGTTTTGCGCAGCGTTTCCTCTACTGCCGTTACGCGGTAAAAATTCCCTTCTATTTCCACAACCGTAAGGCACACGCCATTGTGTGCGACAGACTGGTCTATTTTCAGTTCGGGCGTAAGCAGGCATTCCATCCAGAAATCAGTGTTGGTGCCACTGCTGATGATGCGGTCTACCCGCGCCTGGGTTTCAATAATTCCGGTAAACATGGTTACTTTTTGTAGGCTCTTCCGCGGTGTACCGCAGTGAGCGTATCGCTTTTAATGGTGAATTCAATATATAATGAACTGTCGGCGGGCCGGTAATCCAGGGTGCCGTTCAGCGTATCCAGTTCCCGGCAGAATAGTTGTGTACCGCCTGCAAGTACAGTATCGGAAGTGGCGTGGTAATAGCGGTTGGCCGTAAAGGGCAGACTGCGCGAACTGCAATAACCGGTAATGTCGAAGCGTGCAGAATCCCTTTTCACGATGGAGAAACCGATACTGCCGTAGAGGATCGCCGAGTCGATACCATCAATATAAACGGAATCCTCGAAAGTATAGTTACCCGTAAACGGATCCGAAGGAAACACGCAGGTGCTGTTGTCTTCAATACCGGGGAAATTCCAGTTGTAGTTGACAGCCGAAGGAATATTGCAATAGGTATTTGTGAAGCCCAGATCCTGCGCCTGCTTATCCTTCCATTTCTGGCAGGAGCTTGTTGCCGTAATTACCGGGAACAACAGAATAAAAATGCGGAAGGATCTTTTCATATGGCAACAAACGCCTGAAGCTGCGGCAAAAGTATTGAAAATAAAAAAAATTTGCTGTGAATAGTAATTATATTAATTTTGCGACTTCTCATTAAAAAAACTACCAAAAGGAGGTATATTAAAGTATGTTAATCATAGATGCTAAAGACTGCGAAAACATTGACAAAGCGCTGAAGAAGTACAAGAAGAAATTCGAAAAATCCCGTACTCTGGTTCAGTTGCGCAGACGTCAGGCGTTCGTTAAGCCGTCTGTAAAACGCCGCACTGAAGTGCTTAAAGCAGTTTATGTTCAGCAAATGACCAACGGTCAACTGGACTAGTCGCAGTTTTTGCTCGTCAAAAATAAATTGTAAACCGTTACCCAAATAATTATATTTGTGGTAACGGTTTTTTATGTGCGCGTTGTTTCATAGTTATTTTGAGGATTACAGACACTACCTGCGGTTCGAAAAGCGCTACTCCGCTCACACCCTCGCTGCATACCTCTCCGATCTGGAGCAGTTCCGGTATTACTTATATCCCGATCCAAACAACAATCTTACTGAAGAAAACCGCCTTCCGCTCCGCGAAGTAGGACTGACACAAGTGCGCAACTGGCTACACTCCCTGCGCGAACAAGGTCAGGAAGCGCGTTCCATCAACCGGAAACGCTCTTCGCTGAACGGCTATTTCCTCTTCCTGATGCGCCTCGGGCATTGTGATAAAAATCCCGTGGCACTCATGCACGGTATGCGCCTGCCACAAAGAATCCCCCAGTTTTTGCGTCCTTCCGAAACAGAACAGCTGTTTGAGTCCGTAACTTTTCCCGAAGGCTTTGAAGGCCAGACGGAAAGGCTGATACTCGAATTACTGTATAGTTGCGGATTGCGCCGCAGCGAACTGAGCGGACTCAGAGAAACGGATATCGAGTGGAGTCTGCAACAGCTGCGGGTATGGGGTAAAGGCGGAAAAGAACGACTGATACCATTGGGAGTGGCGTTGCTGGATCAGTTACGCGATTACCTCTCCGTTAAAGAGCAGCAAAGCGACTGCAACCGTGATGCACTGTTTGTCACGCAAAGCGGTAAAGCAATCAATGACAGCCAGGTGTACCGGCTGGCAAAAAAATACCTGGCACAGGTGAGCAGCCTGAAGCAGAAAAGTCCGCATATCCTTCGCCACACCTTTGCCACGCACCTGTTGAATAACGGCGCGAACATACAGGCGATCAAAGAGTTACTGGGACACAGCAGTATTGCGGCCACGCAGATTTATACGCATCTTAACATTGACAAACTCAAAAAAGTTCATAAATTGAGTCATCCGAAAGGGTAACCAATCATTTTTAATAACCTAAAAAAAAGTCAAGATGAACATTCAAATTCAAACCGTACATTTCGATGCGGACAACAAATTGCTCAGCCATGTGAACAAACGCATCGAAAAACTGAAAACCTTTCATGACCACATCTTAGGAGTTGAGGTGTATCTGAAATTGGACAATGTCGTTCATCAAATCAAAGATAAAGTTGCCGAGATTAAAGTAATAATCCCTCGTCATACCTTCTTTGTAAAACACGAGAGCAAAGTTTTTGAGGAGTCTTTCGACTGTGCATTCGACGCTCTGGTGAACCAAATCAAAAAAAGAAAAGAAAAAGCACTGGCTTGATTTTCAGGCACACAAAACACAGTAAATCCGGTTATGAAAATAATCGGATTTTTTTTTCAGATGTCTTGCAAGACTAAATAATTAGCATTACTTTCGTGATTATACTATTTCGCACTCATGAATTATAATTGGACTAAAGCGTTACTTTCATCTGTAGTGGCAGCAACCCTATTCACCTCTTGCAAACCCACCCCGGATACGGATACTCCGTTTCCCCCCACTGCTTCTACAGCTGTATTCATTGGCAGTCAGAACCAATTCATTTATTCACTGAACCCGATGACGGGAGCCAAGAAATGGGAAGTCAATGTAGGCGCCCCCGTTTATTCTTCTCCGGTACTTTATAATAATATTCTGTTTGTAGGTACTCCCTCTTCCACCTTATATAAAATAGACCCGATCACCGGAACGAAAAAATCTTCCAAAGTGGCCATCGCCTACGGAATGACCACAACACCTATAGGTCAGGAAAACCTGCTGATCTATACAACCGGCAACCGGATCGCTGCCATTGATATTACACCCGATACAACCGAATGGTTTGTCGATTTCCCCGGCACGCTGAACTCTTCGCCGATCGTAAGCGACAGTATGGTCATTTTCGGATGTGACAACGGTACCGTATATGCGCGGAATTTCCGCAATGGTAATGCTATCTGGTCTTCTGCAAATTTCTCCACTCAATTTAACTGTTCCCCAACCGTTGATACCGGAAACGTGTATATCGGCGGGGAAAATGGTGTGATGTATTGTCTTGACCGCCGCACCGGAAGCCTTAAATGGCAGTTTGCATCCGGCGCAGGCAAACCCATCAAATCCTCTCCTGTTGTTTTCGGCGGCAGTGTGATCTTCGGTAACGACGATTATAAACTGTTTTGCCTCGAAAACGTATTCGGAACACCACGCTGGACCGTTAAAACCGATGACCGTATCCGCTCTTCACCTTATCTCTACGGAGATCGCGTTTATGTTGGCAGCTACGACAAAAAACTGTACGTGATCGATGTGCTGAACGGCGCAATCCGCTGGATCAAAGAAACAGACGGCCTGATCGCTTCTTCCCCTGTATGTTATCAGAACTATGTGTATTTCGGCAGCTACGACAAATACCTGTACGCTCTCGATACCGCAAAAGGATCACTGCTCTGGAAATATGCGGTAAACGGTCTGATCGACTGTTCTCCTTCTATCGATCCTAACGATGGTAAAGGAATGGGTATCAACTCCTCTGTAAGCGGCGCCTCTGTTTACTAATAAATACGCCTTTATAATACTATTTTATAGCGACCGGTATACCGGTCGCTTTTTTTTGCCCCTCAGGATTGAAGATACGCCGGCAGCGAAATCCCGATAATATGATTCCAGCCTGCTTCGAAATTGCTCCGCGCGAAATCGGGCAGCTCCGGAAACGATGATAAGCCGCTATGCGTGAGGCGCAGCAATGTCTGAGCTCCCTGCTCCTCCAGTGCAAACATAACATAAGAAATACCATCGTAACCTTCGTACCGCCAACTGTAAGCGAGTCTCCGCTCCGGTACCACTTCCGTTATTTCGCAAATATGGACATATTGTGTCCCGTCCTCCGGTCCGCCTGTAAACGAGAAACGGAAACCCGGCTCAGGAATAAATTCCGATAATGCGAAATACCATTTTTTCATTTCCTCCTTATTGGTAAGCGCACGCCATACCCTTCCCCGTGAAGCGGGTAACAATCTTTCGACAATCAGTAATTGATCAGACATGATATATTATTTAAAATGATTATTGTGTATCGGATAACTGCTGCTCCGGAAAATCAAGGTGACGTTGCTCCATACGCTGCAGCCAAACACGTAAATCTTTAAGGCCGTCGGGTTGAAAACGGCACACCTGATCCCTGCCCTGCTTTTCCAACACCACCAATCCACACATCTGTAAAGCATGTATGTGTTTAGCCGCAGCCTGTCGACTCATCCCAACAGTATCGGCAACCATACGCATATTTGCAGATCGCTCTGACAGGTATTCGATAATATTTCTTCTCGTGGGATCCGATAAAGCGAAAAACACCTGCTGTTCCATATATATTTTAATATCGATACAAACAAATATACGCAACTTAAAAGTTTCTTTTCCTTAAAATATCCATTCTCCCTTAAAGCTTTGGCGTGCAGTGATTGCATGAGGAAAAGCCAAATAAGAATTTGTCAATTTATCCATTTAACTTCGCGACACAAATTTTTGGCTACTTTTCTGTTTTACAATGAAATATCCTGAATATAAGCAACTAAATATGCCTTCGATAGAGGCGGATATACAAAAGATATGGTCGGAAAATGATACATTTAATAAGAGTATCAGCACACGGGACGGGGCTACCCCGTTTGTGTTCTACGAAGGTCCGCCCAGCGCAAACGGGATGCCCGGTATTCACCATGTCATCTCCCGCACGCTGAAAGATCTGGTGTGCCGCTATAAAACCATGCAGGGATTCCAGGTAAAACGGAAAGCCGGATGGGATACACATGGCCTTCCGGTAGAGCTGGGTGTGGAGAAAGAACTGGGCATCACCAAAGAGGATATCGGTGTTAAAATCACTGTCGAAGAATACAACCGCAAATGCCGCGAAGCGGTAATGCGATACAAGGATCAATGGGATAACCTGACCCGCAAAATGGGTTATTGGGTAGACCTGAGCGATCCATATATCACATTCGATAATAAGTACATAGAAACGCTATGGTGGGCTTTGAAAGAATTGCACAAAAAAAATTACTTATATAAGAGCGTCTCCATACAACCGTACTCTCCTGCTGCGGGAACCGGACTCAGTAGTCATGAAGTGAACCAGCCCGGTACTTATAAAGAGGTAAAGGACACTACCATCGTGGCAATGTTCGAAGCAATCCGCAACAGCGAGAGTGAACAGCTATTCGCGGCATTGCCGGCATCGGAGGAGAAGTTGTACTTTATGGCCTGGACGACTACCCCCTGGACCTTACCTTCCAACCTGGGACTGACCGTCGGACCTAATATCGATTATGTGCTGGTGCATACGGTAAACCCTTATACTCACGAGCGTATCAATATCGTTCTGGCCGAAAATCTGCTGAAAAAATACTTCAAACAAGAGTTTGAAAATACTGATTTTCAGGAATATAAGAACGACGGAAAAAACCTGCCCTACCAGATCCTCAAACGCATGAAGGGCCGTGAACTGGAGAACATGCGCTACCAGCAGCTATTGCCTTTCGAAGCAAATACAGCAGCGGTAGCCGGAGGGGATCCGTTCCGTGTGATCCTGGGCGACTTTGTTACCACCGAAGACGGTACCGGCATCGTACACACGGCACCTGCGTTCGGCGCAGATGACTATAAGGTGGGAAAAGCAGCCAATATCGGATTCCTGGTAATGGTCAATAAAGAAGGAAAGTTCATAGACGGACTCGGAGAACTATCCGGAAGATATGTAAAAAATTACAAAGACGATCCGGACTATAAAGAGGTGGACGTGGATATAGCAGTCCGACTCAAAACTGCGGGACAGGCATTTAAGGTTGAAAAATACGCCCATACTTACCCCCACTGCTGGCGTACAGACAAACCAATCCTGTACTATCCGCTCGATGCCTGGTTCATCCGCACAACCGCGGTAAAGGATCGTATGATCGAACTGAATAAGACGATCAACTGGAAACCCAAAGCAACCGGGGAAGGCCGTTTCGGAAACTGGCTGGAAAATATGGTGGATTGGAATCTGAGTCGCAGTCGCTATTGGGGAACCCCACTACCGGTCTGGAGCAACGAGGACGGAAGCGAACATAAATGCATCGGTTCCGTAGCTGAATTAATGCAAGAGATCAAATACGCTAACGAAAAACTTAATTTACAACAAAATACGTCAGACTCTGATATCGATCTGCACAAACCGTTCGTTGACAATATCGTGCTCGCCGACAGCCAGGGCAAACCCATGCGCCGCGAGCCGGACCTGATTGATGTATGGTTTGACAGCGGTGCAATGCCTTATGCGCAATGGCATTATCCTTTTGAGAACAAAGAGCTGATCGATCAGCAACAGGCATTCCCTGCCGACTTTATCGCGGAAGGCGTAGATCAGACGCGCGGATGGTTTTACACATTGCATGCACTTGGCGTAATGCTCTTTGATAACGTAGCGTACAAAACGGTTGTTGCCAACGGACTGGTTCTGGATAAGAACGGCAACAAAATGAGCAAACGCGTCGGAAACGTAGTAGATCCTTTTGATACAATCGAACGATTCAGCGCCGATGCCACCCGCTGGTACCTGATTACCAACGCATCTCCATGGGACAGCTTAAAATTTGATTTAGAAGGCATTAAAGAGGTTCAACGGAAGTTTTTTGGAACCCTGTACAATACGTACCAGTTCTTTGCATTGTATGCAAACGTAGACCGGTTTACTTTCAAAGAAGCGTATATACCTGTTGCAGAACGCCCGGAAATCGATCGATGGATACTCTCCTCGCTGCAATCGCTCATCAAGAAATGTACGGCCTACTTCGACGATTATGAACCGACCCAGGCGGGCCGTGCAATAGAATATTTCCTGGATGAGCAACTGAGCAACTGGTATGTACGTCTTTGCCGCCGTCGTTTCTGGAAAGGGGAATACGAAGCCGATAAGATCGCTGCTTACCAGACACTGTACGAATGCCTCGAGCAGATCAGCCTGCTGATGGCTCCTATATCTCCGTTCTTTGCGGATTGGATGTTTAACAATCTGAATAAGATAACCGGCAGAAATAACAGTGAATCAGTTCATTTGTCGAAATATCCTAAACCAAATGAGGCGTATATAGATCTGGAGTTGGAAGAGCGCATGGAATTGGCGCAGCTTACCTCTTCGCTGGTACTTTCTATCCGTAAAAAGGTGAATATAAAGGTGCGCCAGCCTTTGCAAAAGATCATGGTTCCTGTTTTGAACGATTCTATTGAAAATCAATTGAAACAAATTGAAGCATTGATCAAAAATGAAGTGAACGTAAAGGAAATCGCCTACATACGGGAGGCAGAAGGTGTGATCAGCAAGAAGGCAAAGGCTAACTTTAAAACGCTGGGCGCGAAGCTCGGAGGTAAAATGAAAGCCGCCGCTGCCGTTATCGGCAACCTGGATCAGCACCAGATTGCGCAGTTTGAACGTGACAGGAGCTTATCTCTGGATATCGACGGTGCTATGGTTACATTTACTCCGGAAGATATAGAGGTGGTTGCCGAAGACATACCGGGATGGTCTGTTGCCAGCAAAGACGGACTTACGGTGGCCCTGGATGTGACGATAACGGATGAATTGCGGGATGAAGGAAATGCACGGGAATTCATCAACAGAATTCAAAAGATCCGCAAAGACAATGATTATGAGTTAACTGACAAGATCACTGTTTCCGTGGAAAAAAATGACCTATTAAACTCTAGTATTATAAAGTTTTATTCGTACATTTGCGCCGAAATTTTGGCTTCAGATATTATATTTTCCGAAAATATATCTGACGGAGTTGATGTAGAAGTAAATGAAACAACCCTTAAAGTTCAAGTTTTAAAAAACAACTAAACAAGCATGGCCACAACTAAGAAAAATGCTGCTAAAGCGCCTGCAAAAAAAGCGGCGGCTCCGGCTAAAAAAGTTACAGCTGTAAAAAAAGCAGCACCGGCTAAGAAAGCGGCACCAGCTAAAAAAGCTGTTCCGGCTAAAAAAGCAGCTCCTGCCAAGAAAGTTGCTCCGGCTAAAAAAGCGGTGCCTGCGAAAAAAGCAGCTCCGGCTAAAAAAGCCGCGCCAGTTAAAAAGGCAGCTCCGGCTAAAAAAGTTGCACCAGTAAAACCAGCTCCCGCCAAAAAAGCAGTTCCGGTAAAAAAAGCGGCTCCCGCTCCAAAACCAGCTCCTGCTAAAAAAGCGGCTCCTGCAAAACCGGCCCCTGCTCCTAAACCAGCTCCAAAACCGGCTCCGGCTCCTGTAAAAAAGGAAGCTCCGGAAAAGAAAGCATCTTCAGGCCGCAGATCTGCACCAACACCTAAAGTCACTAAAATCATCAAACCTGTATTGAATAATAGCAGCGGAACCCCGGTTCACCCTGCCAAACCGAGTCCTGCCCCTGTAGGCCGTAACCTCCGTGAAGAGAAAAAAGCTCCTGTAATTGTGGCTCACCGCCGTCTGCAAAATGAAAGCGGAAGAGAAGAACGCCAGGCGTCTTTCAATGAATTCAATCGTTCCCTGCTTGACGAAGCGCCTAATGCGCCGATAGTAGGCAAGCGCTACAGCGACGAAGAATTAGCCGAATTCCGCGACATTATCAACTCCCGTCTGGAAAATGCCCGTAAAGAGCTGGCTTACCTGCAGGGATTGATTATGCGCAAAGACGGAGAAGGTACCGAAGATTCGGAAAACCGCTTTAACGCGGAAGACGGAAGCGGCGCTATGGAACGCGAAACTGTTTCTCAACTGGCCAGCCGCCAGATCCAGTTTATCACCAACCTGGAAAAAGCGCTGATCCGTATCGAAAACAAAACTTATGGTGTTTGTCGCGTAACGGGCAAGCTGATCGATAAAGCGCGTCTGCGCGCTGTACCGCATGCCACATTGAGCATTGAGGCAAAAACTACCATGAAAAAATAACGATTGCCAGTAACCTGGTAATTTCTGAGAAAACGCGTGCTACGGCACGCGTTTTTTATTAACCCAAGTTTCACAGCGGCAAAAAAAATACCCCCGGCAAATCCGGTATTTTTGGCATTATTTTTTAGCTTGCAGACTATTCTGAGAAAAAATACCTAAACAGACAATATGAAAAAATTAGTCCTTGTGTTTTCCGCTTTCGCGATCAGTACCGGAGCTTTTGCTCAAAAAGCAAAGATCTACACTGCGAAGGAATATATGAATGACGGAGACATGGCCAAAGCAGTCAGCGTTATCAACGAAGCTGTGAACAGTGAAGCAACCAGCAGAAGCGGCGACGCATGGTTTACCCGCGGAGAGATTTATGAAAAACTGGGAGATAAGGATTCCGTGGCTTTCGAGGAAAGCAAAAAATCTTACCTGAAGGTAGTGGAAGTAGATCCGAAATATGACAAAGGTCTGATCAACGCAAAGCTCGGCCGACTGGCGGAGATCTCTTTCAATAAAGGAGTGAATGCTTATAATGCCGGCGATTTTGCCGGTGCGGAAAAAAATTACGGCTTTGTACTGTCCCTGTATCAACTGAACGACGGTAAACAATTTGCAGGAAACGACGCATTTAAAAAGATTGCCGCAAGCGCTCAGCGTTTTGAAGCGTACAGCGCCTACAACCAGAAGAAAGATGACCGCGCGATCGCGATGCTGGAAAAAGTAAAGGCCAATCCCGATGCGCGCGAAGTATATACTTACATTGCGCTGATTGATGCTTATGCAGATAAAAAGGACAATGCTGCAGTGGAAAGAACCATTGCGGAAGCGAAAGCCGCCTATCCGAAAGATGAGCAGATCAATGCCCGTGAACTGAACTATTATGCCAATTCCGATAAAGCAGATGTATTCCTGAAAAAACTCGAGGAATCGGTTCAGAAAGATCCGGACAACGCAGTACTTCAGTTTAACCTCGCAGTAGCCTACAGCAATGCCGCTAATCCGCGTAATGCAGAAAACCAACCTGTAGCGAAACCTGCAAACTCAAAAGAACTGGAAGCTAAGGCTGAAACAGCCTATAAAATGGCTATTGACGCAGAACCGGGTAACGCGGACTATGTATACAATCTGGGCGCACTGTACTTCAACAATGCTGCCGATCTTACCAATCGTATGAATGAGATCACCGGTACCTCTGAAGCAGAGAATCGTAAATACGATGAATTGAAAGGACTGCGTACACGCGAGTTTTCAAAAGCGCTGCCTTATTTCCAAAAATCATATGACCTGCTGAATCCTAAAGTGGGCAATATGAACCAGGATCAGTTCAACACATACCGTGGAACACTGATCGCTTTGCAAACGATTTATGAAGATCTGGGTCAGAAAGAAAAGAGCACCACAATCGGTGCCAAGATCGCCGAGATCACTAAATAGCGGATATAGTCCCTGTTAAGTAATAACATAAAAATGCCCCGGAACAGAAATGTTACCGGGGCTTTTTATAAGCTTAAAATCGCAACAACTAAGCGCCTTTCTTAGCAGCAGCTTTCGCAGCCTGCAAAGGTCTTGCAATACGGCTTTTACCGTAGCTTCCTTTAGTACGCTTTCCTTTAGTTGTACGTTTGTCTCCTCTTCCCATTGTAGGTAGTTTTTATAAGTTACAGATTAATTAGGCTGCAAAAATAAAAAAAGCAAGCAGTATTTGGTACTGCTTGCTTTTCTTTTAGCAGGAAAAATTATTTTTTACCGCTCGCGATTTTTGTAGAGAACTCTTTACCGGCTTTAAACTTAGGCACTTTGCGTGCTTTGATTTTAATTACAGCTCCGGTTTGAGGATTGCGTCCATTGCGGGCTGCGCGCTCAGATACAGAGAAAGTACCGAAACCTACCAGGGTAACGCGGTCGCCTTTTTTCAGAGTTGCAATCACTGTGTCAGTGAAAGAATCCAATGCAGCATTAGCTTGTGCTTTTGTGATGTCTGCATCTTTCGCAATTTTGTCGATCAAATCCGCTTTGTTCATTTGAATTGATTTTTTGTTTTGTTGAGAAAATAATTTTTTTGTGTGTGAGGCAAATATACAGCGGTTTGTTACATTTCAAAATTTTGGTTGAACTTTTTTTTTGCTCAAACCCTTATCAGTAGCGAATTGTAACAGATCGCCGGTCTGAAAAGCCCTGTTTTTATGTAATCATTCCGCATGCTGATCTGCAAAGCGGTACCAGATAAGGCTATTGCAGTTGCATAATGCTGCGGAACGCCACAATTTTGTCCCCCCAGAGCTTCAGTGTTTCCGCCCGCATAGCCGACGCAAAATCATTGATATAGCGGTCGTAATCGGCACGGGATGCGCAATAATATTGTGCGCAGAATGTTGGTCCGTCGCTATCATCCTGCTCCAGTAAACGGAACATCTTCGCATCGGTAAAACAACCCGTATCCATCAGCATCGGAATATGCTCGCGCAGCATCCATATACGCCAGTCGGCCGCTACAGCCGGATCCACTTTGATCGTTACGTTATATACTATCATTGCTTTTTGTGCCGAAAGTACGTATTCGCAACGGAATGTTCCGGAAAAAAAGAACGCCCGTACTCAGCAGCACGGGCGTTGAATAACAGTTGTACATGCGACTAAACTTTGCGCAGTACGATCCTCCGTTGCAGCGCAAAGGTGTTTTTCGAAACAGCGATAAGCATATTATCGATGCCATTGAACAAATTGAGCATCGCGCGCGGCAGTTGTACCGTTTTAGTCTTGGCCGTCACACCGCCAGATAGCGGGAAAATGAAAAATTCAGAGTAATGCTGCGACTCAATCCGGAAACGGAAATTGGATTCGAACAGTTGCTGATCGTCGAACAGCAGATTCGGTAATACATTGTTCCCCGACCAGAGATTGTCGGGATCATTGCAGACGCAGTTTTTATCAAACGGATCAACATTATAGTTGTATCCTTCATGCTTCATAAGCTTTAATATCAACCGCAGAAAGAAAGAGCCGTTGATCTCCTGGATCAGCAGCTTTCCACCCGGTTTGAGCACACGGTGGCATTCGTCGAGGAATTTATACGGATGAGCAAGATGGTGAATCATATTGCTGCTTACAATAAAATCCAGGCTACCCGATTCATACGGCATATTCAGCGCGTCTACCTTACGGTCCAGCCATTCAAAGTCTGCATAATCCGTTACTTCATAGTTGCCCTTTGTAATAAACAATTTCGACAGTCCGTTGCCGGCGCCCACTTCAATACCGGTATCTCCATCGTTGATATAATCGTTCATCCAGCCATAGCGCTTTTCGAGCAGGTAATTGAGATTGCCCGGTCGGTTGCGGATGAAATCAGCCCTGGAAGCGGATACGTCGTCAACGTTGCTCATTTTATTCTGAGAAGCGTCGGGAATAAATGTCTTATTCAGGAACAGGGGTTTCTTAAACATGTTCGTTGTCTTTTTTCGATACGATTTCTTCTACAATAAAAAACGGTCGCTTTTTCACTTCAAAATAAATGCGGCCGATATATTCCCCTATCACACCCAATATCACCATGATCACCCCCCCGAGGAAAAACACGCCCACGGCCAGCGTAGCGAGGCCGGGAGTATCCGATGCGGAATATCCGAAGATCTTGAAGTTGAATATGCGATGGACAATGAAAAACAATCCGATCAGGAAAGACGGAATGGCAATCATAAATCCGAGGTAGGTGGCAATGCGGAGCGGAAATGTTGAAAAATCCAGCAGACCGTCTATTGCCAGTTTCAGCAGTTTACGGAAAGTGTACTTCACCTCGCCGGCAGCGCGCTCGGAACGTTCGTATTTCACGCCTACCTGTTTAAATCCGGCATAGGCACGCAATCCCCGCACAAAGCGGCTCTGCTCCACCATCTCGGCGTTCAGCACTTTCACCACACGCTTGTCCATTACGCAGAAATCACCGGAGTCCAGCGGAATATCAATATCACTGATCACATGCAGTAAGCGATAAAAAGTGCTGTAGGCAAGCTTTTTGAAAAATCCTTCCTTACGCTTCGTGCGTACTGCATACACCACGTGATAGCCTTCCCGCCATTTATCCAGGAAGCGGTGCAGTTCTTCAGGAGGATCCTGCAGGTCGCCATCCATAATGATCACCGCATCTCCTTTTGCATAACGCATACCGGCTGAAATAGCTGCCTGATGGCCGAAATTCCGGGACAGCTTTACGCATTTGATATGTGCATCACGTGCACAGATCGACTGCACCATTTCGAACGTATCGTCGTAAGAACCGTCATCCACAAGGATGATCTCATAATCGTCGTTCCACGAAGGACTGGCTTTCGTGAGCCGGTCGTACAGATGGTCGACGTTTTCCTGTTCGTTGTATAGGGGTATAACGATTGATATCATAAGTTTAAAAACCTATTTTACCGGATAATGAACGATTGTAAGGTACGCAAGTTGCATCAATTCCCATTTTGTTCAGCGCTTCCGCAGCGATACGGATGGAGTTGTTCACGCTGCGCTCATCAGGATAAATATGACTCATGTTGGCGATATACACATTCTGTAGCGGCGTCTGACAAGGTAATACCTTTTTTGAAAAATGCAGGTCGCATACCGTAGCTGCCGTATTGGTACGGAAACAATAAACACGAATGATATCTTCGGGATCGAAATGCGGGTAGATCTCACGGAGGCGTGGCAGCATCAGTTCCTTCAGCTGCTCTTCGTTCATGCCGGCGATGGGTTCTTCATGTGCAAAGTAGCGCGATAAATACGCAATATGACTACCCTGATACTCTTCAGGACCTACCAGGTTGGTATGTTCGATAATGCCGCCGAAAGGGAAATTATTTTCTGCAATGTTGAGCCAGTATACTTCGCTCAGCGGTTTTTTCATTTCCAGCACAAGGCAGATCGCACCGAAGTACTTTATCTGGCGGGTTGCAGCGGCGTAATCGGGCAATAGCGGCTCCATCAGCTGCGCAAAATAAGTAGAAGGAATGGTGAACAGGAATTGAGCTGCTTTCAGTAAACGGCCGTCAGTAAGCTCGAGTGCGTGCACCGTTGCGCCGTCGTATTGCATGCGCGCCACTTCCGTTTTGTTCATGAGCACGACGCCTTTTTGTTGCAGTTCCTGTAATATCCGCTGCAGCAGGGTATCCAGGCTTCCGTCAAGATACCCGAGGCGCTCGTCCCCGGAATCGCGGGAGCCCATGCGCTGACGCAGGCGTCCGATCATCCAGGCCAGCGGAACCTGCTCGGCATACGGCCCGAATTTAATTTTAAGTAACGGAAACCAAAGTGACGCTGCCGTCGTTTTACCGGCCCATTTACGAAGCCAGGAAGCAGCGCTTACATGCTCATATTGCTCCCAGCGGGCAAACTTACCCATGTACACAGAAGACAAACCGAATTTGAACTTATCCAGCCAACTGATCGGCTTAAAACGCAGCAGATCGGCGGGTGTATTGAAGTCGTAGATAGCGTTATTGCGGAAGACACCCATCGATGTTTTTTTGAACACCAGCTTATCGGTCAGCCCGAGCTCACGGATGAGCCAGTTCAACTCCGCGTCATGCGTAAAAAAATGATGATAGAAATATTCCAGACGGTTACCGCCGATTTCAAAAGTGTTCAGCAGACCGCCGAAAGTATCACTCTTTTCTACCAGGGCAACTTTTTTACCTTCCCGCGCCGCGAGGTAAGCGGCAGCAAGTCCGGTGATCCCGCCGCCGGTGATCACAAGGTCGAATTCATTGTGTGTTGTATCGCTCATAACATTTGCCGGTACAAACCTTTATGGTTCTTCTGTTTTTCTCAGGGGGTTAAACAAACAAACTCCCGAACCTACAGAGCGCCGGCCATTGTACGGACTGATCCGCGGATGGCCTTTCTGCATTGTTCGGGAGCCTAAATATGCCTGGTCGCTTAAAGCGTACGTTTTGTCTCTACTTCGTCGTAACCTTCGATGATATCGCCGATGCGCACATCGTTGTAGTTCTTCACCATCAGACCGCATTCGTATCCGGCAGCCACTTCCTTCACGTCGTCTTTGAAGCGTTTCAGCGATGACAGCTCTCCGGTGTACACCACGATACCATCGCGGATGATATTCAGCTTGGTATTGCGGGTCATCTTTCCGTCGAGCACGTAACAACCTGCAATGGTTCCTACGCCGCTGATCTTGTACACTTCGCGTACTTCGATATTGGATACCACTTTCTTTTCCACTTTCGGCTCCAACAGTCCCTCCATCGCGCTCTTGACATCCTGGATAGCGTCGTAAATGATGGAGTAATTGCGGATCTCGATATTCTCCTGCTCGGCAAGCTTCCCTGCCTGAGAAGAAGGACGCACCTGGAAGCCGATAATGATCGCATCGGATGCCGTTGCCAGCAATACGTCGCTTTCTGTGATCTGGCCTACCGCTTTGTGTACGATGTTCACCGCAACTTCTTCCGTAGACAGTTTTTGCAGTGAGTCGCTCAATGCCTCTACCGAACCATCGAAGTCACCTTTGATGATGATTGCCAGCTCCTTGAAGTTACCCAGAGCCAGACGGCGTCCGATCTCATCCAGGGTAATATGCTTACGGGCGCGGATACCCTGCTCACGCAGGATCTGTGCACGGTGCGTGGCAATATTTTTTGCTTCATTCTCGTCGGTGTACATACGGAATTTCTCACCCGCCTGCGGTGCACCGTTCAAACCGAGTATCTGCACGGGTGCAGAAGGGCCGGCTTTCGTAACACGTTGTCCGCGTTCATTGAACATGGCCTTTACTTTACCGTAATACTGACCGGTAAGGATCATATCACCCTGCTCGAGTGTTCCGTTCTGTACCAGGATCGTGGAAACATATCCGCGACCTTTATCCAGCGAAGCCTCGATCACGCTACCGGAAGCATATTTGTCCGGGTTCGCTTTGAGTTCAAGCAATTCTGCTTCCAGGAGAATTTTCTCCAGCAGCAGATCAATATTGATTCCTTTTTTAGCGGAAATTTCCTGGCTTTGGAATTTACCACCCCAGTCTTCCACGAGGATATTCAATTGGGCCAGTTGTTCCTTGATTTTTTCAGGGTTGGCGCCTTCTTTATCTATTTTGTTGATCGCAAAGATCATCGGCAGGCTGGCAGCCTGGGCATGTGAAATGGCTTCCCTTGTCTGAGGCATGATCGCATCATCCGCTGCCACCACAATTACCGCTACGTCCGCTACTTTAGCACCACGTGCACGCATCGCGGTAAACGCTTCGTGACCCGGCGTATCCAGGAACGTGATTTTCTTTCCTGTAGGTGTCACCACCTGATAAGCTCCGATATGCTGGGTGATACCTCCGGCTTCCCCTGCCACCACATTCGCTTCGCGGATATAGTCGAGCAGGGATGTTTTACCGTGGTCTACGTGACCCATGATCGTTACGATCGGAGCGCGTTCCACCACATCATCCGCACTATCCACTTCTTCCACTTCCTCATCTTCGTTCTGATCCAGGTTGATGAATTCAACCACATAACCGAGTTCGCTGGAAACCAGTTCGATGATCTCCGCATCCAGGCGCTGGTTGATAGACACCATGATGCCAAGGCTCATACATTTGCTGATTACGTCCGTAAACGGAACGTTCAACAGGCTGGCAAGCTCGCTTACCGAGATGTACTCCGTAACCTTGATTACCTGACCATCTTCGTGTTCGGCTGCGGCACGCTTTTCCGCCATCAGTTCGCGCTTGTCACGACGGTATTTCGCTTTCTGCGCTTTATTGGCATTGCGCCCGCCCATACCACCGGCAAGCTTATTCTGTGTTTCCTGTAACTTCTTCTGAATTTGTTTTGCGTCGATCTCCTGTGCAGGCTGTTGCGGGTTGTTTCTGCCACCACCCTGTTGCGGGCGACGGTCGTTACCACCCTGACGGTTGCGATCGAACCCTCCGCGGTCATTGCGGCCTTGTCCGGGCTGACCCGGGCGATTGTTATTCTGCCCTTGAGACTGACCGGGGCGCGCTCCGCCGTTATTGTTCGTATTATTTCCCTGACGTTGATCCGGGCGGAAAGTTTCCGGCTTTTTCTGAACCGGAATCCGTTTACGATTACGTTTCTCGCGACTGTCGCGGCTGTCTGCGGAATTAGACACCGGCAATTCGATTTTACCGATGATCTTAGGTCCTTCGAGCCGCGGAGCTTTCATTTCGATATGCTCGGTTTTAGGCTCTTCAGCTACAGGAGCAGCTGGTGTTGCCTGAGCAGCCGGTTTGGTTTCCGGTTTTTCTTCGGCTACAGGAGCTGCAGGTGCTTCTTTCGGTGCGGCAGGCTCAGGAGTCTGCTCTTTCACTTCAGGTTTTTCTTCTGCCACAGGAGTGGGAGGCGCAACAGGCGCAGGAGCCGCTTCGGGCTGCTCTTCCTGTTTGGCGGCTGTCTTTTTAACCGGCTCTTCCCTGGGCTCTTCTTCTTTCTTTTTAGCCGTTTTTTTAGGACGGGTCGATTGGTTCAGCTCATCCAGATTGATCTTGCCCAGAATATTGGGGCCGTCTTTCTTAACCGCTTTTTCCGGTGTTTCTGCTGTCTCAGCGGGAGCTTCCTCTGCGACTACGGGAGCAGCCGGGGCAGGAGCTTCTTCTTTCTCAGGTGCCGGGGCAGATACAGCGGGCACCTCTTCCTGTACTGGAGCAGGTGCAGTTTCTGCAACCGGGGCAACCTCTTCCGTCTTAGGCTCGTCTTTGGTTTTCGCCTTATCCGCAACAGCGGCATCCGGCTCCACTGCAGCTTTCTTACGAGCGTCACCACCCTGGCTTTTGGGCAGGGCGATTTCATCACTCTTCTTTTTGGCAAGCTTGTCTTTTGCAAACTCAGCCTGAAGAGCGAAATACATCTCTTCTGTCAGCTTTGTGTTCGGATTGCTGGCGTTTACCTCAAAATTTTTCGAAGTAAGGAACTCCACTAAGGTTTCCTTACCGATATTAAATTCTTTGGCCGCTGCCAGCAATCGCGGTGTGGTATTTTCTGTAGCCATTCGTTAGATTACTCAATAAATTTTTTCTGCTATAGGAGATTCACAATCAATCAACATAACACCAGGTACAAACGTACACATTTTATGCCAATTTCGGAAGCCGCCTACCGCGGTAACATTAATAAATTATCGTTATTCCGCAGACTCTTCGTCGCGTTCAAACTCTTCCCTGAGGATGCGCTGCACATCGCGGATCGTTTCTTCTTCCAGATCCGTACGGCGTGCCAGTTCCTCCACGCTTGGTCCGAGAATGCTTAATGCAGTATCGTAACCCACTTTTTTAAATTCGTCAATAACCCAGCTGTCGATCTCATCGCTGAATTCATCCAGATCGATATCGAATTCACCGAAATCTTCTTCCGCCACATCGCGGTACACATCGATCGTATAGCCGGTCATTTCCTGTGCCAGCTTGATATTCACTCCTTTCTTACCGATTGCCAGAGACACCTGATCGGGTTCAAGGAAAACATCCGCATGGTGTTTGTCGTTATTGACATCCATGCGGTTGATTTTTGCAGGAGTCAGCACACGCTGGATCATCAGGTTGATGTTATTCGTGAAATTGATCACATCAATATTCTCGTTCTTCAGTTCACGCACAATCCCGTGAATACGACTTCCTTTCATACCCACGCACGCACCAACGGGATCGATACGATCGTCGAAGCTTTCTACCGCCACTTTTGCACGCTCTCCCGGTTCACGCACTACTTTTTTCACGGTAATGAGTCCGTCCATGATCTCCGGCACCTCCAGCTCAAGCAGTTTTTCGAGGAACGACTCGTGCGTACGGCTCAGGATGATCACAGGGTTATTGGAACGCATTTCCACTTTTTTAACCACCGCGCGAACGGTTTCTCCTTTTTTGAAGAAGTCAGCGGGAATCTGCTCAGATTTTGGCAATACCAGCTCGTTTCCGTCTTCATCCAGCAGCAACAACTCTTTTTTCCAGATCTGGTATACCTCACCGTTGATGATTTCACCGATACGATCTGCATATTTTTTCATCAGGCTGCTTTTCTTCAGATCGCCAATACGCGCTGCCAGCGTTTGTTTTGCGGCAAGGATCGCACGGCGTCCGAAATCCAGCACATCCATCTCTTCATATACTTCCTCACCCACGCTGTAATCAGGCTCGATTTTAACCGCCTGTGAATAGGGTATCTGCGCGTTTTCGTCTTCCACATCATCGTCTTCCACGATTTCGCGGCGACGGAAGATTTCCAGGTCACCCGTCTGGTCATTCACGATTACATCAAAGTTTTCATCACTACCGTACTTCTTACGGAGCAAGGTCTTGAACACATCTTCCAAAACCTTCATAAGGGTCGGCCGGTCGATATTTTCCGCTTCTTTGAATTCCTGAAACGATTCGATGAGATTGATACTAGACATGATCAGTCATTTTTTTGATGTTAAAATGATATTTGGACAATTGCTTGTTTAATAGATTCGAATGGGATTTCGATTGTTTTGACTTCCTTTTTTTTAGGACCCGCCGGTACTTCCATTGTAATGTGCGTGTCGCTGACTTCCCTGAGCATTCCCAGTTCCACGGTATCGTCCTTACCGGTGACTTCGAGCTTGCGCCCTACGTTTTTCATATACTGACGATGAAGCAATAACGGCTCGTCTATACCGGGACTGCTGACCTCGAGACTGTAGTCGCCATCCGGAAACATCCCGGACTCATCAATAGCTTTGCGCAACTGACGGTTTACGGACGAGCTTTTGGAAACCGGGAAACCGTCGTCGGCATCCAGATAAACTTTTACGTTGTTTGTCGGCTTGATTTTCAGCCGTACAATAAAAATGTCTGTGCCCTCAATGATGGGCTGCAGCATCTCTTCAATTTTTTGTAATACTTCCATATAGGTATAAAAGAAGGGGACACGCTGTGTCCCCTCTGTAATTCCTCCGCAAATGTAATACTATTTCAATTGGCGACAAAATTTTCTTACGAAACTACACGCTCGTTCAATCCTATTTTACGTAAAAACAATTTTCCCGTCAGTATACCGATCAGCGCACCGAGCAATCCTCCCGATAAAACATCCGCCGGGTAATGCACACCCACATATACCTGCGCGTATGCCACGGAAAATGCCCAAAGCACCGCAGCCCAGGGAACCCATTTATAGCGGGGGCCGAGTGTCACCGCCATAAACAATGCCAGCGCGAAGTGGTTGGTGGCATGAGTGGATGGAAAACTGTACCCCACCCCGCATTCCACGATATGACGCACCCTTTCGGAAAAAACAGGATCGTTACAGGGTCGTATCCTTTGCACCTGCTGCTTCAGCACCGATGCGCTGAAAAAATCGCTGATACCGAACGTAGCAATAAACCCCAGACACCAGTAAATCCCGGTACGCCCGAATTTCCAGGGCAGGAATATTGCGAGGAACAGGTACAGCGGAATCCATGATTTCGGTTCCCGCAATACAGGGGCAAGCGTGTCCAGGAAACCATTCTGCCAATGCCTGTTGATTTGCTGCTGACATTGCTGGTCTATCCGGATAATAGTCTCTGTAAACCCCATATTATTTTTTAAACACCATAATCAGGCGTGAAGAGCGCTCATTGTCGAAACCATTCAGCTGATAGTCTCCGAAAGTGGCCTCAAGCGTAAGTCCTGCTTCCTCAAACAGCTTACGGAAATCTTCCAGTCCGAATGCCGAAACGCGCTCTGTAAAGTGCTGCGGGTTTCCTTCCCTGTCCGTAAAACGGATGTGCTTGATGATATGGCTTCCGTCATAATCTTTCTGAATATCGAAGTCGATATCCTCACGATGGATGATTTCACGGGCCTTCATTTGCTGCAGCACCAGGTCTCTGTTCAGGTAATCAACCACCAGCCTGCCTCCGCGCTTGAGTCCGCCGGCAAAAGAACGCGCCGCCAGCACATTATCACGCTGGGTTGCGAAATAACCGAAGCTGGTAAAGAAATTAAAAGAAAAATCGAAGTAGTTGATATAAAAAGGCATGCGCATATCATGCACAAAAAAATGCAGCGTATCCGTTTCTTTCTCTTTGGCTTTGAGGATGCGATTTTCCGCCAGGTCAATGCCGATCACGTCATAACCTTTTCTGGCCAGCTGAACCGCAAAACGCCCTTCGCCGCAACCGATATCCAGCATACGTGCACCCGGCGCAGGCTTGAGGTAGGCAACCAACGCTTCCGTAAAATCTTCCGCCTCATTCATATCCCTGTTCTGATACAGGACTTTATAATAAGGGGAATTAAACCAACATTCAAACCAGGCTTTTTTCTTCATAAACAACCCTGCAAAACTAATCGCTTTTGCCGATACAGCCCAGTCTCGCCCAAAAATCATACCCTGCATAGGGGTAAACGCCTGCAAAGCTGTCCTATTTGCAAACACTCAAAAAATGATGCACTGCCGCACAAGCCTGCCATTCCTCTTTTTCCTGTTCTCAGCAATACTATATATACCGCATGCTGCAGCACAGGAACTCCGACAAACCATACGCGGAAGAGTGACAGACGGAGATACACGCCAGCCGCTGGCAGATGCCACAGTACAGCTCCAACTGCCTCTGAACAGTATCGCGTCCGGGACAGACAGCAACGGCTATTTCTCTCTTCCCGGATGCCCGGTAGGACGCGTAGACCTGCAGGTAGTGCTTCCGGGATATGAAACAAGATTATTGCACGACCTGGTATTGAGCAGCGGAAAGGAACTGGTGCTGGAACTCACTCTTAAAGAGGCCTATAAAGGTCTGAAAGATGTGGTAATAAAAGGACGGCGCCATAAGTCGTCTGTGGCCAATGAAATGGCTTTGGTGTCTGCCAGAAGTTTCAGCGTGGAGGAGACGAAACGCTATGCCGGTTCGTTAAACGATCCTGCGAGGATGGTATCCGCATTTGCAGGAGTGAATTCCGATGGCGCGGGCAATAACGACATCATCGTACGCGGTAACAATCCCCGCTACATACAGTGGCGGCTGGAAGGGATTGAAATTCCCAACCCAAACCACTTCGCAGCCGAAGGGCTTACCGGTGGTCCAATCAACGCACTGAACAGTCAGATGCTCGCAAATTCCGATTTCTACACCGGCGCCTTTAATCCGCAATACGGCAATGCGCTTTCGGGTATATTCGACATGAAGTTGCGCAACGGTAACGATGAACGCAGAGAGTACAGCGTATCACTTGGCGTACTCGGAACGGACGTAACGCTGGAGGGACCTTTCAGTAAAAAATACAAGGGCAGTTACCTTGTCAATTACCGCTATTCCACCCTGGGTTTGCTGGATCAGGCTGGTATTGTTCACTTTAACGGTATCCCCAAATACCAGGACGGTTCTTTTAAATTACAGCTGCCGGCCGGCAAAGCAGGCGACTTTACCTTATTCGGGTTAGGTGGCCGCAGTATAATGAACCTGAAATATTACGATGAACAGGACGATACCCGCTTAATCGAAACATGGAACCAGAGCAGTACAATAGGTGTTCTTGGTCTGCGGCACTTTTACCGTCTTTCGCGTGCTGCATTCCTAAGCACAACGCTTGCTTTTACCCATAACGCAAGTCAGGGCGACGGAGATAAGCCACTGCATGGCAACAACTTTGAAAATTACAACCACCTGCGGCTCCGCAACAATATTATCCGCAGCAACAACACACTGACATATAAATGTAACAGCAGGCATCAACTACAGGCCGGGCTGACACTTACAAACTATTTTTATAATTTCCGGAATACCTATTTTGACCAGCTGCTGCAACAATATCAGACCGGCCAGCAAAACAACGGAAATGCGCAGCTAATGGAGTTGTTCGCATTGTGGAAATGGCGCATCGCACAGTCGCTAAGCGTTGTAAACGGAGTGCACGTAACCCAAAACAGCCTGAATGCTCAATGGAGTATTGAGCCCAGATCCTCATTGCGTTGGCAATTCAGCGAAACGCAGGCATTTTCCGCGGGACTCGGTATACACAGTAAGATGGATGCGCTTACCAACTATTTCTCGGTTATTGACGGCTCTATGCCGAACAGAAGTATGAAGCTTTCCAAAGCATTTCACGCTGTGGGCGGATATGAACACCAGCTCGGCAGGCAGCTTTTCCTCAAAACAGAGGTCTACTACCAGTATTTGTATGATATCCCGGTAGAAAACAAAGCCGGAAGCAGCTATTCCTTACTGAATCAGGATGATCTGTTTACAGACAGGATACTGATCAACAAAGGTGTTGGCCGCAATGTGGGCTTTGAATTCACGCTCGAAAAATATTTTCACCGCCACTATTATTTCATGGCGACAGTATCATTGTACGACTCACGCTACCGCGCCCGGGAAGACATCTGGCGCAATACCCGCTACAACGGTCATTATACGGCAAACCTTTTAGGTGGTAAGGAATTCCTGATCAAACAATCGGCTGCAAGGAAAAATATACTTACGCTAAACACCAAAATCGCTTTGCTTGGCGGCAGGCGTTTGCTCCCGGTAAACCTGAGCGAATCTGTTCGTACAGGCAAATCAGTGTATGAAGAGCAGGCTGCTTTCGACAAAAAGAACGGGGATGTGTTTTATATTAACCTCGGAGTGCAATACCGGATGGAACGAAAACACCTTACTCACGAGTGGAAACTGGAAATCCAAAATATTACAGGGAACGCTGCAATTATCGATTATTACTATAATAACACGACCCAAAAAACAGAGGCGCTCAAACAACTGGGTACGCTACCGACCCTTTCCTATTACCTGTCATTTTAAAAAAAGAGTCGTACAGCTGGCTTTCCTGCACGACTCACTACCTACTTAAATTAAGGACTACCAAAGTCCTGATATAAAGTTACGAAATTAATTAAGCGATTCCGCTGAGCGGCTTATAGTATGTTGTTAAACTATAATGATAAAGGAGCCGCCGGCGCAGGCCTGCGACTCCTTGGTTATTTGCTGGATGCACTTGACAAACATTCAGAAACTGGTCCGTCATTTATTGGTTTATTTCATGTTCCCGGATATAGGTGGATATTTCGGGTATGAATAGCGGGCCTTACGTCTTAATAGCAGGTTGAAGTTATTTCCAGCGTTCTCTTTTCAAACTGAACGACAAAGTTGACAAAGTATAGAAATCGATCCTTACGTGTTATGAGAAAATCCTTACACTATTTCCACATTTTGTTTTTGAGGGTGGTGCATTAACATACCCTATAGATTGTTTTAAAATAACCTTATCAGGCATCGCGGAAAGTGTCTTTTAGTTTTACCGCCAGACAAAAACCATAAAATTGACAATTATGAAAAAGCTACTACTGCAAATTGCCGGACTCTGTGTATTGCCTATGATGAGTATTGCAACTCCCAACCATTATAAAGGCGATTATCTGGGTCTTATCGGCGAACTGACCTATATCCAGGAAAGCAGCGAAATGCATGCGCGACAGATATTAAATGATGGCTCTGCAAGTCCCGAGCTGAAAAGCCGCACGCTTGAGGCCTACAATACCGTAAAACAGCTGGACGACCAGCTGCTGAACCAGCTTGAAACAGACAGCCGTATCCACAACTCTGTATGCAATTACAAAAAACTGGACAAGATGCTTACCTGCCATACCATGAAAGAGGTAAAACGCGACTTCAACAACCCCCGTCATCACTATTGCAATGCTAAGCTGGAAGCGTATGTGTACAATCTTGTTTTGCTGCATAAAGCACATAAAGAACTGATGCAGACAGGAAATGAAATGGAGTGGAACAACGCTTATGATTCCTGGAAGGGCTTTGCCGGACAAGATCATAAACGCAGTTTCCATTACGGCGATTGCAAAGTGGAAAATATGGCGAATGAACTGGACCAGACTCGTCTTTGCCCTGTGAGCAAACTGATGAAAAAGCCGGAGCCTCGCAAGGAGCAGACAATCATCCTGAAACAGGTTTGCGATAAAGACATGCCTGCCCCACTGCCTCCTCATGCAATGCGCACGGTAAAAAAACACCGCCATACCGGCAAAAAATGCAGTTGCGGTAATCGCTGATTCCTTCATACAACCCAACAATAATAAACGTAACGCCCGCCTGTCATCTGAAACAGGCGGGCTTTATTGTTTGTATATTGTCGAAACGAAGCAGAGAAACGGAAATTTACTCCCTTGTAAATGCTGTTAAGCATACAACAGCAAAAGTCTTAGCTGGCCATATCAGAAAGGATAACCGATCGCAAGGTTGAAAATAAGGTTGTCGCTACGCCATTCGGGACTTCCGAAATCGATCTGCCTGAATACCCAGCGATCGCCTTCCGGCAACCAGGGCTTACGAACCGGAATTGCCGCATCGAAACGCAACAGCAGGATCTTGAAGTCGAAGCGCAAACCTAACCCCACGTCCATCGCAAGCTCCCGCATGAACGATGGACTGAACTTTCCGCCCGGGAAAGCCGGATTATCATTGTAGAGCCATATGTTTCCCGCATCTGCAAAGAAGCCAAGCTTAAAAAAGCGATACACATTCACGCGCATCTCTGTATTTAATTCCAGCTTGAGATCGCCGAGCGTCTGAATGTAGTTCGTTGTTCCTTTCAAATATTTTTCATTAAAAGTTCCGGGTCCCATAAGCCGCGAACGGAATCCGCGTAAACTACTGTTCCCCCCACTGAAAAACTGTTTGATATTGGGTAACTGCGAAGAATTGCCATATGGAATACCCGCGCCGATCAATATCCTGTTCGCCCAGATGTTTCCGCCGTTGAAGCGATGGTAATACCGGAAATCTGTCTGCAGTTTTGCATACTGCGCATAAGTCTGACCCAATATGGTGGAGGGGTTTGTCTTATAATCTGCGCGGTCTATTGCCCCTACCAGCACACCGGAAAAATCTGCAAGACCATCGAAATAATAGTTGTCCGGACTGGACGAACCGATCTGCGAATTGTAGGTAAACTCATATGTAGGTCCTATGATCAGTCCGTTGAATAAGAGGTTGGCATAAGTGGCCTGCGTGGAAACAGAAGAAAAAGTATCTGTCTTAACGTAATTGATATTAAACGGATAAAACTGATGTTCTTTTTGCAAAGTTTCTTTCCAGTCGTAACCGAAGGAAACTTTGTAGGAATTGATGCGGAGCAGTCCTTTCTGGGATTCATAACCGTAGGACGTTTTCAGAACCGTGCGTGGCACAGTGGATGAGTTGGAAGGGATCTTGAAAAACGGTACTACGAAATAAGGAAACGATATTCCCAACTCTCCACCCACCGTGTAAATGCTTGGCTGTTGTGCAATGCCGGTGTACTGCGACTCAAAGCCGCCATTCAGTTTTACATAAAACTCTTCTGCAGCACGGAATGCATTCCTGTTGCGCCAGCTGATACTGACGGAAGAACCCGCACGGCTGTCATTCTGCGTATTGGCGCCGACCTCGAAACGCAGGGATTTGCGCGGGAACGGACTCAGATAGTAGTAAACATCCAGCAAAGTATCGCCTTTCAATTCAAAACGGTTCTTCACGAACTTGAATGTATTGAGGTTCACAAAGCGGCTAATGGTACGGTTTTGGATCGTGCGGTTATACACCTGGCCGGAGTCGAATAACATCATGTCACGAAACAGGAAAGGACGGTACCGCTTGCGTTTATCCAGAATATGCAGTCCTTTGTAATAAACAGCGTTGTTGAGATTGGTGTCGCTTACCGTACGGTTCAACTGGTAATTGGCATAAATAAATACCTGGTTCAGCTTATGGATACGGTATGCATCGTCGGGAATGGAATCCCGCTTTACCCGGATACGCATATCCACCTGAAAATTGCCGGCTGTCGTGTCAGCTTCCACATACAGGTAATCCGGTTTAAACAAATAGTAACCCCGGTCTTTAAGATCTCTTTCTATCCTCAGCCGCTCTGCCTTTACTATTTCCAGATTAAAAGGAGCATTAGGTTTCAGCAAAGTTTTGTTTGCAGTCTGTTTTATGTCGTTCGCAACATACAGATCGCTGTCGATTGCAAAAACCGTTTCCCGGATATGATATTGGGGACCGGTACTTACTTCAAACGCAGCGCTTGCTTTTCGTTTGTGAACTTTCATGGTACCCGTTACGCGGGCAAAAAAATAGCCCCTGTTTTGCAGTTGGTTTTGCAGCAGCTTTTCATTGGTCGCGATATTGACAGACGAAGCGAGCACAGGCGGCTCGCCGAATTTAGCCCCTAACCAGTGCCGCAACCCTTTGTTCTTTTTCGATGCTCCCGCCCAGTTGTAAAAGCTCAGCCGCAGGCGCATACCCAGCGTTTTGCGGTTCGGAAGCGGCCGTACAACTGCATTAAGTTCCGATTTAAGGTTCTTTCTTTCCTTTTTGGGAGCGTTTTTATCGGTGATCTTTACGCTGCTGCCGGTATAGAGCTGTTGCTGTTCGCTCAGGTAGCGCGTATTGGAGCATGCCGGCAGCAAAAGCGTGCTAACCGCCAGCAGTAACAAAAGATATATTCTGTTTAAAGGCATGTTACTTTTTAGATATAGTCCGCTGTTCCTGTCTTTGTTTACGCATCTGGTCCAGTTTTTTGCGACTGATGAATAAAGTCCGGAAGCGGTTGTAGTCGTACGTGATAATAAAATTGAGCCCGGTTTCCGTAACAAAACCCTGAATAACTCCCTGATCCAGGCTTTGGCGATAAGCGCGTATGGAATAACGGTTGTCTGCAGATAAACTGTAGTCAACCGCCAGGTTACCGGGTATCAGCGAGCTGTTGGAATTATTTGTTTTTGTCTGCGGGCCCTCCAGCTCGAAGTTATTGCCTATCGTCACTTTCAGACGGTCGTTGAACAAGCGTTTTGAAGCTGCGATGCTCAGATCGGTACGCTCTGCGCGGGCGCCCGTGGTGTAATCTTCTGTGGAGGCAAGGTCGACGGAAAGGTCGACTCCGTTCAATAACTGGTTTGCCACCTGGTTCAGCTGTTCTCCGATAAACCGGCTGACACTTTGCTTTGCTGCAAATTCAGCCGTGCTTCCGGAACTGGATGAGAACGGGTCATCGGTGATAAATCGTTTGAGTATCAGCAATGCGAAAACCTGTTTATTAAGTTCCGAAGTGTCTATACGCAGCTGACTCAGCTTTGCCTGTACAATTTGTACGGCATCGGAGGAAAGTCGATACGTCTGGTTCTCTGGCAGAAGAATATCGAAGTTCAGAAACGGGGCCATAATGGGGCCATTCATATGCAGGGCCACCTGAAATGGCAGGGCCTGCCGGTAGTAGATCAGTTGAGCCGGGTCCGGAACCTGGCGTTCAACAAGGTCGTAAGGAGCAACGTTCGCTTTATAAACCGCAGTAATATTCATTTCTGCGTCGAGCGGATCTCCCGCAAAGGTGATCGTGCTGCCTTTACTGATATCAAACTTACGCTTGATCAGGTTATAATTAAGCTGGTAGGCTCCGGAGCTGAGCTCGTAAATGCCGTTCATGGTAAGGCTTCCGCCCCGATCCATGGATGTATTGAGCTGTGCCTTTCCGCGAACGCTGAGGAAGTCTCCGGTAGACTGATCAATGATCACATTGAATTCTGCGTTTTCATCGGTGGTCAGATTTACATTAATATCCGAACCGGGTGCAAGGCGCGCAAACTGAACCGTATCTTTTACAGGTAAAGGCTTGATCCGCGCAGGCTGATCACGATCAACAAACACGATAACACCTGCCTGGTCTTCCAGGGAAGTTCCGCTCTCCGGTAATACTATAGTAAGGTTTGTACCTTTCTGGATATTGATATTACCATTAACCGAAGGTTGTTTCAAAGAACCGTCAATATTCAGATGAGTCGATAGAATAAGACTTCCATAGAATAGATCATTATCCCCTTTTACGGAGCTAAGCGCTTTCCAGTTTTTCGCATCCACCACCATACTGAGACTCAGATTGTTCAGATCGCGTGTATCGACAGATCCGTCGATAGAAGCGACATTGCCCGAACTATCCAGTATTTTAAAATGATCAAAACGGATCCCGTCGCTACTGAAACGTATTGTTTCCGAAGGCATGCGGAATCTTGCCTGTAGTGCGGTTACTGTCGTTTGCAATTCCTGTGTGCTGAGCGAACCTTCGATAAGTGGCGCAGCAGCGGTGCCTCTTAATTTGAGATCACCTTTTATGGAACCAGAACTTTCCCTGATCTGATGTTGTGCAAGCCCTTCGAGCGACTGAATATTCAGTGAACGGATATTCACTGCCAGGTCGAAATTGTTTCCGTTTTGCAGCACAGGATAATATACCCCTTCTGCTGTGAGATCATTGCTCCGTCCGCTGAGCACTATTTTCGTATTGATATTTTCAGCCTCATTATTGGCCGCGGTCATTGTCAGCTCGCCAACCGTATCATTCAGAAACGCGAGTTGTGACACCTTAATATCAGCATCAAACAAGGTTTTGGGTTTCAGTTGGCGTAACGTGGCAGTTCCGTCGATAATACCCGAAGCGAATAAAGTATCTCCTGAGATCATCTGCATGACGTCAGCAATATTAAAATTGGCTATCTGCACCTGCATCGGAGATTTAAAGTCCGGCTGCTCGCTGTTGAGCGAAATACGTGCACTATTACCGCTGAGTGTCACATTCTGCGCATACATCCCTTCAGGCCCGAACACAAGCTTATTCGGTTGCGCAACGCTCCAGCTGCGGTAGTCGAGCATCAGACCGGGACTAATGGACAATTCTTGTTCCTTTCCGCGCGTATACAGGTTAGCACCTATCTTAAAGCGCTCTTTTCCCGATGCGTCATGCGTCTTTACATCTGCCGTAATCAGGTTCGTATCCACCCTGCCCTTCAACTCGGTCTGCAGCAACTGTATGCTTCCCTGCGCAAAACGATCGAGCAGTACAGCATAGGTGAATGCAGAATCGCGTTCGGATACATCCACGGTAAGCCCGTCCAGTTGTTGCGTTCCGTAAACAACGCGACGCGCATCGGCTTTAAGGCTGAGCGCTGCCTGATCCAATGCGGCATTCAGATGCACGGTATCCAGTTCTTTCAGCTGTGGCAGGAATGCCTGGATAAAAGGTGTGGGAAACAATGATGCCTGGAGTTCCAGATTATATTGTTGCGGAACGGATGTATCGCGCACCGCAAGCACTTTTCCGGAATCCGAACCAAGGTTTTTATAGTGCCGGTTGATGTGCTCCGTTATAGCCGGAGCGATTGCCCGTAAAGGTGTTTTCCCGGTAAGGTATCCCTGGAAAAAATCAAAGTTCACAGTAATATGCTGACCACTGTCGGCGTTTGGCTGCGAGCGCACATACAGCGAATCGACGGTATATACTTTTCCCGGCGTTGCTATTACCGGATTTTGTATGGAAACGATTCCTTCCGGGTAATCGGGATTAAGTACTGGCATATCCGCACGGATATTACCCTGAAACTGTAAAGGATTTGCAGCAAGCTTTATGGCATAAAAATCAATGCTGTCGATATTTACCTGTGCATAGACCGCCGCAAATTCTTTACGCAGGTCAGCATGCGCGTTGAGCGCTAAACGAACATTCGGATCGTTTGCACGCAGTTGCAGGTTGCCCAACTGTTCTTTAAGTTCCCCTTTAAAATTAATATCTCTGTAAGCATACCCTTTGAGTAACGCAGATTCTATCGCTCCCTCCACTTTTGCAGACATTGCCGACGGGTCGAAACTGTAACCCTGAACATGCACCGAAGCCGTGATGGCTCCCATCAGCGTATCTTTCCGCAATAAACGTCCAAGGTTCAATCCACGCGTCTGCAGCGTGAGGTTATATTGTTCGCGGTTTTTTCCCCCGGACATCCTGAGCATTCCTTTCACATGAGCATTACCATCCGAACTGCGCAGATACAGATCGGGAAAGTAATCTTCTGCGGTTCCCGATACTTTTCCTGAAAGTGCAAATACATCCGGTAAACGGAAGTTTTTTTCAGACGCGGGTGGCAGAAAAGGATTCAGGTCACTTCTGGACGAGCGAAGCTCACGGACAGTAAGCGCATAACGGATCCTGTTCGCATCCGGTAATCCGTCCAGGCGGCCCTGAATATCTATAAGCGTATTATTGCCGGCCATGATCCTTGTCCTGCGCAGGTTCAATGCCCCCAGATAACCTTCCCAAAAAGCATCCAAAAACACCGTCTCTTTTTTTAATGTGCGCAATTGTTGCATGGTGTCCATTTGCGGAGCGAAAAGCAACACATCTTGCATATCTATTTTTGAAGACGGCAGATCCACATATACATAAAGCGAATCCGGCCTCCGCTTGATTTGTGCAAACGAAGCGTAAGCAATGCGGATATCCTGCTTCAGAGTGGTTCCGGGCGTCTGCAGGAGCAGACCGCTTAATCTCGCCCCCGTATCGGAATAATAGAAGGCAGTTTTCAACTGCTGTAGCTGAAAACCACTTTGCTCGGAAAGCATTCCCTTTGTAATAACACCGGATATGAATGAAGGACTGTATTTCAGATCATGCGCATTCATATGCATATCCTGAATATCCAGGTGAGCGTAATCCATGCCCTTTTTCATCCTTGGCTGCGCAAGATCATCCATATGGAACGCAAGGGCATTAATATCCAGTTTACCAAGCGTTACGTTCCAGGCTGCAGCAGAATCCGCAGCCACCACGCTATCACTACTAATTTTGTCCTGACTTTTATAAATGAAGCTGATCCGGGTTTGATCCAAAGACAAATTTTCCAGGCGAATACGCTGTTGCGCGAGGTCGATTTCCTCCGGTTTTGCGGCAAGCAGTTCCATCACGATTGAAAAGTCGGTATGTGTCGGAATACTCGAGAATGCAAAATCCGTATTTTTCAGGGACAGGTCGTCCAGGCCAAGCGTAACAGGTTTTCCGGATGCGGAAGAATCAGCAGGGATTAAGGAAGAGTCTTGTGCGAAACGTGCATACAAACCATCTGCGTACAAACTTTTCAAACGAAAAATCATCTTTTCCGGATCCAGTTCGCGCATGCGTATATCCAGCTGCTTTAACCGGGTATGCAAGTCAATACCTCCTGTTTGGTCTGCGAAGTCAATACGGATGTTATTCAGCCGAACGGTACCCACATCAAATACGAATGAACTACCGCTTGTATCCACCTTTTTTGTTGCGGCTGTGTCGGGCGACCCGGCAAAAGCCTGAATGATATAAGAAAAGTTGTACAGGGTATCCGGCTTATTGCGATGCGCATTAATAACTGCATCTTCGAGAATCAGATCATTTACAGATATTTTTTTATTCAGCAGTTTGAGCAGGTCAATATCGACTTTAAGAAGACCTACCGACAAGAGGGTATCATGCTGCTGGTCTTTAAGCAACAATCCTTTCAGGCCAACCATTTTGGGCAATTCGTATTCGATTGCGGCGAGCTCGACCTGAGTATGTAATTTTTTTCGCAGGAACGAAAGCAGCTGATCGCGTACAATCCGCTTCCCGGGAGGACTTACAAGCAACGCGATCGCAAGAATAAGCAACGTCAGAATGATTCCAACGCCCCATAAAAAGATACGGAGTATTTTTTTGAGTATGACTGGTTTGGTGCGCATTCAGCTGCGATATTACCGCTTTATGTGGTAAACGGCATTTCAATTTACCGCCAAATGCTTATACAATTACCAGATACACATAAAAAAACCCGCATATAAATGCGGGTCTCGTTGTAATTTGCGTGTCTTAGCTTTTAACGACCTCATTAAAAAAGAGGCCTTTTTTCTCCAGCCTGTTTAAAACCGGCTTATATACTTCAGCGTTTGTCGGGATGATCACACCATGTAACGGTTTGATCAGTTTAAATGCGAGCAACTCGGCGGCAATGGCCATAGGCAGGCCTACAGTTTTGGCCATAGCAGAATGCTCGTTGTCGTCACCAACCACTACCATGCTGCTTTTCAATTTGCAGATCTCGGATTTTTCAGGATGCGCATATTCCACTTCATGCTGCATCACAACCATGTCCTTATCTTCCGGCTTCATGGCCCACTTCTGCTTCAGAACGTCCAGCAATATTTCACCGGAAGAACGAAGCCCGATGTTTAACCGGGTGTCCGTGAAAAACCCAAGCCAATCGATCATTTTCTGAATCTGGGGATTGCGGATATCGTATTTATCGAAAGTGAAATCACGCAGGGAGATATTGGTATTGTCATACCCCACTACTGTTTTGATCCATTCCTCTTCTGTAAGTGCTGCTGTATCATGCAACACCGCATTGTCTGTAACACCCATGGCAACCAGGGCATTCCATCCTTTACAAAAGTCCGGATGGCGCAACGTTGCGCGCATAAAGTCTTTTACATAATGCAGGTTGTATTTGTGGATATAGTCCAGCGAATCGCGGTTGGGGTAATAAGCCAGGTCGCCAACACCTTCGCAGGTGATATGCTTCTCATGTGCGAACATGTCGTGGTAGCCAACCTCTATCGGAGTACCTCCTTCCAGAAACCGGGCACCATCTTTGCCGGCATTGATAATATTGATCGGATTCCAACTGAATTTATAATGCCATGGATTGTCGTCGCTTTCCGGAGCAACCAGTCCACCACAATAAGATTTAAAAGAAATCACCTCACAGTTGACACGGTGAATGCTGTCGAAAAGAAGACTGGCACTCATATGATCCAGTCCCGGATCAAGGCCCATTTCACAAAGGAACATCAGACCTGCTTCTTTCGCAGCTTTGTCCAATTCCTTCATTTCATCGGAAACGTAGGAGGAGGTAATGAGGTGTTTATGAAATTGCAGGCAATCTTTGGCAAGCAGGATATGCAGGTGCGGAGGCATGAGCGACAGAACGATATCCGCGCGCTTCACCAATGCCTGGCGTTCGCGTTCATTCGTAACGTCAAACACCGCTATCTCACCGTTAGGAAAATGCTTTACCTTGTTTTTAAGACTTTCTTCATCGCTATCTGCAACAATAACTTTCCATGGAGCTGATTTACGTTGCGTAAATTTCAGCATCGACTCTATCAGAAATGTCGAACTTTTTCCTGCTCCAACGATTAATATTGTTACCATAGAAATTGGGATCTTCTTTAGTAAATAAATATCTCAAAAATTATGCCAAAAATGAGTTTTTTTTGGTCAAAGTCGATTTTTCTTTAAAAAAAGAAGCTATTTATAAAGAAGTTAATACTTGAAGTACAGATTACACCACAGTTTTACTTCCCTCGTTTCCAGTAAATCCCTTGCACGGCCATCAACACCAAGCCTTGCATTAATATACTGCCTGGTTGCCGGAAGTGGTCCGATCACCTTCGCAAATATGAATTTCTGATTAGACGGATTGATGATCTTGATCACGCGGCCTTTACGAACTTCATTACTGAATGCAAACAGCATTTTGCTGTTGACCGTTGTCTGAGGCTTAAAGAACACCACCATTCCGCTCGCAGAATCCAGATATTCTTCATTGGTGGTCTGGTAATTATAAATTTTCTCCAGTTCAGAAGCCGGTTCCCGCAACGTGTCGCGCGGGACAGGGTTTGTATGGATCGTGGTCACGCCGGAAGCAGCGGAACTGACAACCACATGAGACGAGGGTTTATCTGAAAGATAGCTGACCCATCCTATGAGTATGGTGGAAGACGGTTCCGGATTCAACGCTCTGAGCGCCGGTTCGCTTACATCCGCGGCCCTGGCAATCATAGCCATATTTTCCTGTCCTGCCCGGTAATACAGCGGGGCAGTTCCTTCAGTAGCCGTTTTATAAAAATTGTAATTCCCCAACGGAATTACGAGAAGACTGCCATCCGCTAAAGGATCGTAAAACGATATATTATTGTTCTGGCTTAACACCAGTGCGGGTACGGAATACTTTTGTGCAATACTGTAAAGCGTCTCCCCGTGCACCACGTTGTGCATTGCGTACATGCGTCCGTTTCTTATCCCCGCATACAGCGTGTCTGAAGCCCGCACTGCGCCCGGGATACATAGGAGCAGGGTGAGGACGAAACCGATGTACATGCTTCTTTTCATAGTCAATGTTTTAATAGTGCTCGTCTTATTCGGCACCGTCATCGAACTGCCCGACCGCCTCCGTATTTTTGATCAGGTTGTAAACCACCGGCGGTTGACGGTAAATGGCGTTCGAATGTTTATTGCCGAGTACGATAATGGTGAAATTATCTTTGATAAACCGGTAAAAGCAGGTATTATTTCCATGCCACCAGCCATTATGGTAAATGATCTTATAGCCGTCCGGATAACAAAGCATCCGCCATCCTAACCCGTAATTTTTTATTCCCGGACGCTCAAATGAACAAGGCCCGTAAGCGAGTTCCAGCGTCTCATTCGACAGAAATTTATTGGAGTAAAAGGATTGATCCCAGCGGTACATATCCTCCACGGTACTGTAGATATTTTTGTCCCCATAAACCCCATCGCGGAAATCCAGCGGAAAAGGTACATAACCACCCTGGTAGCTGATAGTGGCGCTGGACGGGAGCTGTTTGTCCGCCGTATACACGAAAGTATGCGTCATGCCAAGCGGTTTGAAGATATATTGCTGCATAAACGCATCAAAACTCATTTCCGTTACTTCCTCGATAATACTTGCCAAAATCAGGTAGTTGGTATTACAGTATTTAAAACGCGTATTGGTTTTAAACTCCTGGTGTGGCTTGTGCTGAGCCATGATACGCAATACTTCATCGTTGGAGATGAAATCCTTGCTTTTACGGTACAATGGTACGAAATGTCCGTAATCAGGCAATCCCGATCTGTGGTTCAGCAGCATTCTTACGGTAATATCCGGGTACGGGAAGTCTTTGATGTACTGAGCAACCGGATGATCGATATCCAGGTACTTATTCTGATGCAAATACAGAATTGCAGCTCCGGTAAATGTCTTGGATGTGGAAGCCAGTTGCACGGCATTATCAGAAGACAAAGGAATGTTTTCACGTTTATTGCTGTAGCCGATATACTTCTCGTACAGGATTTTTCCCTGGTAACCAACCAGTACACTGCCATTGAATCCGGCACGCTCCTGTATGCGGTAAAAAGAGTCCAGACGGCGTGCTATTACCTTCCATTCGGGACTGTTCGTATCGCTGTAGGAAAGCTGTATCGCCCCCATTTCAATAGGCGGCAATCCGAGTGAAGGCCGGGCATTTACTTTTTCCCTTCCTGACTGGCAGGCAATAATAACTATGGATAAAACTACGCTGAGAAATACGGTTCGTTTCAAAATAATCATTCTTTCAAGTACTAAAAAAAGCTGGTAGGCTTGCAAATATAAGTTCAGGTGCCCGTTCCGTCCAGACTCAATTCAACTTTAACATATCGAATTATATCACCTGCAAACGCTTTGTATAACTGGTGCATGGTGTCGAAGTTTTGGCGGAAAAGAGCGTAGGCTGTGTCTACCTCTACTATTTTACCGGCACGCCGCATCAGGCCGTTCAGCGAACGGCGCAAGCCGGTATCACTCCGGTAGCCGAGCAACCAGTTATGTTGCACCATACTCTCAAAATAAGGTTCGAATCGTTCGGGAAAATAGCTCCGTTGTCGCTGCAGCTTCTGATATACATCAGCGGCAAATTCCGCTAAAGTACCCTGGGTTGGAAATAATTCGGCGTCGTTCGCTACAAAGTGGTCGGTAAGTGTATCCACCACGGCCCCTGAATAAAGCCCGTAATTAGGGCGGAAGATCTGTTTTGCCTCACCTATCGCCCAATGCTGGTCCGTAAAAGAATCTATTTTCCGGTGCAGCATCAACCCCGCCCGTACGCGATCCGGATATTGCATTAAAGCGACGCTACCCTTAACAAAATCACCCATCATATTCCCGACCAGAATCTGTTCGTCTTCAAAAGAAAGGACGGCATGTCCCAGATAATTCATTAGCTGAAGGTACAAAAAGCCCGGCAACATCAGGAGGCAGACCGAAAACCAATTTGATTTTGTGATCAGAAATTAAATACCTAATTTTATTAGGCATATCTACGAATGGAAACCGGGAAAATCATCAAAGGAAGCTTAAGTGCCATTATTCTGCAATTGCTCGAAAATAACGGGGCAATGTATGGATATGAAATGACCAAGGCAGTCCGTCAGGGGAGTATGGAAAAAATGAAGGTCACCGAAGCGGCTCTGTATCCGGCTCTGCATAAACTGGAAGAATCGGGTATGCTTGAAACAGAAATAAAATTTGTAGAAGGCCGGCAACGGAAATATTACCGGCTTTCAGAAAACGGAAAAGCGGAAGGAAGACGCCAATTGGAGCACTTGCAGGAAATGATTGCGTCGTTACAACAGGTATTGGATTTTCGCCTGCAAAAAAGCTGATAAAAATGCTTAGGAAAGAAGAGTTACAATTATTGGAAACGTACATCAAAAAACGTTCCTTACGTTTTGCGGAACCTGCGATCTTATCAGAGATTCTGGATCACTTTGCATGTAAGGTGGAAGAGTTGCAAGCAGAACATCCGGGTATAGAGCTGGAGGAAGCTATGTTACGCGCACACCGGTCTTTTGGTATCAGGGGCTTCGGTCCTTTAGCGGATGTGGCGGAAAACAGCGTTTATCTGAGATACCGTAAATATGCCTTTGCGGAAATACGTCAGCTGCTGCTCTCGCCACACATGCTGTATATATTATCAGCGGGGGCTTTTTGTCATCTGCTGTTACGTATATGTTCCGGCAAACTGCCTTACAACGATTTGCTGTGTGCGTTGGATATACCGTTGCTGGTATATGCGGTTAGTCTATGGATAGTAAGAGCCTATCGCTTAAAGACGCAGAAAAAACACCGGCTGGAGTTTCAGATGTGTCAACGTTGCAGCCCTTTGGGATTGGCTTTCAACAATACGCTTATCTTCCTGAGTTTCGTCTGCCTGGCAGGCATCACTGATACGCATTTTCAGCTCAACCTGATAATTTTGCCGGTAATGGTGATGTTCACATTGTTTAGCGGTATTGTGGAGTTAAGGCTTCAGAAAAGAGCACTGCAAGACATAGCATCTTCTGAAAAAATGTCTGCCTTTGTAAATTAATAAGTAGCGATCTGGTATATAGTGACCTGGCGATCTCGAAAACCCAATAATTGAGTAATCAACTACTATGCTTGTGTGAGTTGCACCAATGCATTTGAAGATCGACGCAACGAATACGAAACAGCAAAACCGGTCTTGCTTTTGCTGTTTTGCTTTCAGTATTACAGTAGGGTAAGCGCAAAAAAAAGCGTCTCAGATTGCTCTGAGACGCTTGTAATAAATATGGCAGCTACCTACTCTCCCGCATTGTTGTGCAGTACC
>NZ_BAABEZ010000021.1:0-621 GCF_039540495.1 Rurimicrobium arvi | reverse complement strand
TAACAAATAAAATCATACCTGAGATTAAAAAAGATCACGATAATGACTTAACAAAGGAAGAAATAGATTTGATTGGTAGTCATTTGGATAAAGAAATCGAAGATTTAAATCAACATATCGATAATGAAAAATGTACTAAAATAAGAAAACAAATACGGCTCAAAAGAACTAAAATTAAACAATACAAAAAGCAAATTAATGATTACTCTGGGCGAAAGCATAAATACGACGTCCAAAAATCTATTTTAAAGGATAGAAATAGTTATTCTAAAACAGATCATGATGCCACATTTATGAGAATGAAAGAAGATCATATGAAAAATGGACAACTCAAGCCAGGTTATAATTTACAAATAGCGACAAATTCTCAATTCGTTTTATCTTATAATGTGTATCAAAATCCGACTGATACAAGAACGATGATACCATTTTTAAATTTAATTCAAGAGACCTACGGTCATTTACCTGAATATATTGTAGCTGATGCAGGTTATGGTAGCGAACCCAATTATATGGCAATTATAGATGATTTTAATCGAATACCACTTATAACCTACGGTATGTTTATAAAAGATAAAACTAAAAAATATAAAAGCGACATCTTTAACACTCAAAATTGGG
>NZ_BAABEZ010000020.1:14863-25526 GCF_039540495.1 Rurimicrobium arvi | reverse complement strand
TACTTTCCGCAATCGGATACAGGGAACTTAAGAGAACTAATTTTTTATATGTTTTAAATGTTTAACCCGTAGTCCGGGAAACAGGTCTTGTAGTTCAAACTCCGTTCCGCGTGCCAGCATTTTACACACTCCTTTTGTAGTGTATGTGATCATTACTCCCCACTTTATACCGGGTTATACACTACAAAGGTTTGGATGGGGCACTCCTGCCTGCGCGCGCCTCGCAAGGACGCGCAACGAGAAACCCACTCCCCTCCAATGGACGGGAAATACGCGTGTGTGAGCGGCGTGCAAGAAAGATTGCTCCCGATAGTGATCGGGACTGCTCCTACACGAAGGGGCTATGTGCGTCTCGCAATGACGCGAAAAGATGGGCGGCGCTCAATACGAAGCGAATCCCTCCCGATAGCTAGCTGCATCTCCTCTCCCGGCAACTATCCTTACGGACCAAATTGACAAAAGCATTCTATAGAATAATAGTACCTTTGCCGGCGTCAATTTTTATCTATTCATCTCTCAAAATCATAAATAGCCACAACAATGGATTACCGCATTGAAAAAGACACCATGGGTGAGGTAAAAGTACCTGCAACCGCCTATTATGGCGCGCAAACCCAGCGTTCTATCGACAACTTCAAGATTGCCCAGGATATCAACCGCATGCCTAAAGAGATCATCAAGGCGTTCGCCTATCTTAAAAAAGCGGCAGCTATCACCAATGGTGAACTGGCAGGCCTGGCTCCTGAAAAAGTGAAGTTGATCGGACAGGTCTGCGATGAGATCCTCGAAGGCAAACTGGACAATGAATTCCCGCTTGTGGTATGGCAAACAGGTTCCGGTACCCAAAGCAATATGAACGTGAATGAGGTGGTGGCTTACCGCGCACATGTACTGAACGGCGGCCAACTCAGCGATAAAGACAAATTTATCCACCCGAATGATGACGTGAATAAGTCTCAGTCGTCCAACGATACTTTCCCTACGGCGATGCACATCGCAGCTTATAAAATCCTGATGGAAACGACGATCCCGGGCATTAAAAAGTTGCGTGATACTCTGGCTCAGAAATCCAGAGAGTACATGCATATCGTGAAAATCGGACGTACGCATTTTATGGATGCCACTCCAATCACCCTGGGTCAGGAACTGAGCGGATACGTATCTCAACTGGATCACGGTCTGAAAGCAATCAATAATACACTCGCACACCTGAGCGAACTCGCTCTGGGCGGAACTGCAGTAGGTACCGGCATCAATACTCCCGAAGGCTACGCAGTGCATGTTGCGGGTAAAATTGCCGAACTCACCGGCCTGCCTTTCGTTACCGCTGAAAATAAATTTGAAAGTCTTGCCGCGCACGATGCCATCGTGGAAGCGCATGGAGCGCTGAAGACGGTTGCGGTTGCTCTGATGAAAATCGCAAACGATGTGCGCATGCTCAGCTCTGGTCCCCGCAGCGGTATCGGTGAAATCATGATTCCGGATAATGAACCGGGTTCTTCGATCATGCCGGGCAAAGTGAATCCAACGCAATGTGAGGCGCTCACAATGATCGCTGCCCAGGTAATGGGTAATGATGTGGCGATCGGGATCGGCGGTGCTACCGGTCATTTTGAACTGAACGTGTTCAAACCTGTAATGATCTACAACTTCCTGCACAGCGCCCGCCTGATCGGCGAAGGTTGTGTATCTTTCAATGACAAGTGCGCGGCAGGTCTCGAACCAATTGAAAAAAATATTCAGGCCCACCTGAATAACTCATTGATGCTGGTCACTTCGCTGAACACAAAAATCGGCTATTACAAAGCTGCAGAAATTGCACAGACCGCACACCGTAAAGGTCAGACACTGAAAGAAACGGCAGTGGAACTCGGCTATGTAACGCCTGAAGAGTTCGACGCATGGGTAGATCCGAAAACGATGGTTGGAAAAATCTGATACTTCTGAAACTACAAAAAGTCGGCTCCAACCAGAGCCGACTTTTTTATTGGACGGATTTGATACCATCCCGATACAAACAGGTTGTTTTTATTGATGCACCTTCACAAACTTAATGGCAGTGGTTGTAAAGCGTGGGCCTGACTGTACGCGCACGATATATGTCTCGTCTGCAAGGTCCCGCACATTGATTGTGTGTGTAGCCCTGTCTGTTTTAGCCTGGTACAGCGGTTGTCCGGCCAGGTTGAGCAGGACAAGATCGGAATTCCCCGTCATACCGGTAATAGTGATATACTCGCTTGCCGGATTGGGGAACAAATGAATTTCCGGGTCGAGCATCTGGCAGTTCACGGAAACCTTGGTAACTGCGCTTAAAGAGTAGCTTCCCATAGGGTCCAGCAATGCTATACGGTAATAATAATCGCCGGTTTCCGGGGGCAGATCACGGAACGTGTAGGTGCTGCTGTCACCCTGTGGCTGAAACGTTCCCACAACAGAAAAATTCACGCCGTCTGAGCTTCTCTGAACCTGGTATTGTATCACTCCGAATTCCGATCCTGACGAAAATTCGACTACGGCATTACAATTATCCGGGAAAGCTGTAATCATCCAGACCTGACTCGTTTTTAAAGGGCGGAATCCGGTTGATGATTTGGTATAATAAGCATAGGGGCTCGATGCCGACGTCGCCAGCCATTTGTAGGTGCGCCAGTTTAATTCTGCCGCAGCAACGGCCCCGAAAGAAGACAATATACCTGGTTGCGACTTAGTTGCTTTATTCAATTCCCAATATCCGGGATTCCAGAAATCGCCGTCACTGTTCGATGTATCGAGACCGTAGCGGGTTACAAAATTCGCATCAGAATCAAATTTCAGATTATTGGAAGCGCTGTTATGCTGCAAAGCGATCGTTGAAGGTATTTCAGATCTGTCTGCATAAATATTCCAGGTATAATTCATACCGTCTGCTTCACGCCACAATTGTTCCTCTATAGAAGTGCTGAGATTGTAAGGCTTTACATTCACGTGATAGGTATTGGAAAATACGGACTGTATACTTGCCGGAGTATATTCCTCCGGACGCGGGCCCAGAGGGAAGGTCCAGGGCCCTCCGTCCAGTCTTTGCTTCACCACGTGTCCGTCTCCGTCTGTGATCGCGAATCCGTGGGGGCCATAATTAAGTACAGACCCATTGGCTGTAAAGATCAGATCGTTATTACCCAGAAAAAGCATCCCATCCGCTACATCCCATTGCAGTGATCCCTCGATCATTGCTGCAGAATTACTGAGGTAGACACCATTACTGTTTTGCAAACGTATAGCCGCGTCCATAGCGGACGATGCGCCCTCCCAGTATTGTGCGGAAGCACCTCCTGAATACCCCTCCAACGCTTTAGTGCCGGCAAGCCAGTCGGGTGCTATATCCGGCCGTGTCCCGACAAAAAGGAGCTCACCACCAGCTTCGCTGTTAGCGGGCAGTCCGTCCTGAAAACTTGCATAAATGGTATTCTTCCAGCGGTTACCGTAGAAATAAATATGAGCTCCTTTATGTGCGATGATGGCGCCGCCATTCTGGACATCTCCATACAAATGCAGCGATCCGCCGGGAAGAATCTCCAGTACGCCGCTGTTTGTAAAAGAGCCGAAAACGGCGAGGTCTCCGGTATTCGTTATCTGAAGGTTGCCTTTGGCCGCAATCTCCACATCACCACCCATAGCACGGGTACCGTTAATACATTCCCGTGTTCCGATATACGTTCCGAACACGCCGGTAAGTCCCTGTTGTCCAAGTGCAGCATTACCTATAAGCAGCAATGCAATAAAAAATGTCAGGATGGAATATTTCTTTACAACTATCATTATATGCATACACTTTTATGGGACAACGATCCCTCCGGGTTCAACAACAACAGTATTGGCAATAGAGAAACCGCCTTTATTAAGCGTGGCTCCGCTTTTTACGGTAATAGCCGATGATCCGAAAGCATTAACATGTCCGGCCCTGATAGTACCGGCAGTAACAGTAACGGGACCGCTGAAGGTATTGCTCCCGATCAGCAGTAAGGTTCCTGTTCCGGTCTTATTAATGCCATTGGGCGAATGGTTGACACTATTCATAACTGTCGAGGCAATCGAAAGCGTCTTACCGGAATTTACGCTGATGGTAAGAATCGGTGCGCCGTTTCCTCCTATACGGATACCGTTATCAGAACCGCCTATGTCGGATATAGCAGCGTTATTGGTTACCGATAAAGTTCCCGAAAGCTGAAACGAACGGAGGGAGGCATTTGCGCCGCCATTGCATTGTACCGAGCCACCGTTAAGGACAAGGCCCCATAATGAATTAAAAGAGTTATTAGAGCGCAGTGTAGCACCACTGTTGAGCGTTAGCGAGCAGGAAGCCGTGGAGTCCGCCGTTCCCCACGTATCATTACGGTCCAGGCGAACTACTGCGCCGCTATTGACGATAATACTTCCGGGCACAGCCGTTTTACCACTGCCGGAAAAAGTAAGCGTGCCGGCATTTACAGTGGTAACGCCAGTATACGTATTTGCATTCCGCAGATTAACGGTTCCCGTACCTTTCATAGTGAGCTTGCCGGTTCCGCTGATCAGGTTATCAACAGTTACCGAATCGCTGCGGTTAAATATTACTTCCGCATTATCGATAATCCCTCCAGGTCCCACCATTCCGGAAGTCCCCCCGTTTCCTATCTGGAAAGCACCGGTTGCAATGCTGGTAGTGCCGGTGTAAGTATTGGTTGCGGTAGTCGTATACGTTCCGGTACCGCGTTTGAATAACGATACTGTACCCGTACCGTCGGAAACCGGGGTAGCCCAGATACGGCTCTTATTTTTCCCACCAAACGTAAGCACATGACTACCGGCAACGGAGGAGGAAACGCCCCCCCACCCCGGATTGAGATCTCCGAATGTGTACGTTCCACCGCCGACAGAACTCAGGTTGACCCACGCAATCGCCACACTGTCTGAATTAGAGAATGCTGACAAAGTGGTATCAAACCGCACCTCACCGTTTGAGGTAAAGGAGCCTGTGAAGGCTGCATTGTTCCCTTTTAGTGTAAGCCCCCATACTGTTTGGAAAAACTTACCGGCTCCGGTGATATTGCCCCGCAATGCAGGATAAGAACCCCAGGGTGGCTGTAACTGGTAAATAAGCGATGCTCCGGCGGCAATCGTTACCGTTCCGGAGTGAATACCGAAAGAATTCAATCCGCCGTTACGCGTAATCATAGTGCCGGCGTTAATAGTTACATTCCCCGTTAAAAGTGACAGATATAAGTCCAGGGTGCCATTACCATTTTTAGTAAACTGGCCGCTTCCGTAAAAAACCGCAGGACTATCCACGCGTAATGTCTTTCCTGCGGCGACATTGATGGGAGCACTTGAAAAAATCATACCGCTTAGCCCATCCACGTTATCAGCGCTTATAACCGAGTTTTCGGTAACGTTCAGTCCACCTTTAATCTGTAACGACTTCCATGAGGCAGACACACCTCCCAGCATAAATACAGATCCGCCTGCAAGCACAGGATTGACTATAGTACAAAAACTACGGTTAGTATAAAGGGTACCCCCGGGGAACACTGTTATTTTAGCGCTGGAAGTTGTACTTGCACTTCCCCACAAATCTGCACGATTTATACATAAAGTTCCATATACGTCGATATTCCCTAGGGGCCCGGATGTAGTTTTTACAGGAGCCATAACAAGCGTGGACCCTGTATCAATGCGTGTTACTCCGGTATAGGTATAAGGTTTTGCAGACCGGAACGAAACGAAACTTTTGTTACGTATCCATACGCTGCCGGTTCCGGTAATTGCCGATCCCATCACTGTGTTCCTGCTTTTGTTGATAACAAGTACCGCATTATTCCGCAGGTCAGTTGTGCCGCCCGGAAGACAACCCAGCGAATCTCCGTTTCCGAGAAAAAGCGTATCCGTATTCACCACGGTACTTCCGCCGTAATGACCGCTATTTGCCAATATCAGTCGTACTCCGGTATCCGGCCGGATACAGAGAGATTTGCCTGGATTAGGGAAAGAAACGGTATCGGCACCTCCGGAAAACCAATACACCCGGAAGCCGCTTCTTGTAGACAAAACGGAAACCGACAGGGAACTTCCGATCGCCAGTGCCGGGTAAGTATCCGGATAAGCAATGATCACACCGCCGCTGGACCCGTTGAATTGCTGACCGGTAACCGAATTACCACCACCGCCGCCGCAACCGCGCCCTGTTACACCTGATGTACCGTAAGCGGTACGACCCGATGTAGTCGATCCATTGGTAGATGGATTCCGACGGGATGAACCGCCTGCGCCATAATAAACGGAAGCTCCGGTAATGCTGCTCAACATTCCCGGTCCAGCGTTAATTCCCGAAGCAGAACCACCTGCACCACCGCCACCAGCACCGGCTGCACCGCTTGCCTTTACCGAAAATGCTCCGGCATTCGCATTCCCGCTCGCACCACCCACTCCTGCTATGCTGGAATCGGGGTTTGAAAATGCACCTTTCCCTCCCAGGGCAACAATTGAACCTAAAACAGACTCCGATCCATCACGTCCTGAATAAGCCGGATTCCCTGACCAGCCGCGCGTAGCGCTGTCTGCAAAATAACCACCTCTTCCTCCGGCTGCGCCGCAGGAAACAAAGACCGATCCTGCAAGCCGTACCGTTCCGGTGACGACCTCGCCGCCACCGCCACCTCCTCCATAGTAGCGTGCATTACGCCCGCCGTCTCCGCCCCCACCTGCACCAACAACCAGGTATTCAACAGGAATACCCGTGGAATCTGAAATATCTGATTTAAGAATGTATGTTTTACCAGGCACACCTTTTTCCAGCGTGTCATTAAATCCAATTAAAATTGGTGCATTAAGGTCATGAATGGGCTCATGACTGATATGCAGGTTATTAGACCTGTCGGCCAACTGCTGCATATACCACTGGCCCGGTTGTGCCGCAGCTGGTAAAGGGCATAAAAGTAATATCAGAAGATAACGCTTCATTGTGGCTTATCTGAAATCTTTAGTAATAATGGCATTAAAGTTGGTGCCGTCGAAGAAGAACGACACAATATCAACAGCGTTTGCAGCCGTACTGAGTGTGGGAACAACTCCTGAAGGCCACTTCGTATTTGCCGGCCAGGAAGTGATCGTGCGTCCGCCGCTGGCATCCTGCACGATCTTAACCGTAGCAAAAGTCCCGGCTCTGGCATTTGCGATGGAAAGCGCTGCGTTTGTTCCGAGTGTGAGCTCTGCCGATGTTCCGGATGCAAAATCCCAGGATACAGTCGGTCCGGAAGTAAGCGTAAGCATTCCGTTTATCACAGCAGGTGTAATAATTGAACTGTCTGCTTTAATAAATCCTCCAACGTCGAGAGTCGCCGAATTCGTGTTTTTACCAATGCTCACATTTCCGGTCTGATAAATAGATTGTGTATTGCTATCAGCCTTGTTCACACCGCCAACTACCTGCCAGGGTTCTTTTAAAACAGAACTCAGATTTATCCTGCGCAACACATTATCGGAGCCGATCATTAAAACACTGTCAGCGCTGCTCCCACTCTGCAGGCCAGCTATTGCCAGTGTATTGACCGCATCCGCAGTGATTGTGGTGGGCATATTCAGCGATCCACCGAGAACAACTTTTTGCGCATTCAGATTCAGACCGTTTTCGGCGAGACGAGCATAGAAACTCAGCATGGCAGCAGTATCCGAGATATTTACTTTTTCATCCAATGTCGTCCTCAACGCAAGTGCAGTATCCATTAATGCGCCACGAATAACAGCTGCGGTATCAGCTAAGGAACTCTCTGTTGCAGCAATCGTACTTCTCAGACTAGCGGCAGTATCAATGATTGCAGCGGTATTATTATCAATTCCGGCGCGAAGCGCAGCAGACGAATCGGTCAACGCCACATTGGCTGCATCAATCGCAGAACGCAAAGAAGCAGCAGTGTCAATGATTGCAGTGGTATTATTATCGATTCCGGCACGCAGCGCAGCAGAAGAGTCGATCAATGCCACATTGGCTGCATCAATCGCAGAACGTAAAGAAACAGCAGTGTCAATGATTGCAGCGGTATTATTATCGATTCCGGCACGCAACGCAGCGGACGAGTCGGTCAACGCCACATTGGTTGCATCAATCGCAGAACGCAAAGAAGCAGCAGTGTCAATGATCGCAGTGGTATTATTATCAATTCCTGCACGCAACGCAGCAGAAGAGTCGATCAATGCCGTATTGGTTGCATCGATTGCCGAACGTAAAGACGCGGCAGTGTCGATGATAGCAGCGGTATTATTATCGATTCCGGCACGCAACGCGGCAGACGAGTCGATCAACGCTGCATTTGTTGCATCAATCGCAGAACGTAAAGAAGCAGCAGTGTCAATAAGCGCAGTGGTATTGTTGTCGATTCCGGCACGAAGCGCAGCAGAGGAGTCGATCAAAGCCGCATTTGTTGCATCGATTGCAGAACGTAAAGACGCAGCAGTGTCGATGATAGCAGTAGAATTATTATCAATTCCGGCACGCAGCGCAGCAGAAGAGTCGATCAATGCCGCATTGGTTGCATCGATTGCCAAACGTAAAGACGCAGCAGTATCAATGATTGCAGCCGTATTATTATCGATTCCGGCACGCAACGCAGCAGATGAATCGATCAACGCCGCATTGGTTGCATCGATTGCTGAACGTAAAGAAGCAGCAGTGTCAATGATCGCAGTGGTATTTTTATCAATTCCGGCACGCAACGCAGCAGATGAGTCGATCAACGCCGCATTGGTTGCATCGATTGCCGAACGTAAAGACGCAGCAGTGTCAATGATCGCAGTGGTATTTTTATCGATTCCGGCACGCAACGCAGCGGAAGAGTCGATCAATGCCGTATTGGTTGCATCGATCGCTGAACGTAAAGACGCGGCAGTGTCAATGATTGCAGCGGTATTATTATCAATTCCGGCACGCAACGCAGCAGAAGAGTCGATCAACGCCGTATTGGTTGCATCGATCGCTGAACGTAAAGACGCGGCAGTGTCAATGATTGCAGTAGTATTATTATCGATCCCGGCACGCAGCGCAGCAGAAGAGTCGATCAACGCTGTATTGGTTGCATCGATTGCTGAACGTAAAGACGCAGCAGTGTCGATGATCGCAGTAGTATTATTATCGATTCCGGCACGCAACGCAGCAGACGAGTCGATCAACGCTGCATTGGTTGCATCAATCGCAGAACGTAAAGACGCAGCAGTATCAATGATCGCAGTGGTATTATTATCAATTCCGGCACGCAACGCAGCAGAAGAGTCGATCAACGCTGTATTGGTTGCATCGATTGCCGAACGTAAAGAAGCGGCAGTGTCGATGATAGCAGCGGTATTATTATCAATTCCGGCACGCAACGCAGCAGAAGAGTCGATCAACGCCGCATTGGCTGCATCGATTGCCGAACGTAAAGACGCAGCAGTATCAATCAGCGCGGAAGCGGTCGTATTAATTGCGGTACGCAGCGCAGAGGCTGTATCGATAATTGCTTTTGTATTGACATTAATGCTGGTACGCAACGCCGAAGCAGTATCAATCAGCGCAGAAGCGGTCGTATTGATTGCACTACGCAACGCAGAAGCAGTATCTATAATCGCAGCAGTATTTGTGTTTATTCCTGCACGCAACGCGGCAGAGGAGTCGATGATTGCTTTTGTATTGACATTAATGCTGATGCGCAGGGCAGAAGCGGTATCAATCAGTGCAGAGGCTGTCGTATTGATTGCACTACGCAGGGCAGAGGCGGTATCGATAATTGCTTTTGCATTGATATTAATGCTGGTGCGCAGCGCAGAAGCAGTATCAATCAGCGCAGAAGCGGTCGTATTGATTGCACTACGCAACGCAGAAGCAGTATCTATAATCGCAGCAGTATTTGTATTTATTCCCGCACGCAACGCGGCAGAGGAGTCAATAATCGCTTTCGTATTGACATTAATGCTGGTGCGCAGGGCGGAAGCAGTGTCAACCAGCGCAGAAGCGGTCGTATTGATTGCACTACGCAACGCAGAAGCAGTATCTATAATCGCAGCAGTATTTGTATTTATTCCCGCACGCAACGCGGCAGAGGAGTCAATAATCGCTTTCGTATTGACATTAATGCTGGTGCGCAGGGCAGAAGCGGTATCAATCAGCGCAGAGGCTGTCGTATTGATTGCACTACGCAGGGCAGAGGCGGTATCGATGATCGCAGCGGTATTTGTGTTTATTCCTGCACGCAACGCGGCAGAGGAGTCGATGATTGCTTTTGTATTGACATTAATGCTGGTGCGCAGGGCAGAAGCAGTGTCAATCAGCGCAGAAGCGGTCGTATTGATTGCACTACGCAGGGCAGAGGCGGTATCGATGATCGCAGCGGTATTTGTGTTTATTCCTGCACGCAACGCGGCAGAGGAGTCGATAATCGCTTTTGTATTTACATTAATGCTGGTGCGCAGCGCAGAAGCAGTATCAATCAGCGCAGAAGCGGTCTTATTGATTGCACTACGCAGGGCAGAGGCAGTATCGATGATTGCTTTTGTATTTACTTTAATGCTTGTGCGTAGCGCCGAAGCTGTATCAATCAGATAACTGATCTGAGCGTAGGGTGCCAACATAGCTGAAGTATCAATGTATTTAACGCCCGATATTTTAGACAAATAAGGAGCG
>NZ_BAABEZ010000020.1:14242-14853 GCF_039540495.1 Rurimicrobium arvi | reverse complement strand
CCGTATCCGTATATTTTACGCGCGCATTGATCTGCGTACCTAAAGCAGCACTGTCTGCCAACTCTTTTGCTTTGGTGACATAAGGGCTAAGCATCAAAGCCGTATCCGTATATTTCACGCGCGCATTGATCTGCGTACCTAAAGCAGCACTGTCTGCCAGCTCTTTTGCTTTAGTAACATAAGGGCTAAGCATCGAAGCCGTATCCGTATATTTCACGCGCGCGTTGATCTGCGTACCTAAAGCAGCACTGTCTGCCAGCTCTTTTGCTTTGGTAACATAAGGGCTAAGCATTGTTGCCGTATCCGTATATTTTACGCGCGCATTGATCTGCGTACCTAAAGCAGCACTGTCTGCCAACTCTTTTGCTTTGGTGACATAAGGGCTAAGCATCAAAGCTGTATCCGTATATTTTACGCGCGCATTGATCTGCGTACCTAAAGCAGCACTGTCTGCCAGCTCTTTTGCTTTGGTAACATAAGGGCTAAGCATCGAAGCCGTATCCGTATATTTTACGCGCGCATTGATCTGCGTAGCTAAAGCAGCACTGTCTGCCAGTTCTTTTGCTTTGGTAACATAAGGGCTAAGCATCAAAGCTGTATCCGTATATTTT
>NZ_BAABEZ010000020.1:14155-14232 GCF_039540495.1 Rurimicrobium arvi | reverse complement strand
CATTGATCTGCGTAGCTAAAGCAGCACTGTCTGCCAGTTCTTTTGCTTTGGTAACATAAGGGCTAAGCATCAAAGCT
>NZ_BAABEZ010000020.1:0-14080 GCF_039540495.1 Rurimicrobium arvi | reverse complement strand
CGTTGATCTGCGTACCTAAAGCAGCACTGTCTGCCAGCTCTTTTGCTTTGGTAACATAAGGGCTAAGCATCGAAGCCGTATCCGTATATTTCACGCGCGCATTGATCTGCGTACCTAAAGCAGCACTGTCTGCCAGCTCCTTTGCTTTGGTAACATAAGGGCTAAGCATCGAAGCTGTATCCGTATATTTTACGCGCGCATTGATCTGTGCTGCGAGCGCAACGCTATCCAAAAGCACTTTGGCTTTGGTCGCATAGGGGTTAAGCATGGAAGCCGTATCTGTATATTTCACACGGGCGGCAATTCCGGTTGCGACAACGGTACTGTCTGTAGTGTATTTTGTTTTGCGCACATACCCTATCAGCATTGCAGCAGTATCATCGTATATAACGCGGCTGTCAATAGCTGCTCTTATAGAAAGAAGCGAATCCTTCAGCGTACTGATCTTCGTATAGGGCTTTAGCATTAAAAATGTATCGGTGTACTTCACTCCCAAAGCGCTTCTCAAATAAGCGCTGAGCATTGCCGTGGTGTCCGTCCAGTCCAGCTTCTGCGACAACTGTGCATTTAAATAGGCGGTATCTGTACAGATGCTGCGCCAGATAGTACCGTTGTACACGCAAAGGCAGTTGCTATCAAGGTTATATACAGACATCCCTTTAGCCGCAGGGCTAACCGGTATGGATTTCATCTGCGCGGTCGTCATACGTACAGTAAGAAATCCGCGGTTGGTACTTTCTAACTCCAGTAACGAGCCGGGAAGAATTGTCGATCTGTTGTCACCGATTTTATTTTGCGCATTTGCTGAACCAAAACACAGCAATATGATTAAAACCGCTATTAGTCTTAAAGGCAAAGGAAGAAATCTATTCATAAAATGTAGTATCTCGAAGGCGTACAGTGGGACTGTTAAGCAAAATCCGTGCCAGCCAATCCGACAACACTGCCTTATAATTGATTACAAATTATAAATAAATTTACTTTAAATAAGAGCTTCGTATATGCTTCGGCTGTATTTCAATTGGTGAGCTACTTGCTGCCAAGAAGCAAAATTTTCTTTCGCAGGTACCTAAAAAAATAACGGGGCTGACAGACAAAAAAAAGCCTCCCGGAAAGGGAGGCTCTTCAATGCTTATGCTCTGATTAATATTTGATGAATTTGATCGCGGTTTTCTTAAGTGTTTTTCCGGTTAACACTTCCACGATATAAGTTGCAGCGGGCAGGTTGCGAACATCGATTTTTTCGATCTGATTGGTGCTGCTCATTTCGTACATCATACGACCGTGCATGTTCATGATACGGATCTGAGAATTTCCGATCAGGCCTGTGAGGTTGATGTAGTCAACTGTAGGGTTCGGGAACAGTACGATCACCGGATCGGTATCACCGCAATGAACGGTAGTGGATACTACTTTGGAAACTGTATAGTCGCCGCTTGGTTCCAGCATTACGATACGGTAGTAGTTAACGCCCTGCACTGCAGTAAGGTGTTTGTAATCGTAAGTCGAGCTGTCACCGTTAGGTTCAAACGTATAGATAGTGCTGAATGTTTTTCCGTCTGTGCTGTGTTGTAACTGGAATTTCACCACGTTGTTCTCTTTTCCGGTAGTGAATGCGAGGTTAACATCACAACCTGCGCTGTCAGCTTCCAGATCCAGGATATCAGCTGAAGTTTTGGGTTTGAAAGCCAGGGATGCTTTAGTGATGTAAGCGGTAGGATCGTTAGGGGATGTTGCGAAAGTTCTGTATGTTCTGGAACGCATTTCAGAATTTTCAACATCACCTGTGCTGCTCAGATTTCCGGTTACAGAAGCACCGGTAACGTTGTTCTGCCAGGCCGTTACGCTTGCTTTGTCTCCGGAGAGGTTTTTAGCGAGGTCGCTCCAGCGGGTCACATAGTTACGATCTGAAGAAAAATCTGCCTGGTTGGTGGCTTTATTGTGCTGCAGGGTGATCGTGCTTACGCCGGTAGCGTTATCAGCATACATATTCCATGTGCGCAGTACGCCGTCCTGAACGCTGGTTGCTGTATTCTCCACAGAAGCACTGTGGTCGAAATCCTGAACCATAACGTGGAAGGTGTTTGCAGTATTATTATCAATAGCCGCTGGTGTATAGTCGGCTACATCGCGGCCTACAGGGAAAATCCATTGACCGTTGAAATTTTCTTTTGTCACGTGACCCTGTCCGTTGGTGATCAGGTAGCGATCCTGGGCGAAGCCACTTTGAGAAGCATTGGTTGTAAATACCAGGTTATTGTCACCGAGGATCACGTTACCGTTTGCCATGTCGAAAGACAGTTGGCCTTCGATGCGTGTGTTTGTATTTTGCAGCGCTACGCTGTTTTCATTCTGGATGTGGAGATTAACGTCCATGTTCACGTTTCCGCCATCATGGTATTGACGCTCATTTCCTCCGCTGTAAGAACTGATGTAAGAAGCGCCAGCCAGCCAGGAAGCTGCTGCTGCAGGACGCAGTCCGATGAAATTCAGATCTCCGCCGGCAACTGTGTTCGGATCAAATCCGTCAACCACGCTTGCAGCAGGAGCATTTTTCCAGTTACGACCGTAAAAGTTGATTTTTGCTCCTTTGTGCGCGATGATAGTGGCATTGTTCACCACGTCACCCCAAACGCTCAGTACTCCGTTTGAATCGATCTCGATAGTACCGTTATTTACCAAAGCTCCGTACACCTCAACTGTTCCTCCGTTTGCAATCTGCAACATTCCGGAAGTAGAAACTTCATAGTCGCCGCCTTCAGTGATGGTAGTAGCGATGTAAGAAGGATAATTCAAAAACCCACCCTGAGATCCGGATGCACCGATTTGGGCAGATGCAGAAAATGCTGCTGCTAAAGCGATGAGGAAGAAGGCGATTTTTACTTTTGAGAACATGTCGGTTTCGGTTATATCAGCTTGTGATGCTCTCTTATATCCAAAAACCGTGCCACAATAAAAATGACCCGCATAAAAAAAGTGCAAAAGTATCTTTTGCACTAAAAATCAATTCATTAGTAAATTAAAAAATTATGGCGTTGCGAAATCCAGCTTCTGGTTCTCAAAAACCGCTGTGCGCATCGCTGTACTGGTATAGGCCATTACCAGAAACTCAGAAATACGTAGCGTACTGCCCGAAATTGCATTGCCATACACCTGTCCTACCGCAACAGGAATATTCAGCGATGCGGTGGATGAAGCGGTACGGCTGTTCAGCTCAACGTAGGTATTCGCACTGCTTTTGCTCCAACTGTAAGTATTGAGGGATGTGGTGTAAGCAAGGGTTCCGGGCGCATCTGCCGAACCATATTGCGTCACACCGAGATAACCGGTATTATTATAGGTGTTCAGATTATAGGAATAGGTTCCATTGTCCGCAATACCTACAGTACTGGAGGCACTCACGACCTTGCATACTCCGAAAAGTGTTCCGCTGGTCAGGTTAATTCCGGTACCCAGCGTCAGATTCTCCGATGCATGCGCCCCGGAGAATTCCAGCGTGGCCATCCCGTTTTCCTGTAGTAACACGCCGGAAGAAACGATCTGTGGTTGTGCCGAACCTGTTGTCTGAGCCGCATTATTACCGTTACCGCTCTGATCATACCATATAGTCACAAATACATTATAAGAAGTGGATGCTCCGTAAAATGTACTGAAGGTGGTGGTGTTCCCAACGGAATATCCGCCACCCGCTTTTGTAATGGTTATCACGCTGCCTGCGCTCACTACACCGTTTCCGTCAAATGCCACATCACCTTCCGGACTTCCGGCGCCACTACCACCACCGCTGCGTCTTACCCGAATGGCATAGCCGGTATAGCCTTTACGCAGTTTCCTTACGCTGTAGGCAACCGATTTCGCAGTATTGGGCAATTGATCCAGCAACAGATTATTCTTATTCAATGCATAAAACATCTGTTGCGGACCTTGGGCGCATACGCGGAAAAGGCTGACACAAAATAAACATAGAAATAAAAATCGCTTCATGTTCCTGTATGTTTGAAAAGCGGACGGATTCCGATATTCCTTAAGGCGTACTGTAAAATGATTTCTGATTATTTTCCAGGATGCCGATTTCCGAAGTAGACAAAGCGAGTGGAAAAATGATTATTTCCGATTGATGCGCGTCATGATACCATGAACCGGGAAAAAGAGGGATACCACCTACGTTGAAAGTTCCGGTAGTGCTTGCCGACATTGCGGGGGTGCTGGATGCGACTTTAGTGCCACTGACCCAGATCTCCATTTTAGAGGAACCGGCTACCAGCGCATAGTTTCTGAGTACGCTCACGTTAGCAGAGTTGACGTAAGAAAGACGGTTATAGGAGCTCCCCACATCAAAATAAAGATAAGAGCCTTCATCGATATGCGCCTGCCAGCGATCGGTTCCGCCGTCGGAATATCCAAATGATGAGGTGCTGCCTGAAGATGCTTCGATAACCAGTGAAGCAGTTCCGATGTAGCCTGAACCAAACATAGTCGCACTTGCCACAGTTGCACTGAGCACCGTACTGCTGCTATTGATAAAGCGTATGGAAGCTTTTGAATTAGACGTTTCCAGCGTTCCGGCGTTTACGATCCTCGGCTGCTGTGAAGTGGTTGCCTGTGTTACATTTCTGCCGTTACCGCTCTGATCGTACCAGGTAACAACGTACACGCTGTATCCGGAGTAAAAGGAACTGAAAGATACTTTGTCTCCCACCGAATAAGTACCGCCGGCCGTGGTGATAGTCACTATACTGCTGCCACTGACCTGGTTGTTCGCATCGAAAGCAACATCTCCCTGCGGATCGGTTCCGCTTCGGTTCTGCCGGACACGCATGGCGTAGCCCGTATATCCTTTACGCAGTTTCCGCACGCTGTAAGCAACAGAAGCTCCTGTTGAACCAATCTGATCCAACAGGAACGTTCCGTTATTATTTAAAGCCCAGAACGTCTGCTGAGGCCCCTGGGACCGGGCTTCCGACAGGAACCCGAACAGCAGCAGAGCAATAAATGCGATCCGAAGCATTAGTTATAGTTATTTCCGATCGTCCACCAATAGTTGGTTCCGTCATAGAAGAAGGAAAGAATATCCACGGAGTTTGCAGCAGAAGTAAGTGTTGCAGTAGCACCACCACCGTTGATCACCTTAGAGCCGGATGGGAGGGCAATTGTTCTGCCGCCGGTTCCGTCCTGCTGTACTTTTATCAATCCATACATTCCGGCAGTAACATTCGTGATCGAAAGCGTACCGTTTGAAGTAAGACGTACAGCTGCCGTTGCACCGGACTGCATATTCCATGTGATCGTACCGCCGGTGCTGCCGAAATCCTGGAATGTCGCTACGAAATTCGGTGCGGTAACAGAACTGTCGGCTTTCACTTTACCGCCAACCTCAAGTGTAGCACTGTTAGAGCTCTTACCCACACTCATATTACCGGATGTATAAATATTCTGTGTATTGGAAGATGCTTTCGTAGTAGATCCGACAACGTTGAACGGTTCCAGTGCTACGGATGCAGCATTGATACGGCGCACTACGTTACCCGAGCTGATCATCATCACACTGTCGTTCAGACTGGATGTCTGCAATCCTGCCAGGGATAAAGTATTCGTTGCAGAAGTGGTTATTGTCGTTGCTGCGGTAAGGCTTCCACCCAGACGTGCATCCGCACCGGACATGGTCAGACCGTTGGAAGCTGTGGTGGTGAAGGCAGCGGCATTGATCCTGTTCACACGACCAGTGCTTGCGTTGATAGTCAACACGCTGTCCGTTGAAACGCCTGCAGCGAGGCCGGTAATATTGAGTGCGGAACCACCTGTTGCGAAAGTAAGCGTGTTTGCATTATTGGTAATCGTTGTGGCTGCAGTGAGGTTTCCACCCAATGCTATATTCGTTCCTGTCATTGTCAAACCGTTGGATGCGGATGTGGAGAAAAGAGTAGGATTCACTCTTCTTACCACACCGGTTGTGGCATTGATCGTCAGCAGACTATCTGTACTTGCGCCACTTTGCACGCCACTCAGTTTAAGCGGGTTGGATGTTGCAGTTACATCAAGCGCGTAACCCGGAGTAGACGTTCCGATACCAACCTGAGCAGAGGAACCTCCAAGTACGATAGCATTGGCCTGTGCTGTAGCAGCACCAAATCCGATAGCGGTAGAGTTGTTTCCCGTAGCTGAAGCACCGCTACCGAGAGCTGTCGCCTGGTAACCCGCCGTGGAACTCTGACCGACTGCAACAGCATTGTTATTTGTAGCTTTAGCATCAGAACCTACTGCGAGTCCGCGGTAAGCATTTGCCTGAGCGTTATAACCGATAGCGGTTGCTTCCGTACTGGCTGAAGTGGTAGCAGAACTACCGAAGGCCGTCGATTTATATGCGGCAACGGAACTGTACCCGAAAGTAGCGGATAAGTTATATACAGATAGTCTTCCCGATTCTACATTGTTCGCTTTGAACACAAGATCCGCATTATCCGTCGTTCCGATAAAGTTAGTTGTAGCGGAAGTCCCGGAATTACCGTTAGTACTCCAGTCTGTGGTTCCGGAAGACAAACGGGAAGCAGCTATTCTTTTCAGCACACCTGTTGTTGCATCAGCAACCACTATACTGTCATTTGCGGAACCGCTCTGCAGCCCGCTTACGGCAAGTGTATTACTTGCTGTGGCGGTGAGCGTAGTAGCGGCCGTGAGACTACCTCCAAGACGCACATCCTTTCCGGTCAGTGTAAGACCGTTGGAAGCCGTGGTACTGTCTGCCTTTGTAAACACAGAAGGAGCAATTCTGTTCACTCTGCCTGTACTTGGATTCACCGTTAGCAGACTATCCGTAGTGGCTCCGGAACTGAGTCCTGTTATGTTCAGTGCAGAACCACCGGTAGCGAACGTAAGGGCATTTGAATTATTCGTGATTGTAGTCGCACCCGTGAGGTTACCACCGAGCTGCACCGTTTTACCGGATTTGGTCAGGCCGTTATTTGCCTGGTTAATATAATTATTCAGCATTGCAGTGGTGTCCGCATCTCTCATATAGGGAGCGAGCATTGCAGCGGTATCACTGTATTGCATTACGGTTCCGGTGTACGTCAGAACAGAAGTTTTGCGTACTACGCCACCGGCATTGATCGTCAGGAAACTATCCGAGAAAGAGCCGCTTTGCAGTCCTGTCAGTGACAGTGTATTGGTAGCAGTTGTGGCAATGGTAGTGGCTTCAGTCAGAGAACCGCCCAGTTTCACATTCTGCCCGGATTTTGTAATGCCATTTGTAGCACCGTTTACATAGTTACCCAACATGGAAGATGTATCGGTATATTTCACACCAATTGCCGAACGCAGATATGGAGATAACATAGAAGCAGTATCGGTATATTTCACTCCGGAGGAAGATAATACGGAGGGATTGATCCGTTTTACGACACCGGCAGCGGTAATAGTCATTATACTGTCGGTAGCAGCACCGCTTTGCAAACCTGTGAGTGAGAATGTATTCGCTGCTGAAGTCACCAGTGTGGTTGCTTCGCTCAGTGTTCCGCCCAGTTTCACATTCTGACCGGATTTCGTAATGCCGTTCGTGGAACCATTTACATAGTTACCCAGCATGGAAGATGTATCGGTATATTTAACACCCAGCGCCGAACGCAGGTAAGGCGACAGCATAGCAGTTGTGTCCCCTTTTCTCAGGTAAGGAGTCAGCATAGACGCTGTGTCGCTGTATTTAACGCCTGTAGAAGTAAGTACAGAAGGACTGATGCGTTTTACAACACCTGCCGCGGTAACCGTCATCAGGCTGTCTGTTGACGCGCCGCTTTGCAGACCGGCAAGCGTTAAGGTATTTGTTCCGGAGGTGGTGATCGTTGTTGCTTCTGTCAAAGAACCGCCCAGTTTCACATTCTTTCCTGTTTTGGTAATACCATTTGACGCTGTGTTCACATAGTTCGTTAACAGAGAAACGGTATCGCCGTCACGCAAATAGGGAGATAACATTGCGGCAGTATCACTGTATTTAACTCCCGTAGAAGTAAGCACAGTCGGACTGATGCGTTTTACAACGCCTGCAGCAGTAACCGTCATCAGGCTGTCTGTTGACGCACCGCTTTGCAGACCCGCAAGCGTTAAGGTATTTGTTCCGGAAGTTGTGATCGTCGTTGCTTCTGTTAAAGAACCGCCCAGCTTCACATTCTGACCGGATTTAGTAATGCCGTTCGTGGAACCATTTACGTAGTTACCCAGCATGGAAGATGTATCGGCATATTTTACACCAAGCGCCGAACGCAGGTAAGGAGTCAGCATAGACGCCGTATCGCTGTATTTAACGCCTGTGGAAGTCAGTACAGTCGGACTGATACGTTTTACAACACCTGCAGCAGTAACCGTCATCAGGCTGTCTGTTGACGCACCGCTTTGCAGACCCGCAAGCGTTAAGGTATTTGTGCCGGAGGTGGTGATTGTTGTTGCTTCTGTTAAAGACCCACCCAGTTTCACGTTCTGACCGGATTTCGTAATACCGTTTGTGGAACCGTTTACATAGTTACCCAGCATGGATGCTGTATCGGTATATTTAACACCCAGCGCCGAACGCAGGTAAGGAGACAACATCGCAGTTGTATCACCTTTTCTCAGGTAAGGATTCAGCATAGACGCCGTATCGCTGTACTTAACGCCAGTAGAAGTAAGCACAGAAGGACTGATGCGTTTTACAACACCTGCCGCGGTAACCGTCATCAGACTATCTGTTGACGCACCGCTTTGAAGACCAGCAAGCGTTAAGGTATTTGTTCCGGAGGTGGTGATCGTTGTTGCTTCCGTTAAAGAACCACCCAGTTTCACATTCTGACCGGACTTCGTAACCCCATTTACTGCACCGTTCAGATAATTTCCCAGCATGGATGCTGTATCGGTATATTTCACACCGAGCGCCGAACGCAGGTACGGAGACAACATAGCAGTTGTATCACCTTTTCTCAGGTAAGGAGTCAGCATGGAAGCCGTGTCGCTGTACTTAACGCCAGTAGAAGTCAACACAGTCGGACTGATGCGTTTCACCACACCTGCCGTAGTAATCGTCATCAGACTATCTGTTGATGCGCCGCTTTGAAGACCAGCAAGCGTTAAGGTATTTGTTCCGGAAGTTGTGATCGTTGTTGCTTCTGTTAAAGAACCACCCAGTTTCACATTCTGACCGGATTTAGTAATGCCGTTTGTGGAACCATTTACATAGTTACCCAGCATGGAAGATGTATCGGTATATTTCACGCCCAGCGCCGAACGCAGGTACGAAGACAACATAGCCGTTGTATCCCCTTTTCTCAGGTAAGGAGTCAGCATAGAAGCCGTGTCGCTGTATTTAACACCCGTAGAAGTAAGCACAGTCGGACTGATGCGTTTCACCACACCTGCCGCAGTAACCGTCATCAGGCTGTCTGTTGATGCACCGCTTTGAAGACCGGTAAGCGAAAAGGTATTGGCCGCAGAGGTTCCCAGTGTGGTTGCTTCGCTCAGAGTTCCGCCCAGTTTCACATTTTTTCCACTCTTTGTTATTCCGTTAGAAGAAGTGTTCACATAATTGGTGAGCATGGAAGATGTATCAGTATATTTCACGCCAAGCGCCGAACGCAGGTACGGAGACAGCATAGCAGTTGTATCACCTTTTCTCAGGTAAGGAGTCAGCATAGATGCCGTGTCGCTGTATTTAACTCCCGTAGAAGTCAGCACAGTCGGGCTGATGCGTTTCACCACACCTGCGGCAGTAACCGTCATCAGACTGTCTGTTGATGCACCGCTCTGCAGACCGGTAACGCTCAGTGTATTCGTTCCGGAGGTTGTGATCGTTGTTGCTTCCGTCAAAGAACCACCCAGCTTCACATTTTGTCCGGATTTGATAACCCCATTTACTGCACCGTTCAGATAATTTCCCAGCATCGCACTGGTATCACCCTTACGTACGTATCCGATCAGCATGGAAGCAGTATCGGCATATTTCACACGCTGGTTTATACGGGTGCTGAGCGATGTTGTATCTACAGAAGCTGTTGCAACCCATAAAGTACCGTCGAATACAAATAGCTTATTGCTATCGGTATTGTAGACCAGTGAACCTTTTGCAGGGCTGATTAATGCGGAAATCTGGGTTGAATTCAGGTTATGAATGTTAACCAAGTTTTCCGAAGAAACCTGCGCATTAACCTTGCCTATAGCAACAAACAGCAAACAAGCAGCGAGAAGGTATCTATACAATTTCATTTTAATCTTGTTAAGGTTATTCTAGTATGGTATTCAGGTAGGGCATTCCGGTATCGGAACACCCCGTATCATTATTATTAGAAGTCAAGTACAGTGAACATAAATTCGAGATCTTCGTCGGCACTGTCAGAACTTCCGTTGTCATTATCCGCAGTTTTTACAATAAAACCGCTTGCAGTTTGGGAAGTATATGTAATGCCTGGAGCATCGTTTCCTGCGCCGTTCATATCTTTTACGGTAAGCTGAATCACATAGTTCGCTGAAGACATCGGTGTTGTAAATGTCACCTGATAATCTCCTTTATCTATCCGGGTTACAGTAGCTCCGATAATTTTCGCAGCAGCGCCGGTACCACTCACTTTACCCATCGCTTTGATATACGCCGGAATTTTCACTTCTTTCGTTTGTGAACCCTCAACAATTCTCAGCGTGTCATTTGTATAGGTTACGGAAGAAATTTTCTCGTTTGTTGAGTCCTTATCATAATCAGTCGAAACATGCGCGTTGATCGCAGAGCGCAATGCATTAGAGGAATCAACAAGAGCAGTTCTAATCGCAGCTGCGGTGTCAACCAGACCAGTTGTTGCAGAACCGATCAGAGTACGCAGTGTAGAAGCTGTGTCTTTCAATGCTTGCTTGCGAGCGTATGGAGACAACATAGAAGCTGTATCAGCATACGCAACTTTTGTATTCAAACCAGCGCGAAGTGCAGCAGCCGTATCCACCAGACCGGTTGTTGTTGAACTGATCAATGAACGCAGTGTTGTTGCAGTGTCGTTCAAGGCTTGCTTGCGCGCATATGAAGACAGCATAGAAGCCGTATCGGCATACGCAACTTTTGTATTTAAGCCGGCACGCAGTGCAGCTGCTGTATCCACCAGACCAGTCGTTGTAGAACTGATCAGGGTACGCAGTGTAGAAGCGGTGTCGTTCAAAGCTTGCTTGCGAGCGTATGGAGACAACATAGAAGCGGTATCTGCATACGCAACCTTTGTATTCAATCCTGCACGCAGTGCAGCTGCTGTATCCACCAGACCTGTTGTTGTAGAACTGATCAAAGTACGCAGTGTAGAAGCGGTGTCGTTCAAAGCTTGTTTACGCGCATATGGAGACAGCATAGAAGATGTATCAGCATACGCAACTTTTGTATTCAAGCCAGCACGCAGTGCAGCCGCTGTATCCACCAGACCAGTTGTTGTAGAACTGATCAATGAACGCAGTGTAGAAGCAGTATCGTTCAATGCTTGTTTACGAGCGTATGGAGTCAGCATAGAAGCGGTATCTGCATATGCAACTTTTGTATTCAAACCAGCGCGAAGTGCAGCAGCCGTGTCAACCAGACCAGTCGTTGTAGAGCTGATCAATGAACGCAGTGTGGAAGAAGTATCAGCCAGATCAGAACGGATTGCCGCGTCGTTGCTGTTGATTTTGCTACGAAGTGCAGCTGCTGTATCAACCAAACCTGTTGTTGTAGAACCGATCAGTGAACGTAATGTAGAAGCTGTGTCGTTCAAAGCTTGTTTGCGAGCGTATGGAGACAGCATAGAAGTCGTATCAGCATACGCAACTTTTGTATTCAGTCCGGCGCGCAGTGCAGCTGCCGTGTCAACCAAACCGGTTGTTGTAGAACCGATCAATGAACGCAGTGTAGAAGCGGTGTCGTTCAAAGCTTGTTTACGAGCGTATGGAGACAGCATAGAAGATGTATCAGCATACGCAACTTTTGTATTCAAGCCGGCACGCAGTGCAGCCGCTGTATCCACCAGACCGGTTGTTGTAGAACCGATCAGTGAACGTAACGTAGAAGCTGTGTCGTTCAATGCTTGCTTGCGAGCATATGGAGACAGCATAGAAGATGTATCAGCATACGCAACTTTTGTATTCAAGCCAGCACGCAGTGCAGCCGCTGTATCCACCAGACCGGTTGTTGTAGAACCGATCAGGGTACGCAGTGTAGAAGCTGTGTCGTTTAAAGCTTGCTTACGAGCATATGGAGACAGCATAGAAGCTGTATCGGCATACGCAACTTTTGTATTCAAGCCAGCACGCAGTGCAGCGGCTGTATCCACCAGACCGGTTGTTGTAGAACCGATCAGTGAACGCAGTGTAGTTGCAGTATCGTTCAATGCTTGTTTACGCGCATATGGAGACAGCATAGAAGCTGTATCTGCATATGCAACTTTTGTATTTAAGCCAGCACGAAGCGCTGCTGCCGTATCAACCAAACCTGTTGTTGTAGAACTGATCAATGAACGCAGTGTAGAAGCAGTATCGTTCAACGCTTGTTTGCGAGCGTATGGAGACAGCATAGAAGCGGTATCTGCATACGCAACTTTTGTATTCAAACCAGCGCGAAGTGCAGCAGCCGTGTCAACCAGGCCAGTTGTTGTAGAACTGATCAATGAACGCAGTGTAGAAGCAGTATCGTTCAATGCTTGCTTGCGAGCGTATGGAGACAACATAGAAGCGGTATCTGCATACGCAACTTTTGTATTCAATCCGGCACGCAGTGCAGCCGCTGTATCCACCAAACCGGTTGTTGTAGAACCGATCAGTGAACGTAACGTAGAAGCGGTGTCGTTCAAGGCTTGCTTGCGAGCGTATGGAGACAGCATAGAAGATGTATCAGCATACGCAACTTTTGTATTCAAACCAGCACGCAGCGCTGCTGCCGTATCCACCAGACCAGTCGTTGTAGAACCGATCAGGGTACGCAGTGTAGAAGCGGTGTCGTTCAGCGCTTGCTTGCGAGCGTATGGAGACAACATAGAAGCCGTATCGGAATAAGCAACTTTTGTATTCAAGCCAGCACGCAGGGCTGCTGCCGTATCCACCAAACCAGTCGTTGTAGAACTGATCAGGGTACGCAGTGTAGAAGCAGTGTCGTTCAAAGCCTGTTTGCGAGCATATGGAGACAGCATAGAAGATGTATCAGCATACGCAACTTTTGTATTCAAGCCGGCACGCAGTGCAGCCGCTGTATCCACCAGACCGGTTGTTGTAGAACCGATCAATGAACGCAGTGTAGAGGCGGTATCGTTCAAAGCTTGTTTACGCGCATATGGAGACAGCATAGAAGCCGTATCTGCATAAGCAACTTTTGTATTCAAGCCAGCTCGCAGTGCAGCCGCTGTATCCACCAGACCAGTCGTTGTTGAACTGATCAATGAACGCAGTGTAGAAGAAGTATCGGCAAGGTCAGAACGGATAGCCGCGTCGTTGCTGTTGATTTTGCTACGAAGCGCAGCTGCTGTATCAACCAGACCAGTTGTTGTTGAACTGATCAGGGTGCGCAATGTAGAAGCTGTGTCGTTTAAAGCTTGCTTACGAGCATATGGAGACAGCATAGAAGCTGTATCGGCATACGCGACTTTCGTATTCAATCCAGCACGCAATGCAGCTGCCGTATCCACCAAACCAGTCGTTGTAGAACTGATCAATGAGCGTAATGTAGAAGAGGTATCAGCCAGGTCAGAACGCATTGCCGCGTCGTTGCTGTTGATTTTGCTACGCAATGCTGCTGCTGTATCCACCAGACCGGTTGTTGTAGAACCGATCAATGAACGCAGTGTAGAAGCGGTGTCGTTCAAAGCTTGTTTACGAGCGTATGGAGACAGCATAGAAGATGTATCAGCATACGCAACTTTTGTATTCAAGCCGGCACGCAGTGCAGCTGCTGTATCAACCAAACCAGTTGTTGTAGAACCGATCAGTGAACGTAATGTAGAAGCTGTGTCGTTTAAAGCTTGCTTACGCGCATATGGAGACAACATAGAAGCTGTGTCAGCATACGCGACTTTCGTATTCAATCCAGCACGCAATGCAGCTGCCGTATCCACCAAACCAGTCGTTGTAGAAC
>NZ_BAABEZ010000019.1:0-3340 GCF_039540495.1 Rurimicrobium arvi | reverse complement strand
GGCCTACCCCTGATAATAGGCACGCCTACCTTTTAGGTAGGCGGAATACCATCGGCGGACTGTAAAAATACAGGAACGAAGACCCACCCCTATCCCCTCCAATGGAGGGGAAACCTGCGTGTGCGAGCGGCGTGCAAGCATACCCGCCTGACAATAAACCCCACTCCGGGCGTCTCCCGATAGCTATCGGGAGCGCGCCAATGAGCGAAGGGTTGGAACAACCCAAGCGAAGAAGGCAAAGCAATCTCTGAACGATTACTGTAGATTGCTTCCTCGCTAGCTGCACGCACAGGCTATACGCTCGTCGCAATGACACCACAAGTTAGACGGTGCCCAACACGGAGCAAATCTCCTCCCGATCCCGATAGCTATCGGGATCGGGAGGAGGGGCTGGGGGTGGGTCTGACAATACGTTCCTCCCAAAGGCCGCAACAAACCAAAATAAAAAAGCGGGGCGGTAGAAACCACCCCGCCGACCAAACATGTTGATCAAGCAAGTATTTTTTATAGGCGTACTTAGGCCTGATATTCTTTACAATATCCGGTCCGGAGACCGGTATCCACCGCGACGTAGTCCGGAGACTACGCCGAGCGGGGGGTTAAGCAAATCCTTTTTAATAAGCGATATCCATGTGTGTGAAGACATTGTTAGTGGCAGTAGCTCCTGGAGTCCAAGATACTGACGAGAAGCTTTGAAGTGTCATTTTATCCCCAGCATTCAAGAATACGAACTGGCTGCCTGTTATCATATTTACTCCAGTACCTGCAGCTGCAGAAGCTTCGCATATCCTTGTATTTGAAACTCCGTTTACATTTACTTCTAATGCCAATGTAAGAGATCCGGATGATGAAGCTAATGCGCCGTAATGAAGACGTACAGAAACTAAATAAAATGCGGTGCTGGGTGCAGTGAACTCTCCGGTTGTATTGTTATAAGCATTGTTTTGGTCCAAAATTTCATTTGTAAACACGGAAGACTGAAAAGCACCAGCACTAAAAGTACCACCACCAACTTTTGAGAAACTTGAAAGCGAAACTTTTGGGGCTGTTCCTCCAAATTTCCATGTAGCCACCCCGTTCGCATCAGAGGTCAGTACTTTACCGTCTCCCTGCGATCCGTCTTTGATCTGGATCGGGCCGCTGTGCGTGATCGTATCGGTAAACGAGGTACTGCCCATTCCCGTTCCTTTCTTCTCCCAGGGCTCGGTTGCCGTAATCAGACTCGTTACCGATTGTCCCGTTGGCAACATCACACTCTCCTTCGCTTTGATCGCATACACCATCGCTAAGTTATCAGGTCTAAATCCGAATCCGTAGTTAAACCCGCTGGACACATCTTTATCTGAGGTTGCCAGTGATCTTCCGTTAGATCCTCCCGCCGCAGCTATAGTACCGGGAGCTCCGAAAGTTATTCCTGAGCCTGAAAACATGGTTGAGTTTCCATCGGCATTAGATCCTAATATTAGCATGTAGCCGCTTCCACTATTGTGTATTACCGGGTTTATTATCGTTGTTAATTGTCTTGAACCTATTGTTCTACTAGCATCGAATCCTCTTCCGTGATCCCATCCGCGGATAAACTCACCACGCAGGTCAGGCAGATTAAAGGTTGTGGAGCCATCCCCTGCTCCGTACGTAGTGCCGATCTTTGCAAACAGGGTCGCAAATGTGGTACGGCTTACCGCAGCACCGTTACACTCCAGGTAGTCGCTAGGGATCGCGCTGAACGCAAATGCACTAATACTTCCCACCGTCTGGTCCGGAGCCGTGCTCATCGCCACCCGGCGTACCACTCCGTTTGCATCTGCCGTCAGTACAGAGTCTGTCGTAAAGCTTCCGCTCTGCAAGCCTTCCAGTTTCAGCGGATTGCTCGTAGCTTTTACATGCAGTGTGTTCGTAGGCGCACTCAATCCGATACCTACCTTACCCGTACTGTCCACCACCATGCGTTCCGTATTGTTGCTGCGTACCCGCAGGCTGATATTGTCTGTTGTTCCGATGAAGTTGCTGCCGCTGTTCGTGTTTGCGTTGCCTTTCAGATTCCAGTAGTTCACATTCAGGCTGTCTTTGACAGGACTGCTGCCGATCAGCTTCGCTATCGAGTCTTTAACCGGACTCTGCAGCATCTGCTTCGCCACTGCCGTGCTGTCCAGTCGTAAAGAAGTCGCCTTCAGCGTTGTTCCCGTTCCGCCTGTTACCAGGATGCCGTTGCTGTTGGTAAGGTCTTTACCGGTAATACTGCCCGAGCTGAGCGCACTGTTGATCACGGAGATCACACTGTCTTTCACCGGTGTCTTTGTAATGCCTACGGCCAGCGAATCCTTTACAGGGCTTTTGTTCACCATCTTCGCCACCTGCGAGCTATCCATCGGTGTGGTGCCTGCCGCCCATTTGGAACCATCCCATACCATTGTCTGGTTGGTGGCAGTACCGTCTGTGAGTCCGAGTGTGAACGGTGAAGCGGCTGTACCGGAGCCCGCACGCGTGAGTCCTTTATTCGTGGTTGCGTTCAGCACCTCGTTGCCTACAGCTGCATCTGCACCTACAGGCTGCCAGTCGCTGCCATCCCAGTATACCGGACCAACCGGTATTGCGGGCGGGCCTGCTATCGCTGCAGTGTTAAACACCATATCGCCCACATTCGTTCCCGCAGGACTGGTGCTGCTCGTGAGTGCGGTGGTGGTGAGGCCCGCACTGCCCGGTGCCCATTTGGAGCCGTCCCATACCATTGTCTGGTTGGTGGCGCTACCGTCCGTGAGACCGAGCGTGAAGGGCGAAGCGGCGGTGCCGGAGCCCGCACGTGTAAGTCCTTTATTCGTAGTCGCATTCAGTACTTCGTTGCCTACGGCTGCATCTGCTCCTACCGGCTGCCAGCTGCTGCCGTCCCAGAATACGGGACCGGCAGGTATGGCGGGCGGGCCTGCCACTGCAGTAGTGTTGAACACCATGTCCCCGATGCTGTTACCGGCCGGTGTGGTGCTGCTGCTCAATGCTGTATTTGCCAGGCTTACCTCCCCTTTGGAGATCAGGCGGATCCATTTCGTGCCGTCGTTGATATAGTAGCCCGGTATTACAGCGGTGCTGCCGCTGCCTGCCGTGGCCGTGTTGTACACTGCCATTCCCTGTACGTGGGCGCTCAGCGGACTCGCACTGTTCATGGCCGTGAGCGCAATACGCGGCAGCAGTAAACCCCTACGGTTACTTTCCAGGTCCAGGATCGCATTCGCATTCGGAAGTGCTGAGGAACTGATCGTTCCGTCTTTCATTTTACTCTGGGCATACACCCCGCTGCTGCAAAGCAGCAGTGTACAAGTGGCTAGTGCATAGACTTGCTTTTTCA
>NZ_BAABEZ010000018.1:0-115839 GCF_039540495.1 Rurimicrobium arvi | reverse complement strand
ATGCCGGTCATCTGACCGGAGAGATGTAAATAAGTACTTCAGACCCGGTGCAACTACAAAAAAGGTCCGCAACGAAGTTGCGGACCGGAGCTATTGATACAGTGCCTGTGCTAGAACTTCGGATTGTTCGGACAGAGGTAGATGATCTTTTTATTCGGCGGAATACGCAGCAGATAAGATAAGGATATCTCCGCACCTCCCTGGCCTTTGGTGGCTGCATTCAGGTTGGAGTTGTTGTAGTCGTAACTCACGCCGAGCCGTATATCCAGGTATTCTGCAGCTACGTAAGGTATCAGCGCATCTTTGGTACGGTACAGCATACCGGCATAGAACACGGGCGTTTTGTCGAACTCCCTCCAGGATTTGCCGATCGTAAGAATAGTTCCGAACACGCCTTCCGATGCCTGCTCCTGTTTGGAGTACATACCCAGCAGGCTGATGGAAACCATATCGCCGAGCCGCGCTTCATAGACCCCGTTCCAGGTGATGCGTGTAGGTACGGTCAGCTGCTGGTTGCTCATAAACGTAACCTTAGGCGATGCGAGGTGATAGGCCGACATGCCGATATAAAACTGTTGCTTCTCATTGATGCGTGCCTTAAACACCCCGCCGATGGCTACATCCCAGTAATTGCGTCTGAGTCCGTCGGATTTGGCTGCGGCATCTGCGGAAGTCTGTGAGAAATTGCCGTAGGCATCCAGCTGGTCGTTGAATACCAGTTTGGCCGCATCAATGCTTCTCTGCGAATAAGTACCCTGTATGCCGATACCGAGGCTGTAATTGCCTTCTTTGTCGAAGCCTTTATGGTAGGCGGCGCTGGCGCTCACATAGTTGTTGGTGAGGAGTCCGTCGGCCACCTTGTCGCTGATCACCTGCAGTCCCACACCCAGCCTGTCGTTTGCGGGGATCTTGCTCTGCAGGATATTACCGTCAACAGATAAGGTGCCGGTGGTGAAAGCGTTGTTCACACTGGCCCACTGGCTTCTGTAGTTGACCATCGCACGCAGGGTGCCATCCATAAATCCCGTAAGGGCAGGGTTCACGGAAAGAGGTGCAACAAAGTATTGAGAGTAGTGCACATCCTGTGCATGCGCAGCAACAGAGGCACTGATCAGGAAAGCAAGCAAGGATAATCTTCTGCGATTCATATAACGGTCGTTTTAAAGAGAGGATGAAAGCCCTCCCGTCTCTGCAGACGGAAGGGCTTTTTCAAAAAAGATTATTTGATCATCAATACCGTTCCTTTGATGAGGATCGGTTCATTGTTGCTGTGCAGGCATACTGCCTCGAGCATATAGACAAATCCGGATGCATCGCTGATGGCTTGTCCGTTGAAGGTACCATCCCATCCGAACTTAGGATCGTTGGCATTGAAGTTTTCTTTGCGGAACACTTCCTGACCCAGACGGTTGTAGATAGCAAAGCTCTTCACGGTGAATCCGGTTCCGCGTACATAGAAGATGTCGTTAGTGCCATCATTGTTCGGGGTGAAGGCGTTCGGCATCGTGATGTTTGCACCATCACAGAATACGCGAACGATCATGGTGTCATGTCCGGTACATCCCTGCGTATTGGAAGCATAGATGATGTAGGTCATGTCCTTGCTGGAGTTGAACACAGGGTTGGGACAGTTGGCACAGGAAAGACTGTCAGCAGGTTCCCATCTGTATTTCACCACATCCTGACCATAAGTGGGCAGCAATGTATAAGGAATGTTCATGCGCACCAGTGTATCATATCCGGTAACCTGTGGAGTGGGGATCACCGTTACGGAAACCTGACCCGATGTATCCGGACAGGCGGCGTGGTCGCTCTTCGCGGTTACCGTGTATTTGGTGGAGCCGGCCGGACTGATGCGGGGCGTTCTGGAAGTGGAATCGTTCATGCCGGTGGAAGGCGACCAGAAAATATTGGTTGTATTCGTTGTGGCAATGAGCGAAATGGTGTCTCCGTAACAGAACGCAGTGTCTGCAGATACGGATAAGGTCACTCGCTCATCAACGGTAACATACATCGTGTCCGAACGCAGACATCCTGTTTCGGTACGTGCAGTGAGGATATATCTGCCTGCATTATCTTTCGTAACATTCTGACGTTTGAACGAAGCAGTGTTTGCAGTGAATCCGTCAAATCCGCCGTTCCATATATAATCGGTAAATGGTTCCGCGAGCACTTCCACATTAAGCAGACTTCCTTCGCAGAGATTCTGATCTTTCAGTTTCGGATCACCTGGAGAAGGAGCAACTACTACCGTGGTCATAGCCGGGTCAGACTGACAAAACTTGTAGGTGGTAACGAGGTAATAAATTCCTCCGGAAGCGCTGGTAACAACCAGCTGAGGCTGGGCTTCGGTGGAGGTAAATCCATCGGGTCCGGTCCACAGGTAATCGGTTTCCGCCCGCACTGCAGTAAAGAGTTTCAGCGTATCGCCGGCGCATAAAGGTCCGTTATTGGAAATAACAGGAGACGGGCCGGTGGGTCCGAGCAGATCAATAGGCCCGAAGTAAGTAGTACTCACGCAGCCAAACGAATTCACCACATAAATCGCTGTGTAGGAACCGCGAACAAGTCCGCTCAGCAGTATATAGCCGTCTCCGTCTGAAGTGGCGGTTACGGCAGGTTGTCCTTTGCCGTTAAAATCGTAATAAACGGTATAAGTTGTACCGGGATGATCCACTTTGAATCGGATCCATCCGTCTTTAGCGCCGCAATAGGTTGGGTCGCTGGATGTAAAGGAGTCGATTGCAGGGATCGGGTTCACAATAATCGTAATAGGAGTGCGTCCGCTTTCGCAAATGCCATTGAGTTGCGAAGCATAGAATGTGTAAGTGCCTGCGATATTCGTGCTTGGGATAAGCGAGGTAACCGGGGTGCCGCCGGTAGCGCTGGTATAATACAGCATGGTAGCGCCCGGAAGCCCGCTTGCAGAGAGCGGCGCTGCAGATCCGAACCGGCAGTAGGTAACCGGGGATACGACAGCTGGCGGATCAGGGATCTGGAATGGCTGAATCGTGATCACCATAGAGTCTACACATCCGAATGCTTCATTTGGTTTCGCTACATAAGTAACGGTATTCATCCCCAGATCAATCTCGTTGTCGGTTCCGGTAAGATTGGATAGTCCCGGTCTCGCACTCCAGGTCCAGGAATAGCCGCTTCCGTAAGCGATGTTCAGGTCCTGACGGATCGTCGGAGATCCTTTTGCACGGCAGAGTTTCACGGTGTCACCGGACTCATACAGCGTTCCTTCATATTCCCATACTGGAGAAATGTCCGCAAATGCAGAATCCAGGTCGTCTTTGCTCAACACATAGGCATAAGACAGGTTGGTACTGTCGCCGGGGGCCAGATTGCCGAGGTTGAACACCACGCCAATACCTACGTCATTGATGTAAGCGGTATCCGGTGTGTCGATATCCAGGATCGTATTGTTGATTTGTTTGGAGTTGGCGTTGAATATCTGGCTCAGGGAATCCGTGGGTTCCAGTCCGGCAATAACGATATAAGGTTTTGCACGGCAGTCTTTGGTGCCAAGGCCCAGGTAGGCTCCGAAAGTCTGTCCGGTGGCGGACACCAGGGTTTTCTGGCTTTTATTCGGGAGCTGGTATTCGAATTTATTAATGGTTACGTATCCGCCACCAACGGTCACCTCATTGTCGGGGTCAACTGTGCGCTCATAATAGACACGGTTCACAGTGGAGCTGCTCGTGTTCTTGACGGTCACTTTTGTAATGAAATAAACCTTGTCTTTCCTGAGTGTGGTGACGGCCCGGATCTTAAGGGGACCTGAAGTTCCCTCCCAGGTGGCACTTATGCGGTCTCCGACTACGGAATACGCGGTGCAGGATCCTGTGAGTCCGCCCGTAAAGGAAGTGGCGCCGGAACCTCTCCATGCTTTAGCCCAGACTCCGTTATATTGTATGTCCCATCCCTCCTGGGGAGAGCCGGGAAGAAAGTAATCTCCGAAATAATCCGGCGTTCCGACAGTCCAGCCATCTTTATCAGGATCGGCAATGAATCCGAGAAGTGATCCTGCTCCACGGGGATGATATCCCGCGGGAGCATTTGTACCGCTTCCGAATGCACCGTTGGTAGCAATACCCACTTCTACGTGATCTCCCTGTAAAAATGCTTCCGTTCCCGATAGCTGGGCTTTAGCCTGAGGTTGCACAGCCAGGAAAAGGCCGGCAAACAAACCTCCGATACGGTAGTAAAAATTTTTCATAGATAATTGTTTTGCGAAAATCAATTAAGGTTTATCAGTATGCAAAAAGTTACTGAAGTTACTAAAAAAAAATCATGAAAAAGTAACCTCGTAAACCTATTCGATATAAGAGACGAATCCTGCGATCAAATCGTTGGTGACAGCACGAAAAAAGCCCGGCGCAAGGGCCGGGCTTCAGATAGTTCATAATGCTAACAATCAAATACTTCCGGTTCTGCCACCGTCTACAGGGATGCTTGTGCCGTTCACATACGCGGCGGCCGGACTTGCTAAAAAGGCAATGACGGAGGCAATTTCCTCAGGTGTTCCGAAACGTGCGGCAGGGATTTCTGCGAGCATCTCTTGGGCAACTTCATCTTTATCCATCCCGGTTTTTGCAGATTTGTTGTCGATAATGCTGCTCAGGCGTCCGGTTGCCGTTGCTCCGGGCAATACGTTGTTTACCGTAATTCCGTAAGCCGCTACTTCATTGGCCATCGTTTTAGCCCAGGATGCTACCGCTCCGCGGATCGTATTCGAAACCCCCAGGTTTTTCAATGGTATTTTCACTGAAGTGGAAATAATATTGATGATACGTCCGTACCCTGCCGCTTTCATGCCATCCAGCACGAGTCCGGAAACAATATGATTGCAGATCAGGTGCTGGTTGAATGCCTGCAGGAATGCATCGGTTTGCGCGCTTACCACCGGACCCGCTGCCGGGCCGCCGGAGTTGTTGATAAGAATATGTATCGCATTTCCCGCGGCTATAAAATCCTGAACTACGCTGCGCACTTCCTCCGGACGGGAGTAATCGGCAACCAGATAGCCGTGCTGCTGGCCCTGTGCTGCAGGCAGCTTGCTTACAGCTTCTTTCAAAGATTCCTCATTGCGTGCAATAAGTGTACAATTGGCTCCCATACCGGCGAGCATTACGGCGGACGCCAGGCCTATTCCCTGGGTACTTCCCGCGATCAGTGCATTTTTCCCTTTCAGATCGAGCTGTAACATGCCGCAAAGCTAGTTCTTTCAGTAGAAAATGAACATTATGGCTTATTGTTCATCCCTGATTTCTGCCGCCGATCCATTAACTTCGCAGGTTCTTGTTTTTGAAGATTCAGTAGTTTTTATGGAATGGAGGAAGGAAGCCGGTCAGACAATGCAGCTGGCCATGCCTATTATTTTTGGTGAACTGGCGCAGATGGCCTTGCATCTGCTGGATACGGCTATGATCGGTCGTATCAGCCACGTGCAGCTTGCTGCCTCGTCCCTGGTGCTGAATGTACTGGGTATACCATTTGTACTGGGTATTGGTATGACGATGTCTATTGCACAGATGGTGTCTATGGCCCAGGGACAGCACGATAATAAAAAGGTATCGCATTATTTTTTTAATGGCTTCTGGCTGTGTACATTTTTTTCCGTGTTCATTGCATTGAGTCTTTTTTTCGGGCGTAATATCATCCTGCACCTGAATCAGGACCCGGAAGTTGCACGGCTTGCAATCCCGTTTTTGCAGGTAATGAGCCTGTCGTTGATTCCCATGCTGTTATTTATGGCATTGAAGCAGTTCACCGACGGATTACAGCATACGCGTACTGCGATGGTGTTGTCGGTATTGGCATTACCTATCAATGTCGGCCTTAACTGGGTGCTGATCTACGGCAACCTGGGTTTCCCGAGAATGGAGATCATGGGGGCGGCTTACGGCACGCTGATCACGCGTACAATTATTTTTTTCGCACTGGGTGCGGTGATCCTGCGGCATAAGCTGTACCGCAAGTACATCGCGGTCCGCAAATCACAGTGGTATTTCAGTCGTCAGACGTTTATGGAATTACTGCGCATCGGGGTGCCCAGCGGATTGCAGATCGGCATGGAGGCCGGAGCCTTTGCGGTATCCGGTATTATTATCGGCACTATCGGTGCGGTGGAGCAGGCAGCGCATCAGATCACGCTCAGTTGCGCCGCATTTACGTTTATGGTATCAATGGGCCTGGCCCAGGCCGGATCTATCCGTGTGAGCAATGCATACGGTGCTGGTAATTTCAGGAAGATTTCCCTGATCGGTAAATCCACGCTGATCTGTGCGCTGATCTATGGTGTATTCTGTGCGCTGATGTTTGTGACCTTACGCAACCAGTTGCCGTATCTGTTCAACCGGGAAACGGAAGTGGTATCAATGGCGGCGCTGCTGTTTATACTTGCGGCGGTTTTCCAGATATCGGATGCCACGCAGGCGATCGGTGCCGGTTTGCTGCGCGGACTCAAAGACGTGAAGGTTCCAACTGTGCTGATCTTTATCGCATATTGGGTGCTGGGTATCCCGTCCGGGTATGCGCTTGCCTTTGTTTTTCATCTGGGCGCACCCGGCGTGTGGCTCGGATTTATCATCGGACTCACATTCTCTTCTATTTTCCTGTGTACACGCTTCCTGAAGCTGGCAAGGCGTCATTCGGTAAATCATGAATAAGCACCGCTATTTCGTTCTGCATAAGCCGCGCAATATGGTATCGCAGTTCATCAGCGCTGATGCGGTGCCGTTGCTGGGTGCCATTGATTTCCCGTTTCCGGAAGGAACGCATGCAATTGGGCGTCTGGATAAGGATTCGGAAGGCTTACTGCTGCTTACGACCAACAAAAAGGTTACACGGCTGTTGTTTGAAGGCCCTGTTCCGCATCGCCGTGACTATCTGGTAATGGTCAAGAACAGGATCAGTGCCGAGCGCCTGCGTTTGTTGCAGGAGGGAGTATCTTTTATTGCTGCCGACGGATTGCCGCATCACACAGGGCCTGTATCTGTCCGTCTGGTGGAAGACCCGCTTGCTGAATTCGGAATTGCCGATCAACGACCGGCGCATATACCCAGCAGCTGGCTGCTCATCAGTCTCTGTGAGGGGAAATACCACCAGGTGCGGAAAATGGTGTCTACGGTGCACCATCGCTGCCGCAGACTGATCCGGGTGGCAATTGAAGACATTTTGCTCGGAGATATGAAACCGGGAACAGTAATCGAATTGAGTGAAGAAACGTTCTTCCGGTTGCTGCATATTGATTATGATGCCGGGGCTAACTGATCTTTACCGAAGTCATGCTTAAAGATCCGCCGACCATTTTGTCGTTAAACAGGCTAAGCGACTCTTTCTCCCCTTTGAGCGCTAATGCATATACAAGAGGCAGGTAGTGATCGGGAGTCGGTACTGCCAGTTGTATCGCGCGTCCCTGCTTTTCATACTGTACGATCGGATCGAAATTGCCGTCCAGGAGCCATTTGTTGATCTTGTCGCGACTCTCCACAGCCCAGTCAAATCCATAATTGTCTTTATTGATGTTGCGGAAATCCACCAGCCCCAGATTGTGCACGATGTTTCCGCTTCCCACAATCAGGATGCCGCGCGAACGCAGGCTTTGCAATTGCCGTGCCAGTTCATAATGGTATTCCGGACCTTTGGTATAGTCGATGCTCATCTGTATCACCGGGATATCGGCTTTCGGGTACAGGTGCGTCAGCACGCTCCAGGCTCCATGGTCGAGCCCCCATTTATCATCCAGTTCCACAGCAACAGGCTGCAGCAGTTTTTGGGTTTCACGGGCCAGTTCAGGACTGCCTTTCGCGGGGTATTGCACCTCGAAAAGTGCACGCGGAAACCCTCCGAAATCGTGAATAGTGCGCGGCATATCCATCACCGTCACTTTGGTGCCATGTGTAAACCAGTGAGCGGAAATACAGAGAATAGCATTCGGATGCGGCAATGTTGCTGCAACTTTCCGGAATCCCTGCACGAACTCATTTTCCTCAATCGCATTCATCGGGCTTCCGTGGCCGAGGAACAGCACGGGCATTTTCGGAGAGGGAGCAAACGAAGACGCAATTTGTCCGAGCGCCTGCAGATTGTTGCTGAAAGGTATCATGGATAATAAGCCTGCTTTTTTAAGGAACGATTTCCGGTCCATTGTACTGCATTTAAGATACAAAGTTACCAATAGAAACCGATCGGCGTCTACACGGGTCGCTTACCACGTGTAAACCGGCTGGTTATTCGTTACTGTTTCAGGGACCGTGAAATGGAACGGATGGTTTGCCAGAGCAGCAACAGGCAGGAAAGGGCTACGGCGATCCACACATATAAACCGGGAAACAGGTCGATTTCCAGTTGCAGGCTTTTCAGCCTTTGTGCAGCCAGTGACTTCAACAACACCGTCAATATAAGGCTCAACGTCACCGCACTGAGCATCAGTGGTACATACCGGCGTGTAAGGAAGAGCCGCAATTGTGCGGGACTATATCCCAGTTGCAACAGCAGTCTCACGGATTCCTGTGCTTTGGCCATGGTGAGCTCTATAAACAGTACGAATACAAGACCGCTCACGAACATCAGTAATAGTGCAATGACTCCGGTCCCCGCGGAAACCGCTTCCACAACGGAACGCATTTTGCTGAAACGCAACTGCTCTGCATTGGTGGTGTAATGATGGTCTGAAAGAAAGCCCGTAAACGCTTTGTCGCTCGGATCTTTCACTTTAAGGATAAGTCTCGACACATGAACGGTTCCATTGCTGCTGAAGTGGCGGTTCCCGTAATCGATAAACGATTGGGGTACGAGCACCGACGATATCCTGTCGGAAAATCCTTCCACCTGCGCCTGATATTCCTGCTGCATCGGTCCTTCGCCCATTGTAAGTGTGAAGCCCAACGCTTTTACCGATTCTTCGGAAAGTAAGGGTAGTCCCTGGCTCGGTGCAAATATGTAGTTGTACATATTCAGGAAATCGCGGGAAAGAATGATGGGTATCGTACGATCACCTTCTTTCCAGTTCCAGCGTCCCGGAATCTGGTCCATAAAGCGATCCGGAGCCGCCTCCAGAAACAGGAGCGTATAGAAGCTCATCGGTCCGTAGCCGAGGCTGGCAGCCACTTTAAAATTGGCCGGCGTCAATTTGCCGGCATCCTGTACCTGGGGTGCGCGGGTAATGGTCGTTAATTCCTGATCGGAAATAGTGGTGGCGTTTTTATCGGCCATGCTGGCATCTTCCACCTTCTTGCTGATAGTCAGGAATGTGCTGCCGAGGCTATCCTGGCTGCGCCTTCCGTCCAGGATGTCGCGGAATGTGGACCAGAGTTCCACGGAGACGAATAGTAGCAGGCAACCCGCCACCAGGGTGATCCAGGCGCCTGCAAGCCTGCTTTTCCCGCCACCGCGTAACAGCAGCTTTTTTAATATGCCTTTTGCTTCGCTCACAGTTGCAGCGTTTGGTGGTAAGGGAAAAAGTCGTTCTCGTCCAGGTCCGCTAACAGCAATGCAGCATTGTGCTGCTGCACCACGGATAATATCAGTCCGGATGCGATACGTGTGTTCCGCTTATCCAGATGACTGAAAGGCTCATCCATCAGCAGGAAAGAAAACGGCTGCAGTAAAGCCCGGATGATGGACAGGCGCTGCTGTTCCCCATAAGACATCTGCGCTGCAGGCGCATTCTTTTTATCCGCAATACCGAGTTGCAGCATCCATTCGCTTACCTGTTCCGGGCTTACCGTATTGGTAAGACTGCGCTTGATCTCCAGGTTTTCCCATGCGGTGCAATCCGGAAATAGCCGCATATCCTGGAAGATAATGCTGATCTGTGTGCTTCTTAAATGTGCAAGCTCTTCCTCCGTGACAGTTCTCAGGTTCTGATCGCCCCAGAAAATAGCCCCCTCGTAATCGCGGCGTATACCATACAGACTTTGGATCAGCGTGGTTTTGCCGGTGCCCGAAGGTGCCAGCACAGAAAGGTACCGGCCTTTTTCCAGCTCCAGCGATTGAGACCATATGTCCGATTGCCGTGCGGATAAGCGATCTTTCAGCGGTATCGGTACGAGTCCGGAAGTACGTAGTTTCATAGTTGCTTATTGCATGAGTGCACGCAATCTGTTTTCTGCAGCCATTGCTTTGGCGTTATCACCTATCGCCCTGTATATCTGCATCTGAAGGTTGTAGACAGCCGGATTGCCGGCATCAATTTTAGCCGCCTCGTCGAGTGTGCTGAGCGCCATGGGAATGTTGCCGCGTTGTGCATATAATGTTGCAAAGCGGATGAGAACCGCGTCATTGCTCGGATCAATTTTTACTGCCTGTTCATACACTTTAAAAGCGCTGTCCAGTTGCTGGCTTTCCATCAGTTGGTTGCCCAGCATATCCAGTTTGGTTTTACGTTCGAGTACGGCGCTCAGTATTGCGCCATCCACTTCTATTTTATGAACCGCATTTGCCGGCGGCCATGTGCCTGCATTCAGTTGTTCCAGGGAAATATAGCGCGAGTAGGTGATGTAATAGTCCCAGTCTTTCGTGTCGCGGTCGTTCAGACGTACATATACACCCAGGAATTTATCCGTGTCATGTGCGAAATAGCGCTCTATCTGAGACATGTTGGACGCCACGATGATCCTTCCTTTGGATGGCTTTGCGTTAGCCTTGATCCACTCGGTCGCCTGCTTTCCGCTGTTCTGGTAATAATCCAGATCGTAGCGGCCAACAGCATTTTTGACCCCTCCCTCAAACTCGTTGAAGTACACATACTCATTGGGGTAGCTGCGTACGATCCATGCGAGCGGTAACAGCATACCCAGCGCAATAACGGCACCGATACCATACTGCATTGACTTTTTGCCGCTGTATGTCTCGAGCAGATAATTGCACAACATGGCAGAGATCAGCACCATGCCGGGGTAAGTGAAGAAAAAGTGGCGCCAGGTATCATGCAGCGTAGAGTGCTTGTATACGGCATAAGCAATAGGGAAGATCAGGATGAAGTACCCGATCAGCACAGCAGGCCTGCCATAGCGCGTGCTCATCTTCGGAATGAAAATGAGGCTGCCGATAAAGGTGATCAGAATAAGGATTGGTGTCGAAATAAAGATCCACTGTGTGGTGTATGTATTCGGCACCTCGGTATTCATAATGTATGCGCCGTCGAACAACATACGGAACGGAACCTCGCGCATTGTCATTGCTTCGAGTGCTTCCAGCGGACGGGAAAGAGGGTCCTGCAGCGCCCAGGGCCAGAACATAATGCCAACGATATAGCCGACTACCGTCATTACGAGCAGGTGTATCGCAATGGCTTTCACACCCGCGCCGAAGGCCGTCTTTATTTTATTGCGGAACGGCTCGTTCCAGAGATAAAAGGCACCGATAAACAGAACCGAATACGGGATCATCAGAATTCCTCCGATCCGGAATCCCATGGCCAGTCCGAAACCCAGCCCCATCAGGAACGTATATTTCCATTGTGCTTTCTTTTGTCCGAAGGTGTCTATAAAACGCAGCAGGTAATAAAGGAACATGATGCTCGCAAACGCAAACGGAATATCCTTGGGATTGTTCATGGATTCTCCGAGCAGGCGCGGGCTTAACGCGATAAATATAAAAGCAAGCACACCGGTGCGCCATCCGCCGATCTGTTTTGCAGTCAGCCCGGTGTAGATAAACAATCCTGCTCCGAGCAGTGAGTTGACGATGTGGCGGAAGGTGAGCTCGTCCATCGACGAGAATAAATTTTTGTGCAGGAACGTGACTACAAAGTCGTACAAACCCCCGTAATAGTGCAGCCCCGCAACCTGGGCCCAGTTCTGAACATCGTAGTCCAGGGCTACTTTGCTTCCTTTGAAGAAATAGTCGTAGATATCATGCCCGTAAATGATCAGTGACCATTCGTCGCCGGACATTCCGTGCGGAATGCTGAGCAGAGGCATCGCAATCAGGCTGAGTGCCGTAAGTGCAAAAAAGATCTTTTGCCAGAGCTTATCCGATGCGGAAGCAGTGGAGAATGTATTCATCGTGGATTCTTTTGGTAAATATAGGTCAGGCCTGTTGAATATGAAATTGCTTATTTGCCGTAAAGCCAGTTCCGGGCGTTCTCAAACAGCAGTTGGTCCTTCAGCTCCTGTGCATAAGGCATTTGTTCGATGAGTTTGCCGGGATGATGTTCGCCGAGCGGGAAAGGGTAGTCGCTGCCCATACAGATCTTATCGGCACCGATCACGTCAATCACATAGTCGAGCGCTTTCGGATCGTGTACAAGGGCATCTATCCAGAAGCGGCCGAGGTATTCGCGGGGATTGTGGTTATTGTCGATCGCGCACAGATCGGGACGAACATTAAAGCCGTGTTCTATACGGCCGATCGTGAACGGGAAGCTGCCGCCGCCATGTGCGAAAGCCACGCGCAGTTTCGGAAAACGTTCAAACACGCCGCCGAAGATCATCGAAGCAATCGCCCGCGCTGTTTCCGCCGGCATGCCGACCAGCCAGGGCAGCCAGTATTTTGTCATGTCTTTTTCTCCCATCATTTCCCAGGGGTGCACAAACAGGCTGCAGCCTGATTCTTCCGCAGCTTTCCAGAACGGATCGAAATAAGGGTCGCTCAGGTTGCGGCCATTGATATTGGAGCCGATCTCCAGCCCGGGCATGTTCAGTTCCTTCACGCAGCGTTCCATTTCGCGGATGGAAAGGTCTATGTCCTGCAATGGAACAGTACCGATACCGATAAAACGTTCCGGATGCAGTTCGCAGCATTGAGCAATATGATCGTTGAAAAAGCGGGATGTTTCGAGTCCGTGCTCCGGCTTGGCCCAGTAATTGAACAATACCGGAATCGTGGACAATACCTGTACGCCTACCTCTGTCAGGTCCATTTCGCGGGTACGTACCGCCGGATCCCAGCAATTCTGCTCTACTTCACGGAATACCTTGTCCCCTTTGATCATTCTGGCACAGCCCGGGCAATGATGCTCGAGGTGTATAAACTCTCCATATCCGAACTTTTCAAAATAGTTCGGGATATGCTCAGGCATGATATGGGTGTGGATGTCGATTTTCCGTAAAGTCATTTGTCTTTAGTTTCGGCAAAAATGCGGAAAATCTTACAAACCGGGATCGTTCCCGATGATTAAATGATCTCCAGGCTGTGTCCGCTCCACAGCAGACCCAGTATCACGAGCCCCACCACAATACGGTAGATGCCGAATGCCCGGAATCCATAGCGTGTTACGAAGCTGATGAACGATTTGATCGCAATGATGGCGACTACAAAGCCGACGATATTGCCGATACCGAGCAATGTCCATTCTTCTGAAGAAACATGGTGCCCGTCTTTATAAAAATCCAGCAGTTTTTTAGCAGTTGCCGCAAACATCGTGGGTACAGCAAGGAAAAAGGAGAATTCGGCTGCCGCTTTGCGCGTGAGCTTCTGCTGCATTCCGCCGATTATTGTAGCTGCAGACCGCGATACACCGGGAATCATCGCAAGGCACTGGAAGAGTCCGACTACGAAAGCTGAAGGATACGAGATCTTATCAGAATCGTCCTGCGTGTTATTGCGCCAGATACGATCCACAAACAATAACACGATACCACCGAGTACCAATGCTATTGCCACGGTTTGCGGGCTTTCGAGCAACGCGTCGATCTTATCGGAAAACAGTACCCCGAATATCGCTGCGGGAATAAACGCGGCTATGAGCTTGAAATAGAACTGAATGCTCCGGAAAAAGCGTTTCGTATACAGCACTACCACAGACAGGATCGTTCCCAGCTGGATCGCCACTGTAAACAACTTTACGAATTCATCTTTCTGTATGCCCATCAGTGAACTGCCGATGATCATATGGCCGGTGGAAGATACCGGTAAAAATTCCGTCAGTCCTTCGATAATACCGAGGATAATGGCCTGGAGCGTAGTCATGTGCGTAAAGCTATGGAATGTTGAGATACTTGTGTGTTTGCAACGATAATTGCCAGCCCGGGTGCTCCTGTATATAAGCTATAATAGCAGGAGTCATCTGGTCCCGTTTGTCCCATTCGGTTTGCAGGTACAGCTTACATTGTTGGGGCATTTGCGCTGCGTAGCTTTCGGCCCACTGAAAATCGGATTTGTTGAAAATGATGATCTTCAGCTCATTGGCCAGGTGCAGGTTTTCCTGTAGGGGAGCCTTGAATTTTTTAGGCGAGAGCGTCACCCAGTCCCAGTCGCCGGTGAGCGGACTGGAAGCGGAAGTTTCTATATGGGTGCGGAATCCGGCAGCATGCAGTGCATCCGTAAGCGGAGTAAGCTCATACATGGAAGGCTCTCCTCCGGTCACCACGGCAATACGGCCGGGATGAGCAAGCGCCGCAGCTACAATATCCGTAACACTCATATGCGGATGCGCGGAAGCATCCCAGCTTTCCTTAACATCGCACCACACACAGCCGACATCGCAGCCGCCGAGGCGGATGAAATATGCCGACTGACCCGCATAGGCACCTTCACCCTGCAGGGTGTAAAAGTGTTCCATCACAGGATAAGTGGCGGGCTGAACTGTATGCATCATTATTTTAACGCGCCTGTGCCGATTTCAATGTGTTTTTCATCAGACCGCAGATTGTCATCGGGCCCACACCCTTAGGAACAGGGGTGATATAACTGCATTTAGGTGCCACTGAATCAAAGTCTACGTCTCCTACGAGTCGTGATCCGCTTTTGCGGCTCGGATCGTCGATGCGGTTGATACCCACATCGATCACAATAGCTCCTTCTTTCACCATGTCGCCGGTCAGGAAGCCCGGTTTGCCGATCGCGGCTACGATCACATCGGCCTGCAGGGTAAGCGATTTAAGGTCACGGGTGCGGCTGTGTGCAAGCGTTACGGTTGCATTACCGGGACGCGTATTCCGGCTCAGCAGGATGCTCATAGGCGTACCGACGATATTGCTGCGACCGATCACCACACAGTGCTTTCCGGTAAGGTCAAGATTGTAATATTCAAGCATCAGCATGATGCCGTAGGGGGTAGCCGGAAGAAAAGTGTCCTGACCGAGCACCATTTTCCCCTGCGAAATAGGATGAAATCCATCCACATCTTTTCCGGGATGGATCGCATTGATAATTGCGTTTTCTGAAATGTGTTTCGGCAGCGGTAATTGTACCAGGATGCCGTCTATATCCGGGTTGTCGTTCAGTTTTTGAACCTCGTTCAGCAATACAAATTCCGAGATATCCGAATCGAAGCGCAGCAGGGTGGAACCGAAGCCCAATTCTTCACAGGTGCGCACTTTGTTGCCTACATAAGCTTCGGATGCGGGGTTATTCCCGACCAGGATGGCAGCCAGATGCGGTGTTTTCCCGCCTTTATTTTTCAGGGCGGCCACTTCCAGTTTTATCTGTTCTTTAATATGTTGGGATACGGCGAGGCCGTCAAGAATTTGCATGGCGCAAAGGTACTGGATAACACCGAGAATGCCACTTGCAAAGCAGGTATTATTGGCGCTTTTTGCCTCTCTTCTGCTTCGATAATCGCCGCACCAGGTCGGCCAGCTGCCGGGTCAGTTCTTCCAGCTGTTTTTTTTCTGTCAGCAGGAAGGGCTCGGTACCTGCAGACCGCTCGGGTGTTCCCGCTTCCGGACCCGAATGCTTCAGCTGATCCGAAAGCTCCAGCAATTCGACAACAGAAATGTCCAGTACATTCGCTATTTCATAGAGACGCCTGACGGACACCTGCGTGTGTCTGTTTTCTATATTCCGGTAAGCCGTAGCCGAAATGTCCAGTTGGACTGCCAGGTATTCCTGCGTGAAATTCTTTGCTTCCCGGGCTTTACGCAGGTTCCACGCCACATCACATAGTTTGTTCTTCATATCCTGATTCTTCTTTAATTACTTTGATTGGGAAGTAAATTTAATATTCCCTTCATTTCTTACAGGCTAAATATATAGTTTTTAAGCAAAAAAGCAGTTTTTGTTGCGGTGAAAGCAAGTAAAACGGATATGAATTCCTGTGAATTTATCTCACCTTTGAATTGCCGGTTTTTACGGAATACCGGTCACCATACGCTGCCGGCCGTAAACGGCAGCGAAGCCAGTAAGCAGTTTGTTATGTAAGTGAAACCTATTGTTCACTTTAAAAAAAGCTTATATGAAAAAGCAAACAATTGCCCTTTCGGCACTCGCGCTTGCAGCCCTGGTTTCGTTCAGCGCCTGTACAAAAAAAGAAAATTCCATTCAACGTCCAGTTACAGAAGGAGCAAAGGACGCTAAGGGAGTTCAAAATGGCTTGTCCAGAACTGGAGACAAAATAACGTTTGACCCCAGAATAGATGACTGTGTAGATGGTCCTAACAAAACTTGCTTGGACCCTGTTGTTGTAAAGCCTAAAAAAATGACTTGCCTGGATAATGCTATAGCAGAAGGCGGCCTGACTTTACAGCAGCTGTTCTCTGATGAAACTACTGCATTGTCCCTGATTCCTGAATTTAATGCACCGGAATTTGCAATCGCGCGACAAATAATACTTTCGGGTAATGCGGTTTTCGTCAAGAAAGACAAAGGCGATCACGTACTTTACCTGATTAGTTCTAAAGATTCGCAAGGCACCCCGGTAATGGTTATTAACTATATCAAGGAGTAGTCTAAATGTTTTTATTTACGAAGCACGTTCGGATGTATAGCGCAATTGCGCTATGCATCCTTTTTACAGCCTGCTCTATTTCGCCGCATACGAAAATGGCTCGTCTGTCTGATTATTTAATAGATTCACTGCTTTTGCCTGAAGAAATCGGCGCCACGGCCTTTGGCTCGCAGATCCGGTACAGCGATTCAGGGCGTATAACTTACCTGGATAAAGAGCGGGATCTTTTCCTGTTGTATGATATCAATTTGGGCCGGAACACTGATTCTTTCCTTTTTGAGGAAGATATACAGGCGCTGGAAATACGCAATTTTGATTCAGTTTATATTGCCGGTCGGCACGAGCTTATCACCATCTTCAGGAAGAAAATACACCGTTACGACTTGTCGGAAATGCTGCGGACATATGTGGATGCCGATGTGTGGATATCCGATGGTAATGGATTTTCCGTCGTTGGTGATACCGTCAGAATAACCGTTCGCTGGTTCTCTGATAAGGACGATACTATTCCCAGCCGCAGATCTGTCCTGACACATTTCGAGGTTGTGTTTGCACTCAAAGGAGATTCTGTAATGTATCTGGGAAAATACAATCCCGATCCGGTTGCTTTGGTGGGACAAGACTTCGGAACGAACATGTCGCGCCCGGCACTTCTGTTAAACGGTCATATGATAGCGTGTAATTTGCCTTTTGGGGATACCCTGTATACCTATGATATCATCCGGAGGCAGGAACATAAGATTGGGATCCATTCCTCAATACGCCCGGCCCCGCAGCCTTTTGATTATAGCAAGGCTGCGGATCACGCATATTTTTCCGGATATCACAATGCAAACGCATGGTTTACTTTTTTGTACCATGATCCCTGGCGGCACCATGTCTATCAGTTTCTGAAACATCCCGGTGATTACATCACAAGTGAGGGTGAGCGTAAAAAATTTTATGACGCATCATTTTCACTGCTGGTATATAGTACAGATCTGGGACTCCAGGAGGAGTTGCAGATTCCGGAAAAAATGCTTTACCCGCTTAAGACTTTTGTTACGCCGGACGGTATCTGTATTGCAGAGGACAAGGATAGGCGACGGCTTGACGGGAAGACTATGTATTATCGATTCCGGATTCCCTGATTTCATTTTCACACAAACAATAAAACATGAATTGGGTTACAAGACATGCCGTTGCTTTTTGTTGTATTCTCTTGCTGAATTCTTGTGAAGACGATCCGAAACCGGCTGAATGGCTGCGCTTTGAAAAGGCTTTGAAGACATCTGCACTAACTGTTCGGGATACTAACAGTCGTGCCATTGTTCTCTGGAATGATGCAGCGTGTCACGGATGTAAGGTCAAGTGCGTTGATTTGCTATTACAACATCCCACATGGCATGTCATTGTAATTGCACCATATTCAGATCGAAATCTTGCAGCACAGTTACCACGAGACAGATATTGGATAGATTCTTTCAATCAGATTGGGAGATATTTCTACGGTATCAATAACCTGGGGATGATCCGGTTGAAGGGGAACATAGTAAGGGAGATCCGGGATTTTTCCGTTCAGGCGATGGATAGCCTGGAAATTGAGCTGGGCAGGCAAAATAACTGATGTATTTACACGTTTAATTGATTCGTCATCAGGTAAAAAATCAGAACAATGAGACCAAAAAATGCTGCAGTACTTGTCGGGATTTTGTTGGGTTCGTGTCAGAAAGGTACGGTTACACAAAACTTTATACAGCCGGTAGATTCATTTACTGTCGATATTCTTGAACGACCAGCTGATTTCAGGAACGTTTATGCGGAAGGAGATTCTGTCTTAGAAGGCTTTTGTGCCAATGATCAGGTGTTGGTACGTTATCGACGGGAAAATGATAAGCTGGTACGTTGTATTCGCGAATATGTGAATGCTCCCGGATTGCTGATGTGCGGCTGGAAAAACGGAACCGGGAAATGGACGTTTGTTGATGAGCAATGTCAGTTGTGGAGATATGATTCAGTGCTGAAAGCTTCCGGCTATATTTTTGACACTCCTTCGCATAAGTTTGCTGTTAGTGCTGCTGCTGCAATGCCGGTATTGTTTTATAACGGAGATACAATTCTTCCTTTTATTCATTACGACCGAAGTCCTGAGAATGCTGTTCGCTCTGGTTGTGCAATGGTGCGCTTTGGTGTAACAAAAGCCACGGCTTTTTCCCCGCGTCCTGAGGTATTACGAAAGCAGATTCAGGTACAACAAACTTATTGCCGCAATGGCTCGCTGCTGGTTATGTTATATGCTGGTATTGACACGCTTTACCTGTTTGATCTTTCGTCCGGGTTGCAGCGACATGTTCCTATATGCAATCCGGATTTTGTGCCACAATCCGAGGCAGATCCGCATATTCTTACGGATGTCGGTAAATCAGCTCGCTATTGTGCATCAAACTTCACCTATTGCGGTATATTCTTCAATGCGCATACAGGTCATTATACTTTGCTATATAATAAACCTCCACGGGCTAAGTCAGTCATGCCTAATGCCGACGAAAAGGTCGCCGGCGCTCTGGTACTTGATACCTCCTTTCGCACTTCCGGTCGCTATTTATTCAGCCATCCTGCCTGGATAGGACTTGCGTTCCCGATGGAAAACGGATTGGCTATTCCTGTAGATCCACAAAGACATAATGGAAATGCGTATCATAATCTACATTGCTATATTTACCGGTTTTAGTGCAAGTTGCGCAGATGAAAGAACGGCAGAGATGAATCGTGTTCTGAAAACATTTCATACCGCTATTCCGGAGCAGAGACATATCTATTTGCTAATTCCTTCGTGCGTTTGTAAAAACTGTTATTGCTTCCGCGCTGAAGATTTGCCTGAATATTTTGTAAACAGTTTTCAAATTGTTTCCAGTATTGATACGGAAAAATTTATAGGTTTTAGCAATACATTGCGTGATACTAATGATCAGCTTATACGATTGGCTTTTTTAGATTATGGTATAAAATTTGTGGTTACCGTTCGCGGTAGTGTTATTGGCGTAATTCCATTTACAAACCTCAACCAGCAATCGGATAGTCTGAACAGGTATTTTCTGAAGGTAAGTCAGTCTTGTAAGTAAACTCCGGTTGAATGAAAAGCTTTATTTCATTGCAGCCTTTTTCTTTTCCAGTGCCAGCAACTCATCCCGCCATTTTGCGGCTTCCATAAAGTCGAGGTTTTTCGCTGCCTGCTCCATTGTTTTGCGGGCCTTGCTGATCGCCTTATCCAGAGATGCTGCGGTCTGATACTCCGTCTGCTCCTCCGCTGCAATGGACGGACTGTTGTCGGCCACGGCATAAGGGCTCTTGTCGTCGTAACCTTTAATATCCAGTACGGAAGTCTGCTTGAAGATCTGCTCCGTGGATTTGATAACGGTTTTGGGAGTAATGCCATGCTCGGCATTATAACGCATTTGCTTCTCCCTTCGACGGTTTGTTTCATCAATGGTACGTTGCATGGATTCGGTCATCGTATCCGCATAAAAGATAACCATGCCGTCTGCATTACGTGCGGCACGACCCGCCATCTGCGTGAGCGATTTCTCGTTACGCAGGAACCCTTCTTTATCAGCATCGAGGATCGCCATCAGTGTTACTTCCGGAAGATCCAGTCCCTCTCTCAGCAGGTTCACACCCACAAGCACGTCAATGTTGCCCAGTCGCAGATCTCTGAGTATTTCCACGCGGTCCAGTGTATCTACTTCCGAGTGGATATAGCGGGAGCGTATCTGTATGCGGCTGAGGTACTTGTCCAGTTCTTCCGCCATGCGTTTTGTAAGGGTGGTCACCAGCACCCGTTCTCCCTTTTTTACCCGTTTATCGATTTCATCCAGCAGGTCATCGATCTGGTTCGCACTTGGTCGGATTTCAATCGGAGGATCCAGCAGTCCGGTAGGACGAACCACCTGCTCTGCAATCACACCGCCGGTTTTCTGCAGCTCATAATTGCCGGGTGTGGCACTTACAAAAACCACTTGGTTCAGCAACTGCTCAAATTCATTGAAATTGAGCGGGCGGTTGTCCAGTGCCGAAGGAAGCCGGAACCCAAAGTCTACGAGCGTGAGCTTACGCGAACGGTCGCCTCCGTACATGCCACTGATCTGGGGGATGGTTACGTGGCTTTCATCGATCATCAGCAGAAAATCTTTCGGGAAATAATCCAGCAGACAGAACGGCCGTGCTCCGGGACGACGGCGGTCGAGGAAGCGGGAATAGTTTTCAATGCCTTTACAGAAGCCAAGCTCCTGCATCATTTCCAGGTCGTAGTTCACACGCTCTTTGATGCGTTGTGCTTCTATCGGTTTGCCTATTTTCTGGAAATATTGTGTTTGTTCGTTTAGTTCATCCTGTATCTCATGAACGATCTCCGCCATCAGGTTCTTCGGCGCGATGTACAGGTTTGCAGGGAAAATCGCAGCATGCTGCATCCGTTGTATCCGTTTGCCGCTTTCAATCTCAAAGCTTTCGATTTCTTCAATTTCATCACCGAAGAAGGTGATTCGGTAACCAAAATCCAGGTAAGGAAGGTTAATGTCTACGGTATCCCCGTTCACGCGGAATGTGCCCCTTGTAAAATCTCCCTGGCTCCGCATATAGTTCGCGTGCACCAGGCGATGCAGAAAGCTATTCCGGCCCACATTATCGCCGATCTCAATACGGGTGATGCTGTTCTCGTATTCCGTTGGGTTACCCATACCGTAGATACAGGATACGGAAGCTACGATCACGATATCGCGCCTGCCGCTGAGCAGACTTGAAGTGGCGCGCAGCCTCAGTTTTTCCAGCTCTTCGTTGATCGAAAGATCTTTTTCGATGTACACATTTTTTGTGGGTATGTACGCCTCCGGCTGATAGTAGTCGTAGTAAGAAACAAAATACTCTACGGAGTTTTCCGGGAAAAACTGCCTGAATTCCCCGTAGAGCTGTGCCACCAGTGTTTTATTATGTGTGAGGATCAGGGTAGGTTTTTGCACCTCCTGTATCACGTTGGCCATAGTGAACGTCTTCCCTGAGCCCGTCACACCGAGCAGGGTCTGAAAAGGTTCGCCTGCCTGAATCCCCTCCGTCAATTGTCTGATTGCGGATGGCTGGTCGCCGGACGGTTTATATTCACTATGGAGTTTAAAAGGCATATGGTTAGTTTTGGCCGATCCATTTGCGGGTCAGCAGGTATTCTGCGATCTGGATAGCGTTGGTGGCAGCTCCTTTACGGAGATTGTCCGCAACAATCCAGCAATTCAAAGTATTCGGCTGCGAATCATCCCTGCGGATGCGTCCGACAAAAACGTCGTCTTTATTTGTCGCGTATAACGGCATCGGGTATTGCTTTTCAGACGGATTATCCGTTACGATAATGCCCGGAGCCGATTCCAGCAGTTCACGTACCTCATTCAGATCAAAATCCTTTTCAAATTCGATGTTTACGCTTTCACTGTGCCCGCCCATTACCGGAACACGCACACAGGTTGCGGTTACACGGATACTGTCATCGCGCATGATTTTACAGGTCTCTTTCACCATTTTCATTTCCTCTTTCGTATATCCGTTATCCTGGAATACGTCGATCTGCGGTAACAGGTTAAGGTCAATCGGATGCGGATAGACAGAAGGCGTCGTATTGCCCGAACGTTGCTGCAGCAGTTCATCCACAGCTTTCTGTCCCGTACCGGTAACGCTCTGATAAGTACTTACCACAACGCGTTTGATCTTATAGCGTTCGTGCAGCGGTTTCAATACCACTACCATTTGTATGGTGGAGCAATTCGGGTTGGCAATGATCAGGTCTTCTTTCGTCAGTGCATCCCCGTTTACTTCCGGAACGATGAGCTTTTTAGATGGGTCCATGCGCCATGCCGAAGAATTATCCACGACATAGCATCCTGCTGCTGCGAATTGCGGTGCTAACTCCAGGGATGGGCCTCCTCCGGCCGAAAACAGCGCCAGTTCAGGTTTCCGGGCAATAGCATCAGCAGCAGTCATCACAGGAAACTCCTTACCCTTAAAGGATACCGGCTTACCCAGGGAACGCTCAGAAGCGACGGGTAAAAGTTCAGTTACGGGGAAGTTTCTTTCTTCCAGCAGACGAAGCATCGTACTGCCAACAAGGCCTGTGGCGCCTATGAGTGCTACTTTCATAAGTATAATTAATAAAAAATTGGGGTCGTAAAATTAGTCTTTTTCGGACTGTTGAAGGTTCTGTATTTGGTAAATTAAAATAAAAAAAGAGGCTTCTTGCGGAAGCCTCTTTTTCTGAAAAGTCAGATTTTATTAGTGGGCTACGGTAAAGCTGCGAACGGTTCCGTTGCTCAGCTTCACGAAGTAGCTTCCGGAAGGCAGGTTGCTCACGGAAATTTTATCGCTGATCGTTTTGGCAGCCGCATAGTGGCGGGATACTACCGAACGACCCTGAATGTCTACCACCTGCATATCCAGGGATTGCGCCTCAGCCTGAGCAATCTGGAGAGACAGTTCGTCACCGGCAGGGATCGGGAAGAGTTTTACGTCAGCAGCGATAGTGCTGATTTCCTTAACTGCAGTCGGAGAGAAGTCTTCGTAATAATAGTTAGTACGGGAATCTCCGCTCGCCATGTAGAAACCTCCACCTGTACCGTCGTTGGTGTATGTGGTTTCAGATGTTTCCTGGTTGTAAGTGTTGTATGTATACTGTGTGAGGGCTGAACTGTCGTAAGTGGAAGTAGAGCTGTTCCAGTTAAGAGAATACTCATCCAGCAAATTAGCGGATGCATCAAAAGTAGATGCGATACGGCCGATAGGGCTCCAGGTTGTTCCGTCGAATTCTTCAAAATCCTGGAAGATCGGATTTTTAGAAGCATCGTATGTGTAAGTTGCGCGTTGGTAATCTTCCAGCACTGTTCCTGAGAAGTTCACTTTTACCAACATAGTGGCGATGTCATCTGACGAATTATACGTGTAGTCCAGAGATACATAAGGAAGCCATACGCCCGCGTAGATGTAAATCGTGAGTTTGCTTTCTTTACCTGTACCAGTGTAAGAAGTAACGATAACAGAGTTATAGTCGTACGCAGAGCCGCTCCAAGTCAGAGAAGTATCGGTAAGTTGTTTCCCGGCTGAATTGTAGGTGAACTTGTCCATATCCCCATTATCCCAGCTGGTTCCGTTCCAGGTCTGAGATTCGGTTGTTACCATCAGGTTTGAGGAGTTGAATGTATTTACAGTGCGGTCACTGTTTTCATAGGCCAATGTACTGTAGTTATAAACCTGATTGGTTACAGTAGTCTGGTTGTTATTGGCATCATAAGCGGCATAACCGCGGCTGTCCAGTTGCAATGGTGCAGAAGTGCCTCCATTGGTGTAGTTGTGCATGGTGTCGTACTTCAGGGTTGTTTTGAGGTCTCCGCCGCGTCCCCAGCTGTACTTCAGGTGAGAGGAGTCGGTGAGGCTCAGCGTGGAGCCATCAGACTCGCGGTAAGCGTAAGCGATCACGCGGCTATCCATTGCAGTGGTTTTGCCGGTTTTGAGCGATCCCGCTTTTTGTTTTTCAATAAGTAAAGCAGTGTGCGCTTTTGCAATTTTCAGTGCTTCGGCCGGAGTTGCTCCGGCGTGCAGTTTAAGTGCCTTCGTGGTGGAACCCACTTGTATTTTCGCAGTCGCAGGTGTGACATTCAACAGTGCGATGCATGCTCCGAGGGATAAAAGGTTTTTGTTCATAAAAGAGAATTTGAGCGAAATTATCTGATTGCCGTGACTACCCTTGTTAAAAGTTGTTAATTGTTTTACGTTGTTTTCATTTGTAAGTCATACAAAAACAAGCGTTTGGGCCCCTTTGTTGTATGTAAGGTTTGCTGAATTTGATATTAATATATTTAATTATATGGATTGATTTGCTTTATTTGCGCATAAATTTTATTGTAAATATCAGACGAACTTAAAATGACAGAACAATTATGAAAAAGTATTTTTATTCCTTTGCTATGTTAATGGCATTGCATTCCGTTTCGGAAGCTCAGTTGCCGCTCAGCGGCAGTGTTTACCGCCAGAACTTTGATTCTTTGGTATTGGGTTTACCCAAAGGTTGGTATGCAGACACGAATGCACGTACTGCTTATCGCGGCGGGGCTGCTGCCGGTGTCTGGGTTCCGGGCACTACAACCCGTTGGTCTTCCACCGGCGGATCTTTCAAGAATGTTGCTTCAGCAAACAGCTTCCGCTACTGGGCGGATGCAACTACCACACTGCAGCTAACAGCCACCGATCGTGCATTGGGATTGCGGCAGACTTCCACTTTCGGGGATCCGGGCGCGTCTTTCGCAGTCCGGATCGATCAGACGTACAAATTGACGGACTTCCGTATCAGCTTTAAGCTTCAGTCGCTCGATTCTGCCAACGGCAGTAAAATCACTCCCTGGGTACTTCAGTATGGTTGGGGAGACAGTCCGGATACTTTTTATACGGTACCCGGAAGTATAATGGGTAGCGGAGGTAGCCGCTATGCCAATGATCGCTATGTTTTTTCGTTTGGTAAGGCGCTGGACGACAGCCGGGGGCCTGTCTGGATCAGGATTGCTGCCCTGGCCGGCTCCGGAGGCAGCGGTTCGCGTACCATCACGGCCCTGGATGATGTGGAGTTGCTCTGGAACGGGACCGCGATATCAGGTGCGCGTCCCTACGTACAACATACCGTTCCGGCTTCCAATGCAAAAGATGTACAACCCGGATCGATACTGCGGATCTCTTTTTCAAAAGGGATCAATAAAGGATCATCGGGCAATCTGTATATAAAAAATGAGTCATCCGGCACTATACAGACTATCAGTATCGGGTCTCCTGATGTTGTAGTCACGGGAAAAGAGATGGCCATAGCCGGCGTGCGCCTGCAGCCTTATTCCGATTATCACGTTACTTTCGACTCATCCGTTGCCGATACGGCGGGCTTCGCATGTATCCCACTGAGCGATACAAGCGACTGGCGTTTTTCTACGGTGCCGGCAACAGCAGGTAAGTTGCCCGAATTATTTGATACCGTTTGCCTGAAACCGCTGCAACCTTCCGGCTGGCAGCAATACAGCAAACAGGGAGTGCAGGTATGGTCCTGTCATGAAGCTGCCGCGGCAAACCAGGCCATGTATATATATGGATACGACGGCAGCCTGAATGTGCCCAACAGCGACTGGCTGATTTCCCCGCTTTATGATCTCAGCAGTGTTGTGGGTACTGCATCAGAAATCCATGTCCGCTACCGGAAATCTGGTCCCGGTAATATTCTTCAGCTATTTTTGTCCGAGAACTATGTTGGTTCCGGCGATCCCGATTCCGCCCTTTGGGTACCTGCAGGTTGGATCGGTACTGCCGCTACCGCGGGAGTATGGTCTGCCGAAACGATCAGAATTCCCGCAGGCTATGAAAAATCGAAGTGCTATCTCGGTTTTCATTACATTTCTGACGCCACCGAAGCACAGGAGGTCTGGCTGGACAGTCTGGATATCGTACCTGAGCCAACCGGCCTTGCGGCAGACCCGCAAACAGAAAGCAACCGTTTACGGGTTGAAAACCCGGTAGCAGCTGATGGCGTCATGCGTTTGTTTCTGAATACCGCGGCGTCAGGAGCATACGAGATTGCTGTTCACTCCATGACCGGCACTTGCGTTTTCCGGAAACAAGAGCGTTTTACAGCTGGTAGTAGAGTGCAAACAATTTCGGACGTATTTTTGTCTCCCGGTACTTATATAATATCCGTGTCGGGCGAAGGGCAACAGTTGCGCTCCGTTTTTGTAAAGGGAAAATAAGCAAACGATTATGGCAGAATATAGTGTTGGAGATGCATTACGCCGCCTGATCCGTCAGTCCGGATGGGGCGACAGGATCAATGAATACCGTTTGCGGGAAGAATGGGCGCAGATAGCGGGAGTGACCATTGCCCGTTATACAAACGGTATGATGTTGCGCGACAAAGTGCTTACGCTCAGTACGGATGTCGCTCCGCTGCGGCAGGAATTGTTATTGGGGAAACAACAGCTGATCGAGAAAATAAACGCCCACTTTCAAGAGACAATCATATTGGATATTAAAGTAAGATAGTACAAGCTGTGTTATCTTTTAAGTGAACTTTCTTTCTTACTGATTGATTTTCAATAAACAATTTTTTCAAAAAACATGTAGAAAAACTGTTTGTAACAGGAAGTCGGCGTACCTTTGCAATCCAAATTCAAAATAACACAAGCATGTCTCATCTTTCTGCAGAACAAAAGAAAAGCATTTTTAAAGAATTCGGTGGAAGCGAAGCTAACACTGGTTCTATTGAAGCGCAAATCGCAATCCTGACACAACGTATCAACCATATCTCCCAGCACCTGAAAAGCGGTAACAAGAAGGATTTCTCTTCTAACCGTGGTCTGATGAAAATGGTAGGTCAGCGTAAACGTCAGCTGCAATATCTGAGCCGCACAAACCTGACCGGTTACCGTGCGCTGATTGAAAAGCTCGGTCTGCGTAAATAATGATCGGCATTTTCTGACTATTCCCAGCATTATTACTAATGTTGGGAATAGTTTTTTTATGCCTGTAATCAATTATCTTTGATCGGTATTTTTTTAAAGTCCTTTACAGGAAGCAATACATTGGGGTTAGATATTGCTTGTTGCATACATTAAGAAAAAATCACCTCCCGGAATTACAGATGCGGCCCGGGCTGTGTGTTTGGCTGAAAAGTCCGCATTTTGATGACAAAAATTTTAAAAACAAGCAATCTTTATGACGCTGAATCCCACTTCTGTATCGTTCAAACTGAACGATGGACGTGAAGTAACAATTGAAACGGGCAAGATGGCCCGTCAGGCTGACGGAGCCGTAACCGTACGACTCGGAGACGCTGTTCTCCTTGCTACCGTGGTAGCAAACCAGGAACCTAAACCAGGTCAGTCCTTTTTCCCTCTTACCGTTGATTATCAGGAAAAATTTGCCTCCGCAGGGCGCATTCCCGGCTCTTTCTTCAAAAGAGAAGGTCGTCTGAATGATTATGAGGTATTGATTTCCCGTCTGATAGACCGTGCATTGCGCCCGCTGTTCCCGGAAGATTATTACTGCGATGTACAGGTAATTGTAACGCTCATCTCTTCTGACATCGAAGTGATGCCTGACGCGCTTGCCTGTCTGGCTGCATCCGCAGCGCTTGCAGTTTCTGACATACCGGTTCAGGAAATTATTTCTGAAGTACGTGTGGCACGTATCAATGGTGAGTTTATGATCAATCCTACCCGCACGCAACTGAAAGACGCGGATATGGATTTCATTATCGGAGCTACTGAGAAAAATATCATGATGGTGGAAGGCGAGGCTAAGGAATGTTCCGAAGCTGATGTCGTAAAAGCTATCGAGTTTGCCCATGAGGCCATTCGCGTGCAGGTAAAAGCGCAGCAGGAACTGCGTGATAAACTGGGCATCACCGCCAAACGTGAAGTGGTTCCCGTTGCAGTGAATGAAGACATAAAAAAACGCGTACAGGATTTCGCAGGAGCTAAAATGCTTGAAATCAGCAAGTCCGCTTCTTCAAAACACGAACGCAGCGAAGCTTATAAAGTATTGGCTGAAGGATTGAAAGCGCACCTGAGCGAAGGTCTGGAGCCGGAAACGGAGCTGGATGCAGCGGTTTGGTCCGAAGCAAAACGTCATTTCGAAGATCTGCAGTACTACACCGTGCGTAACATGATCCTGGATGAAGGTGTCCGCCTGGATGGCCGTAAAACAGATCAGGTTCGTCCGCTTGCAATGGAAGTGAACGCATTGCCTTCTCCTCACGGTTCCTCTTTGTTCACCCGTGGCGAAACACAGTCTCTGACAACGGTTACCCTGGGATCCAAAGACAGCGAATTGCTGTTGGAAACGGCCGCTACATCTGATTACCAGAAATTTATCCTGCATTATAATTTCCCTCCTTTCTCTACAGGAGAGGTGAAAATGCAGCGTGGCGTAGGCCGTCGTGAAGTAGGACATGGTAACCTTGCAAAACGTTCGCTGGAACAAATGATGCCGGGAGACGAATATCCGTATACCGTGCGCGTGGTTTCCGATATCCTTGAATCTAACGGTTCTTCCTCTATGGCAACCGTTTGCGCCGGATCTCTGGCTCTGATGGATGCAGGTGTTCCTTTCCCTAAACACGTAGGTGGTGTTGCAATGGGACTGATCAGCCGTCCTTCAGATAAAAAATGGGCTGTATTGACGGATATCCTCGGAGATGAGGATCATCTGGGTGACATGGATTTCAAAGTTACCGGCACACGTGAAGGTATCTGCGGTATCCAGATGGATATTAAAGTGGACGGACTGAGCATGGATATCATGACACAAGCGTTGGAGCAGGCCCGCAAAGGCCGTCTGCATATCATCGACGCTATGTATGAGTGTATGCCTGCTGCCCGTCCGGAACTGAAACCGCATACACCACGTATCGAACAACTGATCATCGAGACAGAGTTTATCGGTGCGGTGATCGGACCTGGCGGAAAAATCATCCAGGAGATCCAGCGTGAAACCGGAACGTCTATCTCTATCGAAGAGAAAGACAACAAAGGATTTGTAAAAGTATTCTCTGCCAATAAAGAAGGAATTGATAAGGCTATGGCCTGGATCCGCAGCATTGTAAGTGTTCCGGAAATAGGAGAAGAGTATGAAGCAACCGTAAAAAGCATTATGCCTTACGGAGCATTCGTTGAATTCATGCCTGGTAAACAAGGTTTACTGCATATTTCAGAAGTAAGCTGGAGTCGCCTTGAAACACTTGAAGGAGTGTTGAAAGAAGGAGATACCATTCGTGTGAAACTGCTGGAAGTAGATCCTAAAACGGGCAAATTCCGTTTGAGCCGCAAGGTATTGATGGAAAAACCGGAAGGATACCAGGAACAACCAGAAGGAGAACGCCGTGAACGCCGCGACCGTCCTAATGGTGGTGATCGGGATCGTGACCGTCGTCCGCGTGAAAATCGCCCTCCGCGCGGAGAGCGCCCGGAAAGGGCTCCGCGTCAGGATGCGCCGAACGCGCCATCTGCCGACGATGCAGATATGAAGCTCTGATAATGATGTGATTGTAAAAGGTCCGCCGGTATTTGCCGGCGGACTTTTTGTTTACCGGTAAGTTGTTATAAAACTTCATCTATTCTGATTAACTTCGCGCAAAAGTTACTACCCGGAGTCGTTTTCGATTTCCGGACTTATAACATTTTACCTTTATGCCTAAAATTGCTTTAATTACCGGTATCACCGGACAGGACGGGGCGTATCTCGCCGAACTTCTTCTGGAGAAAGGATACATTGTTCATGGTATCAAACGCCGTAGTTCCCTTTTCAATACCGACCGTATCGATCATCTTTACGAAGATCCGCATGTCGATAGCCGCCGGTTTATTCTGCATTACGGAGATCTGGCTGACAGTTCTAACCTGATCCGCATTATCCAGGAAGTACAACCTGATGAAATATATAACCTCGGTGCGATGAGCCACGTGAAAGTGAGCTTCGACACACCGGAATACACCGCAAACGCCGATGGTATCGGCACCTTGCGTATCCTCGAAGCTGTCCGCCTGCTGGGGCTCACCAAAAAGACCAAAATATACCAGGCATCCACTTCCGAGTTATACGGATTGGTGCAGGAAGTGCCCCAGAGCGAACGCACTCCCTTTTATCCAAGGTCTCCGTACGCTGTAGCTAAAATGTACGCCTACTGGATTACGGTAAACTACCGTGAAGCCTATGGGATGTTTGCCTGCAACGGAATATTGTTCAATCATGAAAGTCCTTTGCGCGGCGAAACATTCGTAACGCGCAAAATCACCCGCGCCGTAGCGCAAATGTCGCTCGGGCTGCAGGATAAATTATATATAGGGAATATGGATGCCAAACGTGATTGGGGACATGCCCGCGATTACGTTGAAGCAATGTGGCTGATTCTGCAGCAGGATAAGCCGGAAGATTTTGTGATCGCCACCGGTATCACTACTACTGTGAGAGATTTTATCATCATGGCTTTTGCAGAAGTGGGCGTAACACTCGAATTCAGAGGAGAGGGCGCAAATGAAAAAGCATTTGTGGCAGCAAGCTCGGATAACAATGAACATTTCCCGCCAGGTAAAGAAGTGGTGAGTGTTGATCCGGCTTATTTCCGCCCCACGGAAGTGGATTTGTTGATCGGAGACCCGACAAAAGCACAGCAATTACTCGGATGGAAGGCCAAATGTACCTTGCCTCAACTGGTAAAAGAAATGGTGCAGGCTGATCTGCAATCGTTCAAACGTGAGAAAATGCTGAAAGAAGCAGGTTTCACGATATTAAAACAATTTGAATAGTAGGACACGCCTTGATGCAGTTTAACGATAAAATTTATGTCGCCGGTCATCGGGGAATGGTCGGGAGCGCTATCCTCAGAAACCTTGAAAAAGCAGGTTTCCGCAATCTCGTGGTGCGCACTTCTTCGGAACTGGACCTGAGAGATCAGGCGGCCGTGCGTTCTTTCTTCGAAGAGGAGCGTCCGGACTATGTGTTTCTTGCAGCCGCCAAAGTTGGTGGTATTCTCGCAAATAATACACGCAGAGCGGAGTTTATTTATGAGAACATGATGATCCAGAACAACGTTATCCACCAATCGTACCTGAGCGGTGTGAAAAAGCTGATGTTCCTCGGCTCATCGTGTATCTATCCCAAAATGGCACCGCAGCCATTGAAGGAGTCTTACCTGCTTACCGGTCTGCTGGAGCCGACGAATGAACCTTACGCAATTGCGAAAATTGCGGGCATAAAAATGTGTGAGGCTTATCGCTCCCAGTACGGATGCAATTTTATTTCCGTGATGCCGACCAATTTATATGGCCCGAATGATAATTACGATCTGAATAATTCGCATGTACTTCCCGCTATGCTCCGTAAGTTTCACGAAGCAAAGCAGCAGCAGGCTGCCTCCGTTACACTTTGGGGAACGGGCAGCCCAATGAGGGAATTTCTTCATGCAAACGATATGGCAGACGCCTGTGTGTTCCTGATGCAGTCCTACAACGAAGCGGAATTGGTGAATGTCGGAGTGGGAACGGATATCAGCATAAAAGACCTGGCCATGATGATTAAAAAGATTGTGGGGTATGAAGGCGAAGTGATATGGGATTCGGAAAAGCCGGACGGAACACCCAGAAAACTCATGGATGTTTCCAAACTGAACGGGTTAGGCTGGAAAGCTTCCATTGATCTGGAATCCGGGATCAGAGCCGTATATAAGGAACGGTTTGAAAACACCATTTAATGATGGTTGTTCGCGAGCCTGGATATTCGTGGCTGGTCATTGCCACAAGGCCACGTTCGGAAAAGAAGGTAGCGATGTGCTTGCAACGTTTAGGCATTGATTATTATTTGCCTGTGCAACGTCAATTGCACCAGTGGAAAGACCGGAAGAAGTGGGTGGACGTAGTGTTGTTCCCTTCCTACGTATTTGTTTACCTAGACAAGGCTAACCGTAATGCGGTGTTTGAGGTGGAGGGGGTTTTGCGGTTCGTTTCTTTTCAGGGGCGCCCTGCGGTCGTTTCACAGTCAGATCTGCAGCGCATCAGTCTTTTGTGCAGTGGTCCTGAAGTGCCGGAAATATGTCGCGAAGTGTTACTCTCGGGAGACAGGGTGGAAGTTGTGGGCGGTGCATTATGCGGATTGCAGGGAGTGTTGACCGAGAACCTGAATGAGTCGCGGTTAAATGTAAGTATCAGTGGATTAGGTTGCCATTTATCGGTGATTATTGACCGGAAACTGGTGCGTAAATTATAATATCAGTCGATGCTCCGGCATGTGTTCAGTTACTGTTTATGTAACTGACGTCGGCGAAGCCATGTAACTTTAAACATACTTTAAGCAGTGAATAGCAATATAGCCATAAAGGTAGAAGATGTCGGAAAGTTATATCGACTTGGAGAAGTAGGTACCGGCACGATCAGCCACGATCTGAACCGTTGGATTGCCCGTATGCGCGGTAAAGAAGATCCGTTTGCTAAAGTGGGGGAATCGAATGACCGCACGACAAAAGGCAGTAGTGATTATGTCTGGGCGCTGAAAGATGTGAGCTTTGAGGTTAAGAAAGGAGAGGTGCTGGGAATTATCGGCAGGAACGGGGCGGGGAAAAGTACCCTGCTGAAATTATTAAGCAAAGTAACGCAACCAACTTCCGGTCGCATTAAAGTAAACGGCCGTATTGCAAGTTTGCTGGAGGTCGGTACCGGTTTTCATCCGGAAATGACAGGACGTGAGAATATTTTTCTGAATGGCGCTATCATGGGAATGACCAAACGCGAAATCAGATCCAAATTTGACCAGATCGTCGATTTTGCGGGAGTGGAGCGCTACGTGGATACACCGGTGAAGCGTTACAGCAGTGGTATGTATGTACGACTCGCTTTTGCGGTAGCTGCTCACCTGGAGCCGGAGATTCTGATCGTGGATGAAGTGCTTGCGGTAGGGGATGCCGAATTTCAGAAAAAATGCCTCGGAAAGATGAAGGATGTGAGTGTAAATGACGGGCGTACGGTATTGTTTGTGAGCCATAATATGGGCGCAATGAGCAATCTCTGTAATAACGGACTCGTTTTGCGCAATGGTCGTTTTCTTTTCTCGGGAACCATTCGCGAGGCTGTGGGCTGTTATCTCGAACGTAATAAGGCGAATGACGCTGTCGGGCAGTTTGCACGGGAAGCTGACAAGGAAATATATGTTTCCAGAATTTCCATTCTGAACGAAGGAGGATATGCGGCGGATGAGTTCCGGCATGATGAGGATATTGCAGTTGAGGTGAATATCGGGGGTAAAATTCCCGGGAATGGCTCTTATCGCCTGCTGCTTACCGTATTGGACAGCCTTAAAAATCCCCTTTTCTCAAAAGAGCAGATTATTTCTGAAAAAATGATGACTCTGAAGATAAGACGGAATTTCCTTGTGCGCGGTAACTATTCAGTAAAAACAATCATCTATATCCCCGGCGTTACTCAATACGACCAGGTAGAAGATGTTTGTCCGTTCACTGTGATAGATTCAGGTTCGGAATTCGCTCATCTGGAAACCTTTGATTATGGTACTGTTTTTTCGAATGCTATATGGGAATAATACGAAATATCGCACGTAGCATAAAAAATTATATCGCGCCTCAGCGATCTGCTCCGCAGCCAGCTCTTTTTTTTACGAGTGATTTACTCGCAGACAGGGGCTTTGAAATAGGAGCATACACCTATGGTAATCCACGGATTTTCCATTGGGGGGAAAAGGCAACACTTAAGATTGGAAAATTCTGTTCGATTGCTGAAGACGTGAAGATTTTTCTCGGAGGCAATCACCGCGTCGACTGGGTAAGTACCTATCCGTTTCCGGCTCTGCCCGGATTTTTCCCGGAGGCAGCTGAAATAACGGGGCATCCCTCCACCAAAGGCGATGTTGTAATAGGAAATGATGTATGGATCGGATACGCAGCCATTATTCTTTCCGGAGTCACGATCGGCGACGGAGCTGTCATAGGAGCCGGATCTGTAGTCTCCAAAAATGTGGGACCATATGAAATATGGGCCGGAAATCCGGCAGTCTGCATTAAAAAGCGTTTTCCGGAGGAAATTATAGCACGACTGCTCACCGAAAAATGGTGGGATAAGCCGGATGCTGCAATGAGAGCGAGTATAAAAACGCTGTGTGAATCACCTTTAAAAGATAAGAATGGATAACCAATTGGCCTATGACCGTCCTATTGTTGAAGATTTCAATAGGCTCTCTTCCGAACATAAGAAAGTAATTGAATGGGTTGGCCATGGAAAGCAGGTGTTTGAAGCCGCCTGTCATACCGGGTATATCAGTGCCTGGTTACAGAAAAATGGCTGCATTGTTACCGGAGCCGAACTTTTCGAACCGGCATTGGAAAAAGCCAGGCCATTTCTGAAGTCTGCTATTTTAGGGGATCTGGAAAGTGAAGAGGTCTGGGCACAGATTTCCCGCGATCAGTATGACGTGGTGCTTTATATGCATATACTGGAGCATCTGGTGAATCCTGAAAAGGTACTGGAGCGTACCAGAGATATTCTGAAGCCGGGTGGCAGCGTTATTATTTGTCTGCCTAACGTAAGTAACTGGTCAGACAGATGGAAGATGTTCCGTGGTCATTTCGAATACACCGACGTCGGTGTGATGGATAAGACGCATCTGAAGTTCTATAACTATTTTACGGCACCAAAGATGATTGAAAGCTGCGGTTTTACCGTAAAGGAATATTGCGGAGATTCATGGAAGGTGAGATTTAATATATTACCCGAAACCAATCGGTTTTTCAGCAGGATAAACGATCATTTTAACCGCGTGATGCACTACTTCCTTTCTCCCAATATGACCGACCGAGTAGGGATGTACTTAATTACCAAGTCATGACCGGGCACAAACTCGTTTCTGTTATCATACCCAATTACAATCACGCAAAATTTCTGGATCAGCGTATCACATCCGTTTTGAACCAGGATTACCCGGCTAAGGAACTGATTATTTTAGATGATTGTTCTACGGACGAAAGCGTTCAGGAGATCGGGAAATTCAGGCTCAGAAACGAAGTATCGCATATTGTCGTCAACCCGGTGAATTCAGGGTCTGTATTTGCCCAGTGGCAGAAGGGAATAGAGCTGGCCAGCGGCACCTATATATGGATCGCCGAAAGTGATGATTACAGCGACCTTTCTTTTCTGAGTACAATGGTAGGCCTGCTGGAAAAGCGGGAAGACACGATTCTTGCTTATTCAAACTCTGTACGGGTTGATGAGAACGGTAGAGAGTTTGAACAGTTAGCTGCTCCCGATTTCACCACGGCCTTCGGGCCAGATGGCTTTGCCGATGCGCAGGCATTCTGCAAGTCGCGCCTGTTGCGCTCGAACGTGATTCCGAATGCAAGCGCAGTTGTATTCAAAAAAGCATTTTTTCATAAAAAGCTGCTTGAAACCGCACGACGCTTCCGCCTTGCAGGAGATTGGGTTTTCTGGACTCAGTTGCTCCATCAGCCGGGCACAGTAGCGTATAGTCCGCTTCCCCTGAATAAATACCGGTTTCACTCCGGAACAGTGCGCTTTAGCAAGGGAAGGGAACGGAGAAAAGATCATTTGCTTGAAAATATACGCGCAGTTGTTATTAACCAGGAGCATATTGGTCTTTCTGAAAAAGAAAAGCAGGCACTTAAATATGGTGTTATCGAAAAGATGATCAGCAACTGGAAGCAGGAGCAAATCGGATTGGATGTGAAATTTTTATTCACTGCCCTTTCGGAGATTAAAAAAATAACAGGGGATGTGTACATCGCCTTTATCAGAACGATTGCCGCAACGCTCAAATCCGGATAATAATTATTACCGGAGCGATCAACATTTACCGGTAGCCGATCTGAATGTGACATTTCCGGATGTAAATGCCACCCGGTTTTGCGCATATTGTTATTTGAATAAATGTTATATTGGCAGCCAGGTGATGCTCCCATCCTTTCAAAAAACAGTTTATGATTAAGAAAATCATTCGTGCGCTTATTTTCTGGGCCAGACCGGAAACTTTTTCAGCCCAGGGAGTGCATCATACCAGTACCGTCCACGAGTCGGAACTGGAACAGCCGGTGCGCATTGGTAAGGATTCCTATTTCTATAATTGCCGCATCGGTGCTCACACTTATTTCGCCGGGCATAATGTAGCTATGAACGCCAGCATCGGGCGCTTTTGTTCTGTTGCCGGGAATGTTACGATCGGACCCGGGATGCATCCCGCAAAAACTTTCGTTTCCACAAGTCCGTATTTCTGGTCTACTGCCGGTCAATGCGGCGCAACAATCGCAGATAAAAGTTATTTTAAGGAAACGGGCTCCGTTACCATCGGTCATGATGTGTGGATTGGTCAGAACGCGGTTATCCTGGACAATATCCGGATCGGAAATGGTGCGATAGTGGCTGCAGGCGCCGTTGTAACGAAAGACGTCGCTCCGTTTTCGATAGTCGGCGGTGTGCCCGCCAGGCAGATCGGTATGCGTTTCTCTGAAGAGGAGATTGCATTTTTGCAGGAATTCAAATGGTGGGACAGGGATGAAAGCTGGCACCGGGAACACTTGCACGAAATGCACGACATTTCCTTATTAATTAAAAACAATAAACGTTAAGTTCATCGCAGCATGCTGTTTTCAAGAAAGAAAAAGCCGACAATAGGGGTTTTATACATATGCACCGGTAAATACGATATTTACTGGCAGCAATTTTACGAATCTTCAGAACGCTTTTTTTGTCCGGGCCTGGAAAAGCACTATTACATTTTTACAGATTCTACTACTATCAAAAGCTCTGAACGGATTACTGTCATTTACCAGCAACGGCTCGGATGGCCTTATGATACGCTCATGCGGTTCCATTTGTTTGTTCGTGAGCGTCATCTGTATGAACACCACGATTTTCTTTTCTTCCTGAATGCCAATATGCAGTTTGTAAGAAAAATCAGACCCTCACAGATATTGCCGTCCGATAAGGAAAAGCTCGTTGCGGTCATTCATCCGTATTACTATGAGTCGCCTGTCGGAGCACCCTTTGAAAGCAATCAGCAGAGTTTGGCATATGCCGACCCGGCTAAAGCCCGCCACTATGTGCAAGGATGTCTGAATGGGGGAATTACTGCGGATTATCTGCATATGTCTGAAGTGCTGGCAAAAAGAATAGATGATGATCAGAAAAACGGAGTGATTGCCGTGTGGCATGACGAATCTCATTTAAATGCTTACCTGGTGACGCATCCTGAATACAAGGCTCTGGATGCTGGTTATGCAAAGCCCGAGGGGCGCGCCGGCTTCCCTTTCAAAGAGCGCGTCGTGATTCTTAATAAGAATAATCAGGGGGGATTGGCCTTTTTACGTTCGTAGGAGGGCGCGCAGGGAAGCGATTCCTCAAAATGTATTCTTCTATCCGCTCAGGGTACCTCTAAAAAACAAACCAGAAAATCAAATTGCGTGAAATTACTTAAGCGACACCTTCACTTCAACTCGCATATGGGACGTATGGGCAACCAGATGTTTCAATATGCCTGTGCCAAGAATCTGGAACTGCAGGGTGGATTTGTATGCTCCCTGGATGACATCTCTAAACTGGAGTATTTTGAACTGGCGCCGAACGAACGCCGGAAAAACAGGTTCAAGGAAAAATTCTTCTTTCATGTGGCTAAGCGCCTTTACGGAATGGAGGTGCATAACCTTCAGTTTGAGGATATGCATGGCGATTTTCGTGCATGGCTGTTTGGTCTGAAGAAACCTTCAATGATATGGGGATACTTTCAGAGTGAATCGTATTTTGCCCAAAGCGCTGCACAGATAAGGCAATATTTTAGTGTCAAAAGGCAATACCAGAGCGGGTTCACAGACTTTCTGCAAAAGCACGGACTTGAACCTGGTTCTTATGCTGCCGTTCATATCCGCCGTACCGACTATAAAAATTTCACTGTGAAAGGTCTCGAAGGCGACGATTTTACATTGCCGGATTCTTTTTACGATAAAGGGATGGAGCTGTTGCAAGGTCAGTTTGGCGGTAAGGTCGTCATTGCTTCCGACGATGCCGGCTTCTGTAAAGAGCGCTATGGAGGGAATCCTTCGGTGATCATTTCAGATTGTGATGCGATCACTGATTTTCAATTATTGTCGCATGCAGCGGCGCTGCTGATCAGTAACAGCACTTACGCATGGTGGGCAGCATGGCTGAATGAAAAAGCCACACATATTTATTGTCCGAAATACTTTCTCGGTTTTAAAGAACATAAAGAAGTGCCTGTGAATATCTACCCGGGTCACTGGACACAAATAGCAGTTTAATTCCCGGATATGCATAAAAGAATTGTCGGACTGGACATTGTGCGCACAGTAGCTATCGTATTGGTATTGCTGTGCCATCTTTCCTATCCTTTTTATCCGTTCCTGCATGGGAAAGCGGAACACCTGTATGATCTGGCCGTCTGGATATTCGGCTATTACGGCGTTGAGGTTTTTTTTGTGCTGAGCGGCTTTCTGATCGGCAGTATTTTCGTCAGAGAATTTGCGTCGTCCGATCAGTCAGTTCCGCCGGACGCATCACTCTGGCGCTTCTGGGTGCGCCGCTGGGCAAGGACGCTGCCTAATTATTATCTTTTCGTACTGATTAACTGGCTGATAGCACGGTACATGCTCGGCGTGCACGAAACTCCCGTTATACCTTACCTGCTGTTTATCCAGAAAGTCACTCCGGACAGCACGCTGCATTATTTTGGTGTGTCCTGGAGCCTTGCGGTGGAAGAATGGTTTTACCTACTGATGCCGGTTTTCTTTTTCCTTTTTTATGGAATTATCCGGAACCCTAAAACGGCATTCAGGCTGGTTATCGCCACCATGATGTTATTCCCGGTTTTGGGAAAGCTGTTGTATGCGTTGGCTCATCCTCAGTTGGCGAATTATGAAAACGTATATCATTTCACCACCTGTTTCCGCCTCGATTCGATAGCGTTCGGTTTATTACTGAGCTACTTGTTTTACAATGAAAATATAAAGTCTTACCTGGTCGCCAGAAAGAAATTATTGTTACTTGCCGGACTGATAATTACGGTTGTGTGTTGCGGCCTGATCGCACTGTACCTGGCCAGGCCAAAGCAAAATGCGCTGGCTTTTACGGCAATCATGCCGCTCACCAGTTTGGGTGTAAGTTGTTGCCTGCCGTATTTCGCCACACTTAATGAATTATCGAAAGGGAAAAATGCGGGACGGATGTTCGTGCACTGCAGTAAAATATCCTATTCGCTGTATCTTGTGCACATCCCGGCAATGATCCTGATTGAGGAGCTGTTTAAAAGTGCCGGAGATACAGGTGGTTTCGCTGCTTCACTCGGAAAATATCTGTTGATTATAAGTACGACCTTCGTGACCTCTTCTCTGATCTACAGGTATTTTGAATTGCCGGTTATGAAGCTTCGTGATAAAAAAGTAAAATCTAATTAATATGCGGCAATCAGCTTTAGTGGTTCAGTCTTTTGGTCGCGAAAATGAGTACAAACGCGTTATGCTCACCGTGTTGAGCTTTTTTGCGTTCAACGATACGGCACACACGAAGGTGATATTGTTCACCGACAGGCCGGAGAGATTTGAAAAGGTATTTGCGGGCTTGGATGTGCATTATGTATTGCTCACGGGAGAAAAGATACAACAGATGCGCGGTCAGATCGATTTTCTGCACCGCATGAAGATCGCCCTGATCGAAGAAGCTTTTTCGCTGATAGGCGATCGCTTCCTGTTTTATGCAGATTCGGACTCTTTCTTCCTGCAAAATATTCAAAGCCTGCTCGGTCAGCTGGATCCTGAAACAGCTTCCATGCATCTGAAGGAATACCTGTTTGAGGCAATGGCAACATTTGAGCTTCCGGCGGGAGAAACGTTCCGTGCGGCGCATGCCTGTTTTTCGGAACAGGTTTTGAAAGATGCTTCGGGAAATGCTTTAAAAGTGGACCCCAAAAGCGAGTGGTCGTGGAATGCGGGTGTAATGTGCTTCCATCCGAAGCAGGCGGAAATTATTCCGGATGTATATGCGCTCACAGATCAGATTTATCCTGCATCCGGTAACCATGCTTCCGAGCAATATGCGTTTTCCATCATGCTGCAGCGCCGTTACAAAATGGTGCCGTGTTTTGAATATAATTACCATTACTGGTATCGCACCAAAAAGCAGATCGCAGATTGGTTTTTACACGATCATATCGATGCTGCTTTCGAAAGTCTTCCGCTGGAGGATAAGATAAGCCGGGCGAAAGGCTGGGTTACACAATTAAGAAAGGAATTCAGATCCAATATACGTCGCGTACAGGATGAAGCGGTTCAGTCTTTCAACCGCAGAGAATTTGCCCGTGGCTATGCTTTTGCATTCAAAGCGCTTCTGAGCAGTCCGGGATTCAATACCTCTTTTTATAAAGATGTACTCTACCACACAAAAAAAATGATTAGCGGGAAGTGAATAGTCAGAGAAAACATATAGCGGTCAGCTTTTGCGTTGCGTATGATTGGGAGATGCTGCGTCTTTCCATTCCACCGATTTATGAACGCGCAGATCAGATTTGCCTGTCGATCGATGAGAGCCGCGTGAGCTGGTCGGGTAATAAATTCAGCTGGGACCAGGAAGGGTTTATGAAGATGCTTGCGGAACTGGATCCCAAAGGGAAAATCCGGCTTTTTGAAGCAAACTTCTATGTGCCTACACTTACACCCATGCAGAACGAAGTGCGGCAACGGAATGAGATAGCGAAGTTTATCGGCGGCGATGGCTGGCATATTCAACTCGACACCGATGAGATCTTTCTGAATTTTGAAGGATTTGTACATTATTTACAGTCGTTCCGTTCGCGCCGGAAGGTCAATATCGCATGTCCCTGGATTACTGCATATAAGCAGACGGAAGACGGATTCTTTTTCGTGAAGCCATCCGATTTTTCGCAGATAGAATTTATCCAGATCGCAACCCTGCATCCCGACTATGAATATGGCCGTCGCAATGGCAATTTCAATGTACGGTCTCCGTTTGCATTATTGCATCTGAGCTGGGCACGTAGCGAGCAGGAGATTTGGGAGAAGATCAATAACTGGGGACATAAGGATGATATAGATATCCAGGGCGAGTTCGACCGGTGGAAAAATCTCTCCGCTGATAATTTTCATACATACCGGAATTTTCACCCCGTTGTGCCGGAAGCCTGGCCTGCACTCGGTTTTATCGCAGCTAAAGATGTGGCCCACCTTATGGCTCTTCCCGAAGGGACTATAAGGTTGCCGCTTACCAAGCGAAAGCTGCGGATCGAAAATTCAATCTGGGTTTCCAGAGCAAAAAAATACCTGCGTTTTAAACGATGACGATATCCGTATTGATTCCCACTTACAACGGAGCAGGTAAAATAATGAATCTCCTGCACTGCCTCGGAAAGCAAACATTGCTGCCGGACGAGATCATCGTGCTCATCGATGGCTCGAAAGACGGCACTGAAGAGCTGATTGCCGATGGCGATTTTTCGCTGAAAGCACGCACGAAGGTGTTATGGCAGCCGAACGGCGGACGCGCCAAAGTGCGGAATACGGCGGTTGCTCATGCCAGCGGCGATTTGCTTATTTTTTTTGACGACGACATGTTGCCGTTGCCGGACTGTATAAAGCAGCATCACGACTGGCAGCTTACGCACGAAAGAGCTTTTGTTACCGGCGGACTGGAGGAACCTGTAGATGAAACTACTTCGGATATTCTTCGTTACAAAGCATCACTCAGTCGTAAATGGAATAAAGAACTGGAGGGACATCCGGACGGATTGCTTGAAGGAGACAGCGCCTTTTTTACAGCAGCGAATTTCTCGGTTCCTGCAGGATTGTTCCGCGAACTGAAGGGCTTTGACGAACGCCTGAACGATGCGGAAGATTACGAATTGTGTGTACGGGCGCAGCGTGCAGGTGTCCGGTTCTATTTTCTCCCGGATGCATTTGCCTGGCACAACGACCCGCTCACCTGCAGCACATACATTCGGCGTCTGCGACAATATGCGCAGGCTCACCGTAAATTGCAGTCCCTGATGCCGGAATTGCCGGTACGCTATAAACAGCCCGTACCGCAGGGGCTCAAAAAAATATTTTTTAAATTATTCCTGAACCGGTTCTGGATCCGCTCCGTCGATAATGGTTTCTGGACGCGGCTGCTGCCCCTTTCGTTGCGCTATCGTTTGTATGATTACGTGATCACCGCAAACGGTGTATATTTTCCTGATAAAGTATCGCTTTCATGACTGCCAAGAATCTGACTTACATAGTGTCCGACATGAGCAAGATGATTGCGCTTGAGTGGATCATCGATTACCGGGATAAGTCGCTGACGAATCTCAGTTTTATATTTCTGAATAAAGGCGACAGCGAGATAGAAGCCTTTGTGCAGCAACATAAGCTGCCTTTTATCCGTATTCCTTATCATGGCAAGAAAGATCTGCCTAAAGCAATATGGCAATCGTTCCGTTTCCTGCGTGCGCAACGGACGGAGATCGTGCACTGTCATTTGTTTGATGCCTGTATGGTGGGCTTAACCGCGGCGCGCATGGCCGGGGTACCCAAGCGTATTTTTACCCGGCATTATGCGACCTATCACCATGTATACTTTCCCAAAGCGGTGAAGTACGACCGGTTTATGAACGCAATGGCCACAGATATTGTTGCGATTAGTGAGCTGGTGAAACGGGTACTGATCAAAGACGAACAGGTACCGGAATCGAAAGTAAGCCTCGTGCATCATGGTTTCCTGCTGAGCGAATACGATAATGTTACCAAAGAACGGATTGCGCATTTCAAATCCAAATATGGTTTGGGTGCCGAGCCGGTAATTGGTGTGGTGGCGCGCTATACATTGCTGAAAGGTATCCAGTTCATCATCCCTGCGTTCAAACAACTGCTGCAGCATTATCCCGATGCGAAGCTGCTGATCGCAAACAGCCACGGTAATGACGAGGCATACCTGAAAGGTCTTATGCAGGATATTCCCGCGCAGAATATCGTTGAAGTGAAATATGAACGGGATATGGGCGCCTTGTACAAATCGCTCAGTGCATATGTACACGTTCCTATTTACGATCATATCGAGGCCTTCGGACAGACTTATGTGGAAGCGCTTATGGCCCGGATTCCTTCTGTCTTTACACTGTCCGGCGTGGCAAGTGAATTTATTGTGCACGAACGCAATGCACTTGTCGTACCGTTTGAAGATGCCGGTGCGATATTTGAAGCGCTGATGCGTTTGCTGAGCGATAAAGATCTCTGTAAACAGCTGGAGAATCAAGGCTATGAGGATACACGTAAATTATTTTCCCTGGAAAGAATGATTTCCGGACTTGAAAAATTATATATTTCGTAAAATTATTATCGGCCTTTGATATCAGGTTTACTTAAAAGTGTTTTATCCTCGGTGAATTTGCTGCGTCTTAATAAGGCGGGGAATAAATTCATTTTTGTATTTCATGATATCGATAAAGACGGGAAGCGCCATTTTTCCTCCGAGCATTATTCTACAAAACTGGATCGTTTTGCCGAACAGATTGATTTTCTGAAACGGAATTTCCGGATTGTTCCATTGCGGTCTTTACTTGAAGATGACTTCGTAAGCGGCGCCAACTATGCATCGCTTACATTCGACGACGGCTTTTATTCAGTTAAGGAATACGCACATCCTTTACTGTCAGGCATGGGTATTCCGTACACCTGCTTTATCAATAAGGCAGCATGCTCGCTTAACAGGCTCTGGATCAGCGATATCGTACTGGGCACTTTCGACCGGTATGCACTTGCAGCGGGTCTCGGGCATTTTTGCGGTCAGAGCGTGGAGCAGTTGAAGCATTCAGCTGATTTTAATAATCAGCTTTCTGCTTATTATGGTACGCTGCCGTTTGAAGATTATCAGGTATACCTGAATGAAGCGGATATCCGCTCGATGATCGCATCCGGTGTTGCCTTTCAGAGCCACTCCTCTTTTCACGCCGTGCTCAGCATGTGTAAGCCGGAGGTACTCAGGGGGGATATTGCCGGCAATGAAGCTATGCTGCGTTCTCTGAACGGAATTCCTTCGGATATGTTCGCACTGCCATTTGGTAAGAAGGAACATTATACCGATGCGGTTTCGGATGCGCTGCGTAAGGAAAATTACCGGTTTATGTTCACAACAAACCCGGTGGGGTTTTCCGGCAGACCCGGTTTTGCCGTTCCGCGTATCGGTCTTTTGAATCAGTCGGCTACTGAGATCCGATTTCTGATCAACAGGACTTTTCTCAAAAAGATCGATTTGTAATTTTGTTTATCTATGCTGTTCAATTCACTGAATTTTCTGCTGTTTTTCATTATTGTGTTCAGCCTGTACTGGTTTGTCTTCGGACGCAGGCTCGCCTGGCAGAATTTGTTTCTGATGCTGGCCAGCTATGTGTTTTATGCATTCTGGGACTGGCGTTTTCTTTTCCTGCTGATATTCTCCACCTGCCTGGATTTTGTGAGTGGTATCCAGATATACAGGGCTAAAAGCGATAAGTTGCGGCGCCTGTATCTTGTGCTCAGCGTCGGTATCAATCTTGGTTTCCTTGGAGTGTTCAAGTATTATAATTTCTTTGCAGACTCTTTAGCCCGGTTATTGGAGGCCGGAGGGATTCATACACACTGGACATTATTGTCCATCGTGTTGCCCGTGGGCATTTCCTTCTATACGTTTCATGGACTTTCTTATGTGTTCGACATTTACAACCGTAAAATAGAGCCCAGTTATAACTTCGTCAATTACTCACTGTTTGTAAGTTTTTTTCCATTGCTCGTAGCGGGGCCTATCGAACGTGCTACACATCTGCTGCCGCAGGTGGAAAAGCCGCGGCAATTCTCTTACGAGCAGGCCTGCGACGGCATTACGCAGATCTTATGGGGTTTATTCAAGAAAGTAGTGATTGCTGATGGCTGCGCGCAATTCGCAAATCAGATATTCAATGAGTCCGGTCAGTTTGGCGGCATCACATTGTTTGCAGGCGCTGCGCTGTTCGCATTCCAGATATATGGAGATTTCAGCGGCTATTCTGATATGGCAATGGGTGTTTCCAAACTGCTGGGCTTCGAACTGTTGCGCAACTTTAATTACCCGTACTTTTCGAGAAGTATTCCCGAATTCTGGCGGCGCTGGCATATTTCACTGTCTTCCTGGTTCCGCGATTATCTGTATATCCCGCTCGGAGGTAGCCGGGGAGGCCGCTGGCATTCGCTTCGCAACCTTATCATCATCTTCGTCGTGAGCGGTTTCTGGCATGGTGCCAACTGGACTTTTGTTGTATGGGGATTGCTGAATGCGCTGTATTATATTCCCTCTCTGCTGTTCAAAAGCAATCGTGACCATCTGAATACGGTTGCTGAAGACAGGGCATTGCCTAATTTTAAAGAGCTGATGCAGATGATGGCGACCTTTATTATGACGGTTTTTGCCTGGGTTTTTTTCCGGGCTCCTTCCGTACAATTTGCGTTCAGCTACTGCCACCGTATTTTGCTGGCGGCGTTTGATCCCAACGCCTACAAAGAGATGCTAACCTATGTGCGCTGGACCATAGGCATACCTATGATGCTGATCTTATTTTGTTTCATGGTGCTGGAATGGGTCGGGAGAAGAGAATTGCATCCACTGCTTGTATTCAGAAAGCATATTCCCAAGCCAGCACGCCATGCGCTTTACTACGTAATTCTTATTGTCGTATTCCTGTTTGCAGGCAAACAACAGCAATTTATTTATTTCCAGTTTTAAACCAAGATGAAGCGTTTTCTCATCAATCTTCTTTTATCCGTTCTGCCTGTAGCTGTTTTTGCGCTGTGGCTGGATTGGCGTGTGGTGAAAGATCTGCGGCATTCCAACCATGGAGATTATGGCGTATGGAACGATCTGTATTCGGGCAGAGCCAATAAAGACTTACTGATATACGGATCTTCGCGTGCCTGGGTACACATTGATCCTGTCGTGCTGGAAGATAGTGTCCGGATGAGCGTATATAACCTCGGAGTTGACGGCTACAATTTCGATATGTCGTCTTTGCGGCACGACATCATTATGCGCGGAGTGCCACCGAAAGTGATCGTCTATGCGTTGGACGGGTCGACACTCTTCAAACGGAAGGATCTGTACAACCAGGCTCAGTTCTTACCGTATCTGGATGATGACGCACTCGAAAAACGTATTTCGGGTTATGAAGGATATAGTGCCTGGGACGCACGCCTGCCGTTTGTTAAGTTTATCGGACAGTACCGTGTATTATTTCGCTGGTTTAACGGAGACTTCAGTGCTGGGGTTCCCGCAGATCGCTACCGGGGATTCAAGGCGCAACATGTCAACTGGACAAAGGATGTAGATGAACTTATAAAGCACCAGAAACAGTTGACGCAGCCCCTGGATACGTCCAGTATCAGACGCTTTGAGCTGTTTTTGCAGCAGTGCCGCGCAAGCCACATCCGGGTGATCCTTACCTATCCTCCGGAACATATACTGGGGCAGCAGTTTGTGTCTAACCGTACGTCCATTATCCGCATCTACCGCAGTCTGGCGTCTATTTACGACATTCCTTTCCTCGACTATTCTTCAGATACGCTTTGCATGGACAAAAAGTACTTTTACAATTCCCAGCATCTGAACGATGTCGGCGCTACTATTTATTCCCGTAAATTGGCGTCCGCATTAAAGGGTATCCTGAAAGATGCACCTCAAAAATAAAAGTGATTATGGAGTTCCAGATTCGTCCGACAGACACAGCAGATTTCAGCAGATTAACAGACATGTTTGCGCTCTGTCTCGGCCGGCGCGTGGACGATTCTTATTTCAGATGGAAATACCTGGAGAACCCGTCCGGACCGGTTGTTGCATTTGAAGCATTTGAGCAGAATAATATTGCTGCCTTTTACGGAGTGATACCTGAGTGTTACGCAGACGGACAGGAAAAGTTCCTCGCGTATCAGTCCATGGATACCATGACGCACCCGAATTACCAGAAGAAAGGCTTGTTTGTAAAGCTCGCAAAGCATACCTATGCGGCGGTACAGGCAAAGCACCCTGAACTGTTGATCGTGGGCGTTCCGGGAAGTAATTCGTTTCACGGTTTTGTGAATAAGCTTGGCTGGAAACACCTGATCGATATACCCTACATATTTACACACCGGGCCGCGTTTACAGCAAGGAATATTTTTCGCAGGGATCGTACCATTCACATAACCGAACTGAATACTTTCACGGACGATATCCAGGGTTTCCTGGATCGTTTCTACAGTACACAGAAAATGATACGCCCATTCTACGATGTCGCTACATTGAACTGGAAGGTATTCATGCACCCCTTCAAAGAACTCCGTGTATTATCATTGACGAAGAATGAACATATGGAGGGCTTGATAATTTATTCTAAAGAAAATAACAGGATAAAAATAGAATTAGCAGATTTTTCACAATCGGAATCTTCAGATGCCCTACTTCTGGCAGGGTTAAGCCGTATTTTTGGAGACAATCCGCAAGCGCAATGGTTGTTTACCTGGGAGCCAACCCGTAAAGATCTGAAGACAGCTTACCGGAAAGCGGGGCTTTTAAAAAATCCGTTTTCAAAAGGGCCGTTTTCATACAAGGTGCCGTTCATCATATATGGAACGAAATTTGCAGGAGCGGATACAGGGGATTTGCGGAGTCGTTTCGACTTGCAGCCTCTGATTCAGGATTAACGAGACGAAATTTATGAATTCGAAAGAGATCTTGCAACTGACAGGAATCAGGTTTGTTGCAAGCTTTATGGTATGCATTTTTCATTTTAACCCTTTTACAGTAGCTGTCTTCGGAGAACGGATCCACGATTTTTTTTCCGAAATGCATGTGGGGGTTACCTTTTTTTTTGTGCTTAGCGGCTTCCTTATTGCCTATCGTTATTACCATGAGGAACATATTGATTTCAGACGTTTTTACGGGAACAGAATAGCGCGGATCTTCCCGGTGTACCTATTGCTGACCATCGCATTTTTCGCAGTTCAGTTGTTCAATCATCCCGAATGGAGGGCACAGCTTTGGTTTTACAAGGAGCTATTTCTGAACCTCACACTTTTAAAAGGCTTCTCTTCCTCGTATAAATTCTCCGGAATATTGCAGGCCTGGTCTTTGACGGTAGAAGAGACATTTTATCTCTTTGCTCCCTTCATCTTCCTGTTGCTCAGGAAAAGCAGGTACATGCTTTTAATATTTCCTGTCTTTTTTTTACTGCTGGGCATACTTTTGCAGTACAATATCGGAACAAGTCCGCATAATACAGACGCATGGTTCGGAAATATGGAGTTTATAAGTTCCTATACTTTTTTCGGGCGCTCTTTCGAATTCTTCTGCGGCATTGCGCTTGCGAAAGTTTGTTTCAGGCAGCGCGATAAAGGCGTCGAAGCGGTACGAGGAAATTTTTATACGGCTTCAGGAATTTTGCTTTCCCTTATGCTGATCTTCCTGATATCGTTATTCGCTTCCCCGCAATATATCCATGGTATTCAGCATCCTGCCGGTATCCTGATCAACAATATCCTGCTTCCGATATGTATTGCGGTATTTTATTACGGACTGATATACGAAAGGACTTTATTCGCAAAGTTATTGGCTCATCCGGTTCTCGTTATTTTGGGTAAAAGCTCCTACGTTTTCTACCTGGTCCATCTTTGGGTAGGTTCTTTTAATGATAATATACTGTTTGTCTTACCTGTAAGTATCCTGATCTCGTTGCTGCTGTGGCGTTTTTTCGAGGAACCTGCAAGGCGTATAATTACGTCACGCCTCGCCGGCGAGCAAAAATGATTTTTTTGTGAAGCTGCCGCCCGGGAGCGTGTCTATTTGTTTTATAGCTGTTTAATTAGTAATTATGCACTCGTTAAAAAAATACACGTGCATAATTTTTTGAATAAAACTTTACGCGATAAGAAGTTTTTTGTCGTATTGATGGTTGTATTGGTTGCAGTCAAAATATTTCTGTGTAGTTTTTTATATGCGTATAATGATAATGACCAACTGTTGTATACTTCCGGGAAACTGAAATTCAGCAATGGCTTTTACCAGGGAGGTGATGATTTTGAAGTGTTCAACAGTGCCGCCTACTACCGTGCCACGGATACGATTATGGTACTGGATCCGGTGCATAGTTTTTATAAACCGTCACCGAGAGCGCACAGGCCGTATGCTTCCGCTTTCCGTCCCAAGGCATTTGTGTTGATGCATCTGTACGGGACGCAGTTGTTTCACTCGATCACCGGCAAGGATGCCGGAACCGTAGATAGTCCGAATATGCATGCTTATTTCAATTTTTACGGATGCATCCTTTATTTTCTTGCTATCGCTGCCTATATTATTTCGCTGTTCGCATTTTACGCGCTCCTGCAGTTCCTGTTCGGTAATGAACTCTGGGCGCGTGCCGGGCTGATCCTGTACGCAATTATTCCATCCCATTTATTGTTTATCGGACTGTTCGATTCGTGGGAAAACATCAGCTTTTATGTACAGGTGATCTTTTTCTCACATCTCTATCTGGCAGTATTTGCAAAAAAATCTTACAGCACATGGGGCGCTTTGGGCGTGGCTTTGTGTGTACTCGTCGCATTTTGCCGTCCGCATCTGCTGATGACTTTCGGTGCATTGCTCGCTCTTGTAGTACTTTACGCTTTGTTTGCGAAAGATAAATCCGCACGTTCCTCATCTCTCAGGATCGTCGTTTTTTCGGTGCTGTTGCTCACTTGCGGACTCGCTTTCACATTCTGGCAGAACAATAAATGGTTCGGGAAACCTTTCCTGAGCACGCAATCTTCATTCGAATTTTTCCAGGGGCATAATGAATATGCACGCAGCAGCTGGAACTCCCATATTTACGAACAGCATAAAGCGTATTTTGATTCCGCGATCTACGGGAACCGCAGTCCGGAGCAGATCGCCGCAATGAACCTGAATGAATACCAGGAGGCGTCGCTGTATAAGCAATATGCCGACCAATGGATGAAGCATCATGTAACGCAGGAGCTATTGCTGACCACCAAGAAAGTGGCGGGATATTTCATCCCCTACAATCATCTGAACAACCGTGTAAACCTGGTAACGGTGCTGCTGGAAGCGGGATTTGGTCTGTTTTGTTTGCTTGTGGCTGCTGCATTGCTGCGTTTCCGGAAGAATAGGGAGCAGCTATGGCAATACGTGTTTATTATGGCACCGGTATTATTTACCATTGTGCTTACCATTATGTTTTTTGTCGGGTATCGCTGGCGTTATTATGCCGAGCCTTTTATGCTGATCGGCGGCATGCTGGCGGTTAAGCATTATTACGATACGAAGCGTACGCGAAACACCCTGAATGCTTAAACCAACGAACGATGATTACTGTATCCCAGATTCTTTTTTGTGCCCTGTACTCGATAGGCATGTTGCTGTTTTTCGTGGGTATCGGTTATCTCGTGTACACGATCCGCGGACGCAAAAGTGATCCTTATGCCGTTCCTCCTTCTTTTTATCAATTCGGCATTACCGGACTCGCACTGACGGTGAGCCTTTACGCTATTGTATCTACCGGCGGTAAAACTATATTGCTTCCTGTTCCGCTACTGATTTGGTTTTTTCTTCAGAAACGCGCTGCAACAGATCCATTCAGCGAAAGGCGACCCTTTAACTGGGCGGATATTTTCCTTTCCTGGTTGTTGCCCTTCCTGTTTTTTGTGTACACCTTCTGGTCGTTCAATCCGGATCAAATAAAGTATGTAGCCGGCGATTTTAATATTTACTACCGGATGTCCCTGTTCCTGAACGAGCGTGGGGTAGAGGCTTACAATTTCAATATGCTGCAACAGCCTTTTATCACACGCCCGGCTCCTTATCATTTCGGGGATTTGTGGTTCTACGGCATCAGTGCGCGTCTTACGGCCAATCAGCCTTCGCCGCTATTCTTAATTGCGTTCAGCGTATTGGCAACTTTATTTGCTGAGGGCGTAAAGGATCTCTTTACGCGCACGCTCAAAGCCGGGACGTCCGTATATCTGTTACGTATTTTACTGGTGCTTGCCGGATTGTTTGCAGGTATGGAACTCACTTTCCCGTCTTTTCTGCGCCGTTTCTGCGAACCCTATACGCTGAGTATTTTCAACTGGGGGAAGATTTTATTGCTGAGCACATTCGTTGTGGGTATCCTGAATGCACTTAAAGCAAAAGCCTATACCGGCGCTTCTGTACTGATCGCCATTACTTCAATGTTCTACATCAATGCTGCACCTGCATTGTTCCTGGCGGCCTTCCTGCTTTACGGCGCTGCACTTCTGAAGCGTCGGATACATATCGCGGCATGGCTGCGGCTGAACTCATGGTACCTGGTGCCTACAGCTCTGGTGGTTTGCTATTTGTATATCATCCTTCCGAAATTCCTTCCCGAAAGCTGGCCTCATGCATATACTCCTTCTGAAACGGTGGCTGGTCCGCTTAAGAATCTGCAGCCATTCAAATACATAAAGACGGCAGTCAATATTTTTATCGGTGGTTTTTTTCAATTGTTTACGCTGGCCGCATATGCAGTTATTGCTGTATATGCTATGGTAGTTGCCAGGGTAAATTGGAAAACGGCATTGATGAGCATACCGGAATACATGTGGTATACAGTGCTATTATTTGTTGGCGGATTGGCAAGTTGGGCGGTCATGCATCCGGTGGCGGTGGATACGGTTCAGTTCTTCCATAATATTATCGGTATCGTTTATGTGTTTGTGATCGCCGGGCTGCTGGTGTATGTGAGTCAGGTGCTGCGCAACCGCCTTGCTACAGTACTGATGACACTGGCGGTGATTGCCGGTATTGTTTTGTCTGTGGGACATATATTCTTCACCTGGAACTATCCGAAAGCCGAGTGGGTACGTCTCCGGCAATTTACGTCCACGCCCGATGCGCACTGGGTAAATCTCAAATCCCAGAAGGAGTTTTCTTATTGGTCGATCAAGAAAACGGACCAGTATATTCCGCTGTGCATCATGAACAACAAATGGCCTCAGTATTTTAATGTCTGCCTGAATGCACCTTTTATTCCTGTTGATCAGCAGTCTTTGTATGCATTTGAAGAGCAGCGGGATAAAATGACGCAGACCTTTTACCAGTATTATAATGCAAAACAGCAGGAAGGCGCGGGTTCCGACTTCGGCTCGATAGCAGAAACATTTATGAAAGAGTATAAAGTTGGCTATTTTTGCGTTTCAGGTGATACAGTGCTGCCAGAGCGTTTCCGCCCGATGGTGTCGGATAGTTTAACGCTTTCGTATGAGCGTATGACCATTTATAAAATCAAATAATTTTGATGCCTTCTGTTTCTTTCGTAGTACCCTGCTATAACGAGGTTGCACGCTTACAGCGTTCTGCCTTCCTCGACTTTGCTGCCGCTCATCCCGAAATTGATCTCTGGATGGTAAACGACGGTAGTAAAGACGGCACCTGGGAGCTGCTGCAGGAGCTGGAAAGACAATCTTCCCGGAAGATCAGGGCATTGAACTTTCCGGTAAATTCCGGAAAGGCTGAAGTGATCCGGAAAGCAATATTGCACATCGCAGAAACGGAGCATCCCGCTTATATCGGGTTTATTGATGCAGACCTTTCCGCCCCGTTGGAGGAAATACTTATCCTGATGAACCAGCTCGCCGGGCATCCGTATAAAATTGTGGCGGGTGCACGGATTAAGATGGTGGGCCGTAAGATTGTGCGCAAAGCATCACGCCACTACTTCGGGCGCATCTTTGCAACGTACCAGGATTACCTGCTGCAATTAGGCAATTATGATACGCAATGTGGCCTGAAAGTCTTCCAGACTGACTTTGCCAAAAGCATATTTGCCGATCCGTTTAGTTCTTCCTGGTTTTTTGACATAGAACTGTTCCTGCGTGCAAAGCGTATGCTGGGCGATAGTGGCTATGAGGAAATGGTTGCGGAAGTGCCTTTGAACGAATGGCAGGAAATCGGAGGGTCAAAACTGAAAATGTCAGATTTCATAAAAGCTCCTTTCGAAGTGCTCAAAATCTACAGACGTTATAAATAGACCGCCTCCTTCCAGTAAAATGAATCCCTACTTTTCAATAGTTGTCCCTACTTATAACAGGGCTGCGCTTATCGGTAAAACGCTCCGTTCGCTGCTTGATCAGTCTTACGACAATTATGAGATAATTGTTGTGGATGACGGTAGCACGGATAATACGGAAGAGGTGGTCCGTTCCTTCGACCATCCGCGTCTGCGTTATTTTAAAAAGCAGAATGCAGAAAGAGCTGCAGCACGCAATTACGGTGCGTCAAAGGCCGAAGGGGAATTCGTTAATTTCTTTGACAGCGATGACCTTGCGCTGCCCGACCATTTATCCGTGGCGGCAGAACTGCTGCGGGGGCACCCTGACGCAAACTGGTTCCATCTCGGTTATGAATGGGCAGATCCCGATGGGGTGGTATTCCGCAGCGTTAACCGTTTTCAGGGAGATACGCTGAACCATCTGATGGCGTCCGGCAATCCGCTGAGCTGTAACGGGGTTTTCGTTCGTCGTGAAATTCTGAAACAACATCCGTTTAATGAAGACAGGGCATTGTCTGCATCAGAAGACTATGAGCTCTGGTGTCGCCTTACAGCCCGCTACCCGCTTTATTATTCAAATAAAGTAACTTCTACGATCATTGATCACGAAGCCAGAAGTGTGCGCGTGATTCACGGGGAAAAGCTTATCCAGCGATTGGAACTGCTCATACACTATCTGCGGCAGGACGCCACCGTGATGCAGTATTTCGGGAAAAGCTTCTCCCGGATACTGATGGATTCAAATTCCTACATTGCATTGCATCTTGCAAATGCACCAAAATATAAGTTCCAAAGCATTGCATATCTGCTGAAGTCGATGGGCAACAGCTTATACCTGCTGCGGACAAAAAGATTTTATGCTTGTGTAAAAAATATTCTGATAAAATGGTAAAAGTACTGATCACCGGAGGTGCCGGCTTTATTCCCAGCAGCATGGCCGATAGAATACTGGCCCTGGGAGGTCATGAGGTTGTATTGGTAGACAATCTGCTCACAGGAAATATGGACAATGTTCCTGTGCACCCGAATGCCACATTTATCAAATGTGATGTCAATAACTACAATGACATCGCAGCAGTAATGACCTCGTACAAGTTCGACTACGTATTTCATTACGCGGCGGTGGTAGGTGTGTTGCGTACACTGGATAACCCTGTGATGGTGCTCCGGGATGTGGAGGGTATCCGCAATGTGCTCGATCTGTCCAAAAATACAGGAGTGAAACGCGTGTTCTATTCTTCTTCCTCCGAAGTATACGGAGAGCCTGTGGTATTACCGCAGCATGAATACACCACACCTTTGAATTCCCGCCTGCCTTATGCGGTGGTGAAAAATATAGGGGAATGCTTCTGTCGTTCTTATCACCAGGAGTATAACCTGGATTATACTATTTTCCGTTTTTTCAATACCTACGGTCCTAAGCAGAGTCCCGATTTCGTTATGTCCAAATTCCTGCACGCAGCGCTTGCCGGGAAGGACATCACCATTTATGGTGACGGATCCCAGTCGCGGACATTCTGTTATATCGACGATAACATTGACGCATGTCTGCGCACGATGCTGGACGATCAGTACAAAAACGATGTATATAATATCGGTTCCGATATCATCATCACCATCAAAGAACTGGCTGAGACCATTATCGAACTTACAGGGTCTTCTTCAAAGATCGTTTACCTGCCACCTTTGAAGGATGGTGATATGACGCGCAGACAGCCTGATAACAACAGGATGCGCGAACTGATCGGAAGAGATCTGTTACCTTATAAGGAAGGTATCCGGAAAGTGCTGGATGCCTGGAATAAAAAACAGTAGGAATTTATGTGTGGTATTTTCGGAGCCGTAGTTCGCCGCGGAGCAGATGAAGCAGCATTGAAAGCCGCAACAGACCAGTTGCAGCGCAGAGGGCCTGATGCCGGCGGATATTATTTATCGGAAGATAAACGCACTTTTCTCGGTCATCGCAGGTTAAGCATTATCGATACCTCACATGCAGCTGATCAGCCGATGTTTTCGGCAGATGGCCGCTTTGTGATTGTGTATAACGGGGAGCTGTACAATTTTGCCGAACTGAAGTCGAAACTGCCGCAGCACCACTGGCGTACCAGCAGCGATACAGAAGTATTGCTGGAATTGTTTGCGCGCTTCGGAAGTGATTGTTTCCCCTGGCTGAATGGCATATTCGCTTTTGCGATCTACGATACCGCAGAGCAGAAAATCTTTTTATGCCGGGATCACCTGGGCATAAAACCCCTGTTTGTATTCAGGACCGGCGATACGCTGATGTTTGCATCTGAACTCAAAGCTATCGTCCGCGCAAATAGCCGCGAGCTAACAAGCAATAATTTCATGATCAGCCGTAAGGCGGTCGCAAGCTTCCTCCATCTCGGATATATTCCCGAGCCGATGACCATTTTCAGAGGCGTAAAGAAATTCCCTGCAGGAAGTTTTGGTGTATACGATATCAACGCGGGTACCTGGGACAGGAAGACCTACTGGGACGCGGATAACTATTATCTGCGCAATCCTTTGTCGCAGGAATCAGCAGTGCTTCCGGCTTTCCGTGATTTACTGTTTGCTTCCGTGGAAAGGCAGATGATCAGCGATGTGCCGCTGGGTACCTTCCTGAGCGGAGGCATTGATTCCAGCCTGGTAACCGCGCTTGCTTCGAAGATTGCACCCAAACCGGTGAATACGTTCAGTATCGGCTTCGAGGATCCGAAACATGACGAATCGGTTTTTGCGGAGCAGATAGCAAAGCATCTGCGTACGAATCACCATACATTTAAAGTGTCCGTTCAGGATGTGCTGGATATCGTTCCGGACTTTTTTAATCTGTATGACGAACCCTTCGCAGACTCTTCCGCATTTCCGACCATGCTGGTATCCAAGCTCGCAAGACAACATGTGACCGTTACGCTTTCCGGAGACGGAGGAGATGAGCTGTTCCAGGGGTATGGCATGTATACCTGGGCCAATCGCTTGTCCAACCCGGCTGTACAGGTTTCCCGCAAACTGATCGGCTGGGGTAGTTCGTTTATGGCTGAGCGGTATCAGCGGGCCGGGCTTGTCGCGAATTATCCAAACAGTCGGAATAAGAAAAGCCATATTTTCTCACAGGAACAATACCTGTTCAGCGAACGGGAGGTCGCCGATATCATGCTGAAAAATACTTTTGATTTCAGCAAGTTCAATGAGCCGGTGAAAAGGGGTACCGCCGCAGAACAACAGGCATTCTGGGATCTAAATCATTATCTAAAAGACGATCTGCTGGTGAAAGTAGATCGCGCCAGCATGCACTATTCGCTGGAAACACGTGTTCCATTGCTGGATAAGGAACTGGTTCAGTTCGCACTGAACGTGCCGTATGACCTGAAAGTAAGTAAGGAGCTGGGAACGAAACACCTTATGAAACGGGTGCTCTACGAGCTGGTTCCCGAACAATATTTTCAACGTCCGAAAAGAGGATTCTCTGTTCCGCTGGCAAGCTGGCTGCGCAACGAACTCCGTCCTATGATTGAAGAGTTGTTGACGCAACAGCAGGTCGACTATGCGGGACTGGTGAGTTACCGTCGTGTAAAAGCGCTTACGGATGCATTCCTGGGCGGCAAAACATATCTTTATAACAGAGTGTGGGCACTTCTTGTGTTACATTTGTGGAAGAAGACGAATAATTTCTGATGCTCCCGGCAATCACTCCGGATGCACCGCTAAATTTTTTGAAGGTTGAATATTCTATACATATCATACGACGGGATGACCGATCCTCTGGGTCAGAGCCAGGTATTACCTTACCTGAGCGGTCTTTCGCAGAAAGGATATAAAATCACACTGATCAGTTGCGAAAAGCCGGAGAGGTTAATTCATAAAGAGGCGATCCAGGCCATTTGCAGCAAATATCATATCAACTGGCAGCCGCTGGTTTATACGCGTAAACCTCCGATTCTTTCCACGATGAAAGATGTACGGCGCATGAAAAAGCTGGCAATGTCGCTGCATAAAAAAATAGCATTCGATATAGTACACTGCCGCAGTTACATCGCGGCACTCGTGGGGGTATACTTGAAGCAGAAGACCGGCGTGCCTTTTATTTTTGATATGCGCGGTTTCTGGGCAAATGAACGTGTGGACGGCGGTTTGTGGAGATTAAGCAATCCCGTTTACCGTCGTGTGTTCAATTATTTCAAGAACAAAGAAAAAGTTTTTCTGGAGGAGTCGGCAGCAATTGTTTCGCTCACGTACACCGCTAAAGAAGAAATAGAGCATTGGCCTGTTTCTTCCAGTCCCGTCACAGTCATCCCTTGCTGTGTGGATACAGAATTGTTTAATCCGGAGCACCTCAACCGGGAACAGCTCGAAGCGCTGAAGCGTAAAGCAGATCTTCCCGCCAATACATTAGTGCTGGGTTATGTAGGCTCCCTGGGTACCTGGTATCTGTTGTCTGAAATGCTGGGATTTTTCAAGGTATGGCTCAAGCAGCATCCTGCATCTGTATTCTTTTTTGTCACGGCAGAGCCTAAGGAAATGGTGATGGATGAGGCAGAAAGTCTGGGTATCAGCACTGATAAGATAAAGGTGATATCCGCGGGCAGACATGAAGTGCCGTACTATATCTCCATGATGGATCTTGGTATTTTCTTTATCAAGAACGCTTACTCTAAAAAGGCTTCCTCACCTGTAAAGCAGGGCGAGATGATGGCAATGGGTGTTCCTGTGTTTTGTAATGCAGGGGTAGGGGATTCAGATTACATTATCCAGAAATATCGTTCGGGAGAATTGGTATATACATTTAATGCAGCAGCCTATTCGGATGCTATCCGCCGTATGAAAGAGGAAATGAACCATCCTGAGCAGATACGCGCGGGTGCGATGGATTATTTTGATCTGGGTGCCGGAGTGGAAGCTTATGCCGCGCTGTATGATTCGCTGAAACGCTGAACCTGATCAGCCTGCAATCTGAACACTCCAGGCCTGAGCTTTTTCTGCAAACATAGATTTGGTAAGCGTCCATGTTTCTTTGAAGAATGCTGAAAAACGATAGTGATTCAGGTGCTCCTCAGACTCCCATATGCTATGCGTGAAAAATATGTTCGGATGGTTCACGTCCTGCCATAGTTCCAGGAAATGACAACCTTCGAACGAACGGATCGTCTGTTTGCGCTCTTCGAATAATTGCCGGAATGCTTCAATATGTTCCGGCTGAAAGCTCATCTGCACAATACGTTTGATCATTTTATTCGAAAGATATTTTAAGGTGCCGGTAATATTTCTGTTTTGTATCGTAGAGATTAAACGATAAAAGTTTGGCTGCAGACGCGCCTTTTACGGCTATTTCCATATAGCCTGCGCGGTTGAACCGGCATAAGGCTTCGCCCTCGCTTACCATTCCGGCGTGTGGTGTGATCACGCCTATATTTCCGATACCCCCCAGATCGATTTTAAACCCTCTGTTCCTGCGCAGTGCTTCAAACTCTTCCTTACGCATGTTGATGATCAGATTCCCGTTATGGGCTATGTGCAGTATCTGGCAGTCGACAGAATGCTCGGTAGCTACAGGCAGGGGCATGGTCATCTGCTTGATCGGGTCCAGTTTAAAGTGCGGGAAGCCGAGATCTGCAGGTTTCTTGTGAGAAAGTATATAAGCGATTTCCGCACACTTTTCCTGCCAGTCGCGGAAGTTCTGGTCGTCGCGGTCCCATTCATAGCATTGCCAGAGACTGATATTTTCTATGCCCAGTGCCAGGGGTAATATACCGTTGTTCGGTGCAAGGAAATAATGACCGTCTTTCTCACATAATACCAGTGACGGATTGCGGGAATGATAAATACCTACGTAAATAATGTGGCATGTGCCTTCAGGAAATTCCTTGTAAGAACTTGCGCTCAGGTAAGCAGCTTCGATCAGGTTTTCCCCCGTTACGGAAGCGCTGATTTCCAATACTGCGGCATCCGGATTATGCCGTAGTAAGATACTCCGGGCAATCGCTGTGGAAGCGTCTTTATGCCCGAAATCGGAAAGTAACGTGAGGAAGCGCATCGTGTAATCTGCAAAGTTAAACGGAATTGGCAAATTGTTATAATCATTGTCACATCAGTTCTTCATTAAAGCGTAATCGAATATCGTACCTTTGCCATATGAAAACCCTGAGGGAACATACATTGGAGGAATTGGAAGCGTTGATGGTTTCCTGGAACGAACCTAAGTTCCGCGCAAAGCAGATATACGAGTGGATATGGGATAAGTATACCAACGATATCCAGCAGATGAGCAACCTGTCTAAAGCATTGCGGGAAAAGCTCGCGGAGCACTTCGCATTGAATACGGTTGCAGTCGACCACGTGCAGACAAGCAGCGACGGTACGGTCAAAAGCCGTTTCGTCCTGCACGATAAACATTTTATCGAAGGAGTGCTGATCCCTACCGAGAAGCGGCTCACAGCCTGCGTTTCAAGCCAGGTGGGGTGTTCTCTTACCTGTAAGTTCTGCGCCACCGGCTACATGAAGCGGGTGCGTAACCTGGAGGCACAGGAGATCGTCGATGAGGTGATGCTGATCAACGAGCAGGCATTTAAGTCATTCGGCAAACATCTGACCAATATCGTATTCATGGGAATGGGCGAACCGCTGCTGAATTACAAAAATGTAATGAAGGCAATTGAGCAGATCACCAGCCCCGACGGAATGGGCATGAGTCCGCGCAGGATCACCCTTTCTACAGCCGGTGTTGCAAAGATGATCCGTCAGCTCGGCGATGACCAGTCGCGTGTAAAACTGGCACTGAGCCTGCATGCGGCCAACGATAAAAAGCGCAACGAGATCATGCCGATCAACGAATCGAACAATCTGGCAGCCCTGGTCGATGCATTGAATTATTTCTATCAGTGTACCAAGACGCATGTTACGTTTGAATATATTCTGTTCAAAGGATTCAATGACTCTGAGAAAGATGCAGACGAGCTGATCCGTATTTACCGGAAAGTGCCCTGCGATCTGGTGAACGTAATTGAATATAATCCTATCGATAATGCACAATTCGAAAAACCCGATGAACAGGCTACTGACGAATTTATGGCTTATCTCACCGCGCACAAAGTGAATGTGCGGCTGCGGCACAGCAGAGGAAAGGATATTGATGCCGCCTGCGGACAACTGGCCAATGTGAATCTGCGTACAATGGAGGAAAAACTCAATATGCAGGAGCCTTCTTAGCTCCCGGAAATAACCGTTTGCGATGCCGTCTGGAAAGACGGCATTTTTTTATTAATTTATTGAACGTTTTTCCCGCCCGGGTGTATAAGTATCAAAAGCATAACATCATGTTCAAACACACCTTTTTTACAGCTTTACTGGTTTTCGCAACGCTCGTGTCGGAAGCGCAGAAGCCGCAACCCATTCTTTCATTTGCAAGAGAACAACGCCCCCTTCCCTGGTATAAGGAACAGGCAGGTCTCTGGAAAAAGGAAATAGATAAGGATAACAGGAACGCAACTGCATGGCTTCAGTATTTCCGTGCAGTACGCGTCGTAAACATGCAGGACCCGGACAGTAAGAAAACTCCGGAAGAAAAAGACGCGCAACTGATGTCGATTGTGGATGATATGGAGAAAGCTATTCCCGGTACATATGAATACAACCTGAGCCGGTACAGCGCCGCGGGATTACGCGACGGTTATGAGTCTTACCTGCTCAAAGCGCAACGCCTGGAAGAAGGGCATACCGAACATTATGACTATATGGTGAACCAGGGTGAGATCACCCGGGATACCGCAACCCGTAATAAATACTGTCTGAAGCTCTATGAATCCGGACAGGTCTCCACCGGTATGATGAATTACAACCGTAATGTGCTCGCAGGACTCGCTCCGGGTGCGATTCTGATCACGGTAGGCGACAACGATACCTATCCGGCATTTGTATTGCAGGCAATGGGCTTTCGCAAAGATGTCGCAGTCATTAATATGAGCCTTATCCGTGTAAACAGCTACCGCGAAAAATTGTTTAAGGAGTTGGGTATTGCTCCATGGCAGATGCCCGGGGATAATGCTTCGGCTGAAGAGGCACAGAACGCCGAAAAGCGTTTTGAAAAGGAATTTATCAAGACGATCATAGCAAACAAACAGGAAAGACCGGTATACCTGTCACTCACCTCAGCGGGATGCGATGCCTATGCCGCTCCTTTAGACGAGCATCTGCACCTGACGGGACTTGCGTACAAGTATAGTGAGCAACCTGTAGACGACATCGGTATCCTGCGCCGGAACTTTGAGCAGGAATATATGCTCGATTATCTGAAGGTCCATTTTTATAAAGACATTTCGACGGATCTGGTTCAGTATATCAACCTGAATTACGTAGTGCCCATGCTCAAATTGTACGATCACTATCAGCTCGCCGGGGAAACACAACGCGCAAGATGGATCGGAGCGTACGCAAAGGAAGTGGTGAAAGGCACCGAATACGAACAGCAGGTAACAGATCACCTCAAAAAATAAGCGGGTGGCAGAAAAAATGCAAATAACGGAACAGGCTTCAGATGAATATCTGATGGCGCTTGCCACACAGGGCAGGCGTTCCGCTTTTGAGATACTCTACGACCGGTATTTCCGGAAACTTACCTGGTATGCTTACGGAATGCTCCGTGATGTTCAGCGCTCAGAAGACCTGGTGCAGGATGTATTTTGTGTGATTATCGATAAGCCGGAATCCTTTGATCCTTCAAAAACCTTCTCTACCTGGATCTATACGCTGGTAGGGAATCGCTGCAGGAACGAATTGCGCAACGTAGCGAACAGAAGTGCTTTAATGAAGGAACAGGTAATGGAAGAAGTATCTGAACAGCCTGCGGTAAACAGTGATCGGCAGCGCTTGCGCCAAAAGATCGACCTGCTGTTGGGAACGCTCACGGAAAAAGAGCGGCAGATATATCAGCTTCGCTTTGAGCAGGATCTTAAAGTGAGGGAGATCGCTGTAATAACGGGCATTCCGGAAGGATCTGTGAAGTCAGGTATTTTTTACCTGCTACAAAAATTATCTCATCATTTAAAAGAGTTTAGTTATGCAAAGTAATATGCAGGAGTGGCCGGAATGTGTCCTGGAATGGGTGGCCGTTCATCCGTTTTCAGCTTTGTCTGAAGCGCAACAGGCCGTTGTATTGAGTTGTATGTCTTCGGCGGAGTATGATGCAATGCATGAAGTTTCCGGAACATTATCAGTTATGCATGAAGTTTCGGTTAATGCCGGTCCGGGAAGGAAGCAGGTGTTGATGGATCGTTTTGACGCCCGTCATCAGCCGGCTGCACCGCAGGAGATGCGTAAGAAGATACAATGGTCATTCCAATTATGGCGGGCTGCGGCAGTGGTCTTGCTGGGACTTTGCGGTTGGCTGTCCTACGGGCGCAGGAGTGCGGCTTTGCCGGATTCTCCTGTGACTACAATCCGGGATACCGTTGTGCGCATCAGAGAAGTGGTAGTGACAAATGTGGTGCATGATACGTTCCGGCTTGTCGCAGCGGTTGCTACGTCTGTTCCGGAACATAAAATACGCAAGGCGGCAGCACGTTTACGCGGCGGGCAAGAGCATGCAGTAGCAATGAACAGTGATTTTGCAGATATAGGCGTAGTATCTCCTGCTGAAGTTAACGCAGCACGTAATCAGTCGAAAGGGACATCAAAAAAGGACGATACCCTGTCGCATCAATATGCATTTGTGGTATTGTAGTTCAGGAATATTTCTGTTTTAAAGGTTGCAGCAGGTATTCGAGACCATTTAGTTTGATCTCGTAAAGCGTCTGAAGCAATGTGCCCAGTTTCCCTGCCGGGAAGCCCTTTCTGGCGAACCATTCCAGGTAAGATACGGGAAGGTCGCACAGGATCCTGTCTTTGTACTTGCCGTACGGCATACGCATGCGCACAAGATCTGTCAATAGCGATTGGTCTCCGGATGGAATTGGCTCGGCACTCATAATGCGAATATAGGCGTACTTGTCTGAAATGAAAATCCCCTTCATGACGAAGGGGATTTTTTTAAGGGAGTTGTGAATGGAATATGATTAACTGCATCCGGTTGTGGTACCACAGTTAGGACACATATAGCAGGTGCCGTTTCTCAACGTGATATTACCGCAGTTGCTGCAGGCAGGAGCGTCAGCGCTTGTGCCCATCAGTTTTTTGGTTTCGGCTGTTGCTGATGCCGTTACCACAGGTTTTGCAGGTACCAGCTTCGGAGCAGTAGCAGCGGTGGTTTTGTGCGCCGGTGCCGTTACTCTCACCTGCGACAATTCCTGTTGTACGGTATGCTTCAGGCGTTCTTCATCTACTACATGTACCAGGTCATCGCGGTCGAGGTATTCATACGCCAATACGCGGAATACATAGTCGAGTACGGATGTCGCCGTTTTGATGTTCGGATGCTCTACCATACCACTTGGTTCAAAACGGGTAAAGATGAATTTATCGACGTACTCTTCCAGGGGCACACCATATTGCAGGCCTACGGATACGGCTATTGCGAAGCTGTTCAGTAGACTACGCATGGTGGCTCCTTCTTTGGCCATGTCAATGAAGATTTCTCCAAGCGTATGATCCCCGTATTCACCGGTACGCAGGAAGATTGCCTGCCCGCCTACCTTGCTCTTGAATGTATATCCGCGACGTTTTGCCGGCAGGGATTTACGTTCCACGATACGGCTCAATTGGCGTTTCAGTTGTGTATCCGGGCTCGCCTGAACACGTTTGTTTACTTCTTCCAGTAGTTCGTCGATCGTAAGCTGACCCAGGTCAACGATCTGACTGGTATTGATGTTCGTTTCTTCTTCTTTTACAGGCTCGCCTTTTTTCTTCTTGTCGCTTTTGTTGCTCAATGGCTGACTCAGCTTGGAACCATCGCGGTACAGGGCACAGGCTTTGATACCCAGCTGCCAGCTCAGGTAGTAACAGTCTTTTATCTCTTCAACTGTCGCTTCATTAGGCAGATTGATTGTTTTGGAGATCGCACCACTGATGAAAGGCTGAACAGCTGCCATCATACGGATATGGCCATGCGCATGGATAAAACGCTCTCCGCGCTTACCGCATTTGTTGGCGCAATCGAATACCGGCAGATGCTCCGGCTTCAGGTAAGGTGCCCCTTCGATCATCATTGTTCCGCACACGTAGTCGTTTGCAGCAGCAATCTCTTCTTCTCCGAATCCGAGCGCTTCCAGCAGGTTGAACTCCATGTCGTAGTATTGCTCCGGCGTAAAGCCCAGGCGCTGCAGACACTCTTCACCGAGATTGTACACGTTGAATACGAATCCGATCTCAAATGCGCTTTCCACGAGACTGTCGAGCTTCTTCAGCTCTTCAGCGATAAAGCCTTTTTCACTCAGCGACTGATGATTGATGAACGGTGCACCGGCAAATGTGCCATGTCCTTTCGCATATTTTACAATTGCATCGATTTCAGACTCAGAGTATTTCAGATTGCGCAGCGCAGCAGGGATAGATTGGTTGATGATCTTGAAGTAACCGCCGCCGGAAAGTTTTTTGAATTTCACCAGTGCAAAGTCCGGCTCAACACCTGTTGTATCGCAATCCATCACCAGTCCGATTGTTCCGGTAGGAGCGATTACCGTAGCCTGCGCATTGCGGTAGCCATATTTCTCTCCCAATTGCAATGCATTGTCCCAGGCGCGTGTAGCAGCAGACAACATATAATCAGGGCAGTATTTTGCATTAATGCCCATTGGTTTTGTCTCAAGGCTCTCATACGCTTCTGCAGCATCATAAGCAGCGGCGCGGTGATTGCGCATTACACGCAGCATATGCTCGCGGTTTTCAGCAAAGCGCGGGAACGCTCCCAGCGATTCCGCCATTTCAGCAGAAGTGGCATAAGCAACACCCGTCATGATGGCGGAGATAGCACCACCGATAGCGCGGCCTTCTTCGCTGTCGTAAGGGATGCCGCTTACCATCAGCATAGAACCGAGGTTCGCGAATCCGAGTCCGAGGGTGCGGTAATCATAGCTCAATTGCGCTACTTCGGGACTTGGGAACTGTGCCATCAGTACGGAAATTTCGAGCACTACTGTCCACAAGCGTGTCATATACTCAAAGCTGGCCACATCGAATACGCCTGTTTCTTCGTTAAAGAAACGACGCAGGTTCAGCGATGCAAGGTTACAGGCCGTATTGTCGAGGAACATGTACTCAGAACAGGGGTTGGAGGCCCTGATATCCCCGCCTGCAGGACAGGTATGCCATTCGTTGATGGTTGTATTGTATTGCGTACCGGGGTCCGCACAACGCCATGCAGCGTAAGAGATTTTGTCCCATACTTCTTTGGAAGGGACTTTTTTCATCACTTTACCATCGCTGCGTGCGGTCATTTCCCACTCTTCGTTGTTGGCAAGGCGGCGGAAAAATTCGTTCGGAATACGAACGGAATTATTGGAGTTTTGTCCGGATACTGTTTTGTATGCTTCTCCTTCATAGTCGCTCGCATAACCTGCTGCGATAAGGGCAGCTACTTTCTTTTCTTCCTCTACTTTCCAGTCGATGAAGTCCAGTACTTCAGGGTGATCCAGATCCAGACACACCATTTTTGCAGCACGACGGGTAGTGCCCCCGCTTTTGATGGCACCGGCAGCACGGTCGCCAATTTTCAGGAAGCTCATAAGGCCGCTGGAAGTACCGCCGCCGCTCAGTTTTTCGCCTTCTGCACGGATGTTGGAGTAGTTGGTGCCCACACCGGAGCCATATTTGAAAATACGCGCTTCACGTACCCAGAGGTCCATGATACCGCCTTCATTTACCAGGTCGTCTTCCACGCTCAGGATAAAGCAGGCATGTGGTTGCGGGCGTTCGTATGCATTCTGGGAACGCTCCAGATTCCCGGTAGACGGATCAACATAAAAGTGACCCTGCGCTTTACCGTTGATACCATAAGACTGATAAAGTCCTGTATTGAACCACTGCGGAGAGTTAGGTGCGCAGCTTTGTTGCAGGATGCTGTATACGAGCTCGTCGTAGAAAACCTGCGAATCATACTCAGAAGCGAAATAACCGTATTTCAGACCCCACGCGCGCCAGCAATCCGCAAGACGATGAGCTACCTGCTTGATAGACGTTTCCCGTCCGAGGCTGCCGTCTGCCTGAGGTACACCGGCTTTGCGGAAATATTTTTGAGCGAGGATATCTGTAGCAATCTGAGACCAATGCTCCGGAACCTCCACATTAGTCATTTCGAAAACTTTCTCTCCGTTGGGATTACGGATTACCGAACTGCGGTAGTCGTATTTGAATAACTCAAACACGTTGCGCTCATCGTTCGTAAAGTGCCTTTTAAATTCCAGGCCTTTGCCTGAGCCGGTAGTGTATGTTGCTGCCATATATTCCTGCTTTTTTTTATTGGTGGAAAAATCTTTTTTACGGTTGGGCAACGAAATTATTTAAAACTTTTGCCCGTGCAAGATTTAGATGCCCACAGGGTGTGGATAACCATTAAATGGTTGAAAAACAATTCTATAAATTTAATGAAAATAATTTTAATGAATTGCTAAAGTACCGGGAGCTCTCAAAAAAAACGGCCCCTTATGGAGGCCGTTTCAGAAAGTATCAGCAGTTGCGTTACCAGATCTTATTTCTTGAATTTTCAAAGCCTTTCGGCTTTACAACAGTAAAAATTCTGGATATGTTGAATCCGAAGTGGATCGCCCCTTTTTGCCATTTATCGGTGGTTTGGCCGATGAACATACGTTCCGTCATGCCAATGGAGTTGGTGCAAAACAGCTGGAATACGTGTCCTCCAGTTTCTATGTCGAATCCTGCTCCAAGCGAATTGGTTGTGCCGGTAAGCTGACTGAACTGATAGAAATATTCAACATTGAACGTTACTCTTTTGCTCAGGCGCAAACGGCCACCGGCTCCGAGCGCAAAGATATCATTAGGATCTGCTTTTGTATCTACGAGGTTGTAATGCACGTGCGTGGGCATCAATTGCAGCGTAAACAGGTTGCTGAACTTACGCGCGATCAGCAGTTGGTTAAAGAAAAACAGACGGTTACTGAACGGATAACTCTCAAAAGGCGTAAGCTGACGCCCCACAAGGTCCGTAGCTTTCTGGCTCGTAAGAGACATCCCGCCCACGTAACTTAAGCTGAGGGGCATTTCATCTTTTTCAGTCTGGCGCAGGATACGCGCTTTTAAAAAGCCATCGTATTCCTTGTATAAGGAGCTGCGGCCCACACCTACCGTAAGCCAGTTGGTAACACCATAATCCAGGCCGAGACGCAGCGTTGCACCGTCCAATCCGAAAAATTCCTTCACGCCGCCATTCAATGCGCCGAAACGGTGCGAAATACGGAAGTCGAGGTTGCCTTTTGCCGTATTTTCAATGCTGTGGCTGTTGATGATATGACCCGTTTTGAAAGACCCGTAGGTGTATGTTTTCTTCGGCTTTTCTTCGTCCAGGAGTTTGGAAAGGTCGTCGCCGTCGTTTTGCGCAAATGCCGCAGTGGCGGGCATCAGCATCAGCAGTCCCGCAACTGTTTTAAAAGATTTTATAAGCAATGATTGCATAAGTTAGATTTGATTTGATGAGAATGGATTGCTGTTTGCGAAGCACCTACATTTTTTTCAGAGAAGAATTGATGGTGATCTCAATTTCTTTGGCAACCTTGCCTTCAGCCACGGAAGGGATCCTGATCTTATAGTCGGCGGTCGCCACCTTAAACTGAGCCATTACTGAAGCTTCATTTGCTCCAATGGTAACTGTCCCCGGCACTTTTACGTCTTTGGTTACACCATGGATAGTGAGTTTTCCGCTTACAGTTGTCTTGTATACTCCTGGTTTGTCCGAAACGGTTCCTGGCGCGAGCTTGCCTTTAAAATCTGCCTTCGGATATTTATCCGATTCCATATAGCTCTCATTGAAGTGGTCCTGCATCAGCTGTTTTTCAAACTTGAAGCTTTTTACCGGTACCTGAAAGACAACATCACCTGTAGCCAGATCTATTACTGCACCTGTTTCATTGTTGAATGCCTCGATATTTTCAATGGGTGTCTGCGAGAAAAAAGTAATGCGCCCGCTGCGGGTCATATATTTCTGAGCGGATACGGTATTCGCTAAAAGCAATCCCGCTGCAATAACTGTTATTTTTTTCATGAAAGAATGTTTTAATTGTTAGGACTAGTTATTGGATGCTCCGTTATTGATCCAGCGACGCACTTTATTAATGCTGCACTCGTCCCACTTGGAAGCCCCCTGCGGCATGGATCCGTCCTGGATCACACGCAGGAATCTGCCATCGTCGACGATGGATTTGGCACCGGAATAAGTCGTAAGATTAACACCCGCAGAAGCGGAAGCATCATGACAGCCGCTCTTGGCGCAGGATGCCTGAACCATCGGCTGAATATCAGCGCTCCATGTGGTATTGGTGGTATCGCAGGGACCCAGTGGCGGGTACATCGTTTCTTTGTTGTCTTTGTAGCAACTGTACTGCGTGCTCAGGAGTAAAAATCCGCCCGCAATACCGCACATCGCGACGAGGCGACTGAATGGCTTTTTTAGCATCATAATTGTAATTTGACTGGTGAAATTGACTATTGGGAAATAATGCAGTCGGTAAGTTTTACATCTCCGACAAAACCGCTGCAAAAACCTTTTAATACTACAGAATCTCCGGTTTTGCCGGGGAATTTTTTCTCGCGCATGGTACACATTACGCCGGACATCATATCGTCGGTTTGTAATACAACGAAAGGTACACCCTCCTGATTGGTATCCGCAACTGAAATAGTGCCGTTTACCTGTACTGCCTTATTCAGATAAGTCTGATTTGCTTTCGTTTCATCAGTCGAAAACTCCTGAAACAAAACCCTGGCATTTACCGGAATGCCTGTTACATCATCTACTTTTCTTGCCGGACGGTTCGTGATTACCAGCACAGCAATTACTCCTGCGAGCAGTACGATGGCTAACGCTATAACGACTTTTTTCACAATACGGTAGTTTTCGTGAAATTAACGTCATTTATTTGTCAGTAGTTTGTCCGGCAGAGTAATTAACAATGTGTTAGCCATTCTGCTCTTCCAGCCTGCGATACGCTTTAATGAAGATGGCACCCAGATTTTTATGCGGCGGTACATAATCTCTGAAGGTCGATTCTGCCGGTTTGCCTTTAAACTCTCCGTCCAGTCTTTTCCACATATTCACCCAGTTCACGTCAGTTCCTTCTCCCAGGTTGTCATTTAATGCTCTCAGGATCGGTTCATTTACAGCCATTGCGCCCGTTTGCTTGGTCGAAATGATCTGAGCGTCAGGTGAATTGGTCAGGATGGTGGAGAGGTTATGATAGCCGCCGCAGGATCCGAGCACTACCACTTTGGTCTTGTCGTTCAGACGTTCGAGTGTGGTCGGTAAGTGATAACTGTGTCCGCGGTGGATCAGTATGGCAGGATTAATTGCATTCTCATCGAGGTATTTATTCAACGCTCTCTGCGCATCTTCGTCTTCGGGTTCTGCAAGCGGCAGGTTGGCATATACAGATATCGGTCTGCCTGAAGTGGAAGTGATATTCACCCAGTATTTGGTCGTCGTCATTTTCCATTTCGGTCCTTTGAAATTATTCAGGAAGCTCGCATAAGACATCTTCCCGTCTTCATCGCCGTAGAAGAAAAACTGCTCTACCACTGCCGCGCTGTCATGCGTCAGTGTAGCGTAAGGTACATAATTGATAGGGGGCAAATTCAGTTTTTTAGAGCGCTCTTCTGCCGTTTCATTGGTTACGGTATCCTTTGCTCCGTCAAAAAGAGTGGCGAGCAAGGCATACACCTGTAATCCTTTTTTGCTGCGGTGCTGATAAGAGACTTCGTAGTTCTTTTTTACTTCTTCGCGCAGGTAGGCGATCATGGAAGAGTCTTCAATACTTCCGAATGCGTCGGCCACATCCACCGCGTCTTCGAGGTCATCTTCTTTTCCTTTGTCGAGATTCGCGATAAAACTGCTGAGCAGTTCTTTTTTCTTTTCTTCGGTAAATGTCGCGAGGAACTGATCGAGCCGGTTGAATCCCGCACACATTCTCACAAACGTACGGAAACGGTCATAATGCAATTTTCCGAGGAACTCGTCCCCCGTCATCGGTTTCATCTTTTCCATCAGGCGTTTGAAGGCGCCGGTAAAGGAACTTGTATAGATTTCTTCCTGTCCGTAAATGATGATATAATAAATCGCTTCCGGGCTCAGGTTTTCAATACATTTAAAACGGACCGCTTCCGGTTTTTCATGCAATTCGTCCATTACACGCACATAGTTGCGCAACGAGCGGTATTCCAGTTCACTGTTGATGCTTGCATTACCAAGGTCATTATTTTCGATCTTCAGTCGTACGAGATTTTTAAAGAACAGGTCCTGGTCTTCGGTGATTTTATCTACTTCTGCGATGCTCAATGTCCCATTGTGGATATCGTGTAAAAACGTCTTTGCTTTCAGAGGAGATTTTGATTCGCGTACAATTTTCACGATCGTTTTTACCAGCGGATCCGTATTGCGTTCCACGGCGTTTTTCAGACCGGCATTCGTTGAAGACGCATAGTTGAAAATCTCGTCGGGATTGATTTTCGCAGCCCCTGCAATAACAATGTCCGCGCAGGGTTTGTTGATGAATTCCGGAAGACGGCGGATCAGCAGGGTAGGGTCTTTTTTGGCCAGCTCTTCACAAAGGAATTCTTTATCGTCATCGCCCAGCATCTGACTGTTTCCCATTGTGTACACGTTTACATTGCCGCGGACGAATGCGGAAAGGTTGCCTTCGTATTTAGCGATAACCATATCGCGGAAGTTGTTTACAAGCCGCTTATAATAGAGCGGATCGACTTTATTGTCGTCATTAAAACGGATAAGCACCTGCTCAAGGGAGCGGAGGTAGCCAAGCTTTGTCTGGTTTTCGGTAAACTTATCAGCGATCGGCAGATTCTCGATCATGATTTCAATTTTGCTGATCTCCCGCAGCAGACTGTTGGTAAGCGTCCGGCTGCTGATGCTGTCGTTATTAAAATTGATATAGTCGTCAATTTTACCGTCGAAGGCGTCCGCCCGTTTTTGCTGTTTCTTCACTTTGTCGAAAAACAGGCTGCGCTGCAGGGGTACGGGATTGATAAGCGTATCGATGTCGTAAATGGATACCGTTTTCTTCTTCTTGTCGTCTTTCTTATGATTTTCTTTCTGGGCAAAGGCGAACTGTGCACAAAGGATAGCGACAACCAGACATAATGTTTTTGTGAAATTCAGATGCATGCGAAACCGTGGTGTTGACGAAATCACAAAAATAGACAATCCGCACGGCCACAGAGGATAAAAAAAATATAAAACGTGTTTTTCCGATTCCATATAAAACAATGTACCTTTGCAGCGTCGAAGGTGTTTCTCCACAAGAGAAATGAAAAGGGAATCAGGTGCAAGTCCTGAACATTACCCGATGCTGTAAGTCTCTAAAAAGCCACTGCATTCCATTGCCACTGATGATCAAAGTTCATTTGGGAAGGCGCAGCGGTGAGATAAGTCAGAAGACCTGCCTGCGATAATAATTGACCGCTTTCGGGATTTTTAAAAGCGAAGATCAAATTTCCGGCTGAAGCAGCCGGGTATTTTTTTCTGCCGTTTCCATCTTGCAAGAGGTTTGTGATGAAATTTATTGATTACAAATACAAACGCTATGCGCAAAATTTTTATGCTTTCCGCTGCCCTGCTGGGTGGTGTTGCCGCTTCCGCCCAAACGGTTGCTGATTTTGATTCACTGACCCTGCCCGGTAGTGATACTGCTTATGTAAATTATTCCGCTCCCGGAACTGATGTGGGATTCTCCAGCGGGCTCGCTTATTTTCCCTGTGTATACGATACAGCCTGGGGTACCAGCTTCTGGTCAGGCGGCTTCGCGTATTCAAATAAAACAGACAGTGTTACCAGTGGTTACCTGAATGCGTATGCCGCTAAAGCAGGTATCGGTTTTGCAGGTTCTGCGCAATATGCCACCGCAAACGGCTCTGAAAATATCATCAGACTTACAGGTGCGGCGCTCGGCCATCAGGCAATGGGCTTTTACGTGACCAACAGTACTTACGCATACAACAGTATGCGTGACGGCGATGCTTTTGCAAAGAAATTCAGAGCGGCCGATTCTGATTATTTCCGTCTTGATGTATTTGCTTATTCGGGAGGTGTCCTGAAATCGGATTCCGTTAGCTTTTTCCTCGCCGACTTCCGCAATAGTGATTCCACAAAAGCTTATATCGTGCGTGACTGGGAGTGGGTGGATCTTATGAAACTCGGTGCCGCGGACAGTTTCCTGCTGCGTCTTGTTTCCTCCGATGTAGGCACATGGGGCATGAATACACCTGCGAGCTTCTGCATCGATAACTTCATCACCAACGAATCCGGACTGAATGTCAAAGAGCAAAATGCAGCCTTCGACCTGAAAGTATTCCCGAATCCTGCCACAGACTTTGTGTTTATTGAGTCGTCGGTCACTCATAAACAACATGTGCAGTTGTCCGACCTGAACGGGCGTGTCATTGCTTCTTACGAACTTAATCCGGCTCAACGCCTTTCCGTAGATATGCGCTCATTACAATCAGGCGTGTATATACTTACATTTAACGATGGTACGCGCACGGCTTCTGCACGCGTGGTGAGACAATAACAGATCATGAATAAAGTATTATCCCTGCTCCTTTTAACTGTATGCGGAACCCTGTACGGACGTGCTCAGTTCGCACCACAGGCAGGAATTTCCGGCACTACCGCGATACATCGCAGTAGTGCCGGTATTAAACAATGGGCAGCTTCCTGCACTGTTACGCGCGGACTTACGGATATTGCCGATGCTGGTTCCGGACCCGCTTCTGTAGGCACAGACGCGGATGCTACCGGCATGGCTGACGGTAGTGTGGTAAGCCTTGGCGACAGTGGCGTGGCAGTACTTACGTTCAATGGTTATATTTTCGACGGTGACGGACCCGATTTTGCTGTTTTTGAAAATGGGTTTGCAAATCCTGCCAATGGCGAAGAAGCTTTTCTGGAACTCGCTTTTGTTGAAGTAAGTTCAGACGGGGAACATTTTTTCCGTTTCCCGGCAACGTCCAATACCGGTATTTCCACTCAGGTTGCCGGTGCGGGAGACTACATGAACGCCCGTCTCGTAAATAACCTTGCCGGAAAATATATTGCCCAGTATGGCACTCCTTTCGATCTTGCTGAACTGAAAGGCACTTCAGGATTGGATGTGAGCCATGTGACACATATTCGTATCGTAGACGTTATCGGTTCTGTAAATGCGCATCATTCACAGGATGCCCACGGCAACGTGATCAACGATCCTTACCCCACACGTTTCCCTTCCGGCGGTTTCGACCTCGACGCGGTAGCCGCAATCAATACTGCAGGACTGGGTCTCAAAGAGTTTGAAGCATCCGGATTCCGGATGTACCCCGTTCCGGTTACTGATGTGCTGTCGCTTGATATACCCGGTGAAGAGCATGTTCATGTATCTGTGCGTGATATCCAGGGGCGGGACTTGCAGCAGTACGATGCTTCCGGATCGCTGAGGATTCCCATGGCTGCATACAACGCAGGTACGTATTTTCTGTATATCGATCGTAAATCAGCTCCTGTATGCGTGGGTGTCTTCTCAAAAGTCTGAGTTTTCTGTTGCTGTTCGGCTTCGCGGCATGTAAGAAAGACAAGCCGGATGGCCCGGATAATACGTTGCCCCCTGCATATGCGGAAAAGGTGCTGATTGCCTGCGAAGGTAGTCTCGGCAACGGTAATGCAGCGCTGTCTGTTTATGATATTGCTGCAGACAGCGTATACACAGACGTGTTCAATGCCGCTAATCAGCAGTCACTGGGAGACGTGCTTCAGAGCATGCTGCTTGCCGGACCGGATTGCTTTCTGATGGTCAATAATTCAGACAGGATTACCGTCGTTGATTCCGGTTCTTTCCGTATCAAAGGTTCGATAGCCGTTCCCAAGCCGCGTTATATGTTGCAGGTATCGCAGAATAAGGCTTATGTTGGAGAATTGTTTCAGTCGAAGTTAGCCGTGATCGATCCTTCGTCCCGTCGGTTGATAAAAGAAATGCCGCTGCAATACCGCAATGTGGAGCAGATGATGCTCTGGAACAACCTCGCATTGATTGCTAACTGGGATGAAAATTGCCGGCAGGTCTACCTGCTGGATACTGCCACCGATTTGCCGGTTGACTCTATTGCCCTGCCCGGTTATGCGCCCAGCGCATTTGTACAGGATAAGGAAGGTCATGTGTGGGTTCTGGCGGGAAACGTATTTAAAGGGAAACCGGCTACATTATCCTGCCTGGACATCGGCTCGCGCAGCGTGCTCCGTTCTTTTACGTTCCCTGCAAAGGCGGATCCGATCAAGATTTGTCGCAATAACGGCGGAGATACACTTCTTTTTATAGAAGTGAATTACGATGGCGGTACAGATCGCAACGGTGTATTTAAAATGGGCATCAACCAATCCACACTTCCCGAAACTCCTTTCATCGGCTGTGTTGCCAATCAGTATTTCTGGGCATTGGGAGTGCATCCGCAAACCGGTGAACTCTACGTCGGAGATCCGAAGGGTTTCGTACAAAAATCTTCCGTTACTATTTACAGTGAAGCGGGTGTCGCACGCAGGCAGTTTTCGTGCGGTATCGGAGTATCTTCGTTCTGCTTTAAATGATCTCTTGGGTTTTTCGGCTTTATATCGGAATATCATCATCGCAGTACTGCCGGTACTGTGCGCTTACTCATGGAACAGCCGGGCCCAGACCAAAGAGCTGCATGAAGTAAAAGTGAAACACCGCCGCAAAGCTGCTTCAGGTTCTCCAGATGTAAAGTTGCAGGGCTTTGCACCGGGCATGCAGCAGCTAAGTGTTGATTCGCAGTGGCAGCAGCAATACCGCATGCAGCAATTGTCCCAATTGCTGACGCAGCAGTTTTCCGTTTTTGTAAAGTCTTACGGCATCAATAGCCTGGCAACACTTAATTTCCGCGGTGCATCCGCGGCCCAGTCGCAGGTATATTGGAATGGTGTTCCTTTGAACAATGCATCGTTTGGTGCAACGGATGTCTCTCTGCTTACGGTAAACCAGTTTGATAAGATCCACCTGCTTTACGGCGGTTCTTCCGCGCTCACAGGTAGTGGCAATGTAGGCGGTGCATTACTGCTCGATAATGATCTGCACACATCCGATTCGCTGCGCAGCAGCACCAGCGTCGGACTGGAATGGGGCAGCTATCGTTCGGGCAGGATAAATCTCAGGCAGTCTTTTTCCGGAAAACGGTGGAGTATTTCTGCTAACCTGAACGCACAACGCGCTGATAATAATTTTCATTATACCAATAGTGCAAACCAGGACGTGCAGATGACTCATGCCGCGCTCCGCTCTGCAAGCGGAATGCTGAACGTGCTGTATCAATTGTCCGACTACAGCAGTATCAAAGCTGCATTCTGGCTTATCGATTATAAAAGGGAAATACCACCCGCTTTGTTTGAAGCTGCTTCTGTTAAACTGCAGCGGGATCACGCTTATCGCGGTATGCTCCAATGGCAACACAGCAGGTCTGCAGGGACATTTTACAGTAAGCTTGCCCTGTCTGTGGAGCAGATGCATTATACCGACAGTGCAGCCGCTTTGGATACGCGCAATCAGGTTGTTCAGCTCTATCAGGAAACCGGCTGGAAGCGTGCTTTATCTGAGCATCAGAATCTGCTGCTTTTTGTACCCGTGAATATTTCCGGTACCCATCCGGAAAGGGACTCGCAATCCCGGTATCAATATCGCATCGCAATTGCTGCAGCATATCAGCTGGGCTTGTTCCGGGAGAAGGCGCGGCTGTCTGTCGCAGCAAGAACAGAGCAGATAAATGAACGCACTGTTTTTCTTCCGGGAATAAACGGGTCTTTTCAGGCCTTCAGTTTTCTCACACTGAAAGCAAACCTGCAACGGAGCTTCCGGGCACCTACATTAAATGAATTATTCTACAATCCGGGCGGGAATCCAGCCTTAAAACCCGAATACGGCTGGTCGGCCGATGCCGGTTACGAATTGCTTGTTCCGGCAGGCAGGCGCGTTGCGTTGAAGCATGAACTCGCATTATTCGACAGGCGTATTCATGATTGGGTGCTGTGGTTCGGAGGGTCTGTATGGACGCCTCATAATATAGCCACCGTTCACTCCCGCGGACTCGAAACGGTAAATACACTTACGGTACAGCTGCCACGGTACTGGCGCCTGTGGCTTGGACTGAATACTTCATTTGTGCTTGCCACTACCGTGGAAAGCTACCTGCCCGGAGACGGCAGCATCGGCAAGCAGATACCGTATACGCCCAGGTATAACGGGCAAGGCAATATCGGCTGTTCCTGGAAGCAGTTTTCCTGCAATTATAATCACACCTACACCGGGTATCGTTTCGTAACGGTTGACGAATCCCAGTTCCTAGAACCTTTCCAGACGGGTAACATATACCTGAGCTACCGTCAACCGGTAAGCACCGTTGTGCTGACCTGCTCTGCCGGAATGAACAATATCTGGAACAGTACTTATCAGGTGGTCAATGCGCGCCCGATGCCGGGACGGAATTGGAATTTTGGCCTCAGCGTTTCATTGTAGCGGCAGCCATTTATTATCCCTAATTTTGAAGCATGCGGCTGCGCCTGATTTTACTTTTCTGCGTTACTGTGCTTTCCGTTTGCGCACGGGCACAGTCGTTAAAGCTGGTATGGCATGCCGTGGATGTACCTTCCGTTGCCCTCCCTCCTGAAGCTTTCTACACAGATGCCGCAGCTGTTGTATCCGAGATCAATGACTGGTGTCCGGAAATGCAGGCTTTGGGTTTTCTTGAAGCCTCAGTGGACAGTGTCTCGGTAAAAGGTAACGAATACCATGTGTTTTGCTTTACCGGAAGCAGGTATTCCTGGGCGAAATTGTCGCTGGATTCTGTTCCGCCGGCCCTTCTTAACCAGGCAGGAATCACTGGCGCAGATTTTGCACGGCATGTAGTTAACCCTTCTTCCCTTTCTGCGTTTACCGCCCGTCTATTGCGCTATTGCGAACGAAACGGATATCCGTTCGCAAGGGTGTGGATGCAGCATGCGGTGGAAGAAGAGCCGCATGTGATTTCCGCTGAAATGCGTGTTGATCCCGGCCGTCGCCGTACAATAGATACCATCATCGTAAATGGAAATATTTCCGTTTCCAACTCCTTTCTGCATCGATACCTTGATATTCCAAAGGGGAGTGCTTACAATGAAGAAAAGCTGAAAAAGATAAGCGCCCGTTTGCGGGAACTGCCGTATTTGCAGGAAACATCGCCTATGCTTGTTGAGTTCCGTGCTGCCGATACAAGGATCGTTTTGTTTCTTAAGGAAAAAAGTGCGAATCAGCTGAATGCAATCCTCGGTTTAATGCCGAATAACCTGCAGACCGGTAAAATGCTGCTTACCGCCGATATTCAGCTCGCGCTGATGAATCAACTGGGGCGGGGGGAACAATTAAGTGCAAGCTATCAGAACCTTCAGGCAAAATCCCCGCGTCTGAAAGCGGATGGCGTGTTACCTTATATCTTCCGTTCGCCGGTGGGTATTGAAGCCCATTTTGATATGTTCCGGTATAATCTCGATTTCCGGAAAGTATCATTTCAGCTGGGAGCACGCTACCAATTGTCGGCAACGGAATTTATTAAAGTGTATTACCAGGTAATGAGCAACCGGGTAGTGGAGATAGACTCGGCCGGTATCATTGCATCCAGAAGTCTTACCAACAACATCGATACGCGTGCAAACGGGTTTGGTGTGGAATTTCAGGCAAATCATACTGACTACCGATACAACCCTCATAAGGGATGGTCCATCCGGTGCGCTGCACTGGGCCTGCAGCGGCAGGTATTGCCCAATGATGCAGTCAGGCAATTGAACGACGGAACCGGTTTCAACTTTGCCAGTTTATACGATACTGTCCGCTTGCGCTCCCGGCAGTACCAGCTTTCGGGAGAACTCGCTTTTTACCTGCCCGTAAGCCGGGCGTTTACCTGGAAGCTGGCGTATAACGGAGCGTATATGACCGCCCCGCAATTATTCCAGAACGATCTGTATCAGCTGGGCGGATTCCGGCTGCTGCGTGGTTTCGATGAACAAAGCATCTTTGCGAACCAGTATCATGTACTGAGTGCGGAATTCCGTTTGCGTATGGCTCAGAATTCCTATGCCTATCTTTTTTCCGACAACGGCTGGGTGCAAACAAAATTCAATCGCTTTTCCCGGGAAGCGCTCTACAATGGTTTCGGGTTGGGAACGACGCTCGAAACAAAAACGGGAATTTTTTCCATTGCACTGGCATTCGGGCGCAGCGACTATATTCCGCTTCGCTTTAAAGAATCCAAGCTGTCGTTCGGTTATGTAGCGCTTTTTTAATTCGGGAATCCTGTCGAATTAAATACCTTTGTCGCCATGAAATTCCGGTTGACTATTTTGCTGATTTCCATGCTGATGCTGGGCGCGATTTATAGCTGCCCCGCAAAGGTACAGGCAGATTCGTACGGGGTTTCTATAGATACATCAGTCGTTCATCATTCCGTTGCCCAACGTCTCGATTCTCTGATGTCTCCTCAATGGGATGCCGGTGCAACGCGGATGGTCAACTTTTTGTCCAAGCCGCATTATACCGACGATAACACACTGGATTTCTACTTATTGCTCTGCCTCGCGGCGATCCTCGGAGGCGTTAAAACCATTTACCCTAAATATTTTAATGATCTGTGGCGCGCCTTTCTGAACCCGACTCTGGGAAACAGACAGTTGAAAGACATCATCCAGGCAGCGTCTTACCCCAATCTGCTGATGAATATTTTTGCTTCAGTTGTACTGGGGGCCTATCTGTATTATTTTATTTCTATATTTGTTGACTGGCGGTTTTCCGGGCTTACAAATGGCACTATTGTATTGTTGCTGATTAGTGGAGCGCTCATTACGTATTTGGGGAAATATTTGTTTGTAGAGTTTGTAGGATGGGTCTTTCATATGAAGAACACTACCGACCTGTACAATTTCAATATCTTTCTGGTCAATAAAATCCTGGGTATATTTCTTTTACCTTTTGTTGTGTGCTTCGCATTTATGGACGCGCGTTGGGACAATCCTATCTGTATTGTGTCGGTTATACTCGCGGCAGCTTTTCTGGCAAACAGGTATCTCCGTTCCTGGAATATTTTTGCGCAATTCTTTATGAATAGCCGATTCCATTTTTTTATGTACCTTTGCGCGTTCGAGATCCTACCTATGGCCGTATTACTCAAGCTTGTAACACGCATCGTATAGCGCGTATTCGTTAGAGTTATAGCCATTTGTACAAACCAGTTTATAAGTCCTATTCCACAATAATGGCAAAAGAAGCAGTAGCAAAAAAAGCGAAAACGTCTGTTGCATCCCAATCGAAGGCGGAGACATCCATAAAAGCAGCGGCAGAAAAACCTGCGACAAAAAAGAAAGATTCGGCAAACCAGCCTTTGAAAGAAGTTCACACCGTATTAGTTACTTTACCGAAACCGGAGACAGATAAATCTCCGTATTACGATATCGCCAGGAAATACAACGTACTCGTTGATTTTTTCCCGTTCGTGAAGGTGGAGGGCATTTCCGGCCGCGAATTCAAAAAGCAGAAACTGGACATCCTTGAGCACACGGCGATCATTTTTACCAGTCGTAATGCTGTCGAGCATTTCTTCCGCATATGCGAGGAGAATAAGGTGAAAGTTTCCCAGGATATGAAGTACTTCTGTATTTCTGAGGCGGTAGCCTTGTACCTCCAGAAATATATCCTGTACCGTAAGCGTAAAGTGTTTTTCAGTCCGGACGGCACAACTGACGGTCTGCTCGAGGTGATCGCCAAACATAAACATGAAGAACGGTATATTCTGCCTACTGCTGATAACGGTAAGAGCGATATAAATGTATTCCTTACAAAGAATAAGGTTCCTTTCTCGGAAGCAACCCTCTACCGTACGGTGAGCAACGATATTATGGAGTTGATGGAAAAGAAATACGACCTGCTTCTGTTTTTCTCATCCCTGGCTATCCAGACATTATTTGATTACTTCCCGGATTTCCGGCAGAATGATACCATCATCGGGTCATTTGGTCCGGCCACCGCAAAGGCTATCCAGGATGCCGATCTGCGACTGGATATGAGTGCACCGATGCCGGGAGCTCCTTCTATGGCGGCTGCGCTCGACAAATTCCTCGAAGAAAATAAAAAAGGCAGAAAAAAATAAGAATGTTTCTGAACAGGAAAGGCGGCATCGGAAGATGTCGCCTTTTTTTTGTTTGTCGGGATATGAATCATTTCATTTAGTTACGTAACATTGCTGCAAAATCAAACTAAATGAAGAAAATTGCTATTATCTCGATGCTGCTTGTTTCCACTTTGTCGGTTGGTGCCCAGACGGAAAACACACAAGAAAGTTCCCGTTCAAAGCCGGCTGCCGCGTGCAAACCTTTTTCGTTAGGACTGCCTATGGGAATCGGAGCCAATGCAGGGTTGATTGGTATCGGTGCGGAGTACGGTTTTGCCAAACATTTTTCTGCCGGCGCCGGAGCTGGTATCGGGTCCTGGGGTTATAAATATTTTGGCGAGGCAAAATATTACTTTAAAGACGATTGCTTCAAGGGAAGCGCTTTAGGCCTTGCATACACGTATGCCACCGGTATCTCAGATGTGGATGTGAAGGGAATAGAGACCGTTTATGGTAAAAAGGATGTAAAGATGGATCTGGATCCGGTATCCAATCTGGCTATAGCCTACTATCACTACTGGGGCATGGGACGCCGCAGGATCAATCGATTTTATTTAAGTGTCGGGTATTCCGTATGCCTGTCGTCCGTGACATACACCGTGAAAGGATACCCCGTTTCGCCGCTTACCGGTCAGGGAGCAACAACCATGAATGTACTGGCGCCCGGAGGCCTTGTGCTCGGTCTCGGCTTTTATTTCGGACTGTAAACGTACGCTATCGTAAAGGGCGGATGAGTAAAGTCATCCGCCTTTTTTATAATTCAAGTTTGAGGTATCTGCCGGTATGGCTTTCTGCACAGGCTGCTATTTTTTCCGGTGTTCCGGTTGCTACCACATTGCCGCCACCTTTTCCGCCTTCGGGCCCCATATCAATAACATAATCCGCCACCTTAATAATATCGAGGTTGTGCTCGATCACCAACACGGTGTTGCCCCGCTCCACCAGCCGGTTCAGTACCTCCAGCAGATGCCGGATATCCTGAAAATGTAATCCCGTGGTTGGTTCATCCAGAAGGTACACCGTCTGACCGGTATCCCGCTTGGATAGTTCGGTTGCAAGCTTTACCCGTTGCGCTTCCCCGCCGGAGAGCGTAACAGCATTTTGTCCCAACGTGATATAGCCAAGCCCCACATCCTGTAATGTTTTTGCTTTCCGGTGCAGCATCGGAACATTTACGAAAAAGTCTACTGCCTCGTCAACGGTCATATTTAATACGTCTGATATAGACTTCCCGCGATAACGTATTTCAAGTGTTTCGCGGTTATACCGCTGCCCGTTGCAGGTTTCGCAATGAACGTAAACATCGGGAAGGAAATTCATTTCAATCGTGCGCATGCCGCTTCCCTGGCAGGTTTCGCAACGTCCTCCTTTTACATTGAAGGAAAAACGGCCTGCATTATAGCCGCGTATTTTGGCTTCCGGTACCTGGGCAAAAAGCTGGCGGATGTCATTGAAAAAGCCGCAGTAGGTCGCCGGGTTGCTGCGGGGAGTGCGCCCGATCGGGCTTTGGTCGATTTCAATAACCTTATCAATATGTTCCAGTCCTTCCACTGATTTATAAGGCATGGGCTGCTGCTTATAGTTCGGATAGCAGTGTTTGGCCAGGATAGGGTATAGCGTCTCGTTGATAAGGGTGCTTTTACCGCTTCCGCTTACACCGCTGATCGCAACAAAAGTGCCCAGGGGTATACGGATACTGGCATTGTGCAGGTTGTTGCCGCTGGCGCCCTTCAGGCTTACAAAATGACCATTGCCTTTTCTTCTTGTTTCGGGTACATCAATTCTGAGCGTGTTATTCAGGTACCCCGCGGTAATGGTTTGCGTGCGGATTACTTCGGAAGGCGTGCCCTCGCTTACAATACGTCCGCCATGTACCCCGGCCGCAGGTCCGATGTCGATGAGGTAATCGGCTGCAAGCATAATGTCCTTATCGTGCTCCACCACCAATACCGAATTGCCGGTATCGCGGAGATCTTTAAGCGCATTGATCAGTCGCGTGTTATCACGCTGATGTAAGCCAATGCTCGGTTCGTCCAGGATATAGGTGATTCCGGTGAGCTGCGACCCGATCTGTGTCGCCAGCCTGATGCGCTGCGATTCTCCTCCGCTCAGTGTGCGCGTGGCACGATTCAGATTCAGATAATGCAGCCCAACATTCAGCAGGAAGCGGATGCGATCACGGATCTCTTTGAGAATATCTTTAGCGATGGTCTGCTGTTTTTTGCTGATCCGCTTTTCGAGCGACTCAAACCATGCTCCCAATTCATCCAGTGCGCTTTCAGATAATTCAGCAATATTTTTACCATCGATTTTGAACCAGAGACTCTCTTTGCGCAGTCTTGCACCATGGCATTCAGGGCATTCGCGGAGCTCCATATATTGCTCGGCCCAGTTGCGTATAGCATCCGAACTTGTTTCGTTAAACCAGCGCAGGATCATATTGACAACGCCTTCATAAGCACCCGCCGGGGCAGGTGTGGTGTCGGCGTCTTCGTATTGGATGGTGCCTTCGGTATTGCCGAACAGCAGGAAATTGAGTTGTGCTTCGGTAAGATCTTTTACAGGTTTGTTCAGCGGGATTTTGTTCTTTTTCGCTGCGCTCATGGCAAGGTTGTACGTCCATGCATCACGTTCTTCTCCCAAAGGAGCGATACCACCGTCGGCAATGCTTTTATCCGGATCTGGCAGCACCTCGCGCATATTGATCGAGTGGATGCTGCCCAGACCTTTGCAATGAGGACAATAGCCATAGGGAGAGTTGAACGAAAAGCTGTTCGGTGACGGTTCTTCGTACGAAATGCCTGTGTCGGTACACATGAGCTGGCGGCTATACTGCATGAATTTTTTGCCGTCGGCCTCTTGCACGAACATCAGGTCTTTCCCTTCCTTCAGGCTTTTGGTGATGGACGCAGAAAGCCTTGCAGCGCCTTCGTTATCCGCAACCAGCCGGTCTACTACCAGCTCAATATCGTGGATTTTATAGCGGTCCAGCTGCATTTTTTCTTTCAGATCCACTATTGCTCCGTCGACACGGACTTTGAGATAACCTTGTTTTCTGAGTTGCTCAAAAAGCTCACGGTAATGCCCCTTACGGCCGCGTACTACAGGTGCGAGCAGGATGATTTTTTTACCGTTGAAACTTTTGCGGATATGGGCAGCTATCTCTTCTTCAGAAAATCGCTGCATGTGTTTGCCGGTATTGTAGGAGTATGCTTCGCCGATACGGGCATACAGTAATCGCATAAAATCGTATACTTCCGTTACCGTCCCAACGGTGGAACGCGGATTGCGATTAGTGGTTTTTTGTTCAATGGATATTACGGGTGAAAGTCCGGATACCTTATCGACATCCGGTCGCTCAAGGTCACCCATAAATTGTCGTGCATACGCCGAAAAACTTTCCATGTAGCGTCGCTGACCTTCTGCAAACAAGGTGTCAAATGCAAGCGAGGATTTTCCGCTTCCGGATATGCCCGTAATGACAACAAGCTGATTTTTGGGGATGGTAAGGTTTATATTCTTCAGGTTGTGCACCCGGGCTCCGATCACCTCAATAGATTGACTCATATCGTCTCTTCCAATTATTATTTATTTCGGGAAATAGTAAAGTTAACGAGTTCCTCCATCGCATCCCGCTCCTCGCTGTCCGGAAAAGCGGAAAGAATCGTTAAAGCCTTATCCCGGTAAAGCATCATCTGGCTTTCGGCGTAAGACAGTCCTCCGAATTCACGGACATATTGCATCACCTCAGCCACTTTATCATGGTCTGTATTGTTGTTTTTTACGGTGTAAATAATTCTTCGTTTGATCGCCGACGGAGCTTGTTGCAGCGTATAAATGAGGGGCAGGGTCATTTTCTTTTCCTTGATATCGCCTCCGCTTGGTTTGCCGGTATTGTTGTATCCGTAATCGAGCAAATCGTCTTTAATCTGAAACGCGATACCGATCATTTCTCCGAACTCACGGAACATTTCGGCTGTTTTACGGTCCTTCCTGGCAGAAAAAGCGCCTGCCGAACATGCCGAAGCTAACAAAGAAGCTGTTTTTGAACGAATAATATCAAAATACACCGACTCTGTTATATCAAGTTTTCGCGCTTTCTCAATCTGCAGAATTTCACCTTCACTCATTTCCTTTACGGCGTTGGAGGTGATCTTTAATAGTTCAAAATCTTCGTTTTCTATGGAGAGCAGGAGGCCCTGGGCCAGCAGATAATCACCTACCAGCACCGCTATTTTATTTTTCCATACTGCGTTGATAGAGAAAAAGTTACGCCTCTGCATTGCATCGTCGACCACGTCATCGTGGACGAGTGTGGCGGTATGCAGCAGTTCTATCATTGAAGCGGTGCGGTAAGTAGCATCGTTGATCTCACCGGCAATTTTGGCGGATAACAGAACAAAAAGCGGCCGCATTTGTTTGCCTTTGCTTCTGAGGAAGTATTTCAGTACTTGCTTCAAAACAGCATTCTGCCCATCCAAAAGCGTACTGAAACGCTTCTCGAACTCGATTAAATTTTTATTAAGTAACCTTTTTACTTTTTCCAAATGTTAGTATTTTAGCGAGGTAATACCGGATTTTTATTGCTGCGGCCCTCTGACGCGACATTGCTTTCTGCTGGGTTTGAGGGGTTTTAAGGCGTTCGCAAAATTGCGAAAGGATTTCCATAAAAAGCTAATAATAGAGAAGGTTTCCGTAATGTTTTAAGAAAACTCTAAAAGGCCGATTATTTTTTGGTTTTTCAATAATTGTATTACTTTTGCCTGAGTTTTTTCTATTAAGTCACTAACTACTTTAATTTAAATATACCAATTATGATTAACAAGAAGTACGTTTTATTAGCCAGCTTCGCAGCAGCTATTGCCGTACAGCCGGCTTTTGCTCAAGAGTCGAGCTCTACAACTGCAAAAGGTTGGAGTGGGCGCGATATGACCTACCGCGGTTACAACTACGATTATATGGATACGAATTATGTTCCTAAATCTCGTATGAAACAGCAGAGCAAATTTTTGGCTAACCAATATGCTTTTCCATCCAAGCCACGCAATATGTGGGAAGTGGGTGTGAAGTTCGGTCAGTTGAACGTTTCCGGAGATGTTCCTGCAGAAATGCTGTGGAGAGGTTCCTGGGGCTTAGGCGTTCATGTCCGTAAATCTATTGGTTATGTATTCTCCGTTCGCGCTGACTACAACTACGGTAACGCTAAAGGTCTTCAATGGCAACCTTCTCAGGGATATGTTTATAACTCTGCCTGGAACACTACCTATAACCCGGGTTCCGACAAAGTTTTTTATAACTATCGCACAGAACTGCACCAGTTGAATCTGGACCTCGTAGCTTCTACCAACAATATTCGTTTTCACAGGGCTAAAACCGGTATCTCTTTCTACGGATTCTTCGGTCTGTCTGGTATCGCTTATCAAACTTGGGTAAACACCAAAGATGCAAGCGGAAACAGCTATGCTCAGAAGTTTGAACAAATCTATCAGCAATATGCTAACGTAACAGCTACTCATCAGATTGAGTATTCTCAGCGTAACAAAGTTCGTAAAGATCTGCGTGACGCTATGGATAACACCTATGAGACTGACGCGGAAAACACACAGAAAAACCGTCGTCCGGGTATCTTCGGAAGAAAAACGTTCCTGCTGTACGGATCTATGGGTCTGGGAACGCAAATCCGTCTGTCCACACACTGGAACGTAGCAATCGAAGATCGTCTGACTATTCCTTTGGGTGGTGGTAGCGATCTGCTGGATGGTCAACGTTGGGCTGAACAAACTCCTGGCTTCCCTGTAATGACACAAAGCACAGATGCGTTGAACTTCTTCAGCGTAGGTCTTAACTACAATATCGGACGCAAATCCCGCAATGTTGAGCCTCTGTACTGGATGAATCCTCTGGATTATGCTTATACAGAAATCAACACTCCACGTCACATGATGCTGCCTGATCCGGTTCTGGCTGATGCTGACGGCGATGGTATCGCTGATCAACTGGATAAATGCCCAGGTACTCCTGCAGGTGTAGCTGTTGATGCTCACGGTTGTCCTATGGATACTGATGGTGATGGCGTTCCTGATTACATGGATAAACAACTGATCACTCCTACAGAGTGTCAACCAGTTGATGCTGACGGTGTTGGTAACTGTCCTTGTAACCCTAAATGCGGTACACTCCAAACTTGTGCTAACATCCCTGCTGCATCAATTTCTTTCGGAAATAATGCAAGCAACATCAACTCTGCTGCTCAATCTCAACTGGCGGTTCTGGCTGCTCATATGCAAGCTAACCCGACATGTAAAGTGGTGGTTATCGGTAACGGTAACGGTAGCAAAGTTCAGCAACAACGCTCTTGGGATCGCGTAAACGCTATCATCGAATATATGAGCGAGAAAAATGGTGTTGACCGTGGACGTTTCATCTTCCAATATGGTCAGGCAGGTGATGCTAACACTGTAATGATCCGCGCAGCTGCTCAGGATGAAGAAGGTCCAATGAACGTTCCTCCTCCATTCCCTAACCTGAAAAAATAATCTTTCAGTAAATAAACGGAAAGCCGGTCAGTAAAACTGACCGGCTTTTTTATGCTATAGATTTGAATGGGTGCAAACGTTTTGTCAGGCAGCAGATCTTTTTCAGATATAATTGTCAGTGTCGCTGACATTATTGCTGACATAAAAGCTTTGGCACAGTGATTGGAGTGTAGAAGTCGAACCTAACTAAATAAACTTACAGTAATGGGAAAAATAATTGGAATTGACTTAGGAACAACCAACTCTTGTGTAGCCGTAATGGAGGGTAGCGAGCCTGTGGTAATCGCTAATGACGAAGGTCGTCGGACGACTCCGTCTATCGTGGCATTTTTGAAAAATGGCGAAAGAAAGGTTGGAGATCCTGCAAAACGTCAGGCAATCACAAACCCCGCAAATACCATCATGTCTATTAAACGTTTTATGGGAAGACGTTTTGACGAGGTTAGCGGTGAAATGGAACACAGTTCATACAAGGTTATCAAAGGAGAGAATAATACTCCCCGCGTAGATATTGATGGCCGACCTTATACTCCTCAGGAAATATCCGCAATGATTCTTCAGAAAATGAAGAAAACAGCCGAGGAATTCCTGGGCCAGGATGTGACAGAAGCGGTTATTACAGTACCGGCTTACTTTAACGATGCACAGCGTCAGGCTACTAAAGAAGCAGGCGAAATCGCCGGTTTGAATGTTCGCCGCATCATTAACGAGCCGACTGCGGCTGCGTTGGCATATGGTCTCGACAAACAACATAAAGACAGCAAGATTGCTGTCTTTGACCTGGGTGGCGGTACATTCGACGTTTCTGTTCTCGAATTGGGGGACGGTGTATTCGAGGTAAAGTCAACAAATGGTGACACACACCTCGGTGGTGACGACTTTGATAAAGTGATTATGGACTGGCTGGCTGATGAATTCAAAGGGGATGAAGCAGTGGATCTGCGTAAAGACCCGATGGCATGGCAGCGTCTTAAAGAAGCTTCTGAAAAAGCGAAAATTGAATTGTCTTCTTCACAGGAGACAGAAGTGAATCTGCCTTACATCACAGCTGTGGATGGCGTGCCTAAACACCTTGTGCGCAAACTGACGCGTGCAAAGTTTGAGCAACTTGCCGACTCTTTGATCCAGCGCACGCTGGAGCCTTGCCAGAAAGCGATCAAAGACGCAGGAATTGCGAAGGAAGAGATCGATGAGGTGATCCTGGTAGGTGGTTCCACACGTATTCCTAAAATTCAGGAAGTAGTAGAAAAATTCTTCGGTAAGAAACCTAATAAGGGTGTGAATCCGGATGAGGTGGTTGCAATCGGTGCGGCTATCCAGGGTGGCGTTCTTTCAGGAGATGTAAAAGATGTGTTGTTGCTGGATGTTACACCATTGTCTCTCGGTATTGAAACTTATGGTGGTGTAATGACCCGCCTGATTGAAGCAAATACAACTATTCCTTCTAAAAAAAGTGAGACTTTCTCCACTGCCGCAGATAATCAGCCAAGCGTAGAAATCAATGTATTGCAGGGAGAGCGTCCAATGGCAAATCAGAATAAATCACTGGGCCGCTTTATCCTGGATGGAATCCCGCCCGCACCGCGTGGCGTACCTCAGGTAGAAGTAACTTTTGATATAGATGCAAACGGTATTCTGCATGTCACTGCAAAAGATAAGGGTACCGGTAAGCAACAGAATATCAGGATTGAAGCCGGAAGCGGATTGAGCAAAGACGAGATCGAACGCATGAAAAATGAAGCTAAGGCAAATGAAGAGTCTGATAAGGCCGTTCGTGAGCGCGTTGAGAAGCTGAATATGGCAGACGGTATGATCTTCAATTCTGAAAAGCAATTGAAAGAGTACGGAGATAAGATTCCCGGCGATGAAAAGTCTAAAATCGAAGCTGCTATCGCCAAGCTGAAGGAAGCGCATAAAGCGGAAGACCTCGACGGTATTGATAAAGCCGTAGAAGAAATAAATGCCGCATGGCAGACTGCAAGTCAGCATATTTACGCCGGTCAGCAAGGTGCTGAAGGTGGTGCTGATGCCTCAGGTGCACAAGGCGGAGCGCAGCCGGGAGCGGATGACGTTACCGATGCAGAGTTTGAAGAAGTGAAGTCTTAATCAGTAAAAAGACGCCCCGAGCCGTCCATTTAATATTATGGACGGCTCTTTTTTTTCCTGCCGTGCTTAAATCCGGGAAAAATGCAACTATAAATCTCGTTTTTCAATACCTTTGCGCCTCAATTAATCTGAGCCCGTGCTGCAAGGCACGAAATTATTATTCAATCAAATAAAATCGTTTAAAGACTATGGCTGTTGTAACCCGTGAAAATGTGGGTAATCTGCAAGATAAAATCACCGTAAAATTGTCGAAAGAAGATTTTCTGCCTTCTTTTGAAAAATCACTGAAATCTTACGCGAAGAATGCGACCGTTCCGGGTTTTCGTAAAGGAATGGTGCCATCCGGAATGATCAAAAAAATGTACGGACAATCTATATTCAATGAAGAAGTGATCCGTACTGCAAGCCGTGAGCTTGAAAATTATCTGCAGGCAGAAAAAATCGCCATTTTCGCTAAGCCTATGGTTGCGTCAGATGCAAGTCCTCTGGCACTTGATATGGCGGCTCCGGCCGATGTTGATTTCGCTTTTGAAGTAGGATTGAAACCTGACTTTGCGATTCCGGCGATCGACAGCAAAACATCGCTTACTTTCTATAAAATAGAAGTGTCTGATACTATGGTGGAAGACGAAGTGAAGCGTATTGCCCGCCGCTTCGGTAAAGCAGAGGATAAAGATGCTATTGAGCAAAACGATGATATCGCATACGCTACAATCGTTCCTGCAGACGCTAGCGGTAACCCGATCGAAGGTGCAGAGAAAATCGAAGATACTTCCGTACTGGAACGCTATCCTGAGAAACTGCGTGACATGCTGAAAGGTAAAAAGGCAGGAGACAGTTTCAGTTTCCGTCCTACAGATGTCTGCAGCAAAGAAGAGCTCGCGGCATTCCTGAAAAATATTATTAAAAATGAATCCGCTGCAGAGCAGACATTCGTATTTAACCTGACCAAAGCCGGCTACATTATTCCTGCCGAAGTGAACGAAACGCTTTATGCGCAGGTGTTCCCTAACGCTGAAGTGAAGGATGAAGCGACTTTCCGCGATATGATCCGTAAAGAACTTGACCGTGAATTCACCCGCATTTCTGAAGATCGCCTGAACAGCGAAATGTATGAAGTGCTCGTGCACAAAACTCCATTCGATATTCCGGTTCCTTTCCTGAAACGTTGGTTGAAAGAAGGACAGGATCAGCCTAAAACAGAGCAGCAGGTAGAAGCGGAATTCCCGTCTTTCGAACATCAGTTGCGCTGGACATTGATTTCCGACAAACTGATCACGGATAACAAAATTGAGGTGAGCATGGAAGAAGTGAATCAGGATATCAAAGGTCGCGTTTTAAGCTATTTCGGCATGGAGAACGATGACGATGCCCCCTGGATGGACGGCTATATGCAAAAGATCACCAAAGACGAAAAGGCTTTGAACGAAACATACCAACGTCTGATGTTTGACCGCCTGTTCGGATACCTCAGAACCGCGTTCAGCATCAATGAGCAAAAAGTTTCTGAAGAAGAGTTTTTTAAACTGAAGGATCCGCATGCGATGCATCATCATCATGCGCACTAAGAAAAGCATAAATTACATACAGAGAAAGGCGTACCATTTGGTACGCCTTTCTCTGTAATATCAGGTGTTGTTATTCCGTTTTATAATTCCATGAATTCGTCCGGGAAACGCAGCGCGTAATCAACGAGCGCAATTTCGGTTTCCGCATTCAGTCTTTCGAATGCTGCATCCAGTTCCTCAAATTCTCTGAACTCTTCGTAGAGCTGGGCAAATTCCTCCACAGTGGTTTCTTTTCCCAGCGTTTCGCTGTTCAGCGAAAACACTCTCAGCACATCATCGAGTATTTTTGCCATCTCCGTGGCTCCGACCTGAGTGAGCATCGCCGGCATCGGGGGCAACAGGTCGATATACCCGTTTTGGATCAGTTGAATGAATCCGCCCTGTATCACCTGCATCCGTACATAGTCGTAGCGCAACAGTAGTTCCTGACCGGGGGAGAGTGTTTCTATAAAAGAAAAGTCCTGGCGCTTATATAATTCCTCATGAACAGGCATTACCAGCGCTTCGAATAAGGCTGCAAAATCACCTTTTTCACGTAAAGCATTCAGGTCGTTCAATGATATTTTGGGTAGAAAGGAGCTTCTCACTATTGGTTTAATTACGGTTAAGATTATTGCTGTTCTGTAAGTTCGTTTTCATATTGCTCAATGAGTTCGCCGATATACTGAAGCATATCCTTGCGACCAAGATGTTTTACCGAGCTGGTGATAAAGCTGCGCGGAATATATTCCCATTCTTCACGCATTTTGTTGATGAAAAATTTGGCGTTCCTCGATGTCTCGGATTGGGTGTTTTTGTCCGCTTTGGTAAATACAATGTTGAAAGGGATACCCCATTCTCCCAAAGCACGTAAAAAATCCAGATCAATTTCCTGAGGCTTTAATCTGCTGTCGATCAATACGAACACACAGATCAGGTTTTCCCTTTTCTGGAGATAATCGGATATCATGTGGCCGAATTCGCGGCGTTTATTCTGCGAAACCTTTGCATATCCATATCCGGGCAGGTCCACGAGGTACCAATTGTGGTTAATGATAAAATGGTTGATGTGTTGTGTTTTACCCGGGCTGCCTGATGTTTTGGCCAGTTTGCTGTTATTCGTCAACATGTTGATCAGGGACGACTTGCCCACGTTGGAACGGCCGATAAACGCAAATTCAGGTTTGTCGGGTTTAGGGCATGCATTGACATTCACATTGCTGATCAAATATTTTGACGACTTTATCTCCATTGCTTAATAGTGCTGTATTTTTGCCGACCTCATTGAGCATAATATTTATGAAACACAATGCCGTAGTGCCGGATCATTCGTCAAAATTAAGTAAGAAAGAGCAAGTTGCAGGTATGTTTAATGACATTGCCGGTAAATATGATTTTCTGAATCACGCTTTATCGATGGGTATCGATAAAGGATGGCGCAAAAAAGCGATAAAGAGCATTGAATCCGTCCAACCCCGCCGTATCCTGGATATTGCGACCGGAACAGGAGATCTTGCACTTGCCGCTGCTGCATATTATCCCGATAGCGTTGTGACGGGGCTCGATATTGCAAGCCAGATGCTCGCAATGGGAACGGAAAAGATCAAAGCACGCAACCTTCAGGAACGCATTCATATGGAACTGGGCGACAGCGAGCAGATAGCGCACGGCGATCATTCCTTTGATGCCGTTTTGTGTGCCTATGGTACGCGTAATTTCCAGGACCTGGAAAAAGGTCTTTCGGAAATGTGCCGCGTACTGAAGCCCGGTGGCAGGGTGGCGATACTCGAGTTTTCCCATCCACGGAACTTTCCTGTTAAACAGGTATTTGGGTTTTATTTTAAATATGTGCTTCCTTTTCTGGGCAGGGTTATTTCCAGGCACTCAACGGCTTACACATACCTGCCGGAATCGGTAATGGCTTTCCCGGAAGGGGCAGCATTCTGCGATATCATGCGTGCCTGCGGATTTTCGGATGTCTCGGCCCGGCCGCTTACTTTCGGGATCACCAGCCTGTATACAGGAGTAAAGCCGTAAAAAATTGACGGATAATATCCTGAGGTCTCCGGAATACCGGAGACTTTTTTATTCATCCCGGAAGCGCCAGAAAATTTCGAAATGTAAAATCAAATTGTTATTTTTACAATCGTCTTAACATTGGACTTCTCATAAAGAAAAACACAATGATCAAAAAAATTACCCTTTTTGCCGGTTCTCTTGCAATTTCTCTTGCATCGCTGGGTCAGAGCGTCTTCCCGTGCGGTTTTGACGATGCGCATAAAGAACTGATGCGCACCGACAGGCTTTACGAAAAGGCTGTTCGCGCCTCAAACAACAAATGGATCGAGTACAAAAAACTGGCTTCAGTTGCGCGTTTGACAACGACCTCTGCCGGCTATGTGTATGAAATCCCGATGGTGATGCATATCATCCACACGGGTGGAGCTGTTGGTTCGCTGTACAACCCTGACAGCACCAAGATCGCTCAGATGATCGATTTCATGAACAAAAACTACGCGGCACAATTTCCGTTTCCTGATACCACCACAGGGACTTCAGGCGGAGGATGCCGTATACCTTTGAAATTTGTCCTGGCAAAGCGTACGCCTACGGGAGCTGCCACTAATGGTATTGTTCGCCTGGATGGTACTGTTACCTATGGTCTCACTTACAGCGATTATGGTGTGAAGCGCTCTGCGAGTACCGGTATCACTACCGCGCAGGCAATGGCATTGAGCCGCTGGACGCCATCCGACTATTACAACGTATATATCGTTAATAAAATCGACGGTAATGACCTGACTACTACGGGTGGTGTTGCCGGTTATGCTTATTTTCCGGGTTATCCAACCGTAGACGGTATGGTGGTTGTCGCTTCTCAGGTTAAGTCCGGCAGTGTGACAGTCGCACACGAGTTCGGTCACGCGTTCAATCTGTACCATACGTTTGAAGGTGACGGTGGCACCGCTACCTGTCCTGTAAATACCGATTGTACTGCAGATGGAGATCTGGTTTGTGATACAGAGCCGGCTTACGGTTCCAATCACTGGACAGGATGGTGCCCTCCGACTGACGTTAATCCTTGTACCGGTTCTTCTTACAACAAAACGCAGTACAATGTGATGGATTATACCAATTGCGACTGGTATTATCCGGGAAGCGTTACCGGTCCGGACCGCTTTACTGCCGGACAGCGTGATCGCGTTATGTATGCTTTGAATAACATCCGTACCGGATTTATTTATTCCTACGGTCTTATGGATCCTTCCGGAACCGTAGCGACTCCGGTTTCCACACCTACTTCCAGTTCTACAACCGGTGCATTCGGACCGGAGTCCGTGAAACTGAAAGATATTGAAGTTTGGACAGGTAGTCTTGGCGACGAAAATGCTTCTTATGTGGATCATGCATACACACAGCAGATCCGCGCAGCGATCGGTGATACCATTCCTGTGGTTGTTTCTACCGCTACAAACCGTCAGAACGTAAAAGTGTACGTAGACTATAACAATGACGGAGACTTTGTAGATGCAGGTGAGCAGGTATGGACGCACAATGGTACAACTTCAACCGAAGATCATACAGGAAGTTTTATCATTCCTTCTTCTGCCACAACCTGTACCTGGCTGCGTATCCGCGTTGTTGCGGGATGGTATGCCGCTTCTATCAGTGACTGGGCAAACGGACCTTACTCCAATAACGCGCAGGCAGAGGATTATGCAATCATGATTAAAAACCGCACTGCTGCGGATACGGTAACCATTGCACAAACCGTGGGTTCCAATCCATCCTGTACCGGTAGTGTGGTTACCTTCACTGCCACACCGAAGGGCGGTTCACCTACTTACAAATGGTACGTAAACGGAGTGTTTACCGGAACGACCACTTCTTCTTTCTCTTCTTCATCTCTTGCTGACGGTTCCGTTATTACTTGCCGCACCTTCTTCACAGGTGCCTGCGGAGCGGATAGCGCTGAATCAAATTCTATTCTTCTGCGTGTATCTTCCACTGCTTCTGCATCTGCGAAAATATCGCTCATCAGCGGAACGAATCCCGGCTGTGCAGGTCAGAGCCTGGTATTTAAAATGACTGTATCCGGCGGAGGTACTCCCGATTATGCATGGAAAGTGAACGGAACTGCAGTTGGCGGAAACGTCGACACTTTTGCTACGAGTTCGCTTGCAGCGGGAGCAAAAGTATGGTGTCGTGTCACTCCTCACTCCTCCTGCACGTCCACGCCCGTTAATTCGGATACGATGACTATTTCGTTTGCCGCCGTAGTGCCGACCGTAAGTATTGCACTTACTTCGGGAACGATCCCTTCATGCGACAGTACCTATCTGACATTTACGGCTACTCCTACCAATGGCGGCGCTGCCCCTAAATATCAGTGGTATAAAAACAATGTTGCTGTAACAAGCGCTACCGCTAATTTCTACTCAGACTTCACCTTTAAAACAGGCGATAGTATCTGGTGCCGCGTTATTTCGAATCATCCTTGTATTGTTGCCGGATCCGGTGATACTGCATGGTCTTCAAAAATGTATGTGACAAGAAATACCCGTACGGTTCCTACTCTTTCTGTAACGCGTACGAAAGGTTCAAATCCGGGTTGTCTGGATTCACTTCTGGAATATACTGCAGTAGCAACTGACGGTGGAGGTACTCCAACGATCGTATGGCTGATCAACGGTGCTATTGCCGGTTATGGTAGTGTGTTCGGAACCACCGCTTTTCTTGATAAGGATACACTTTCCTGTAAAATGTATGTTACGGCAGGTTCCTGCAATACAGTGGATTCGCTGGTATGGGGACCTGAAGTAATGGTTCGTTCCACTACACCTGGTACTCCAGTTATTTCGCTGATCGGAACGATGCTGGTTTCCAGCATTCCTTCAGGTATTCAGTGGTATGGCCCTTCAGGCCTGATTCCTGGCGCTACAGGTCCAACGTACCATCCGGCTGTTGCGGGCGTGTACTACGCCGTAGCGGTAAATAACGGTTGTAACGGAAAGAAATCCAATGAGCTGAATGTTACATTGCTTTCGATCAGTCCGTACAATATGGCCGAACTGAAAATCTTCCCGAACCCGAGCACCGGTATTGTGAACCTGGATTGGGGAACGCAGTCTGTTTCCGGTACTGTTGCCGTGTACAATGTTGCTGGTCAGCGCCTGGTTTCAGAATCATTTGAAAATACATCTTACCATACCTTGGATCTGACCTCAGTTTCAAACGGTAATTACTTTATTGTTGTCCGTGATAGCGCGGGTAAAACCGGAACGGTTTCTATCTCTGTCAACAAATAGTTTTTTCTCCTGTTCTATTTTAAAAGTTAGAAGCCACTGCATTATTGCGGTGGCTTTTTTATTGACAAAAGCGAATATTTTTACGGCCGAAATGAAAATGATAAAATCTGCATACTGGTTATTGTTCCTGGTGGGATTAACCGCCGCGCTTTCTGCGACTGCCCAAAACGATACTGCTGTCCGCCCCGGTTTAAGGGTAAGCCTGCTCACCTGCGGTCCCGGAGCGGAAATATATAGCGTGTTTGGTCATACCGCAGTTCGTATCATAGATTCTGCGACAAATACGGATATTGTGTATAATTACGGCACATTTAACGGTTATGACGAACAGTTTGAGCTGAACTTTATGCGCGGCAAACTTTTGTATTACCTGTCAGAAGAGGACTTTGCCGGATTTAAAGAAGACTATATGATGGAGGGGCGCTGGGTAGACGAGCAGGTGCTGGAAATTTCCGCTTCCGACAAAAGAGCTATTCAGGATTACCTGACCACCAACCTGCTGCCGGAAAACAGAGCCTATAAGTATGATTTTTTCTTTGACAACTGTGCAACGCGCATCCGCGACATTTTCACGGAAACACACGGCAGTGCGTTCCGTTTTGGGAATGTTGTTCCGGAAAAAGGCATCACCTTCCGTCAGATTATTAATCGTTATCTGAATCCTGATCCCTGGGAGCGCCTTGGTATCAATATGTTGCTGGGCAGTAAAATTGATAAGGTGATGACCAACGAGCAAATGATGTTCCTCCCGGACTACCTGAAGGATGCGGTTGCTGGAGCCACACTCTCCGGAAAGAAATATGCGGCTGCCCCGGATCGTATTGTACGCATTTCGGCGCTGAATGCCGGGCATCCTGATTATTCCGTTACAATTGTTTTGTGGAGCCTGTTTGTATTGCTGGCTGCCGGTTTGCTCGTGCCGAAGCTGAGGTTCGTGGGCAACCTGCTCTCCTCGGTATTGCTGATCCTTACCGGTCTCTTAGGGGTATTAATGCTGCTGATGTGGTTCGGTACAGACCATAAAGCATGTTCCGACAATTTTAACCTGCTATGGGCGCTGCCTACGAATCTGTTATACGTTTTCCGTAAAAGGCAGACGAAATACGCCCTTATTGCTATACTGTGTATCTTTTTAAGTGTCATCTTTCATCTTGTCGGATTGCAAGGCTTGTTATTGCCGGATATGGTGCCACTGCTGCTGATGTTGTTAATGATATTTGGTGTGCATTTCCGTAAATACTCAGTTGCATAATATGGAGCAGATCATTCTGAAAGGGAAGGTATTCCCGGAAATTATATACCGGAAAACAGGTTCCGGACCAGCATTGCTGTTAGTACATGGGTTCCCTGCCAATCCGCTCTTGTGGCGGGAAATTATTCCGGAATTGAGCAGCCGTTATACCTTGCTGATGCCCGATTTTTTTGCTGTTCCCGGGAGCTGGATGGTGGATGGGCACAATTCCATGGATATGCTCGCCGAAGGTTTTGCAGCCATCCTGGACAATGAAAAGGTGGAACGCACCGTTATTATCGGACATTCTATGGGTGGCTATATGGGACTTGCTTTTGCAGGAAAATACCCTTCACGCCTGCACGGCTTAAGCCTGGTTCATTCTTCTCCTGTGCCGGATGATGAAGCCCGTGCCGAGGGGCGGCGTAAAACGGTGGCAATCCTGGAAAGCGGGGGCAAAAGGCTTTTTCTGAATAAAATGGTTAAGGCCTTATTCCCGGATGAGTTTAACGACAAGCATCCGGAAGTATATAAAAGACAAACGGAAGAAGCCATTGCTGTGGACGATCAATCGCTGGTCGCTTTTTACCGGGCAATTATGGAGCGTGCGGATACCCGGTCTGTTGTACAAGGACTATCCTGCCCGGTACAGTATCTGATCGGCGAAAAAGACAGTTTGGCCAATATTAGAAAAGAATTAGCACAGAAAAGCTTAGCAAAAACGAGTTTTGTCAGTATCTTTAAAAATGCCGGTCATATGGTAATGCTGGAAGAACCGGACGCAGTGCTGGCAACCTTAAACAGGTTTCTTTCTTATTGCTTAGCCGAAGGGCAGGAATGAATATGAAGCGATTTGCATATCTTTTTATTTTTATCGTGTCGCTGCTCTCCGCGCTGCCGACTTTCGCTTCCCACATTGTAGGAGGTGAAATCACCTATACCTGCGGCAGCGGTGGCCGGTACACCATACAGGTGACTATCTACCGCGATTGTATCGGTGGTTCCCCACAGGCAATTTCCGAGGATAATCCGGCTATTATTGCGATCTATACCACTAATGGTAAGCTCTTTTTAGTGGATTCCATTAATGCCGATAACGCTAACGGCGTTGCTGTACCGGCAAATTTTCAGAATGAGTGTGTAAATAATCCTCCCAAAGTTTGCCTGAACAGAATTGTTTTCAGAAAAACATATGTGCTGGATAACACGACAACCGGTTATCGGGTAGTTTATCAGCGGTGTTGCCGCAATGCATCTATCCTGAATATTATTGATCCGGCGTCGTTGGGTGTCAACTATTATTGTATCATCCCGCCGACTTCCTCTGCGAGCTGCAATAACAGCGCTGTTTTCAAAAATTATCCTCCGCAGATCATCTGTGTCAACAACCCCCTCGTTTATGATCACAGCGCAACAGACCAGGACGGCGACTCATTGAGTTATGAATTCTGTCAGGGATATGGTTACTATTCCACCCGTAATGATGGACGTGAGGTGCCGTCTTATTCCGGTGAGCCGCTGCCTTATGGTAATGGATACAGTTACATGAAGCCTATAATCGGCGTGCCGCCTGTGATTATCAACCCGGTTACGGGGCTTATTACCGGTACTCCCACGCTTCAGGGGCGTTTCGTAGTTACGGTATGCTGTCATGAGTGGCGGAAAGGTGTGCTCATCAATACCGTTACGCGTGAATTCCAGTTTGTGGTTACGAATTGTTCCCGTGCAGTTATCGCAGATATGCCGCAATATTCTGACGAGTATAATACTTATATCGTGAATTGTGCGGATTATACTGTTCACTTTGATAATCTGAGTACCAAGAATGTGCGGTATTACTGGGATTTCGGGGTGGAATCGCTGAATAATGATACATCTGACGAGTTCTCACCCACTTACATTTATCCGGATTCCGGTACTTACATTGCAAAGCTGATTGTCAACAAAGGTTCTACCTGCGCAGACAGCATCAGCCGTTTTGTAAAAGTTTATCCAAAGCTTGAAGCTGTATTTAGTCCTCCTACGACCGTTTGCGTAGGTGATACCGTAAGGTTTAAGGATCTGTCCAACTCAACTTACCAGGTAAACAGATGGGCCTGGAATTTTGATGATTTCTCACCTTTGGATACGCAGCAAAACCCGATCCATATTTTTACGAAAGGAGGACTGTTCAATGTGGGATTTGCCGTGGCGAACAACAAAGGCTGTAAGGATACTTCATTCGCGAAGATCCTTGTCGATCCTTTTTCTCCTAATGTAGGCAACGATACGTCTATTGTGCAGGGAGAGACAATTACGTTTAATGGATTTTCCGGTTCTAATTATTTGTGGAGTCCTTCAAAATATCTGTCTGATCCGACCATCGCAAATCCGGTGGGTACATTCCTCGATACAGGTACGTTTATTTATATCGTAACTGCCAAAAGTGAACAGACCGGTTGTCCGGGCAGAGATTCTATGAAGGTGCATGTATATAGCGGGCCTTCGCTTGCTATGCCCAATGCATTTACTCCTAACGGCGATGGGAAAAACGACCGGTTCAGGCCTATCATCATCGGGTACCGCGAAATACTTTATTTCCGGATCTATAACCGTTACGGACAGCTTATGTTTGAATCCAAATCCATGGATGGAGGCTGGGACGGTACATTCCACGGCCAGGAGCAGGAGGTGGGAGTCTACTACTGGCTGCTCAGTGCAAAGGACCGTTACGGCAAAGAGGAGCTTATAAAGGGCGATGTGTCCCTCCTTCGTTAGCATTTCCTTACAGGTATACTTTCGGTAATAATGCGATATCCCGTTTATCGTGCTTATACCTTTGTGCAAATATCTGATCTATGAATTCCAGAACCGTTGAAAAAATTGTAGCTCCTCCGCCGGCACATATGGTAGGAGACGGCTTCCGCGTACATAATTTTATACCGCAGGGGGCGGGCATAAGCAATCGCCGGATGAGTCCGTTCTACATGCTGGATTATAATGCCAAACAACTATTACCTCCCAGTGAAGTGCCCCGGGGAGTGGGAGTACACCCGCATCGTGGTTTTGAGACAGTAACGATCGCCTATGCAGGGAGTGTTGCGCACCACGACAGTCGCGGTAACTCCGGCGTTATCCATCCCGGAGATGTACAGTGGATGACAGCTGCATCAGGTGTATTGCATAAAGAATATCATGAAGAGAAGTTCAGCAAGGCAGGCGGCGACTTTCAGATGGTGCAGCTCTGGGTGAACCTGCCGGCCGCACATAAGATGAGCACGCCGGGATACCAGGCAATCGAAGCTTCAGGCATGGGAATATTCAACTTGCCTGATGGAGCGGGTGTAGTAGAGGTGATAGCGGGGGCTTATGAAGGGATAAAAGGGCCCGCCAAAACCTTTTCTCCGGTTGAATTGTATAATGTCCGTATCCGTTCCGGAGCGGTAGTTCGCCTGCATTTACCTTCATCATTCAATACCGCATTGCTGAGCATCAGTGGCTCTGTGAAAATAAATGGCGGCGAAGCGCTGCCTGCCGATCATTTCGCCTTAATGTCTAACGACGGTGATGAATTTACGATTGAAGCAACTTCGGATAGTGTGGTGCTCGTGATGAGCGGCGCTCCGATCGATGAACCCATTGCTGCTTACGGACCGTTCCTGATGAACTATCCGCAGGAGTTGCAACAGGCGATTACCGATTATCAGAATGGAAAGTTCGGAGAACTGGAAGATTAGGTTGTTTTCAACGATTAACTACTTAACAAAAATGTCCGCCTCGTAAGCGGACATTTTTTATGAGTTATACAGGCAAAATTTATTGTTCGGTTCTTTCCGGGCGCATTTGCGGAAACAGCAGTACATCCTGAATAGAAACATTACCGGTAAGCAACATCGCCAGACGATCTATGCCGAATCCGATACCCGCTGTAGGAGGCATTCCGTATTCGAGTGCCCTGAGGAAGTCGTGGTCGATGAACATTGCTTCATCGTCGCCGCGCTCCATTAATTTTACCTGCTCTTCGAAGCGCTCACGCTGATCGATCGGATCGTTCAGCTCTGTGTAGGCGTTCGCAATTTCCTTGCCGTTTATGATCAGCTCAAAACGCTCTACCAAACCAGGTTTGCTTCTGTGTTTTTTAGTCAGCGGACTCATTTCAACCGGGTAGTCTGTGATGAATGTCGGTTGAATGTAATGGTGTTCGCATTTTCCTCCGAATATCTCGTCGATGAGTTTGCCTTTTCCGATATTGGGGTCAACAGCAATATTGAGCTGCTTACATACATCGCGCAGACCTGCTTCGTCCATTTCACTGACATCGAAACCGGTGTGCTCTTTGATTGCGTCGAATATCGGTACGCGTGCATATGGCGCTTTGAAGCTGATTTCCTTACCGTCGATCACAGATACCGGCGAATTGTTTGTTGCAATTGCGGCGTGCTCCAGCAACTGTTCTGTGGTTTCCATCATCCAGAAATAGTCTTTGTAAGCAACGTAAAATTCAAGGATGGTGAATTCCGGATTGTGGGTGCGATCCATCCCTTCATTACGGAAGTTGCGGCTGAATTCGTACACCCATTCGAAGCCACCCACGATCAGTCTCTTCAGGTAAAGTTCGTTGGCGATACGCAGGTACAGCGGTATGTCGAGTGCATTATGATGCGTGACGAAGGGGCGGGCGGCAGCGCCTCCCGGAATGCTTTGCAGTACGGGTGTGTCTACCTCGAGCGCACCTTCACGATTCAGGAATTCGCGGATCGCGTTTTTCATTTTTGTGATCCTGGTAAATGTATCCCTTACAGAAGGATTCACGATCAGATCTGCATAGCGCTGGCGGTATTTGAACTCCATGTCACTTACCGCATCGAAAATTGCTCCGTCTTTCTCCTTCACCACAGGTAAGGGGCGCAGGGATTTTGTGAGCAGGGTAAAGCGCGTGGCGTGAATAGAGATTTCTCCCATTTTAGTAACGAATACATAGCCTTCTATGCCGACAATATCACCGATATCGAGCAGCTTTTTCCATACTGTATCGAACATGGTTTTGTCCTCTCCCGGACAGATATCGTCCCGACGGATATAAACCTGGATACGGTCTGTGCTGTCCTGCAGTACGGCAAAATTCGCTTTACCCATATCGCGGACCATCATAATCCGTCCGGCAATCGAAACCTGCTTATATGATTCCTGCGTTGTTTCGTTGAAGTTGGCCTTTATATCGGCAGCCGTGTGGGTGATCGGATAAGCCGGAGCAGGGTAAGGATCTATTCCTAAGGCCAGCAATTGTTGTAATTTTTCCCGGCGAATCATTTCCTGTTCGCTCAATACCTGGGTCATATTTTTTTGGATTATTGAAGAGAGGTGCAAAAATAGGGCATTTAGCGCTACAAGTTCCATGTAATCGCTGCCATCCTGTCTTATTAGATTGCGGGACCTGGAAAAATTTGAAATGCACGCAAATTCGCTTTGCTTTGTATTTATGAAAACAAAGAAGCGGGTACAGAATGCCTGGGCTATGTACGACTGGGCAAATTCGGCTTACAATCTTGTGATCACTTCCACTGTGTTTCCTGCATATTATGTAGCGGTAACGGGTGGTGAGGGTGCTCCCAAAGTGTCTTTTTTCGGCTGGCATGTGACCAATAGTACCTTGCTGGAATATTCGCTGGCTTTGGCATATTTCATTATCGCGCTGTTATCGCCGATCCTGTCTGCCATTGCGGACGTGCGCGGAAATAAAAAGTCCTACATGAAATTCTATTGTTATCTCGGTGCGCTTGCATGTATGACGCTTTTCTTTTTTAAGCCGGCTAATATTGAGTTGGGGATCATCGCTTCTATGATCGCGGCTATCGGGTATTGCGGAAGTCTTGTGTTTTACAATGCTTACCTGCCCGAAATAGCACTTAAAGAAGAACAGGATAAGCTTAGCGCCAAGGGCTTTACCTACGGTTATATCGGCAGTGTGTTGCTGCAGCTCATCTGCTTTGTGTTCCTGTTTTCAGACTTTGCAGACGGCACATTTGCTGCAAGACTGTCTTTCCTGCTTGTGGGCGTATGGTGGCTCGGCTTTGCCCAGATCGCATTTTACTATTTGCCCGGGAAAGCCGGCAATACAGTGCATCAGCAATCGGGAAGTATATGGACACGCGGCTTTTCTGAATTGGGAAAAGTATGGCAGCAGGTGAAGCAAATGCCCGTGCTGAAATGGTACCTGATCGCGTTCTTCTTTTATAGTATGGGCGTTCAGACCGTAATGCTTGCCGCTACGATTTTCGGCAGTAAGGAAGTGAAGAAATATGTCGATGGCCAATGGGTGAACCTGGACGCAAAAGATCTGATTCCGGCTATCCTGATCATTCAACTTGTTGCCATACCTGGTGCGATTCTGATGGCTTCGCTCGCAAAGCGATTAGGTAATATAAAGGTATTGCTGGCTGTGGTGGTGTTCTGGATCGGTATCTGTATAGCGGCCTATTTCACTTACACGAATATCCAGTTTTATGTCCTTGCGGTTTGTGTGGGATTGGTAATGGGAGGAATACAATCCTTAAGCAGGTCCACCTATTCCAAGTTGCTGCCTGCAGGCACGAGCGACACCACCTCTTTCTTCAGCTTGTATGACGTTATGGAGAAAATGTCGATTGTGCTGGGAATGTTTTCTTTTGCCCTCGTTGAGCATATTTTTGAGTCCATGCGCTATTCGATACTCGCACTGATATTATTTTTTATATTGGGAATGAGTGTTTTGTGCTTTGTTTTAAAAGTGCAGCGCCGACCTGGTTTGTAAGGTTGCGGGAAAATTCCTTACTTTTAGACTGATTTGCAAAGTTGCATTTATGAAGTTATACACGATTGACACCGGATTATTCAAGCTGGACGGGGGAGCTATGCACGGCGTAGTCCCTAAAAGTATGTGGCAAAAACAAAATCCTGCGGATGAAAACAACATGTGCACCTGGGCCATGCGTTGTCTGCTTATTGATACCGGGAGTTCTCGTATTCTGATCGATTGTGGAATAGGCGATAAACAGGACGAAAAGTTCCTGGGTCACTATTATCTGCACGGTAAGGACAGTCTGGAAAAATCATTGAAAAAGCATGGTTACTCTCCTGCCGATATCACCGATTTGTTTTTGACGCACCTGCACTTCGATCATTGCGGCGGCGCTATTAAAAAGACGGGGGAAGACGCTTTTGCGCCTGTTTTTGAAAATGCTGTTTACTGGAGCGACCGTCTGCACTGGAAAGCGGCAATCAAGCCTAATGACAGGGAGAAAGCATCTTTCCTGAAAGAAAATATACTGCCTTTACAGGAGTGCGGAAAGCTGAGCTTTGTAGAGGCGCACGATGGGGGAGAGTGGAAGGAGGAAATCCGCATCCGTTATATGCAGGGGCATACAGAAAGTATGATGTTGCCGCTGATCCCTTATAACGGGCGTACCGTACTTTACTGTGCCGATCTTATTCCCAGCGCAGCGCACGTGAGTCTGCCATGGGTGATGGCTTACGACATGAAACCTCTGGAGACGCTGTCTGAGAAAAAAGAAATGCTTGAAGCCGCAGCGGAAAACAACTGGGTGTTGTTTTTTGAACATGATCCTCATATCGAATGTGCAACCGTACAGATGACAGAGAAGGGTGTTCGGATCAAGTCGACCTTCAAGCTCTCAGAAATCGATAAGCACTAATTTTTAAAGTCCCCGTTATGAAAAAAATCTTATCCGGTTTTGCTTTTGCTGGCATGCTGGCCGTTGTTTCGTGCGCTTCTTCTGAGAGCAATATGAAATCGATGTCCGCCATGAAAGACTCGGTTTTTGCTGCATACCCTCAGGTTGCATCCGTTACCGTAAACGTGGAGAACGGATCCGATCTGCAGATTGCCCTCGGTTCGGAAGCGCTGTACAATGCGGATCCTGCCGAACGCAGGCAGGTAGCAGGCGAGCTTACGGCTATGGCATTACGTATTTTTGGTAAAGAAGCACATTTGCATTCCGGAAGGGTATTGGTTACGAGAAATGAAACCAACCAGGAAGCCGAACCCAAAAACGCGCTCATGGAGCCGATGAATTTTGAAAAAAAATAATCCGGCAGTTGTTGCTGTAGACAGAATAAGATGAATGAAGTTTTATGGCATGATCTGCGGCAGGAATGCGCTGCCCGTAATGCCACACTGGTAGCGGTTTCCAAAACAAAACCTGCAACAGACATAGCGGAGTTGTATGCTTTGGGCCAGCGGGATTTTGGCGAGAATTACGTTCAGGAGCTCGTTGATAAACACGCGCAATTACCCAAAGATATCCACTGGCATTTTATCGGCCATCTGCAACGCAATAAGGTAAAATACATTGCGCCGTTTGTACATTTGATACATGCCGTGGATAGTATGGAACTTCTTGAAGAAATTCAGAAGCAGGCCGCCCGTTGCCAGAGATCTATCGATATATTGCTTCAGTTGCATGTTGCGCGTGAAGAGACGAAATATGGACTGGATCAAGCGGAACTGGCGGCGCTTTTATCCATTTACAATACCGCACCGGAGCGATTTGCAAATGTGCGTATCTGCGGACTGATGGCGATGGCCAGTTTTACAGAAGATTCCCGCCAGGTGAGAGATGAATTTGCAGCAGTACACCAACAATTTGAGCAGATAAAAATGCAATATCCAGGTATGAGCGGGCATTTTTCCGTTTGTTCTATGGGTATGAGCGGCGATTACAATATTGCACTGGAGGAAGGCAGCACCATGTTGCGCATCGGCAGTATGTTGTTTGGAAAGCGTAATTAAAACACGGTACATGGAAATCAAACCTACGGCTGAGACACTTGAATTGATTGCCCGGCAGGCAGTTGAAGGTTTTATTATAGGGCTGCATAAGAGTCCTTTTCATGGGTTTTCCGTAGAATTTGCCGAACACCGGCAGTATAATCCCGGAGACGATCTGCGGCATATCGACTGGCGTGTTTATGGTCGCAGCGAACGTTTTTTTATCAAGAAGCACGAAGAGGAAACCAATCTGCGCTGCTGTATTTTGCTGGATACTTCTTCTTCCATGCAGTTCCCGGATGGTGGCCGCTGGAATAAATTGCAATATGGCTGCCTTGTGGCAGCTTCTTTGCTGCAACTGCTGAAACGGCAATTGGATGCTACTTCCCTGGCGCTTTTTGATGAGTCGGTGTATTTTACCACGGAGTGCCGGTCGGCTGGGACCCATTACAGGCGATTGCAGCAGGAGCTTGCACGTGTATTTGCGCTGGAGGAAAAAATGCGGCCATCCAATATTGCACAGGCAATTCATCAGATAGCGGATCAGGTGCACCGGCGTTCGCTGGTGGTGGTGATCAGTGATATGGTGGAAACACAGGAGGAACTGAATGACCTTTTCGATGCGCTGCAGCATTTGCGGTATAATAAGCACGAAGTGATACTGGTGCAGGTGCTGTCGCGTAAGGAGGAGATAGAGTTTGCATTCGAAAACCGGCCGTATGAATTTGTCGACCTTGAAACGGGATTACACACGAGGCTTCAGGCTGGCGATCTGAAGGACCAGTATCGGCGGGCAATGAATGAATTTCGTGTTGCAATTGAAAATCAGTGTTATAAATATAATATTTCCCGAGTGGAGGTAGATTTGGAAGCGCCGGTTGATGAGGTGCTGCATGCATTTTTGCTGAAAAGAAATAAAATGCAGTAGATTCCCGGAAAATTTCTATCTTTGCGCTCCGTTTTTTAAGGCGATAGTTCTTTTTTTGTAGCACAATCATAAAGAGTACAGTAAATGAAACGTAGTATGGAATTTGAACTGGCCTGGCAGGGAATGAAACTCGGGGAACACAATTTTGAGTTCCAGTTAGGGAAAGATTTTTTTACAGGCGAACACAGTTCTCTGGAAGATATAGTTGATATTGAGGCGAAAGTAGAATTGAAGTTTGTGAAGCATGAGACCTTTTTCGAACTGCATTTTGACATCGGAGGATACATTATTACCCCTTGCGACAGATGCGGAGATGAATTCAGGATGGAGCTCTGGGATGAATTTGATCTGATTGTGAAACTGGACGATTCTGAGCGGGATGAGATGATGGAAGAGGATGCGGATGTGGTATTTATCCCGCGAAGCGAGACTGTGCTCGATATCAGTAAATGGCTGTATGAGTTTGTGGTACTAAGTATTCCGTTGCAGCGCATTCACCCTGATGATGCGGAAGGTAAATCCACCTGTAACCAGGAAGCGCTTCGGTTACTGGGTAAACTTGCAGAGCAGCCTGAAGCACCTAAAAACGATCTTTGGGAAGGACTTAAGTCAATTAAAATTAAAAAAAGTAAATAACAGCATAAAATCTAAATAAAATGCCAAATCCTAAACGCAGACACTCACAACAAAGAAGTGCAAAACGTCGTACGCATTATAAAGCTACAGCAGAAACTTGGAGCGTAGATGCTACAACTGGTGAAAGCCATCTGCGCCACCGCGCACACTGGGTTGAGGGTAAATTGTACTATCGCGGTAACGTGATTGTTGACAAAGCGCCTGCAGCAGCAGCTTCTGAGAGCGGATCCGCTGAATAGTATTAACCAAACCAGTTCGACTGATGAATATAGGTCTTGATGTGATGGGTGGTGATTTTGCACCGCTCGAAGCAATTAAAGGGGTGCGTCGGTTCTTTGAAAACCATCCTGACACCGCAGTTCATTTGACTTTAGTTGGCGATACCGAAAAAGTGCAGCCACATTTGTCGCTCGTCGATACCTGGAAAGATAAATACACGTTTGTTCATGCCACTCAGATTATTGAGATGGATGAGCATCCGACCAAAGCTTTTAAAGAAAAGCCCGATTCCAGCATCGCTGTTGGATTTGGGCTTTTGGCGCGCAAGAAAATCGATGCTTTCATTGGTGCCGGTAATACCGGTGCAATGCTGGTCGGTGCGATGTATTCCGTAAAGACGATTGAAGGAGTATTGAGACCGACAATTGCCTCATTTGTGCCCAGAGAAAACGGAAGTTTTAACCTGCTGCTTGACGTAGGTATCAATGCCGACTGTAAGCCGGAGCATCTGGTTCAGTTTGCTCAGTTAGGTACCATGTATATGGAGCGCGTGATGGGTATGTCCCGTCCCAGAGTTTCACTGCTGAATATCGGTGAAGAGGAAGGGAAAGGTAATATACTTGCTCAGGCTACTTATCCGATGCTGCAGCAGGCAACACATATCAATTTCATCGGTAATACAGAAGGCCGCGATATATTCCTCGATAAAGCCGACATATTTGTGTGTGAAGGATTCGTGGGAAATATCATTCTGAAAATGGCTGAGTCCGTTTACCATATTTTCAAAGAGCAACGCGGTGTTCAGGATGATTTTCTTGATCAGTTCAATTATGAGCTGTATGGAGGTACGCCGATTCTGGGTATTAATGCGGCTGTGATGATTGGTCATGGTATTTCGTCAGCATTAGCTTTCGAAAACATGATCGTCAATGTGGAGCGTATCGTTCAGACGGAACTTATTTCCGCTATGCAGCAGGAATTTACATCCTGATAATTTTTTACTGAAAATCATCTTTTGCCGCCTTATGGGCGGCTTTTTTTTGCAGCTAAGTCGGGCATTGTAAAAATGTAAATGCATAACTCGTTTTTTATGCTGGATTAGCTTGCAAATTCACAAAATTTACTCTATTTTTCGCACAAATTGTTTACATGCTGACTAAGTAATGTTTACAATAACACAATCTATCGTTATTGAAAACAGGCATAGCTTTGTTAATTTTGCAAAAAATTTAAGAACGGTAAAATAACCGTAATGCCCGGGGGTATATAAATATAGTTATAAGCTCGTTTTATTAAAGGCTAATAAATAAACTGTTGTGGCATTAATTTCCAGTATTGTATTGTCTTTATTTTCAGAGAATGAGCATATCGTGCACCTTTTTTGCGTATATCACTTTTTTCAATGATGATTTTTTTGCAAAAATGCAATTGTGGAATGGTTTTTGTTTTGTTTATAGTGGTTTCTCTTTATAAGAGTGCCTGAAAAGTATTGTTTATGCGCCTTTGGGCGTTAAAATAAATCCGTTAGAAATGAATTTCAAACAGTTACTTAAACGTAATTTATTTAAAGGGTCTTTGCTGCTGCTGTTGCTGCTTTCGCTGGCACAAATGGCATCTGCTCAGGTGAAGTTTGGTGACAACCGGACCGTTCTGGCGCCGGGAGCATTAATGGAACTGGAGAGCACAAACAAGGGCTTTTTGAATGTGCGGCTGTCTACCACGCAGATGCTCAGCATACCGGTGACCACAGCAAGCAGGGGTATGATGATCTACAATACAGACAGTGCATGTTTGTGTGTGTATACAGGATCTGCCTGGAAGAACGTTTGTTCTGATACCAATTTCGTCAACTTAAAGCTGGCAGGTAAACTGAATATCAGCGATACTGCGGCAATGCTGAGCACTTACCTGCGCACCGTATATGGAGTGAAATATACCGATACTGCAATAATGCTTACTCCTTACGCCAGAAAATCTAATCTGGCTGATACTGCCTGGGTGCTTCGCGGACTGATAGCCAATAAAGTTGCTTACACGGATACTGCTTCTATGCTGGCTCCTTATACCCGTCGCTCAGAATTAAAAGATACCGCTACCGCTCTCCGTTCCCTGATCAATACAAAAGTGGCTTACACGGATACTGCGTCTATGCTGTATCCGTATGCCCGTAAGCAGGCGTTGAATGACACAGCTTCCGCGATACGTACTGCGCTGAACAGTAAAGTGAACTATACCGATACTTCGGCAATGTTGGTGGGGTATGTCCGGAAGGGCAAGTGGGCTACAGACAGCCTTGCGCTTGCAACTGCTATAGAACAAAGGGTAAAATATACTGATACGGCTTCCATGCTGAATCCTTACGCACGTAAGCAGGCACTGAATGATTCGGCTGCTGCATTGCGCATGGGTTTGAATACAAAAGTTGCCTATGGAGATACAGCTTCCATGCTGAATCCTTATGCACGCAAACAGGCGCTGAATGATTCGGCTGCTGCATTGCGCATGGGTTTGAATACAAAAGTTGCCTACGGCGATACAGCTTCCATGCTGAATCCTTATGCACGCAAACAGGCGCTGAATGATTCGGCTGCTGCACTGCGCGCGGGTTTGAATACAAAAGTTGCCTACGGCGATACGGCTTCCATGCTGAATCCTTATGCACGCAAACAAGCGCTGAATGATTCGGCTGCGGCCTTGCGCGCGGGTTTGAATACAAAAGTTGCCTATGGAGATACAGCTTCCATGCTGAACCCTTATGCACGCAAGCAGGCTCTTGCTGATTCAATAGCTCTGGTAAGAACAATTATCAGTACGACCGCAACAGGCTTGATTGATACAGCATCTGCTTTGCGCGCTGGCTTGAATACAAAAGTTGCATATGCGGATACGGCTTCTATGCTGTCTCCATATGCTCGTAAGCAAGCGCTGAATGATACGGCAACTGCTTTGCGTAATAAAATCAACAGCAACGATGTTGCTATTCGTTCAGATCTGGCAGATACCTCTTCTACATTGCGTACTTTGATCAGCACGACCGCAACGGGCTTGATTGATACAGCTGCAGCCCTTCGCGCCGGACTGAATACGAAAGTTGCGTATGCGGATACTGCTTCTATGCTGTCTCCATACGCTCGCAAGCAAGCGCTGAATGATACGGCAACTGCTTTGCGTAATAAAATCAACAGCAACGATGTTGCTATTCGTTCAGACCTGGCAGATACTTCTTCTACATTGCGTACTTTGATCAGCACAACTGCGACTGGTCTGGTTGATACGGCAGCTGCATTGCGTGCCGGACTGAACACAAAAGTTGCGTATGCGGATACGGCTTCTATGCTGTCTCCATACGCTCGCAAGCAAGCGCTGAATGATACGGCAACTGCTTTGCGTAATAAAATCAACAGCAATGACGCAGCGATCCGCTCAGACCTGGCTGATACTTCTTCTACATTGCGTACTTTGATCAGCACAACTGCGACTGGTCTGGTTGATACGGCAGCTGCATTGCGTAGCAAAATCAACAGCAACGATGTTGCTATTCGTTCTGATCTGGCAGATACTTCTTCTACATTGCGTACTTTGATCAGCACGACCGCAACAGGCTTGATTGATACAGCATCTGCTTTGCGCGCTGGCTTGAATACAAAAGTTGCGTATGCGGACACTGCTTCTATGCTGTCTCCATATGCTCGTAAGCAAGCGCTGAATGATACGGCAACTGCTTTGCGTAATAAAATCAACAGCAACGATGTTGCTATTCGTTCAGACCTGGCAGATACTTCTTCTACATTACGTTCATTGATCAGTACGACTGCGACCGGCTTGGTGGATACAGCAGCAGCACTTCGTAGTAAAATCAACAGTAACGATGTTGCGATTCGTTCTGATCTGGCAGATACATCTTCTACATTGCGTACTTTGATCAGCACGACCGCGACCGGCTTGATTGATACAGCAGCAGCACTGCGTGCCGGACTAAACACGAAAGTTGCGTATGCCGATACGGCTTCTATGCTGTCTCCTTACGCTCGCAAGCAAGCGCTGAATGATACGGCAACTGCTTTGCGTAATAAAATCAACAGCAATGATGCAGCGATTCGCTCTGATCTGGCAGATACATCTTCTACATTGCGTACTTTGATCGGTACGACTGCGACTGGCCTGGTTGATACGGCCGCTGCGCTTCGTGCTGGCTTGAATACAAAAGTTGCGTATGCTGATACGGCTTCTATGTTGTCTCCATACGCTCGCAAACAAGCTTTGAACGACACTGCTTCTACATTACGTTCATTGATCAGTACGACTGCGACTGGTCTGGTTGACACGGCTGCAGCCCTTCGCGCCGGACTGAATACGAAAGTTGCTTATGCGGACACTGCTTCTATGCTGTCTCCATACGCTCGCAAGCAAGCGCTGAATGATACGGCAACTGCTTTGCGTAATAAAATCAACAGCAATGATGCAGCAATCCGCTCAGACCTGGCAGATACATCTTCTACATTGCGTACTTTGATCAGCATGACCGCAACAGGCTTGATTGATACAGCAGCAGCACTGCGCGCCGGATTGAATACAAAAGTTGCGTATGCGGACACTGCTTCTATGCTGTCTCCATATGCTCGTAAGCAAGCGCTGAATGATACGGCAACTGCTTTGCGTAATAAAATCAACAGCAACGATGTTGCTATTCGTTCAGACCTGGCAGATACTTCTTCTACATTGCGTACTTTGATCAGCACAACTGCGACTGGTCTGGTTGATACGGCAGCTGCATTGCGTAGCAAAATCAACAGCAACGATGTTGCTATTCGTTCTGATCTGGCAGATACTTCTTCTACATTGCGTACTTTGATCAGCACAACTGCGACTGGTCTGGTTGATACGGCAGCTGCATTGCGTAGCAAAATCAACAGCAACGATGCAGCGATCCGTTCTGATCTGGCAGATACATCTTCTACATTGCGTACTTTGATCGGTACGACTGCGACTGGTCTGATTGATACAGCAGCAGCACTGCGTGCCGGACTGAACACAAAAGTTGCGTATGCGGATACGGCTTCTATGCTGTCTCCATACGCTCGCAAGCAAGCGCTGAATGATACGGCAGCTGCTTTGCGTAATAAGATCAACACCAACGATGCAGCGATCCGCTCTGACCTGGCTGATACCTCTTCTACGCTGCGTACCCTGATCAGTTCTACAACAACCGGTCTGGTGGATACTGCAGCTGCACTGCGTGCTGGCTTAAATACAAAAGTTGCTTATGCAGATACGACTTCAATGTTGTCTCCATACGCTCGCAAACAAGCTTTGAACGACACCGCTTCTACACTGCGTACTCTGATCAGTTCTACAACAACCGGTCTGGTTGATACAGCAGCGGCTTTGCGTAATAAGATCAACAGCAACGACGCGGCTATCCGCTCTGACCTGGCAGATACCTCTTCTACATTGCGTACCCTGATCAGTTCAACAACAACTGGCCTGGTGGACACCGCAGCTGCGCTGCGTGCTGGTTTGAATACAAAAGTTGCGTATGCAGATACGGCTTCTATGCTGTCTCCATACGCCCGCAAACAAGCTTTGAACGATACTTCATCTACACTGCGTACCCTGATCAGTTCAACAACAACAGGTCTGGTTGATACGGCAGCTGCGCTTCGTAGCAAAATCAACAGCAACGACGTGGCTATCCGCTCTGACCTGGCAGATACTTCTTCTATATTACGTTCATTGATCAGTTCTACAATAACTGGTCTGGTGGATACAGCAGCAGCACTGCGTAGCAAAATCAACAGCAACGATGCAGCGATCCGCTCTGACCTGGCAGATACTTCTTCTACATTACGTTCATTGATCAGTTCTACAACAACTGGTCTGGTGGATACAGCAGCAGCGCTTCGTAGCAAAATCAACAGCAACGACGCAGCGATCCGCTCTGACTTGGCCGATACTTCTTCTACACTGCGTTCATTAATCAGTTCTACAACAACCGGTTTGGTGGATACGGCGGCTGCACTTCGTAGTAAAATCAACAGCAACGATGCAGCGATCCGCTCTGACCTGGCCGATACTTCTTCTACACTGCGTTCATTAATCAGTTCTACAACAACCGGTTTGGTGGATACAGCGGCTGCACTGCGTGCTGGCTTGAATACAAAAGTTGCTTATGCAGATACGACTTCAATGTTGTCTCCATATGCTCGCAAGCAAGCATTGAACGATACTGCAACTACACTGCGTTCATTAATCAGTTCTACAACAACCGGTTTGGTGGATACGGCGGCTGCACTTCGTAGTAAAATCAACAGCAACGATGCAGCGATCCGCTCTGACCTGGCCGATACTTCTTCTACACTGCGTTCATTAATCAGTTCTACAACAACCGGTTTGGTGGATACAGCGGCTGCACTGCGTGCTGGCTTGAATACAAAAGTTGCTTATGCAGATACGACTTCAATGTTGTCTCCATATGCTCGCAAGCAAGCATTGAACGATACTGCAACTACACTGCGTTCATTGATCAGTTCTACAACAACCGGTTTGGTGGATACGGCAGCAGCGCTTCGTAGCAAAGTCAACAGCAATGATGCGGCAATCCGTTCTGACCTGGCAGATACCTCTTCTACATTGCGTACCCTGATCAGTTCAACAACAACAGGTCTGGTTGATACAGCGGCTGCACTGCGTAGCAAAATCAACAGCAACGATGCGGCTATCCGTTCTGACCTGGCAGATACCTCTTCTACATTACGTTCATTGATCGGTTCAACAACAACTGGCCTGGTGGACACAGCAGCAGCTTTGCGTAGTAAAATCAACAGCAACGATGCATCGATTCGTTCTGACCTGGCTGATACTTCATCTACATTGCGTTCATTGATCAGTTCTACAACAACTGGTTTGGTGGATACGGCAGCTGCATTGCGTGCTGGATTGAATACGAAAGTCGCGTATGCTGACACAGCTTCTATGTTGTCTCCATACGCTCGTAAACAAGCTTTGAATGACACAGCTTCTACATTACGTTCACTGATCGGTTCTACAACAACTGGTTTGGTTGATACAGCAGCTGCACTTCGTAGCAAAATCAACAGCAACGACGCGGCAATCCGTTCTGATCTGGCTGATACTTCTTCCACACTGCGTTCATTGATCAGCTCTACAACGACTGGTCTGGTTGACACGGCTGCTGCACTTCGCGCTGGTTTGAATACAAAAGTTGCATATGCAGATACCGCTTCTATGCTGACTCCATACGCTCGTAAACAAGCATTGAACGATACTGCAACTACACTGCGTTCATTGATCGGTTCAACAACGACCGGTCTGGTGGATACTGCAGCTGCACTGCGTGCTGGTCTGAATACAAAGGTTGCATATGCAGATACCGCTTCCATGCTGAACCCATACGCTCGTAAACAAGCTTTGAATGACACAGCTTCTACACTGCGTACCCTGATCGGTTCTACAACAACTGGTCTTGTCGATACAGCGGCTGCACTGCGTAGCAAAATCAACAGTAATGATGCCGCGATCCGCTCTGACCTGGCTGATACTTCTTCTACATTGCGTACTTTGATCGGCTTTACAGCAACTGGTTTAGTAGATACGGCAGCAGCATTGCGTAGTAAAATCAACAGCAATGATGCGGCAATTCGTTCTGACCTGGCTGATACCTCTTCTACATTACGCTCATTGATCAGTTCTACAACAACCGGTTTGGTTGATACGGCTGCTGCACTTCGCGCTGGTTTGAATACAAAAGTTGCGTATGCAGATACGGCTTCGATGTTGTCTCCATACGCTCGTAAACAAGCTTTGAATGACACAGCTTCTACACTGCGTACTTTGATCAGTTCTACAACAACAGGTCTGGTGGATACAGCGGCTGCACTGCGTGCTGGATTGAATACGAAAGTTGCGTATGCAGATACGGCTTCTATGCTGTCTCCATATGCGCGTAAACAAGCTCT
>NZ_BAABEZ010000017.1:0-3711 GCF_039540495.1 Rurimicrobium arvi | reverse complement strand
AAGAGCCTGCACAAAGAATGCTGTCTGCCGGTTTCGTGATCGTAACCGTATAACCAGGATCGTTTGCAACCAGTTTCACCTTGTTACTGTAAGCAGGACATGGTGACAACGCTGACGTTACTTTAACCATGTACGTTCCGGGATCAACAGCACCCATATCGCTGAATTTCCAGCCCGGCACCACTACACTGTCACGCATCCAGTCGTACACCGCACCTGTATAATTGGTAGCGTTGAATTTAACCGTATCGCCAACACAGAAGGTGATCGGTGACGTCGAAGGACTGATCGTAACCGGCGGATGTGGTGTCAGTTGGGGAACAGAGAATGCGGAAGAATATGCTGTATCATTTGTGTTTCCACAGATAACCGCAAAACGGTATTCATATCCTACGAGCGTGTCTGCTGCCAGAACGGAGTCTGTTGCTCCGGCCACAACCGACCAAACCGAAAGCGGACTTGTGAGACTGCGGCGGAACCAGCGGTATTTGATACCAGGAACGGTGCTCACGGTAGCACCGGTATCGGTCAGCTGCACTTTAGTACCCAGACAAAGTCCGGTACCGGAAGTGACGGAACCACGGATACTACCCGCAAACGGCGTACCATCGCAGGGCGCATAGTTCAGATTGATATCATCGAATGCAACACCGGGGTAAGCATAGTTATTATATGCAGTAGTTGTTTTCTGGAACCCTACATAGTAAATACCGGAAGTTGCCGGACGGAAAGTTGTATCAAATTGTGTATACGATCCGTCGTAGAAAGTCCTCAATGGTAAAATGGCCGTAGTCATTGAACCGGGGTTCTGGCTCTTACCATAATAAACACCGATGCGGTTTCCACTGGATGAGGTTACATACCAGAAAGACAATTCATATTTATAACGGCTGTCAAAACGCAAAGCCGGAGTAAACCAGAAGTTATCGTGCGTAAGCGTATAACTGTAATAGGAATAGTCGTAATAGCCGAGATAGTATCCCCCCAGCAGATAGTTACGGCCACCCGGTGTGTGATTTGTAGCAACACCATAAGTGGAGTTTACGGTATTCCAGAGGAAATACTGACCCCAGATAGTGGCATCCGAGCAAATAGGCTTATCGCCGGGAGCAGTAGTTTCAAAATCTTCAGAATAAGGCATATCCATAGCACCTACCCCCATCTTGAATACGTCTGTGGTATCAGATACGCCACTCGCCGTACAGGTAACCACACATTTGAAGTATGTATTTGCATACAGCGGATCTGTAGTATACGGCAATGTGGTACCACCGGTGCTTGTCCACGGACCGGCAGGACTGTTGGATGAGAACCATTCGTAAGCAAGACCTGTGGCGATAGAACTGCCTTCAAGATCCAGCAATGCGCTGCTTCCTGACAGACATATCTGTGTAGGATTCGCAATGATCGTACCGGCCACAACAGTTGAAGAACATGGCGGTACCATTTGCACGCCGATGTCATCGATTGCGATACCCGGATAGGCATATGTTGTATGGCTTACTTTAACACCTACATAATAGTTGCCTGATGTAACCGGGGTAAAGCGGCCTTCGTATTTCTTCCACATAGAGGTATTCACACCTGTAAGCGGTGTTCCGATAGTGGTGGTCATACCGGCAGCGGTATTAGTTGTACCGTACGCTGCTGCGATATCCGTTTTACCTCCGGAGTAGGCGCTACCGTTGTACCAGAAAGACATGTAGTACAATTGTCCGCCGGTCATTTTGATAGCTGGTGTAAACCACCATTGTGCCGCACCGGAATAGTAAGTACCGAGGTAATAACCTGCCATCAGGAATGCAGTACCATTAGGCGTATGGTTGTCGATAGCAGCATATGATGTGGAGATCGGTACACGTAAAACGTCCCAATAGCTGAAGCTGGATGCAGAGAACGTGTATGTGTTAGATGCACAGGGGGCATTTGATCCCTGGCTTACGGTTTCAAAATCCTGGAAGTATGGAGGCGTAACCGCACCCACGTCTACTTTCAGGAAAGAAGAAACGGCAGAGTCACCGGTATAGCCACATTTTACAATACAACGGAACCAGCTGGTAGTACTCAGCGAGAGGCTGTATTCAGGTGCAGACATCAGTCCCGTAGAACCTGTAGGAATAAACGGACCTGCGGTTGGGTCGGAAGTAGTCCATTCCCAACGGTACACAAGGCCGGAGGCTTTGGTCACACCGCTGTAATCCATATCCAGTTTTACCGTTCCGGACGAACAGAGCATATGCGGCACAGAGAACACTGTGCCGGCCGTAGGAGTGCCGGTGCAGGAAGTGAGCGGATCCAATGCGATATCGTCGATAGATGTTCCATTATAAGAATAAGTGGAATACGTGTGACGTACTGTCAATCCGAAATAATAATTACCGGTAGCCACCGCCTTGAAGCGGCCGATATACTGGCGGTTGTACTGCGAACGTTTGTCTGTCCACAAGCTGCGTACAATATTTGTCATTGCCGCTTCCGTCTGGGCTGTACCATAGCGAACGTTAAACTCAGGAGCTGAGTTATAATAATAATAAGCAGGTCCCTGGTACCAGAACGAGAACTGGTAAGTGGAATCTTTCACCAACTTGATTGCCGGGGTAAACCAGGTAGCGCCGGCTGAAGGAGAGTATCCGAAGTAATATCCTGCCCACAGGTAAGTACTGCCGCCCGGTGTATGGTTGGTATGAACTGTACCGTATGTGGTATAGTTGAACGATTTCGTTGTCCAGTAGTTGGTAGACGTAGTGGTACCCCATGTGCTGGTATTTGCAGAACACACCGGCTTACCACCAGGCAGTACCGATTCAAATGTTTCCAGGTAAGGAGGTGTGATCGCTCCTACATTCACAATCACAGAAGAAGAGGTGTCCGACTGTCCGGTGATCGAACAGGTAACAATACAACGGAACCAGCTGGTAGTGGAAAGAGTTGGCGTGGTGTAGCTTCCCCATGTTGCAGAAGTACCGCTGGCATTAGAGAAACCGCTTGTTGGTCCGGTGGTGCTTACCTGCCATTGGTAGGTAATGCCGGATGCCACGGATGCTCCGCTGAGACCAAGTATTGTAGAGCCGGTAGTACAGATAACGGAAGGCGTTGCGTCCGGAGTTCCGGCCACAGGCTTGCTGTTACAATCAGGCATCTGCGCTACATTGATATCGTCGATCGGGATACCGGGATAGTTGTAACCGGTATGAACCGTTTTGATACCTACATAGTAGTTACCCGTAGTAGGAGCCACAAAACCACGAACCATCTGCGCATATTTTCCCGAAGCCGCATTTACTACGGAATCAATACCGCCTGCACGGATCGTCATGCCCGTTGCAGACTGGGTAGTACCTGCATAGATGCCTAATTTCAGCCCGTTGGTTCCGGTAGAATAACCGGCTCCGTTGAACCAGAAGCCTACGCTGTATCCTTTGCCAGCTGTCATTTTCAATGCCGGCGTAAACCAGAAGTAGTTCTCACCGCTTCCGTAGTAAGGACCATTGTAGTATCCGGAGAAAATGTATTTGCTACCGCCCGGTGTATGGTTTGTGACACCAGGATAAGATGAGGAATAAGCACCCGAACGCAGGTACCAGTACTGGATAGAAGAACTCCAGGTGCCAGCAACTGCAGCACATGGCATGTTCACCCCTTCCACTCCCGTTTCAAATGTTTCCACATAAGGAAGATCCAATGCGCCAACCGATACCTTCACCGGTGCGG
>NZ_BAABEZ010000016.1:1734-2994 GCF_039540495.1 Rurimicrobium arvi | reverse complement strand
AACCCAGCACAAGTTATGTTGTGTTATCGACAAGTGAATTCATAGCTTGTCAGAAGGCAGACCCGGAGAACTGAAACATCTTAGTACCCGGAGGAAGAGAAAGAAAATTCGATTCCCTGAGTAGCGGCGAGCGAAACGGGAAGAGCCCAAACCAATAAGCTTGCTTATTGGGGTTGTAGGACACTCTATACGGAGTTACAAAGGAATATATTAAACGAATCATCTGGAAAGTTGAATCAAAGAAGGTAATAATCCTGTAGTTGAAAATATATTCTCTCTTGAGTGGATCCTGAGTACGACGGAGCACGTGAAATTCCGTCGGAATCTGGGAGGACCATCTCCTAAGGCTAAATACTCTCTAGTGACCGATAGTGAACCAGTACCGTGAGGGAAAGGTGAAAAGTACCCCGGAAGGGGAGTGAAAGAGAACTTGAAACCGTGTGCTTACAAGTAGTCAGAGCCCGTTAATGGGTGATGGCGTGCCTTTTGTAGAATGAACCGGCGAGTTACGATCTGATGCAAGGTTAAGCAGAAAATGTGGAGCCGTAGCGAAAGCGAGTCTGAATAGGGCGTATAGTATTTGGTCGTAGACCCGAAACCAGGTGATCTACCCATGGTCAGGTTGAAGTTCAGGTAACACTGAATGGAGGACCGAACCGACTTACGTTGAAAAGTGAGCGGATGAACTGTGGGTAGCGGAGAAATTCCAATCGAACTTGGAGATAGCTGGTTCTCTCCGAAATAGCTTTAGGGCTAGCCTCAAGTGATGATTATTGGAGGTAGAGCACTGTTTGGACGAGGGGCCCCTCTCGGGTTACCGAATTCAGACAAACTCCGAATGCCAATTAATTTAACTTGGGAGTCAGAACATGGGTGATAAGGTCCGTGTTCGAAAGGGAAACAGCCCAGACCACCAGCTAAGGTCCCAAAATATATGTTAAGTGGAAAAGGATGTGGCGTTGCCCAGACAACTAGGATGTTGGCTTAGAAGCAGCCATCATTTAAAGAGTGCGTAATAGCTCACTAGTCGAGTGACACTGCGCCGAAAATGTACCGGGGCTAAACATATTACCGAAGCTGTGGATTGTCCTTTGGACAATGGTAGGAGAGCGTTCTAAGGGCGTTGAAGCATGATCGCAAGGACATGTGGAGCGCTTAGAAGTGAGAATGCCGGTGTGAGTAGCGAAAGACGGGTGAGAATCCCGTCCACCGATTGACTAAGGTTTCCAGAGGAAGGCTCGTCCGCTCTGGGTTAGTCGG
>NZ_BAABEZ010000016.1:0-1642 GCF_039540495.1 Rurimicrobium arvi | reverse complement strand
GGGGGGACGCAGTAGGATAGGCGAAGCGTACGATTGGATTGTACGTCTAAGCAGTGAGATTGAGTGTTAGGCAAATCCGGCACTCTTAAGATTGAGCTGTGATGGGGAGAGGAAATTGTTTCCTCGAGTCGTTGATTTCACACTGCCGAGAAAAGCCTCTAGATAGAGATTAGGTGCCCGTACCGCAAACCGACACAGGTAGTCAAGATGAGAATTCTAAGGTGAGCGAGCGAACTCTCGTTAAGGAACTCGGCAAAATGACCCCGTAACTTCGGGAGAAGGGGTGCTCTTTAGGGTGCAAGCCCAGAAGAGCCGCAGTGAATAGGCCCAAGCGACTGTTTATCAAAAACACAGGTCTCTGCTAAACCGTAAGGTGATGTATAGGGGCTGACGCCTGCCCGGTGCTGGAAGGTTAAGAGGAGTGGTTAGCTTCTGCGAAGCTACGAATCGAAGCCCCAGTAAACGGCGGCCGTAACTATAACGGTCCTAAGGTAGCGAAATTCCTTGTCGGGTAAGTTCCGACCCGCACGAAAGGCGTAACGATTTGGGCACTGTCTCAACGAGAGACTCGGTGAAATCATAGTACCTGTGAAGATGCAGGTTACCCGCGACAGGACGGAAAGACCCCGTGGAGCTTTACTGTAGCCTGATATTGAAATTCGGCACAGCTTGTACAGGATAGGTAGGAGCCTTTGAAACGTGAGCGCTAGCTTACGTGGAGGCGTTGGTGGGATACTACCCTAGCTGTGTTGGCTTTCTAACCCGCACCACTTATCGTGGTGGGAGACAGTGTCAGGCGGGCAGTTTGACTGGGGCGGTCGCCTCCTAAAAGGTAACGGAGGCGCTCAAAGGTTCCCTCAGAATGGTTGGAAATCATTCATAGAGTGTAAAGGCATAAGGGAGCTTGACTGCGAGACCTACAAGTCGAGCAGGGTCGAAAGACGGACTTAGTGATCCGGTGGTTCCGCATGGAAGGGCCATCGCTCAACGGATAAAAGCTACCCCGGGGATAACAGGCTTATCTCCCCCAAGAGTTCACATCGACGGGGAGGTTTGGCACCTCGATGTCGGCTCATCGCATCCTGGGGCTGTAGTCGGTCCCAAGGGTTGGGCTGTTCGCCCATTAAAGCGGTACGCGAGCTGGGTTCAGAACGTCGTGAGACAGTTCGGTCCCTATCCGTCGTGGGCGTAGGAAATTTGAGAGGAGCTGTCCTTAGTACGAGAGGACCGGGATGGACATACCTCTGGTGTACCAGTTGTCGTGCCAACGGCATAGCTGGGTAGCTATGTATGGACGGGATAAGTGCTGAAAGCATCTAAGCATGAAGCCCCCCTCAAGATGAGATTTCCCAACTTCGGTTATAAGATCCCTCAGAGATGATGAGGTTAATAGGTTCGAGGTGGAAGCGTGGTGACACGTGGAGCTGACGAATACTAATCGATCGAAGACTTAATCAATTTTTTCAAGTTTTGCGACGCAAATCTTTACTTACTATCTAGTTTTGAATGTATAATCATTCATTTGTCTGGTGACAATGGCAAGGAGGTCACACCTGTTCCCATGCCGAACACAGAAGTTAAGCTCCTTAGCGCCGATGGTAGTTGGACTGACGTTCCGCTAGAGTAGGACGTTGCCAGGCAA
>NZ_BAABEZ010000015.1:0-1939 GCF_039540495.1 Rurimicrobium arvi | reverse complement strand
AGAGCTTGTTTACGCGCATATGGAGACAGCATAGAAGCCGTATCTGCATACGCAACTTTCGTATTCAATCCAGCACGCAGTGCAGCCGCTGTATCCACCAAACCAGTTGTTGTAGAACCGATCAATGAACGTAATGTAGAAGCTGTGTCATTCAAAGCTTGTTTACGAGCGTATGGAGACAACATAGAAGCTGTGTCAGCATACGCGACTTTCGTATTCAATCCAGCACGCAATGCAGCTGCCGTATCCACCAAACCAGTCGTTGTAGAACTGATCAATGAGCGTAATGTAGAAGAGGTATCAGCCAGGTCAGAACGCATTGCCGCGTCGTTGCTGTTGATTTTGCTACGCAATGCTGCTGCTGTATCCACCAGACCTGTTGTTGTAGAACCGATCAGGGTACGCAGTGTAGAAGCTGTGTCATTCAAAGCTTGTTTACGCGCATATGGAGACAGCATAGAAGCGGTATCTGCATACGCAACTTTTGTATTCAAACCAGCACGCAGTGCGGCTGCTGTATCCACCAGACCTGTTGTTGTAGAACTGATCAGAGTGCGCAGCGTAGAAGCAGTGTCGTTCAGAGCTTGTTTACGCGCATATGGAGACAGCATAGAAGCCGTATCTGCATACGCAACTTTCGTATTCAATCCAGCACGCAGTGCAGCCGCTGTATCAACCAGACCAGTTGTTGTTGAACCAATCAATGAACGCAGTGTAGAAGCTGTGTCGTTCAGAGCCTGCTTACGAGCGTATGGGTTCAGCATGGAAGCGGTATCTGCATATGCAACTTTTGTATTCAAGCCGGCACGCAGTGCAGCCGCTGTATCCACCAGACCAGTTGTTGTAGAACCGATCAATGAACGCAGTGTAGAAGAAGTATCAGCAAGGTCAGAACGGATAGCCGCGTCGTTGCTGTTGATTTTGCTACGAAGCGCTGCCGCTGTATCCACCAGACCGGTTGTTGTAGAGCTGATCAAAGAACGCAATGTAGAAGAAGTATCAGCCAGGTCAGAACGGATTGCCGCATCATTGCTGTTGATTTTGCTACGAAGTGCTGCTGCTGTATCCATCAAACCAGTTGTTGTAGAACTGATCAGGGTACGCAATGTAGAAGAAGTATCAGCCAGGTCAGAACGGATTGCCGCATCATTGCTGTTGATTTTGCTACGAAGTGCTGCTGCTGTATCCACCAGACCAGTTGTTGTAGAACCGATCAATGAACGCAGTGTAGAAGCGGTGTCGTTCAAAGCTTGTTTACGCGCATATGGAGACAGCATAGAAGCCGTATCTGCATAAGCAACTTTTGTATTCAAGCCAGCACGCAGAGCTGCTGCTGTATCGACAAGACCAGTTGTTGTAGAACCGATCAGGGTACGCAGTGTAGAAGCGGTGTCGTTTAAAGCTTGCTTACGCGCATATGGAGACAGCATAGAAGCTGTATCTGCATATGCAACTTTTGTATTTAAGCCAGCACGAAGCGCTGCTGCCGTATCAACCAAACCTGTTGTTGTAGAACTGATCAGGGTACGCAGTGTAGAAGCGGTATCGTTCAGAGCTTGCTTGCGAGCGTATGGAGACAACATAGAAGCGGTATCTGCATACGCAACTTTTGTATTCAAGCCAGCACGAAGCGCTGCAGCTGTATCTACCAGACCAGTTGTTGTAGAACTGATCAGGGTACGCAGTGTAGAAGAGGTATCAGCCAGGTCAGAGCGGATAGCCGCATCATTGCTATTGATTTTGCTACGCAGTGCAGCCGCTGTATCCACAAGACCGGTTGTTGTAGAACTGATTAATGAACGCAGTGTAGAAGAAGTATCAGCCAGGTCAGAGCGGACAGCCGCGTCGTTGCTGTTGATTTTGCTACGCAATGCTGCTGCTGTATCCACCAGACCTGTTGTTGTAGAACCGATCAGGGTACGCAGTGTAGAAGCAGTGT
>NZ_BAABEZ010000014.1:0-169243 GCF_039540495.1 Rurimicrobium arvi | reverse complement strand
ATGCCGGTCATCTGACCGGAGAGATGTAAATAAGTACTTCAGACCCGGTGCAACTACAAAAAAGGTCCGCAACGAAGTTGCGGACCGGAGCTATTGATACGGTGTTTGTGCTAGAACTTCGGATTGTTCGGACAGAGGTAGATGATCTTTTTATTCGGTGGAATACGCAGCAGATAAGATAAGGAGATCTCTGCACCTCCCTGGCCTTTGGTGGCTGCATTCAGGCTGGAGTTGTTGTAGTCGTAACTCACGCCGAGTCGTATATCCAGGTATTCTGCAGCTACGTAAGGTATCAGCGCATCTTTGGTACGGTACAGCATACCGGCGTAGAATACGGGCGTTTTGTCGAACTCCCTCCAGGATTTGCCGATCGTAAGAATAGTTCCGAACACGCCTTCCGATGCCTGCTCCTGTTTGGAGTACATACCCAGCAGGCTGATGGAAACCATGTCGCCGAGCCGCGCTTCATACACCCCGTTCCAGGTGATGCGTGTAGGTACGGTCAGTTGCTGGTTGCTCATAAACGTAACCTTAGGCGATGCGAGGTGATAGGCCGACATGCCGATGTAAAACTGTTGCTTCTCATTGATGCGTGCCTTAAACACCCCGCCGATGGCTACATCCCAATAATTGCGTCTGAGTCCGTCGGATTTGGCTGCGGCATCTGCGGAAGTCTGTGAGAAATTGCCGTAGGCATCAAGCTGGTCGTTGAATACCAGTTTGGCCGCATCAATGCTTCTCTGGGAGTAAGTACCCTGTATGCCGATACCGAGGCTGTAATTGCCTTCTTTGTCGAAGCCTTTATGGTAAGCGGCGCTGGCGCTCACATAGTTGTTGGTGAGGAGTCCGTCGGCCACTTTGTCGCTGATCACCTGCAGTCCCACACCCAGCCTGTCGTTTGCGGGGATCTTGCTCTGCAGGATATTGCCGTCAACAGATAAGGTGCCGGTGGTGAAAGCGTTGTTCACACTGGCCCACTGGCTTCTGTAGTTGACCATCGCACGCAGTGTGCCATCCATAAATCCCGTAAGGGCAGGATTCACGGAAAGAGGTGCAACAAAGTATTGTGAGTAGTGCACATCCTGTGCATGCGCAGTAACAGAGGCACTGATCAGGAAAGCAAGCAAGGATAATCTTCTGCGATTCATATAACGGTCGTTTTAAAGAGAGGATGAAAGCCCTCCCGTCTCTGGAGACGGAAGGGCTTTTCAAAAAAGATTATTTGATCATCAATACCGTTCCTTTGATGAGGATCGGTTCATTGTTGCTATGCAGGCATACCGCCTCGAGCATATAGACAAATCCGGATGCATCGCTGATGGCTTGTCCGTTGAAGGTACCATCCCATCCGAACTTAGGATCGTTGGCATTGAAGTTTTCTTTGCGGAACACTTCCTGACCCAGACGGTTGTAGATAGCAAAGCTCTTCACGGTGAATCCGGTTCCGCGTACATAGAAGATGTCGTTGGTCCCGTCATTGTTCGGGGTGAAGGCATTCGGCATCGTGATGTTTGCGCCATCACAGAATACGCGAACGATCATGGTGTCATGTCCGGTACATCCCTGCGTATTGGAAGCGTAGATGATGTAGGTCATGTCTTTGCTGGAGTTGAACACCGGGTTGGGACAGTTGGCACAGGAAAGGCTGTCGGCAGGTTCCCATCTGTATTTCACCACATCCTGACCGTAAGTAGGCAGCAATGTATAAGGAATGTTCATCCGCACCAGTGTATCATATCCGGTAACCTGTGGAGTGGGGATCAGCTGTACGTTTACCGATCCGCTCAGATCCGGGCAGGTGTTATCTGAATGCACGGTAGCTTTATATACAGTGCTCACGGAAGGCCTTGCCATTACCACAGCTCCGGTGGCGCTGCTGAGCCCGGCAACCGGGTCCCAGGTCACAGATGTGCCGTTAGTGGTTACCTGCAACAAAGCAGAATCAACGGTACAGATAGCGGTATCGGAAACAATTGCGAAGCTCAGGCGTGTATCCACATATACCTGAGCGGTATCCATCGTGATGCAGCCGTTTTCGCTGCTTGCAGTAAGGTAATAGGTGCCGGTTTTATCTGCAGCAATATTCTTAAGTGTAAGCGGACTATTGGTTTGTACAACTCCGTTTCCGGACCACTCGTAGTTCACGTTTGGCTGTCTTACCAGGTCTATGATCAGATCGGTACCCTCACACAGGCGATAAGGATTCTTCAGTTTTTGCTTATCCGGTGTCGGTGTTATTACCAGCGTGGTAAATGAGGGTTGGTAAACACATTCCCCTACGCTTACGACCAGCGTATATGTTCCGCCGCTGTTTGGCGTGGTGGTGAATGAAGGAAGTCTGTCTGTTGATGTGAATCCATCAGGCCCTGTCCAGGAATAAGTAGCGCCCGAAATGAACGGCGCTGTCAGACGCGCTTCGCGGTCTACGCAAAGCGGTCCGTTATTCGTGATGGCAGGTCCGGGAGGAGCCGGATTTTTAAGTTCAACGGGTCCGAGGAATGGAGTGCTTTTGCAACCGTATTTGTTGGTGATTACAAAGCCGGTGTACGAACCGCCGCCCAGGCCACTGATAGTATAGCCTCCCGTATCATCGGTAGTGATCGTTGCAGAGCTTACAGGCTTACCGTTCTTGTCGTAGTCAAGGGTATAAGTAGTGAATGCCGAATCGGATTTAAACGTAATGGTTCCGTCCTGCGCACCGCAATAAGTAGGATCTGTGGTTTTGAAAGAGCCGATAACCGGTATTGCACGTGTGATAACGGTGATCAACTCGCGGTTACCTTCGCACAAACCTCCATTTACCTGGCTAACGTAATAATTTTTACTGCCGGGAGTAATGGTAACGGGAGTGAGCGTGGAGAGCGCGGTGCCTCCTGTTGGGGTGTTATAGAAACGTAATTCCGTACTGATGCCCGTGAGGGTTGCCGTAAGCGGCGCTGCAGCGTCGTACTGGCAATAATAGAGTGGTGTGGTAACCTTTGGCTTGTCGGGAACGGGAACCGGTTCGATGACGATGTTCACCGGATCGATAGGACACAAGGTGCTGGATGCGTTTGCCGTATATGTTGTTCTTACAGAGGGAGTTGTAATTGTAATGCGGGAGCCGACGCTGTCGGAAAGTCCTGTTGTGGGACTCCATTTCCATTGGTAATAATCGCCGCCGACGATGTCGATGTTTACTTTGGAACCAACGCAGGCTTTGATGGTATCTCCTGTTGCGAAGATTTTTCCTCCAATGCTTAATTGTGGTTTCAGATCTTCAAATGCCGAATCCACATCCGCCGCACTCAATACATAAGCGTAAGACAGCTGTGTACTGTCATTTCCCTGAAGAGAATCGATTTTGAACACGATACCGATACCCACGTCATTAGTGTACAGACTGTCTACTTTGAGTATCGTTCCGGTAATCCCGTTTCCGCTGTACATCTCATGCAGTGAATCAATAGGGGAAAGACTGGACGTGATGATATAAGGTCTTGCACGGCAATCGCGGGAAGCGAGACCCAGATAGGCCTTGATGGAAGAGGTTCCGATGGCGGTTACCAGCGATTTGTTATTGGGGCTGGGTAATGCGTATTCAATTTTATTTGCAGTTGTATACGATCCGCCGCCGGGAACGGCCACCTCGTTATCGGGATCCACGGTGCGGTCATAGTAAAAATTATACAGCGTCGTAGTACCGGTGTTTTTGATCTTTACCGTGGTTGTGAAATACAGTTTGTCTTTCTTGATCCTGGTTACGGCAGTTATCTTCAGTGTTCCTAATGTTCCTTCCCATGTACCTTTTATGATGCCGCCGGTTGTGTCCCAGGTCGTACAGGTGCCGGTAAGTCCGCCGGTAAAAGAAGTGGAGCCCGACCCGCGCCATGCCTGGGCCCAGATACCGTTAACCTCCATATCCCAGCCCTCCTGCGGAGAACCGGGGAGAAAGTAATCTCCGATATAGTTGGGAGTACCGACGCTCCATCCGTCCTTATCCGGGTCGGCCACGAAGCCAAGCCACAAACCTACGCCCCTGGGATGGTATCCTGAAGGAGCATCGTGCGATGTGCCGAAAGCTCCGTTCTGAGCGATTCCGACTTCCACATATTTTCCCTGTAAATAAAGTTCACTCCCTACAAGTTGGGCGTACGCGTACGACCTACCGAGCAGCAGGAACGATAAGAACAGCAAGCTTTTTGTTAAAAGGTTCATGGAGAAAAATTTCCTTAAAAATAACAATTATGCATTTTTTTTACAAAAATTTATCGCTTTGCACCGGTTCAGACGTTAAATATTTGATATGATGAACCTTATACATCAGTTAACAGGTAAATTCGCGCAACTTTCACCATTATGCGTTACGCAATACTTATATTATCTTCCCTTCTATTGATGCTCGCGTCCTGCGAAAAAGTAATCAATGTAGATTTAAAGAATTCGGATAAGAGGGTCGTGATCCAGGGGTTTATTACAGATGAATCCGGCACGGTGAACCATACGATCATGATCAGCCGTTCCGTAGCGTTCAGTGCCTCCAACGAACCGGATTTTGTACAGGGTGCGTTTGTAGTGGTGACAGACCTGACAGAAGGAAAATCGGACACTACGCTGGAAGTAAGTCCCGGCAATTACCAGACACAACGTACACCGGGGGTCCCCGGTCACACGTACCAACTGGTGGCGAAGGTGGGCGACGAAACGTTCACTTCTACCAGTACGATGCCCGATCCGGTGCCTTTCGACAGTTTATATGTTGATAGTTTCTCCGCATTCGGCGGTGTTTTGCATCAGTTTACCCCTGTGTTCCAGGATCCTGCGGGGCAACCCAACTATTATGCATTTCAGCTCCAGATCAATGACACCTTGCTGAACACAATAGATGCATGGGATGACCAGTACTCTGACGGAAAAATCAATTCGCGGCCGCTCAACGTCAATGATGAAGATCTGTTCAGCGGTAAAGATACCGTGACCGTAACCATGTATTGTACGGAAAAGGCGATTTATAACTTCTTCTACACGCTGGTGAACGCCACGGGTAATGGTCAGACGCCCGCCAACCCTCTTTCCACAATTTCGGGTAATGCGCTCGGTTATTTTGGTGCCGTTACAATGCGCCGGCGGGTATTAATCATGCCTTAGGCTCCGCCCGCGAAATAGCGGATCGTCTCCGAAAAATCCAGGAAAGGAAGCTGCTGCTGCAGCTCTGTTGCCTTTGCATGATATTTGTCCATAAAATTGCGGTGTGCTTCCGTTTGGGGAAAACGGGTCCGGTGGTTGCGTGCAATATGCAGCTCCTCCACCTGCTCCATCAGCGCACGCGTATCGTCTGCGAAGTAGTGTTTGGCAAATTGCTCCCATACGAATTGCGTGGCGGCAAAGTTCGGATGCACCATATCTATGTCATAGAAGCGATAATCACGCAATATATCTATCACAAGCTCGTAAGCAGGAAAGTAATACACCCGGGGCAGGCTGCATAAGGTATGTACCGCTTCCAGTAACCGCGCTTTGCTCCTGTTATTCTCGATCACACCATCCCGGATATGCCGTACGGGGCTTATTGTAAACAGGATGCTAAGCTCAGGGTTGCTTTCGCGCAGCAGGCTGATCGTTTCGCTTAGGTGATCAACGATGTCGCTGATACCAAGCAGGCGCTTGTCGAACCATTGACCCGGAGCACGGTGGTTGTTGGCGACGGGGCGGTCGTTTTCCTTTAAATAATACTGAAAAGCGGAGCCGAGCGTGATGATCAGCCATTTGCCTTTGCGCAGCATATTGCCCGCCTGTACGATCTCCGTATTGATCCGCGTCAGTGCCGCTTCCGGGTCTACGTCGGAAAAGCGGGTATGATGGTCCCAGCTGTTCCAGAGTTCATTCAGGTAAAACAGGTCGGAGCGGGTATATTGTTTTTCCCGGGCATAAGACCGCAGGCTGTCGGATACACTCAGAGGGTTGAAAAGAATTCCGTTCGGGTTATTGCTTATCTGAAAACGATGCTGTGCGAGCCGTTCGCTCATATGTTCCGTAAAGCAGGAACCGATCAGCAGGATGCCGTCCCCGTATCGGATCGTATCGTCGGGGACCGGTATGCGGATGTCGAGCTGGAATTTCATGTTGCGAAAATAAGTTGCGTCGCGGTAATATGTTCCTGTCACCCGGCATCCTTTAGTATTTGTTATTCTTCCGCCTGTATTCGCAATTCCAATGAAAACTACCGGCACTGCGTTGTAATTTTGCAGTACATATGGAAACCATCGTCAATAAAGTTGCGGAAAGTGGAATCGTCACCCTGGATCTTACCAAATATCTTCCTGCGGAAGCGTCTATGGCTGAATTTGATCTGCGGCCTTTCCTGTTCCGGGAAATGATATTGCGCGAGAAGGATTTCCGCGAAGCGCTTAAGGCGTTTGATTGGACGGTATATGACGGGAAGCATGTAACGATTACATGTTCTGCCGATGCGATCATTCCGATGTGGGCCAATATGCTTGTTGCATCCGGTTTGCAGGGACACGCACAGTCTGTCCATTTCGGGTCTGCCGATCTGCTGAACGAAAAGCTGCTGTTGCAGGCGCTGGATAGCATCGATCTGCAGGAATACGCAGACAAACGTGTGGTGATCAAAGGCTGCGGCGATGTTTCCGCTCCTGCCGGCGCCTATGTAAAAATCACTGCTTTGCTGCAGCCGGTTGTAAAATCGCTGATGTACGGAGAACCCTGCTCTACGGTACCGGTATATAAGAAGAAAGCGTAAGCTGCTTATCTTCGCGGCATGCGCTTCCCGCGAATTGTGCCTTTTCTGTTGTTGCTGCTTTTGCTGACCGCCTGTCATGCTCCGGAAAGACAGCAGGAGCAGGTATTTAACCTGAACCTTTCCAGTGGCAGTCTTGAATCGCTGGACCCTGCATACGCGAAAGATCTCTACACGATGTGGACTACCCACATGATCTACAATACCCTCGTGGAAACAGACTCCAACCTGTACCTGCGCCCTTCTGTGGCTCACGCATGGGATATCAGCAGTGACGGGCTTACCTACGTGTTCCATCTGAGGCAGGATGTGTATTTTCAGGACAATCCGCTGTTCAACGGTAAAAGAAAAATGCTTGCCTCCGATGTAGTGTACAGTTTCCGTCGCATTATAGATCCGGCAGTTGCTTCTTCGGGCGCGTGGATATTTAATGGCCATGTTTCAGGCGCTGAAGCATTTACCGCCCCGGACGACAGCACGTTCGTAATGAAGCTCGTCGCTCCGTTCCGTCCGATGCTAGCCATGCTCAGTATGCCGTATTGCTCTGTTGTGCCGCATGAAGTGGTAAACCGGTACGGTAAAGATTTTCGTTCGCACCCTTGTGGTACCGGCCCGTTCCAATTCGCTCTCTGGGATGAAGGAAACATGTTACTGCTGCACCGGAACGGGTCGTACTGGGAACTGGACGGCAAGGGTAAACAGTTGCCTTACCTGGACGCACTTCAGATCACCTTCTATGATAGTAAGGCTACGGAATTCCTGTTATTCCTGCAGGGAAAATTGCATTTTACCCATGGCCTCGACGGGTCTTTCAAAGATCTGGTATTGCGTAAAGATGGCGTATTGAAGCCGGAATTTTCCCGGCGCTTTCATCTGAAGAAGGGACGCTATCTGAATACCGAGTATTTAGGCTTTCTTACCGACAGCAGTTTGCCGCAGGTGCGCAACAGTCCCCTCCGTTTCCGGAAAGTGCGGCAGGCGATCAATTACGCCATAGACCGCGGAAAGATCAGCACGTATTTTAAAAACGGAATCGGCATCCCCGCCACCGGAGGCTTTACACCGCCGGGACTTGCGGGGTTTGACACGGTTGCGCATTACGGTTATCATTACGATCCGGAAAAGGCCGCCGCACTGCTTTCCGAGGCAGGATTCCCCGATGGGAAAGGGTTGAAGGAGCTGACAATTCTTACTCCGGAGAACTATGTCGACATCGTCAATTTTGTGGCCAGCGAATTAAAGGCTGTCGGCATTCCCGCAAAGATCGAAGTGATGCAGCCGAATATACTCAAGCAGCAGATGAGCCGCTCGCAGGCGGTATTCTTTCGTGCACAATGGATTGCCGATTACCCGGATGCCGAAACGTATCTTGCGTTTTTCAACAGTCGTTTTCCCGCACCACCTAACTACACGCGCTATCATAATGCGGCATACGATCTGCTCTACGAACAGAGCATGAATCTTCCGGATTCGCTGCGGTTCCGGGCATACCGTGCGATGGATAGTATGGCTATTTCAGACGCTCCGCTGGTGCCGCTTTTTTATGATCAATACCTGCATTTTACGCAGAACAACGTGCATGGATTTGCGGAAAATCCCATGAATCTGATAGACCTGAAGCAGGTGTACCTGAAATAAAAAAAGCTGCCCGGTCAGAGCAGCTTCCTTTTTATAATCCCATGATCCGTTTGTCTTTCGGATATTTGATAGCGTATTGCAGCTTCAGTGTTTTTGTTTCTGCTGGTTTCAGTTGCAGCTCCCAGTTTATAATGCCGTTTTCACCGATACTTGCTCCCGGTGCTTCCGTGTCGATTACTTCAATGTCTTTGTCGTTAGATACGGGGAACTGATCGGAGACAAGCAGGTCGATATTGTCCTTGCGTGTATTGCGGATCTCTATCGTGTATTGGAAGCTTCTGCGCACATTGCTGCCGATCATTTTCTGAGAACGGTAGTTCTTATCTTCCGTACGGTGCACGATTACTTTTTTATCACGGCCAAGAGACAGATTCAGTGTGTCTTTCACGGTTGCCGGATCGAGGTATTGCTGACCAACGTATGTTCCTTCATAGAAAATATTTGCGTTACCCGGTATCAGATTCATTTCCTCCCAATTGGTAATACGCGCCTGCAGGAATACATCCGGATCCAGTTTCGGAGCGGTGTAATAACGGTAGGTTGCCGGTACCTGGAAGTCCTGTATCGCAACGGAATATTCCTTTCCGTCGCTCAGAATAGTGTAGGTAAGCGCTATGTCAAAGCGTGTGTTCACACCACTATTATTCACGCTTACATATGCTCCGAGAGAGCCGTCGGCAACTTCGTCACTTTTGGCTCTCATGGACGAACTCAGCGGCGCGGCCGCCATCATATTTTTATACATCACAGGTTTTGGAACATAGAAACTCAGAAACCAGGGCTGCATATCGGGCGCAGTAAGTCCTTCGTTGGGATTACCTGTAGACAGGGTGAGCTTCACTTTGTCCCAGCTGATACCTGATTGCTGCACGATGTTTGCCTTGTACACAAGCTGCAGCGGATCATTGATCTTTGCAGCTTTAAGGTCGTACACGGGTGTCCATCCGGCATTGGGTGTAATATAGGTTACATGCAGTGCGGTGGTGGTGGCTACAGGACTGTAAATCTTAACGAGTAGCTGGCCGCCGGGCTGAAAGCCTTTCTGCAGCTCTTCGTTGTATTGTTTGTCCAGCAGCGCAATTCGTTCATTTGTTTTATCGATGTTGCGTTGCAGCGTATTGCTTTCATTCAGCAGGTTATTCATACGCAGTGCAATCAGGTCGAGCATCTTCTGCAACTCCGTTACATTCAGTCCGCTATTGGCGCCGCCGGTATTGCGATTGCTGCGGATCACGCTGATCTGTTCGTCTACGGTTGCTTTTTTGTTGTTGATTTCTCCCAACCGGATTTTCAGATAGTCGAGGCTGTCGGCCAGTTGCTTCGCTTTCGGGGAAAGGTTCTGCTCGCTGAGGTAATCGTTCTTGGGCGTAGCCGACTGGATCACTACATTATTGTCGGCACCTACTGAAATGCTTTGCGCATTCAGGTTGCCGGCGACATTGGTAAGCAGGATTTCTGAAGTGCCCTGCGGTACTTCAATACGTGTATCGCTTTCAATTTCGGCACCGCTGAGGAAGACCGTAATATGGTCGATGTTCAGTTTTTGTGATTTCTGTGCAAAAGAAGCGCCTGCTGCAATAAGTGAGCAGGCGAGCAAAGAGAGACGTTTGTAATTCATATAGTGGTTATGACTTTACTTCCAGACAAAAGCTTAATGGATTTCCACAGGCGAATGTCTTTTATTTCATCAGTATGTACGTCTCCACATCATCTTTTGTGATTTTTTTATCAGATAGAATAATGAGCCGCTCTACCACATTTTTGAGTTCGCGGATATTTCCGGTCCAGTTATGTTTACTCAGTAATTGCACCGCTGCATTATCGATTTCTTTTACGGGCTGGTTATAGTCGGTCGCTATAAGATTCAGGAAATGGTCGATGAGTAAGGGGATGTCTTCGCGGCGCTGATTGAGCGAAGGGACATGTATCAGAATTACGCCGAGGCGATGATACAAGTCCAGGCGGAAGCGCTTTTCATTTACTTCCTGCAGCAGATCCTTGTTGGTTGCGGCAATCACGCGCACATCCACCTTTATTTCCGTATCGCCGCCCACGCGTGTTATTTTGCCTTCCTGTAATGCACGTAGTACTTTTGCCTGTGCGTCGAGGCTCATATCGCCGATCTCATCCAGGAACAGCGTGCCTCCGTTTGCCTGCTCGAATTTGCCGATGCGCGTTTTCACGGCGGAGGTGAAAGAGCCCTTTTCATGACCGAACAATTCACTCTCGATCAGTTCGCTGGGAATAGCGGCACAGTTTACTTCAATCATCGGACCTTTAGCGCGGTTACTGTTTTTATGCAGGTTGCGTGCAACAAGTTCTTTCCCTACGCCATTTTCCCCGGTGATCAGCACGCGCGCTTCGGTGGGTGCAATTTTGGTGAGTGTTTCCCTGATTTTCTGTAATGGCTCACTGTTGCCGATCATGTCCGATTCGCCGAAGATCTTCTGCTCTACCTTTTTGCGCAGTTGTTTCGTTTCCACTACCAGGTCTTTGCGTTCCATCGCATTGCGCAGCGTGATCAGCAGTCTGTTCAGATCCGGTGGTTTCGAGATATAGTCGAAAGCTCCTTTCTTAACGGCCTCCACGGCGGTTTCGATATTGCCATGACCGGATATGATGATGATCTGTGTGTCGGGTTTTTCCGCCATCACTTTTTCCAGCACCTCGAGGCCATCCATTTTCGGCATCTTAATGTCGCAGATCACGCAATCATAGGCATTCGCCAGGATTTTTTTAAGTCCCTCTGCTCCGTCGGAAGCTTCTTCCACCTTGTAACCCTCAAAGCTGAGAATTTCGGAAAGAGAAGCCCTGATTGCTCTTTCGTCGTCGATGACCAGTACTGTATGTGACATGTAGTGTGATTGATTTTATGGAATAAGTTGTCCTTTATTGTATCGTTTTATTTCGGGTTTGTTTCCCTGTTCCGCATATTCTTTCCAGGTTCCCTGTTTCTCCCCGTGCTCGTAAGCGCCTGCTGCTTTCAGCTTGCCGTTTTCATAATACTCTTCCCAGTTGCCGCTTTGCTCATCATTGATGTACGCACCGGTTTCGTTGATCTGCTGGTTGGCATACCATGTGGTTACCCTGCCCTCCAGCTTACCCATTTTATAGGGGTATTCGGCAGCTTTTTCCCCGTTCTCGTAAAAATACAGGGACAGGCCATTGCGTACGCCATCCGTAAAAATCGCCTGCTCCTGCTTCTGTCCGTTTTCGTACCATTTGATATAACTGCCATTTTTCAGGCCGTTCCGGTAATAGGTTTCCTCCAGTATAAAAGCACCTTTATTGTACCGGCGCGTAGGACCGTTCAGCAGATCGTTTGCATAAGTGGTCAACTGTTCTATAAATCCGTCTTCGCCGGTCTGTATAAACAGACCATGTTTTTTTCCGTGAAAATAATTTTCGATCATTTTCGGGAAACCGGTTTGCCAGTACGAAGTCCAGGTGCCTTCCCGTACACCGTCTTTAAACATCCCTTCTGAAAGGATCGAATGGTTGCCCACTACCTGCTGCGTGATCCAGCCGTTGCCCTGACTGACTCTTGCCGTGTCGAAAGGTTGTGCTGTTGCGCTGCTGGAGCAAAAGATGAGCAGTGAAGCATAGATGCAGATCCGGATCATTCCGTTGACGCTTGTTTGCACGAAAATACTCATAATACCAGAAAGTAAATCCCTATTTATCAGTATCTTGCTTTTCAGCTTTTTCTGCTGGCATCCTGTATGAAAAAAACATTTCTGTTAGCACTGGCCGCCCTGCCGGCACAATCAATTATGGCACAAAAAATTCAGTATCCGCAAACGCAACAGGTTGCGCAAAAGGACAATTACTTCGGACGGGAGATTTCAGACCCGTATCGCTGGCTTGAAGACGATACGGCGAAGCAAACGGCCATGTGGGTTAAAGCCCAGAATAAAATAACGCAATCCTATCTCGCAAATATTCCGTTCCGGCAACAGCTTAAAGAACGACTGACCAAATTATGGGATTACCCGAAAATGTCGGCACCGCAAAAAGAAGGTGCGTATTTCCTGACTTACCGCAATGATGGTCTGCAGAACCAAAGTGTGTTGTATGTACAGAAGGGTATTGACGGGGAGCAACTGGTATTACTCGATCCGAATAAGCTTTCGTCTGATGGTACAGTGGCTTTGCAGGAAACGGCTGTATCCCGTAAGCAGCAATATTTCGCTTATGCGGTATCTGCTTCCGGGTCGGATTGGCAGGAGATTTATGTAATGGACATGGCCACGCGCAGTTTGCTGTCGGATAAACTGTCTTACGTGAAATTCACCGGTATTGCCTGGAAAGGCGATGAGGGCTTCTATTACAGCGGGTATGACCGCCCGGAGAACGAAGCGACGAAGTATTCCGCAAAGACGGAATTTCAAAAGGTATATTACCATAAAATCGGAACACCCCAGTCTGAAGATGTGCTGATCTACGAAGACAAAGAGCATCCGCTGCGTTATGTATCCGCTCAGCTTACTGAAGACGAACGTTTCCTGATCCTGAATATATCGGAAGGTACTGATGGTGCGGAAATCAAAGTGCGGGATCTGCACAACAAAAGCCAGAGCGGTTTCTCTACGCTCGTTGCGGGCTTTAACACCAATGCGGGCGTAGTGGATAATGCCGGCGACAGGTTGCTGTTATATACAAACGAAGGCGCACCGAACTTCAGGTTGCTGTCTGTGGATCCTGCTCATCCGCAGGATAAGAAAGTGGTTATCCCGGAGCAGGATGCGAAACTCGAAGGCGTCAGCACCGGAGGGGGGCACCTGTTTGCGCAATACCTGCGCAACGCATGTACCGAAGTAAAGCAATATACTATGGAGGGTACGCTGGAGCATAAAATAGAGTTGCCCGGACTGGGAACCGCTTCCGGCTTTGGTGCCCATAAGGACGATCATTATTTTTATTACAGCTTCACTTCCTATACATACGCGCCCACGATCTTCCGTTATGATATCACAACCGGCAAATCGGTGCTGTATAAACGCTCTGATGCGCCTTTCGATCCGAATCTTTTTGAAACAGAACAGGTTTTCTATCCTTCCAAAGATGGTAAGAAAGTATCCATGTTTATCGTGCACAAGAAGGGACTCTCAATGAACGGACAGAATCCGACGATCCTTTATGGATACGGCGGATTCAATATCAGCCTCACACCTGCTTTCTCTGTATCGCTGATACCTTTTCTGGAAGCAGGAGGTATCTATTGTGTGGCGAATCTGCGCGGCGGTGGAGAATATGGGGAAGAATGGCACAAGGAGGGAATGCTCTCCCGGAAGCAAACCGTTTTCGACGATTTTATCGCAGCCGCGGAATACCTGATTGCGCAGCGCTACACCTCTTCTGCTAAACTGGCTATCCGTGGAGGATCCAACGGAGGACTGTTAGTAGGGGCATGTCTCACGCAGCGACCCGATCTTTTTGCGGTAGCTATCCCGCAGGTAGGAGTACTGGATATGCTGCGCTATCATAAGTTCACCGTAGGGTGGGGATGGGCTGTGGAGTACGGAAGCAGCGATAAGGAAGATGATTTCAAATACCTGATCCGCTATTCACCGCTGCATAATGTAAAAAAGGGTACATGCTATCCGGCGACAATGGTCACCACCGCTGATCATGACGATCGTGTGGTACCCGCGCATTCTTTCAAGTTTGCGGCAACACTACAGGCAGCGCAGGGTTGCGATCGCCCTGTACTGATCAGGATAGACGAGAAAGCAGGACATGGTGCCGGAAAGCCCACCGCCAAGCTGATAGAAGAAGCAGCAGACATTCTGAGTTTTGTGCTGTACAATACCGGCGAAACGTATAAAGGTGGGGATAAATAACCCCACCTTTTTTATTTGATCATCTGCAGACTGTCGAAATGAGCGACCACGCGCTCATAGAGGGAATCCATCAGGGCCGGATGGTAACGGTACCATTTAAATGCTGAATCGAATGAGTCGGGTTTTACCTGATGTTTCTGAAGAATCTCTTTATAATAAACGGCCAGCGAATCCATATTTTTCACTTTAACCGCGGCATGCACAGAGTCTTTAGTGAGTATGCCTGCATATGCTTCAGCAAGGTGAATATCGATCAGGATCTGCGCCATCTGTTCACGGGGAATTGGCGGCTTCTCCTCATGCTGGCATGAAGAGAAAATGTTCAGGACCGGTATGGCCACTATCAACAGCCTAGTGCGCAAGCGCCTGATATTTTTGTGCATTGGTTACGTCTGCTTGAGAAAGCTGTGTGATATAAGGCAATCGGTCTGCCGAAGGCATATCACCAAGGATGTTCAGAAATTCGCTGCTTTTAGCGTTAAAGAAAAACTGCACCAGAATCGCATTCGGATTATCCCGGTTCATTTTCTGCATGGTGGAAATACCGCTCAGGATATTTTTGCGCGCTTCGTTCGGTTTGTCGTAAAACTGATCGTAGCCAAGACGGTGCATCGTATACCAGTATTTATGGAATTCGGCAAAGCGCGGATTCAGTAGCTGATCGGCAAGCCAGTAGCGGTTTTTGGTTCCGTCCACTGCTTTCCAGCCTCTTACACCTTTACCTTCCGGTGCATTATTGACGATATTCTGTGCTTTTTTGAAGTACATATTTCCCCCGTTCATAGAGAAACTGTCGTAGTCGAGACCCAGCACGAGATAAATATAGTAAGCCACAATGCAGGACAGGTTGTCTGTAATGCCATCTCCACTGCTGCCGACCCGATTATCGTCAAAAACGAGCGGACTGAACTGATTGAATTTAAAGTTGGCTTCCCTGTCGATATAGTTAATGATAGAGGTATTGAATCCTGTATTGAATACGGGTCGCGTAGCCTGTATATTCATCGTCGCTTCATAACCCCCTTCAATATCGGTTAATTTCGAAGTAAGGTTGAACATGATAATGCAATCAATTTTTTCCTGCACGGTGTAGTCATCGTTGGTCCATTTCCGCGTATTGATGAACGTGGCAATTGCTCTTTCCATATCCACAAATACCTGTGCATCTACATTCGTAATGCGGTCATGACGGATGCTCACCTTGCAGTTCATTTCCTGAGCGTCCGCAAGATTGGTGCACAGGGAAGCAAGCAATAAAAACAAAATGCTGTAGCTAAGTCGCATGATTGGTCAGGGTTTGGGTTATTGCGGTAACAATTGCATCGGCCGTATCGGCTTTTGAGAGCAACGGCAGGGAGGTCACGCCATCGGCGGAAAGGATGCTTACCTTATTGGTGTCCGTTCCGAATCCGGCTCCCTTGTCATTGAGGGAATTCAGAACAATAAAATCGGCCTTTTTTTCGACGCGTTTCCGGGCTGCATTTTCGATCTCATTCTCTGTCTCCAATGCAAAGCCCGCCAGTATCTGGTCTTTTCTCTTTACACTACCGAGGTACGCGAGTATATCTTTATTCTTTTCCAACGTTATTGTTAACGTCTCACCTTTCTTTTTTATTTTCTGATCAGCAATTTCGGCTGCGCGGTAATCTGCAACTGCTGCAGAAAGAATAGCGATATCCGCTTCTTCAAATGCGGCTTTTGCGTGTTCAAACATTTCAGCAGCGCTCTCCACCGGCGTGACTTTTATCTGGTTGCCGGAAGGACGCAGATGTGTGGGACCCAGTATCAATTGTACCGATGCGCCTTGCCTGGCAAGGCTTTCGGCGAGCGCTATGCCCATTTTGCCCGTGGAGAAGTTTCCGATAAACCGCACAGGATCAATGCGCTCGTAAGTAGGGCCTGCTGTTACCAGTGCTTTTTTCCCGGCCAGAGGTTGCTCTTTGTTCAGCATCCGGCTCAGGAACTGCACAATTTCAGCGGGTTCAGCCATGCGTCCTTCTCCGGTCAATCCGCTCGCAAGTGCGCCATAGCCCACGGGTATAATGGTATTGCCGAAGCTTTCCAGCTTGCGGAGATTATTGCGTGTGGAGGCATGATGCCACATATCTTCGTCCATGGCCGGAGCAATGCATACAGGAGCCCGTGCCGAGAGATATACCGCACAAAGCAGGTTGTCGCAAATGCCATTTGCCAGTTTCGCCAGTGTATTCGCGCTGCAGGGGGCAATCAATATCATATCGGCCCAGTAGCCAAGTGCTACATGGTTGTTCCAGCTGTCTCCCTCACTAATATTATGCAACACTTTTTTACCTGAAACAGTTGTCAGCGATAAAGGGCTTACAAAGCTGGCAGCGGCATCAGTACATATTACCTGTACTTCCGCACCGGCTTTTACCAACTGCCGGACCAATTCGGGCGTCTTATAAGCAGCGATGCTGCCGGAAATACCAAGAACGATTTTTTTATCAGACAGATGCATCCAGTGAAATTCGTGCTGTGAATAAGGGAGTAAAAATACGATATCCTGTTCAGAGCAGGCAATAATTGCATCGCAATAAAAAACATGATAACGGACGCTTCCCGTCAACGTCGAACATGTATATTTGAGGATTGTTTATATTAAGGATATGTTAAGAAGAATTGCTACGCTGTTATTGCTGCTTACTGCCTCTGCCACCACACATGCACAAATGGTTGGTACAGATATATTTTTGCAGGGTGATTATGTGGAAGTAGGCATTGCACCTAACGGTGCTTATGGCTCTGGTGGTAATGCCCCTACAGGCTACCATCCGAGGCCGGATCTGGGTCTCACCGGCGGCCCTATGGGTTTCGTTTCTGATCCCCAGAAAGACGGATGGTCGGTATCGACACCCGGGTTCCCTGATTATTTCGGAGATTTCTTTCTTCCGGGTACACCCCAGGAGGGATGGGATATTTCCGTAAACGGCACCCGCGGTCTCGCATGGCGTGGAACTGGGCCCACCTCGTTTACCGGCGGCTTAACCGGTTCCAATACGGGTTATACCTCCACCGGATCACAGGTGCAGGGTACATGGGAGGGCTCGCTGGGTAATCTTTCCATCAGCCAGATAACCACGCAAAAGAAAAGCAAATTGTATTTTGTAACACGCGTAGTACTCAAAAATACCGGATCCACAACACTCACGAATATCTATTACAACCGCAGTCTCGACCCGGAGCCGGATGCTACCGTTTCCGGAAACTATGCTTCTGATAAACGGATTATTTTCCAGCCCGGTCCTATTTCCCGCAATTGTCTTGTAGTGGCTACCGGCCAGAGTTATGCGACAGCTTACCTCGGCCTCGGAACGAAAGATTGCCGTGCCAAATGTTATATCACCAGCACGTATACGCCCGATGCACCTCTGAATAATGTGCATGCCGGTAATGGCGGCGCATCCGGTTACATATATAATGTCAACGGATTCTCCGCTGCCAATACTTCAATGGGCGTTGTATTCAATGTCGGCAGTCTGGCACCCGGTGAAACTACCGAACTGGCTTACGCATATATTCTGAAACAAGCCGACCTTGACTCCGCGCTGGAAGAAACCGCGCCTTTATTTTCCTCGGATTCTGTAACCTACAAACCTTACACCACCTTCCGTGTTTGCCCCGGCAAAACTATCCCGGTAAAAATTGCAGGTGGTAATGCCTATAAGTGGACCTGGACCCCGGGCACGGGACTCGATGCCGACAGTCTGATCAGCAGCGGATCGCTGCCTCCCGCAGGCGGGGCTTACGGCGATTCCGTTCTGATCACCGTTAATGGACCCAGGATGTACACAGCTACCGGCTATTCTCTTTGCGACACGCAGATACTCGTGTTCTATGTGGACACCATTACATTTACCGTGCCGCCATCTGTGGTGTCGCCTGTGAAATACTGCCAGGGGGATGCCGCAGATACACTTAAGGCTACCCCTGCTTATGGCGCCCAGGTCTTTTTCAGTACTTCATTCGGCGGCGTCGAAACATCTGCTCCGCCTGTTCCGCTTACCACCACCCCCGGTACCACTACGTATTATGTCCGGCAGCAAAATGCTGCGGGCTGTTATTCGCAATATACTACTATCAATGTACAGGTGATTCCCAAGCCGGCACCTCCTCTTGTGCACGATACCATCTACTGTTATGGTGTTACGGCTGCACCGGTAAGCGCCGCAGGTACGGCCATACAATGGTATGATGCAGCCACCGGCGGAACTAAATATACTGCTGTGCCCGTACCATCCACCACTGCGTCCACCACTCAGTCGTTCTTCCCGCAGCAGACGGTGGATGGCTGTGTCAGCGCTCGTGCAGAATTGAAGGTGGATGTATCCAGGATTCAGGCTGCGTTCACCACGTCTAAAGATTCGCTTTGCGGACCTGAATTGTTGTCCCTGACCAACGGAACGGTTAATACTTTATCCGGCAGTTCAGAAAGCTTTTCATCTTTCTGGACACTGGGAGATTCGGATACCAGCTCCATTGATAACCCTGTTCATTCCTATACAGACAAAGGCTTGAAGCATATCGGTCTGGTAGCGTCTAATACGCATGGCTGCAGCGATAGTATCACGAAAAATATTTACGTTGCGCCTAAGGCGGAAGTTTCTTTTACCAAGACAGATTCACTGATCTGCCAGGGAGAAGCGGTCGACTTTAAGGCCAGGGCTACTGAAGGTTACTACAGCTTATTGTGGGACTTCCACGACGGCGATGTTCAATCGCGTGATGCGCTGGATGTGCGTAAAGCGTTCAACACGAGCGGCAGATTTTCTGTAACATTCCAGGCTTACTATTCCATCTGCGGTATGGTGGAAACCTCACAGGATATGGAAGTAACAGGCATTCCGCTTGTGAATCTGGGGCCTGATACCACCATTTGTCCCGGAAACGGGCCGCTTACACTGAAGAATTTGCAGGTAGGCGCGATGCCCAGAAAATATATGTGGAGTACCGGTGATACTACAGAATCGCTGCCGGTTTACAATGCCGGATCCTATTCATTGCGGGTAAGCGAACGCAGTTGTGCTGCCAGCGACAGTATTACCGTGAGCACGGGCTGTTATCTGGAAATTCCGAACGCCTTCAAACCTGGCGATGACAATCCGTCCAATGCATACTTCCTCCCGCGCAACTTGCTGGGTAAATCCATCACCACTTTCTCCATGCGCATTTTTGACCGCTGGGGTGTTTTGCTGTTTGAATCGGATAATATAAATGGTAAGGGCTGGGACGGCAATTATCACGGAACGGCACAGCCTGTGGGGGTATATGTGTACCAGATCCGCATTTCGTTCGAAGACGGTAAAGCAGAATCTTACAACGGGAATGTAACGCTGTTACGCTAGTCCGGCATAAGAATAGAAAAAAAGCGCGCTGATGATGATCAGCGCGCTTTTTTTATCAGGTTCCTGAATGTCAGGATGGTTTTTCGTTGTTCTGTGCAGGTGCCTTCTGCGGTTGTTCCGGTTTGCTGCTATTAGGGTTCCGTTTAGGCCTTGGAGGACGGTTTTTAGGTTGCTGCTGCTGCGCTCCGCCTTCTGCCGAAGGTGGATTGTTCCTGTTCTGGTTCGGCTGCGCTTGCTGCGGTTTTCCTACCTGCTCCGTTTTAGGACCCTGCTGCGGACGTGGCTTTTGCTGATTGTTCTGCTGGGGCTGACCTTTTTCCCTGGCTTGCTGTTGCTTGCCACCCGGATTATTATTGTTGTTTCTGGGCCCTTTAGCTTGTTTCGCCTCATTTCCGGGAGTATTATTACCGGAAGAAGGCTTCTTTTTATTTTTTGACTTTCGTTTTTCGAGATTGCGCAGGGAGATCTGCCCTACATCGTTAACGAATCCAACATCAATTTTGGTTTTCTCCTTGGTCTCGAGTTCTACCGGCTCCAGTTCATCAGGGAATTTCCCTTCTTTGTTCATTGCGAGAATTTCCTTCACACGCTCAATGGTAAGCGGATAATGCTTACTGCTGTTGGAGAACGCATACCACATCAGATTTCTGAAAATGTCTTTCTTGATCAGGTTGGCGCGGCCGTTTGCGGTTTGGATATGGTCTGCCTGAGTAGGAAAATGGCGCAATGCATCCATATAGGTGTCCAGCTCATAGTTCAGGCAGCATTTCAGGCGTCCGCACTGGCCAGATAGCTTGGTCTGATTGATCGATAGTGACTGATATCGGGCAGCTGTAGTGTTTACCGATTTGAAATCGGTAAGCCAGGTGCTGCAGCATAATTCCCTGCCGCAGGAGCCGATTCCGCCCACCTTGCCACTCTCCTGGCGTGCTCCGATCTGCTTCATCTCCACCTTAACTTTAAATTCGGAGGCAAAAACCTTGATCAGTTCACGGAAGTCGACACGGTGCTCTGCGGTATAAAAGAAAGTTGCTTTTTTGCCATCGGCCTGAAGCTCCACTTCTCCGATCTTCATGTCTATTTTCAACTCTTTCGCAATCGCGCGGCTGCGGACCATTACCTCACGCTCGCGGGATTTATTCTGGTTGAAAATCTCCATGTCTTCGTCGGAAGAAGGACGCAGGATACGTTTCAGCGTATTCTGATCGTTCACCCCGTATTTTTTCATCTGGAGCTTTACCAGTTCGCCTGTAAGGCTTACCTCGCCGATATCAAATCCGCCCACACCCTCCACGGTCACCCATTGACCTTTGTGAAGCGTATGCGTGGTGCCGTTTTTGAAATATTCCTTCCGGCTTCCGTTGTTGAAAGAAACTTCAACTATTAAAAAGGGCTTGGCGGTACCGGGAAGCGGTATCGTGCCGAGCCAGTCAAATACATTTAGTTTATTGCACCCGCCACTGCTGCATCCGCCATTGCTTTTACAGCCGGCGGGCTTGCCATTGGCTCCGGTGCCACAATTTCCACATCCCATTCGTGTCTATGTCGTTTATGTTGACGGCCGGCACTCCAAATAAGCATGCTTATTTTATATATGCCAAACCGGAATATTTTTAAAGAATAAGTTAATTCAGCGAAGATACCTTTTTATTCTGAATCGCATACATCATTTCGATGTTCAGCGCCTGTAGCTGTATCTTGGCATTGGCATTGCGCTGGATGTAAAAACCCATTCTGTTCAGCGCATCGATCATTTGTTCGATAGCCGCCTGAGTAAGGGGTGTTTTTGCCAGTTTCTGGATGAAATCAAGTTCTTCCCCGCCGAGGCGGCACTGACCGGTATAACGAAAGCGGATCACTGCCTGAAGCAGGTGTTCCACGTATATGAGAAAGTTTTTAATTCCTTCCCGGCCTTCCTTGGCCTGTTCCTCCATAGCTTTGGACGCATCGATGCCGCGGCGTACAAAAAGCATATTGAACCAGTGTTTGGTAGCAGGGAGCAGGTCGTTTACGGGATGGTGCAGCAATTGCAGCGCCGTATGGAAATTCCCGGAAGCCATCATGGCAATGCGTTGAGCCTGGTGCACATCCGTCTGTTCCCGGTCGCTGAGGGCCTGGGCGATTTCTTCCTGCCTGAGCGGAAGCAGTTTGATGCGCTGCACCCTGGAGAGAATGGTCGGCAGAATCTGCTCAAGCACTTCTGCTGCCAATATCAGTATCGTTCTGGCTGGGGGTTCTTCAATCAGTTTCAGTAAGATATTCCCTTCTTTGCCCAGGAATTCGGGCCGCCATACGAGCAGTATTTTATAGCCGTTTTCAACATGGGATTTCAAAGCCAGTTTTTCGATCATGGACCGGCACTCTTCAGCCGAAATATTTCCCTGCTTATTTTCTGCGCCTGTAGACTGAAGCCAGTCGAAGGTGGTGCCATAAGGGCTTTGAGCGACGAACTTGCGAAAATCATCGATATAATAGGTACTCAGATTTTCTTTCTTTTTTTCCGGCTTAATGGACGGAAAAGAGATATTTAAATCGGGATGGGCCAGTTTTGAAGCCTGAGTACACGCAGGGCATTGCCCGCATGCATCGGCTGATTGACGGTTTTCACAAAGAATAAACTGACTGATCGCCAACGCAAAAGGAAGTACACCAGTACCTTCATTACCATGTATCAGTAAAGCATGCGGCAATTGCTGATGGTGCCACATGTTCAGAAAATGCTCCTTTGCTGCCTGCTGACCGACTATCTGTGAGAAGCGCATGAACGATTAATGAGCTTGTCCTACCGAGCGCAGGTACGAAACGTGCGATGCAATGGCAGTCACCATTTTCGGATATTCTATATAGCTGATGCCAAACTCTCTGCAGGTTTGCTTTACAATCTTGCTTATTGCAGGATAATGGATGTGTGAAATTTTAGGGAACAGATGATGCTCCACCTGGAAGTTCAGTCCGCCTACATACCAGCAGATCCATTTATTGTTTGTAGCGAAATTAGCTGTGGTTTTGAGCTGATGCACCGTCCATTCGTCATCCATTTTATGTGTTGTTTCATCCGGCATCGGGAATGTAGCGTCCTGTACGGTATGAGCCAGCTGGAACACGATACTGAGCACAAAACCACCGGTAAGCGCCATAGTGAGGAAGCCTGCGAGCCAGGTAAGCAGCCCGAACTTAATAATCGGCAGCACCATAATGTACCCGTAGAAGAAAATTTTTGAAGCCCAGAAGATAAGATGGTCTTTGGTTTTCATTTTTTTCAATGGCACGGATCCCACCCTGTGTGAGAAATACTTGCGGAAATCGGTGAAAAACACCCAGAACAGATACAGCAATGAATACAGGAACCAGAAATACAAATGCTGGTATTTATGCATTTTCAGTTTGGGCTGTGTGGTGGCCATGCGCAGAAAGGGTTTCGCATCAATATCGTCATCCAGTCCGTCAATATTGGTATAAGCATGATGGATCACATTATGCTTCATATTCCACATGAAATTGCTTCCGCCGAGAATATTCAGCGAAAAGAAAGCAATATTGTTGAGCCAGGGTTTGGAGCTAAAACTTCCGTGTCCACCATCGTGCATGATATTGAAACCGATAGCCGCTACCGTAAGGCCGATAAGCGCACACTCTGCCAGCGCCCAGAATGTGGGAGGCGTGAAGAACACGACATGCACATACAGGAAAATGTACAGAAGCGGTAAAACAATCGCTTTGAAATAAAGATGACCGTTACCGGTACTTGCTATATTGTTATCCTCAAAATACCGGTGTACGCGTTCTTTAAGCTCGTGACTGAACGAATTTTGAGATTTGGGAAATTTAGGTAAAGACATGACTGCAAAGATAACCTTTAATGTGATTACAGAGACCGTTAAACCTTCCTGATTTCTATGATTTTACTCATCTTTGACAACCCTGATCACTTCGTAAATAGCCGGGAAAAGGTACATTTTGCCGTTCTGAAGATCTTCGCAGCGATATCGCGTACGGCGTTTCTCCAGAATTTTATACAACCTTCCTTCCTCCGTACGAAAGATGCTGCCGATATCCAGTGATTCCACCAGTGTTTTCAGATCGTCAGTCCGGTTATACCGGTACAGGGTTTTGTACAAATTAGTGTCAGTGCAGGTGCTAGCCTTCGGATTCTGTATGTACCGCAAAAGTGCCTGTTCTATGTCGTTTGGGAAAAATTTTTTGCCTATATACGGTATAAGCATTTCTTTAAACTGATTTTTCCACTCGCTGCCGTGAGGCATCACCTTGTTTCCAAAGCGGATAAAAACCAGCATATGCGCGAGTTCATGCAGCAATGTAATCAGGAAACTATACGGATGCAGTGTGGCATTTACCGTAATACGGTGATAAGGCGTATCCCGGGAGGGATTCCGGTAATCGCCTAATACACTTTTCCGCTCGCGGGTAAGTGTCAGATGGATTGTATGATCCTGGAAATAAGGCACTACGGAATCGAAAGTGCCCTCGGGTAAAAATGGAATGAGTTCCGAAAAAGGTCGTTCCTTTTTCATTGACAGATTTATTGTTTTGCTCTCCTTGTCATGGTGAGCGTTTCCGTAAAGGAGTACACAAGGTAAAAGCCCATCATCACAAAGACAGTCGGTTTATGTAAATGTTCACGCGTGGCATAGGCGTAAATAAAAATACCGCCCAGGCACATCATCAAGCGCAGCAAGGTAGCCGAATAAACACCGTTCACAAATGCCTGCGGACGCCCTTCTTTGATTTTACGGTTGACAATGATGTAAGAAACAATGCTGAGCAATGCAAGTAATATATCCGCACCGATCAGTGCCGGAATATCAAAGCCTGCCAGCCGATCTTTTAATAAGAACAGCGCCAGCAGCAGGACAAAGCAGATACCTATCGTTATCGTAATAAAACGACTCATTTTATTTTTTCGGGTTATTTAATTTCTTAATCAGGTTATAGAACGAAATGCCCAGAGCCAGCAATGGCAGCGAAATAGTAAAGATGCGGCTGTCAGGCCCCACGCGCTTATCTATAGAGATACCGGCCCATACTGCCAGACCCAGCATTACCAGCCATTGCGTTGCCAGACCTGCATACTGCATCCATTCCCGGTTCTTTGATTTCTTTTCCTGCATTATACTTTATTCTTTAACTGCTTTTCCACCTCGGTCAGCCGGTTAACAATACCGTCGAGATTGCGGAAGTGTACAAAAGCTTTTCTGTATTTATTCGCATCAAAAGCGGGTGAACCCATCAGGACTTCCCCGGGCCTGGTCACGCTTTTCGATAATCCCGATTGCGCGGTTACGATCGTATTGTCTGCTACCTGTAAGTGTCCGACAATCCCTACCTGCCCGCTGGTCATTACATTCTTCCCGATACGCGTGGAGCCGGCAACTACGGTATGCGCTGCAAAATAGCAGTTTTCGCCTACCTCCACGTTATGCGCTATATGAATAAAGTTATCAAATTTCACACCCCGGCGCAGGATGGTAGAACCCAGTGTAGCCCTGTCGATTGCGCAATTGGCACCGAGTTCCACATCGTCCTCAATAATCACATTCCCGATCTGCGGAATTTTCTGCGCACCCTCTCCCGTTGCAAACCGGAAGCCATCGCTGCCAATCACCGTACCCGAGTGGAAAATGCAATTACTGCCTACCACACAGTCGGAATAAATCTTCACTCCGGCAAAAATGGTGGTATTGTCACCGATCACTACATTGTCGCCGATATATACCTGCGGATATATTTTTACGTTTTTACCAAGCCTTGCTCCTTCGCTGATCACTGCAAATTCGCCTATGTATGCGTTCTCTCCGACGCTTGCTTTGTCGGAAACAAAAGCCTGCGGGGAAATCCCGCTTTTATTCAGCTTTATCTGGTTATACATCTCCAGTAATTTCGCAAAAGCTTTTTCCGCACTGGGGACGCGCAGCAAAGTTGCGTGTTTTACCGGAGCGCTTAACTCCAGGTTATCATTTACGATCACCAGTGAAGCTTCTGTATCGTAGATGTACTGCGTGTACAAAGGATTGGCCAGGAAAGAAATGGATCCGGGTTTGCCTTCCTCTATTTTGGAAAGACTGCTCACCATTACCTCGTCGTTGCCTTCTATGGTTCCGCCTAAAATACCGGCCACTTGTTTTGCGCTGAATTGCATAAAAGCTGTCAATTTGCTGCAAAATAAGCTAATTATTCCGCTTGTTCGCTTTACATATCGGGGTATGGCAGGAGAGCGTCTGAAAAAGAAGAAGCACCACAGAAAGTGGTGCTTCTTCCGGTTGTTTGTACCGATGGCTCTTATCCGAGGTACATCATTTCATGGTAAGTAGGCAGCGGCCAGAGGCTGTTGTCTACAAGTAACTCCAGTTTGTCGGCAGCGTAACGGATGTTATCGAACAACGATTTAATATTGTTGCAGTACATATCCGCACGTTTACGCATATCCGGCTCATTGTTCGCAACTTTACGTGCGGCGATCATTGCTTCCACGTTGTCGTTCAGCGACTGGATATGTCCGCCGATCACGTTGATCATATTCAGCTGAGCTTTGTAATTGCTTTCGTGCACACCGATCTCTTTCAGTGATTTTACGTTCTCCACCAGCAGGCTCTGGTATTTCACGGCTGCAGGGAGGATATGGTTCGTGGCGATATTGCCGATGATACGTGCTTCGATCTGTACTTTCTTCACGTAATCTTCCAGCATAATTTCATAACGTGCTTCCAGCTCGCGTTCGCTGTAGATATTATTTTCGATGAAGAGTTTTTTTGCTTTTTTGGTTACGAGTGCGTCCAGCGCTTCGGGAGTCGTTTTAAAGTTGCTCAGTCCGCGTTTGTGCGCCTCAGCTGCCCACTCATCGCTGTAATTGTCACCTTCAAAGCGGATCTTTTTGGATTCGCTGATGTAGTTGCGCAATACGTGCATGATCGCAACTTCTTTTTTCTCGCCTTTTTCGATCAGCGCATCCACATCTTTCTTGAATTGCTTCAATGTTTCCGCCATCATCGTATTCAGCGTAGTCATCGGAGAAGCGCAGTTGGCAGAGCTTCCCACGGCACGGAATTCAAATTTGTTACCGGTAAACGCGAAAGGACTGGTGCGGTTACGGTCGGTATTGTCCATCAATACTTCAGGAATGTGTTTATGGATATCGAGTTTCAGCAATTGCTCGTCCTGCTCTGTAAAAGTATCGCCTACACGCGTTTCCACTTCGTCGAGTACTTCAGACAGGTATTTTCCGAGGTAAACCGAAATAATGGCCGGAGGTGCTTCGTTCGCTCCGAGACGGTGATCGTTGCTGGCAGAAGCGATCACTGCGCGCAGCAGGTCCGCATTGTCATGCACTGCCTTGATGGCGTTTACGAAGAACGTAAGGAACATGAGATTGGTACGCGGGGTTTTACCCGGAGACAACAGGTTTACGCCTGTATCCGTAGCCATGCTCCAGTTGTTGTGTTTACCGCTTCCGTTCACACCTGCAAATGGTTTTTCGTGCAGCAATACACGCAGTTTATGACGTTTGGCTACCTTAGACATTACGTCCATCAGCAGTGTATTGTGGTCAACCGCGATGTTTACTTCTTCGAAGATAGGAGCGCACTCAAACTGACTCGGAGCTACTTCATTGTGACGTGTGCGCAGCGGAATACCCAGTTTATAGGACTCCTGCTCATAATCCTGCATAAATGCAAATACGCGGTCAGGAATAGAACCGAAGTAATGGTCTTCAAGCTGCTGGCCTTTTGCAGGAGCATGCCCAACCAGGGTGCGGCCACACATCATAAGGTCAGGGCGCGCATTGGCAATCGCCTCATCCACGAGGAAATATTCCTGTTCCCAACCCAGCGTGATATTTACTTTCTGTACGTTTTTATCAAAATAATTACAAACATCTACCGCGGCTTTATCCAGTGCTACCACCGATTTCAGCAGCGGCGCTTTGTAGTCGAGTGATTCACCGTTGTAGGCGATGAAAATGGTGGGGATGCATAATGTTTTTCCGTATCCGGATTCCATAATAAAGGCCGGGGAAGAGGGATCCCACGCTGTATATCCACGCGCCTCAAAAGTGGCACGGATACCACCGTTGGGGAAGCTGGATGCATCGGGCTCCTGTTGGATCAGGGTGTCGCCGTCAAACAATTCGATTGCAGTGCCATCGCTTTTAATGGTAAAAAAAGAATCGTGTTTTTCTGCAGTAGTGCCGGTAAGAGGCTGGAACCAGTGCGTGTAGTGCGTAACACCACGCTCTTCTGCCCATGCTTTCATGCCGCTCGCAACCTGGTCGGCTACGCGACGCTCCACGCGGGTACCGTTTTTACGCGAGTTGACAAGGCTTTTGTACGCTTCGTCACTCAGATATTCGCGCATGATGCGCTCCGTAAACACATTTGAGTTGAAGATAGCGGTAATGCGCTTCCCGGCGTAGTGACCGATCTTCTTTTCATCATCGTTTTTGATTACCTGCTCAAGAGCAATCTGACGTAAATGCGACATAAAATATTTATTTTTTTGCAAACTTACTATTTTTGACGATTTCAAAGAAATTTTTGTCTGCAATTCGGAAAGTAATAAACATTTTATATTTTATAATGTTTATAGCGTATTGCATAAGAAAGGCAAAAATCCTTATCAATTAACGATTTGAAGGTTTTTTTCGCGGAATCGTCAATTAATGGAAGTTTTATAGATATGATCTTCTCTGCTTCAGTAATATTTTTCCAGCCAACAATCCGCAGATGCTGTCTGAAATCCACACCACGGAGCCCCTGGTATTTATAAGCCGCTTCCTTGGCAGTCCAGGCTAACAGGATATCCGGAAGCGTATCCGGAAATAATTCCGACTCTTCCGGGGTGAGAAATTTATGTTTTACGGACAGAATACTTGCCCGCTCACACTCTATATCAATGCCCGTGTCTCCGAGCTCGTCTATGATACAGGCTACGTACGGGTAGGAGTGTGAGATGGAGAAATGGTACGGACCTTCCGGAAGCACAGGCTTGTCGTTCGGATTTTTGGCAATAGCATGCAACGGAAAGTCGTTTTTGAGGTATTGCAGCAGGAATCTGCCCGCAAGAAACTCAATACGTCTCTTCCCGTGCCGGATTGTGTCCGCACGTACAGGTACCTGATCCGCAAAAAAATGCTCTTCTTCGGTAATATGCCATACCGCAGCCAGGCTGTGTTCGTCCGGAGCCCATTCTCTGAAAAGTGGCATGCGGCAAAGCTAAACAATACTCATTGCTTACCAGCCGGCATATTCCCTTTTCCCGAAATAATGGGAATAGGTGATATTTAAGCCGAAATGGGTCACCGTCGGATTGTAAACATATTGGCCGTTTACCTGGTTGGCAGGCAGACCCAGTATCAGCTCCACATTCAGATCTTCTTTTTCGTTGGAGCGGTAATCGAAGCCGATCCCGATATCGACTTTCGGTCCGTTCAGCGGACCACCCTGCAGATCTTCAGTCGTCTTCAGCCCTTTAGGAACAGTCTTTGTCGTGCTGTAATTGATATTGATCAGGTCGGAGCTTGCGCCCATGATCAGTTTGGGCCGGAAGGCATTTTCCATGTTGCCAAGCCGGTAGCATCCATGTACAAAAGCGTTATGGATAGTTATTTTCTCGGTGTAAGCAATGGTGGTGCTCTCTTTTCCGGAGGAGTCGGAATAGTACACTCCGAAACGGTTGCTTTGTTTGAACGGAGAGAAATTGAATCCGGCAATAATGCTTATTTTGCCTTCTTTGTAATCCAGTCCCAGACGTGGTTGCAGTGCAGGATAAAGTCCGACGTTGCGGTAAGAATTCAGGGCTGCTCCTCCGCCGATAAAGAATTGCGCTTTGGCTGTGAAGGCACAGCAAGCTATGCCTATATTTAGTAACAGTTTTTTCATTCAGTGAGATTTGGGCCTCAAATATAGTATTATTCTACAATCAATTAAGTTCTTTTGGAATGTATACTTGGTCATCTGGTTGCTTCAGCCTCTATCTTTGGAAAGTTAAGTAGCTTCGCAGCGCAGGAATAATCGTTAATATAAAAAGCTTATGAATATACATATCCGTCGTGCAGTACGGGAAGATTGTCCGGCAATGCTGGAGCTCATCCGGGAACTGGCATTGTACGAGCGTGCGCCGGAAGAAGTAACTGTTTCTCCGGAGCATTTTGCAGCAAGCGGATTTGGCCAGCAACCGGTATGGTGGGCTTTCGTCGCAGAAGTTGATGGTGTGATATGCGGTATGGCATTGTATTACATCCGTTACAGCACCTGGAAAGGGCAACGCATGTATCTTGAAGACATCATCGTATCGGAGTCCTGGCGTGGAAAGGGTATCGGAGGTCTGCTGATGGACGCATTGATTGAAGAGGCCAGGCTGCGGAATTTCAACGGAATGCTATGGCAGGTGCTGGATTGGAATGAACCGGCTATCCGTTTTTATGAGCGTTATAAAGCAGCATTTGATCCTTCCTGGATAAACGTGAGTCTGGAACTTGGGGAAAAACGGAAGCCTTAATAATGCGTCCGCCAGTAAGGTGGAGTAACCGGACACTTATAAGTGCGCAGTTGTACAGACAGGTGTAGCTGCAGCATCACGTACTGATCTTTGGTTGCGGAATTACCTCTCTGCTTACCGGCACGACCCAGAGGGTCTGAAGGATTTTTGAGCAATGAGCGGTCCTGAATATAGTAGGTCGGATTAATAACGCTTGGATCTGAAGCAAAATTATTGGCACCTACATAGGTAGTGCTTACATCGTCGAGGTAATCGGTTGTGGTAAGCCTGTCGGTTATTTCCAGGCCCATATTCACGCCCGGAAGCAACCACCATTTCACACCCACCCCAATCGGGAAGCAGAGCGCAAAATTGGTGTATTTACGGTCGGCATAAGCAGGGAGGTTTTGTCCTTCTGTGCCGATACCGCGCAGGTAATACTTGTCTCCATTGAAAATAGTGTACGGATCGTAATAGAAGCCCCCGATACCTCCCGTGATATAGGGTGTCCATTCATTGTCCAGATTGCCCGTCTCGAAGCGGAAAAAATTAAATTCTGCCTGGACCGTTGCGTCGAAAATATTGCTCTGAAAGTTCAGGTTCCGTTCGTTCTGGTAAGGATTTTTGTTGTACTTATCATCATAGCCTACGCGCGCATAGTTTGCAGAGAAACGGAGTGCGAGGTAATGGTTGAGATTGTAACGGCAAAAAACACCTACATTCTCACGGATGTTGTGGAATCCGTAGTTGTCATTCAGATCTCCGAAATACTGGGTGGCTCCCCCGGACACGCCGAGTTCTGTCCATCGATAAAAATACTGAGCCTGAGCGACGTTTTCAGCACCGATCAGCAACAGGCAGATGACAAACCATTTTTTCAGCATAATGAGGTAAATATAGTGATTTTATTCGCCGGTATCGGGAAACGGAAGTTCCGGTTCTGCATTCTTAACGCGAAAAGTGAAAAAGCGTTGTACGATATAGCTGAAAATTGCGAGTAAGACGATCGTGATTGTCTGGGAAACGGTAGGGAAAATATGCATCACGTTTACAAACAGCTTGAGCATCCAGTAGTTGAGTATGAAACAGGTGCCTGTGAGTACCATATAGCGGAACAGCTGGATGCGTCCGCGCAGATTGGATTCCTGGAATACGACGTATTTGGATAAAACGAAGCCGATGGGAATGGTAAAGGCGGATGCGAAAATGAAAGAAGCGATGGGTCCGCCGATGGGCTTCATATCCGGCAGGGGTACATCCTGTTTGAGGAGGATAATGTTAAAGCAGAACCAGTACAAAAAAATATTCAGGAGCTGGTTGGAGCCACCGCATGCTAGGTAGCGGAATGTCTGCAGATCGATCCAGCGCCGGAATGGCGGATGGAAGAAGTCAATGAATCGCAGTATGTTATCCCGGGTTTTACGCAAGAGCGGACTATTTTTTCAGAGTGCAAATGTAGTGGCAAAAGGGGAGACAAAAAGAATCTGCAAGAAAGTGAAAAAAAAATTTGGAGAAATGAAATACTTCCCTACTTTTGCAATCCCGAATTCAAAACGGGAAAGTTCTTTGTAGCGAAAAAATAAGCCACTTTAGCTCAGCTGGTAGAGCAACTGATTTGTAATCAGTAGGTCGCTGGTTCGATTCCGGCAAGTGGCTCTTTTTTATGGTCGTTTTTCAGGCTAAAGAAAATGGGTAGGTGGCCGAGTGGCTAAAGGCGGCAGACTGTAAATCTGCTCTCTTCGGAGTACGGAGGTTCGAATCCTTCCCTGCCCACACTTTTTTTTGTACAAACTGCCTAAAAATGTTAAGCGGGAGTAGCTCAGTTGGTAGAGCGACAGCCTTCCAAGCTGTAGGTCGCGGGTTCGAGCCTCGTCTCCCGCTCTTTTTGCACAAAAAAGCTGTTGTAGCTCAGTGGTAGAGCACTTCCTTGGTAAGGAAGAGGTCGGCAGTTCAATCCTGCTCAACAGCTCTCGAAAGACGACTGTAGAGCAGGATTTGTAGTTTTGACACGTTGTCAGCTATATTGAAAAATTTTCCGGTATTATTTTTCAATTAAAACAGTACATACAGATTATAGGATTTTTTTGATCCGATAATTTATAATACATTTGCGCTCATTTCGGCAGATTTTGGAAAAAATTGGCTGCGGTGAACGCAAAAACACAATAACACTTAAACAACTTTTTAAAAAAGAATAAAAATGGCAAAAGAGACCTTCAAACGGGAGAAACCCCACGTTAACATTGGTACCATTGGTCACGTGGATCATGGTAAAACTACTTTGACTGCTGCGATCACTACAATCCTGGCGAGCAAAGGTTTGGCTGAGAAAAGAGGATATGATGAGATTGACGCCGCTCCTGAAGAGAAAGAGCGTGGTATCACCATTAACACCGCTCACGTAGAATACGAAACTGCCAATCGTCACTATGCGCACGTTGACTGTCCAGGTCACGCCGACTATGTGAAAAATATGATTACCGGTGCCGCTCAGATGGACGGTGCTATCCTGGTAGTAGCTTCTACTGATGGTCCTATGCCTCAAACACGCGAGCACATCCTGCTGGCAAAACAAGTAGGTGTACCTCGTATCGTAGTATTCATGAACAAGGTTGACCTGGTTGATGATCCTGAGATCCTGGAACTGGTAGAAATGGAAATCCGCGATCTGCTGTCTAAAAACGGCTTCGACGGTGATAACACACCAATCATCAAAGGTTCTGCTACAGGAGCTTTGGCTGGTGAAGAAAAATGGGTTGCTGCTATCGACGAACTGATGGCTGCAGTTGATGAATATATTCCGCTGCCTCCCCGTCCAATCGATCAACCATTCCTGATGTCTGTAGAAGACGTATTCACTATCACTGGTCGCGGTACTGTTGCTACAGGTCGTATCGAGCGCGGTATCATCAAAGTTGGAGACAACGTTGAGATCGTTGGTTTCAATGAAGATCCGCTGACTTCTACCTGTACAGGAGTTGAAATGTTCAAAAAATTGTTGGATCGTGGTGAAGCTGGTGATAACGCTGGTATCCTGCTGCGTGGTATCGAGAAAAAAGATATCCGTCGTGGAATGGTAATCACTGCTCCTAAATCTATCACTCCGCACACTGAATTCAAAGGTGAAGTGTACGTTCTGAGCAAAGACGAAGGTGGTCGTCACACTCCATTCTTCAACAAATACCGTCCTCAGTTCTACTTCCGTACTACGGACGTAACTGGTGAGTGTATGCTGCCAGAAGGCGTTGAAATGGTAATGCCTGGTGATAACGTTACACTGCACGTTGTATTGATCGCTCCAATCGCGATGGACAAAGGTCTGAAATTCGCGATCCGTGAAGGTGGTCGTACAGTAGGTGCCGGTCAGGTAACTGAAATTATCAAATAATTCTGTTTATCAGAGATTTAGATAAAACCATAATCAGCTAATTAGCCTGGCTAGTTAGCTGATTATTTTCTCCTACGGGCATAGTTCAATGGTAGAATAGAGGTCTCCAAAACCTTTGATCTGGGTTCGAATCCTAGTGCCCGTGCACTTTCGTTTTTCATAGCTTTTTCATAGCTTTACAAAAACAACCAAACTTTTATCATTATGAGCAAATTCGGTAGCTATATTCAGGAGGCGTACGACGAACTGATGCATAAAGTCACCTGGCCTACGTGGAGCGAGTTGCAACAAACTACTGTTATCGTATTGGTCGCTCTGGCTATTACCACTTTTATCATGCTCGGCATGAACGTGGCTTCTGAAAAAGTAATCACTTTGTTGTATAACCTGCTGGGTAAATAATCGCTGTAAGATGAGTGAAGAATTAGTAATCAATCAGGATACCAAGTGGTACGTGCTGCGCGTAGTAAGTGGTAAAGAGAAGAAGCTGAAGGAATACATCGATAAAGAGATTAAGATCAATAACTGGGGAAATCTGGTTCTGCAGGTGCTCTGCCCGGTAGAGAAAATTTTCAAAGTTGTAGGCGGTAAAAAAGCCCTTCGTGAGAAAATCCTGTTCCCCGGATACCTGATGATCGAAGCCGTTGACGGTAAAATGAATGATGAAATCGTTCAGCAGATCAAAGGAATCAATGGCGTGATCCACTTCCTCGGTAAAGACCAGCCCACAGCTTTACGCAAGAACGAAGTGAACAAAATGTTCGGTAAGATGGACGAAGTTTCCGAAGCCGGCGTTACATTCGCAGATCCGTTTATTGTTGGTGAAACGGTGAAGATCATCGATGGTCCGTTCAACGACTTCAACGGTACTGTGGAAGAAGTGAACGATGAGAAAAAGAAACTCAAAGTTACCGTTAAGATTTTCGGAAGAGCCCAGCCTGTTGAGCTCAACTACGGTCAGGTAGAAAAAGAAGCTTAATACTTTAAAATAAAAGAAAAGCCGCTCAGAAATGAGCGGCTTTTTTAATTTTGCCGAATTACATCAATACGCCGTTCATGCCGGAAGCACTTAACCACTATCAGATACTGGAAATCCCGTTCCACGCTTCCGCGGCAGATATTAAGAAGGCCTATCGCACACAGGCGCGCCGGTTTCATCCCGATCGCAATCAGGGAGCTGAAGCTACCACCAGATTTCAGGAGATTCAGGTAGCCTATGAAATACTTTCAGATCCCGCGAAGCGGAAGATCTACGACCGATTCATCATTTCTTCCGGCTTTGCCGCGCAGCAATCGCGCGATAATATTTACACCGTGCAGCAAATCCTGAAACAGGCGGAAGGTGTGCGCATGTACGTCGCCAAATCAAATGGCATGGGCATTAATTATGATGCGCTGGCGGATTTTGTAATGGGCATCCTGAGCACAGAAAATATAGCGATCATGAAACGGCAGCAGAATAGCGACCTGAACAGCAGCGTTGTGCAAACGCTGCTTGATGCGTCCACGGGCATTCAGGCACTGCGTTCTTTTAAGGAAATTGCAGCCAGAGTCACAGAGCTTACCGGTCATATTGACGCAACGGTTTTAGAACGGCTTCAGGAGGAATCAGACAGACGCAAAAAAAAGGAACAGCAGAATCGTCTGGTTCCTTATGCTTCTTTGCTGCTGGTAGTGGTCTTTCTGATCATAATGTTGCTGATCGTTACCAGAAAATAAACTTGTCATTCCTCCCATTTAGGGTAAGTAGCTTTCCATACCGGCCCTCCTCCGAACAATTTATTCAACTGTATATTCAATCCGAATTCATTGTACGGGCCTGCAATGCTGTAATACGATCTGGCGTAATACACCTGGAATTTATTCAGATTGATATTTCCTCCGAACGAATAGCCGGTTGCGCCTCTTTTTGAATCAACCGACAATTCTCTGCGACGGAGATGATTATAAGCTACCGTGACGGTAAGACGTTTCGCTATTGTGAGTTCGCCACCGAATATGAAGTGCCGGAATAACTTATCTGCGAAATGATTGCTCTGGGTTGTATCTGAAGTGCCGAAAACTTTGTTTGTATTATTGTCTGCGGCATTATCATACCGGATATCCCATTCATACAGGTGATGTACTGTTCCGAACAGGCGTAGCGGTAAATGCTTGAAACGTTTTGAAATACCCAGTTGAAGATCAAAAGGCAAAGGTTCTGCTGCAGATCCGGGAGTATATTTGTTGATCATCCCTCCCATATTTTTTGCAACTGCGCCAATTGTCAGCAGATTTGCCGTGTCTTCATAACAGACACCGATATCCGCCAGTAATGCACTTGCTTTCCAGTCGGCAAGCGAACTCTGAGCAAACTTCAACGTCGCACCATAGCGCCAATGTTCCCTGTACTGGCGCGATGCCGCAAGAGAAAGCGTATAGTCGTTCGCCTTGAAATTGCCTATTGTATTACCCACTTCATCTGTTGCTGCAAAGTTCCCGTAGTTCATGTATTGCACACCGAGCGCAAAAGCGGTATTGAGCTTGGGTAGAAAATAGCCGTAGGCAAGATTGGCATTGCTGATGTCGGCGTAGAAATTATTGTAGTTCAACGACAGGTTATTGTGCAGTTCAGGGCGCATCAACGCGGGGTTCTGCATGGCAAGCGATACATCTGCACCCGGATGTGCCACATTGATACCGCCCAGGGCGCTTACATGCGGACTGTTCGATAAACGCAGGTATTCGAAAGAGAATTGTCCTCCCGTTACCTGCGCCTGTGCGTTGATGCACAGAAGCGCAAGTAAGGAAGTGCACCAGAATAGTTTAAAATTCATGTTTTCAAAACGCAAAGGGCAGAAAATTATTGCTATTGTCCGTTGAGCCTGTTCAGGTCTTCGATAAGCAGATGGCTTACACCGGTATTGGAGAAACCGCCGTCATGGAACAGGTTTTGCATCGTGACCATACGTGTATAGTCGCTGAACAGGGAGATGCAGTATTGAGCACACTGCTCGGCGTCCGCATTTCCTAAAGGAGACATTTTTTCTGCGTAGTCGATAAATGCGTTGAATCCGGAAACACCGCTTCCCGCAGTAGTCACCGTAGGGGACTGAGAGATCGTATTTACACGCACCTTCTTAGCAAAGCCATACTGATAGCCAAAGCTGCGGGCGATGCTTTCAAGTACGGATTTTGCATCCGCCATGTCGTTGTATCCAGGGAACGTGCGCTGAGCGGCTATGTAAGACAGTGCCACCACAGATCCCCACTCGTTAATGGCATCCAGCTTTTTAGCGGTCTGCAACACCTTGTGAAATGATAAAGCGGATATATCCAGTGTTTTAAGGAAGTTGTCATAGTTGGTCTCATCGTAAGGAATGGATTTTCTTACGTTCGGACTCATACCGATGGAGTGCAGGACAAAATCAAATTTACCACCCACGTGCTCCATACCCCTGGTGATCAGATTTTCAAGGTCGGCAATGGAAGTAGCATCTGCAGGAATCACGGGTGCATTATTGCATGCAGCAGCCAGTTCGTTGATCTTACCCATACGCATTGCGATAGGAGCGTTGGTTAATACGATCTGTGCGCCTTCAGCCACAGCGTGTTCAGCCACTTTCCAGGCAATTGAACGCTCGTCCAGTGCGCCGAAGATCAGACCTTTTTTTCCTTGTAACAGTTGATGTGCCATTGATTGATTTTTCTTTTAAAAAATAGAGCGGGTAAAAGTAACAATCATTTGGCAATTAGCCTCGGCAAAAGTGCCGAATTCTCCTTCAGATAAGGCATAGGACGTTTTTGTGCTGTATTTATATGAACTAATTGTTGTACCTTTGCGCCTTAATTAGTTCTTCATATAATGACATTATTTTCTGACTTCCCTATGAGGGAAGAATTGATTCGTGCAGTAACGGACCTGGGCTTTGAATCACCAACGCCCATTCAACAAAAAGTAATTCCAACGCTTTTATCTCAACCTTCTGATATCATAGGTCTTGCACAGACCGGTACCGGTAAGACAGCAGCTTTCGGCCTTCCTTTATTGCACTACATTGACACCAGCGTAAAAGACATTCAGGCATTGGTACTGAGTCCTACGCGTGAACTTTGTATGCAAATTCAAAATGAATTTGACAAATACGGACAGCATATTGACCATTTCCGGTCAGTGGCTGTGTATGGCGGCGTACCCATAGGGGGACAGATCCGCGAAATCAAGTCCAAGCCACAGGTAATCGTGGCCACACCCGGTCGTCTGATCGATTTGCTGGAGCGTAAAGCGATCAGCCTCGAAAACGTGCGCTATGTGGTATTGGATGAGGCGGATGAAATGCTGAACATGGGTTTCCGCGAGGACATCGACATCATCCTGAAAACCACTCCCAGCAGGGAATTTACCTGGTTGTTCTCTGCAACGATGAGCAATGAGGTGCGTGGCATTGCCAAGCGTTTCATGAAAGAGTGGAAAGAGCTTTCCGTTACCGTGGCCAACACCACTAACGAAAACATCGATCACCAGTATTACATTACCAATCACCACAACCGTTTCGAAACGCTGCAACGACTGCTGGACTTTGCTCCGGGTATTTACGGTATCATCTTCACCCGCACAAAGCAGGACTGCCAGGAGATTGCGGAGCGCCTGATGAAACAAGGTTATCACGTGTCTCCGCTGCATGGAGATATGGACCAGAAAATGCGCAGCAAGGTAATGGAGCGTTTCAAAAACCGTACCCTGCAGGCTATTGTCGCTACAGACGTAGCGGCCCGTGGCATTGATGTAAACGACATCACACACGTTATCAACTATGAACTGCCGGATGATCCTGAGGTATACACACACAGAAGCGGCCGTACCGCACGTGCCGGTAAATCCGGTATCTGTATGTCGATCGTTACACCACGTGAAATATCGAGCATTCGTAACATTGAGCGCATCGTCAAACAACGGTTTAATAAGACAGACATTCCTGACGGTGGTGATGTGATCCGCAAAAAACTGTTTTTCTATCTGGAACAAATTGAAACTGCAGAACCTAAAGCGGATTTCGCAGATACTTATCAGCAAATGATCCATGACCGTTTTGAGTCGATGGAAAAAGACGAACTCATACGTCGCCTGGTTTGGCTGCAGCTGAAAGAAGCGATCGATGCTTATTCCGATAGCCAGGATCTGAACGCCGGATTCGGCAACACCGGTGGTGGCGGTAAGACCAGCGGATGGAGACGTTTGTTTATCAATCTCGGAGAAAAAGACGGACTCAATACAGAACGTCTGATCGCATTCATCGCTGAAAGCACCGATATCGAGTCTGACATGATCGAACGTGTGACTGTTCGTGATATGAGCAGTTTCTTCAACGTGCGTCATGATGCGGCTGACTTTATCCAGCAATCACTCAATAGTAAAAAATACAAACACCGCAAGGTGCGTGTAGAGGAAGCGGAGCAAAGCAAAGGATTCAAACCCGGCGGCGGCTCCGGTCGTGGCGGATATTCCGGAAACCGCGGAGGCGGAAGAGATTTCGGAGGCAAACGACACGGGCATGGTCCGGAAGGATATACCCGTTCCAAGAGACACTAAAAGAAAGGCCGCAATATCATTGCGGCCTTTCTTTTTTTAGAAATACTTCTTACAGATTTACACTAACTGTCTATGCAAGTGCCTGTTGGAAATCGCGGATCAGATCCTGCGCATCTTCAATACCGATACTGATACGGATCAGTCCGTCAGTTATACCGGAAGCCAGCCGGTGTTCTTTCGGTACACCGACATGTGTGGTAGATGCCGGGTGAGATACGAGTGTATCGCAGGTGCCGAGGGAAACCGCATTGGTGCATATGTGCAATCGATTCATAAAAGCTACGGCAGCATCAAAACCTCCATGTAATTCGATGCTCATCAGGCTGCCAAATTGCTGCATTTGTGCAGCCGCTATGTTGTGGTGCGGATGCGATGCAAGTCCCGGGAAATTGACTCTGGCAACCTTAGGATGCGTTTCGAAAAAACCGGCGACCGTCATTGCATTACTGCAATGCTTATCCATGCGCAGCGACAGGGTACGCAGCCCGTTGCAGAGCAGGAACGCATCAAATCCGTTGGAATTTCCTCCGAGTAAGCGGTGAAATTTACGTACGTCTCCCTGCATGCGTTGCAGATCGCGGCCTATGAGTATGCCACCTACTGCGGTTCCATGACCATTCAGAAACTTGGTGGTGGAATGGATCACGAAATCCATATCATAAGCGAAAGGCTGCTGCAGCAAAGGCGTTGCAAACGTATTATCTGCGCAGATCACGAGATTCATTTCGCGACCGATCGCAGTTAGCTTTTTGAGGTCGACACATTGCAAGGTCGGATTCGCAGGTGTTTCGAGGTACATCATGCGGATAGCAGGGTCTGCCTGTATCGCGTTGCGTACCGCCTGCTCATCATGCATATCCACGATCACATGTCCGATGCCGAGACCGGGTAAGATCTTGTCAATCATCTCCTGCGTGCCTCCGTAGAGCGAAGGATGGGTGATGATCTTATCCCCGCTTTTCAGATTCGCGAGCAGCAAGGTGGTAACCGCAGCCATGCCCGAGGCATGCAGTAAAGCGTACAATTCGAGTGGATTGCCGGATGCGTCTTTCAGGCCGCGGGCTTCGAGCATTGCTATTTTCCGCTCTGCTTCTTCAATTGTAGGACTTCCGAAACGGCCGTAAATATACCCTTCTTCTTTACCCTGGAACACATCAACCCCCTGCTCTGTATTTTCAAATACATAGGTGCTGGTTGCGTAAATAGGAGTAAGGTGTGCACGGTTGGATTCCGTTTTATGGCCGCCATGAACACACAGGGTATCAAGACCCCATTCTTCGTTGGGATGGTTCATTTTTGCTGTTACTGTTTTAAAATTTAGGGCATTGGTTCCGCAGCTGCGAGGCGGATATTACGGGTGATTTTGTTGGCCGGGGTATGCACTTCCTTGCCATCTTTATCCACGAGGGTAAGGGTAACACTTGCTTTGCCGGTTCCCATATTTTTAATAAAATTCGATTGCCAGTTGTCGATCATGAATTCTTTCTCCTGACCGTTTGTGCTGTTGCTGACCAGCGCTTTTACCTTATATTCGTTGCCCAGGGTTGCATTCCACACATAAAAATCGAGCAGCAGGTTTGCCGTGTCTTTACCGAGGTAATCTCCTTTCGGACGGCTGTAGAACAGCATTGGCTCTTTCGGATCATCCAGCTTCACGAGTTTGCCGGCTTCATCAATTTTGAAATGATAAACGACCGCTGCTCCTTTAGACTTGATACTTTCATGGTAAGAGCGGGAAAGGAAGCACATCAGGTAGTGTTCCGTGTTCTTTGCCAGAGTGATTTCATTTTTAGGTTCATACAGCGCGACGTAAGGCTGATTATCCATGATGAAGTGGATGTGTTGTCCCTTGTCGGAATTGTTACACTCTTTGGAGCCTGCATCCGGGGTCTGGCCTTTCAGTTCATAATTCTTTACATTGAACGTGAAAGCAACCTTTGTTGAATCACCGGCAGGAGTGCCTTTTACGGAAGCGATGCTCAGCTGTGCGTTGGCAAATTCAGGAGACTGACCAACAGGAACGAGTTCCAATGCAGGCAGGTTTACACGTGCAGAATGTGCTTCAACGGTGTCGTTGATTTCATGCATATCACCGGAGCCGCCTTGTCCGCAGGATGCGTTCAGCATTGCCGTAAATGCAAGTGCTCCGATACTCCAGTAGTAGTTTGCTTTTTTCATAATTGGTTTTTTTAGCGAGATCAAAGCTACATAAATATCCGGCCAAAGCAGAAGCCCGGCATTCAGTTTGTGTAGAGACTAATTTAAAATTAACGTGAAGCAGATTTGACGATAACCGTTCCCTGGCGCTGGAGGATCTCCTGCTCGGTTTTTTTGAGTGCTACAAATTGCTGCATGAGCTGCAACATGCTTTGTTCGTCTTTTGCCTGAGGCAGTTGTTTCCGGAGTTCGGCCTGCAGCGCTTTAAGCTTTTTCAGTTCGAAATAGCAGAGTGTGCTTTCCACATCATTGATGTAATTTTCTTCCCCGTTCAGCATCGCTATGCCGAATTTTTCCAGCCAGTTAGGGCTTACTTCATTCTTGTTATGCAGCAGATTCGCGGTCTTACGCTGTATCTGCTGGTCGGTATGCAGGGTGAAATAGTTCAGTTCCGGAAGCGACTCATGTTCGGAAACGTAATTATAGTAAAGCGTGTAAAATTCCTTTACATCCGCCTGTTCGATGATATCAAAGTCAACACGCTGATAGATCATTTCCGCCACATGCTGAAAGCCCTCTGCCGGTTTTTGGCCGTAAAGCAGCAGCACACAGATCAGCTGCCATTCCTGCGCGTCGTCGGGCCGCTCGTTTGAATCGTTCCCGGGAATTTCCGGAAGCGGGGTGGATTCATAATCCTGTTGTTCTTCAACGGGTCTGTTCTGAGCCTGTCTTCTGTCCTGCTCTATACGTTCGCGGATGAATTTATTGACCAGGTTGATCATGCCCTGTTCATCCACCTGCAGCCTTTCTGAAGACTGCTTGATATAATAATCCTGCAAAGCGAAATCCTCCGCTTTGTCGATCCGTGATATCGTTTCGGCAATCTCGTTTACAAGTTTGGATTTCTTTGCCGGATCATTTGCTGCTTCCTTCATTCCTACTTCCATGCGGAAGCCGATAATATCCTCTTTATGATCGGCGATGTAGGTGTGGAAAGCACTTGCACCCACTGCCTGAATGTAACTATCCGGATCGTGGCCTTCGGGCAGCAGTGCCAGCTTTACATTAAAGCTTTGCGCAAGGGCCATGTCCATTCCACGCATAGCGGCTTTAATGCCGGCACTATCGCCATCGTAAAGGATGGTCAGGTTTTTCGTGGTGCGCCCTATTACACGCAATTGGTCTTCGGTAAGGGAAGTTCCGCTGCTCGAAACCACATTGTCCACACCTCCCTGGTGCAGGGAGATCACGTCGGTGTAACCTTCCACAAGGTAGCATTCATCTGCCTTGCCCATCGACTGACGGCTTTGGTACAACCCGTACAATACCCGGCTTTTTACATATAGTTCATTCTCCGGCGAGTTGATATACTTAGGCGACTTTTCGTTGGTTTTAAGGATACGCGCACCGAATCCCAGCACGCGCCCGGTCATGCCCTGGATAGGGAATATCACGCGGCCCCGATAGGTATCATACCATCTTCCGTTGCTGTTCTTGCACAAGCCCGATTTTTCGAGCATCTCGGGAGCATATCCTTTTTCGATGGCTGCCTTGTAAAACGACGAGCCGTCTTCGGGACAATATCCGAGTCGGAATTGTTCAATAATTTCTGTGCGGAAACCACGCTCTTTAAAATAAGATAAACCGATCGTCTGTCCTTCTTCCGATTGCAGCAGCGCATCATGAAAATACTGTGCGGCAAACTCATTGAGTATCCGCAGACTTTCCTCTATCTGCTGATGCTGTATCTGCTCTTCGGAAGCCTTGGTTTCTTCCAGTTCGATTTTGTAGAAGTCTGCCAGCCAGCGGATTGCCTCGGGATAGGTGATGCGCTCGTGCTCCTGCACAAAAGTTACCGCATTGCCTCCTTTTCCGCATCCGAAGCACTTGAAGATGCCCTTGCTTGCCGAAACCGAAAAAGAAGGAGATTTCTCATTATGGAAAGGACAATTGGCTATATAATTCGCTCCTCTTCTTTTCAGGCGTACAAACTGGCCTACCACTTCGACAATGTCGGCGCGGTTCATAACTTCCTGTATAGAGGCGGGAGAGATCAAAGTTTATCTAGTTGCAGAACCTGCAAAAGTAACTGTTTTTTCAGCGGCTTTCAAAATGTCGTTCGTATCGTCTTTAAGATACTCACAACAGTGTGTATTGCATACGCGTTTTACTTTTGGGGCAACCAAAACGATTAATTTATGAAAAGAATCATGCTGATCTGTTCTTCCCTTATTCTGGGAACAGGCGCGGTTTCTGCACAGACGAATTCAGAACCGAACAGTGAAATCACCAAACGTAATTCCTGGCTGAAAGTAGGTATTAACGCGGGCATGCCGCTCGGAGATGCTTCCGACTGGAGCAGTTTTACAGGAGGGGTGGACGTTAGCGGTCAATTTATGGTTACCAACCACTTCGGACTCGGTCTGAGTACCGGTTACAACCATTTCTTCGCTAAGGATCCGTTCTCCGATTTCGGAACAATCCCTGCAAATCTGCTGCTCCGTTATTATCCCAAGGAAAAAGGATTCTTTGCGGGAGTTGATGGCGGCTACACGTTCTACACCAATGTAACCGGTGAAACCGGTGGCTTCAACGTAAAGCCTGAGCTCGGCTACCACAACTACAGCTGGAATTTCTACGCGTACTACAATCACATCTTCGGTAGCGCGCCGATGATCGACATCCAGACAGTGGGTATTGCAGCATCTTACAATATCCGCTTCAGATAGAAACTGCTACTTTTGAATAGGAAAAGCCCGTATCAGACGATACGGGCTTTATTACTTAAGATCAGATATTATTTTTTTGAGCTTACCCTCTTTCGTTTGGGTGTATGAAGGAATACTGCAAGGCTGGTGATTGCAGACAGAGCGAGTATGGTTGTTGTAGATAAGATAAGCAGCATAATTCATCCGTTTTTAGAAAGCTTTCGCCTTCGCTGCCATCAGATGCCTGGTGATGGTCTCCAGCTTTTTGATCTGTATAACTGTTTTTTTAGTTCTGTTCCCTGAGGTAACACGCCTGGGGGCATTCAGAGAACAGGAAATAAAATAGACCGAAAAACCCATAAGTGCCATTTCTTTCATCTGACGGAGATTTATGACACAAAAATCCTGTAATTGGGCGCGGTTTTTATTACACAATTATGATGGTTTTTTATAAAATATTTAGGACCTACCAATTCACTACCCTGTAGCGGATTGCCATCTTGCGCAACGCTGCTATTGTCAACAGATTGATCAGTATTGCGAAAATGCCGAGGTACAGAGGTGCAACATCCCATGTTTGCTTTGAGACGAGTGCATTCATGATCTGGGTATCCAGTAATAATAAACAGAATGCGAGTCCGAAAACAAGCAGACCTCCGGTCAGTGTATTGCGAAATCGTGTTTGCAGCAGGAAAACCGCAGCAAGGCTTAATAATAACATACTCCAGGCACTCCATCCGGGCCATGGAATAAGGGTCATTCCGATCAGTGTCAGGAAGTACCATTCCGGCCAAAAAGTAAAAAGCGTTTTCATACAATGATGAAAACGCTTTTCGTAATTATTTAGTGCAGAAAAGATTAATAATCGCCAGGTCCGATAGTGAGCTGACCCAATGCATTTTCGAGTTGTGCATCATTCGGAGCGATACCATGCCATTCGTGTGTGCCTTCCATAAAGTCGACACCCTTACCCATGGCAGTATGCATGAGGATCATCACCGGCTTGCCTTTGCGGCTGAGTCCGTGCGCCTGATCCACACCTTTGAGTACAGCAGCCATATCGTTACCTTCCATTTCCATTACTTCCCAGCCAAATGCTTCGAATTTGGCACGTAAAGGACTTATGTTCATAACGTTCAGGGTTGGGCCGTCGATCTGCTGACCATTTACGTCTACCGTAGCGATCAGATTGTCCAGCTTGTGATGTGCTGCAAACATTGCTGCTTCCCAGTTCTGGCCTTCCTGGAGCTCACCGTCTCCCATCAGCACGTAAACATAAGTATCTTCTTCTTTATTCAGTTTTTTGCTGTACGCCGCACCGCTTGCCACGCTGAGTCCCTGACCCAGGGATCCGCTGGCAATACGTACGCCCGGCAGATGCTCATGCGTGGTCGGATGCCCCTGCAGACGCGAGTTCAGTTTGCGGAATGTTGCGAGTTCCGAAATCGGAAAATAACCCGAACGGGCCAGTACACTGTAAAATACCGGAGAAATATGTCCGTTGGAAAGGAAAAACAGATCCTGACCTTTCCCGTCCATATCAAACGGAACGGGTGTGTGTTTCATTATTTTGAAATAGAGTGCTACGAGGAAATCGGTACAGCCAAGAGAGCCTCCGGGGTGGCCGCTTTGCACATTATGCACCATTCTTACGATATCGCGGCGCACTTGCGACGCCATCGATTGGAGTTCTTGTAATTCCATTTGAATATTAAGGACAAATTTTCGCAAAAATAGGCTATCCCGGCCAATACCAGCCGAATATTTTTAGCTGTCGGAAGACGGGCCGGAAGCCGGACCTACGTTAACGTAATTGTCTACAGGCAGCCGTTTCGATATGGAGCGCGCAAGGGTCATTTCATCCGCATATTCAAGTTCCCCGCCAAAAGCAATGCCCCTCGCGATAGTCGTGATTTTCAGCGGCAGATGTTTCAGTTGCCGGGAAATGTAATAAACGGTTGTGTCGCCTTCCAGCGTGGGACTCAATGCCATAATAATTTCTTCGGTGTCTCCCTGCTTCGTAACGCGTTCCAGAAGACTGCCGATATTCAGATGCTCCGGTCCTACACCATCCAGCGGAGATAAAATTCCTCCCAGTACATGGTAGTGCCCGTTGTACTGTTGTGTCTGTTCAATCGCCATAACGTCGCGGATCGTTTCCACAACACATATCTGACGCGGATTGCGTTGTGTATTAACACAAATGGAGCAGATCTCCGTGTCAGACACATTGTGACACTGCCTGCAATAAGTGATTTGGTGTATCAGCCGGGAAATGGCTTCTGTAAAGGCATCCACATCCGCTGTTTCCTGCCGCAGCAGGTGTAGCACCATGCGTAAAGCCGATTTTTTCCCGATTCCGGGTAATTTGGAAAATTCTGCAACCGCGTCTTCAATCAGCCTCGAAGAAAAAATCATAGAAAAAACAGGGTGTTTTGGGACAGATACAAAGTTCAAAGTTATTCTGAAAAACGCATCCGGGATAATTTTTTAGGCTGTGAATGCCGCCATACTTTAAGAAAAGATCGATAAAGCGTAATTTTGCAGCCCGGAAGTAAATGATACTAAAGATTCCGGATAAGATATGTATACACCTCAGAATAAAATCCGTATTGTGACAGCGGCCTCTTTGTTTGATGGCCATGATGCGGCCATTAATATCATGCGCCGCATTATGCAGGCAAAAGGAGCGGAAGTGATCCACCTGGGGCACGACCGCAGCGTGCAGGATGTGGTGGATTGCGCTATCCAGGAGGATGCCAACGCAATAGCCATGACCAGCTACCAGGGCGGGCATGTGGAGTACCTGAAATACATGTATGACCTGCTGAAGGAAAAAGGATGCGGACATATCAAAATTTTTGCCGGCGGCGGTGGGGTTATTCTTCCCGATGAGATAGCTGAACTGCATCAGTACGGTATTACCAGGATCTATTCACCGGATGACGGCCGGGCAATGGGCCTGGAAGGAATGATCGAAGACCTGCTGAAACAGAGCGATTTTCCCACAGGCAACCAATTGAACGGAGAAGTAGGTCATCTGAACGACAGAAACCCTAAGGACATTGCACGACTGATCTCTGCTGCGGAAAACCATTCCACACTTCCGGAGACACAGGCGATGCTGAAGAAAATAGAATCGCTTGCAGCAGCAAGTAAATCACCGGTGCTCGGAATAACGGGTACCGGAGGTGCCGGTAAGAGTTCGCTGGTGGACGAAATCGTTCGCCGCTTCCTGCTGGATTTTAAAGACAAGCGTATCGGCATTATTTCCGTAGACCCGTCCAAGCGTAAGACGGGTGGTGCATTGCTGGGTGACCGTATCCGTATGAATGCGATCCGCAGTGAGCGCGTGTATATGCGTTCCATGGCCACACGCCAGAGCAACCTGGCTGTTTCGCGCCACATCAATGATGCCGTGAATATCCTGAAAGCTGCGCACTTCGATCTGATCGTCCTGGAGACATCCGGCATCGGACAGAGTGATACGCAGATCACCGATTACTGCGATCTGAGCATGTATGTGATGACTCCGGAATACGGGGCTGCCACGCAACTGGAAAAGATCGATATGCTGGATTTTGCCGACATCGTAGCGGTGAACAAATTTGATAAACGTGGTGCGATGGATGCACTGCGTGATGTGAAAAAGCAATACCAGCGCAACCATAAATTATTCGATAAAGATGCTGAGTCTATGCCTGTATTCGGCAGTATCGCATCTCAGTTCAACGACCCGGGTACCAACACGCTGTATCGTGCCTTGATGGATAAGGTGGTTGAAAAAACAGGGGCCACATTGCAGTCTTCATTCCACGCGAGCGATGAACTCAGCGAGAAAATATTCATTATACCCCCTGCAAGATCACGCTACCTGAGCGAGATATCTGAAAACAACAGGGGATACGATAAGCGTTCCCGCGAGCAGGCGGCAGTAGCCCAGAAGCTATTTGGTATCCGCAAAACGATTGAAACACTGACCGACTCCAGGATAGAAGATAAAGACAGGCTGATCAAAGGATTACAGGAAGTCTATCAGAAAGTAAGCCTCGATCTGGATCCGAAAAACCTGCAACTGCTGGAGCAATGGGAGATGAAGAAACGCCAGTATCAGGATGAGTATTACGTATTCAAAGTGCGTGACAAGGAGCTGAAAATTAAAACGCATACGGAATCTTTGTCCCATACGCAGGTGCCGAAAGTAGCCGTGCCGAAATTCGAGGCATGGGGTGAAATCCTGCAATGGGCATTAAGCGAGAATTTCCCCGGAGAATTTCCGTATGCTGCCGGTATTTATCCTTTCAAGCGTGAGGGAGAAGACCCTACCCGTATGTTTGCCGGAGAGGGTGGGCCTGAACGTACCAACAAGCGTTTCCATTATGTAAGTAAAGGATTACCAGCAGCCCGTCTCAGTACGGCTTTTGATAGCGTGACACTCTATGGCCAGGATCCGGATCATCGCCCGGATATCTACGGTAAGATCGGTAATTCCGGAGTGAGTGTGCCTACCCTTGATGATGCGAAAAAATTATACAGCGGCTTCAATCTGGCTGATCCGAAAACTTCCGTGTCCATGACCATTAACGGACCAGCTCCCACTATCACGGCTTTCTTTATGAATGCCGCTATTGATCAGCAGTGTGAGTTGTACATCCGCGAGCATGGGCTGGAAGCAGAGGTTAATGCGAAGATCGACGCGATTTATAAAGAGAAAGGACTTCCCCGCCCTTATTACAGCGCGGCTGTTGGAGCGGGCCAGACTGCCGAAGGCAAACAGGGTGTTTTGCCCGAGGGAAACAATGGCCTTGGCTTAATGCTGCTGGGTGTTACCGGAGACCAGGTGCTTCCGGCCGAGGTGTATCAGCCGATCAAGGAGCGTACTCTGAAAGCCGTTCGCGGTACTGTTCAGGCAGATATCCTTAAAGAAGATCAGGCTCAGAATACCTGTATTTTCTCCACGGAATTTTCCCTGCGTGTCATGGGGGATGTGCAACAATACTTCATCAACAAAGGCGTGCGTAACTTCTACTCGGTATCCATATCCGGCTACCACATTGCGGAAGCGGGCGCCAATCCGATTTCACAGCTCGCGTTCACGCTGTCCAACGGTTTCACTTTCGTGGAATATTACCTGAGCCGCGGTATGCATATCGATGATTTCGCACCGAATCTGTCTTTCTTCTTCAGTAACGGTGTGGATCCCGAGTATAGCGTTATCGGCCGCGTGGCACGCCGTCTGTGGGCCAAAGCGATCAAGTTCAAATACGGAGGTAACGAACGCAGCCAGATGCTCAAATATCACATTCAGACATCAGGCCGCTCACTGCATGCGCAGGAAATCGACTTCAATGATATCCGTACCACACTTCAGGCACTTTATGCGATTTACGACAACTGTAACTCGCTCCATACAAATGCGTATGATGAAGCTATTACCACGCCTACTGAAGAAAGCGTGCGCCGTGCTATGGCTATCCAGCTGATCATCAATAAAGAGTTGGGACTCGCAAAAAATGAAAATCCGTTACAGGGATCGTTTATTATCGAGGAACTGACCGATCTGGTAGAGGAAGCGGTGCTCACGGAGTTCGATCGGATTTCTGAGCGCGGAGGTGTACTCGGTGCAATGGAAACGATGTACCAGCGCGGGAAAATCCAGGAGGAGAGCCTGTATTATGAAACATTGAAGCATACCGGAGAATTCCCTATTATAGGTGTAAATACCTTCCTGAGCTCCAAAGGTTCTCCAACGGTTATTCCGGCGGAAGTAATCCGCAGTACAACGGAGGAAAAAGAATTCCAGATACGCAATGTGCACAGTCTCTGGGAACGCAGTGGCGACAAGGGCACAGAGATGCTGCGCCGTCTGCAGCAAACCGCTGTCCGTAATGAAAATATCTTCGAAGAGCTCATGGAAACCGTGAAATACTGTTCCCTGGGGCAGATCACCAAAGCCCTCTTCGAAGTAGGCGGTCAATATCGTAGAAATATGTAACAGGGTGCAGGGAGTTTACAATTGTTTTAAACTCCCTGCACATCTATATATCGTATCTTTGTAATAACGGAATTATGACGATTGCAAAAGAAACACAGGAGATCATTAAAGCGGCTAAGGCCGCGAGTCAGATGGCCCAACGTGAAGCAAAAGCTTTGGAACTGGTAGTACGCCTTATTCTGAACGGCACCATTTACGACAAATATCCCGATGGTAAAATGATTGCCGTAGGGGCTGTCGAGCGGAAGCAAAACCTGAAACTTAAAAAGGGAATGGTTTTGAAACTGAAAAATGAGCAGGCTTAGAATATTCGCCGGTCCTAACGGATCAGGAAAAAGTACCCTCTTCCGGCAGGTGGCTTCAAGATTTAAGGTTGGCGCCTTTGTGAATGCCGACCTCATTGAGCAGGAACTGATCCGTTCCGGCCTTATTGATCTGAGCAACTTTCATGTAAAAGCTTCAGAGGAAGATTTCGAAGCTTTTAAAAGTTCAGCGGAAGCGCAATCCCTTATGCGTAAAGCGGAAAAAGAAGGTTTGCAGATCGATATTTCCATCCGTGAAAATTTCATTGTAGATAAGAGTAAACTGAGCCATAGCTATGAGAGCGCACTCGTGGCAATGTTTCTGCGCCAGATACTGATTTCAGGCAAAAAGGGGTTCAGTTATGAAACCGTCATGAGTCATCCCTCTAAAGTCACGGAGATCAGAACCGCGCTTGACGCAGGCTATCGCCCATACCTTTATTTTGTGTGTACCGACGACCCGATCGTTAATATACAAAGAGTGGAAAACCGCGTGGAAAAAGGCGGACATCCTGTTCTTTCCGAAAAAATATTATCCCGCTACGAAAAGTCCCTGCAGAATGTTTTTCCGGCAATGAGTCTTTGTTACCGGTCTTATCTCTTTGATAATTCCGGTGCACAAATGACCCTGGTGGCAGAAGTGCATGCAGGAGCATTACTGCTGCATACCAATAAAATACCGAATTGGTTTTCTGAGTATATACTCAGGCATTTTGTTACCACTTCCTGATAAGATCATTAATCATCAAATACAGCCATATTTTGAAAACAGAAGAACAATTGAAAGCCCGGAGCGGCACCAGCTGCGAACTTTGCAGCATTACTTCCGGATTGCATGTGTATGAAGTAGCGCCGGTGGCATCGAACATCACCGGTAATGAAGCGCTTTTCTGCGCAAAATGCATTGCCCAGATCGACAAAAAGGAAGAGCTGGATCCAGCACACTGGGAATGCCTGAAGTCCGCTATGTGGAGTGAATTTCCCGCAGTGCAGGTTACCGCCTGGCGTATGCTCAACCGGCTGAGAAGCGAGTCCTGGGCGGCCGAATGCATCGACATGATGTACTTCGACGACGAAACAATGGAGTGGGCCAAAGCCACAGGAGATCATGAAAATGATGCGAGCGTGGATCTGCACCGCGACAGCAACGGTCACGTGCTCGAGCACGGCGATACTGTCGTGCTTACAAAATCCCTTGACGTAAAAGGTTCTACCGTAAATGCGCGTCTGGGAACCGTAGTCCGCAATATTAAGCTCGATCCCAATGACACGGGATATATTGAGGGGCGTATTGAGGGGCAGTCGATTATGATCAAGACGATCTATGTAAGAAAGCAGGGGGCCGGTGTCTGAGATTTTTTAACGCAATAATGCGCTGAGGGTTTCGTTTTTAGTGGTAAATTAACCTGTCCACAAAAAGCCACCCTATGAAAAAAAATGTTTTCCTGCTGGCATTTACCGCCATTGCACTGTGTTCCTGTAAGAAAGAATCACTGCGGAAAATGACCGTGATACGGGATTGCACCGGCACTTATCTGCGTGCAGACGGAAAGGATTATCATGTCTGTAATGATGGGCTGCTAAGCGGTTACAAAGACGGCGTTGCTGTAATGGCAAACATCAGGCCTGTATCTGAGTGTGCCGAACAGAATGACCGTATCGTATGTATGATGCTGCACCAGAACGAAGGATGGGTGCAGGTGACAAAGGTTAAATAATGTTACGCGACAAGCGGGGGCGGCACTGTAATAGTGCCGCTTTTTTTATGCCACTACCTGGCATAGGCTGTACATTTGCGGATACATTTTTCTATTATGGCCAATCGACTGATCAATGAACAAAGCCCTTATCTGAAGCAGCATGCGCATAATCCTGTGGACTGGTTTCCATGGGGTGAGGAAGCGTTTGCACAGGCGAAGGCGCAGAATAAGCCCGTGCTGGTGAGCATCGGTTATGCGGCATGTCACTGGTGCCATGTGATGGAGCGGGAAAGCTTTGAGGATACGGAAACTGCAGCAGTAATGAATCAGTCGTTTGTGTGTATCAAAGTAGACAGGGAAGAGCACCCGGACGTGGACGACTTTTACATGTCGGCAGTCCAGACCCTTACGGGTAGCGGCGGATGGCCTTTAAATGTATTTGTTACGCCGGATAAATTACCGTTTTACGGAGGTACGTATTTTCCGCCTGTTCCGGCACACGGCAGACCCTCCTGGAAACAGCTGCTGGAGCGGATGGCACAGGTATGGCAGGAGCATCCCGGAGAAGCATTGCAGCAGGCAGATCAGATGCTGGCGCACTTACAGAATGCAGCAAAGCAGACAACTGCGGATGCCGGGTCCGGATGGACAGATGAAGATATTGCAACAGCGATAGACGCTTTGCTGAAACAGGCAGATACGGTTCACGGAGGATTCGGAAGAGCGCCTAAATTTCCTTCCACAATGGCTATAGGGCTGCTGCTGGAAAGAGCGCGGTTTACCGGCGATAAAGAGGCTTTGCGGCAGGCATTGCTGAGCCTCGATAAGATGATCGGCGGTGGTATTTACGATCAGATCGGCGGCGGATTCTCGCGCTATTCCGTAGATGCAGTCTGGCTTGTGCCGCACTTCGAAAAAATGCTGTATGATAATGCCTTGCTGTTGTCTGTTCTTACAGATGCCTATCAGCTTACCGGAAAGCCGCAGTACAGGGAAGTTATAGAGCAGACAATCGCTTTTTTGCAGCGGGAGATGCGCCATCCGGAAGGAGGGTATTATGCAGCTCTTGATGCAGACAGTGAAGGAGTGGAAGGCAAGTTTTATTGTTGGACGATTGAGGAATGGAACGCACTGATGCAGGCTTTCCCCGCATATGTTGCCGCATATTTCGGTGTCGAAAAAGAAGGCAACTGGGAGCATACTAACATCCTGCATCGTGCGTTAGATATACAGACGATATGCGCACAGGAAGGCATTTCCGAAGCGGAGCTGACAGCGGTGATCCGGGAAGCGTCCGCAGTATTGCTCGAAAGCCGCAATAAGCGTATCCGTCCCGGAACGGATGATAAGGTACTGCTCGGCTGGAATGCTCTGCTGAATCAGGCTTTCAGCAAAGCGGGAGTGGTGCTGAAGCGGGAAGATTTGATTGAAGAAGCACGCAGTCATATGGACTGGCTGCTGAAAAAATTTGAAGTTGCAGCGTCTCCAAAACATACCTGGAAAGATGGCTTCGCGAGAATAGAAGCCAAGCTCGATGACCTTGCTTTTTTATGCCGCGCGATGATCCAGCTGTCACAGGCATTGAGCTCAGAAGCTTATCTGCTGCAGGCAATCCGCTTAAGTGAAGAAGTGCTGCAGCGCTTTAAAGCGGAAGACGGGCCGCTGTTGTATTACACATCGTCTGCAGACCGGATGCTGCCCTACCGTAAACCCGAAATCTATGATGGCGTAAACCCTTCCTCCAATGCTGTGATGGCAGAAGTATTGCATGTGCTGGGTATACTGCAGGAGAATGCACAGTGGATCGGATTGAGCGAACAGATGATCCGTTCGCAAAAAAAAGCGGCCATGCGATACCCGACTTCATTTGCTTACTGGGCCTTGCTGGGACAGCGTTTGCGCTACGGATACCGGAGCATTGTGATCACGGGAAACGATCAGGAAAACGTCAAAAATGAAGTTTGTGAGAAGTTTCTGCCGAACTGCTTTTATTTTTTTGAAAAGGAAGAAAATTTCGTAACTATGCCATTCAGAAAGGGTTACATGCCTGAAACATACATTTTTGTTTGTACTAAGGATGCATGCCGGGCACCTTTGGACCGATTACCTGAGAATATTGATTTTGCTATACTTTAACACAAACAGAAGGGAATTATTAACAGCGGATTTGCCCGAAAAGAAAAAATATTTTTTAGCAAACAGTTGTTTTTTTGAAAAAAACTTCAAATATTGTGTGCCAGTTTAGCGATAAACTTTAGAAATAAACAGAAATTTTACCTTTATTTGCCTAATTGCAAAAACAAAAGAATGAGTATGAAAAAACTTTCCCTGAAGCTCTCCGCTATTGCTATTGCTGCTCTGGCTGCTAGCTGCGGACAATCGGGTAGTGGCGGACAATTAGTAGGTGCACCCAATTACTCTACTTACAGAGCCCCTGTGCCTCTGGGTATGGTGTACGTACCCTCCGGTATTCTGAAAATGGGAGCAAGTGATCAAGACATTAGAGGCAAAAACGACGCCCTTGTGCGTACTGTTCAGATGACAGGCTTTTACATGGATGCCACTGAGATCTCTAACGCTGAATACCGTCAGTTTACTAACTGGGTCCGTGACTCAATCGCTCATACCATTCTGGGAGATTTTAAAGATAATCCTGATGGAACACAAACGCTCGATATGAGCAAGCGAATCAACTGGAGAGATCCGGATGTACAGGAGCAATTGTCCACTCTGTACGTTCCTGCTGATCAGACTGGTTGGGGAAGCAAAGAATTTGACAATACCAAACTGGTTTACGGTTATTCTGTTTATAACTACGACGAGCATATCAAAAATCCTGGTCAGCCAGCTAAAAATTATATTGAAGAAAGCAAAATCAACGTTTATCCTGATACCACTGTGTGGGTGCGTCAGTTCAGCTATTCTTACAACGAACCTATCGCGCGTCAGTACAACTGGTTTGGTGCTTTCGATAACTACCCTGTAGTTGGTATCAACTGGAGACAAGCCAATGCATTCTCTAACTGGCGTACCGACGAGTGGAAAAAAGAAAGAGAAAGAACCAAACAATATTTCGAAGGTCGTTTCATGCTGCCTAACGAAATGCAATGGGAATGGGCAGCACGCGGAGGCCGCAACGCTTCTCCTTATCCCTGGGGTGGCCCTTACATCCTGAACAAAAAAGGATGTTACCTGGCTAACTTCAAACCTCAGAGAGGTAACTACGCAGCAGATGGTGGCTTGTACACTGTTCCTGTAAATAAATACTGGCCTAACGATTACGGTCTGTACAACATGTCCGGAAACGTTGCAGAGTGGACCAGCAGCCCTTACTACGGTAATACCTACAATCAGGTTGCTGATGTGAATCCTGCACTGGATACACGCACTAAAAATTCCGATCCTCAGTGGCTGCAACGTAAAGTGGTTCGCGGCGGAAGCTGGAGAGACGTATACTATTACCTGCAGGTGAGCACTCGCGATTACGAATACGCAGATACTGCTAAAGCTTATATCGGTTTCCGTAACATTTATCAGCAAATCGCTCCGGCTCTGACTAACAGAAGATAAAAAGCAAACAATCAACTACAACCTTAACAAAAAAAGAATTAACTCCATATGAAATCAATAGCATTGTTTTTTGAGACCAGCAGAGGGAAATATATCAAAAACTTCATCATCGGTTTTGGTGCCTGCGTCGTTCTGATCGGGGCTCTTGGTAAAATCCAGCACTGGGCTATCGGTGGTCCGCTTCTGACAGCAGGTATGTTGACCGAAGCTTTCATCTTCGCGATGCTCGGTATCCTTCCTCCGCATAAAGACTACTATTGGGAGAAAATCTACCCAGGTCTGGATGTAAGTCCTGAAGAAGAGCATTACATGAAAGGTGGCGGGAAAAAAGTCGGCACACCGGATTCCATGTCACCAATGGCTGCTTTCGACAAAATGATGGAAGAGGCTGCTATTACTCCTACTAACCTGAACAAGCTCAATCAGAACTTCCAGCGTTTCGGAGAAGTTGTGAACAACATCAAAGATATGTCTGATGTTACGGCTGCTACTAACGAATATTCTTCAAGCGCACGTACCGCTGCCGGTGCTTTGGGTCAGATGTCTGACACTTTCGCAGGTGCAACACGTACAATGTCTGCGTTCAACAGCGCTGCTGACGATACAATGAGCTTCCATAAGCAAGTACAGGTGTTGAGCGGTAACCTGAATTCCCTGAATCAGATCTATGAAGTGGAGCTGAACGATGCGAACAACCACCTGAAAGCTATGAACAAATTCTACAGCAATCTGGTGAGCGCTTCAGATGCAATGGCTTCAAGTGCTGCTGATGCAATTTCTGCAAAAGAGCAAATGGCTGCATTGTCTAAAAACCTGACTTCTCTGAACAACATCTACGGTAACATGCTTACCGCGATGCAGGGACGTTAATCGCCGGCAAACTTATGCCTTCACAGGTGATAAGCTTTGAACTGAAACAAATTTTCTAACAAACTGAAATTATAATAGAATGTCAATACCTAAAGAGCCCCGGCAGATTATGATCAACCTCATGTACTTGGTGTTGACAGCATTGCTGGCCCTTAACGTATCCAATGAGATTCTCGCGGCTTTCCGTACGATCAACAAGAGTATCGGGCGATCTAATCAGTCTATCGCTCAGAAAAACTCTGATAAGTACGCGATCTTCGAGGAGAGCATGCAAATCCCTTCTGAAAGACCTAAAGTGGAGCCTTATTACAAGGTTGCCATGGAAGTTAAAAAGGAATCTGACGACCTGATCAATTACCTGGAATCCTGGAAGCGCCGTCTGGTAGCCCAGTCCGGCGGATGGAGAGATTCAGCTGCCGGTGAGATCCTGAATGAATCAGATCTGCACGCTTCCACTGACCTTCTGGTTGAAAAGAACAAAGGCGGTGATACAATCAAAATGCGCCTGGAAAGCTATCGCGTGAAATTGTTAAACGCTCTTGGACTGGATACGTCTTCTGCTCTGGCAAAACAATTGCCATTGAAAATTGAGAAAGTTAAACCTTCCGATGCGAACCCCAAAGGTGAGTGGAGCGCGGGTAACTTCTACAACATGCCTACGATCGCAACCGTAACGCTGATGTCTAAATTCCAGAATGACATCAAGAACTCAGAAGCGATGATCATCGACCAATTGTTCGACAAGATCCACGAAAAAGATGTTAAGTTCGACGGATTTAAGGCGATCGCTGTTCCAAAACAAAGCTACCTGCTCGCGGGTCAGAAAGTTGAAGCGGAGATTTCTTTGGCTGCCTATAAAACCACAGCTAATCCGATCGTATCCTCCAACCTCGGTCACGTAACCAAGACTGAACAAGGTATTGCTTACTGGGAGAACACTGCGGGCGGTACAGGTCTTCAGACTGTGAAAGGTACTGTGTCTATCGACATGGGAGGCCATCAGGAGTCAAAACCATTCGAGTTCACTTACATGGTAGGTTCCACCGGAGCTTCTATGCAGCTGGATAAAATGAACGTATTCTACATTGGTGTACCTAACCCTGTTACTGTATCAGCGGCGGGTTACTCTATGGAGGATATCGACCTCGGTATTCCTGAGTCAGATGCTGTTATCTCTAAAGGAGATGCTCTTGGTAAATACAATGTAATGATCAAGAAGCAAGGTAAGGTTACCGCTGTTATCTATGCCAACACAAAAGAAGGTAAGAAACAGGTTGGTTCTCAGGAGATCCGCGTAAAAATGATCCCTGACCCTGTTGCTGAAGTTGCTGGTTTGTCCGGTTCTATCGGTCTGCCTTCCAACCGTATGAAAGTGGTTTCCGGTATCAACGCAGCACTGAAAGCATTTGATTTCGACGTTCGCTTCACAGTAACAAGCTACGACTTTACATACCTGCAAAAACGTCAGGATCCTATCGGTCCGATATCTGTTAACGGTCCTTTGTTCACTTCGAACAAACAGGTTGCAGATGTGATCGGCAAGTGTAAACCAGGTGATAAGATCTTCCTTGAGAATATCAAAGCTCGCGGTCCGGATGGTTTCACCCGTACGCTGAACACTATCATCATTACAATTCAATAACGTATCCTAGTTTCTCATTTTTCAAGTAAATAATCCAGGATTGATCATGAATATCCTCAAAAAATATCAGTTAGCGACAATTTTATTTCTCAGTTGTGCTGCAGGTGCGAACGCACAATCCGGTTCAATGGCCGATAAAGCCTCTTTACCGGAGAATGGTGCGGTGAATAAAGATTGGGTTCCTTCACGTCGCCCTGATGGTGCATATGATAAAGTTGCTCACGTGTCCAAAGCGTTGCCCTGGCAACCGTTGCGTGAAGACGATGTACTCTGGAAAAAGCGTGTTTGGCGTGAAATAGATGTACGTCAGAAGCAAAATATGCCATTTATCTACCCTGGCGATGAGAACACAGGTGGCGGTAGCTTTATTGAGATACTGATCGATGCGATCAAGCGTGGTAAAATCCAGGCTTACTCTCCCTTCGATGAGCGTTTTACAACACCATTTACTAAAGATCAGATCATGGATGTTCTTGTTGGAAAACCGGATACATTCTATGAAGACGATATCGAAACAGGAGAGCGCGTAATGCGTATTTCCCGTACGGAATTTGATCCTAACACGATCACTAAATATCGTATTAAAGAAGACGTTATTTTCGATCGTAACCTTGGTCGTAAAGTAACCCGTATTATCGGTCTCGCTCCGCTGTTGGATAAGAAAAGCTCTTCCGGAGACTTTATCGGTAACACTCCGTTCTTCTGGCTGTATTACCAGGATATCCGCGATCTGCTGGCTCAATATGAAGTGTTCAACCCGGATAACGACGTTGCACGTATGACATGGGACGATTACTTTGAAGGTCGTTTCTTTGCAAGCTACATCTACAAAGTGAGCAATCCGTTCGACTTCCGTTTCAAAGACTACAACATGAACGATATGGATATCCTCAACGAAGGCCAGCGCGTTTCTGAAGAAATGATGAACCGTGAGCACGATATGTGGGTGTACTAATAAGTTTGTACTTACAATAATTGAAAATAGCTTTGCAATCGCAAAGCTATTTTTTTAACCAGTTGATTTTAGAATGCCTGATAAACCTAATCTTGAAGTTTGCCTCTCTCCCGCATTACTGCATTTATTTGATACAAAGGATACCGTTACTGTTATTATTGACGTGTTTCGTGCCACATCCACCATTGCTGCGGCACTGGACAACGGTGCGAGACGTATTGTTCCGGTGGCCTCTGTCGAAGAATGTATCGCAATAGGTAAAGTAACGCCGAATAGTATTACGGCCGGCGAACGCGATGGTAAGGTGGCTCCCGGGTTGGAATATGGTAATTCCCCTTCAGAATATCCCCGCACCTTTATTGAAGGGAAGGATCTGATTCTGACAACGACCAACGGCACGCGACTGCTCCATATGGTAAAGGATGCACACACAATCGTTACCGGCTCTTTTCCCAATCTCAGTGCTATTGTGGAATTTCTGAGAAAAGAGCAACGTCGCGTATTGCTTGCCTGTGCTTCCTGGAAAGACCGCTTTAATCTGGAGGATGCCCTCTTTGCGGGCGCTGTGGCTGCACAACTGAAAGACGAATTTACGATCAATTGTGACAGCGCGATGGCCTGTATTTCGCTTAACGCAGATTCACGGGGTGATTATTTTGAATACCTTAAAAGGGGAGCACACTACAAAAGGCTTTCCGGGTTTGGATTGGAATCAGATATGGTCTATTGCACCACCGCAGATGTGCATCCGGTTGTGCCTATGCTCAAAGGAGGAGACCTGGTTGTTCACCGTTAGTATTATTTGATCAGTTCAGAAAAGGATTGCTGTTTAGCTCTTGGCCTATTGTTGTAGACGGTCCGTGACCGGAGTGTACTGCTGTCTGCGCCGGTAAAGGCAATAATTGCGTTTTTATAGAATGAATGAGCGTGGGGTGATCGCCCAGCAATAAGTCTGTTCTGCCGATGCTGCCAGCAAAGAGTGCATCACCGCTTATTACCCAGTCACCTTTTTCGTAGTAAAAAGCGATGCTTCCCGGAGAATGTCCCGGAACGAGCAGTACCGTAACAGGATCATTCCCCAGCCGGAGTAAGTGCTGTTCACTCAGGAAACCTGGTTTCGTCTGCACTCCGGCATATTCAAAGCCAAACATGCGCGCTGTATTAGCAGCGTTATTCAGAACAGGCATTTCCAGCTCATGCAGATAGAATGGGATATTATACCGTTGGGCCACTACATCTACACCCAGGATATGATCGATGTGCGCATGCGTGTTAATGATAGCCTGAGGTTGCAGCTGATGTGATTCGATAAACGAGAACAGTTCCTGGCATTCCTGCTCATTGATCATCCCGGGGTCGACAATCCAGCATTCCTGATTATCGTTATAAATCAGGTAGGTGTTTTCCGAAAACGGGTTAAACGTAAAGACTTGTAAATGGAGCATCGCTTATTTTTTAAAGATGAAATAGACCGCCAGTATCAGGAAACCGAATCCGATCAGGTGATTCATACGCAGACTTTCATTGCGGAACACAATAATAGTGAAACCCGAGAAGACGATCAGCGAAATTGCTTCCTGAATGATTTTCAGCTGCCAGATAGTGAATGGTCCTCCGTTTTCCTTAAAGCCGATGCGATTGGCAGGCACCTGGAAGCAATATTCAAAAAAAGCCAGCCCCCAGCTGAGTGCGATTACAGCGAATAAGCCAAGCTTTGCAAAGCCTTTCCACTCATGAAATTTCAGGTGCCCGTACCAGGCGATCGTCATAAACGTGTTCGATAATATTAACAGACCAATTGTGCTTATTGCTTTCATCTTCTTAATGGTTTAAGTCCTCGTCCATTATTTCATCGAGGTATTCAAGTTTGCGTTTACTCATGTTTTTCTCTTTCAGGTAGGCATCATAATCTATCCTGTCGGTAGTGGCAGAAAAAACGCCGGAAAAAATATTGCCTTTCAGATCCACTTCAAGAACACCACCTGTTTCTTCTTCCGTAAATGTCCATTTGCCGTCTTTGGTTTTCACCACTTCGTACCGTATAAAATTGTCTTCTCCGAACTTTATCATGGCATCATAGGAGCAGATGCCGCCCGGACAGTCTCCTTTGAGATACCTGATGTATAAGTCTACCGGGATATCGTCGTCCAGCCAGCCGATATAGTATTTCCTTTCGGCAACCTGCTTCCGCTTCATAGATACTTCGTCTTCATCATCGGTAGAGTCCGGCGGTACATTATTTGCCAGGAGTGCAGAATCTGCGAGTCCTTTCAATATCCTTTTTTTCTCAGCTTTCAGTTTCTGGTTGAATTCGTCTTTTGTTTTTGCCTCGAAAATAAAGTTTGCTTCACCGCCGTACCATTTTCCTTCCATCTTACGGATGTCGCTTAATGCAAGTGTAAATATCTTCCTCGTCTGCATGTCCTCCAGGAAAACATAACCGACAAAGCGTTCCGGTGCAACAGCTTCTAAAGCTGCATCTCTGGTCTTGTGCAATGCTTCCAGCTCATAGCGGTTCATCAGCACATCCGACCAATGTACGCCAAGTGCTGATCCGCGATAAAATATATACCGGAACAGAACAAATGCATTTTTCCGGATCAGCGAATCCTGATCGGCCAGTGCGATCGTATTGCCGGCGAGTGCCCTTGCCTGAGCATATTGTTCCGTTGAATCGGGTGCGCGTCGCAGGGTGATGGCAATGATAGAATCTGCCGAAGGGAATACAGCAGCATAAGCATCGCTGTCCGCCTGAACGAAGCTTGCCACAATATGACGAAGCAGGTCCGACTCGGAATTGGCCTGCGCAGCCCCTTTAAGCGGTTGCATAAAGAGAGCCAGCAGGAAAGTGGCGATATAGCGTGCGCTGCGATTCATACGGTTTGTTGCCGGCGTCCCCAAATGTAAAAATATGTTTCTACTTTTGAGGATCTTAAAGAATTTTTATGTCATTCAAAATATACACCAGGACCGGAGATAAGGGGCAAACAAGTTTGATCGGAGGAACGCGCGTATCGAAAAATCATATCCGGATCGAAAGTTATGGAACGGTTGACGAGCTTAACTCCTATCTGGGCCTGGTAAACGATATGGCTGCGGATAGACGTATAGGTGACTGGATCCGTGAAGTGCAGGACCGTCTGTTCACGTTGGGGGCAGAACTGGCAACAACACAGACAAAAGAAGTGAAAATGAAATTGCCCGATCTCCACGTTTCCGATATTGAATGGCTGGAACAGCGGATTGATGAAATGAATGAACAATTGCCGGAGATGCGTTCCTTTATCATTCCGGGAGGCCACCAGGCAGCATCCGCCTGTCATGTTGCACGCTGTGTCTGCCGAAGGGCAGAACGTCTTTGTGTGGCAATGGAAGAACAGGGAGAGCATGTATCGGATATTGTTCTGAAATACCTGAACCGGCTGTCCGATTTTCTTTTTGTACTGTCGCGGTATATCACACATGTGAATGGCAGGGAAGAGCTTCCCTGGCGTGCAAGAATTTAATAGTAACTTTCCATAACCGAATTCTAACCTACTGATAAAATACATGAGAAATCAGCTTTTGCAGGCACGGCTTGCACAACAGAACCGTCAGCGTTTCATGAAAAAAATGAAACCTAATTCCATTGCCATATTTCACCCAACCGAAGTGTTGCCGACAAATGGTGACGCGATATATACCAACCGCCCGAACTCAGACGTACTCTGGCTTTCCGGTGTAGAGCAGGAAAAGACAATGGTGATTCTTTTCCCGGACAACCCGGATCAGTCGGCAAGGGAAGTGCTCGTATTGCTGCGCCCCAACGAAACCCTGGAAAAATGGGAAGGGCATAAGCTCAGAAAGGACGAAGCAAAAGCTATTTCAGGAATCGACAATATACAATGGCTGGATGCGGTTGATCCGATGCTGCAGGTGATGATGCACAATGCTGAGACCGTATACCTGAACACTAATGAAAATGACCGCCTCGACGGTTCTTTGTTGCGCCTCGACCTGGAGTTTGTGCATAGCTGGATGAAACGGTTCCCGTTACACCGTTATGAGCGCGCAGCCGTACTTGTAAAAGAACTGCGTTCTGTTAAAACAAAAGAAGAAATAGCAGTAACGCAACAGGCTGTGGACATTACCGAAAAGGCATTCCGCCGGGTAATGAATTTCGTTCGCCCGGGGGTATGGGAACACGAGATTGAAGCTGAGATCACGCATGAATTTCTGCGCAACCGTTCACCGCGCCATGCTTACGATCCGATCATTGCGAGCGGAGACCGGGCCCGGGTACTGCACTATGTGGAGAACAACCAGGAGTGCAGGGACGGCGAACTGATCCTGATGGATTTCGGTGCGTCCTATGGCAATTACAGCGCGGACCTCACGCGTACAATTCCTGTGAGCGGAAAATTCAGCAAACGCCAGCGCGAAGTGTACAATGCGGTATGGAACGCACATTTGTATGCAAAATCCATCCTGAAACCCGGGATCAATTTTCCGGATTATGTCAGCAAGACGAATGCCGAAATGGAAAAGCAAATCCTGAAACTTGGCCTGATCTCCAAAGCAGATATTAAAAACCAGGATCCTGCAAATCCTGCTTACCGTAAGTATTTCTACCACGGCATTACACACCATCTGGGTATCGACGTACATGATGTGGGCACAAGAACGGGTGCTGTAAAGGAGGGGATGCTGTTTACTATCGAACCCGGTATCTACATTGAGGAAGAACAAATGGGTATCCGTCTCGAAAACAATTACTGGATAACAAAAAGCGGCAACGTAGATCTGTTCAAAAATATACCGGTTACACCGGATGAAATTGAAAGTTGCATGAAACGCAGGAAGTAGTTCTGATATAAAACCAAAATAAAAAGCAGGTCCCGTTGAGAGACCTGCTTTTTGTTGTGTATCACAACAGAATTATTTGTCGATATTGAAGGAGCCGTTCTTAACGGTAAGTGTATCGTTCAGGTTTTTTGCAGTAAACTCAAAACGACCGATGTAAGAAGAGCCGTTGTCCTGAATAACTTCAACACTACCCGCAATGGAGCTGTAGTTACGGCCTGCATAGGTCACCACTACAGAGTTACTGTCGGTTTGCAGCGCACTGCCCTGATAAATTTTATAGGTACCAACACCTTTATAGTTGTTGATGAATAAATTTACAGTAGTAGGACTGCTTACATATTCAGATCCTTTAAAACGCACCGAGCGTGCAAACGGAATTTCTGAACTTACAAGTCCCGCCGCAGCGTTCCAGGCAAATCCGGAATCGGCAGAATTTCTTTTGATCACTGCAGACATTTCACGGGTTGTCTTTTGGTTGTCATTGTTTTTGCATGACATCCAACCAAAGCACAGTATAGCAGAAAAGGATAATAATACGTAGCGCATCGATTTTGTTAATTTTTCCAGAGGTTAAATGTAGTGAAAAAGTATTAACAAATCCAATACCCGACCGGAAATTGCTAAAAAGAAGTCGGTAGCAATTCTTTATAGTAGAAGAGCCTTTATTTATCAATCTCATAACTTTAGAGCATATACCTTGCGTAAGGTAAAGTCCAACCTATGGAACCTCAGATACTTAGCTCTTATAATCCGGCTACCGGCCTGGAAATCAAACAATATAAATCGCTGACAGCAGAACAGGTTGGCAAAAACCTGAAAAAGGCTCACAAAGCGTATACGCAATGGCGTTCATCGGCAATGAAGGAAAGAACTGCTTTGCTGCGTTCCGTTGCCAAAAGTATCCGTAAACATTCGGATGCGGCAGCATTGCTCGCTACACGTGAAATGGGTAAACCGATTGCCCAGAGTCGCGCGGAGCTCGAAAAGTGCGCGAAGACATTTGAATATTACGCTACCGAAGGCCCGCGTATGTTGCAGGACGAGCTTATTTTCTCCGAAGGCAAACGAAAAGGTTATGTATCGTTCCAGCCGATAGGCGTGGTGCTCGCTGTTATGCCCTGGAATTTTCCCTACTGGCAGGTATTCCGGGCAATGGCTCCGGTGCTGATGTCGGGCAATGCAATGGTGCTGAAACACGCTTCCAATGTAAGCGGCTGCGCTATGATGATCGAAAAAATAATGAAGGATGCAGGTGTTCCGGCTCATTTATACCAGACACTTTTAATTGCATCGTCAGCAGTAGCCTCCGTTATCGCTGCTCCGGAAGTTGCCGCGGTAACGTTTACAGGCAGTACTGCTGCCGGACGTAAAGTGGCATCGGTTGCCGCCGATAACCTCAAAAAGCAGGTGCTGGAACTGGGCGGAAGCGATGCTTACCTTATACTGGAAGATGCTGACGTGGCAGAAGCTGCGCGGATGTGTCTCGAAGCCAGGATGATTAACACCGGACAGAGCTGCGTGGCTGCAAAGCGTTTCATTGCAGTGAAATCCGTGAGAAAGTCTTTCGAGGCTGCTTTAAGTGAATTGATCAAACAGGTGACTTACGGCAATCCGGAAGACCCTGCACAGCAGATAGGTCCTATGGCCCGGCCTGATCTGCGCAAAGAACTTCATAGCCAGGTGACTGACAGTATTGCGGCAGGTGCGCGACTGCTGCATGGCGGTTTTATCCCGGAAGGTCCGGGTGCGTACTATCCGCCCACACTGCTGACTAATGTAAAGCCGGGTATGCCTGCTTATTCCGAAGAATTGTTTGGACCCGTTGCTGTGATCATCGAAGCGAAAGATGAGGCTGATGCGATACGCATTGCAAACAGTTCCGAATATGGCCTGGGCGGAGCGGTTTTTTCCCGCAACAGGAAGCGTGCTGAAAAAATTGCGCGTGAATTGCTGGATGCCGGAAGTTGTTTTGTGAATGAAGCGGTACATTCTGATCCCAGGCTGCCGTTCGGAGGAGTGAAGCATAGCGGCTATGGCAGAGAATTGTCCTCCTTTGCGTTGCGCGAATTTGTGAATATAAAAACGGTAGTGCTCGGATAATTTGTAATTTCCGCGTTTAAAGAAAAGCTATGTATTCTTATCTCGCTTTAGGCGACTCTTATACAATAGGAGAACAGGTACCTTTCGAACAGAACTTTCCGAATCAGGCAGTACAATTACTACGCGCTAAACATATGGACGTGTCTGATCCGGTTATTATTGCAACTACCGGATGGACTACCGATGAATTGCAGGCCGCGATACGCGAGCATAACATTCGTGAGACTTTTTCATTCGTGAGTCTGCTAATCGGTGTAAACAACCAGTATCGCGGGCGGTCGCTGGAAAACTACCGGGAGGAGTTTTCAGCGCTCCTGAACCAGGCGATACACTTCGCAGGAGGGCATACCGACAAGGTTTTTGTATTGTCGATCCCCGACTGGGGTGTAACACCGTTCGCCGGAGAAAGAGACCGCGCACAGATCGCCAGAGAAATCGATGCTTACAATAATGCTGCAATGGGCATTGCAAAAAGTCATCGCTGCCATTTCATAGAAATTACGCAGAGTACCAGGGAAAACGGCGTGCATGCAGATTATCTTGCCCCGGACGGATTGCATCCATCGGCTAAAGAGTATGCTGTCTGGGCATCCCGGCTTGCCGGTCAGGTTGCTGCTGTATTCGGGAAGTAAGCCGGAATCAGCTACAGTTTTACCTGATTGCTGGCCTTGCTTTCATTCCACAAACGGTCCAGCGCAGTGACCACATACGTGTAACGATCGGCTGCTCTTACTTCCTTATCTGAGAAGCCGGTTGTATTTTGTACGGATATGATATGCTCATTTGCGTTGAGGTCTACGTGCTCATTAGGACCGAAACGGTATACGGCATAGCTGATACGATCACCTTTAGGTGCGTCTACTGCATCCCACTGTAATTTCGGATAGGCGGCATCCATAATCTTTACAACAGGTGCTTCCGGAGCTTTTTTATCAAGCCAGGGCATCTGAGGAGGGAAGGCATAGAATTTGTTGGCCCCGTAACTCAGGCTGTCCCGTAAGGCAGTGCTGATCTTATCAAAGCTGGAAGTGCTGTAGAAAACCACACCGGGGTTGTGCGATGCGTCACGTATATCGCGTATCTGCCTCAATATCTCGTGCGGGCCCTGCCATATCCCTGCTTTGGATTCTGCCATACGGTATACGCCCAGTCCGAAATACATATGCCGTTTATAACTGTGGTTTTCCCACCACGGTAATAATGTTTCAAATGCGGCAGCACGATGACCATGCTCCCAGTACAACTGCGGCAGCGTGTAATCCACCCATCCGTTTTTCTGCCAGAGCAGAATATCCGAATACAGATCGTCGTAGCAGGTCTGGCCACCGCGGGTATTAGACCCTTCAGGATCTTTGGATGCATTGCGCCAGACACCGAACGGACTGATGCCGAATTTGACGTAAGCTTTTTCCCCTTTGATATTATTGTAGAGTGTTGCCACAAAAGTGCTCACATTATTACGGCGCCATTCATCTTTTTGTGTAAAGTCGCCTTTGAAACGCTGGAAGCTGCGCTGGTCGCCGAATTCCACACCCGCAATCCTGTAGGGGTAGAAATAGTCGTCCAGGTGAATACCGTCCACGTCATAGCGGTTGACCACATCCATGATCACATTGATGACATACTCTCTTGCTTCCGGAACACCCGGATCTATATAGGATTTGCCTCCGTAGCTGATGATCCAGTCGGGGTGCGTGTAAGTGATATGATTTTTGGGGTTCGGATTTTTTTTGCTGTCGGTGAGTGCGCGGAAAGGATTGAACCATGCATGCAGTTCCATGTTTCTTTTGTGTGCTTCCTCTATAGCGAAGGAAAGCGGATCGTAAGCAGGAAAAGGCTGCTGGCCCTGCCTGCCGCTCAGGAAACGGCTCCATGGCTCAAAGCGGGAAGCATATAGTGCATCTGCAGCCGGACGTACCTGTAAAAAAACGGCATTGCAGCCCATTGCTTTCAATGCGTCCAGTCTGCTGATCAGTTCCTGTTGTTGCTGTACCGAAGGTAAACCTTGCCTGGAAGGCCAGTCGATATTCGACACGGTGGCAATCCATGCGCCACGGAATTCTCTTTTCGGAGATTTTTGTGCCTGGGTTTCGTGGGTAAGTAAGAGAGAAAGAACGGTAAAGAGAGACAGCAATCTGAGCATAATACTTATACGGTTAGTAGTGCCGTAAAGTTAGCCAATAATTCTGTAGTGCTCAGGAACGCTTGCGGAGCAAATCTATAATCCCTTCTTTCACCAGGATGCGGTAACCGATACGTTCGTCGGAAATGCCCGGTTCCAGGCGGTAGTCAAATACAAAGTTTCCGTCTGTACCCAGATGCGTGGTGAAGCGGTAAAAGGAGACGCCGTTCTGCCCTTCGAAATGATGTGCTACTTCATGCAGATGGGTGGACAGTATCATGATATGCTCGGGATGGCGCAACATGCCTTCTACAATAGCCTTGGTACATTCATAGGCATCGTGCACATTTGTTCCTTTAAACAGCTCATCCATCAGCACCAGTTGTGGCCCCGATTCGGTGATGTGCGCTATCGTCTGCCTGATTGTTTTTACTTCCGCAAGAAAGAAGCTTTCACCTTTCAGCAGATCATCTTCCACATGCATATTCGTAAGTACGCCGTTCAGAAACGACATGCCGAACGATGCGGCAGGAACACCCATCCCCATTTTTGCCAGCAGTGTTGCCACGCCGAGCGCACGCATCAGCGTGGTCTTCCCGGACATGTTGGCTCCTGTAAGCAGCATAAATGTGCTGCCGGGAGTAAAGTCGATATCATAAGCAACAGGCTGTGCGATCAGTGGATGGAACAGTCCCCTGGCGTGCAAAGATGTCTGAGATGATTCACTGATAAAAGGAAACTGCCATTTCAGTTGTCTGGTTGCATCTGCCAGCCCCTTCCATGCATCCAGTTTTGCAAAGTCATCCATCAGGTGCAGGATATTGCTTTTCATTTCACGCCTTGCGCGGAAGCTGAGCGTTGCGATCTCCTTAAAGCTGGCATCTTTATCCATATGGATAATGCTGTCGGTGAGCGGATGCTCCAGCTGCTGCTTCATATGCGCAAACGTTTCGCGGATCAGCGGAGGGCAGCCCGGCACCTTAGTTTCTGTATCCACGAAAGCGGTACAACCTTTCAGGAAATCGGAAAGGTGCGAAAGCGAGAATTGCGTGAAGTGGAATTCATTCCGGTTGAGCAGTTTTTGCAGCCATTTTCCACCGAACAACGAAAGTCCGCCCGGATGCGCCGCATAAGCATCTGCCGATTCAAAAAATTTTTCGAGCATTACGATCGTTCCGTTTGAGATAGCGTCCGGCCAGTAGCCCGGATACTGTACCCAGAAACGTATCGCATCCTGCTGCCGCAACAGCTTTTCACAGCTGGACGGTGTATGCACGACCATTTTTCTGATAAGGCTGCTTCCCAGATGCGTGCTGCTTCTGTCAATAAGATCCAGTATTGTTCCCTGTCCCTCGCCGCCCGTAAAAGAAAGGTCTTTCAGCGTTCTTTTGCTCGATTCCATTTAGCATACAATTTTACGATAATATCCTTTCAAAGACCGGTATGGCAGGTTTTTTCACACAATGCATTAATGATTATTTTTGACGAAATACGCTTTACATGCAGATTTACAATAACAAAGCATGGGCGAAAGCCTTGTTTATGATGTCGCGGGCAGATACCGCACGCAAGCTGGCGCCGCTGATTACGGGCGTATTCCTTTATTCGTTGCTGGTAGCTTTTGCAGAGCTCGACGTGTTAAAAATACAACCGGATTCGTGGGTAAAGAATGTGCCGACATTGCATACGCTGCTGGGATTCGCTATTTCGATCTTACTGGTGTTCCGGACCAATACCGCCTACGACAGGTGGTGGGAAGGACGGAAGCTTTGGGGAGCGCTGGTCAATAACAGCCGGAACCTCGCGTTAAAGATCAGGGCTATGGTTCCCGATACAGACACTCAGCTGTTCTTCGCGAGAGCCATTCCTCTGTATGCCGATTCGCTGCAGGCCCATTTACAACTGGAGCAGACAAGGCTTGCACTGGATGATCAGGCTCACCCCGAATGGGACGCGATCGATACGGAGAAACATATCCCCAATCAGATTGCAGGTGTGATGATCCGGAAGGTAACGGAACTGTATAAGAACGGCGCCATTACCGGAGATCAGCTGATCGTACTGAACGGGGAATTGTCTTCATTCACCGATATATGCGGCGCCTGCGAGCGGATCAAGAATACGCCCATTCCGCAATCGTACAGCGCATTTATCAAGAAGTTCATTTTTCTGTACATCAGCACACTCCCGATGGGGTATGTGTTTACGCTCGGATACTTTGTCGCGCCGGTTGTTGCCATTGTGTTTTATGTGCTCGGGAGTCTGGAGCTGGTCGCAGAAGAAATTGAAGATCCTTTTGGCAATGACGACAACGATCTGCCGATGACCAAAATAGCTTCCAATATCCGGAAACATGTGGGTGAAATCCTGCCGGGTCAGTAAGTAAATTTAACAGAAAGTGCCATATGCAGCTACTATCTTTGTACTGTTTAGATATGAAAAATTCTGCCCTTGCGTTTGTGTTTATTCCGCTGGTATGCATCGCCTGCAATCCGCAGAAAGCCGCGCCTATGAGCGAGGCACGGAAGCAACAGATCATCGATTCCATTGTACGTGCACGGGAGCAGGAAATAAGGGAAATAGAAGAAGAAAATCTCCGCGACAGAATGAGCATTGAACTAAAGGTGAAAGCCGATTCACTGCTCGCATTACGTCATCCCGCAATCCGGCCTGTAGTCCCGAAAAAAGATACCGTTCGCGTAGATACCGCATCCCAAGCAGCTTTATCAGATACCACCGGAAAACAACCGAACTAATTATGAGACTTTATTCCTTCCTGCTTTCTTTTTTACTGATCGTATCAGGCCTGCCCTCCCAGGCGCAGCGCGTAATGTACAGCGATTATAATCCGTTCGACCTGCGCAACGGGTCGGTGGCCGTGATCGGGAAAATCAACGGAAGTCTGTTCACTTTCCGCTCTTCCGGTAAGGAGTATTTTCTGGATACTTACAACGACTCGATGGATCATATCGCAACGATCGTGCTGGATTTCTTTCCGGACAAGACAAGCAATATCCGCTTCATTTCCTATACAGACCGCATGCTGGTATTGTACCAGCAACAATCGGGCACGCGTATCACACAATACGCAGCCATGCTCGACAGTCGCGGTATCCTGATAAAAAATCCGCTGAAAGTGGATGAAAAAAGAAGCGGATTTTTCGGCTCCAGCGATAATGAATTTTTCTCTTCGGCCGTATCTGAGGATAAAAGGAACCTGGTGATTTACCGTGCCGACACGAAAGGAAAGTCACTCAATTTCGACGGATACTGGCTCGACGTCGACAAAATGAAAATTATAAAGCGCGCCAAGCTGAAATACAAAGCCGGCAATACGCTGGACTGCGGACAGGCGCTCCTGAATAATAACGGCGACTTCTTCCTGCCAGCCTACACCATTATCGGAAGCAGAAGTTATACCGATGAATACGCGATGCTCACGATTAAGCATGATGAGAGTGTGTTTCGTGTTACTGAACTGGCTTTTGAGGATCATTACATGGAATACCCGTTCCAGAAGATCAATAACCAGAACGGAAATATTTATGTCGCGTCGTTTTATTCCACAGAGAAGAACGGTAATAATGAAGGAGTGGCTGCGGCGACATTTAATATGAACACACTTACGTTTGACGATAAGGCTGCTATTCCTTTTGAGGATGAAATGCGCGGGGATACAAAAGGCAAGCGCCGCGAACGCGCGTTCAACCTTTTCCGTATCAACCAGCTTATCATAAAAAACGACGGAGGATTTCTTGTCGCGGCAGAAGAATATTATATGACCACTCAAAGCGCTTATATGCCGGGTGTGGGCTTTTACTCCTACTACTTTAGTCCTGTAATGGCGCAAACAGTGCGTGAATATCACTATAACGATATACTCGTGCTGTCTTATAACGCTGCAAAAAAAGAAGAGTGGCATACGTTTGTGCGTAAAGAGCAGTATTCACAGGAGGACGGCGGAATGTTCTCTTCGTACACGTTGCTCAATACCGGCGGGGCATTAGGATTTTTGTTTAATGATTTCAACAGCCGTCGTTCGAGAATTGAGCTCAGTTCCGTTGCTGCAGATGGAAGTGTGAATACCGGCTTTATGGATTCCGGTTCTGATACGGATCCCGACTGGGTTCCAAGGGAGGGTAAGCAGGTAGACAGCCGCGAAATTGTGATTCCGTGTTTGCGTAAGAAGCAGATATGCTTCGCGAAAATTGTACTTTAGCGCAAATTTTCCGTTTTGCTTCATCTGGTTCGTAACAATAGCCCTTATACGGCTATATTACTTTTTTTGCTGACGCTGACACTGCATCTGCAGGCGTTGACACACGCTGTGCTGCCGCATGCCGAAGCGTCGCAATTTTTTTACGGATGGCTGTTGCACGGCTTAAGCTACATTTTCGGAAAATCCGCTTTTGCATATACATTGTTTTCTGTGCTGTTACTGTTCGTTCAGGCACTGATCATCAACAGACTGGCAATCCGCCATCGCTTGTTTATGCACCAGCATTACCTTCCCGCTTTCTGTTTCATTGTACTGAGCAGTCTGAATCCGGCGTTGAGCGTGTTTGGCGCACCGCTTATCTGTAATTTCCTGCTTTTGGGAGTAATGCATCTCCTGCTGGCATCCAGAAACCATCAGAACGCCAATAAACAGATCTTCAATTTAGGTTTTCTGATTATGCCTGCCGCGCTTCTGGAGTTTCCGGCGGTGGTATTCGTCCTGTATGCTTTTGTGGCTTTATTGATAATCAGACCATTCAGCTTCAGGGAATGGATGGTGATGCTTCTCGGATTGGTAATGCCGCTGTATATACTTGTGGTGATTCTTTTTTGCACAGATAAATTACAACTGCTGCATTTATGGCCGGAGCTTGGTGTATCTTTGCCCCGCCAATTAAAACCAGCCGAATATTACCTGGGTGTGGCGGGAGGATTGATCGTATGGTTGTGTATCTGTGTGTACAATATGCAATCCCAGTTGCCCAAAGCGCCTATTTTTATTCGTCGCAGTTGGATAGTGGTGACGCTCTTACTGTTTTTTTCCCTGATTGCGGCATGTTTCACCGCACCTTCCGTACAGGGAGGTTGGATGATTTGCCTGCCTGCGCTGAGCCTGATCCTGGCCCAGGCTTTCAGTCATGAACGGAATAAAAAAGTAAATCGTATCAGCTTCTATTTTGTACTCGCGCTGGTGATTTTTGCACAGATATTTTTACCGCTATAATTCAAAAAGCTTATTTATAATGAAATTCGGAGTAATTGTTTTCCCCGGTTCCAATTGTGATCGTGATATGTACAACGCACTGCGCTACGACCTTCAGCAGGATGTGGTGATGCTGTGGCACAAGGATCGCGATCTCAGCATGTTTGATAAGAACGATTGTATCGTTTTACCCGGAGGATTCTCTTACGGAGATTACCTGCGTTGCGGTGCCCTGGCCCGCTTCAGTCCGCTGATGGAGCAGGTGGTTAACTTCGCAAACGCCGGTGGTAAAGTATTGGGCGTATGTAACGGTTTCCAGATCCTTTGTGAATCCGGATTGCTTCCAGGTGCGTTGCTTCAGAACGACCATCAGAAGTTTGTCTGCAAAAACGTATTTATAAAAAATGAGGCATCGCGCGATATCGTCAGCCATTCTGTAATGGGGCGTACCCTGCGCATTCCTGTTGCCCACGGAGAAGGCAGGTATTATGCAGATGCTGCAACGATGCAACAATTGAAAGATAACGACCAGATCGTTTTCCGTTATGTGAATGAGCACGGTGAGCATCATATCGATGCGAACCCTAATGGCGCCATGGAAAACATCGCGGGTATCTGCAATGCCGGCAGAAACGTATTTGGTATGATGCCGCATCCGGAGAGGGCCTGCAGTAAAGAGCTTTCCAATACAGACGGCGTTTCTGTCCTGAGCGCATTCACTGCAATGATCTAATTTACATTATCGGATGAGTGCGTCAAAAAAAGTCGCTGATTATCTGTCGCTGATCAAATTCAGTCATACGGTATTTGCATTGCCATTCGCATTTGTGGGCTTCTCATTAGCGATTCTTAAGGATGGCTATGCGTTTCAGCCCCGTTTGCTGTTGCTGATGCTGCTATGTATGGTATTTGCACGTAGTGCTGCAATGGCCTTCAATCGCTGGCTGGACAGGCGTTTCGATGCTCTGAATCCGCGAACCGCCAAAAGAGAGATACCGGCCGGAGTGATCAGTCCGAAGCATGCGTTGTGGTTTGTGATCATCAGCAGTCTGCTGTTTGTGGTCACTACTTTTTTCATCAACCCGTTGTGCTTTTACCTGTCACCGGTGGCACTGCTCGTCATTTTATTCTACAGTTATACCAAGCGGTTCACGCCATTGTGCCATCTGGTGCTCGGGCTCGGACTAAGTCTGGCCCCGATAGGGGCGTATTTGTCGGTGACTGGTTCCTTTAACATCATTCCGCTTATTTTTTCTTTTCTCGTGCTCACATGGGTGTCTGGGTTCGATATTATTTATGCATTGCAGGATGAGGAATTCGACCGGTCTCAGCAATTGTATTCCATTCCTTCGGTATTGGGTGCGCGTCGCGCGCTGAATGTTTCCAACCTGCTGCACATCGGGTCTGCGGCATTGGTGATAACGGCAGGAATGGCCGGCCATTTTTCCTGGTTGTACTGGGTGGGTGCGGCTGTGTACACCGGCATGCTGTTGTACCAGCATCTGTTGGTGAAACCCAACGATCTGAGTAAGGTGAATATTGCCTTTATCAATACAAACAGTGTGGCCAGCATTTGTTTTGCGGTATTTACGATCGCATCCTTCTTTATCTAGCTAGTAATTATTTTGGGTATGAAAATCGCATTAGTGGGATATGGCAAAATGGGTAAGGCCATTGAGCGTATTGCCTTGTCCAGGGGACACGAAATTGTATTGCGTATCAGCAGTCAGAACCGTCAGTTATTGTTTTCAGAAACAATAAAAGAGGCGGACGTTGTCATTGAAATGACAAATCCTGAAGCGGCGTTCGACAACGTTAAAGCCTGCCTGGATGCCGGAGTATCGGTTGTTTGCGGCTCTACAGGCTGGAACAACGAGGTGCCTGCGGCAAAGCAACTGGCTGAGGAAAAAGGGGTGGCGTTTTTGCAGACATCCAACTTCAGCATTGGCGTGAATGTGTTTTTCAGCATCAATGAAGTGCTGGCAGATATTATGAATAAATATCCTGAATATGAGGTGAGTATGGAAGAGGTGCATCATATTCATAAGAAAGATAAACCAAGTGGAACGGCCATTACACTGGCGGAACGCATCATTGCACACCTGGATCGTAAAAAAAGATGGGAAGAATCCCAACCCGGAGCGGCAGAAGTGCTGTCTATACATCCGGTACGGGAAGATGAGGCGCCGGGTACGCACTCCGTTAAATATTCTTCCGCAATCGACGATATCGAGCTGATACATACAGCACACAACAGAGATGGTTTTGCCCAGGGTGCAGTTGTGGCGGCAGAGTTTATTGCGGGCAAAAAAGGGGTTTACACTATGAGGGATGTACTTGGACTCTGAGCAGCCAAAAAAATATTGACAATGATTTGTGAAAATTAAATTAAATGGCTATCTTGCCCCAACATTGATTTAGAAGCGTTTCCTTTACAAGATAAATAAACCCCAAGACAAGATGAAGAAATTATTACTCTGTTTGGGTGCTGCATTTGCACTCAGCAATTCTTCACAGGCACAGGATGTGCATTTTTCGCAGTATTTCACGTCTCCTATGACGCTGAATCCTGCATTGACCGGTTTGACACAGTCTGATTTACGTATCGCTGCTAACTTCCGTCAACAATGGAGTTCTATTAACAACGCTCCTTACACCACAGGAACTGCATCCGTAGATGTTGCTTCTCTGCGTGGCCAGTTTGAAAGCGGGGATTATCTGGGGTTTGGTGTGCTGGCGCTTTATGATAAAGCGGGTACTGCTGCATTGCAGAATATCTCCATCGGACTTTCTGCCGCCTACCACAAAGCATTTGGTGTGGATAAGCAACATACCTTGTCTTTTGGTGTTCAGGGAACATTGGTTCAGAAGACGATCCAGAACGATAAGCTCACTTTCGAAGACGAATACGATCCGCGCAATCAGACGTTCTCTGTAGGAACTACAAAAGACAATCTGAGCAATAAGGATATGACTTACCCGGATTTCGCTCTGGGTCTGATGTATAACGGACGTATCAGTGAGCATGCAACTTTGTTCGGTGGTGTTTCCATGTACCACATCACACGCCCTGTTGAATCTTTCCTGGGAGGTAATCACAAATTGTACAGACGTTCTGCTTTATATGCAGGTACTCAGCTGGATATGAACGACCGCACCGTTTTCTACGGTAGTGCACTGGTTCAGTTCCAGGGTCCCAATACCTCTGCTATGGCAGGTGGCGCCATCGGTTTCATCATGAATCCGGGCTACGACAGGGAGTTCTCCAAAGCATCTATTTTCTATCTTGGTAGCTGGTACCGTTACGGAGATGCGATCATTCCTTACGTAGGTTTTGAATTCTCCAAAGCCCAGTTGGGTGTATCTTACGATGCCAACCTTTCCGGCCTGACTCCCGCTACAAACGGAAACGGAGCATTCGAAATTTCACTGATTTTCAATGGTGCTATCAACCGTGCTGATCCCGTTCAGCGTTTTGTTACCGGTTGTCCGAAATTCTAACAGAAAATACTTTATCTAAGCCCCGCTATAAGCGGGGCTTTTTTTATGGACTTTCTTTTCGCAATAAGCTGATTTTAAGCGCTTGTTAAGCGTATGTTGAAAAAAAATGAAACACGTTGTTTTTTATGAATTTAAAACGAGTATCTTTGCGCAAAATTTAAGGGTTATTTCACGCTTATGAATCGTCTGTTTTCCTTATTGGTATTGATTTTCACGGCTTTTGTATCTTCTTTTTCCGCGTCGGCTCAGGAAGAACCTACTGTAACCGAGACAGCGGTGCATGAGGAAGCAACCGAGGGAAAATCCCTTGATATTAAGAAAATTATTTTTGAACATGTGGGAGATGCGCATGAATGGCATTTCATGACCATCGGTCATACCCATGTTTCTGTTCCATTGCCTGTTATCCTGTACAGTCCTGAGAAAGGTGTTTCTATGTTCTCTGCTTCCAGCTTCGGTCATGAGGGAGAGCGTGTTGCTCACGACGGCTACCGTATCGTGGACGAACACTATAAAGAGGAAATGATCGCTGCCGGAAAACCCGCTGAAGAAGTGGAAGGGATCAAGGAGGGGACTATCGTTTCTGAAGACGGATCCAAAGTGTACGACTTTTCCATTACCAAGAACGTAATGTCGATGCTCATCTCCGTGGTACTGCTTTTGTGGATCATGCTGAGCGTGGCAAAAAAATATAAAGCGCGTGAAGGCCAGGCGCCAACCGGATTCCAGAATGCTATTGAGCCGGTGATCACTTTTGTCCGTGACGAAGTGGCTGTTCCGAACCTGGGTCACAAAGCAAACCGCTTCATGCCTTTGCTGCTTACATTCTTCTTCTTTATCTGGATCAACAACATGCTGGGTCTGATCCCGGGTGGTGCTAACTTTACCGGTAACGTGGCCGTGACCGCTTGTCTCGCGCTGATCTCCTTCATTGTAATGGTGGTGCGTGCCAACGGACATTTCTGGGGTCACTTGCTGAATCCTCCGGGAGTGCCATTGCCGATCAAATTCATCCTCGTTCCGATTGAGATCATTTCCCTGTTCATTAAGCCAGTCGCACTGACGATTCGTCTTTTTGCGAACATCCTGGCAGGTCACATCATTATCCTGAGCATCGTTTGTATGATCTTCATTTTCGGTGCGATGTCGCCGGTAGCAGGCTGGGGCTTCTCTCCTGTTTCCGTTGGATTCTCTATTTTCATGTTCTTCCTTGAGTTGCTGGTAGCAGCGATCCAGGCGTTTATCTTCACTACACTGACAGCGGTATTTATCGGTCAGGCAGTGGACGAAGGGCACGGACACGAAGATGGTCAGCACTATCATACATCTGAGAACGAAATTATTGCGTAGTTTTTAAATCCCAATTATATATGTCTATCTTAAACACAATTATGTTAGATGGTAGCGCCGCTGGACTGGGCGCAGTAGGTGCTGGTATCGCTGCTTTGGCTGCTGGTGTTGGTATCGGACAAATCGGTAAAGGTGCCGTTGAGTCTATCGCTCGCCAACCAGAAGCTGCAGGCGACATCCGCTCTGCTATGATCCTGACTGCTGCCTTCGTTGAGGGGGTTGCTCTGTTCGGCGTTATCGCTGGTCTGCTGGCTGTATTGAAATAATCCTGCCGGACCACAACAACACATTGAACTGCATTTGACGCAAAGGGCCGAGAATGCAGTTCTTTTCCAGACTTTTGGGAATTGAAAATCATACTTTAAGTAAACACAACAAAAGAAACTATATCTTATGGATTTGCTCCAACCGGACCTCGGTCTCTTTGTATGGACCCTCGTTGCATTTCTGATCGTATTCCTGATCCTGAAAAAGTATGCATGGAAACCCATCCTGAACTCTCTGAACGAGCGCGAGAAAAACATCGCAGACTCCATCGCTTCTGCAGAGCGCGTGAAAGCCGAAATGGCTACCATGCAGGCTGAAAACCAGAAGATCATGGCTGAAGCCCGTGAAGAAAGAACACAAATGCTGAAAGAAGCGAAAGAACTGAAGGATAAGATCGTAAACGATGCCAAAGAACAGGCTAAAACCGAAGCTGCTAAAATTATGGCAGATGCGCGCGTGCAGATCGATCACCTGAAAATGGCTGCGATGACAGAAGTGAAAAACGAAGTTGCTAATCTGGCACTTCAGGTTGCGGAAAAAGTTATCCGTAAAAACCTGAGCAGCGATGCAGATCAAAGCGCATTTGCCAAGAAACTTGCAGAAGAAGTAAGCTTAAACTAATCAATTAGTCGTACCGGTCTTTATTAACCGCGACACAATATTTTACTCATATGCTCAATCCACGTCTTGCATCCCGTTACGCGAAATCTCTGATAGATATCTCCACAGAACAGAATGTGCTGGAAGATATCCTCAAGGATATGCAAATGATCGATATGGTATGCCGCCAGAACAGGGATTTCCTGATGCTGATGCGCAGTCCTGTTATCAAAGCAGATAAAAAATTTGCGATCGTGGATGCTATTTTCAATGGTCGCGTTGCACCGCTTACTGCGGCATTCGTGAAGCTGTTGATCAATAAAGGCCGTGAACAGAATCTAGATGAAATTGCTCAGGCGTTTATCCAACAGTACCGCTTCATTAAAAAAATCAAAACAGTGCGACTCACCACCGCGGTTCCTGTGGACAGCGAAGTGATCGAAGTGCTGAAAAATAAAATTGCCGCTGCATTCAGCGAAAGCAGTATCCAGATCGAAACAAAAACAGATCCTTCTTTACTGGGTGGTTTCGTGCTCGATCTCGGAGATCGTCAGCTGGACGCAAGCGTGGCCCGTGATCTGAACGATATCAGAAAGCAGTTTACCGGCAATCTGTACGTTCCTAAATATTAATATTCAACACTAGTAAATTAAAAATCGTTAACTCTTTATAATCTAAACAAAATGGTTGACATAAAACCCGATGAAATATCAGCGATACTCCGTCAGCAGCTGAGCAGCTTCAACGCTGAAGCAAATCTTGAGGAGGTGGGAACCGTACTCCAGGTGGGTGACGGTATCGCATTGGTTTACGGTCTCAACGGCGTTCGCCAGGGGGAACTCGTAGAATTTGAGAACGGCGTTCGCGCTATCGCTCTGAACCTCGAAGAAGATAACGTAGGGGTTGTATTGATGGGAGAAAGCGGTACTATTAAAGAAGGTAGTAAAGTTACCCGCACCGGCCGCATCGCCTCCATCAAAGTGGGAGAGAGCATGCTGGGTCGCGTGGTAAATACACTGGGTGAACCTATAGACGGTAAAGGTCCGCTGGGTGGTGAATTGTATGAAATGCCACTCGAGCGTAAAGCTCCCGGCGTATTGTTCCGTGAGCCTGTAAAAGAACCCCTGCAAACAGGTATCAAAGCGATCGATGCAATGATCCCCGTTGGCCGTGGTCAGCGTGAACTGGTAATCGGTGACCGTCAAACTGGTAAAACAGCTATCTGTATCGATACCATCATCAACCAAAAAGAATTTTACGAAGCAGGAAAACCTGTTTATTGTATCTATGTAGCAATCGGACAGAAAGCATCAACCGTTGCCGGAGTTATCAAGACTCTGGAAGAAAACGGTGCGATGCCTTATACCACTGTGGTACTGGCTTCTGCTTCTGACCCTGCTCCATTGCAATTCTACGCTCCGTTTGCGGGCGCTGCTATCGGGGAGTATTTCCGCGATACTGGCCGTCCTGCACTGGTGGTTTATGATGATCTGTCTAAGCAGGCGGTGGCTTACCGCGAGGTTTCCCTGCTGCTCCGTCGCCCTCCTGGACGTGAGGCTTATCCCGGTGACGTATTCTACCTGCATAGCCGTTTGCTGGAGCGCTCTGCGAAAGTGATCAGCAATAATGAGATCGCCAAAACAATGAACGATCTTCCTGAAAGCCTGAAAGATAAAGTGAAAGGTGGTGGTTCTCTGACCGCATTGCCTATCATCGAAACTCAGGCGGGTGACGTATCTGCTTATATCCCTACAAACGTAATCTCCATCACTGATGGTCAGATCTTCCTGGAGTCCAACCTGTTCCTGGCGGGTATCCGTCCTGCGATCAACGTAGGTATCTCCGTAAGCCGTGTAGGTGGTAACGCTCAGATCAAATCCATGAAGAAAGTATCCGGTACCCTGAAGCTCGATCAGGCCCTGTTCCGTGAAATGGAGGCATTCTCCAAATTCGGTGGTGATCTGGATGCTGCTACTAAAAACGTAATCGATAAAGGTTCCCGTAACCTGGAGATCCTGAAACAACCTCAGTTCTCTCCATACACCGTAGAAAAGCAGGTTGCTATGATCTATGTGGGCACCAACAACCTGATCCGCGAAATCCCTGTTAAGAATGTAAAAGCATTTGAAGAGGCTTTCCTGCGCGAGATGGATCTGAAAATGCCGGACGTACTGGCTGAATTCAAAAAAGGAAATCTGCCGGAAGAAGGGCTGACGAAAATGACTCAACTGGTCAACAGTCTGATTCCTCAATTTAAATAGTAGATTTTATTGGTATATCGGAAAGCCGGTTCTGCAAAGAGCCGGCTTTTTCGATGTAAACGGCTTGTTAGCAGCCCTTTTTTCGGATTACAAAACCTTATCTTTACTCCTTCAAATTTATTCGCTAATGCAAAAATGGAAATTACCCGCTATGGCCTTAATTAGTGCGGCTGCGCTTGCCTCCTGTTCCGGTGATGCACCAAAGCCCGAAACCAAAACAGAACAGGCTGCACCACAGGCAGATTTTAAAGTAATGGCAGAATCTTTTGCTGATCTTCAGCTGCTGCGTTACCAGGTTCCGGGTTGGGAAGAACTCAGCCTGCAGCAGAAAACGCTCGCATACTACCTGTACGAAGCCGCATTGTGCGGTAGAGACATTTACTACGATCAGGCAAATAAATACGGTCTTACACTGCGTAAAACAATTGAAGCCGTGTACGCTACCTACAAAGGGGATCGCAACTCCGAAGACTGGAAGAAATTCCAGACATATGCCGGACGTGTATGGTTCTCTACGGGTAATCACCACCATTATGCAAAGGATAAATTTATCCCTGAATGCAGTTTTGAATATTTTAGCGAACTCGTGAAGAACAGTGATCAGAGCCAGCTGCCGCTTGCTCAGGGAGAGACTGCCGATGCATTTCTTGCCCGTATCAAGCCGTTGGTATTCGATCTGAACTTCCAGCCTAAAATGGTGGATCTGAGAGCGGGTATCGACAACGTTGTGGCGTCTTCCAACAATTTCTATGAAGGGGTAACGCAGAAGGAAGTGGAAGCATTCTATGGTAATGCAACCATGTTCCCGCATAGTGACCAGGAGCCGGAGTGGGGACTGAACAGCAAAGTGATCAAGGAAAACGGCAAAATAAGCGAGAAGGTATGGAAAGTGGGCGGTATGTACGGTCCGGCCCTGGAAAAAGTGGTCTACTGGCTGAAAAAAGCAACAACCGTTGCCGAGAATGAACAACAGAAAAAGGCACTGGAATTGCTGGCTCGTTATTATGAGACCGGAGACCTGCATGATTGGGATCAATACAACATTGCATGGGTAAATGACACCGCTTCCCGCATTGATATCAGTCACGGTTTTATCGAAGTGTACAACGATGCTATCGGTAAAAAAGGAAGCTTTGAATCTGTGGTATCGCTGAAAGATCTGAACACCACCAAAACAATTGCCGCTATCGCTAAAGAAGCGCAATGGTTTGAGGACAATTCTCCGCTGATGCCCGAGCATAAGAAAAAAACAGTAAAAGGTATTTCCGCAAAAGCGATCACTGTTATCGTTGAATCAGGAGATGCTGCACCGAGCACACCGATCGGTATCAATCTGCCTAACTCCGACTGGTTAAGAAAAGAGCATGGCTCCAAATCCGTTTCGCTGAGCAATATCGTTCACGCCTACAATGAAAGCAGCGCCGGAAGCGGTATGCTGGATGAGTTTGTGAGCAATCCTGAAACCCTGAAACGGATGAAAGAGTTCGGTAACCAGGGTAGCGACCTGCATACGGATATGCATGAGTGTATCGGACATGCCTCAGGTCAGATCAACCCCGGCGTGGCCACTCCGGACAAGACGTTGAAAAACTATGCATCCTGCCTTGAAGAGGCTCGTGCAGACCTCGTTGCGCTGTATTACATCATGGATCAGAAACTGGTGGATATCGGCGTAATGCCTTCTCTGGAAGTGGGTAAAGCCGAATACGACAGTTATATGATGAATGGCCTGATGACACAGCTCACGCGTCTGAAACTCGGCGATAAACTGGAAGAGGCACACATGCGCAACCGCGCGCTGAATGCGTACTGGGTATTTGAAAAAGGTAAGAAGGATAATGTTGTTGAATTTGTGAAGAAAGATGGTAAAACCTATGTTCAGATCAACGACTATAACAAGCTGCGTACGCTCTTTGGTGAATTACTGCGTGAAATTCAACGCATCAAATCCGAGGGCGATTTCAATGCAGGTAAAAACCTGGTGGAAACATACGGAGTGAAAGTGAATCCGGAACTGCATAAGGAAGTGCTGGAGCGTTTTGCAAAACTGAATATTAAACCTTACAAAGGATTTATCCAGCCTCGCCTGGTACCGGTTATGAACGGAGACAAGATCACGGATGTAAAACTCGAATATCCTGATTCTTTCTTCGGACAAATGATGGAGTATGCCAAAAGCTATTCATTGCTTCCGGTAATGAACTAATCAGAAAAAGGACAATAGCACAGAAAGCGTTCGGTATTTTTGCCGGACGCTTTTTTTATGCATGTAGATTACCTGATATTGGGACAAGGACTGGCCGGGACGCTGCTGAGCCGGGAACTGCTTTCGCGCGGGCATAGCGTATACGTGACAGGCCGTGAGCTCAGGCAGTCTGCAGGTATGCACAGTTCTGCGGTAATACAGCCACTGGCCGGTCGTAAGCTGCACCTGCGGCCGCAGATTGAGGCGGAGCAGTCCTGTGCCCGGTCCGTTTACCAGGATTTTGAAGCGATCCTGCAGACAGACCTCCTCCACGAACAGTCGCTGTTGCGCTTTTATACGGATGCCGCAGAGCAGGAACTGTATGAGCAAGCCTTGAGGAATGGAACTCCTTTTCTGAACGGTACTGATTCTACGGACGCGGAAGCCGCCTCCGTATTCGAAAGCCCGATTTTCGGTATGGCGAAGATCGCTCCTGTTTACAGGATCGATGCCTCGCTTTTGCTGGAAAGCTGGCAGAATTACCTGAAAGAGCGCGGAGTGTTCAGCGAAGCAAACACTGCAGATAAGTTGCAGATCAATGCCGGTAAGCCGGTGGTAATGGAAGGCTTGACGGCAGATAAGCTGGTGTACTGCGAAGGAAGTTCAGGCCGCGCAAATCTGCTTTTCCCGGATACTATCATGAACAGAAACCGCGGGGAGTATCTTGAATTGCACATACCAGGATTAAACGAGCGATATCTGTATCAGGGCGCGCTGAGGCTTGTGCCCAAGGGCAATCATCTCTGGTGGTGCGGCAGCAATTATACATGGGAATACGCTGATATGCAACCGGATGCCGGATGGAGACAAGCTGCATTACAAAGCCTGCAGCATTGGCTGAAAATTCCTTTTACGCTCATTGGCCACAACGTGGCAGAACGTCCTACTACAGCGGGTCAGCGTCCGCTGCTCCTGCAACATGAAGTTTATCGGCATTGTTACTTTTTCAACGGGTTGGGAACACGGGGGTATTCTGCGGGGCCTTTGCTTGCACGGCAAATGGCAGATATGCTTACTCAGCTTCCAAACCCATAGCTGCTTTTTTAAGGGCGGCCACTCTTTCAGCCCCCAGGTATTTTTCGATGAAATACTCCACTGCATAAATAACGGGTGTGAGCACCAGTGCCATAATCGCTTTGTAGCTATAGTTCACCAGGCATATGGCGAGTACACGCTGCATACTCCAGTCTTTGCCTATATGGAATGCGATGAACAATACCACGAAACTGTCGAAAAACTGCGAAACGATTGTTGAGCCCGTTGCGCGCAGCCATACTTTTTTTTCACCGGTTACCCGCTTGATACGGTGAAACACCCATACATCGATGATCTGACTCAACAGGAAGGCTGCTATACTGCCGGCAATGATCCACATACCCTGTCCCAGCACGGAATCGAAAGCGATCTGCATATCTGGAATGCCTGCTGCACGCATGCTGCCTGCCCAGAAAGACTGATCGGGCGGTACCCGCAGTGCAAGGTAAAACATGGCGAACGCATACGCTATGAGCGATACGGCGATATAGCTGATCCGGCGCACGGCTTTAGGTCCGAAATATTCATTGACGATATCCGTCATCACAAATTCCAGAGGCCACAGAAGTACCCCGCAGGTAAGGGTGTAGGTGAGTCCGTCTTCCCCGAGCAATGAAAACGGATGAACCGGCATGCCAAGCAAGGTTTCCAATGAAAACAGCTTCCCCCCGATGCATTCGGCAATGAGTGCGTTGGCCACGAAGAAAGAAGCCATCACCACAAATATTTTTACGGCTTTGTCTTTCAGAAAGTAATGAGACATACGGGAGATTGTTTGTCCGGTAAAAATAAGTAATTGAATCGTTTGCAATTTCTCCATCTTTTGGCCGGGACGTATAAAATGCAAGCGATGTTTCCGTAAATTTGTACCATAAGATGAAAGCGTTCTATTACCTTAAGCGCAATTTGCTGCGCATGCTTGCGATGGCTGAGTGGAGTACGTGTGGCTAATTTTTGTAACAGCAACATTATTCCAAACTAAAAAAATTATAACAATGTCAGAAACATTAAGCTTCGCCCAGAAAATTGCTAAAGCAGCAGACTTTTTACCGATCAACGGTACCGACTATATCGAATTTTATTGCGGTAATGCCAAGCAGGCCGCTCATTATTACAAAACAGCCTTCGGATTCCAGTCAGTAGCATATGCCGGTCCGGAGACGGGCATGCGCGATCGTGCATCTTACGTATTGCAGCAAGGTAAGATCCGCCTCGTGCTGACTACCGCGTTGAAGTCCGACAGCCCTATCAGCGAGCACGTGAAAAAACACGGAGATGGTGTTAAGATACTTGCTTTGTGGGTGGACGATGCTTACAGCGCGTTTGAAGAAACAACGAAACGTGGCGGTAAACCGTACATGGAGCCGACAACCGTTACCGATGAATTCGGAGAAGTGCGTATGTCCGGAATTTATACTTACGGGGAAACAGTGCACATGTTCATCGAACGCAAGAATTACAAAGGCGCATTCCTGCCCGGTTACGAAGTATGGGAAAGCAACTACAACCCGAGCGACTGCGGTTTGCTCTATGTAGACCATTGCGTGGGTAATGTTGGTTGGAACCGCATGATTCCTACCGTAAAATGGTATGAAGAAGTAATGGGCTTTGTGAATATCCTGTCGTTCGACGATAAACAAATCAACACTGAATATTCGGCGCTGATGAGTAAAGTAATGGCAAACGGCAACGGGTATGCCAAGTTCCCGATCAACGAGCCTGCTGAGGGTAAGAAGAAATCCCAGATCGAAGAATACCTCGATTTCTATGAAGGAGAAGGCGTGCAGCACATCGCTGTTGCAACAAAAGACATCGTGAAAACAGTAACGGATCTCCGCGCGCGTGGTGTGGAATTCCTGAGCGCTCCTCCCGATGCTTATTACGAAATGCTGCCGGAACGTGTAGGTTCAATCGATGAAGATATTGCGAAACTGCAAAGCCTGGGTATCCTGGTAGACCGCGACGAAGAAGGTTACCTGTTGCAGATCTTCACAAAACCTGTTGAAGACCGTCCGACACTGTTCTTCGAAATTATCGAGCGTCACGGAGCACAGAGCTTTGGTGCAGGAAACTTCAAAGCCTTATTCGAAAGCATCGAAAGAGAGCAGGCAAAAAGAGGTAACCTCTAATTGGATAATTAAGTGCAATAAAGACCGAAAGACATCTTTCGGTCTTTTTGTTTTTAATACCTTCGCATATCCGGTATAAATCCGGTATTCAATTCAGTCCGATGAAACTCACACTCAAACGTCCCATTGTATTTTTTGACCTTGAAACCACAGGAACGGATACCGCGAAAGACCGTATCGTAGAACTCGCTTTCGTGAAGATCAGTCCTGACGGCAGACGCGAGAAATATGTAAAGCGCATCAATCCCCAGATGCCTATTCCGGCCGAGTCTACAGCCATTCATGGCATTACCGATGCGGATGTGGCAAATGAACCTGCATTCAGGCAGATCGCCCATGAACTGCACCATTGGATGCAGGGCTGTGATTTTGGCGGATATAATGCCCTGCGCTTCGATCTGCCTTTGCTTGCAGAAGAATTTTTACGCTGCGGTATTGATGTCGACTTTACGGAGAGGGCAATGGTAGACGTTCAGCAGATATTCTTCAAAATGGAGCAACGCACGCTGAGCGCGGCGCTGGCCTTTTATTGCGGCCGCAGCCTCGATCATGCGCATAGCGCAGAAGCAGATATTGACGCAACGATCGACGTGCTGGCGGCTCAGCTCGAACGCTACGAACAGCTGCCGCATGAAGTAAAGGCCCTGCATGATTTTTCCGGATCCAATGATACGATCGATTATGCCCGGAGAATGATCATGAAAGACGGAGAGCCTGTGTTTAATTTCGGCAAATACAAAGGACGCAAGGTGAAGGAAATATTACAGACCGAGCCGAGTTACTACGACTGGATGATGAATTCAGACTTTGCATTGCATACCAAACAGAAGCTTTCTGAAATTTACAACGAGCTGAAACTCGGTCGTCTGATGAAGAAATAGAAAGGAGCGTTTGCAGAAAAATGAAGCGGATCTGCCCCTTTTTGAATATATAAGCTACGAATTTTGTTATTTTGCCGACTAATTAATACGCCGATTGGAAAAAATAGTCATCATACCTACTTATAACGAAAAAGAGAATATCGAGAAGATCATCCGTAAGGTGATGTCTTTAGACGGCGATTTTCATATTCTGATAGTTGACGACGGTTCGCCCGATGGCACTGCGGATATCGTGCGCGGGCTGCAGAGCGAATTTTCCGGACGCTTGCATCTTGTTTGCCGTTCGGGCAAACTGGGTCTGGGGACCGCTTATATTTTCGGCTTCAAATGGTCGCTGGAAAAAGGCTATCGTTTTATCTTCGAAATGGACGCGGATTTTTCCCATAATCCGGATGATCTGCTGCGTTTGTATGACGCCTGCAAAAACGGTGCAGATCTCGCAGTCGGCTCCCGGTATGTACGCGGCGGAAAGCTGGTCAACTGGCCGCTTCAGCGCAAGCTGATTTCAAAAGGAGGGGCTATTTACACCAAGCTGATCACCTGGATGCCTGTGGAAGATCCTACGGCAGGCTTTGTATGCTATCGCGATGAAGTACTGAGAAAAATTCCGCTGGACGAAGTGCAGTTTGTCGGATATGCTTTTCAGGTAGAAATGAAATACCGCGCCTGGAAGCTTGGCTTCAAAATAAAAGAAGTGCCTATCACCTTCGTTGATCGCACGGAAGGAGTTTCTAAGATGAGCTCCGGAATTGTGAAAGAGGCGATGTTTGGTGTATGGAAAATGAGAAATTTCTGATGATAAAAAAGCAAGAGCGAAACTCTTGCTTTTTTTATTTAGAAGTGTATCTCCGTAATGCTGCTCAGCGGAATATGTATGCCTCCCTTTAACTGTATGCCTTTATCAGAAGCAGACCATACGGTTGTTTCGACCTGAAATGTTCCCTCTGCCGTAACAAATGTAATTGCCGTTTTTCCTTTGTGTTCGTTTCCGAGCCTTACGGCATAATCCAGTTCCTTCTTCCACTTACCTGACTGATCCGTTGGCGCTGGTTGAAAATGAAGCTGGCCGATTTTTTCCTTTTCAATTCTTTGGGTCATAGTAGTAAAGTTTAGCAGAGGTTAAGGTACATTTTTTTGAAATATTCCAACCATATTAATTACGTGTGCGTCTATCAGTATAAGTAACCCTATAATAATTTAAACCCGCAAGAACATGAAAAAGTTACTATTGCTGGGCTGTGGCACTTTTTTGTTAAGTGCAGCGGCCAGGGCTCAGTCTGCTGTTCCCAATCCAAATCTGCAGGCCCAGGAGCGAATGGATGCGCGACAGGAACATTTTATCTTTCCCGTTAATGCCAATCACAGTTACAACGTTGTTTTCCTGATGTACCCGCGTACGCTTACCAATGAAGCGAACGTGATCCTGCAAACCAATGATCCTTTTCTGTTCCATGCAACAGTTACCGATGAAACCGGCAGGCAGGTGCATTCCTGGAAGCCTGATCAGCCAAATACACGGTTTTACGCGCATTGGGACCTTTCCAAATACCGTCCCGGCAATTATACCGTTCACGTGTTTAAGGCCGGTAAACAGGACGAACTGTACCGTTTCGAATTTGCCAAACAATAACCCTAAAGCATCCCATAATGAAAACGACATTTATCAGATTTATAAGTGCGTTGCTGCTGCTGTTTGCGGCACGTAATGCACATGCCCAGGGCTCTTTTGTTCAGGGCGATTATGTGGACGTAGGCGTGGCTTCCACCGGCGCCTTTGGCTCCTGCACCGTCCCGGCCGGATATCATCCTAATGTATTTCAGGTATGCGGAGGCAGCTATGTCTACGTACTTGGTTTTGTATCTGACCCCGATAAGGACGGATGGAGCGTTGCCTCTCCCGGCCGCGCCAATTATATGGGAGATTACTTCGTTCCCGGATCTCCTTACGAGGGATGGGATCTCCAGTACACCACCACCGGCTCAACGGTTGCACGCTACCGTAATGATGCATCCGGCGGAACCTGTCCGGCAGGTTGGACCTGTGGTCATACCGGCACGGTTGTTACCCCTCTGGATCAGACAACCACCTGGCAGGGCAGCAGTGCCGATCTGCGGGTAACGCAGAAGACAGTGGTGAAAAAGGAGAAGTTGTATTTCGTGGTCTACGTGGATGTCGAAAATATCGGCAGCACAAACGTCAGCAATATTTATTACTTCCGCGGACTTGACCCCGACAATGATCAACCCTGGACCGGGGGCGGATTCAATACTGATAACCGCATTGTATTCCAGCCGAACAGTATATCACGCAATTGCCTCGTAACGGCTAACGGGCGCGGCTATCCCGATCAGGCCTATCTTGGTCTCGGTACGAAAGACTGCCGTGCACGCTGTTGTATTTTCACCAATGCGAACTGGCCGTTTTTCGGACAACCATCACAAGTATATTCACAATCCGGCGCTGCTGCACCGGCGGCGGGTTATTATTACAACGTAGGAGACGTAACGCTCAATCAGGATTGGGCAATTGGCCTCGTATTCAACCTGGGCACCCTGAGCCCCGGTCAGAAAACATCACTTGCCTTTACATACATCCTGAAACAGTCTGACCTGGATTCTGCGCTCGGAGAAACATCTCCGCGATTTGAATCCGGTGGAAGCCCGTACTCTCCTTATTCCACATTCCGCGTTTGTCCCGGAAAAACAGTAGATCTTAAAGTGATCAACGGCGGACAATACAAATGGATATGGACAACACCTTCGTTCCCGAATTATATGAGCGTTACCGGAGGGTCTACACTGGTTCCTCCCGGCGGAACCATTCCTACGGTCACCGGAAGCGTTACTTATCCTTATGGCGCAGTGTACGGAGATTCGCTCACGGTAACCGTATGGGGGCCTAAAACCTACACGGCAATGGGTATCTCTAACTGTGACACGCAGTATCTGGTATTCTATGTAGATACGATCAGCTTTTCTGTTCCTCCATCTGTGGTATCGCCGGTACGCTATTGCGAAGGAGCCACAGCAACACCGCTTTCTGCCACTCCTGCGGTCGGGGCCACGCTCAACTGGTATACAGTGCCCACGGGCGGTAGTTCTGTACCCCGACCTACGCCGTCGACAGCATATACAGGAATTTCCGGTACGGATTTTGATACCACGAATTATTACGTAAGCCAGACCAATAGTGCCGGTTGTGAAACGCCCAGAGCACGCATACAGGTGATAGTCACTAAAAAGCCTTCGACTCCGAGTGTCAACGACAGGGTGTACTGTATCTGGCAGCCTACCGAACAGCTGTCCGCAACCGGAACCAATCTGAAATGGTATGATGCTGCGGCCGGAGGAAGCCGCTACGCATTACCTCCCACTCCGCTGAACACTTCTGCAGGCGTGCAGAGCTTCTGGGTAACACAGACCGTCAACGGTTGTGAAAGCGATCGTAAACAGCTTGACGTAGAGATAAGCGAGGCTAAAGCCGCGTTTGTAAAATCGGACGATTCCCTGTGCGGTCCTGAAGTACTGAAGCTCACTAATAATTCCACCACCAGTTCAGCGGGAAGCTATACTTCGGTTTGGTCTTTCGGCGATGGTACCGGAGCCACCGACAGCAACACCGCTCACAGCTATGCAGACAAAAGAGGAACCTATACTGTAAATCTCAAAGTGACAAATGTTCATGGTTGCAAGGACAGCACGAAGCAGACAGTGGAAGTATTCCCTGTACCGGTAATCAGCGTTACATCCGATACCACCCGTATCTGTCAGGGTGATGCCGTAAACTTCACGGGTAAGGCAACGGAAGGTTATCGCAGTCTTTACTGGGATTTTGGTGATGGAGACCCTGCATACGGATCTCTACAAGTAAGGCATTCGTTTACCAAAGGCGGCATTTTCAATGTGCAACTGAAAGGAACTTACCCGGCATGTCCCGAAGTAAGTGCGGGTCTGAACATCGAAAGCGTTTCGTTACCCAATATCAATCTCGGTGAGGACGTTAGCTTCTGTCCGGGAAGCAATCCGCTGGTGCTGCGTAATCTGAACAATATTCCGGTGGATCACTACTCCTGGAACACCGGAGATTCCACACCATCCCTGCGTGTAAGTACTCCCGGAATTTATGCACTGCGTGCACAGAACTGGAAGTGTAGTTCTGCAGATACCGTAGAAGTGCGTAAAGGTTGTTATCTCGATATTCCGAATGCATTTAATCCCGGATCGGGCAATGGCAGCAGTGGCTATTTCCTGCCGCGCAACCTCTTATCCGAATCAGTGACCACCTTTAGCATGATGGTATTTGATCGCTGGGGTCAGTTGATCTTCGAATCGGATAAGCTGGACGGCAAAGGATGGGATGGCACCTATAAAGGTCAGCCGATGCCGCTGGGTGTATATGTTTATATCATCCGTGTTTCATTCGCTAACGGTATCAGTGAACGTTACGATGGTAATGTAACGCTGATGCGCTAAGCGATCTGCGATAGAAGTGTTGATTCTTCAGAAAGCCGCGGTCTTTTGCCCGCGGCTTTTCTTTTTGTGCGAAGACCGCATAAGCTGTCCGTGAAACAAATGGCAAAGCGGAGCGATTTATATCCCGCCTCCTCAGACATACATTACGGTGCGTGGGCCAACTGCATAGTTGCAGCGGGAACGCTTAAGGGGCTTCTGTAATCGTCCCGTCCGGCAATGCGTCCAACGGTCCTGTGTAAAAAAGAAGCGAGGACTTTCAGGGTGAAAGTCCTCGCTTAAATGAAAACAGGTGTTTATTATTTTTTGATATTCTTAGGGCCTTGTTGTTGTTTCTGGATTTCAGCCAGGCGTTCCGCCCATTTGGATGAAGCAGCAGGTTTCTTTTTGTTTTCCTGGATCTGTGCATGCACTTTAGCTTCATCGATAAAGAACTTCTGAATGATGAACTGTTGCAGGATGCTCAGCATATTGCTCACGAAATAGTAGAAGGTAAGCGCTGCTGCCATTTTGTTGAAGAAGCCCATCAGGAAGATCGGGAATACAAAAGGCATCCATTTCATCATCGGGTTGTTCGGATCCTGCGGTGTATTGTTACGATTGTACAAAGCAAGGAATAAGCTCGATAAGGTCATCAGCAAAGTGAACAGGCTGATGTGATTTCCGTAAACGGAAGACAGGAAAGGTATCTGTGTCGACCATGTTGTGATCGCATCGTACGTGGACAGGTCATCTGCCCAAAGGAAGGACGCCTGACGGATCTGGATGGCCGTAGGAATGAAATAATACAGGGAAAGCAGGATCGGCAACTGGAACAGCATCGGCAGACAACCTCCCAGCGGATTCACTCCCGCCTCACGGTACAGTTTCATTTGCTCCATGCTCATTTTCTGCTTGTCATCCCCGCAACGCTCACGCAGCTCATCCAGTTCCGGTTTCAGAACCCTCATTTTTGCAGAAGACAGGTAAGATTTGTAAGTAAAGAAAGATAACAGCAGGCGGATGACGATAGTCATCAATACGAGCACGATCGCTACGTTGCCAACCGAGCTGTACAGGAACGTGAACAGGGGCAACAGGAACCACTTGTTGATATACTTTACAAACGTGAATATGCCATAGCCGTATGGAACCATATCCTCGAAGTGTGCATTGTATGCTTTGAGGGTATTGTGATCGTTTGGTCCGATATACCAATGGAAGCGATACAGTTGTTCGCCACCGCCCTTAACCGGCAGATCGAAGGTGAATGAGCTTTTGGATACAAAATCCTTATCCGGGAATTTTGTGTTGGATTTGATATTGGTACGTGCGAATCCTTCTTCCGATTGCAGGATGGTGGAGAAGTACAGCTGACGGTAACCAAGCCATTTTACCGGTTTGTCGAGTGTCTTGTTTTTCTCTTCGTTTACGGTAAAATAATCATTGTCATCGTCTTGGAAATGATAGTAGATCTGCGTCGCAAGCCGCTGGTTATATACGTCTTTTTCCGTGCTCAATCCTTTCATATCCCATACCAGGGGTATTGCCGTGCCTGATGCCCCGCTTACTTTCACCTGGTAATCCATCATGTTATTGTCCTTCGCAAGCGTGTACAGGAAAGACACCTTCCGGCCATTGCCCATATCAGCGGTCATTTCCACTGATTGTCCGCCGTTCGCATCTTTTCGCACTGTCGGTACAAAATACAGGTCAGCGGTGCTTACATTTCCTTTATCGGAGGGCATTACAAGGCTCATGCTGTTGCCTGCACCATTAAAGATGTATAAATCCTGCTTGTTGTATGTTTTATAACCTTTTACCCGTGCAGCAGTCGGGTATCCGCCTTTGGTGTTGAGCGTAACTGCGATCTTATCGTTTTCCAGGACCACTTCCTGCGCCATACCATGGAAGGCCTGCGGCAACAGTGAGTCGGTACCTGCCGTTGCTTCAGTGGTTACTTTGCTTGTGTCGATTGCTGCTTTGGGATGCGTCTTGGCATATGCAATGGAATCGGCATGCACCTGTTCGCGGTATTTGGTCTGCTGATGGTTCGAATAGGTAAAATAACCAATCAGGATCGCCACCAAAAGTCCAAAACCAATGGCTGAATTTTTATCCATAATTTATATATACAATGAAATTGAGCCGCGAAGGTAAGCATTGTATCCCTGAAATGGATGCAACGGAGCGAAGTCCCGTGACCGGAAATCGGTGAAAATGCGGTCTGTCGATACCTTATTGGCAATAATTATTGAAATAGAACTATTAATAATGCAGGTTCGAGCAAACGTCCTGCTACCTTTGCCCGGTATTATTAATCCTAACATTAAAATCCCGGTTATAAAATGAGCACAGCAACCAAGGCATTTGCCGCGTATAACGCGACAGACGATATGGCTCCGTTTTCCTTTGAAAGAAGAGAAGTGGGGCCCAGAGATGTGAAGATCGAAATCAGCTATTGTGGGGTATGCCACTCTGATCTTCACCAGATCCGTAATGAATGGGGTGGTACCGTTTACCCGATCGTTCCGGGACATGAGATAGTGGGGCGCGTTACGGAAGTCGGCAGTGAAGTACGCAAATTGAAAGCCGGTGACCTTGCCGGGGTAGGCTGTCTGGTAGACTCCTGCCAGTCTTGCGACAATTGCAAAAAAGGACTGGAGCAATTCTGCCGCAACGGGTCTACCGGAACGTATAACGGAAAAGATAAGCACCTCGGAGGTGTGACTTATGGCGGTTATTCCCAGAGCATCGTGGTAGATGAGCATTTTACACTGAAAATATCCGAAAAGCTTCCGCTGGAAGCTGTTGCTCCTTTGTTATGCGCGGGCATCACCACCTACTCTCCGTTGCGTCACTGGAATGTAGGGAAAGGAACGCGCGTGGCTGTCGTTGGTTTGGGCGGACTCGGACATATGGGTATTAAGTTTGCGGCGGCTTTCGGAGCTGAAGTGACCATGCTCAGTACCTCTCCGGAGAAGGAAAAAGATGCTAAGCATCTCGGTGCGCACCATTTTGCACTGACCAAAGATCCGGCGCAGATGCAGGCACTTACAGGCAAGTTCGATTTTATCCTTGATACCGTTTCTGCTCCGCACGATTACAATCAATACCTGCAAATGCTGGATACGGACGGCGTAATGTGCTGTGTGGGTGCCCCTCCGACACCTTCCCAGATCATGGCCTTCAGCCTCATTGGCGGCCGGAAGACACTGGCCGGTTCACTGATAGGAGGTTTGCCCGAAACACAGGAAATGCTGGACTATTGCGCCGAACATAATATCGTTTCCGATATTGAACTGATCCCGATGCGTGATATCAATAAAGCGTATGAGCGTATGCTGAAAGGTGATGTGCGCTACCGTTTCGTGATCGATATGGCGAGTTTGTAAAGCAACCGATAGATATAGTATAGTCATTTAGTAAGGGCTGGCCGGAAATCGGCCAGCCCTTACTGTTGCAATGAGGCTACTCCCTATAGCCGTTTTAAGTGTAGTACTTTTTGCATGCTGCCTTTAAGGTTGCCCCGATAGATAATTTTATTTTGATGAATGACCAATACGGTAGGGTATACTTTGATACCAAACACGGTATCGAGGCCATTCCCTGTCGCGACAGGAAAAGATGCTCCTTCCCTTTGTATAATATTTGCCGCCGTACCTGCAGAGTCACGTTCAGCGTAGGGGATAAAGACCGACTGTACCCTGACATCCTGATTGTCTTTTTGCAGTTGATAAAAGCTATCCAACGTGCCAAAAGCTGCAATGCAATTGGGACAGCCGCTGTTCCAGAAATCCAGCAATACCAACTTATTGGTAAAGCTATCTGCGCTTAGTGTATCACCGTTCAGCAGTATGCTTTTCCAGTTGGTTGGCACAGGTTGTGACACATCGTTCTTAATCGTTCCGTAACTCCTGTAATTGAACCTTGCTTCGGCAAACCAGAAAATATTAACCAGGTAAAGTACCGAGCTGAGTGTCAATACAAGAATTTTCACCCTTGCAGAAGCGAGATAGAACCAGTAGGCCAATACCGGAGCCAGGTAGAAAGGCAGTACATTCGGCCATATAACCGTAGTGATGCAGCTTTCCGTAAAGCTAAACTTCGTGGAATTGCTTAATGACTCCAGGAAATCTACGACAGCGTCTAACTGGAACAGCACTAAAGGTGCAGCCATATATCTGCTGAAAATAAACCACTTACTCAGGGGCAGGCGATGCAATAGCAGAAGCAAAATGATGAAAGAACCGGGGAATACAACCCAGAGGTCCAGTTCCAGCGAATACATCGATATTGGTTTGGTGAATATAATAAGCGCTGTACTGACGCAGAAGGGCACCCATTTTTTCTCTTTCATATTTAGTTATTACAGTAGGTATAGGCTGGAAGTGAATCTGCCTATTTCGAAAATATCTACCGGCGAATCAATATGAAAGAATAATTACCCCTACTTATGTATGGTTCTTTAAACACTCATAATTGATTGGCGGGATGACCGGAAGCATTGTCCCTGTTGGATAGCGGGAGGAATGCTTGTGCCGCCAGTGACAAACGCTACAGTCGGATGCCCTACTTTTGTTATTCCTAATGATTAAAGTATGTATCCTCTTTCAGTAAACGACGAATTGCAGCAGCTCAAACAGTCTTTGCGTGCACTCGGGATAAAAGTGATAAAAATCGAAAAGGCGGGCAATGGAAATATGGCTGCGTTCCAACTTTTGTATGTTAAGCCAGGATCGGATGAAGTGCGCGAGACATTTTTCTGGCGGCACGATACGGATCGCTTTCTCGAAAAAATAAAGGCATCCCTGTAATGGCGTATTATGGTCTTATAATAAAAGAAGAGGCCCGCTGTCGGCGGGCCTCTTCTTTGTAACATGTGTTTTGATCGATTTAGTTCAGGCTCCGGAAATCCACCGGCACCAGCTTGCTCACGCCAAGCTCCTGCATGGTCACCCCATAAATAACGTCCACAGCAGCCATCGTTTGCTTATTGTGCGTCACGATGATGAATTGCGAATTGTCTGAGAATTTACGGATCATCTGTGTGAACTTGCCTACGTTCGCATCATCCAGCGGCGCATCCACCTCATCGAGGATACAGAAGGGCGCCGGTTTGATCAGGTAGATCGCAAACAGGAATGCTGTTGATGTCAGCGTTTTTTCCCCTCCGGACAATTGCGTAAGTGTGCTCGGACGTTTACCCTTAGGTTGTGCATAAATCTCAATGCCGCTATCCGCAACGTTATCCGGATCTGTCAGGCGCAGATCAGCGGTATCTTCTTCGGTGAACAGCGCTTTGAATACCACCCGGAAATTTTCCCGCACTTTGTCAAATGTCTCACGGAATTTACTGTTGGCAGTCTGCTCCACTTCTTCTATCGTAGCGAGCAGCGACTCTTTTGCATTGACGAGATCCGTCTTCTGTTCCACGATAAAGTCGTGGCGCACTTTCATTTCATTGTAAGCTTCAATAGCCGTGGGGTTTACCTCTCCCATGTTCTCCAGACGACGCTTCATTTTCTCTGCTTCTGCATTCAGTTCTTCCACACTCTGCTCTCCGGTGCGCGGCTGGTCGAGGATCTCTTCAAGATCTACCCTGAATTCCACACTGAGCCGCTCCTTCATGCCGGCCAGCTGCAGTTTCATTTCCGTAAGCTTCTCCTTAATGCTGTTGAGAATGTTTTCCGCATTTTCTTTCTCACGTCGCTTCTGATTCAGTTTGCTTTCTTCCTGATTAACGGTGTTCCGCAATTCATAAAAAAGCCGGTCTGCTTCCATCAGTATTTTTTCATCAGATTCACGTTTGTGCATCATGTCATACAACTCGGTGTCGCCGAAATTGAGTTTTCCTGATGCCTCACTGATCTGCTGGGATGTGTCTTCCAGCTGTGCTTTGTTATTTTCTATCTGACCTCTGAGTTCGTCTGATTTATTTTGTTTGTAGCTGCGTTCCTGCTTCAGGTTGTCCCACTTAGCCTGCAGTTTCAGGTATTCAATATTGTGCTGATTGAATTGCTGCGATGCCAGGTTGAAATCTGTTTCCACCGACCTGAACTCATTTTCCGCAGCTGTAATGCGCTCCTGCAGATCGTTGAACGCCGTTATGATTTCTTCAAGTTCGCTGCGCGTGTCGGAAATATTATCCTGTGTATCGGCCAGCTGAGCCTGCAGGTCTTCCAGTCTCTTTTTACTGCTTTCGTTTGTATGCTCCAGGTGCTCTGCGCGGTTGCCGAGGCTGATGATATGGTTGCTGAGCCTGTTCAGTTCTACCTGTGTTTGTTCGATGGCCTTATCATTCAGCTCCTGATTGTATCCGGTGATCAGCGTCTGCGTCTCTGTGATCTGTGTACGCAGTTGCTGTGTGGATTCGTTCAGCGTACTGATTTCTTTAGCCAGGCGTTCCAGGTTTTTTGCACGCCCGATTTTATTTCCCTCGAAAGAGCCTATAGATCCACCGCTCAGCGAATAGTTGCCGCGAAGCATTTTCCCGGATTTTTCGATCAGTACCGCACCTTTCGGTAAGGTAGTCTGCAACAGGCTGGATTCATTTTCCGCGATATACACGTGTCCCAGCAGGTGTCTCGCCAAAGCCTTATAAGGTTCATCCACATTCAGCACGCTCAACGCGGACACTGCTCCGGGAATAGCGGCTGCAGTGGTGCTTTCCTCCATCTGGGCAATACTGCTGAGTACGAAGAAATTGGCCTTGCCTTTCTTGTTGGATTCCAGCAGGTGAATGGCCTGTGCCGCATCTTCAATGCTGTTGACCAGATAATAGTTCAGGTAATTGTCGAGTACGTTTTCAAGTGCCGCGCGATATTCGTTCTGAACGACAAATACATCAGACAACAGCGGAGCATCGTTTTTCCAGTCTTTGTTTTTGCTCAGGAACTTGATGCTGTCCGGGTAACCTTCCAGGCTTTCCACCAGCGACTTCAGCAGATCGTGTTCCGCTTTTTTCGCATCAAGGCTTCTGTTCTCGTCGATCAGGCGGCTGCGCAGACTTTCCATCTGGCCCTGTGTTTCGAGTATTTTGGATTTGATGTCCTCCCTCCGCTCGATCATGCCCGCAAGGGTATCCTGTTTATCCTGCTGTTCGGCTTCCGCTTCTGCTTTCTCGTTGTTGATCTGGCTGATCTGCTGATTGCGTTGCGCCATTTCGTCCTGCGCATGCAGGATACTGCGTTGCAGATTCATTACAGAAGAATCTGCAATTGCCACTTTCTTTTCCGCATCAAACTGACGACGCTGTCCGTCGATCATTTCTTTGCGCAGCTGTTCCACAACCGTTCTTTTCTCTTCGAATATTTCGCGCTTGTCGGCGACCATTTCGCGCAGGCTTTCGAGCTTATCTTTAGCATCTTCCAGCCCCGCCTGTTCCTGAGCGATCAGTTCGTCCGCCGAAGTAATTGACGCTGCGAGTTCGTTCAGTTGCGCGCTTGCATTACCCAGGAAATGATTCAGGCTGCGTTCTCTTTCGCGAAGGTATTCGAGTCTCTGCGAAGCGAGTTTCTTTTCATTTTCCAATTGTACGATGCGGTTCTGCAGTTCGTTGAACTGGCGCTGCATGCGGCTGAGCTCCTGTTCTCTTTCGATCAGTTTGATTTTGTCCCCTTCGATAGCAGCTTCTCCACTGGCAACTTCCGCATCTATCTGTGCTTTCCGGTCCTGCTCGGTATTATGTTGTTCCGTAAGGGTTTTGTAGCGTTCATTGAAATCTTCGAGGGAGGCTTTCGCAAGCTCGATGCTTACCACCTTATATTCATCTTTGATCTGGAAATAGCGCTCTGCTTTTCTTGCCTGGCTTTCCAGCGTGCGGAGATTATTTCCGATCTCAAACAGTAAATCCTCGATACGTGCAAGATCCTGTTCTGTCCCTTCCAGTTTTTGTTTGGCTTCCTTTTTCCTTGTTTTATAGATAGAGATTCCTGCAGCCTGCTCCAGCATTCTGCGGCGCGATCCGTCCTTGTCTTTGATGATGTCGTCTACCATCCCCAGTTCGATGATCGCATATGAGTCATTGCTCACACCGGTGTCGAGGAACAGGTTGTGAATGTCTTTCAGACGGCAGGGAACATCATTGAGGCGGTATTCACTTTCGCCGCTTTTATAAAATTTACGTGTGATGGTCACTGTTGTAAATTCCGTGGGCAGCAGATTCCTGGTGTTCTCAAACGTGAGCGATACCTCAGCCATACCGGATGCGGCGCGCGTACGGGATCCGTTAAATACCAGATCGTCCAGGTTGTCGGAGCGCAATGATTTGATCTTATGTTCTCCGATTACCCAGCGTATGGCATCCACAATATTCGACTTTCCACATCCGTTCGGACCCACGATCCCGGTAATGGGATGATCCAGCAGGATGTGCGTCTTGTCCGCGAAGGATTTAAAGCCTTTTATTTCGAGGGATTTTAACTGCACGTATTTCTATTTTTATAAAGGAAGGGTAGCAAATGTAATATTTTCGGTGCATTCTTCCGATAGCGCAGATCGTCGCAGGCAGAGGCTTAATAATTTATTAGGAGAGGAGTTGCGATCCCGGATAATAAATCTGTAACAGGTGCGTTTCTTTCCCTGTAAATCTTTCAACATGAAACCATCCACCAAAACACTGCTGATGCTGGCCGCGACCGGCATGCTCGCTTCCTGCACCAAAAAGGAAGTTGCCACCACCGTACATGGTTATTTTTACACACCTGACAGTACAGTCTGGTCAGAAAATCCGTTGCATTTGTATCTGGACGGCGTAGATAAAGGTTCTTTACCGTACATCGGTGGTTCCGACTGGAATATACCGCTTACGTTCAGTTCTGCAGCACTGGAATCCAGGGCGCTGAAAGTGGACTTTCCTTCCGGCAATCATATTGTGGAAGCCAGAACCACTTCGGGTAAAACTGTAGCCTCATCTAACATGAGCATATTGTTTTATAAAAATGAAGTCAAATCCTCCAGCACTTCTCCCATAGGTGGGGCAGGGTACTATCTTGATGATAATCAAAAGAAAATGTCCGTTTCTCTGCATCCGTAAAGGTGCGGGGCAATATGCCTTTAAAAGATTATGATCCGCTTTCTTTTATCAGCAAATTGGCTTACTTTTACGGCCTCAAATAGTAAAATAATATGCAATTTCCTGAAGCATTAAAGTACACTAAGGATCACGAGTGGATCAAAATCGAAGGTAATACTGCCACCGTAGGTATTACGGAATTTGCACAGCGCGAACTGGGGGATATCGTTTTTGTCGATATCGATTCAGTAGGTAAAGCGTTACAAACCAACGATATCTTTGGTACCGTAGAAGCTGTGAAAACAGTATCTGACCTGTTTTTGCCTGTTGCCGGAACGGTAACTGAAGTGAATCCCGGATTGGATGGCAGCCCTGAAAGCGTAAACCAGGATCCTTACGGTGACGGATGGATGATCAAAATGACCATCGCTGATACCGCAGAACTCGAAAGCCTTCTGGACGCTGCTGCCTATAAAGCACTGATCGGAGAATAATGAACATTTGGCATTTTTTTACTGCCGAATCTCCTTACAAAAAACGAGCAAAGTCTTTCGCAATCGCGTGGACTTTGCTCATTTTTATTGCCTGCTTTGTTCCCGGTAAAGAAATTCCCGATGTGGATATTCCTTTCGCGGACAAATGGGTTCATTTTCTGCTCTTCGGCATATTTAATTTCCTTTGGCTGCTCGCGCGGCCTTCCCTTCACTGGCGCCATCTGATGTTCTGGCTGCTGCTCGGGACAGGTTTTGGCTGGTTTGTGGAAGAATTACAGGGTCTGCTTTCGTTTCTCGGCAGAGCCAAAGACATGAAAGATATTTATGCTGATGCGCTCGGGGCTGTGCTGGGAGTGCTGATTTTTTATATTTGTGCAAGATACGCCGCAGCTAAACAGCGGTAGTTCCTTATAACCATTACCAAGATGTTTCAACGTTCTATTCTTCTGGTTGTGTTTTGTGCGCTGATCACCGGCTCCTGCAGGAAAGAGCAGCCGGCGGCAACGGCAGCTCCCAATCAGCCGGTATATTTTTCGATCAAAGATTTTATCCGCGATCAGTGGAAAACGTTCCACGGCCAACCCATACTCATTACCCGGTATACAACGCTCGAAGGGAACACCGACAGCGCTACACTTTCAGCGCTCAATATGCAGTGGAGCAAGCTGTTTAAAATTTTTTACGAAACGGATATCAGCGATCCCAAATTCCTCGGTCAGTACGATTTTGAAACTTTTGACGAAGGACTCACTCAGACGCGTAATTTCATTTACACTGCGCGTACTCCGGAATTATATACGCAGAAATTACAGATCGCTGCCGACCTCGTAACCCGTAAAATCCGTACCATCTATATCGAGACAAGTAAGCAGTCTTTCTGGAACACCCGTTCGCAAAAGCTGCTGTATGCTCCTATGAAGGTGTTGATGATCCACGAGACAAATGATCCGCTGATCGGATCGGTAAAGGATCTTAATATCGAATACAAGTTTATGTAAACAACAAAAAGCAGGGAACAGAAGATGACGAAGGAAGAATTCAGTGTGGTTGCCCCTTCTATTCCGCATAGTCCGGGCGTATATAAATATTACGACGGACAGGGCGAGCTCTTATACATCGGTAAGGCAAAAGACCTCCGGAAGCGCGTCAGCTCGTATTTTAATAAGAGTCAGGCCAACCGCAAAACGGTGGTAATGGTTGCGCACATCCGCAATATCGAATATACGGTTACGGAGACCGAGCACGATGCGTTCCTCCTGGAAAATTCGCTCATCAAGCATCACCAGCCGCGTTACAATATTGAGCTCAAAGACGATAAGACCTATCCGTATATCGTTATCAAGAATGAGCGCTTCCCGCGTGTTTTTTTTACGCGAACGGTTATCCGTGACGGTTCTGAATATCTCGGTCCGTTTACTTCTGTTTTTGCAGCAAGAGAATTACTCGATACGATCCGGCAGAATATTCCGCTCCGTAACTGCACCTTGAATCTAAGCCGCCAGAATATCGAACGGGGTAAATTCAAAGTGTGCCTGGAGTATCATCTGGGCAACTGTAAAGGTCCCTGCGAAGGCCTGCAGTCGGAGGAAGATTATAATGAAAAGCTACAGTATATACGGCATATCCTGAAAGGTAACGTGGGTATCGTACTGCGGGAATTGAAAGCGGAAATGCAGGACCTGGCCGCAAAAATGCAGTTTGAGCAGGCGGAGATCCTGCGGCAGAAAATCGTGGCGCTGGAACGCTACCAGTCCAATTCAACGGTGGTGAATCCGAAACTGAAAAATGTAGATGTGATCTCCATACTCAGCGACGCCAAAACTGCGGTGGTGAACTTTATGATGCTTCAGAACGGAACGATCATTTCTGCCAATACCGTGCGTATCGAGAAAAAAATCGAAGAAGAAGAAGAGTCGGATATGCTCTCTCTTGCTTATGCCCATTTCAGGGAACGTTTCAACAGCATTGCGCAGGAGCTCATTGCACCGATGGAGATGGATCTGCCCGAAGACAGTATGAAGCTGACCATCCCCAAAGCAGGGGATAAGCTGAAACTGCTGGAAATGAGCCTGAAGAATGCAACTGTATTCCGCGATGATCTGCGCCGGAAGAGTGCGCTGATGCTGGAAGAAACAGCAAAAGTGCAGCATGACCGTGCGCTTACGGAATTACAGGAAGCATTGCATCTGCCTGCATTACCGGTGCACATCGAATGTTTCGATAACTCCAACTTCCAGGGGTCGTTTCCTGTAGCGGCAATGGTATGCTTCCGCAACGGACAGCCGGCCAAACAGGATTACCGGCATTTTAAAATAAAAACAGTTCAGGGAATAGATGATTTTGCCTCTATGAGCGAAATCGTTTTCAGACGGTACAAACGCCTGAAAGAAGAAGGCGTTACGTTACCGCAGCTCGTGATCATAGACGGCGGAAAAGGCCAATTGGGAGCGGCACTGAAAAGTATCCGTGAACTGGAACTTGAGGGTAAAATGACGATTGTGGGACTTGCGAAACAGGAGGAATCCATTTTCTTCCCGGGTGATAAAACACCGCTGCAGTTACCATACGACAGCCCGGCTCACCTGCTTGTAAGACGCATACGCGATGAGGTGCATCGCTTCGGTATCACTTTCCACCGTAATCTGCGCAGCAAGGGGACCATTAAAAATGAATTGGAGGAAATACCGGGCATCGGCGAGAAGACCGCTACAGAACTACTGCAGGAGTTTAAGTCTGTGAATAAGATACGAACGCTTACCGAAAGGGAACTGACGCGCGTGATCGGTGCTTCCAAGGCCGCTATTGTGTGGCGCTATTTCAACGGGTAGCTGAAAAGGCACAAACAAAGACGCCCTTCATTTGAAGGGCGTTTCTGTTTTGAAAGATGTTTTGTATCAGCGAAGCGCTTTATTGCAGGATCCGAAATCCCATGATTTCTTGAATTGGGTACCCATCACACGATAGCATACTTTATGCGGGTTGTCGCTGCGATCGATCATGTCTGTAAACACGCGCCGCTTATCATAACAGTCATTACAGAAAGCCTGTACTTCCACATTGTAGGCGTCTTCCGGGATATTGTAATTCATAGTGTTGCCGGTAATCACCACGGGCGAGTGGATTTCTTTTTCAACGCCTTCCAGTTCGTAGCGGATGAGGAAATACGCATTGTATGCGGCGTCGTTGATCAGAGAGATCGTCATTTCGTCGCAAGGCTCGAGAAAATCATGGCCGGTGCTGAAATAGACAACCGGGCGTGGGTTCTGCTCTGTTCCGCGGAAAGCAACATAATCCCATTTTTTATCTCCGTTTACATCAGCAAATCCATTGGGCATGGAAGGCAGCCCACGCTCCACTTTACGTGCAATACGCGGCTGGTCTTCGAAAGATTGTCCGAAAGAGTAGTGAATGTAAATATTAGGCTTGTCTTCGTTACCTCTGAACGTTACATAGTCGGCACGGTGATCTCCGTCAATGTCATAATAACCGCGGGGCATATCCATGTATCCCTGGGGTATAGGATTGCTCAAAGTGTTCTTGTAAGGATACAGGAAGCGGAAATTATATTCGATCTTATTGCCGAGATAAGTATTGATCGTTTCGCCATCATAAGAATCCATGTAGTCGGCTATGCCGTCACCGTTTATATCCGCGAACGCTTTTAATATACCGTCGTGTGCCGGTTCCAGCATAACGGAGCTTTTATATGATTTGGTATCAAATCCTTTTTCTGTTGCGAAATACGCAATTATGTAAGGACGTTCTTTATCACCGTGAAAAGTGATATAGTCCCATCTTCCATCGCCATTCAGGTCGGCAAAGCCACGGGGAAAGCCTTCATACCCCTTGTCGAAATGATCGCTCATTACCACATGTTCATTGGAAAATCCTTCGCGTGTGGAGAGGTAGGCCACGATACGGGGCGTTTGGGAATTACCCTGGAACGTGATATAGTCGGCGCGTCCGTCTCCGTTCACATCCGCAAAATAGCTGGGTTCCACAAGTTTGCGGTAGATATTCGGGCGGCTCACAATGCCGGGAATCTGATCGAATGTGAGTCCGTTGGAGAAGCGTACATTCACGGTTGGGTTTGCTGCAGACCCCGTCAGGTAGATATAATCGTCTTTTCCGTCGCCATCCACATCGGCAAAACAGCGGTTATTTTTTACTTTGCAGGTTTGGGCAAACGAAACGGCGGAGAATCCTGCCATCAGTAAGGCAGTTAACGTAACAACTTTTTTCATCCCTAAAAAGAGGTTTAATTATTTTCTTGTCCTGTAAATGTACTTCCGCAAGCCTGTAATACATAATTTTTGAGGTATTATTTTTTCAGCCTTCCCTGCTTACCGGCGCTTTCATCTTTCAGGCAGGATTTCAGTTGCAGCCATGCATCCTCTTTCAATTGTCTTGACTTTCCAGCGTTTGCCGGGCTTGTAGAGGGCAAAGTGATCTGATCGATATCTATCGCATTACCGAAGTATTTGTGGAACAGGGCGGCTGCTTTTTGTCCGTTAAACGCAAGCAACTGTATAGATGGATGTTCCCGGAGTAAATCAGGTAGCGCATTGGGCACTACTTCCCGGATCGCAGTATCAAGGCTTCCTTCCCGGATACAGGTATCGCAAACGTCCCACAATGCAATGCCATGCCGGTGCAGCATGTCCAGTCGCGCGTCGTACGGTCCGGGTAGCGTTTCTCCGCATATGCTTGCCATAAAAGGCCAGAACAGATTGTGCGGATGCGCATAATACTGTGTGGCGGCAAGCGACTGTTCACCAGGCATACTGCCGAGAATCAACACGCGTGGCGATGCAGGAACAACAGGGGGAAATCCTTTTTTGTGCACTTCGGTTTATTTAAGTTTCGTAATGGCATTTTGCAATTGATTGCAGAATGCACGCAGATCTGCCGGAACAGCGGTTTCATCTGTGTCCATACGGATCACATATACTTTTCCTGCCTGAGCATATTCGATATAGATCGTACCCTGATCCCTGCAATCGGGGCAGCCGATCACCTTTTCCGCGTCGCTGTACCGTACGCTCGCAGGTAACGCCTGTTGCACTTCGGAAGCTATGGCTGCCTTTGCTGAGTCAAGCGGAACCGAGCTGAAATACATCGGTGTCAGACCACGGTCTATGCTGTCGGGATATGTCTGTCCGCCGGAAACCTTGAACAGGTGTGTGCAATCAGCGCGACACATGCCGTAAGAGGTACCGAAGATAAAATAGTCGGGATTGAAAGCAGCTTTCTGATCTTTCCTGCAGCCGCTGCATGCGAGCGTCAATATGCATAAATATAGTATGGCTTTCATGAGAAAGGCTTTGTATCAAATATACCAAATTATGACTCTAGTCGTGAAAGATATACAAAGCCTGCCGGCTGCTGTCACTGAGCGCGCGCGGACCAAAGGAATGCCAGAATAGCTCCGGCCGGGTTATATCCACTTCCGCTGCATAAATCCAGAGTGTATCTGAAAAACGGAAATCGGTGACCTTAAACGGATAATCTGCCAGTGTTTCGGTGCTCCCAAACTGGAAAACATAATCCGGTTTGCAGGCGCCGATATACAAACAATGCATGTTCAGAGAATCAACTGTTCGGTGGCTTAGCGGCGTCGTGGCAGAATCAAGTGTATTGGTCAGTTCGATCAGCTCAGGCACATAGCGTAACAACACCGTATTGTGGTAGCCGGGCAGCGTCAGTATTTTCTTACGGCCGTCAAAATGTTGATGGATGTATTGAATCAATGCTGAGTAAGCTGTCGGGAAGGGTTTTGAACGTTCCTCAATATATGATGGCAGCAGCAGGCGCGGACCGTCGGGGGAAGGAATACAGGAGAAAAGAGTGCTGCATACGAATATACCTGTGGCAGTTATCGCGGCAACCTTTCCCCATGCGTTGATTCTGTGAAGTACCGTTAACAAATATGCTGTCCAGGCATACAATAAGGGAAGTATAATGTACAGATAGCGTACATCGAAGTGGGCAGAGGCCGAGGTGGGTTGCGGGTTGAGAATTAGAATGAGCAGCAAAAAAATGGTTTCGGCTTCGAGCAAAGTCTTCATTGCCGGAGACAGGGTTTTCCGCCGGAACAGGAAGATCAGCAGGAGTATCAGAGCAGCTATAAGTGGTAGTACATTCAGTGCATTAAGATCTACAAATAGCCATTCCGCTAATTTCCGGTACTTAACGATCCAATTGTCACGATTATTCAGATCCGGTCTGTTCAGGCTGTTTTGCGAGATGAAAAAATAAGCGTCAGCAACAAAAAGCAGCGCGTTTGCGGCTGCAATCGTTACTGAAAGACGATGCCGGAAGCTAAATCGGAGCACTTTCCCGCGATACATCAGCCACAGACACATGGCCCACCAGCATACGGCGGCAAGAGAATGAGACAGAAACAGAAGGTACAGCGCTGCAACTTGTAACAGCAGCCAGAAAATGCGGGATCTTTTTGTTGTGTTCCCGATAACGTTCAGTGTCGCCAGAAGGCTCAGTGCCGCAAAAAGAAAGTTCAGGGAATAATAGCGTACGTTCTGTTCGATGAGCAGATAGTTTACAGACAGCGTAAGTAAGGTAGCTGTGTATGCAAACCAGGTATTATCTTCATCAGTGAGTTTTCGCAGGCAGCCAAGATACATGAGCAGCGCCAGGATACCGGGAAGTGTAAATGCAATACGCAGGACGCGGTCTGAGTCGCCAAACTTCCGGATTACGGCCGCCGCATAATAGATGTCGACAGGCGGATTATTATAACCCAGCTGATTGTCTATAAGCTGTCCGTTACGATAGGAAAATATGTTCTGACGATCATAAGCGACAATTTTTCCTTCGCGGTTATAGTTTTTAGCAAACCAGACAACCGAAGCCTCATCGTCCCACATCAGTGTGTGATCCGGATGCCATAGGGCCAGCGCACAGTGGGTCAGGAGCAGAAAGAATAAATAAAGGCGAAGCTTCATTGGCTGAACATAAAAAAAGGGAATGCCTTTATAAAGACATTCCCTTTAAATTTTCTGAATGTATTATTTGCCCGCAAATGTAGCGGCAACGTATTCGCGGTTCAGACGGGCGATGTTTTCGAGGGAGATGCCTTTCGGACATTCTGCTTCACATGCGCCGATGTTGGTGCAGGAGCCGAATCCTTCTTTATCCATCTGATGTACCATGTTTACCACGCGCTCTTTTCTTTCCGGTTCACCCTGCGGTAGCTGTGCCAGGTGAGACACTTTTGCGGAAAGGAACAGCATCGCTGAAGCATTCGGACACGCCGCAACACAGGCACCGCATCCGATACATGCGGCCGCGGCAAACGCATCATCTGCTTTTAATTTTTCAATAGGAAGGCTGTTGGCGTCCTGCGCATTACCTGTGTTTACGGATACATATCCTCCGGCCTGGATGATGTGGTCCAGGGAAGAACGGTTTACCACCAGATCCTTGATCACCGGAAATGCATCTGCTCTCCAGGGTTCAACAACGATCGTATCACCGTCTTTGTATTCACGCATGTGCAGCTGACAGGTGGTATTCTGAGACCAGGGTCCGTGTGCACGGCCGTTGATATACATACTGCACATACCGCAGATACCTTCACGACAGTCATGATCAAATGCCACAGGTTCTTTCCCTTCAGCGATCAGTTGCTCGTTCAGTACATCGAACATTTCGAGGAAAGACATTTCCGAAGAGATATCCTTTACCTGGTACGTTTCGAAGCGGCCAGGAGTTTTGCTGTTTTTTTGTTTCCACACTTTCAGTGTGAGATTCATATGATAATGTTCCATGAACAAAAAATATTTGAAGGTTCTTAATGCTTACTCTCGATTATTTATAGCTACGCTGGCTTGGATGTACCACATCGTAAACGAGGTCTTCCTTGTGGAGTTCAAACTGGCTGTCCGCCTTATACTCCCACGCTGCTACGTACATGTATTTGTCGTCCTGGCGCAATGCTTCCCCATCTTCTGTCTGGTATTCTTCACGGAAGTGACCGCCACAGCTTTCATTGCGCTCCAGGGCATCCAGGCACATCAGTTCACCCAGCTCCAGGAAGTCCGCCACACGTTGTGCTTTGTCGAGTTCCGGATTATATTCCTCGATTTCTCCGGGAATGCGTACGTTGCTCCAGAATTCTTTTCTCAGCGCCTGGATCTCTGTAATTGCCTGTTTCAGGCCCGCTGCGTTACGTGCCATACCACATTTATCCCACATGATTTTTCCGAGACGTTTGTGGAAGCTTTCCACGCTTTCGGTTCCTTTGATCGACATCAGTTTCTCAATGCGGGAACGTACTTCTCTTTCTGTTTCCAGGAATGCAGGATGGTCTGTAGGGATAGCTTTGGTGCGGATATCGTCTGCCAGATAGTTACCGATCGTGTAAGGGATAACGAAATATCCGTCTGCCAGACCCTGCATCAGTGCAGAGGCACCGAGACGGTTGGCACCGTGATCGCTGAAGTTGGCTTCACCCAGTGCGTACAGGCCCGGAACGGTTGTCATCAGTTCGTAATCCACCCATAATCCGCCCATGGTATAGTGTACCGCAGGATATATACGCATCGGAACTTCGTAAGGATTCTCTCCGGTGATCTTTTCGTACATGTCGAAAAGGTTTCCGTATTTGGAAGCTACCACTTCTTTACCCAGGCGGGTGATGGTGGCGGCATCGGCATTCTCGATACCTTGTTTGCTCACTTCAATTTTTCCATAACGCTGGATCGCAGCAGCATAATCCAGGTAGACCGCCTGCTTGCTTGCGCCCACACCATAACCGGCATCACATCTTTCTTTTGCTGCGCGGCTTGCCACGTCACGTGGAACGAGGTTACCGAACGCAGGGTAGCGGCGCTCCAGGTAATAGTCTCTTTCTTCTTCAGGAATTTCGTTAGCCTTACGGGTGTCGTTCTGCTTTTTGGGAACCCAGATACGGCCATCATTACGCAGGGATTCAGACATCAGCGTCAGTTTCGACTGATGATCTCCGCTTACCGGGATACAGGTAGGGTGGATCTGCGTAAAACACGGATTACCGAAGTAAGCTCCTTTTCTATGCGCTTTCCAGGCGGCAGTAACATTGCTGCCCATAGCGTTTGTAGAGAGGTAGAATACGTTTCCGTAACCGCCGGAGCACAGTAATACAGCATGACCGAAATGGCGTTCCAGTTCGCCGCTTACAAGATTGCGGGCAATGATACCACGTGCTTTTCCATCGATCTTAACGATGTCCAGCATTTCGTGGCGGGAATACATAGTCACGTTACCGAGAGCCACCTGACGCTCCAGCGCCTGATATGCTCCGATCAGCAATTGCTGACCTGTTTGTCCGGCCGCATAGAATGTACGTTGTACCTGAGTACCACCGAAAGAACGATTACTGAGCAATCCGCCATATTCACGTGCAAAAGGAACACCCTGCGCCACGCACTGATCGATGATATTCCCGCTCACTTCCGCGAGGCGGTGCACGTTTGCTTCGCGTGCACGGTAATCACCGCCTTTGATCGTATCGTAGAACAAACGGTATACGCTGTCACCATCGTTCTGATAGTTCTTTGCAGCGTTGATACCACCCTGAGCAGCGATACTGTGCGCACGGCGCGGACTATCCTGAAAGCAGAATGCTTTTACTTTATAACCAAGTTCACCCAGTGTGGCGGCTGCAGATGCACCGGCCAGACCGGTTCCCACCACGATGATTTCTATGCTGCGTTTGTTAGCGGGGTTTACAAGTTTACAGGTAGACTTGTATTTTTCCCATTTGGTCGCCAATTCGCCGGCCGGAATGTTATTATTAAGAGGCATATTTTAATTTTTTTCTCGAAGGTTAATGTCAATGATTGAACAGAGTCGGATTATGCAACCCATCCTGTGAAAAAGGCAATCGGCATCATTGCGAACATGATAGAAACAATGATCGCGAATGCAACACCAATGTTGCGGATCATTGTCTTATAGCGCGCCGTTCCCATTCCCAAAGTCTGGAATGCAGAGTAAAAACCATGTACCAGGTGGAAGCACAGTGAAATGCAACCCACCACGTATAACACTACAACGATAGGATTCTGGAAAGTAACTTTCATTTTTTCATACAGGTCGATTTCCTCACCGGTTGCGAACTGGTTCGCACGGTTAGGGATCCAGAACTGAGCGGTATGCATGATCAGGAACAACAATACCAGCGTGCCCAGCAGACCCATAGAACGGCTGTACCATTTGCTGGTGGCATTACCTGCTTTCACAGCGTATCTGCCATTGCTGCGCTTTTTGCTGTTCTGACTCCACAACATCAAACCCTGGATAATGTGTGCCAGGAAGCCCACAACCAGCCCGATCTCAAGGACACGCGTCAGCGCATTGGTTCCCATAAAATGTGCACCCGCCAGAAACTTCTCTCGCCCGTCCGGCAGGAAAATCTGTGCATTCAGGTAAACGTGCACAATCAAAAATGCAATCAGAAATAAGCCGGTAAAGGCCATCACCAATTTTTTGCCGACCGAAGAGGTGAAGTGTTGCTTCCAAGTCATCATACAGAAAAGTACTTTTGTAACAGATTTGTAAAATTTTCGCAAATATAACCTTGCAAAGCGGTATGTCAAAACCAAAGCTACCAATTTACCGCAAATGTTTTTTCTATATACGTGTAAGCGCCATTAATGTTGGACGCTTTTGCCTGATCTTTCGCTCCATTCCGTATTTTCGCAACTTTCGCGGCGGACCTTCCGGTAAAATGACCTTATATGTATCCTGATTTTCAATATTTGTTCCAGGAATTGTTTCATGTTCCTGTTCCTGAGTGGGTAGGTGTCTTCAAAACGTTTGGCTTTTTGATGGCACTTGCTTTTATGGCGGCTCTATATGTGATTACAAAAGAAATGCGCAGAAAGCAGCAATTGGGATTGCTGGTGCCTACCGAAGGAGAGATCGAAGTAAAGGATCCCGTTACCGGTAAAAAGGTAAAGAAAAAGGCAATGGTCTGGCCGCACGAGCGTATGGGCGCCATCCTGATGCTCGCCGCAATCGGCGGACTCGTGGGTGCGAAGGTCTTCAATGCTTTTGAATCATGGGACTACTTTCTCCAGGACCCTATCGGCAGTCTCTTTTCCAGAAGCGGACTTACTTTTTACGGAGGCTTGATCACGGCTACCGTACTGATTTATTTCTATGCCCGTAAATATAAAATCCCGTTTGATGTATTGTGCGATGCAGCGGGACCCGGTCTTATGCTGGCTTATGGCATCGGGCGTCTGGGCTGTCACTTTTCCGGAGACGGCGACTGGGGGATTTTTAACAGTGCCTATGTAAGCGATATGTCGGGTGCACTGCACCTGGCTCCGGCAACCAAATTCCAGGAAGTGGTAAAAGCTTTCCCCGATTGGTTCATGCGATACAGCGACTTCAAAAACATGCATGAGCTTTCCAATATTCCGCATGCCTATGTCCCTGCACCATCATGGTTGCCGGACTGGTTCCTCGGGATGAACTATGCACATAACGTAAACAACGAAGGACTTATGATGCCGGGTTGTACCGGCAATTATTGCACCGTATTGCCGGTAAGCGTTTTCCCGACTGCATTGTATGAAGCGATTACCTGTATCGGTTTGTTCTTTCTGCTCTGGCGTGTGCGCGGGCGTTTCACACAGCCGTTAAAATTATTTGGTTTATACCTGGTGCTGAATGGTGTGGAGCGTTTCCTTATCGAAAAGATCCGCGTGAATTATGAGTACGACTGGGGATTCATGCATCCTTCGCAGGCAGAGATTATTTCCGCGGTTTTGATTGTTATCGGAATGGCTATCCTGTTGTTTTATAAGAGAAAGAATACAACAGCAGCACCGCATGTTGTCTCGTGATTCTCCGCATGAAACATGGATCTTTCATAGCTTTTGGCATTGAGTGTTTCTTCCGTGCTGTCCTGGCGGCAGTTTTAGGTATTATTTTATGGTACCTCTTTTCCAACACTTATCTGGAGATCCTGTCGGGCATCCGCAGGCAGCTCTATCTGGATGTAACAGACGCTGAGGGGAAATCTTCAGATTTTTTGCTTGTCATTTTGTGGTTTGCGCGCCTTTTGTTCCTGGCTCTGGAATTCCTGGCAATAAAAAAGGCGGCGGAGATTATCACCGGCTATTGCAACGGCTTATATAAACCTGCTGCATTTTCCCTTTATTGCGCACAAATGGGGCGCAGTAACCAATTGTTTATCGTTGCACTTCCCCGCGGAATCCGCTATCTGGCAGGCTTTTTGCTACTGTTGTATACCTGCTTTCTGCTCTATGGGATCACCCATTTGCCTTCTCATTACGATGAGGTTTTTACGTACCGGTTTTTTTCCGGAAAAGGTCTGCTTGCTTCACTGGCCTTTTATCCATTACCGAACAATCATATTCTGTTCAACCTGTTCTCTGCGGTACCGCTGCTCCTGCCGGTAAATGTCCTTATTGCAATACGTATTGTCAGCGTGTTAGCAGCACTGGCGGGGATATACTATTTCTTCAGGCTCAGCTGCTCGCTTTTCCCCGCGTCTGTAGCCCTTGTATGCAGTGTTTTACTCGCCTTTTCCCTGCCTGTATTGCTGTATGCAACGCAGGCAAGGGGTTATGCGCTGATGCTGCTTTTTGCTGTTCTATGCATATATGCCGTCCTTCGTATTGCCGCGGGGGAAGACAGGGGCAAATATTTCTTCGTGTATACTTTCAGTTCCGTACTGGGTCTTTTCACGATTCCTTCATTCCTGTATTGTCTGGTGGTCACAAGCACCGTTTTACTGGTAGTATTGTGCAGGCATCCTTCCAGGGAACACATCCGGCAATTTGTGGTGTCGCATCTGTTGGTCCCCGCGACGACCTTACTGTTGTACCTGCCTGTGATACTCAGAAATGGTAAAGAGTCTCTTTATAAAAACAACGGCATTACCCCGCGGGATATAACCTATCTGAAGAACAATCTGAATGCTCACCTCCATGAAATATGGGATTTCTTTACAGGAGCAGATCCGAAGAGTTTTGTGCTTGTGTGGTGTATACTGGGTGTGGTACTGCTTACATTATTTACCGCCGGAGTAAGGCAGCGGTGGGCGGCATTCCTGGTACTGTTGTTTTTGCTTTCTCCTGTTCCGGTTGTTTTTGTGCACAGGGTCATTCCTTTTACCAGAACCTGGATTCACCTGATTATCCCTTTGTGTCTGGGAGCAGGCTTTTTGTTGAACGGGATCCGCAGGCTGGCACTTTCGTATGCCGGTCAATGGGCAGGTAAACTGTCCGTCGCACACCTGGCGGCTTTTACTCTGTTACCGGCGATTATATGCGCAGCAAGATTTATCCATAAACATGCGGAAAGCAACGCGATAGATTACGTTGTGGCGCATTATTGTAAACGTCTTGAACCGAAATTCAGTCTCGCTTCTTCCGTTGCTCATACACCGGGCGACATGAGTTTTTATCTCGCTGAAACTTTAGCTTTTGAATGCAATGAGCATAACGCCGGCGCGCCGTTCTCTCTGAATCAGATCAGTGGTAATGCACCCGTGAATGCCGATATTGTCGTGCTAGATAAACAGCGCCTGCCGGAAGCGGATATGAGCGGCTACCGTTTATTACCTGACGACAATCCTTTTTTTGCTGTATATATACGGCAAGGTTTTTAAACAAAAAAAGCGCCCGTATGATACGGGCGCCGGGAGAAATGTCTTTCAAACTGATTACAGGTTGATGCTGTCGTCCGTTTTCTCGTCGAAGAAACGGTATTGTGTCATCGGATAGCTGTTGTCTGCAAGCACCTTAAGACGTGTTTTGTACTGTTTGCTCCATTTATGGCGCAGTGAGCTCCAGAACCAGCCTTTGGTCAGATACGCTTCCACGATCGGGTGTACACGAAGTGTCAGTTCGCGATGTCCCTGATCTACCAGGTAACTCAGGTCTTTCTCAATATTATCGGAAAGCAGGATGGTCGGTCCTATTTTACCGGTGCCTTTACAGGTCGGGCATTCTTCCGAAGTATTGATGTTCAGTTCCGGACGCAGGCGTTGACGCGTGATCTGCATCAAACCGAATTTCGAGATGGGCAGAATGGTATGGCGTGCACGATCCGGTTTCATAGCCGTTTCCATAGCTTCCAGTACCTGCCGCTTGTTCTCGGGCAGCTTCATATCGATGAAGTCCACGATAACAATCCCACCAAGGTCACGCAGGCGCATTTGCCGGGCAATTTCTGCTACTGCTTCCAGGTTGGTGGCGAGTGCATTTTGTTCCTGACCGGCGTCGGCGCTGCGGGTGCCGCTGTTCACATCAATGACATGAAGGGCTTCCGTATGCTGGATGATCAGGTACGCACCGCTTCCCATGTTCACGGTCTGACCGAAAGCAGCTTTTACCTGTTTGGCAACACCGTATTGTTCGAAAATGTTATTGTTGCCGCTGTGATAAGAAACGATATCTGCTTTCTCAGGGGCAATTCGCGCAATGTATTCACGGGCGCTGTCCGCAATTTTTTTGTCGTTGGCTACAACACGCTGGAAACTTTCATTGAGCAGGTCGCGCAGGATAGAAGTGGTCTTGGTTTGTTCTCCTAATACCTTCTGGGGAGCCTTCGCGCCTTTCAGGGTATATTGCAGGTTCTGCCAGGTTTTCACCAGTTCCTCCACATCTGCGTGCAGTTCTTCCGTTCCTTTTCCTTCTGCAGCGGTACGAACGATCATACCGTAATTGCGGGGCTTCACGGCTTCCACGATCTTTTGCAGGCGCTTACGCTCTTCTGCAGAGTGTATTTTCCGGGAAACAGAAACAGAATCGCCGAAAGGCGTCAATACCAGGAAACGGCCGGGCAGTGAAATTTCACAGCTGAGGCGTGGCCCTTTTGCAGAAATAGGTTCTTTCAGTATCTGAACGAGTATTTCCGGTTTCTGGTGAACAACTTCCGTGATTTTTCCGGCTTTTTGTATCAGCGGTTCGACCCTGAATTTGCTGAAATCCGGTCCCCAGGAAGTATTCCCGTCTACGGATTGTTTGGCAAATTTAACCAGCGATTGAAAGTAAGGACTCAGATCGGTGTAATGCAGGAACGCATCTTTTTCGTATCCTACGTCTACAAAGGCCGCGTTGAGACCGGGCATCAGTTTTTTGATCTTACCCAGATACAAATCTCCGACGGCGAAATCATCCTTTCCTTGTTCGTAATGTAGCTCTACCAACTTTTTGTCTTCCAGCAACGCGATTTCCACCGTATCGCCGGAAGCATTAATAATTAGTTCTTTAGTCATGGCTACCGTCGTTTAAAAAAATAAATCCTCCATTGATCCCAATGCTGCAAGGGATAATATAAAAGAGCCTCCCTGTGTACTCTCTGTCGCTTTACAGCTTGAAAGAATACACAAGGGGACTGATTATAAATATGATGCAGATTGAAAAACCGGGCAGATATGCCCAGGTTGGTACAGAATCGTACTAACTATTTATTTTTTTTATGACGGTTTTTTCTCAAACGCTTTTTGCGTTTGTGCGTAGCGATTTTATGACGTTTTCTTTTTTTACCACAAGGCATAATCTAAATAATTTAATTTGTTATTTAAAAGTTTTTATGTACTCGTCAATATCCTTTGCGAACTCAGGATTTTTGATCAGTTTTTTGCAATCCTGCAAAAGCGCAATCGCTTTTTCTTTTTCTCCCGTTCCCTTCAGTGCTTCTGCCAGTCCCAGCATCGCTTCCAGGTTTTCAGGATCATTTTTCAGTACGGTTTCAAAACGTTGCTTGGCTTTGTCAAACTGTCCCGATACTAAACCCTGTTGTCCCAAAAGCAGGTTTGCCGCTTTGTTTTCAGGGTCTTTATTCGTGATTTCTTTCAACAGCACCACACCTTTCATTGCTTCGCCTGTTCCGAAATAGCATTCGGCAAGGCTGATTCTTGCAGAATCGTTACCCGGATTTAACTGAAGTAACTTTTCAAAACCGGCAATTGCGTTGGCTGCTTCCCAGTGCTGCAGGCCTTCTTCGTGTTCTTTCCGTGCCAGGTCCAGCAACAATTGGGCGGCAAAGGTGAGACTTTTTTCCGAATTTGCCAATTTTGCAGATAAGTAATAATAATAAGCAGCAAGGGGCAGGTTTTTGTGCTCCTTGTAGATATCGCCCATTTCCTGGAAAAGTGGTTGCATCTGGCTGGAATCATGGGTCGACTGCAGTTGTCTTTCCACTTTCTGGAATGACGCCAGCGCATGCTGCGGAAATCCGCGTTTTACGGCGTTCTCAAATGAATCCAGGTCAAGCGAAGCTGCCTGCATCTGCTGTTGCATCGGACCGCGCCCGGACATCGGGCCTTCCTGTCCTTTAGGCGGTGGTGGTACTCTGTTCGCGCCGAAATATATACCCGCGGTAACAAGTGCGGCTACGGCTATTGCAATGATCGGTCTTATGGACACCTTGACTGATTTTTAAGGATATGGACCGCAAAAGTAGCCTTTTTCCGGCTTACCCCTGGTTTTACCCATATCCGGCTTTCAAAATAGTCGGTATAGTTCGTCGCGAAAGTTTATTTTTACGCGCTTTTTATCAATAATCATCCCAGATGAAAGTTACGGAACACATCAGACAGGCATCCAAACCCATCATTTCTCTTGAAATCTTACCCCCGGCTAAAGGAAAAGGTATTGATTCTATTTTTAAGGTGCTCGACTCATTCGTTGAGTTCAAACCATCTTTTATCAATGTTACCTATCACCGGGCTGAGCAGGTATTTAAGAAACGTATGGACGGCAGTTTCGAAAGGGTGGAGATCCGTAAACGTCCCGGCACTGTAGGCATCTGTGCGGCCATCATGAACCGCTATAATATTGATGCAGTGCCGCATATCATCTGCGGGGGATTCAGTAAGGAAGAGACAGAAAATGCATTGATCGATCTGCATTACCTTGGCGTAAGCAATGTGCTTGCCCTGCGCGGGGATGCTGCTGCAAACGAAAAGTTTTTCACGGCACACCCCAACGGTCACCGTTATGCCGAGGAACTTGTGCGCCAGGTAATGGAACTGAACCAGGGTAAATACCAGGAGTCGGATATCATCGATGGTCTGAAAAGCGATTTTTGCGTGGGTGTGGCCGGTTACCCGGAAAAGCATCTCGAAGCGCCGAACCTGGAAACGGATATCTATTTCCTGAAACGTAAAATCGATCTGGGTGCCGAATATGTGACCACCCAGATGTTCTTCGATAATAGCCATTATTATCATTACGTGGATAAATGCCGCGAGCTGGGTGTTGATGTGCCGGTGATTCCGGGACTGAAACCCATTACCTCCAAGCGCCAGCTGAGCGTGCTGCCCAGCGTATTTAACGTAGACATCCCACTGGAACTTACAAAAGAGATGCTTGCCGCAAAAACGGATGAGGCGTGTGAACAGATAGGTGAGGAGTGGCTGCTGACGCAATGCCGCGATCTGCTGAAAAACAAAGTGCCCATTCTGCACTTTTACACACTGGGTAAACCGCACGTAATTCAGAACGTACTCAAAAAGCTATTCTAAACAAATACATATTATCGCGAAAAGAAGTTCGGGATTAAATTTGTACTCACTAAAACAGACGAAAAATATGCAGGACCTAAAGCAACGAAAACCTGTTTACTACAGCGAATATCTGCAACTGGATAAAATCCTGAATGCCCAGTTCCCGGAAAGCACAAAAGAAGGCATCAAAGCAGACGATGAGATGCTGTTCATTGTGATCCATCAGGCGTATGAGTTGTGGTTTAAACTCGTATTGTTCGAAGTGAACATTGTCTGCGATATTTTCCGTCAGAAAGAAATCTCCAACAATTCTCCCGATATATACAATGCTGTGCACCGCATCGGGCGCGTGTGCAAGATTCTTGAATTATGCGTGCAGCAGATGTCGATCATCGAAACGATGACCCCGCTGGATTTCCTGGACTTCCGCGACCTGCTGCGCCCGGCCTCGGGTTTCCAGAGTATCCAGTTCAAGATGATCGAGGCAAAGCTGGGGCTGGCTTATGACGCGCGTTTCGGAAAAGGTTATTACCTCTCACAGCTCAATGAAGCGGATATCAATCGCGTGAAGCAGGCTGAGGCTGATGAGTCGTTGCTGGTGTTGCTGAATCGCTGGCTGGAGCGTATGCCGTTCGCAGACTCTGTGGACTACTGGAAGGAAATGGGCGTGGAATCGTTCTGGGATGTGTATGAAAAGGCGTATCGTGAAAGCCTCTCCGAAAATGAGCAGGGCAACCTTGCCACATTTGAAAAGCTGTTTACCAATTCTGTAGCTTATCCTGAGGGACGCAGTTTCAGTCGTGCGGCCAACAGAAGCGCATTGTTCATTATGCTGTATCGTGATCATCCGATGCTGCATCTGCCGTTCGAACTGATCAGCTATCTGCTGGAGATCGATGAAATGCTTTCCATGTGGCGCCATCGTCATATTCATATGGTACAGCGTACCATCGGAAAGCGTGTGGGTACGGGTGGTAGCACCGGTGCAGACTATCTCAAATCGGCAGCTGATACACACTATATTTTTAAAGAGGTTGCGGAGCTCACTTCCTTCCTGCTGCCCAGGAATATGGTTCCTGTGCTTCCGGAGAAACTGCGTGGCGATCTCGGCTTCAAATAACATACACTCACCAGAAAAATAACCTGACAATGAAAGTTGTTCTGTTTGCCGGAGGACGCGGCACCCGTATATCAGAAGAGTCCATTCTTCGTCCCAAACCTATGATCGAGATCGGCGGTAAACCGATTCTCTGGCATATTATGAAATCGTATGCCGCATACGGGCACAATGAGTTCATCATCTGTCTCGGTTATAAGGGCTGGATGATCAAAGAATATTTCATCAACTACTTTATGCACAACGCGGATGTGACGGTGGACCTCGCGAGCAATTCCATCGAAGTGCACCAGCAGTTTGCCGAGCCGTTTAAGGTGTCGCTGATCGACACGGGGCTGGATACCATGACAGCCGGCCGTTTGCGCCGCGTTTTGCCTTATCTCGGTAATGAAACTTTTATGCTCACTTACGGGGATGGTCTTTGCAACGTGGATATCAATAAACTGGTAGATTTTCACCGCTCAACCGGCAAGATCTGTACCATGACGGCGATCCAGGCCAACAGTCGTTTCGGAGTGATCAACATGGAGGAAAGCGGCTCAATCAACGGTTTTGAGGAAAAGCCCGCCGATAGTGGCACCTGGATCAACGGAGGATTTTTCGTGATCGAGCCGGGTGTCAAAGATTATCTGCACGCAGATGCAGATGATATCATGTGGGAGCGGCAGCCGATGAATGATCTGGCACGTGATGGTCAGATCGCTGCTTATCGCCACCACGGTTTCTGGAAGTGCATGGATACCATCCGCGAGAAAGAGGAACTGGAGGAAATGTGGGCAACAGGTGCTGCCTGGAAAAATTGGTAAAGAAGCTTATTCATATTGATCATGCTGGAACTATTAAAAAAGACATTTGCCGGAAAGAAGGTATTCCTCACGGGGCACACGGGTTTTAAAGGTGCGTGGATGCTGCAGGTGCTGAACTGGCTGGGAGCCGAAGTACAAGGCTATTCCCTTGCTCCGGAAAATAAAAATGATCTGTACAATGAGATCGGCGGAGAGGAACTGTGCCGTTCTTCTGTGATTGCCGACGTACGCGATCTGAATCGTGTGCAGACGGAACTGGTGCGTTTCGAACCTGACTTTGTTTTTCATCTCGCAGCACAGGCATTGGTGCGTCCGAGCTATCAGGAACCTGTTGATACGTTTGCTACCAATGTGATGGGTACCGCGCATGTGCTTGAAGCGATGCGTCGTCTGCCGGGACGTTGTACCGGCGTGATGATCACTACGGATAAGGTGTATGAAAATCCTGAACGCGGACAGGCATTCCGCGAGGAAGATAAACTTGGCGGGCATGATCCTTATTCTGCCAGTAAAGCAGCCGCGGAGATTGTGATTGCATCTTATATACGTTCTTTTTTCAGTGAGGCTGATTTTTCAAAACATCAGAAATCTGTGGCTTCTGTTCGTGCAGGAAATGTGATCGGCGGCGGTGACCGCTCTGTCGATCGTATTGTGCCGGATATCGTACGTGCAATCGAGTTCGGAGATAAAGTAACCTTGCGCAACCCTTCTTCTGTCCGTCCCTGGCAGCATGTGCTGGAGCCCATAGGCGCTTATCTGCTGCTTGCGGCGCGCATGTACCAGCAGCCGACGGCATACAATGCTGCTTTTAATTTTGGCCCCGATCATACCGATGAAAAAACGGTAGAAGATCTGACACGCATTTTCCTTTCTGTATTTCATCAGGAAGATGCCTACCAGAAAAACACAGATACCACGGCAGTGCACGAAGCGCGTTTGCTCATGCTCGACAGCACCAAAGCAAAAGAAATCCTCGGATGGACACCGCGTCTTTCCGCAGAAGAAGCAATACGCTGGACTGCAGAATGGTATGCAGACAAGTCGCAGAGTGCCGCACAGAAATGTACCCAACAGATTCAGACTTACTTCGAAAAGTTTCAATAAATGATTTACCGGAGTAAAGCACCTTTACGTATAGGTCTGGCCGGTGGAGGTACAGATGTAAGTCCGTACTGCGATCAGTACGGAGGTGCCATCCTCAACGCTACAATTTCCCTGTATGCGTATGCAACAATAGAATTGCTGCCATCCTCCGATATCATCATCGATGCGATCGATCGCAACGAACAGGCGCAGTTTACTTTGCAGCCGGTGCTTCCGGCAGACGGACATCTCGATCTCGCAAAAGGCGTCTATAATCATCTCGTACAGCACTATGGTGCCATGCCGCAGGGGTTCCGGCTCACTACATTCGTGGATGCTCCTGCCGGTTCCGGATTAGGTACCTCATCCACGTTGATGGTAGCAATCCTCGGGGCATTTGCCGAATGGCTTTCGTTACCGCTCGGAGAATATGACATTGCACACATGGCTTATGTGATCGAACGGGAAGAACTGAAGATGGCCGGCGGCAAACAGGATCAGTATGCCGCTACATTCGGAGGTGTGAATTTTATGGAGTTTTTTGCGGATGATAAGGTGATCGTAAATCCGCTGAGTATCAAACCGCAGTATCTGCAGGAACTGGAGAATAACCTGATACTGTATTTTACTGCCACCAGCCGCTTGTCTTCCACCATCATAGAAGCCCAGAGCCGGAATGTGGTGGATAAGAATCAGGAATCCATAGAAGCGATGCATCGGCTGAAGGACCAGGCGCGCATGATGAAGGAAGCTTTGCTGAAAGGGAATGTGGATGAGATCGGGCATATTCTGGATTACGGATTCCGGTACAAAAAGCAAATGGCCCAGGGAATATCCAACGAGAAAATGGATAGCATTTATGAAGCGGCTTTATCTGCCGGTGCAACGGGTGGAAAGATCAGTGGTGCAGGCGGCGGCGGCTTTATGATGTTCTATTGTCCCGACAATACGCGTTATGCTGTAAAACGGGCATTACAAGGCTACGGCGGGGAATTCAGAGACTATCAGTTTACCGGAAAAGGACTGTCCAGCTGGCAGGTCTGAAATTATTAGCATTATGGAGTGTATCATTTTAGCGGGAGGTCTGGGAACACGCTTACGCAGTGTGATCGGCGCACAGCCCAAATGTATGGCCGAAGTTGCAGGGAAGCCCTTCCTGTTTTATCTTCTCGACTATCTTGTGGCACAAAAATGCTCCCGCGTAATACTATCGCTTGGCTATATGCACGAAGTGATCACCGGGCATCCCGGTCTCAGGACTTTCCCCTTGATAATTGATTTCGTCATAGAAAAAGAACCGCTCGGGACAGGCGGAGGAATCCGGCTGGCCATGAACGAAGCGCGTGAAGCTAATGTAGCGGTGATCAATGGGGATACAATGTTCCAGGTGGATCTCTCGGAAATGCTGAGGTTTCATGAGACGCGGCATGCCGAAGTGACGCTGGCGTTAAAACCTATGGAGGATTTCGATCGCTATGGCGCCGTAACGATCGACGATCAGCAGCTGATCACTGCTTTCCATGAAAAGGCTTTTCGCGAAAGCGGACTGATCAACGGTGGTGTATACATTATTGAGAGAACCAGTTTCCTTGCGAAGACAAAGGATGGCGTATTTTCTTTTGAAAAGGAATACCTCGAGCCTTCAGTACCGCTCAGGCGGCTGGCCGGTTATCGTGCCGATACCTATTTTATCGATATTGGCATACCTTCGGATTTCGAAAAAGCCCAGCGCGATTTCCGCTCCGGTACCATAAGCAAGCAACCATGAACATCATCATACTCGGATCGGCACATCCCCTGAGAGGCGGTGGCATCGCCACGTTCAACGAACGCATGGCTTATGCGCTGCAGGAACAGGGACACCAGGTGACGATCTATTCTTTTTCCCTTCAGTATCCTTCTTTTCTGTTCCCGGGCAAATCCCAGTTTACAGACGAGCCTGCACCTGCCGGACTCACTATCAGGAGTGTGATCAATTCAATCAATCCGTTCAACTGGATATACTGGGGTAATAAGATCAGAAATGAGCGGCCGGACCTTGTCATTGTGCGGTATTGGCTCCCATTTATGGGGCCTTGCCTCGGCACAATTCTCAGACGGGTACGCGGTAACGGTCATACCCGTATTGTCGCGATCACGGACAATGTGATTCCGCACGAACAGCGACCGGGAGATATGCAGTTCACGAAGTACTTCTTAAAACCCTGTGATGCGTTTCTCACCATGAGTAAAGACGTGCTGCAGGACTTAAAGCAGTTTACGGATAAGCCGGCATTGTATACGCCGCATCCGCTGTATGACAATTACGGTGCGCCGGTAACCCGTAGTGAGGCACTGATAAAGCTGCGTTTGCCTGAAGAACGGAACTACCTCCTGTTCTTCGGATTTATCCGGAAGTATAAGGGACTCGATTTGTTGCTGGAAGCATTGGATGATCCGCGTATCAGAGGGGGTAAGACCGATCTGATTGTAGCCGGGGAATTTTATGGCGATGCCTCTTTTTACACTGATATAATCCGGTCGAAAGGATTGGAAGGCCGCGTGCATTTGTTCACGGAGTTTATTCCAAACGATCAGGTGCGCTATTACTTCTGTGCGGCAGACCTGATTGTGCAACCTTACAGAACTGCCACACAGAGTGGCATTACGCAGATAGCCTATCATTTCGAAAAGCCGATGGTTGTGACGAATGTTGGCGGGCTCGCCGAAAATGTTCCCGATGGCAGGGTAGGTTTTGTTGCCGATCCCACACCGGAATCCATCGCAACCGCCATCGACCGGTTCCTGCAATTACCGGATCACTCTGTAATGCACGCTTCCCTTATTCTCGAGAAGCAAAAATACTCCTGGGAAAACTTCGTGGCGCGATTGCTGTCTGTTTGAACTGCGTAGTTTATAAAAAAGGCTGCCTTATGGTGAAGACAGCCTTAATATGCTATTATTGTCTGTATTGCTTACAAACCTGCAACCAACGAGTAGTTCACAATTATCTGGCAATGCAGCGGAGCAGTCACAGGTTTTCTTGTTTTGCCGCTGATGCGGTAAGAAAATGTGTTTGCACTCAGAAAGTAATCTTTCAGTTCCAGTTGGTCGTTCACCGGCAGATTCAATACATAAGCTGTACTGTCCGGGTTATTATCCACCTGGGCAAGTGCTGTGTAGGTAGTATTCACATTGGATTTTACTTCCAGTTTGCAGGATTGCAGGGCAGAAAAATTATTGTCTGCAGTTCCGTTGGTTAATTTCAGCTGGCAGGATTTGATGTGTACTTCCTTTACGTTTTTGGAACTTACTTTACTGTTTTGGGCAGAGATCAGGCTGTCCAGGTTCAGGTATACATCGTTGGATTCAATCACGATATCGATCAGGCTGCTGGTAGCCGGAATATCAAATTCACCGTCCTCGTTCTGGATGTTCAGCGTCACTTTGGCAAGATCCTTCAGCTTATTACAGGAACTGAGGGTAAAAAGGCCGATGGCCAGCAGGGTGAGTGTAGCGCGTAAAGTGTGTTTCATATATGTTTTGTTTGATGCAAAGGTACTCAAAACGATCATATACGAAAATCCTCTAAAGAACGTTTTGTAGTGATGCGCGCGGCAAAAAGTGTAATTTCGCACGAAACGGTGCAGTCCGATACTACTATTACCATGATCATACTCAGAAACAGTTTGTTTGTATTAATGCTCGCTTTCATCGCCGGAGTTGCGCTTTCCGGCTGTAAGAAAAAGGCTTTGCTGACAGACGGCGGAGCTTTGCGTTTTTCGGCGGATACCTTGCTCTTCGATACCGTATTCACCTCAGTAGGCAGCGCCACCTATAAGATCAAATTATACAACGACCAGGATCAGCCGGTAACCGTAAGTTCTGTGCGGCTGGAAAAGGGAAGCACTTCTCCGTTTCATCTGAATGTAAACGGTATCTCCGGCAATGAAGTCACCCAACAGCGCCTGGCAGCGCACGATAGCATGTATGTATACAGCACGGTGACTATAGATCCCAATTCAGATCTGTCTCCCTTTCTTGTAGAAGATAAACTCATTGCCACGCTCAATGGAAAAGACTTTACAGTGCCCGTTGTCGCGTTCGGTCAGAATGCCCGTTACGTATACGACACCATTGGTACGGAGACATGGGACAATCGGCTTCCTTACGTGATACTGAACAATCCCAACGTAACGAAGGGCAGCGTGCTGACGGTGGAAGCCGGCACGCGCATTTATGTTCACCCCAACTCCCGTCTGTTCATTGAAGGGTCGCTGATCATCAACGGTACCAAGAATGACAGTGTGGTCTTTCAGAGCGACCGTATCGACAGGTCTTATTTCTCTTACCTGGATCTTCCCGGGGAATGGGGCGGACTCTACTTTACAAGTGACAGTAAGAACAATCGGTTGCGCTGGGCCATTATCAAGAACGGCGGAGCTTCCACCTCTCTTACTTTTTCAAACGGCACTACAGCTTATGTGCAGCCGGCAGCTATCCAGGTAGACAATAATACATTGGTTTCCGATCCCGCCGACGGCGTTCTTATTGAGAACTGCTCTATTCAAAACGCTTTTGGTTATGGCCTGCTGACATTCGGCGGTAAAGTGAAAATGCTGAATTCACTTATTACTACCTGCGGTTCGCAGAACATTGGTGTGTATCAGGGGGGCAACGTCGACTTCAGTCAGTGCACATTTGTAAACTATGGCAGCCGCTGGGTGACGCATTCCGACGCTCCTGTCGTAAGTCTCCTGAATTATCTTGATACCAGCAATACAGGTTTTATTCCCGGTGATCTGAAAGCGCGGATGCGCAATTGTATCATCTATGGTTCGCTCGATGATGAATTGATCTGCAATAACAAGAATGCCGGCATTACTGCATTTGACGTACAAATTGAAAATTGCCTGGTCAAAGCCAAGAGCTATAACACGGCCGTCACCTTCCTGAATTGTATTTTCAACACCGACCCGTTGTTTGACGATACCGACAAATGGAACTATCGTCTGAAAGACGGATCTCCTGCGAAGAATGCCGGCATGGCTCCTTTGTACGGGTCCAATCTGGATGATCAGGGACCATCTAACATAGGGGCATATTAAAAGCCGACGCGGAAGCTTCCGAAGATACCAAACCTGTTTTCCAGAGGCTCGTTTGCAAGCGGATGTGGCGCCACACGCCATACGAAGTCGATCCGGAACAGCTGGAATATATTATCGACACCCGTACCTATTTCCACGTACGGAGAAGATTGCAGGGTTTTGAATTCAAACCCTTTATTCAGATTCAACGCCTTGTTTTCTGGCGAGAGTGAGCCGATCGCACTTTTCAGGGTCCAGAACTGGCGCAGCTTTACACGCTTCAACAGAGGAACGTAGCCAAATAAACCGCTGCCGATATTGTGCTCGAACATAAATCCGGCATACGTGTCGCTCAGGAATTCAAACCGGTTCATCATGCTGAATGCATAAGGACTGTAGTAATAATAGTCGTTGCCCGGATGCACTTCCAGCAGCGGGTACGGCAGCACTCCGAAATGTTTACCGGCAAAAAAGTTGTAGGAAATCGTTCCCAGATGCGGCAGATGCAGGATGTCTGAAACATTCATGGTGAGTTTGTGGTATCCGTAGTCGCTGCCCAGCACGCCTTTAAGCCCTACTGCATACCGGAGCGATACGATGGGGTATTTACTGCCCAGGCTCAGTCGGTAGTAATCTCCTTCAAGGAATTTCTCTTTGTAGGCAAACCGCAACCGGATACCTACTTCCGTATTGGTCACATGATCAATCGTCTGACCATTATTGTCCTGAAATATACCGGCTGAGGGCAACGGATCGTAAGGATTAAAGTCTTTACGCAGCAAACTCAGCTCATGGCTGAATCCATTGAAATATTCTTTGTAATACTCGGCACGCAGATCTTTTACAAACGCGAGTTTAAACGGAAGGTAACGTTTGCGCAGCATATTACTCAGGAAGTTGTCTGTAGCGGCTTCCGAATAGTAGCTGATGCTGCGATCCAGATCTGATGTATAGGATACATACAGCCGCTCTCTCGGGTGTCTGTTGATGAGCCACAAGCCTGCCAGTTTGTATTTAAATCGTTTATCTGCGGTACCATACGCGAGGTACCCGTTGAGGTAAATATCCCTGAATAATTTGGGATTGGTTCCCATGGAAAAGCGGAAGCGATTTCCCTCGATCGGGTTGTTGTTATATACCGACCAATAAGGGCCGAACTCAAAAGGCCCGAAGTTCTGCGTACCCTTCGTGAGAAACAGGATAAAGTTTTTTGTGCGGTTGAAGATCGGCATGGCATTCAAAGTGTCGATCGTGGCATAGATGGCCTTCTCATTTTTATCCAGCGAATCATGTCTTGCGGATGCCCAGTATTGCGCACTTTTTTCCCTTGCGTCTTCCAGTACGATCACATCCTGTTTCAGTTTTTTGTCGTTTACGAATTCCGCGACACTGCTGTCATTCAGCAGGATGTTTTTGTAAGAGGTGGTTTTGCGGCCAATAAATCCGGGCATTTTTTTACCACCGTAAGGCACCGTAAAATCTGCAATGAATTTATCCTTCACATTGAACCAGAGCGTATCTCCCACCGGCGCAAATTCCTGGTACAGGCTCACGCGGTTCACCAGGTTCAGGTTGGCGTTTTTAGAAACATCCAGGCTCACGCGCTGCAATGCATAAACAGAATCTGCAATCCACATATCGCCGACGAAACAGTTCTCTGCATCGCGCCTGGGTTCAAACTGCACGAGAATCAGCCGGTATCCGTAAGCGTATTGGGTGTCCCTGATCTGGTAACGGTAATAAAACGGAGCATTATTATTTACCGGACTTACGAACTGCCTGCCGAACACATCGATGAAGTTATTGTACAGGTTGATCTGCTGGTACATGCCTCCGAGGAACTGCGTTACGCTTTCATTGTTGACACCCTTTACTTCGCTCGCTTTCACGATCTCTTTGTTCTTTTTCGGATTGCGCTGAAAATAGTAATCCGATAAAGTTTCCGTGAGGAACAAGGGAAGAAAAGGCGTTTCTTCCGAGAAAGAATCCACGTTGTTGAAGATAAACGCAAAAGGTTTCATCATCGGAATTTTCTGGAACTGTTCGCGTGTCATTCTTACCAGATCCAGTTCGAGCTTATTGTACAACTCGTATTTATAGTTGATATACTTGTCCGGATTGTTTTGAGGTTTGCTGCGGATCACTTTTTTGACAAGCGCGATAGCGGGGTCTTCTCCCGGTCGTATAATCACTTCCCTGAGCAGATTGTCGGAGCGGGATAATTCAAAAGACAGGATAATTTCCTCACCGCTTGTATCAATACGCCGGAACAATGTTTTATAACCCAAAGCACTGATGCGCAAACTGTCGTTGGGGATAGAAGCCGGCAGCCAGTCGAAGCTTCCGTTAAGCTCTGTGGCAATGCCTTCCGCACTATGCGGGAACAGCAGCTGTGCAAATGGGATACCTTCACCGGTATTGAAATCACGGATGATTCCCTTTATGTGTTTCAGATGTTTCGCAGCAGCAATACTACTGTCGGAATGTTCGTTGCGCCGGAGCAGGGAATCCGTAAATAACCGGAGCCTTTCTCTTTCCGCTTTGATTTCCGGTCGCGCGAGTATCTCGGCCGCCTGCTCATCAAGCGATTTTAAGCCGGTATTCTTTCTCTGGGCAAACGCAGTGGTATGCCGGAAAAAAATAAGGAGTAATAGTGATAGTAGTAACAGGAATCGCCGCATAGTCATAGTGTCCTCAAGCCTTTCAATCGTTCATTCTTCTCAAAATAATGTTTTTATACCAAAAATGGAGCCACACGTGGTAAAGGCAATAAAAAAGCCGCCCAACGGCGGCCTTTTAGATTATTGTTTGAAAATGCGATTGTTTAATCTCTGCGTGAACCGAATAAACGAAGCAGGAACAGGAAGATGTTGATGAAGTCGAGGTAAAGCGTCAACGCGCCCAGGATCCCGATCTTTTTACCGTCGTAAGCGGAAATCTCTCCGTATTCCACACCGGTGCCGATGTTCTTCAGTTTCTGTACGTCCCATGCGGTAAGCCCTACAAACACACCCACGCCTACAATACTGATCAGGTAGTCCAATCCGCTGCTATGCATGAAGAAATTGATCACCATAGCAACAAGGATGCCTATCAGACCCATTGAAAGAATGCGGCCGAATGAAGTAAGGTCTTTCTTCGTTGTATAGCCCATTACTGCCATCACCCCGAACATTACTGCTGCGGAAAGGAAGCAGGAAATAACCGAACCCGCAGTAAACTGGAGCAATATGAAGCTGAAGCTGATTCCGTTGATAGCAGAGTATGCGAGAAACAATGCCACGAGGGCTCCATAAGACAGGCGCTGAAAAGCGAAGCTCATCATCATAACGAAGCCGATCGGAGCAAGCATCACCGCCCAGCCCAGGATACTGAGCCCGCCACGGCCCGTAGCCGGATTGAAATGCACCAGCGCACTCAGCAAAGAAGGGGACGAAGCGAAAAGAAATGCGAAGACTGCGGAAATTCCAAGCGCAGCGAACATCCACAGGAACACCTGAGACATATACGTCGCAGACGCTGTTTTACCAACGTTGATCGTTGTTTCCTCCACGCGGTAATCCGAAAAATTGTGTGTACTCATTGATTGAATCAGATTTGATAATACTGTAAATTAGTTCATATTTCGTTCAGGCTGTGTTAAAACTAATCTGCCTGATGAAACGGATAACGGTAATCTGTTACCGGTACATACGTTTCCTTGATCGTACGGAAGCTCAGCCAGCGATAGAGATTCAGCGGAGCACCGGCTTTATCATTCGTTCCGGATGCACGCGCGCCACCGAATGGCTGTTGTCCTACCACAGCGCCGGTCGGTTTGTCATTGATGTAGAAATTACCTGCAGCATTCGTGAGTTTCTGCGTCATGGCCTCAAGTGCGTAGCGGTCCTGTGCAAAAATAGCACCGGTAAGTGCGTAAGGGGAGGTTTCATCCACCACTTTCAGTGTTGCCTCCCATTGGTCTGCCTCATACACGTGGAGGCTCAGGACGGGTCCGAACAACTCTTCGCACATGGTTACATATTTCGGATCGGATGCCTCAATAACAGTAGGCTCTATAAACCAGCCTTTGGATTTATCGTAGCCGCCGCCGGCAATAATTTTGGCTGCACCATTGCTGTTTTTGACATTGTCGATATAAGATGCCAGTTTGTCGAACGATTTTTCGTCGATCACCGCATTTACAAAATTGGTGAAATCATCCACAGGACCCATTTTCAGGGTTTTGATCTCTGCAATCAGTTTCGATTTGATTTCTTCCGCGAGATTGGAAGGTATGTAAGCGCGTGAGGCGGCAGAGCATTTTTGTCCCTGATATTCGAATGCGCCACGCACCAGATTCGCCACCACGGCATCCGCGTTGGCGGTAGGGTGTGCAAATACAAAGTCTTTTCCACCTGTTTCGCCTACAATACGCGGATACGTTTTGTATTTGCCGATGTTCGCTCCGATTGTGCTCCATATCTGCTGAAACACGCCCGTAGATCCGGTAAAGTGAATGCCGGAAAAATCCGCATGATTGAAACATACGTCACCGATTTCGCTTCCGGAAGGATAGATCAGGTTGATCACACCTGCAGGCAATCCTGCTTCGATCAATATCTGCATGAAAATAGAAGCGGCAAGCACCTGCGTATTGGCCGGTTTCCATACGACTACATTACCGCACATCGCCGGAGCTGTCGGAAGGTTTCCGCCGATAGCTGTGAAGTTAAAAGGTGTGATCGCCACCACGAAACCTTCCAGCGGACGGTATTCGATACGGTTGTTGAAGCCTTGCGGAGATATCGGTTGCTCGCTGTAAATATTGGACAGGAAATGCACATTGAAGCGCAGGAAGTCGATGAGTTCACAGGCACTGTCGATCTCTGCCTGGAACGCATTCTTGCTTTGTCCGAGCATCGTTGCCGCATTCATCACAAAACGGTATTTGGTAGCAAGCAATTCTGCAGCTTTCATAAAGATGGAAGCGCGGTGTTCCCATGAGGTGTTGGCCCAACGTTCACGCGCTGCAAGCGCTGCTTCGATAGCCTGATTGATATGACTTCTGTCACTTACGTGGAACTGTCCGATCTCATGAGCGGTCTCATGAGGTGCACGCAGCGTAAATGTTTTATTGCTGCGCACTTCCTGGCCACCGATGTACATCGGGATATCATGGGTTTTGCTTTTCAGTGTTTTCAGGGCTTCCTGCAACGCTTTGCGTTCGCGGCTTCCGGGAGCATAGGAAAGTACCGGTTCGTTTACGGGTTGATGGTAATGAAAGTGTCCGTTATGCATAAAATTATATTGTTTACAATAGGAGATGCAAAGGTAATCCGCATTTTATTAAAGCCGCTGATAATATGGTTAAAAATGGCGTTTCCGTAAGTTCGTAAACATCATATCTATATTTTTCGATTCATTCCCTCTTTTGCAAATAGTCTGTTACTTTTGTTCCGCAAAAATCAAATGATATGTCCAGATCTGTCACCATCCTGGGAGCCGGCCTCGTTGGCTCGCTGCTCGCAGTGATTCTCAGCAAAAAAGGTTATAAAGTCACGATATACGAACGTCGTCCTGATATGCGCAGCGCACGTATCGCAGCCGGTCGGTCGATCAACCTTGCTGTGAGTGTGCGTGGATGGAATGCGCTGGAAATTGCCGGTATCAAAGAGGCGATAGAACCGATCGCTATCCCGATGTTCGGACGCAGCCTGCACATGCCCGACGGAAGTGCTGCTTACCAGCAATATGGTAAAAACAACGAAGCAATTTATTCTGTCAGTCGCGGTGAGCTTAATAAGAAACTGATGACCGTTGCAGAAGAAGCGGGGGCAACTATATTCTTCGATCATCGCTGTACGCACGTGAATGTGCATACCAACGAACTGACTTTCCAGCATGAGGATAAAGAAGTGAAAGTACAGGCCGATCTGCTGTTTGGTGCGGATGGCGCATTCTCTGCATTGCGCAGCGGCTATGTTACTGCAGACCGCGTGGATGCTTCGCAGTTTTATCTTGCGCATGGTTACAAAGAACTTACTATTCCGCCGGCGGAAGACGGTGGATTCCGCCTTGCAAAAGAAGCATTGCATATCTGGCCGCGGCATAATTACATGCTGATAGCTTTGCCTAATACCGACGGAAGTTTCACCTGCACGCTTTTCTTTCCGTTTGAAGGGGCGGAAGCTTCGTTTGCGGCATTGAAATCGGATGCCGACGTACAGGCGTTCTTCCTGAAGAATTTTCCGGATGCAGTAGAGCTGATGCCTACACTGCTGGAAGATTTCCGGAACAACCCTACAGCTTCTCTGATCACTACCCGCATCTTCCCATGGCATATGGGTGATAAAAGCGCATTGATCGGAGATGCAGCACACGCGATTGTGCCTTTCTACGGACAAGGTATGAACGCCGGTTTCGAAGATTGTACGGTGTTGCTCGGCTTGATGGACGAGTACGGTGACGACTGGGAAAAAATATTAGGTGCGTACGAGCAAAAGCGTAAATGTAACGGTGATGCAGTCGGCGAACTGGCGATCATGAACTTCGTGGAGATGCGCGATAAAGTTGCAGATCCTGTGTTCCTGGAAAGAAAGCGATTGGAAAAAGAATTGGGTAAAATGTTCCCCGAACAGTTTATCTCCATTTATGAAATGGTCTCCTTCAGTCATACACCCTATGATACGGTGATGAAATGTATCAAGGCCCAGGATGCACTTCTGGAGCGCGTAATGAATGTCCCCAACCTTAAAACCATTTTTGAGACCGCCGCTTTTGGTGATCAGTTGAAGGATTGGGTTGCTGCATACCACACTTCCGTAAAAGACCTGGACTTTGGCCCTGCCGCTCGTAAATAGACGCTGGGTACTGAAACCTGCCGATTCCCGCAAGGTGGATGATCTGCATCAGGCATTGCAGATCCATCCCGTTCTGTGCCGTCTGCTTGTGTTGCGCGGCATCGATGACTACGAAGCCGCCAGACGCTTTTTCCGTCCGGAGCTGGGTATGCTGCACGATCCTTTTCTGATGAAAGGAATGGATAAGGCAGTTGCGCGGATAACTGAGGCTGTGGAGTGGCACGAACGTATTCTTGTTTACGGAGACTACGATGTGGATGGAACCACTGCCGTGGCTGTGATGTACTCTTTCCTCCGACAGCGTGAAGGCACCAATGTATCTTACTATATCCCGCACCGTTACCGGGAAGGATACGGTATTTCGAAGCAGGGTGTTGACTTTGCGATTGATAACGGATATACGCTGATGATCACGCTGGATTGCGGGATCAAATCGGTAGACCTGATTGCATATGCGCAGTCTAAGGGCGTGGATGTGATCGTCTGCGACCACCATACCCCCGGAGCGCAGATTCCCCCCGCTTACGCGATCCTGAATCCGAAACAGGAAGATTGTCTTTACCCTTACAAAGAACTTTCCGGATGCGGGATCGGCTTTAAGCTCATCAGCGCGCTGGCGACTGCATGGAAACTTGATAATTCCACGGTATACCAATACCTGGATCTTGTTGCAACAAGCATTGCGGCAGATATCGTTCCGGTAGACGGCGAAAACCGGCTCCTGGCTTATTTCGGTTTGTCGAACGCAAACGATAATCCGAGCCTTTCGATCAAAACCCTGAAAGATATATCGGGACTCAGTAAACGGATCTGCCTGTCGGATCTGGTTTTTGCTATCGGTCCGAAGATAAATGCCGCCGGGCGTATGGATGATGCCCGCAAAGCTGTGGACATGTTCATTGAACAGGATCCCGGGAAAATTTATGCGCTTGCAGGGGAATTGATCTCTGATAACGACGAGCGTAAGGAAGTGGATAAAGCGATAACGGAAGAAGCGATGGGTATTCTCGAAGGCGATCCCTTGCTCCCGCGTAAGGTTTCCACCGTTTTATACCGCGAAAACTGGCATAAAGGAGTGGTGGGCATTGTCGCGAGCCGGTTGCTTGATTATTGCTACCGTCCCACGATTATACTTACCGGCAGCAGCGGAAAGATATCGGGCTCTGCCCGGTCTGTACAGGGGTTCAATGTATACGAAGCATTGTGCGAGTGTGCCGATCTGCTGGAGAATTTCGGAGGACACTTCTACGCCGCCGGTGTTACGCTTAAAGACGGTAAATACGGAGAGTTTGTACAGCGCTTTGAAGAAGTGGTTTCGCGCCGTATCGACAGACGCCTGCTGACGCCCGAAATCGCGATAGATGCGGATATTCTGCTGGAGGACATAAAGCCCGCTTTTTATAATATCCTCAAACAATTCGCACCTTTCGGCCCCACCAATATGCGTCCGGTTTTTCGCGTGAGGCATGTATGGGACTATCAGAACGGAACGCGCATTGTAAAGGACCAGCATATCCGTTTCAGCGTACATAACCGCAGGGGGATTATTATGGAGGGAATCGGATTCCGCCTTGCGGATAAATTCTCATACACACAGGCAGGCCCGTTTGACATCGTGTTTACGCTCGACGAAAATGAATTTAACGGCAATACCGCACTCCAGATGAGAGTGATCGATATATTACCTGCGCAATAAAAATTGATTGTTTTCGGATATTAATGGTTGCCGGCAATAAGTTCCAGCGCTTTACGTGCAGCCACCTGGCCGGCTTCTTTTTTGCTGTAAGCCGTTCCCTCGCAAAATAATGCGTCATTGAGGAAGATTCCTACCGTAAACATGCGCCGGGCACCCTCCCGTTTATCGGTCATGAGTTCGAAGCTGAGGCTCTGCCGGTTGGTCTGAGCCCAGTTCAGGAGTTGGTTTTTGTAGTTGGTGTCTGTGCTGGCCATCATTTCCACGTCTACATACGCGTGGAGGAACTGCTTGATCACAAAGGTGCGGGTGCGTGTATACCCCTGATCGAGATAAACGGCCCCTACAAGCGCTTCCAGCGCATTACCGAAGATGTGACTGCGTTCGATGCCCCTGTCCTGTGTATTGTACTGTACAAGCTTCTGAAGGCCCATTCGGTTCGCTACATTGTTCAGGGTTTCGCGGCGTACGATACGCGAGCGCATTTCCGTCAGATAGCCTTCCGACTGTGTGGGGTACTTTTTGAACAGGTATTCTGCCACAATTGCGCCCAGGTAGGCATCTCCGAGGAATTCCAACCGCTCGTTATTGCGCGCAAGTTCATCGTTCTTACTGCGGTGCAGCAAGGCCAGCTGATAATACGGCAGATGCTTGGGTTTGAACCCCAGCAGGTGTTCGAGTTGGGCAGACAGTTCTTTATCGGGGAGAAACAGATTCTTTAACCGTGTAAGTACCCGCCGCACAAACGTTTAGTCTTGGATTTTTTTGAAAATTACAGAGGCGTTGTGTCCACCGAATCCGAATGTGTTGGAAACCGCAGCACGTACGGTGCGTTTTTGTGCCACATTTGGGGTGAGATTCAGCCGGCTGTCGATTTGAGGATCCAGGTTGAACAGGTTGATGGTAGGAGGGATGATGTCGTGCATCACCGCTTTGATACTGGCAACTGCTTCAATAGCTCCGGCGGCTCCCAGGAGGTGACCCGTCATGGATTTTGTAGAGCTGATGTTCATGTTGTAAGTATGCTCTCCGAAGACATTCAGGATCGCGCCGATCTCCGCTACGTCGCCGAGTGGCGTGGATGTACCGTGAACGTTGATGTAGTCGATATCAGAAGCCTGCATATCCGCATCTTCCAGTGCATTGCGCATCACATTGATCACTCCGAGCCCCTCCGGATGAGGTGCTGTCAGATGATAGGCGTCGGCGCTCATACCACCGCCTGCAATTTCGGCAAGGATGGTTGCGCCGCGGCGCTTCGCATGTTCGTATTCTTCAACAACGATCGCTCCCGCTCCTTCTCCCAGTACAAACCCGTCACGATCCACATCAAAGGGGCGGCTGGCTGTTTTAGGATCATCGTTGCGTTCGCTGAGCGCTTTCATTGCATTGAATCCGCCGATTCCGGCTTCCGTAACCACCGCTTCAGAACCGCCGCAGATGATCGCGTCTGCTTTACCGATGCGTACATAGGTAAAAGCGTCGATCAGGGCGTTTGTGGAGGTGGCGCAGGCGCTTACTGTGGCAAAATTCGGACCGCGGAAGCCGTATTTCATGGAAATATGACCGGCAGCAATGTCGAGAATAAGCTTGGGAATAAAGAAAGGATTGAAGCGTGGGGTTCCGTCTCCGGATGCGAAATTCTTCATTTCTTCAATGAAGGTGATCATCCCGCCGATACCGGATCCGAAGATCACGCCAATACGGTTTTTGTCGACGTCTGCCGTATCCAGACCAGCCATTTTAACCGCTTCATCGGTCGCAACCATTGCGATCTGAGTGAAGCGATCGAGTTTCCGGGCTTCTTTACGTTCGAAATAATCTTCAGGGTTGAAATTTTTCAACTCACAAGCAAAACGAGTCTTGAATTTAGAGGCATCGAATTGCTTGATGAAATCGGAGCCCGATACACCATTGACCAGGTTTTCCCAATATGCAGGTACATTATTGCCCAATGGAGTAAGGGCACCGATACCGGTAACGACTACTCGTTTAAACGGAAACTTCATCAAATAAAAAAAGAGGGGGTTAAATTACTTTACGTGTTCTTCCAGATATGAAACTGCCTGACCTACAGTGGTAATAGTTTCAGCTTGTTCATCAGGAATAGAAATGTTGAATTCTTTTTCGAACTCCATGATCAGCTCAACTGTATCCAAAGAATCTGCGCCGAGATCGTTGGTGAAGCTGGCCTCGTTGTTTACTTCTGATTCGTCAACTCCTAATTTGTCAACGATAATTTTCTTTACGCGGTTTGCAATTTCAGACATAGCTTGTGCATTTAAAATTTATGAGTGCAAAAATATACTTTTTGGCGTATTCAAAAAGGATTTTTCCATCTTTCTTTAAAAACAATCGGTAACTCTTATGCGCCTCTATCGCGGCTTTCGGAAACGATCCTGCCGTCACGCATTTCCAGATGACGGTCGGCCATAGCAGCCAGACCCGTATTATGGGTCACTAAAATGAAGGTCTGACCCAATTGCCGCTGTAAATCGACGAAAAGGTTGTGTACAGCTTCTGCATTGGCGCTGTCCAGGTTTCCCGTAGGCTCGTCTGCCATGATCACAGCAGGCTTATTGGCCAGCGCCCGTGCAATCGCCACCCGTTGCTGCTCCCCTCCGGATAACGCTGAAGGTTTATGTTTGGTACGCGCACCTAATCCCACAAGCTCCAGTAGCTCCTGAGCGCGATCCAATCCTTCCTGTCTGGATTTTCCGGCTATCCATACCGGCATGGCCACGTTTTCTATAGCCGTAAATTCCGGCAGCAGATGGTGAAACTGGAATACAAACCCCAGTTGCTCATTCCTGAACTTTGCCTGCTTTTTTGCGGATAAGCCGAACACATCGACTCCATTAATGCGTACGGTACCACCATCCGGGCTGTCCAGCGCGCCCATCAGATGCAGCAATGTACTCTTCCCGGCTCCCGATGCGCCGGTGATTGCCACCAGCTCTCCTTTTGCTATATCAAGCGACACGTCGTTCACGACACTTAATGCACCAAATCTCCTGACCAGGTTTCTTACTGTGACCATACCGTAAAAGTGGTGTTTTTTTCTGACATGCGCTTCGCCGAAATAGCAGATTGCATATCTATCTGCAAGATATTAAAAAGACAAAGCAGGTATCGCTACCTGCTCCGCCTCTTCAACCTTTATACAAAAACAAGAATAAACTATCGTGTCTGGTTATCCGTCGGCCCGAATGTCGTGCGTTTGCTGCCTCTGTTGAACTGGAAGCCAATGGATAACTGCACAGACGGGATACGGAAGAAGTTTTTCGATACTTCTTTTGCTGTTGCCTGACCGGATGCATCCCAGAAGGTATTTGTCAGTTGCAGGTCTGCGTGCCAGGCAGGCGCAAAACGATATCCTGCTCCAACGATATAGCCAAGTCCCAGGCGGCCTTTAAAGTCCTTAGTGGAATAGGTACCGCTGTTTTCTTCAAGTATCGGTTTGTTGGTGCTGTTTGTGGCTATCACACGGGAGCTTTGCACTCCTTCATTTTTCTCGTACAGTTCTACGTTTACGGGAAGCGTAAATACCACGTTCATCCCGGTCATCAGGTAAAAATTCCGGATCGCATAGCGGAAAGTAAGCGGCAATTCCAGGCTTTGCACAGTAGAGAATGTAAAGTGCCGTGATGTGGAATCGTTGAATATGGTGAAATAATAATTCGCTCCGCGTATACTGTCGGCGACGTTGCTCGAAACCTCTTTCGAGTAATTGTCATTTACCTGATGGTTTGCGCCGCTCCGGTTAAAATAACGCAATGCTGCAAAGAAGCTCCAACGTTTGTTGAATACGATTTCGCCTGTGGGGCCGAACTGGAATCCTTTGAATTCATTGGCTGATGAGAGCGAATAGTTGCCGCCCGCAGAGAATCCGAAATAATAGTCAGCGTTGCGAACGCTGCGTTTGGCTTCTTCCGCTTTGCCCGGTATATCCAGCTGCTCTATGAATTTAGCAATAGCATTTTTCCGTTTTCCGCTCACCGTTGTATTCTGAGCAGATGCAGCAACTGTGTTGTCAGCAGTCGACAGTCCTTTAGGAGTAGCACCGTTAAATACGTCAGCCTGATGCTTTGCTTCTGTCTGAGACAAAGTTTTGTTGACTTTTTTACTTTCTTTTTCGGCCTGTTTCAGTTCTTTTTTATCAGGTGTAGCTTCAGTGTTGCCGATTGCATATCCTTTATTTTCGGCAGCTGTCGATGGTGTTTCCGGCAGCGCAATTTTCGATTCCTGTACTGTGTCGGTTACAAAGGAGACGGTTTTGGATCTGCGATCTGTCATTACCGGTTTGTTCACAACGCTCAGGGTGTTCATGGAGTCGCGACGGCGTGCATCCTGCGCTGATGCGTTATCAGCTTCAGGAAGAACTGAGCTGTTCGGTTGAACCGGTTTGTCCGATCCGGAAGCAGTCGTGGGTTTTCCGGCCTGTGCAATATTTCCGGCAGGGTGCCGCTTGTTGTGGGCCGCCGCAGTAGTTTGCTTTGCAATTTGTTTTCCGGTAACAGCTCCGGGAGCATCGCTGTTTGCATATGATTCGGCAGTAGCTGCCGTACTTTGCTTTTCTGTGGTTGTTGCTGCTCCGGATTGCTTTGCCAGATCAATTGCCTGTCTGATTTTCCGGAGCGTGTTGTCTGCAACTACACCATCCGGTTGAGCAGACGCTGTTACTGTATTGTGTTCAGGGGTAGGGTTTACAGGGGCTGAATGAGCCTCTTTGTTTTTAGCGTGATCAGGTTGTCTGTGATGATCTGGTGACACCGGCAAATGGTTGCCGACGTTGGTGTGGGCATTGGTGGAGCGGGTGGGATTACCTGCATCCGCAATGCGGTTTTCGTCCGCAGATGGTGTGATGGGGCTGTTAACAGGGGCTGTAGTACTATTATTATTATTATTTTGAGAAGCAGCAGGTGCTATTCCGTTTCCGCTTGCTGCAGATCTTACCGATGAAGACATTTCTGCCGAACCTCCGGGGCTGCCAGCTCTGCGTGAGCGTAGTCCGCTTACTTCATATCCGCCCACACAAAGTGCGCCTAAAAGCAGTGCCACGCCCATGAATGCCAAGGGCTTTCTTAGCCTGAAGTAGAACGGTACCGCCCGCTCAGGCATCTCCTCATCCAATAATGCTTTCATTTTGAGCCAGGCATTGGGATCTTCCTTTTCGGAATGCATCCCGAGCCTTTCCCGCACGAAATCATCTATGTTCATCATCTCCTTACTCATTAAGGCAGTACATTTTTAATGGTGTAAATTCAATTTTTCAATTTTCTCTTTGAGAATTCTCCGTCCCTCACTCAAATGCCATTTGGAAGTCCCTTCACTTATTCCTAATTCTTCCGCTATCTCCTTATGCTGCATTCCTTCCATAACACTTAAATTGAATACTAATCTGGTTGTTTTCGGTAATGTATTTACGAGTTGTATCAACTGATCGTAATACATCCGGTCTCCATGGTCTTTCTCTATAAGCTGTTCTTTTTCAACAAATATTACTTTTTCATTGTACCGTTCATTGCTTCTGAGCGTATCCAGCGCGGTACGTAATACAATTTTTCGCAACCATCCTTCAAAAGACCCCTGAAAGGTATACTTGTCAATTTTTTGAAAGCACTTCAGAAATCCCATATTCACAACATCCTCAGCCATAGAGCGGTCGTTCATGTAGCGAATGGCCATGGACAACATCTTCGGCTGAAACATTTTGTACAACTTTTCCTGAGCTCCCCGGTCATTACATGCACATCGGGCAATAATGGCGGTAAGATCTTCAGGTTCAGGTGCTTGTGTGTATGATATTTCTATAGGCAATTTGATTTAGGGTTTTAAAAAAATCATACAATAGAAAAGACGAAGCGATGTGGAAAAAGGTTGGGTACTTTGTGGGTTTTAAGGATATTAACAAATTATTAGGATGTACGCCATTTAGCAAATGTAAGGTTTTGAAGCAAATACTATGCTGTAAACCAAACAAAAATGCCTGTCCGGTTACAGACAGGCATTCATTGAAGTATGCTGTGAAGCGCATCGCTTTATTATTTCTTCTTATAACGGGAAATCAATTCCGCCACGGCGTTCCGCTTGATAAAATCCGGGTTCAGTTGCGTGAACAGTTTCAGCCTGGAGATACTGCCGGACAAACCGTTTTCAAGCTGCACCAGAGCTTCCTTGGTTTTCCCGATTTCGAATAATACCGCCGCCTGGAGATAGTAAAAATCGGGTTTGTCGCCGCAATTACTTTTTGCCACTTCCAGTTGTGTGAGTGCTTCTTCGAAGTGACCTGCGAAAAACAGGCCACGTATCAACGCGATCCAGGTGGTTTTTACATTCGGTTTCAGGCGAACTGCGTTTACGTAGCACAGCAGTGCTTCGTTCGGAACATTCATTTCCATCAGGCAGTTTCCGATTGCGAGGCAATAAGTTGCATTTTCCTTGTTGATGTTCAATGCAACCGAATAGGCTTTCATCGCTTTTTCCCAGTCTTTCTCACGTGAGTAGGTCTCTCCGATCTTAAAGAAAATCACATCATCCTCCGGACTCAGCTTAGATGCCTGCCGGTAATAATGCCGTGCCAGGGAAAAATTTTTCTGTTTTTCCCAGCAATAGCCCATCGCTTCAAAGATTACATCTTCGGGCTTACCTATTTCCAGGTGCTTTTGTAATACCTCGAGTGCATTATCATATTGCTTCAGCCGCATGTAGGCGTCTGCCAGGTTGCGGTAGGCAAATTCGAATTTTTCATCGATTGCCACACAATACTGATAAGCATCTATAGCATCTTCATATTTTTTCAATCCCTGGTAGCAGGCGCCCAGGTTAAACCAGGCAAGCGTGCTGTACGGATCTTCCTGTGTGAGCTGGAGATGCAATTGTACACAATCTTCGAGTTGTTCCGTAAACTCGGCCCAGAAGCTGATTTTCTGCAACGCCTCTTCATTCCGCGAGTCCAGTTTCAGCACCTGTTTCAGTGTCCGGTACACTTCTTCAAATGATTCGCATTCGTCGTATACATCGGCCAGCTCAAGCAGTATTTCAATTTTATCTTTCCCCTCGAATTTTTCCGCACTTTCCGCAAGGTAGGAGGCTGCAAACTCATATTTCGACTGGCTCAGTAATATGTCTGATTTCAACAGTACAGCTCCCAGATTGGCGTTGTCATATTTCTCAAGATCATCGAGTGTATTGAGTGCCTGGCCGTACTTTTGAGTCTGGGTAAGGATTTCAGCTTTTAAGAGCAGAATGGCGCTGGAAAAAGGGTAGTAAGTGGCCGCAATGTCGCAGGCAAGCAATGCCTCTGCGTCGTTACTGTTCTGGAAAAAATATTCGATGATGCGTTCATAATCCTCTTCGTCCATCATACCGGCACCATCGCCGTTTTTTATTTGTTCATATCGCTCGATCAATACTTCTATCGGTCTGCGCTCTTCGTCCATGTTATCGTCGTCGTACATATAAACCGGTTTTACTCAAAGTTATTAAAAAGGCAATCAGTGCCGCATTTCCAATCACTATGACGCTATAAAGAAATTCACATGTTATGCACATCGCAACATGCTGTCCTTATTAATCCCCTTCTGTAACGGGGATTGTGACGGTCTGATTGGTTTCTGTCTTTATCTGGTAGCTGATCCCTCCTTCCACAACGGAGTTAATGGTGGTGTCATAACCATTGGAATACAGATAATAATTTCCTGTTTTCAGTCCGCTGAAGGTTGCCGTAGGCTTACCGTCGGTCCATACGCAGGTTGCAGAATCATCATAGCCTGCCGGTTTGTCCTGAGCATTGTACTTGATATACACCTTTGCGTTAGTGATATTCTTATAAACGCCGTGATGGGCCGGAGCACATACCAATGTCGCATTGCCGCCTTTGCCCGCGGAAGTATCGTCTTTCCTGCTGCAGGAAGCGGTGCTTAGCGCGAGGGCAGACAGCAACAGCATTATAGGAGAGGGTTTCATAAGTTTGATATTTCTTTATCCAAATATAATGTTTTTAGACTCTGCCGGATTGTTAATCCTTAGTCATTAAGCTCGAGCCAGCGCAACTCATAGATATCAAGTGTGTCGCTGATTTCCTGGGCGCGCAAACTTAGTTTCTGCAGCTCGTCGTAGCCGGTGGTACTGCTCATTTTCTGTGCAATTTCTTCTTTCTCTTTTTCCAGCAAGGGCATTTCGCGCTCTATCTGTTCCAGCTCTTTTTGTTCTTTGTATGACAATTTCTTTTTTACAGCAGGGCGTTGAGCGGTCGTTTGGGTTTCGGTGGGAATTGTTTCCGCAACAGCCTTTTGCTGCACCTGCCCTTCCCGCTCCTTTATGCGTTCCCATATCCGGTAATCGCTGTAGTTTCCGGGAAAGTCGGATATTTTTCCGTCGCCTTCAAATACCAGCAGGTGGTCTACGAGCCGGTCCATAAAATACCGGTCGTGGGAAACGATCAGGAGGCATCCCGGATAATCGGAAAGAAAACTTTCGAGTACTCCCAGGGTCGGAAGATCGAGGTCATTCGTCGGCTCATCGAGTATCAGGAAATTCGGATTGCGGAACAGCACGGTAAGCAGCTGAAGTCGCTTCTTTTCCCCGCCGCTTAATTTAGACAGATAAGTATATTGCTGTTCAGGACCGAACAGAAACAATTCCAGGAATTGTGCTGCGCTGAGCGTTCCGCCCTGGGCCAGCGGGAAATTTTCTGCAATGTTCCTGACAAATTCGATTACACGCATGTCCTCTTTAAACTCGAGTCCCTGCTGGGAAAAATTCCCGAAGACCACCGTATCTCCGATATTGATCTTACCGGAGTCCGGTTGCATATGCCCCTGCAGCAATTGTAGGAATGTGGATTTGCCTGCACCGTTCTTCCCGATCACACCCAGTCGCTCGCCTTTACTGAAAGTATAGTCAAAGCCTTTCAGGATCACTTTATCACCGAAAGACTGATATACCTTTTTCATCTCTGCGATCTTTCCTCCGAGCCGGTTCATTTTCATCTGAAGGCTCACCCGGGTATCCGTTATCTTTTGTTTTGCTTTTGCCTCTACATCATAAAAATTATCCTGCCTGCTTTTGGATTTGGTGGTGCGGGCTTTTGGCTGCTTGCGCATCCACTCCAGTTCTTTGCGGTACAGGTTCTTTGCCTTGTCGATGCTCGCCTGCTCACTTTCGATGCGGGCGGCCTTCTGTTCCATATAGCGTTCATAATCGCCTTTATAGACGTAGAGATTGCTGCCATCCAGTTCCCATATTTCCGTACACACGGCATCCAGGAAATAACGGTCGTGCGTTACGAGCAGCAGTGTGATTTTTTCCTGGTTCAGGTAGTATTCGAGCCATTCCACCATTTCCACATCCAGATGGTTGGTGGGTTCGTCCATAATCAGCAGGATATGGCGGTGTTCGAATCCGATATCTATAAGCGTCTGGGCGAGCGCGACGCGCTTACGCTGACCTCCGGAAAGTGTGCCCACAGGTTGATTCAGCTGATGAATATTCAGTTTGCCCAATATCTGTTTCACTTTCGCTTCAAAATCCCAGGCACTTAATTCGTCCATTTTCATCAGCGCAACTGCGAGTGCTTCCGCTCCTGCGTCTCCCTGTTCCAATGCCATTTCATACGCTGCGATTGCTTTGGCAACCGGATGGTCCGCATGAAAAATGTTTTCTGCCACGGTTTTTTCTTCGTCGAACCTGGGATCCTGTTCAAACAGAGCTACGTTCACGTCTTTATGTACCCACACCTTTCCGCTGTCGGGCTGGTCCAGACCGGAAAGGATTTTCAGTAATGTGGATTTACCGCTCCCGTTGCGGGCGATAAGGGCAATTTTATCTCCCTCATTGATATGAAAGCTGATATTGCTAAACAGGGGTCTGATCCCGAAGGACTTACTCAGATTTTCGACGCTCAGGTAATGCATGGCTGCAAAGTTACTCCCGGGTTGGCGATTAATATGGATACATTTCGAAAAAAGACCCCGCTTTTACTGGGCTTGTTTGTATTTTTGGATGATCTGAATCAAAACCTTGTTATGAAAAAGTTGTTTTCTTTTGCGCTTATGGCGCTGGCTCTTGCTTCCTGCAGAAAAAAAGCGCTGCCCGAAAATCCGGTATCGAACACGCCTATAGACTCTGTGGGAGCAGGTACGATGAAAGTCAGTTTTCACAATAAGGTAGATTCGCAGGATCTGGTACTGAACCGGACAGAACCTTACACTGCACCTGATGGAGACGAATATTCGGTTCGGACGTTCAATTATTATATCAGCAATGTTGTGTTCGTTGATGCATCCGGAAACAGGTTTGCCGAGAAAGAGAGTTATCACCTGGTACGGGCAGAAGAACCGTCTTCACTTAGTTTTTCCATTTCGCAGATGCCGTCAGGTAATTATGTTGCCATGGAATTCCTGATAGGAGTGGATAGCGCCCGGAACGTAAGCGGCGCGCAGACGGGAGATCTTAGCCCCGACTATGGTATGTTCTGGACCTGGAAAACAGGTTACATTATGGCCAAGATGGAAGGTACGCTGCAGAGCAACGGTTTCCCGCTCATTTATCACATTGCCGGTTTCTCAAAACCGTATTACGGTATACGCAAAGTGACTTTGCCACTTTCCACAAATGCAATTGTGGCAAATAATAAGGAAACGAATGTGCAGCTGAATGCCAATCTGAACACCTGGTTTGCGGCACCTGGTTTCCCGGGCTTTTCAGCGGTTGGTATCATCACTTCTACCAGCCCGACTTCTTCAGCGATCGCCGATAATTACGTGCAGATGTTCACTATTGCATCTGTTAAGAATCCCTAATTCTCTTACATGTTTTCAAACAGAATAACACAATTGCTGGGTATTCAATATCCGATTATCCAGGCAGGTATGATATGGGCCAGTGGTTGGCGCCTCGCAGCTGCAGTATCAAATGCAGGCGGACTGGGTTTGATCGGAGCGGGCAGTATGTATCCCGATGTCCTGCGCGAACATATCCGTAAATGCAAAGCGGCAACGCAGAAACCTTTCGGGGTGAATGTACCGCTGCTGTATCCGAATATTGATGAGATCATGCAGATCATCGTTGAAAAAAAGGTGCCGATCGTATTTACCTCTGCAGGCAATCCCAAAACATGGACGCATTGGCTCAAGGAAAAAGGTATTACGGTAGTACACGTTGTTTCCAGCGCCAAATTTGCATTGAAGTGCCAGGACGCAGGCTGCGATGCAGTTGTGGCCGAAGGCTTTGAAGCGGGTGGTCATAACGGTCGTGAGGAAACGACAACGCTTTGCCTGATCCCCGCTGTGCGCAAGCAGCTCACTATTCCCCTGATTGCAGCCGGTGGTATTTATGATGCCCGTACGATGCTGGCAACAATGATTCTCGGTGCGGATGGTGTACAGATCGGCAGCAGGTTTGTAGCAACACCGGAAGCATCTTCTCACGAAGCATTTAAAGAAGCGATCGTAAAAGCGAAGGAAGGAGACACGATGCTCAGCATCAAGAAGCTCACGCCGGTACGGCTGCTGCACAATCCTTTCGCAGAACGTATACAGGATGCCGAAAAAAATGGAGCGTCTACCGAAGCACTTGAAGCAATGCTGGGCAGAGGCAGGGCCAAGCAGGGTATGCTGAACGGAGATATGGAAGAAGGTGAACTTGAAATAGGGCAGGTGAGTGCATTGATCGGAGATATCCGTCCGGCAGGGGAGATCGTCGACACCATCATGAAAGAATTCAACGAACTACTGCAAAATCCTCTCGGGCGTTCCAACCATAACTAAATGAAATTTCCACAATTCAAACGGAGGCTTGCTTCCGAACACCTTGAACTGACCGCTTTCCTGAAAAAGCTGGATGATATTGTTCCGGAAGAAATGCCGGAACTTGTGGCTGAAGAAGATAAAAAGGCCTGGGCAGAAACGGATTGCCTTTCCTGCGCCAATTGTTGCAAGACAATGACTCCTACCTTCACGAAGGAGGACATCATCCGCATTTCCGCCCACCTGCAAATGACGCCTAAAGAATTCAAGGCTAAGTGGCTGTATAAAGAGCCTGACGCCGGAGACTGGGTAAATGTTACGCAACCCTGTCAGTTTTTACAGGCAGATAATAAATGCAGCATTTATGAAGTACGTCCTGTCGACTGCGCTGAATTCCCGCATCACCATAAAAAGCCGTTCGACAATTATAATGATACTTTTATCCAAAACCTGGCTTATTGCCCTGCAACCTACAATCTCGTCCGACGATTGAAGAACAGGGTAGAGCGCGAATATGAATGGTAAGTCACCTGCAGACATTCACCGGGAAATTGCCTGCCGGGAAGCGCACTCTTTTGCTGTACTTACTGGTTTGTACCATTATGTCCTTCGCGAATGCGCAGGAACCTGCCACAGCCGGCACACCCCGCCGGGTTCTGCAGTCGGTTTCTGTTGAAGGGAATAAGCATACACGCACTTATGTTATTCTGCGGGAGATCAATCTTCCGGAAGGGCAAACGATCGCTGCGGATTCCATTCCGTTCCTATGCCGTTTGGCTTACCAGCGTTTGTATAATCTCAACCTGTTCTCAGCTATCGAAGTACAGGCCGATACTTCCGATCCCGGATATTACTCTTTGCTGATACGCCTGAAGGAGCAATGGTTCCTGCTTCCCCAGGCAGATCTGCAGCTGGCCGACCGCAACTTCAATGTATGGTGGGAGGAGCAGCATCATGCATTGGACCGGATCAATCTGGGCATTTACGTTCAACATAAAAATGTTACCGGCAATCTGGATCGTCTTACATTGAGTGTGCACGCAGGTTATACCCAGCAGCTCACAGGTACTTACACATTCCCTTATCTTGATCGCAAACAAAAACACGGTATCGCATTGTCGGGAGGTTATTCCCGGAGTCGCGAACTGGCCTATGCTACCGTTGATAACAAACTGCTGTTTGCGCACGAAGCAGACCGGTTTATCTACCGCAACAGCTATGCTGCCGTATCCTGGATCTACCGGCCCGCATACGCGATACGCCATATTGTCTCGCTGGGACTCAACAGTACGGAAGTCGGCGATTCGGTTGTGCAACTCAATCCGGCTTACTTTGAAGGCGGCTCCCGCAATCTCCGTTATGCGGAACTGGCATACCGTTTTGAATACAACGGGGTCGACAACTGGAACTATCCGCGCAAGGGAGTGAAGCTGGTATCGATGCTGAATGCGCGTTATGGCCAGGAGGGGATGCAGCAGCAGCAAATATTGGCTGCCGTTGAATTTGGTTATTTTAAGCGTTTACCCCACGATTTGCTCGCTTCGCTGATCGTACGCGGGCGGACTAATTTTGGTGGCGCACAGCCCTATGCACTCGCCTCCGGGCTCGGATATAAATCCAATGTGGTCAGGGGTTACGAATACTACGTTGTGGAGGCACAGCATTTTGGTATTGTGCGCTGCAACCTGAAGTATGAGCTGGTGCATAAGCGATTCCGCAAACTGGGATTCCGGTACCTGCCGGAAATTCCACTCTGGATTTATCCTAAAGTATTTTTTGATGCGGGGTATGCTGCCAACAATAATGTACCGGCATCCAATACATTTGCGAACCGCGTTTTGTATTCTGCTGGTGTGGGCGTGGATATTATCACCGCCTATGATCTGAAACTGCGTATTGAGTTTGCCTGGAATCATTTGGGAGAAAATGGAATATATTTGCACGCCAACAGTGAGTAAATCGAATTATGCTAGTAGCACTCTATAACCGAAGCTTTGAGCCTGAAGATATACCGACGCTTCAGCGCATCATCCATAAGCTTGAGGGCTATGGCCTGCATATGTTGTTCTACGATGATTTTTACCAGCGCATCAAAAGTTTTCTGCAGCTGAAAGACGTTCCCAAAGGCTTTTTCAGCGGTTCAGACGATCTGCCCGCGCGTGTGGAAATGATGTTTAGTTTCGGTGGCGATGGCACCATGCTGGATACGGTTACTTTCGTGGGAGGGTCCAATATCCCGCTGATCGGAATCAATCTCGGTCGCCTGGGCTTTCTGGCGGCAATCTCCGAGGATGAGGTGGATGATGCCCTGAGTTCGCTGATGCAGGGTTCTTATTCGATTGAAAAGCGCAGCCTGCTGCACCTTGATGCCAATATTCCATTGTTTGGCGACAGTCCTTTCGGGCTCAATGAATTTACGATTCACCGGAAAGACTCTTCTTCGATGATCAAGATCCACACGTATCTCAACGGTGAATTCCTGAACACCTATTGGGCTGACGGGCTGATTGTGGCTACGCCCACGGGTTCTACCGGCTATTCTCTGAGCTGTGGCGGACCGGTTGTGTTCCCGCAGGCTTCAAACTTTGTGATTACTCCTGTGGCACCGCATAACCTGAATGTGCGGAGTATTGTGGTGCCTGACGACGGAATTATTTCATTTGAGGTGGAAGGACGTTCCGATACATTCCTGTGTACGCTCGACTCCCGGTCTGAAGCGATTACCAGCGAAACGCAGCTTGCTATCCGTAAAGAACATTTCACGATATCGCTTGTGCGGCCGCACGAGCATAATTTTCTGAAAACGATTCGTCAGAAATTATACTGGGGTATTGACAAGCGAAACTGATCGCAATAAAAAAGCCGGTTCTGAACCGGCTTTTTTATTATAGTGCATTGAGGCTTTTCGCAATGATCGCGACACATTCATCGATCTGATCTTTCGTGATGACCAAAGGTGGCGCAAAGCGTATTTTATCACCATGAGTCGGTTTTGCGAGCAGGCCGTTTCCCATCATTTCCATGCAAAGTGTATATGCCGCATCTTTGTTTCCACTGTCCGTATTCACTACAACAGCCGTAAATAAGCCTTTGCCTCTTACGATTTTTATATGCGGGCTACTCAGGTTAAGCAGGCAGGAGCGGAAATAGTCGCCCTGCACTGCCGCGTTTTCGCACATACCTTCTTCCTGCAATACTTTTAGCGACTCAACAGCAACAGCACAGGCCAATGGATTGCCGCCATAGGTACTTCCGTGTTCTCCGGGTTTGATGGTCATCATGATTTCATCATCAGCCAATACAGCAGACACCGGCATAGTGCCACCGGATAAGGCTTTCCCGAGGATTATCATATCCGGGCGTACTGCTTCGTGTTCGCAGGCGAGCATTTTCCCGGTGCGGCCCAGCCCTGTTTGTATTTCATCGGCGATAAACAGCACATTGGCTTCTTTGCACATTGCCGCTGCTTTGGAAAGGTAGCCTTCATCCGGCACTACCACTCCCGCCTCTCCCTGGATAGGTTCGATCAGGAAGCCAGCTACATTTTTGTCTTTCAATGCCTCTGCGAGACTGCTGATGTCATTGTAACGGACCGTTTCATAGCCGGGCATAAAAGGGCCGTAATTGATCCGGGCAGACGGGTCGTTGCTGAAGGAAATAACATTAAGGGTGCGACCGTGAAAATTATTTTCACATACAAGGATCTTAGCCTGCCCCTGCGGAATACCTTTTATTTCATACCCCCAGCGGCGCGCCAGCTTGACGGCTGTTTCCACCGCTTCCACCCCACTGTTCATCGGCAACACTTTGTCGTATCCGAATAAACCGGTGATGTAGCGTTCATATTCTCCAAGCTGATTATTATGAAATGCGCGGGAAGTAAGCGTGAGTTTCTGTGCCTGTGCGATCATCGCCTGTATGATACGGGGATGGCAATGGCCCTGGTTTACTGCGGAATAACCGGACAGAAAATCGAAATAGCGTTTACCGTCTACATCCCAGACATGCACACCTTCACCTTTTTCCAGGACCACGGGCAGCGGATGGTAGTTGTGGGCACCATGACGGTCTTCGAGGTCAAGGAAATATTGTGTCTTTTCAGAATGTTTTGCATGCATAATCATGCCGCAAAGCTATAAAAAACTATAATAAGCGTTATCAGGCAAATGTTAGGGACTTGGTAAAGCCCCTAGAATAAAGAGTTCATATTGCCCTTCCAGCCGCTTCTGTCCAGGTGCTTATAAGCTTTCTCGGTTGCTTCCCTTCCTCTGGGCGTGCGTACAATATAGCCTTCCTGGATCAGGAATGGCTCATACACTTCCTCAATTGTGCCGGCTTCTTCTCCCACGGCTGTTGCTATATTATTGATGCCGGTAGGCCCGCCTTTGAATTTGTCGATGAGCGTGGATAAAATACGGTTATCCATTTCGTCCAGTCCGTTGGCATCTACATTCAGTGCGCGTAATCCATGCTCCGCAATACCGAGGTCCACTATACCTTTACCGAGTACCTGTGCAAAATCGCGCATGCGGCGCAGCAATCCGTTTGCGATACGTGGCGTACCGCGGCTGCGTCGTGCAATCTCCATTGCTGCGTCGGAAGTTGTTTTCACCTGAAGGAGGTCTGAAGACCGCAAAATGATCCGCTGCAGTACATCGGCAGGATAATAGTCGAGCCGGAATTTGATCCCGAATCGCGACAGCAATGGTGTAGTGAGCAATCCCGACCGGGTGGTAGCCCCCACGAGGGTAAAGGGTTTTAAGCCAATCTGCACCGAACGTGCAGCAGGGCCACTGTCGATCATGATGTCCAGCCGGTAATCTTCCATAGCCGCGTACAGATATTCTTCCACTACGGTACTGAGACGGTGAATCTCGTCGATAAACAGCACATCGCGTGCCTCCAGTCCGATCAGGATGCCGGCAAGGTCTCCCGGTTTTTCAATCACCGGTCCGCTTGTCTCCTTGATATTTACACCCAGTTCATTTGCGACAATACGTGAAAGCGTTGTTTTTCCGAGACCGGGAGGTCCGTGAAAAAGTATATGATCCAGTGCTTCGCCGCGCTGATTGGCAGCTTTGACAAATATCTTCAGATTTTCGACCAGCTGCGGCTGACCGGAAAAATCCTCCACGCTCTGCGGCCGGATACTGTTTTCGTATTCCTTATCGCCAGGGGAGGAGTTGTTCGCTCGAAGATTCGGATTTTCCATGATTGAGTTGCCTGTCAAAGATAGCCCTTTTTATCGCGCTACGGAAGTTAGTTGTTCTCCGCGCCTGCAGCGATCCAGCAGAGCAATGCATCTTTGTCTGCAGTGGATATGCTGCGTCCGCGCGGCATACTGCCGCTGGACACGGCAGATTTGATCTGAGCTGCCGCGTCTTTTACATTAGGATAATTGGTGAGCAGCGGCATCGTGGATCCGTCGTGACATCCTGATAAGGTACAGTTGCCTGCCAGTATCGGTTGGATGTCTTTGGAAAAGCTCCATGTTGTGTTGCAATTGGCGGATGAGCTATCGCTTTTTTTACAGCCGGTGGTGGCCATTAACAGGATTGCGGCGCTGAAAGCTGATAAAGTGATGATCTTTTTCATGCTTCAAAAATGTGCGGAAAGCAGATGGCGTGGCGCTAAGCACATGTTAACTAATGATATTTTATTCTGAAACAACAAAAAAAAATCCGCCGGAAGGCGGATTTTTCAGACCAGCAATATCTGCCAGGCCTTATCGATATTTCCTTCATCCAGCAGTTCTTTGGCATAATGGTGTAATGCCTCTCTTCTTTGCGGACCGGCCTGAAAGTCGCTTAATATCTGCTCCAGGCGGCCATCGTTCTCAATGTCCGAAGTGGCAGGGATAGTGGTGCAATTGCCAAGAATGCCAAGGTGATTCCCGGTAAGAATATGGCTGTTTCTGATAGATTCCGGAAGCGCATCCACCCCCACACCTAATTTCAGATTCGGCTTTGCGACTTCAAAAACCGCGTTCCCGGATGCACGGCAATAATAATCTCCGCCCATACGTGCGACAAGGTCTATTTTATGCGGATCGATTTTACCCTGCTCGTTCAGCACGCTGTCGTCTATGTGCATGCACAGAACCTCACAGATTACCAGGTTGCCCGCCCCACCTTCATTGCCGGTTTCGATCACCTGCAGCACTTTACACTCAAGGCTTACCGGAGATTCTTTAATGCGGTATGGTTTTACCATATCGGAAGGAATTGGTGTAAAACCCGCCTTTTCATACTCGCTCACACCTTTAGGGTATTCGCAGCTGGCAAGACTCATCTGTTGCACCATCGCGTAGCTGACTACATTAATGACCACTTCTTTCGTGGCAATCGCATTTTCGAGAGAATGCTTGATCGTGTTGTCGCGGACCCGGCGTGCAGGGGAAAATATCAGTATCGGCGGTTTACTGCCGAAAACATTGAAAAAAGAAAAGGGAGATAAGTTATGATTGCCCTGTTCGTCTACCGTACCTGCAAAGCAAATAGGGCGGGGAGCGATAGAGCCGAGCAGGAAAGCGTGTAAATCTGCTGTTTTGATAGAACCGGGAGTGATCTTCATTCGGTATTATTTCGTTTCCTGCAAAAGTATCATTAAATCGTACATCAGCTCAATGATCTTATATTGCGTGAAATTTTTTATAGTATGAAACACCTAAAGGCCGGAGATAAGGCGCCGGACTTCACGGCAAAGGACCAGAACGGTAATCCCGTATCGCTTGCAGATTTTAAAGGTAAAAGAGTGTTACTGTACTTCTATCCGCATGACGATACCCCCACCTGCACGGTTCAGGCCTGTAATCTGCGCGATAATTTCGGTGCGTTGAAGGCTGCCGGAATCACCGTACTCGGTGTGAGCGTGGATTCTGAGCAGAAACATAAAAAGTTTGAGACAAAGCATCAGCTGCCCTTTACATTATTGGTGGACGAAGAGCTGCACATTGTGAATTTATACGGTGTATGGGGTGAAAAGCAGTTCATGGGGCGTACGATCACCGGGACACACCGTACGAGTTTTCTGATCGATGAAAAAGGCATCATTGCGGAGATCATCGATAAGGTGAAAAGCAAAATACATGCCGATCAGGTATTATCTTTCTGGCAATAAAATCCACACGTTTTGAAAAAACTGTTCGGAATCCTGGGTTCCTATTACCGGGAAGATTTCAAATGGGCTTCCTTTATCCTCACGGCGCTGTTGGCAACGGTTCTTACTTTTTTTGCCTACCGCAATCATTTTTACGAAAGCTACATTGAAAGTGCATCACCTCTTTCCACACAGGTGATCCGTTATTGTGGTCTGTATGCCATTGCTTTTATCGGATCATTTGTGCTGCAGGGGGTTGCGGAACGTGATTTCAGGTTCCTCAAAAGCGGCAACTGGTGGCTGCTTATTGCGCTGGCAATCGGATTATTTGCGTTCCGCGGATCAGACTTCGATTTCAAATCCTGGATGTTCGGAGACGGGATTACGGACAGGTCTACTTTTCAGCACAAGGTTGCTTACAATCTCGGAGGGTTTGTCACACTGATGATTCCCTGCTTTGTTTATTGGTTTTTTGCAGACAGGACAAGACAGAATTTTTATGGCTTTAAGGTCAAAGGCGTTGTGTTGTCTCCGTACTTCATGATGCTTGCCATTATGGTACCCCTGTTGTTCTGGGCCGGTACACAGCCCGATTTTCTGAATACCTATCCACGCTATTCAAAAATAGGAGTGGATGCAACAGCACCGGATTATGCACGTTGTGTGGGCATTTACGAACTGGTATATGGTTCCGATTTTCTTGTAACAGAATTTTTCTTCCGCGGGTTTATCATTCTTGCTTTTGCATCCCGCTTCGGGCATAAGGCGATCCTGCCTATGTGCGCGTATTACGTGACCATTCATTACGGAAAGCCTCTTGGAGAAACGATCAGTTCTTTTTTCGGCGGCTTATTGCTGGGTGTGATCGCGTATCGTACACGCTCTATATACGGAGGTGTGATCGTGCATCTGGGTATTGCCTACCTGATGGAATTTTTTGCGTTTCTCGGGCACGCGGGATATTTACATTTATAAATAAACAGATCATATTATGGCATCAGACGCTACTCAGTTTTTATCGGAAATACAATCGGGTTACGCGTTTAAAGGCGTAGCGGCGAAGATCGGCGTAGGTATGCTGGACGGACAGGTTGTTTCCGGAGCCGATATACTGCTGCCTTTACGTTCCATGAACAGGCACGGGCTAATTGCCGGTGCAACAGGTACCGGGAAGACAAAAACACTGCAGGTGATCAGCGAAGTGCTGAGCGACAATAGTGTGCCGGTGCTGCTGCTGGATATCAAAGGAGATCTGAGTGGCATAGCGGCTGCAGGTGCGTTGAATGAACGGCTGGCAGAACGCTACCACTTACTGGAAATGGAGTATCAGCCAAAGGCATATCCCGTGGAGTTGCTCACGCTCAGCCGGAAACAGGGGATACAGTTGCGCGCGACGGTAACGGAATTCGGACCGGTGCTGCTGAGTAAAATTCTTGAATTGAATGACACGCAATCGGGGCTTGTTTCGATGATCTTCAAATACTGCGACGATCATCAGCTCCCCCTGCTCGATCTGAAAGATTTTATTAAGGTTCTTCAGTTCATCAGCAACGAGGGTAAAAAAGATATAGAGCAGGAGTATGGTAAAATCGCTACCACGTCTACGGGTACGATATTGCGTAAAGTGATAGAACTGCAACAACAGGGAGCGGATCTGTTCTTCGGGGAAAAAAGTTTTGAAGTGGAAGACCTGATGCGTATCAGTGATGATGGCAGGGGAATGATCAATATACTTCGTGTTACCGAATTGCAGGACCGTCCGAAACTGTTTGCCACTTTCATGTTGCAGTTGCTGGCAGAACTCTATGCAGTATCTCCTGAAGAGGGAGATCTCGATCGTCCGAAGCTGGTGTTGTTTATCGACGAAGCACACCTTATTTTCCAGAATGCCGGAACCGCTTTGCTGCAGCAGATAGAGACGATTATCAAACTCATCCGTTCTAAAGGCATAGGTGTGTTTTTCTGCACGCAGAACCCGATGGATATTCCGGCATCGGTATTGGGGCAACTCGGATTAAAAGTGCAGCATGCATTGCGCGCATTTACTGCGGCGGACCGTAAAGTCATCAGACAGACGGCGGAGAATTATCCGGAAACAAAATTCTATCAGACAGACGAGCTGATCACGCAGATGGGTATCGGCGAAGCATTGATCACTATGCTGAATGAAAAAGGAATCCCCACACCGCTTGCACATGTAATGCTCATTGCACCGAAGAGTCGTATGGATATTCTGAGCGATGATGAAATACGCAGTATTGCAGCTAAATCCGTACTTGCGTCAAAATACGCTCAGGAAATAGATTCGCGAAGTGCTTATGAAATGCTGACGGAGAAGTTGCAAACTGCAGCTGATAGCGCGTCTGAGGCAAAATCTGCTGCACCGGAAAAAAAGGATGCGGAAGACTCGGCACTGGATAAAATACTTGATAACCCGATCATGCGGCAGGTGGGCCGCACAGCAGCCAGCATCATTACCCGTTCGCTCCTGGGGGCGCTGGGACTGGGCGGACGTTCTCGAAAATCTTCACGTTAATTTTCAATACAAGTCACCACATCATGAAAAAAATCATCAAAGTAATCTTCCCTGCGTTTTGTCTCTGTACTCATGTTTATGCCAAAGATCAGCCTGCTGTAAAAAAGCACAGTTTGTCTGATAATGTTCTGAGTTTCGGCATTGGTACGGGATTGGAGTTCGGAGCTACGATAGGTGCGCGTTTAGCGATATTCCCCGAGCGGCATATCGGATGTACATTAGGTACAGGTATCACCTTGTCTATGCTCACGTACAATCTGGGAATTAAATTGCGGCCTTTTCCTGAATTTATATTTTCGCCTTTTTTCGATGCGCTTTACGGGCACAATTATGTAATTTGATACGAGAGACTACCGATACGGAGACGGCAACACTACATCACGTGGCATTTCAGTCGGAGGAGGATTTGATATTAACCTGACGAGGTCACAAACCGTGTACCTCACGCTGGGAGCCGATTACGCAATTAACCCGGCGGTCACGTACGTGAAAGGCGGCATCAGTGTTGTACTTGGCCGGTAATTGTACAGAATTGCAATAAACATAAAAAGGGCTCATCCGGTGGATAGAGCCCTTTCGTTTATAAAGTTGTTTTTGCGTATTAAGCGCCCATTTTTACAATATGCTTAAACTCTGCCGGTGTAAGCGCATGCACGGAAAGGCGGGCCAGTCTTAAAAGCGAAATCTCAGCCAGTTCCGGCTCTTCTTTGATTGCTTTCAGTGTCACCGGGTGCTTCAGTGCTTTTACCGGTTTCAGATCCACTGCCACCCATGCAGTTTCTTCAGTGGTTGGATCCTGGTATGCAGTTGTAATAACTTCCGCGATGCCTACCACGCAGAGCCCTTCGTTGGAGTGGTAGAACAATACCTGATCTCCGATCTGCATATTCCTGAGATTATTACGGGCAGCGTAGTTGCGCACACCATTCCACATTGTCTGACCTTCCTGTACAAAATTGTCCCAACTGTATTTGAAAGGTTCTGATTTTACAAGCCAGTATTGTTTCGTCATTGCTTTTGTTTACTGTTTCATTTAGAAAGGAGCTTCTTCATCCTGACCGCTTCCGAAGCTGTTGCCGAGGCCGCCGCGACGCGTATTTTTTGATCCGCCGTTCGGGTCTTCCTCATCATCCCAGTTTACATTATTCGCCTTGGAAGGCATCGTCTGGAATCCGCCATTATTGCCTCCGGCGATGAAAAATTTGGAGTCACCAAACCCGTCCGGATCGCGGCGGATGCCTGCCTGAGGATTGTCCATCGGTTGAAAGCTACCAAAACTTGTGTCCGGCAGATCCACAAATTTCTGGTATTCCTTGATAAACTGCAATTTGATGGTTGCTGTGCTGCCACTACGGTTTTTGGCAATGTGGATGTGCGTTTCGCCTTCAACTGCTTCACCCATTTCGTTGTTTTCAATGCCATAATATTCCGGACGATACAGGAACATAACCATATCGGCATCCTGTTCGATTGCTCCCGATTCCCGGAGGTCGCTCAGCTGCGGAACTTTGGATTCTTTACGGTTTTCCACGGCACGGTTCAACTGGGAAAGTGCGATAATCGGAATCTCAAGTTCTTTTGCCAGTGCTTTCAGATCACGTGAGATCTTACTGATCTCCTGTTCGCGGTTGCCGGGTCCTTTATCGTTACCGGCGCTCATCAATTGCAGGTAATCGATGATGATCATCTGTATGTTGTGGCGTTGCTTCAGACGGCGTGCCTTGGCGCGTAATTCGAATATATTCAGTGCAGCCTGGTCGTCGAGATAGATGGGCATATTTGCCAGCTTGGTCATACGCTGCGTAAGCTGTACAAATTCATGCTCCTCCATACGTCCTTTGGTGATCGCATCCATGCTTACTTCGGTGGTTGCCGAAAGCATCCTTTTTACCAGCTCACCGGCGCCCATTTCCAGGGAGAAGAAAGCAACAGGATAAGGCTTTTCCGAGTTTTTTGCGGCATTCATCGCAAGGTTCAGCGTGAATGCTGTTTTACCGACTGCGGGACGTGCTGCCACAATGATCAGCGCATTTTTCTGCCAGCCTGCAGTAGCCCGGTCCAGTTCCACAAAGCCGCTCGGTACACCGGTAAGATCGGATTTGTTGTTTTTTGCAGCTTCAATTTCCTTGACTGTTTCCACCAGTACATCGGTAAGGCTTTTGAAGTTTTTGCGAAGGTGTTTGTCCGTGATCTCATATAATCCTGTCTCCGCTTTGTCCAGCAGGTCGAATACATCGGTGCTGTCTTCGTAGGCATCGCTGATCACTTCTCCGGATATACGGATCAGTTCGCGCTGGATAAATTTCTCCATTACAATACGCGCATGGGCTTCCACGTGCGCACTTGAGACAACGCTCATCGTAAGTTTGGTAAGAAAGTACGGGCCGCCTACAAACTCAAGATCTCCTGTTTTACGCAGTTCCTCGGTCACTGTAAGCAGATCCACAGGCATACCCTTATCAAAAAGAGAGCGGATAGATGCGTATATTTTCTGATGTGCGCTTACGTAAAAGCAATCCGGGCTCTGGATAATTTCCAGTACTTCTGCCATTTTATCCTTTTCCAGCATGATGGCGCCCAGTACAGCTTCCTCAAGCTCGTTGGCCTGTGGCGGAATCTTGCCATATACCAGGGAGGAGGAAATATCTGTTTTGTTTTTTCTGTAGTTGCCGAAGTCTTTTTTTACATTCACTGCCATCGCTGCGTTCGTTCTGTTTTTACGGTTATGATCGGTGCTGTACGCTGAAACTTTAACGGAAAAATCAATGTAAAAAAATCATTAATTATTCGCCGGTTTTTTCCGCGGGGCTGCTAAATTAGATACAAAAAGGACGCCTGCCGAATGATTTCTCGCATTTTGTTTTATTCACTTTGTGCAGATACTGTCCAGTAGTAATCCACATAAATTTAAACATAATCCACAGCGCTATTCCTTTTTTCACATTTTTATACAGATTTGCACAAATTGTACACCTGCGTTTTGCTGCTTTCTACAGTTTATACCCCTTGCATTGTGGAAACGTAAATTTGTCCGCGTCAAATTTTATTTCCTTCCTTTTCCTCCCTGCTTGGGTTATCTTTGGCAAAATTTTTTCGCTTCGATGACGATTTCTTATAATTGGTTACTTAACTATTTACCCAAAAACCTGTCGGTTACCGAACTGTCGGGTATCCTTACCTCTATAGGTCTTGAGGTGGAGGGTACTGAATTGGTGGAATCTGTCAAAGGTGGATTGCGGGGCATTTTTGTAGGGGAAGTGCTCAGCTGTGAGCCGCATCCCAATGCTGATAAATTGAAAGTAACGACTGTAAACGTTGGCGGCGAGCGTCCGCTGAATATCGTTTGCGGAGCGGCTAATGTGGCAGCCGGACAAAAAGTGATTGTTGCAGTTGTGGGAACAACCGTTCACCCTTCTGACGGCGCTCCTTTTGAAATTAAAAAGGCCAAGATCCGCGGTATGGAAAGCGAGGGGATGATCTGTGCGGAAGATGAAGTGAGTCTGGGCAACAGCCATGAAGGAATTATGATTCTTCCGGCTGAAGCCGTTCCGGGTACGCCGGCTGCCGAATATTTCGGACTTACTGCGCCTGATACGGCAATTCACATAGGATTGACACCCAACAGAAGTGATGCCATGAGTCATATCGGTGTGGCAAGAGATGTATGTGCTTATCTGTCTCATCATGAAGGCACATCGTACTCTGTTGTGATGCCGGATCCTGAAGCATTTGCTAACGGCAGCCCCGGACCTGTTACCATATCCATCGAGGCTCCGGACGCCTGCACGCGCTATGCCGGCATCAGCATCGATGGAATAAGCGTTGCTGAATCTCCCGACTGGCTGAAGCAATCGCTTGCGACGATCGGCATCCGTTCTATCAATAATATCGTTGATGTTACCAACTACGTACTCCATGAGTTCGGTCAGCCGCTGCATGCGTTCGATGCCGATACGATCAGTGGCAACGAGATTCATGTAAGTCGTCTCCCGGAAGGCACAAAATTTGTGACGCTTGATGAAAAAGAGCGCAGCCTGTTTGCCGAAGATCTGATGATATGCGATGCGCAAAAACCTTTGTGTATTGCAGGAGTATTCGGGGGCAACAATAGCGGTGTTACATCTGCTACGAAACGTATTTTCCTTGAGAGCGCTTATTTTTCAGGAGCATCTGTCCGCCGTACTTCATTGCGCCACGGTCTCCGCACGGACGCTGCCACACACTTTGAAAAATGTGTCGACATCAGAAACGTGGTTCCTGCTTTACAGCGGGCTGCGAGCCTGATTATTGCGGTGGCCGGAGGGTCTGTAAACGGCGGCTTACAGGATGTTTATCCTCAGCCTTTGACCCCTGTGGAAGTAGCTGCAACATATAATTACATCCGCACGCTGAGCGGTAAAGCATACAGCAATACAGCGATCAGAAATATCCTGAGCTCACTGCAATTTGAATTTGTCAGTGAGACTGAAGATGGATTTACCGTGCGTGTTCCTTTCAGTAAAAATGATGTGACCCAGGCTGCAGATCTTGTTGAAGAAGTACTGCGTATTGACGGACTTGATAAAATAGAGATACCTGCACGCCTGAATATTTCGTTGGTAAAAGCTTTGCCTTCAGATCGTCCTCAGAGAGAAAAGATCGCTGAAGCGCTTTGCGGAATGGGCTTTCAGGAAATTATCACGAATAGCATTACGAATAGCAGGTATTATCCCGGTAATGAGACGCTGGTGCGGATGATCAATTCGCTGAACAGCGAACTGGACGTATTAAGGCCTTCAATGCTGGAAAGCGGACTGGAAGTATTACAGTACAACATCAACAGGAAGAATCCCGATCTGGCTTTATTTGAGTTCGGCAATATTTATGCTTCGGAAGGAACAGGTAAATACCAGCAATCAGCTGTATTGGCAATGTGGCTGAGCGGTAATGCCCGTGCGGCATCCTGGAGTCAGAAGGCAGAAGCGGGGAGCCTGTTTTTTCTGAAATCGGTAGTAGATCAGCTGGCGCGTTTATCGGGACTCGATAAATTATCGGTTCAGTTAAATGAAGCACAGGTGTTGGAATGGAAGATCAAAAATCAGGTGTGCGCAACAGCTAAGCGCGTGGATGATACCTTACTGAAGCAATTCGACATTAAACAGGAAGTGTATTATGCCGAGATCAGCTGGCCGAACTGGTATGATGCAATGAGCAGGGTGAAGATACGCTATACGGAAGTGCCCAGATTTCCGGAGGTGCAGAGAGATCTCGCGCTTGTACTCGACAAAGCCACGCCGTATGAAGATGTTCAGAAGGTGACCCGCCAGTTGCAGATTCCTGCATTAAAATCATTCTCGTTGTTCGACGTCTTCGAAAGTGAAAAGCTGGGCGCGGGCAAGAAATCCTATGCCCTGAGCTACACCTTCCAGCTGACGGACAAAACCCTGACCGACACAGAAATCGAAGGGTTCATGCAAACATTAATTTCAACCTATCAAAATAAGTTACAAGCACAAATCAGATCGTAATGAAAGAACTTGAAGTATTACACCAAAAGGTGGCTGTCCTGGTGGAGAAATTCCAGGAAAGCAGAGACGAGATCAATCGTTTGAAAGCGGAGCTGGAACAACGCAACATGCAACTTGCCGAGGCACAGATGCAGATCAATATCCTCAAGCCCGCTCTGGATGAGGCTCAGGGCGTGAGCTCCGAGCGCAATCAATTGCAGGGTCAGATCGATAAGGCTCTGGACGATGTAAATAAAATCCTTTCCCTGCTGGATGGTGAATAAGCAGGCACATAAGCCGGCAGTAACTACTGCCGGCATTTGTCTTTTTGCATTTCTGGCAGCATGCAACAGTGCTGACAATCCTTGTCTGGTACCTACCTTATCTACCGTAGCGGTGCATTGTTCCCGCTTTGACGCTACGAGTAACACATATGCAGATACCGCTTTGCAGAACGCAAATTTTGTTTGTCTGGATATTGACTCTGCGCGTTACTGGTATTACGGAGCCAAGGGATTGTCCAACTTTTCTATCGTGCTGGCGCCACTGAAGGACACAGTACGCTGGACCTTGCAGGTTGATTCCGGGTACAGCATGACGGACACGTTATTTTTTATCTACGAGAGCAAGCTGACATTTTATTCAAATGCCTGCGGATATGCTTACACTTACCATTTGAAACAGCTTCCGTATACACGTCATAACCTGGATTCGGTTGCCATTATTAATCCTGAAATCACCACTAAAGCGAATGTCCAGAACGTCGGGATATTTTTTTAGTATGCTTTTGCTGCTTTGCCCGGTAATGGTGCATGCAGAGGAGGTTGCCGATACGGTAACACCTGCGCCTGCTGCACCCGCTGTTCAGGCAAGTCAGAAACAATTAAGGCTTGGGTTTGATATCAGCAGGATTGCGCGTAACGTACTTTCTGATAAAGTTCATGGTTATGAGTTAAGCGCTGATTACTATTTTAAAAAGGAGCTTTATTTCGCAGCAGAAGCGGGTTTCGGAAGTTCAACTGTAAATTATCCTGTACTGCGCTACAACTCAGACAACTTTTTCGTGCAGGCAGGAATCGATAAGGCGCTGTTCCCCCGGAAAAGGCCGAACGACTGGAGTCTTGCATTTGTAGGCCTGCGTTATGGTGTTGCCGTGGTAAAGCGGGGAGCGGCTGCGTATAATACGGATGATGGTCTCGGCAACAAAACCTCCGGGACCATACCCTCCGACTATTTCAGCCTTCACTGGCTGGAACTGTCCGGCGGCATGAAGCTGGAATTATTCAGAGGGGTATTTGCCGGCTGGACCGTCCGGTCGAAGTTCGCGCTGAATCAGAAGTCGGTCGGCGATCTGAAGCCGGAAGGAATCGCCGGTTTTGGTGCCGCGGAAAAAAATCTCGCTTTCGACTTCAATTTTTATATTTCCTACGCGCTTCGCTGGTCCGGTGGACGAAAATAAGCGCAGAATCTTTACTTTTCCCGAATGAAAATACTTGTCATCCGCTTTTCATCCATAGGGGATATTGTGCTCACGACTCCCATTGTACGGTGTCTGCAACAGATTCCGGGAGCGGAAGTACACTACCTTACCAAAGCATCGTTCGTACCTGTTCTGGAAGCCAACCCGTACATCCGGAAAATCCATACACTGGACGAAGACTGGGCCACTATGATTACTGCATTGAGGCAGGAACAGTTTGAGGTAGTAATCGATCTGCATAAAAACGTCCGTTCCGCACGCGTTCGCAAAGCTCTGGGCGTTACAGCATACGATTTTCCTAAGCTCAACGTGCGGAAATGGCTGCTGGTCAACCTCAAAATAAACCTGATGCCCGATAAAAGTATCGTGGAACGTTATTTTGAAGCAGTAAAACCGCTTGGAGTGCACAATGATGGCAAAGGTCTGGACTATTTTATCCCTGAGGCGGAAAAGACGACCCACAAAGATATTCCTATGAGCCATTGGGCAGGGTATGTCGGGTTTGTGATCGGCGGGTCTTACGCAACTAAAAAGTTGCCTGTCGAGCAGTGGCGTCGTCTTTGTGAACTGAGTCCTATACCTGTTATCCTTTTGGGAGGTCCGGAAGACCGGGAAGCTGGAGAAGAGATTGCGGGTATTGCTCCGTTCAAGGTCTACAATTCCTGCGGCAAATTTTCCCTGAACGAATCGGCAGATCTTGTCAAATACGCTAAAGTATTGGTTTCCAATGATACTGGCTTGATGCATATTGGCGCGGCTTTTCAAAAGCCGATTGTTTCGCTGTGGGGCAATACCAGTCCTGAAATGGGCATGTTTCCTTATTATGGTTTTAATAATATGAATTCCAATGTAGCGGAAAAACACGTTGCGCTGGAGCGAAAAAATCTTTCCTGCCACCCTTGCAGCAAACTGGGTTACGGTAAGTGTCCGAAAGGGCACTTTAAGTGTATGAAGCAACTGGAAATTAATGATGTAGTCCCTTTTTTCAAAAAGTTTGTATAAGTAGCCAACCGATCTTTAAAAAACGCCGTCTTAGATTAGTTGGAAGTATAATGAATAGTGAAATTTTTTTTTAACAAAACTTGCATAACTCTTCCAGAAAGAATAAATTTGTTAGCATTTGAAAAAAATTAGCGTAATGAAAAGACTTTCCTCGACCCTATTATTAATGCTGTCCGCCGTGTTTTTCCTTTTATCATCGGAAAATGCGCTTGCGAACAGGGTTGCAGCTGCAGAACTGGCATATAAGTGGGTTAGTGACTCTACTTACCTGGTTACGTATACTTTCTACCGCGACTGCGGTGGTAGTACGGAGCCTGCGAATATTCGCGTGTGCTATTTTAATACCTGTAATACCGATAACGGAAGTGTGCTGCTGACCAAGAAAACTCCTTTAAGCAGCAATGGTACAATTGTTGATCCCGGAAACGGCTGTACTTCCGCACCGGCTACTACCTGTACCTCTCCTGCTACCGTTTTGAAAGGATTCCGCAAATGGGTTTATGAGGGCACTGTCACATTGCCTTCAAAATGTGCAACATGGAAGTTTGCTGTATCGCTGGATGCGCGTAATGCGGGATCCACCAACTATGCTGCCCTGGCCACCAACAATATGTATACGGAGGCTACGCTCAATAACATTGATGCACCTAAGAGTTCTTCTCCTGCTTTCAGTACAGATCTCATCCAATACATGTGTGCCGGAGTGCCACAATCCTTTAATTATGCGGGTGTTGATGCTGACGGAGATGTGCTTTCTTATTCTCTTATTGATCCTCAGACAGCTTCTGAAAACCAGTCTGCATGTCTGATTCCTCCTGCTCCCACCAGTTATGCTTTCGGTGGTTCTAAGCCCGGAACATCTTTAACAACAGATCCTTTTCCTACCGGTGGTACCTTTAATTTCGGTGCAACCTCCGGCTTAATGACGCTTACACCGGCTGCGGCTTCAGCTGCTCAGCAGGCAATGATGACTATTTATGTGGTTAAACGTCGTGGTACAAAAGTTGTAGGTACGGTGATGCGCGATATTCAGTTTATTGTAAATAACGGATGTACTCCTAACAATGTTACATTCAGCATTACTTCCATGATACAGGCATTCGTGAATACGGCCGGTCGTGTGCAGATTTGTCCCAACGTGGCCATGAGAGTATGTTTCAATATCGCTTCCACTGACGGTTCAGTTGCCATCACGAATGTAAAAGACGATCACCTTACATTTTCACCAACTTCCGGTTCTTCCACAATCACTCCTACAGGATATGCCGGTTCAGGAACCAATGTCGTTACCGGATGTCTGGACTGGACTCCGAACGAAACAGACCAGGGTGTAAAGCGTATGATTATCGAAAGCGATGTTTGTCGTCCGGGTGCACCGAAGGTTCATCGCAGGGATACGATCACATTCCATATTGTTGAAACATTGAATGTTGTCGCCACAGATACGTTTATCTGTTTTGGTGATACATCTTACCTCTGTCCTACACCGGATTCTTCGGCAACAGGAGGAACTTATACCTATTCCACAACAACATCCGGAACAGGTTTCCCCACTGGATCGCTCGGCATCACCACTTATCCTCCGTGTGCTTCGGTGAGACCGTCCTCCACAACTGTGTATCTGGTGGAGACCCCGTCTATTCCCGGTGGTTGTAAACGCCAGGATCTTCCCGCGCTGAATACAAATCAGGCGGAAATGAAAATCGTTGTTGTGAATCCGAGAATCAATGCAGGTCCGGATACTGTTATGTGTATTTATGATACACTGCAAATGAACTCAAACCTGTTGAATCCACAACCCGAACTTACGTACGCGTACCACTGGATTCCCGGTACCTACCTGAGCGATTCAACTGATCCTTCGCCTGTGCTGCGTATCCCTAACGGAGTAGATCCGCTGACATTACCTGATTCACTGGTATATCGCCTGGAAGTAACTCCCACGCCTGGAAGCGAGTGTTATAAAGAAGATACAATTGTCGTGCATCTCCTGAAAGGATATTATATATTAACCGGGGATACCCTGCAGAATTCCATGACCGGACTGGGGTATAAGTTCCGGCAGAAAGGCGAAAGTGATACCGCTATCTGTAGCGGCAAATCCGTGGTGCTTCAGGGATGGAGAGATGTAAGCCGCGGTGCAACCAACGACTCTACTTATACTTATACCTGGAACCCTCCTACAGGAGTATCCACGCCAACCGAATTTATTCCCGGTGTAACAACGATCACTCCTCCGGGAACAGATACCGGTGTACTGGTGTACACACTCACAGCCTCCCGTGTAGGTTGTACCGATTCCGTGAAACGAATTGTGATCACGGTAGACAAAACACCTACTGTAGATATAGGTCCTGATAAATCTATCTGCTTCGGCGATACGCTGAACCTGTTTGCGGATATTAATCCGTCTCCGGATGTATTCTCTCTGTATAAATACAAATGGTATCCCGGAGGAGCATTATCCCGCGCAGATACGTTTGTTACTTACTTTACAGGATATCGTTCTGAAACAATACATTTCACAGTGACCACCACTCGTGCTAACTGTTCTGCAACAGACAGCGCTGTATATTCAGTGAATCCACGCGCGTTCCTCACAAAAGGAAATGATACATCCATTTGTCCCGGTGATTCAGCCACACTGCTGGTAGCGGGTGATGCATTACTTAAGACAATTACCTGGAAGCCTACCACGAACATTGATTCTATCCACTCTCTGCATCCGCGTGTATCACCGACGTTTACTACGGATTATGTGGTGATCGGTACAGACAGTAACTCTTGTGTGGACTCTGCCAGCATTAAAGTAAGTGTATTCCCGCGTACCGTGATTTATCTGCCGGACAGTGCGCGTATTTATCCCGGTGACGTAATAGAGTTAAGTCCGGAAGGCAACGCACTCTACTATACCTGGTTCCCGCTTACCGGTTTCCTGGATTATGGGGATTCGTCTTCTTCGCGTCCGAAAATTGCACCATTGTTGAATACAACATATAGATTACGTGCGGTGTCTGCAGCAGGCTGCGTGGCTGAAGATTCCATTTATGTATTCGTTTCACCGGATTCTTATGTGGATATGCCGAATGCATTTGCTCCCGGACGCTCCGGCGACAATACGACATTCAAAGCTGCACATCTCGGAGATGCGACGCTTACTTCTCTTAAGGTATTCAACCGTTGGGGTATGCTTGTATTTGAAACCACCAATATTGAAGAAGGATGGGATGGTAGTTATAAAGGAGAGCCTCAGCCAATGGGTGTATATGTTTATACCGTTGAAGCCGTTACCAAATCAGGTAAGAAAGTCTCTAAACAAGGTAACGTAACATTGATCCGCTAATAAGACAATTAAACTCCCTATCCCTTTTAAATAGTATTTTATGAAAATAGCTTTAAAGAATATTTTTCGTGGATTGCTATATCTGCTGCCTGTCATGCTAGCCTTTCAGTCGAAGGCGAGTCACCTTGCGGCTGCTGATATCAGCGTGGATTATGTTCCCACGGCCGCAAGTCCCTATACTTATAAAATTACGCTGAACGTATATAAGGCCTGTGAACTCGGGGCGATCGATCTTAGTAAAACCGAGACGTTGAACTGGGAATCTATCTCAAAATGTCTTCCCGGTGACAGCCGCGATATGGGTACACCTCAGATCGACACACTGGATCAGTTGTGTGATACGTTCAAGAAAATCAACTCCTGCCGTACGCTCGATGCTACTTCTGTAGCGCTGCGTCCTGCATTCGTGCGTCACCGCTGGCAGTTGGTTGTTACGCTTCCCGGCCCTTGTTCCGACTGGGTGTTCTGGTGGCATGAAGGCGCGAGAAATAGTGCTATTCAAAATCTTCAAGGCCCCAGCGGATATGACTTGTTCGTAGATGCGATGATCAACATCACGAAGAAAGCACGTGTGAACACACCGCGTTATACACTTGATCCTATTCCTTATTTCTGTCGTGGCAATAAAGTGAGCTTTCCGAATGCTCCCCAGGATCCGGATCTGGACAGTATGGTTTCCGTAAATCAGCAACCCAGAGGAAACTCGGCAACTCTTATTCCATACGTTTATATTCCCTACGCATGTCCTCCACCTGCGCCGGCTACAGCATATTGTTATTCATTGACAGATCCGATAGCGAGCGATCCGAGCTATCCGTATTATTTTGATCCGAGCACCGGTACGGCAACGTTCCAGCCGACGATCAACGGGAAGTTTGTTCTTGCGTTCAAGACTTATGATTATGATCGTCAGACGGGTGATCTGATGGGTTTCACGACGCGTGATGTGCAGGTTGCCGTAATCAACTGTGATGCACCACCACCGACGACCGATACGACTCCCTCGAATATAGCGGGTT
>NZ_BAABEZ010000013.1:44364-131614 GCF_039540495.1 Rurimicrobium arvi | reverse complement strand
CCGGTACCGGTAATCTCCCGTATTGGTGACACGCTTTCGACAACACTGTCTTATCCGTTCTACCAATGGATCCGCAACGGTGTGGATATCCCGGGAGCAACCTCCCGTACTTATGTAATGTCTCTGAAAGGGATGTACAAAGTACGTGTAACGGGTACGAACAACTGTGACGGAGAGTCTACTCCGGTAGAAGCGATGGACAGCTGGCTGAGCATCGACAACAGCAGTGTTGCTTCATCAGAGATCCGTGTGTTCCCGAATCCGACAAGTGGAAAAGTAACGATCGAAAGTCCGATGGCTGTGCAGGTACAGGTTAAGGATCTGAGTGGTCGTGTGATTATCCGCAGTCGCGATACGAAGGAAGTGGATCTTGGCAAGCTTGCAGACGGCGTGTATATGTTTGTGATCCTGGATAAAGACGGGGTACAACAGATCGCACAACAACGTGTGACGAAAGTCTCCGGTAAGTAATCTGCTTACTGCCGAATATAGAAAATGGACGCTCGGAAGAGCGTCCATTTTCATTACAGAAATGAGGCAAAATGCTTTCATTGCTGCAAAAAACAAATTATCTTGCCTGACTATTTTCCAAGTCAAATCATCTGCCTTTTTATGAGAAAGTTACTTGCACTTGCAGCGACATGTTGCATTTTTACGGTAAATGCAATAGCCATGTCCGGACCCTACACGGTTCCTTCGGGTAAGCTTCCCACCCTCAGAGTTGCTATAGACAGTCTTAACCTGTATGGAATGACCGGCGCCGGTCCTGTTGTGATTACACTTCTGCCCGGTCTGGTCACGGAAACGGCTCCCTCCGGCGGATATCTGCTGGGTAGTGCAGTTCTGAATTCAGGACCTAATGCCACATCTGCCACCCGTACCGTTACGATTGTCGGCAATAACAATAATATCACCGCCGCATCCGGTTCAGGAGCACACGATGCCATTTTTACGATACAGGGATCCGATTTCATTACGGTCAAAACGCTGAATCTGTTTGAAGCATCATCGAATACAACAGCCACCACCCAGATGGAACACGGTTTTTCCGTCGTGAAATTCAATTCCAATGACGGCTGTAAAACGGTCAGCTTTGAAGACTGTAACGTAACGCTGAATAACGCGAACAATACCGCTGCAACCGGGATGTCTCACTACGGAACTGCAGGTTTTTTCGTAGGGAACTGCACCTATCTGTCTACTGCAGATCTGCCGGCGCCGACAGTTTACGAAGGTTCGCACGAGGGTTTTTACATGTTGTATGATACAGTCGTGAATGTGAATCACGGTGTATGGTGTAAGTCCAAGCAATTACCTGCCGACGGAAGCGCGTTCAATGACGGGAATTTTACATTCCGTGGAGTGTGCGTTCAGAATTTTACACATAACGGTATGTATATGATCAATGTCGGCAACGATATGGTCTATGATTGTCATCTGTATAATCTTGAAGCAGGAGGTGTGGCCCCGACTACGAACACAATCGTAGGTATTTTCCAGGACGGTGTAAAAACGACGGCATTGCATGATGCATTGCTGTGCGATCAGAATGACATCAACCTTACCGTGGGCGGAACTGCCGGCAACTATGCAATAGGTGTTTACAGCTCCCTGTATGGTAATGGCACCACAGAGATCTCCCGCAATAAAATTCAACTGGCCACAGCGGGAAGCTCCTGCGGGTTGGAAGGTATCCGTGTGGAAAATAATCTGGGCACACTGAATATTCACGACAATGTACTTCAGAGCTGGTCTAACAGTGTAGCGACCAATATGCCGCTGATCGGAATCCGCAACGGACAAATCGCAAGCCCTTACGGTTATGCCGCCACTTCGATTGTTAAGAATAACCAGTTCATCAATTCGACGCTGAATACCAGCAGCTATATTTATGGCATCCAGGACATCAGTTCCACGAGCGCTAATCCGGATCTGGAATACAACACGATCGATAATATTGTGTTGAGCGGCAACGCCAGCGCATTCCGCGGGATCAGCATCGGCCAGCAATTTGTGAATACGGCTAATACGGCAACCATTCTCGGGAATATTATTTCCAATATAGACGCATCCGCCGTGAGTACTCCGGGTATCGGAATCCGTACCGGATCCTCTTCGCTTGTTACTGCAAAAGCTACCGCCAACATTATTAAAAATCTGAAATTCGGAACCGGCTCTCTGATCGGTATTGAAGCTTCATACGGCGCTACTGCGCTACTGGATAAAGACACAATTTTTTCCCTGAGTTCCGGAGCTTCGGTATACGGTATTCAGGCCGGGTACACCGGTTATGGTGTCGGTACGCTCAATATCACAAAGAGTTCCGTTCATGATCTGTCCACGAGCGCAACCACCGGTAGTGCACAAGGGATCTCTATCGCTCCCGGAACAACAAATGTGACCGGCACGGCAACCATATCCGCCAACCTGATCTACAATATTACTGCTTCCGGAAGTGGAGATACCGCTGTGGGTATTTCGATGCTTGGAGGAACGGCTACCTACAATGTGAATAACAATATCGTTTCTGATGTGACCGCAGCCGGTAATACTTCCCTGTTTTCATCGTCTTTCGGAATCGCCAGCTACGCTACCGGAACGAACAACCTGTATTACAATACTGTTAATCTGAAGAGCGGAAGCTCCACCGCAACAGGTTATGGTGCAACGGGTATGCTCTACAATTCAGCCGGAAGCAACAAAATCCAGAATAATATACTTCGTGTAAACGTGGTGGCGGGTGCAGCAAACAACGCCACGGCTTTGCGCGGTACAGCAGGAGCTCCGGGGGCCGCGCCTTCGCTGTCTGCGTTCACTGCGTCTTCGAATGTGTATTACACGCCTTCAGGAAGTAATAACTATCTCTATGTGGAAGGTACTGCCAACAGCGGCCTGGTGAATGGTTTTCATCAGTCGGGACTTACTGCAAACACCACTAAAAACATTGTAAACGATCCGTTTTTCAATAGCACCTGCGACAAAAGTGTCTACCATACTTTTATGCAGGGTACATCCAAAACCCGCGAATCCGCAACGGTTATAGAAAACAATTTGTCGGGATCGGCCGGAATCTATGCACCATCAGGACTGAGTCTTGCTGAAGCAACCGCAACCGATAATACCGTATCCCTTGATATAAAGGATGCTGCACGTGGTTTCGGTTCTTCGGATATAGGTGCTGTTGAGTTCGCCGGTTCACAACCACCTGCACACGATATACTCGTTGTTTCCGGTTCCGGCTTTGATACGGCATGCTCTGCAAACCTGCCCTTCCTCACCGGCTCTTACCCCTCCTATTATTCCCGCACCTCGGTACAGTGGCTCCGGGATTCTACGGTTGTTCCGGGAGCGACCACTAAATCAATCGGCGTAACATCGAGTACGGCAACTTATATTTTAAGGGTGTACGATACCGTTACAGGTTGTTTTTATTACTCCAAACCCTTCCGCATGACGGTTGTGCCGCCGCCGCCGGCAGTGATCACTTATTACGATTCACTGAATTTCTGCGAATCAAGCGCTGTGGTAGTACAGGCAAATAAAGGTCGCGGTTATACCTATCAATGGAAAAAGAACGGCTCCTTTATCCCGGGCGAAACAGATGATCATCTGGTGATCAGCACGTCAGGCACTTACCAGGTAGAAACAAATACCGTGCTTGGTTGTCCCAGTCTCTCCGCACCGATCGTGGTTAGGGTCTACCCGCTGCCGGATCCTGTTGTGTACTATGTGCGCCCGCGCGTACTGGGCGTAACACAGAAATTCTATACCTATCAGTGGTACCGTAATAATGTGCTGATACCCGGCTCCGACGCTACCAACGCGCTGTATTATGTACTGGATGATGCTGCATACTCGGTTGCGGTTACCGACAGCAATGGCTGTACCGCTAAATCCGAGGTATTTCTGTACAGTCTGGGTGTCAGCAACCTGAACACACCGGGTGCAGTACGGGTTTACCCTAATCCGGTTAAGGATATGGTATATGTGGAAGCCGGCGGAGCAGCAGTGTTGTCGCTGACCGATCTGACAGGCCGTTTGGTAATGCCTGCGGTGACGGCAGACAAACTGGATGTTTCCGGACTTTCGGATGGATTATACCTGTTGCATGTGGCAGATAAAGAGGGTAGGCTGCTGCAGGTACAGAAGATTAATAAGGTCCGCTAAAAAGAATCATAGCAGAACAGGGGTTGAAAATATTGGTTTTCAACCCCTTTCTTTTTTAATGAAGGATCGGGAGAAATATTTCAAAAAAGTGCGTTTTAAATCGGGAAAATCGTACTTTTGCAGTCCCAAAAACGTATCCGGCTGTTTCCGTAAAAGGAGATAACCGCAGTTGCTGCCGGATAGTGAGGGGTATTTTTTAACAGCTAAATTTTTTTATGGCAACACAAAACTATGAGCTGATGGTAATCTTCACACCGGTATTGGCTGAAGATGACTTCAAAGGAGCTCAGAAAAAGTTCGCGGACTTTATCAAAGAAAATGGTGGCGAAATTGCACACCTGAATCCGTGGGGATTGCGCTCACTGGCGTATCCGATTGAGAAAAAAACTACCGGTTTGTACTGGGTTTGTGAGTTCAACGCTCCTACCGAGCTGATTGCAAAACTTGAATTGCAAATGAACCGTGACGAAAACGTAATGCGTCACATGGTGAACAAACTCGACAAGCATGCTGTAGCGTACAACCTGAAAAAGCGCAACAAAAACGCTGAAGCTACCGCTTAAGATTACTTTTCTCTCAAAATCATTTTCAAAATGGCTAAGCAAAACGATATTAAATATCTTACTTCTACCCGGGTAGAGAAGCGCGCTAAGAAATACTGCCGTTTCAAAAAACTCGGTATCAGATACGTAGATTATAAGGACGCAGAGTTCCTGAAAAAATTTGTGAACGAGCAAGGTAAAATGCTGCCTCGCCGCATCACCGGAAACTCCCTGAAATTCCAGCGCAAAGTTGCGCACGCTATTAAAAAGGCCCGCCAAATGGCGCTTCTGCCTTATGTAACTGACCTTTTAAAATAAGAAATTATCATGCAAGTTATATTGATAAAAGATGTAGATAATTTGGGCGGTGCCAACGAACTGGTAGAAGTACGCCCGGGATATGCCCGCAACTTCCTGATCCCTCAGAAATTTGCTATCGAGGCGAGCTCCAGCAACGTTAAAGTAATGCAGGAACGCCGTAAGCAAGCTGAGAAAAAAGAAGCAAAACTGCTGGCTGAAATCGCTAACGTATCTGCTGCACTGAAATCAGCTCCGGTGAAACTGGGCGCTAAAATCGGTACCAGCGGTAAAATCTTCGGTTCCGTTACCGCTATCCAACTGGCTCGCGCTATCCGCGAACAAAAAGGATATGAAATCGACCGTCGCCGTATCAGCATCATCGATGAGGTGAAAGAAGCCGGTACTTACAAAGCACAAATCGATTTCGGTAAAGAGAATATCGTAGAACTCGAATTCGAAGTAGTAGCTGAATAAGCATTGAATCTCATAATTACGGAGACCGCCCTGTTGCAGTGGCGGTCTCTTTTTTTTTGTCTTTGTCCCCTCTTGCTGAGGCATTTGCATGCCTGTTTTGACGGGTCACTTGTTTATTTTCCGGCTAATTCGTATATTTATAAGATGATTTCTGAATGAAATCTATCTAAAACAATCAACAGCCGGAGTTTAAAATATGTGGAGTAAAAAGCTTTGTTTCTTATTATACCTGGTATTGTTCGCTTATCCGGTAGTAAAGGCACAGGGTCTTGAAGTGGATAAGGACGCGCCTGTGAAAAACCTTAAGCTCGTGCGCGAAGAAGACGACGGGAAAGGGCATATTATCCGTACCGTTCAATACTCTAAGGGTAATGTCCGTGTAACGGAGACCATTTTCATCACCAAAGGCCCTGCCGTGACTGAATTGCACGTGCCGATACGCCCAGATACGCTCGTCAAAAACCTGTTGGAAATAGTTGTCAGTAAATCCAGCTACAGGGTGGGCTTATATTACCGCAACAGGCTGATCCGCTCCTATAAGGCAGTGTTTGGTCCTAACCCCAAATTCAATAAGCTTATGGAAGGTGACCGTAACACACCGGAAGGGAAGTTTACGATCACCAATAAAAATCCGGCCTCCAAGTACAACAAATTTATGTTGCTGAGCTACCCGAACGATTCGGCTTACGCACGGTTCAATATGCTGAAAAAGCAGGGAAAAATACCCGCAGATGCACGCATCGGCGGAGATATCGGCATCCACGGTATCTGGAAAGGAGGAGACGATATGATTGAAATGGGTGTAGGGTGGACAGACGGCTGCGTAGCGATCAAAAATAAAGATATTGAAGAGCTGTTCTCGCTGGTGGGTGTGGGTACAAAAGTGACCATACGCCGCTGATGCATTGCTCCATCATAACATTCCCACATTTCCGGGCGTAATGCCCTGTAAAAGCACATCAAAGGCTTACCTTTGGGCCCTGGGATCTGTACAGATCCGATAAATATATTATATATGGAAGAAACGAAACGGCAGAAGCAGGTTGCGAAATTAGTGCAGGCGGAATTAAACGAAATATTTCAGCGCTCAGGCGTCAACATATTTCATGGAGGTATGTTATCCATCGCAAAGGTGGTGATGACACCCGACCTGCTCGAAGCACGTGTGTACCTGTCTCTTTTTCAGATTCCCGAGCCTCAGAAGGCGCTGCACGAAATAAAAGAGCATGCCTGGGAATACCGCAGATCGTTGGGTGAACGCGTGCGCAACCAGTTGCGCCGGGTGCCGCATCTGGAATTTTTCCTGGATGACACACTGGATTATGTGTTCCGCATGGAAGAAATATTCAAACAGATCAATAACGAAAAGAAAGACAACGATCAGGCTGCTGAGTAAAGATCTTCATGGCAGGAGTCTCTCTGGTAATGCGTATTGCCCTGCGCTATCTGCGGGGAAAAGGTTCAGCTAATGCCGTGCCGGTACTTTCCCGTATCAGTATGGCTGCCATTGCCGTGAGCAGCGCTGCCATGATCATCCTGTTTTCCGTTTTTAACGGCTTCGAATCGCTGATCAATAGTTTGTACAGTACTTTCTACCCGGACATCCGTATCAGTGCTGCAAAAGGTAAATTTTTCGATCCCCGGCAACAGGCAGAGCAGGCATTGAAATCAAACAGCCGAGTGGCTTACATTTCGGCCGTGATTGAAGACAATGTGCTCGTTAATACAGAATCGGGTGAAACCATTCCTGTAGTGCTCAAAGGGGTCGACCGTGCCTTCTTCCAGGTGAATAACCTGAAGCCCAGCATCGTTAAAGGAGTGGATACACTGATGGAAAGCAGTCTGCTCGCCACAGCCATTGTGGGGCAGTATGTCGCCGCCAGCCTGGGCGTGGACGTGGATAACGTATTTTCCCGCATATCTGTTTACTATCCGAATCCAGACGCCCCCGTGGCCAGTCTTTCCCCTTCCGAAGCTTTTCAGTCTGCGATACTGAAGCCTGACGGCAGTTTCAGTGTGCAGGAAGAACTGGACTCAAAGTATATTATCGCACCGCTGAACACCGTGAGAAAGCTGTTCCTGCAGGATGGAAAAGTGTCTTCACTGGAGCTGAAGCTGCAAGCCGGCGCGGATCTGGATGCCGTTAAAAAAGAGATACAGGATAAATTAGGACCTGCTTATGTGGTCAGTACCCGCTACGAACAGAATAAGGCGGTGTATATGGTGCTGAAATCGGAAAAGTGGGCCGGGTATGCGATTCTGTTGTTTGTATTGCTGATCGCTTCGTTCAATATGATCAGCGCACTGTCGCTGCTCGTGCTCGAAAAGCAGAAAGATATGGGTATCCTCCGTGCGATGGGCTTTGTGCCTGCTTACCTGGGGCGCATCGTTATGGCCGAAGGTGTACTCTGGGCGCTTGTAGGAGCTTCTGTAGGGTTGCTGACCGGGCTGTTGCTCTGCTGGGCTCAGACCCGCTGGGGACTGGTGAAAATTCAGGGAGCATTCATTATTGAATCTTACCCCGTAGAGATCCGCCTGCCGGACATACTGGTTGTTTTACTGACTGTTTGCTCTGTGGGAGCGCTCGCAGCCGTCTTTCCGGCACGGCGTGCACGGCGACTGGAACTGAACGGAATATTCGGAGGTAAATAGGGTTTGTTTTTTTGAAAGGAACACATTACTTTTGCGCACCTCAGAAAGAGTTTTTTAATCACCAATGCGGCGGTGGCGAAACTGGTAGACGCACTACTTTGAGGTGGTAGCGCCTGTTAAAGGGCATGGGAGTTCGAATCTCCTCTGCCGCACTTATTTCAGAAAGGTCATCTTTAAGATGACCTTTCTGCTTTTCAGGGCTTGCGTTTTTATTTTGCCCGCACGCGGATTTGTTTATTTTTGATTCCTGTGTAAACCAATCCGGCTTGAAAAAGATCCTGCTAATAGAAGATGATCCCCACGTGGCTGCCTTTGTGAAAAAGGGGCTGGAGGAAGAGTCTTTTTCCGTGATCTCGGCACCCAGCGGTGAAGAAGGATTATCGGCATTTGAACGGGGATCTTTTGATCTGCTCATAGTGGATATCATGCTGCCGGGTATCAGCGGTCTGGAGGTGTGTACACAGGTACGACGTCAGTCGCATTTACCCTTGCTGCTGCTTACCGCGCTGGGCACTGCCGAAAACGTGGCGCTGGGACTGAATACCGGCGCCGACGATTATCTCGTGAAGCCGTTTAAATTTATCGAGCTCACCGCGCGTGTAAGATCGCTGCTGCGCCGCGCGGAACGTATTGCCGAACCGGATCAGGGCGCCGTTCTGACCTTTGCCGGTCTTTCCCTGAACGATCAGACGAAATCCGTTCACTATGAGAATGCCCCTGTTTCACTGACGGCTACCGAATACCGGCTGCTGTTTATGTTCATGAAGAATGCCCGGCGTGCACTCTCGCGCATGGATATCATTGATGAGGTGTGGGGGGTACAGGCAGACATGAGCACAAACGTTGTGGACGTGTATGTAAATTACCTGCGTAAAAAGCTGGAGGCAGCGGGCGCGCCGCGCCTTATTCATACCATTACGGGTATGGGATACATCATGAAAAGCGAGCTATGAAAACACGCAACCGCATCATATTGCTGTTAAGCTCTATTATCGTGGGAATCATCCTGCTGTTCAGCGGGTTCATGTATGTGTTCATTTCTAACTTTGCCTTTACCGATTTCTATGAACGCCTCGAAACGCGTGCCAACTATGCGGCGCGTATCAGGCTGGATCCCGACAACCTGCATCTCACGCGGTTTAAAACTAATTATCTTGTAAAGCTTCCGCGGGAAAAGGACGACTTCCTGCAGATAGATGCAGCCCATTCCCTGCGCTATTGGGCGGAAAAAGATGGTTTCGATCAGCATTTCCTGGAGACGGTATGGGAAAAGGGAAAAGGTACTTTCCGCAAAGGGAAACAGCTGTTCTGCGGCATACGTCATAAGGCGTACAACGGCGCCACGTATATTGTGATCACCTCGGCCGAAAATGATTATTTCGACGACCTGATGTCTTACCTCTCAAGACTCCTGTTTGTAATGATCATTGCTTCGACGATCATTATCTTTTTCCTTTCCTCCTGGCTGTTTAAAAAGATCTTCAGGCCGATCAAAATGATCACCGAAGATGTGTTGCGCATCGGAACGGAAAATCTGAACATCCGCCTTTCTGATCCTGGCACCGATGACGAACTGGGATCGCTTACGCGTACGATGAACGGCATGCTGGACCGGCTGGAGACAAGTTTTGAAACACAGAATAATTTCATCAGCAACGCTTCGCATGAATTGAACACACCGCTGACCACCATTATCGGTGAAGCGGATATCGCACTTGCACGTCCGCGCAGTCAGGAAGAATATGTGCTTGCTTTGCAGCACATCCTTGCTGAAGCGGAGAAGCTGGACCGCAAAACAAAAGCGCTTCTGCATCTGGCACAAACAGGGTTACGCGGTAAGCAGCTGATTTTTGAAAAGGTGCGCATTGATCAGCTTCTGTTCGATGTTCAGGACACTGTGAAACGTATCTATCCGCAGAGTAAAGTGCGCTTCGATTATGAATCATTGCCCGATAATCCGCGCAAGCTGAAAGCACGCGGCAACGAGCAATTGCTGCATCTGGCATTTTCCAATATCATTCTGAACGCCTGTAAATACTCGCACAACGATCTGGTGAACGTCAGTATCGCCTGCAGCGAGCGTTATGTTGCGGTTGTGGTAAAGGATCGGGGGATCGGTATCCCGGTAGCCGAGATCGATCATATCTACGATCCGTTTTTCAGGGCTTCCAACACCACGCCGTTCGAAGGATACGGGATAGGGCTACCGCTTACCCGCAACATCGTGAAAATGCATGAGGGAGAAATGATCGTCACCTCCGAAGTAAATGCCGGAACAACGGTGGAGGTGAAGCTGCCGCGGTTTTTCACGGATTAGCAAATCGCTAACGCTTTTCTTATCGTTTTCTAATGCGCCTCTAAATACCCTCTAATATCAGGGGGCTACGTTTGTGTCAAATTCCCGAGAATGGCACATACGATTCTTATTCCCACAGATTTTACTCCTGCTTCGCTGGCTTTGGTGCGTAGTGCGCTCAACAGTGCCCATGAACCCCTGCATATACTGCTGGTACATGGAATTGCTATCGGGGAGTCGATTACCGGTATGTTGTTTTTCTCTAAAGCCAACGTGCTGATGAAGCTGATGAATGCTGAATTCCGGCACGCAATCGAAGATCTCCAGACGGTTTACGGTCGCCAGCTGGCTTCTGTGAAAGTGGAATTGTTTCTGGGAGACACGCAGCAATCTTTTTCCGATTTCCTAGAAGCACAGGAAGTAGCACAGATATTCATGCCGGGAACGTTCCGGTTTGCCCGGGCACACCGGCTCAGTAAAGATCTGGTGCCGTTTCTCGAAAGGTCGCTCCGGGAGAAGATCAAAATATCCTGGTCGGTGAAACGCTTTGATGCGATTGGCTTTTCGGGAGCAAACGGTTAAAGGAAAAAAATATGAAATACTACATCACATTATTTTGTTCACTGCTGATTCCCTTTTCGTTGCTGGCAGCGGCGGTATTGTTCCGCGATCGGGAACTGCGTCCGGAAGAGCGCATTGTGGGCCGCTGGGATGAAGTTTCCTGGACCTACGCCAAGGCGGATAATAAAGGTGCGGTACAGTTCGGCAAAGAGCCATTGTCAGAGTCGGTGAAGCATCTGATTTCTCAATCAAAGATCATCCATAAAGCCGAACAGTGGGATTTCCGCCCGGGAGCGCTGCTGGACCTGCACACCGCGGATAAGGATGTGCACCTCGACTGGTCTATCCTCGGAAACGGCAATGTGCTGCGTATCCGTTACAACAACGATTATGAGGAGACCTATCAGTTGGTGGAGTTGAACGATAAGCGCATGGTATTGCATTTTGAAAGTGAGCAACTGACCCGCGGTATTGTGCGGATCACATTTGCAAGGATTTAAAAGAAGGATCGATAAATATGACGAACAGAGAGAACAGGAGACTGAAGGGGCGCATCGTATTTGCGATGATGACCTCTTTTGCCGCAGGTATGGTAAACGTGTCGTCGTTGGTGTTATTTTTTTCATTTTCATCCAACGTGACCGGGCACTACGCCATACTGGCTTCAGAGATAGCGAAGGGTAATCTCGTACGGATATTGACTGCCCTGGGGTGGATTGCGATGTATTTCGCGGGCAGTTTCTTTTCCGGAAGCCTGATGCGTAAGCGTCCTGCGGCATCCTCTTTCTCGTTCGCTCCGGCTGTGGTGCCGATGCTGCTGGAAATATCCTGTCTGCTTGCAGCCGGTTTTTACGGACACTATTTCTATGCCGAAACACTGGTGGAAACCGAATTGCTGGTTGCGCTGCTGTTATTTGCAATGGGGCTGCAGAACGGTATGACCGCTTCCCTGAAAGGCTTCGGGCTCAAAACCACCCATCTCACCGGTCTTACAACAGATCTCGCACTCAATACGGCCCAGTGGTTCCAGGAGCCTGCACAGCGTGTTGCCGCATCTGCAAGACTTAAACAGATGTTTGCGATCGCAGCAGGGTATATTGCCGGCGGTACGCTGGCAGGATGTATCATCCATTACTTCCACTTCTGGGTATTTATCTATATCGCGCTGGCGATGGTTCTGATCCTTGCTTACAGCCTGGTGAGAACCAGATTGCTGAGGGAAACTTACCGGCGCAGGCGCGTGCGCAACCGCGAGCTGTTCGATCAGCCTGTACTGCATACCAATAAGCTCGTGCTGAAAAAACCGACCGGTTTATAGCGAAAACCGCCCGTCGAAATTTCCCTTGCTTACAATGGCCATGCACACAAACACAAGCAGGATGAAGGCAAGGATCATCAGCAGGTACAACAGCACGATGCGCCAGATGAATCCGCCTGTAGTATATTTCTTCTTTGCCACCTGCCGGTAGCAGATCAGTGGCTGCAGCAGTATCAGAATCGTGATGATCTGAGAGGACCAATCAATAACGGGCCCGGATATTTTTCCGTCCGGGGGTAATAAACTCACGATAGTTTCGAGGGCGATGTAAAGCGTGATGGCCAGCAGGCAGAAGCCACCGATGATATTATGCTCGGCGAAATTATAACGCAGACGCCTGAAGACGATCCATGCACAGGCTGCCGTAAATGGTACGAACGAGAAGATCAGCGGTTTGGACCATGTTTCAAAAAAATGTTTTAACACGGTTCCGTCCCCTTCAAATTGAATGATATCGCCCTCTGCCGGGTACAGTTTGTGTTGCCAGTGGCTCAGCAGCAGTATAAATCCGAGTACAAGCAATGTGAGGTAAAATATATTGTAGTAGCGCACCCGTCTGCCCTCGATATAATTAACCGCTGCATATCCCGGCCGGAACAGCGTTTCTTTCAGGGTGAACCATATCCCTTTTTCCAGGTGCCACACGCCATGCAGCAGGTCGTGCAGCACAAAATGCTTTACGGTAATGCGGTGCGTGTCTGTTTTTTGTCCGCAGACGGGGCAGTAGGCCTGGTCTGCAGGCGACTGACAATTGAGGCAATGGTCTGAGCTGTGCATAGGTGGATATATGGCATAAAAATAGGAGTAATCTTCAGAAAAGACTACTCCTTGAGGAGATGTATTTAATTCCGGAGTGACAACACGATCACTCCGGTGTTTTACGATCAGTACGCGTCGTTTACTTTCACCTGATACACCTTTAATGTACCCGTGCCGGACGAAACAAAGAATATTGATTTCTTATCATTGCTGTAGCGGAAAGATTGCTGCGGATACAGTGCTGTTTCCGTCATGTCGTAAGCAGGATATAATTTTTCCCCTGCCAGGTCCACGAGGCGGAAATGCGTACCGGTTCCGGCATTGGTGGTGCTGAAAGTATTCCAGGCGAGCAGTGCGGTAGTGCTGCTGTACTGGATGATTTTTGCACCCCAGCCTACATACTCATTTGCCAGTTCTGTGATCCATACTTCTTTCTTCACTGCAGGTGCATTTATATTCATGCCGCTGAGTAATACCAGGCGCAGGTCACGTTGGGTCCGGCCTTCGGAGGTGGAATACAATACGGCTACGTCGCGGTTGGATAATTCTGTGAAATCACCTGTTGTGGTGTTGGTGACGGGGTCGCCGGTGGCACCGCTGTACTTAAAGTATTCAAGTTTGGACAGTGCTTTTCTCTGGTTGGGGTCCCAGGTTGCAGCCATGAGTGCACGCGGGAAGCCGTCTCCATGAGCGAGCGTGTAGAAGCCATTGTCTGCATTGAAAAAGCCCCGCTGGTCGAAATTGTGCGACGAATGCCAGCCCTCGCCGGTCATTTCTCCTGCGCTATTCAGTTTTAACTTGCCGGTTGTGCCGTCCAGGAAGCAACAAAAACCTGCCTGGTGGCGCTTCCCGCCCGTCATTTTCTGATGGGATAAGTAAAGGGCAACGGTGTTGGTAACGGTATTGTAGCGAATAAGTGATGAGCCGGCCTGTGCAGGCTCTCCGGGAGAGTCTTCGGTAGTGAGGTCTTTATCACCAAACAGCAGCGTGGAAAAAATAACACTGCCGTCTTTGTTGAAGGCTGTGTACCAGGCTTCTGCGACATTCTGGCCAAAGCTGTTTTTGCATGCGTACCCGATAATGAATTTGTCCTGGCCCAGCTTTTCGAAGCCGATGTAGCGTTGGGCGGTATCGGTAATAAACTTGGGGATTTTGATGTCTTCGATCAGCGATTTGCCGCTTACCGATACCCGCGAGATGTGCGGTTGCTCATCGGTATCCAGCCAGTACACATCCAGCGTATTGTCGGCATTCACACGGAAATCGATGTAAGAGTAGGTGCCGTAGGATGAGTTTGGCTTCTTATAAGCCATTTTAGCGATGGCGCTCAGCAGTTTAGGTTGCGGCGAAACCGGCACATCGAACGACAGTACGTAGGACGAATCAAGTGGTTTGTCCGTTACCGTATTCGGCGGATTGGGGGTTTCCGTTTTTTTCTGCTCTTTTTTGCAGGCGGCAAATCCTGCTAAAGCGAGGATAGCACAGAGGCATCGTATAGATTTGGTAGTGGTTCTCATAATCGTATGCTTATCAAATTCTGTGCCTGAACCGGGGCTGCATAGGTTCAACAATCAAGCTGAGGATAAAAAACGAAACATATGCAAATACCTCACGCGCTTAGTGTAAATGTGTTAGGTAGGTGGCGGAAATTGGAAAACTTTTTTTTAAAAAATCCAATGTCGACCGGTATTATCAGGCGGAGAGGAAAAAACGGACTGAGGTTGCGGTGCTGACAGCTTTTTTCGTGGATCGCTAGCAATGAAAGCGATATGTGAATTTGGTCTTATCCCGGCTATAGCAGACCGGCTTACGGAAGGGCGCTCTTATATAAAAAACTTTAAAAAATTTTTGGTGGATTAAAAATAGGAGTTACCTTTGCAGTCCGAAAATTTTTTGACGGATAAAGCTATTTGAAAGTTATGTCTCAACGCATCAGAATCAAACTGAAGTCTTACGATCATAATCTCGTTGACAAATCAGCAGATAAAATCGTAAAAACAGTGCGCAACACGGGAGCCGTTGTAACAGGTCCCATTCCATTGCCCACAGAGAAAAAAATATTTACCGTTCTGCGTTCACCGCACGTAAATAAAAAATCCCGCGAACAATTCCAGCTGTGTACACACAAGCGTTTGTTGGATATCTACACTTCTTCTTCCCGCACGGTAGATGCTCTTTCCAAATTGGATCTGCCCAGTGGTGTTGAAGTTGAAATTAAAGCGTAATTAGATCGGATGATCCATCTAATAAAGGCATAAAAGCAAAATAGAAAAGTTCTTTAGGTTTTTGAAAAACACCAATCCCGGTCCACACAAAATAGAATCCGGGCGCTTGGTTCAAAATACAAGAAAATGAAAGGTATTATAGGTAAAAAAATCGGTATGACCAGCATATTCGAGCCTAATGGAAAGCAGACTGCCTGCACCATTATCGAAGCTGGTCCATGTGTGGTAACGCAAGTAAAGACCGTTGAAACAGACGGCTACAATGCGCTACAGATCGCTTATGGTGAAGCAAAAGAAAAAAACACACCAAAAGCATTAATCAATCACTTCTCTAAGGCCAGTACTGCGCCTAAATCTGTAGTGAAAGAACTGCGTAACAGTTCTATCTCAAAACAACTCGGTGAATCAATCACCTGCGAAATCTTCGCAGAAGGTGAAAAAGTAAGTGTTATAGGAACTACCAAAGGTAAAGGTTTCCAGGGTGTTGTAAAACGTCATGGCTTTAGCGGGGTAGGTGAGGCTACGCATGGTCAGCACGACCGTCAGCGCGCTCCGGGTTCCGTGGGTGGATCCTCTTATCCAAGCCGCGTGTTCAAAGGCATGCGTATGGCCGGCCGTATGGGTGGCGATCGCGTGAAAGTGAAAGCACTGCGCGTAGTGAAAGTATTTCCGGAACAGAACTACATTCTGATCAGCGGTTCCGTACCTGGTCACAACGGTTCTATTGTGTTAATCCAGAATTAATAAAAGATCAAAATGCAATTCGACGTATTAAATAGCAAAGGCGAAGTAACCGGCCGCAAAGTAGATCTGCCGGAAGACATCTTCAATATCGAACCTAACGACCATGTTATCTACCTGGCTGTTAAACAATATCGCGCTGCACAACGCCTGGGTCTGCACAGCACTAAAACCCGTGCAGAAGTAAAAGGTGCCAGCCGCAAACTGCACAAACAAAAAGGTACCGGCGGTTCCCGTAAAGGTAACATCCGTAACCCATTGTATAAAGGTGGTGGTACCATCAATGGTCCTAAACCGCACACTTATGAGTTCAAACTGAACCGTAAAGTGAAGGATCTCGCCAAGATCTCTGCTTTGTCTCACAAAGCCCGCGCTAATCAGCTCGTGATCATGGAAGACCTGAACATGGATGCTCCTAAAACAAAAGCATTTGCAGGGGCAATCGGATCTGTATCAAAAAGCGCCCGCAAGACATTGCTGGTATTGCCTGAATACGATTCCAATGTATACCTGAGCGGCCGTAACATCGCTGGCAACAAAACAACTGTTCTGAGCGATATGAACACTTACGACCTGGTAAATGCAAACGTGGTAATCTTCACTGAAAGCGCTGCTAAATTCTTCACAGAAGAAGCAATGGAAGTAGTTGAAGGATAGTAAAAATAATTTTCGAGAGCATACGAAATAAAAAGGAATATGAAACCTGCTAACGTATTAATCAAGCCGCTTCTGACCGAAAAGGCAAACTCCCAGATGGAAAGCGCACGCCGCTACTCCTTCATGGTAGACAGAAAGGCTAATAAACTGGAAGTGAAAAAAGCGGTAGAAGCTTTTTATAACGTGAAAGTTACCGACGTAAATACTTCCGTGGTTCCTGGTAAACAAAAGAACCGCATGACCAAAACCGGTCTGCTCAGTGGTATGAAATCTGCCTACAAGAAAGCAACTGTTACTGTGGCAGAAGGTGAATCGATCGATCTTTTCTCCATGTAATTAAAAAAGTAAAGAAGCTCTCAAGGCGACTGAACAAAAAAAAGAAAAACAATGGCATTACGTAAATATAAACCGGTTACAGCCGGAACCCGTTGGAGAGTAGGCAATGCTTATGCTGAAATCACTACAAACGTACCTGAGAAAAGCTTGCTGGAAGCACTTCCTGGAACGGGAGGTCGCAACGCTCAAGGTCGTCGCGCAATGCGTTATATCGGCGGCGGTAACAAAACAAAATACCGTATCGTAGATTTCAAACGCGATAAAAAGAATATCCCTGCAACAGTAAAAACAATCGAGTACGATCCGAACCGTACAGCGTTCATCGCGCTGCTGGCTTATGCGGATGGTGAGAAACGTTATATCATCGCACCTCAGGGTCTGGAAGTAGGTACTACCGTATTAAGCGGTGATGCTGTTGCTCCTGAAGTGGGTAATGCACTGTTGCTGAAAAACATGCCGCTGGGTACTACCGTTCACAACATTGAGCTGCAACCAGGTCGTGGTGGTTCTATCGCGCGCTCTGCCGGTACTTATGCACAACTGGCGAACAAGGAAGAGAAATATGCTGTATTGAAAATGCCTTCAGGCGAACTGCGCAAAGTGCTGATCAACTGTATGGCAACTGTAGGAACTGTTTCTAACAGTGACCACGGTCTGCAGTCTATGGGTAAAGCCGGACGTAACCGCTGGAAAGGAATCCGCCCACGCGTTCGTGGTGTTGCGATGAACCCTGTAGATCACCCGATGGGTGGTGGTGAAGGACGTTCTTCCGGAGGACATCCACGCAGCCGTAACGGTAAATATGCTAAAGGTGAAAAAACCCGTAAACAAAAGGGTTCAGATAAACTGATCATCCAACGCAAAAACGGTAAAAAACTTTAATAACAAAGCATAACGCAGTGGCCGTTTACGCGGCCCTGCATTAAAATACAAAATTTACACAATGGCTCGTTCAATCAGTAAAGGACCTTACGTAGATGTGAAGCTGGAAAATAAAGTTCTGGCAATGGCAGAAGGCAAATCCAAAAAAGGAGTAATCAAAACCTGGAGTCGCCGTTCTACTATCACACCGGACTTTGTAGGACAGACATTTGCCGTACACAACGGGAACAAATTCATCCCCGTTTATGTGACCGAATACATGGTGGGTCACAAATTAGGCGAATTTGCTCCTACACGTAACTTTAAAGGTCATAGTGGCAGCAAATAAGCACAATACCTAAATATATTCAAATAACATCGGCATTTGCCTTCTGGGAATGCCTCATTAATAAAGAACAATTTCTATAGAAAATGGAAGCTGTAGCTCGCTTAAGAAATCAACCTACGTCTCCGCGTAAGATGCGCCTGTTGGCCGATTTGATCCGTGGAATGAATGTAGAACAAGCTTTGAACACATTGAAATTCAGCCCGAAGCATCCCTCCGTGCCGTTGGAAAAACTCTTGTTGAGTGCCATCGCAAACTGGAGAATGAAAAATGAAGGTGCCGATGTGATCGAAGCGAATTTGTATGTAAAGACCATTTACGTGGATGGTGGCCGTACGCTGAAACGCATGAACCCTGCTCCTCAGGGCCGTGCTTATCGCCTGCGTAAACGCAGCAACCATGTCACTCTTGTTGTGGATGGACGTAACCAAACAAATCAAAACTAATTAATTCAACATTCATTAATATAAAGTAGAATGGGTCAAAAAGCAAATCCTATTGGTAACAGGTTAGGTATCATCCGCGGATGGGACTCTATGTGGTATGGCGAGAAAAAGGACTTCGGCCAGAAACTGGTAGAGGATCATAAAATCCGTACTTACCTGGCAGCACGCATCAACAAAGGCGGCATCAGCCGTATTGTTATCGAGCGCACCCTAGCAAAATTGATTGTTACCATCCATACTTCCAAACCCGGTATCATCATCGGTAAAGGAGGTACGGAAGTAGACCGTATCAAAGAAGAACTGAAAAAATTGACACATAAGGATGACGTTCAGATCAACATCATGGAGATCCGTCGTCCTGAGCTCGATGCGATGATCGTTGGTGAAACGATTGCCCGTCAGCTGGAAGGCCGTGTCAGCTTCAAACGCGCTATCAAAATGGCAATTACCACTGCTATGAGAATGGGTGCTGAAGGAATCAAAATTAAAGTTGGTGGCCGTTTGGGTGGTGCTGAGATCGCTCGTACCGAAGAATTCAAACAAGGTCGTACGCCACTGCATACATTCCGTATGGATATCGACTATGCTTCTGTATTCGCATTGACCGTTTATGGTAAAATCGGTATCAAAGTATGGATCTGTAAAGGTGAGGTTCTGGGTAAACGTGAGTTGAATCCGAACTTTGCAGCCGGTGCAGAATCCAAAGGCAGCAACAACCGTCCGGGTGCTTTCAGCGGCGATGACCGCAGAGGTGGCGGACGCGGTGACAGAAAGCCTTCTGGAGACCGTCGCGGAGGAAGAGCACCGCGCAACTAAAATATTGCTCTGAATCAGAAACATTGTAGACTACACTTTAATAAAATATTGTAACCATGTTACAACCAAAAAAAGCAAAACACAGGAAAGCCCACAAAGGCCGGATCAGAGGAAACGCAGAGCGTGGAGCCACTATCTCATTTGGTTCTTTCGGACTGAAAGCCCTGGAGCCTAAGTGGATCACTAACCGTCAGATCGAAGCGGCTCGTCAGACAATGACCCGTCATATGAAACGTGAGGGTAACGTTTGGATCCGTATTTTCCCTGATAAGCCGATCACCAAAAAGCCTGCAGAGGTAAGGATGGGTAAAGGTAAAGGTAGCCTTGAATACTGGGCAGCTGTAGTAAAACCAGGACGTATCTTGTTTGAAATCGAAGGCGTACCGCTGAAAGTTGCTCAGGAAGCTATGGCGCTCGCAGCTCAGAAACTGCCTATCGCTACGAAATTTGTAGTTCGCAGAGACTTCGTTGAAGCGTAATCGCATAAACAGTACTCCCTCACAGGAAGCTTACCATATCAATTTAAACTAAGTGGGATCAGATCCCGTTCTTAATAAACGCATAACAATGGCAAAAAAAGCAAAACAAGAAGATTATCGCTCACTCGATAATCAGGGCTTGGCCGATAAGATAGCAGAGACAGAATTACAACTGAGCAGGTTGTCATTCAGCCATGCCGTGAATCCGATAGAAAACCCGCTGACTATCCGTTCACTCCGTCGCGAAATCGCTCGACTGAAAACTGAGCAAACTAAAAGAAAAGCAGGTATTTAAAAACATAATCTTTTAAAGAGATGTCAACTACGGTAGTAAGAAAAAGTAGAAAATCGCGTATCGGAATCGTTAGCAGCGACAAGATGACCAAAAGCATCACAGTTACTGTTGAGCGTAAAGTAAAGCACCCGATATACGGTAAGTTCGTTAAAAAAACGACTAAGTTCATGGCGCATGACGAAGAAAACAAAGCCGGTATCGGTGATGTGGTGCGCATTATGGAAACACGCCCTTTGAGCAAAAATAAATGCTGGCGTTTAGTAGAAATTATTGAAAAAGCTAAGTAATCTTATTTAAAGATGATACAACAAGAATCCAGGCTCAGTGTAGCCGACAACAGTGGTGCAAAAGAAGTGCTTTGCATCCGTGTGTTGGGAAATTCAGGGCAAGCTTATGCCGGTATTGGCGATAAAATCGTTGTTACCGTAAAAGATGCCATCCCGGGCGGTAACATGAAAAAAGGAACCGTATCGAAAGCAGTAATCGTACGTACTAAAAACAAATTGCGTCGTAAAGATGGTTCATACATCAATTTCGACGACAATGCGGTGGTACTGCTGAACAATTCCGACGACCCACGCGGTACCCGTATCTTCGGCCCTGTGGCACGTGAATTGCGCGATAAGGGATATATGAAAATTGTTTCCCTCGCCCCTGAGGTATTGTAAATTTTATGTTGTACCTTTGCAGCCCGTTTGGAAAATCGAAGGTGCAGCAACCTTAATATTATAAGCAGTGAAAAAGAGATTTCAACCTAAATTCAATATCAAAAAAGGCGACAGCGTAGTTGTGATCGCCGGTGATGATAGAGACCGCAGCCAGCCCCGCGTGGTTCAGGCTGTGTATCCTCGCAAAGGCCTGGTGCTGGTTGAGGGTGTAAACATCATTACGAAACACCTGAAGCCGAACGCACAAAACCCTCAGGGTGGTATTGTGAAGCAAGAGGCTCCTGTCAACATCTCTAACGTGATGCTGTGGGATGCTAAATCCAAAGCACCCGTTCGCATTAAACGTGAAAGAAAAGAAGGTTCATTCGTTCGTATTTCCAAAAAAACAGGGGAGGTAATTAAATAATGGCAACGACAAAATATACCCCAAGATTACAAGCTAAATATAAAAGCGAGGTTGTTCCGGCTTTGATGAAAAAGTTTGGATACAAAACCGTTATGGAGTGTCCCCGCCTGGTGAAAATCTGTTTGAACCAGGGTGTTAAAGGCGCTACTTCTGACAAAAAGCTCATCGATGACGCATTGAACGAAATGACAAACATTTCCGGTCAGAAAGCAGTTCCCACACTGTCTACAAAAGACATCTCCAACTTTAAGCTCCGTAAAGCAATGCCGATCGGCTGCCGCGTTACATTGCGCCGTGAGAATATGTTTGATTTCCTGGATCGCTTCGTAGCAGTATCCCTGCCACGTGTACGTGATTTCAAAGGTATCAACGAAAAATCTTTCGACGGTCGTGGTAACTATACCATGGGTGTTACCGAGCAGATCATCTTCCCTGAGATCAACATCGATAAAGTAAACCGTATCAGCGGTATGGACATCACTTTCGTGACCACTGCCCGTACCAACGAAGAAGCTTACGAACTGTTGAAAGAACTGGGAATGCCGTTCAAAAACATTAAAAAAGACAACAACTAATATATTCTATGGCTAGAGAATCAGTAAAAGCACGCCAACGCAAACGCGAGAAAATGGTGGCTCAGTACGCCGAAAAACGCGCTGCGCTTAAAGCTGCAGGAGATTATGCTGCTTTGGACAAACTGCCCAAAAATGCATCTCCGGTTCGCCTGAAAAACCGTTGTCAGCTGACAGGTCGCCCTAAAGGATTTATGCGTCACTTCGGTATTTGCCGTAACATATTCCGCGACATGGCACTGGATGGTAAAATTCCGGGCGTTAAGAAAGCAAGCTGGTAATAACAGCGCTTTCAATTAGTTTCAAGGTCGCAGTTTTAATTGCTGCCGAAACCAGTAACAATTCATTTAAAAACAAGAACAAACAAAAATGGTTACAGATCCTATTGCAGACTTCTTGACGCGTATCCGTAACGCGCAGATGGCTCAACACCGTATCGTAGAGATTCCTGCTTCAAACGTAAAAAAACGTATCACTGAGATCCTTTACGATAAAGGTTATATCCTTAAGTACAAATTTGAGGATGACAACAAACAAGGCGTTATCAAAATCGCTTTGAAATATGATGCTGCTACTAAAGAGCCGGCTATCCGTGCTCTGGAAAGAGTAAGCCGTCCCGGTTTGCGTCAGTATGCAAAACCTGCTGATATCCGCCGTGTACACAATGGTCTCGGTATCGCGATCATCTCTACTTCCAAAGGTGTGATGACCGATAAAGAAGCCCGTGCTATGAACGTTGGTGGTGAAGTTCTGTGTAACGTATTCTAAGATAAATCAAAGTCCTGATACATTAAGCTCACCCCTATACAGGCTGACCGGTCAGGCAACATTTTATAAAAATATAAAACAACAAACATGTCACGTATAGGCAAAAAATTAATCCCGTTGAAAGGTGTTACGCTGAGCGTTTCTCCTGCAAACGAAGTAACTGTAAAAGGTCCTAAAGGCGAACTGAAACTCGCTATTGACCGCGATATCAAGATTGAAGAGCAGGATGGCAACATCGCTATCACCCGCCCTACAGATCAGATCCGTCATCGTGCTTTGCACGGTCTGTACCGTTCTCTGATCGCCAACATGGTTACCGGTGTTACTGAAGGATTTAAAAGAGATCTGGAACTGGTCGGTGTAGGTTACCGTGCTACAGTAACCGGTCAGGAAATCGACCTGGCGCTGGGTTACTCTCACAACATCATTTTCCAGTTGCCTAAAGAGATCAAAGCTTCTGCAACAGCTGAAAAAGGTAAAAACCCAACTATCTCTCTGGAGTCTATCGACAAGCAATTGCTGGGTCAGGTAGCTGCAAAATTGCGTAGCCTGCGTAAACCTGAGCCGTACAAAGGAAAAGGTGTTCGCTACATGAATGAAGTGGTGCGCCGTAAAGCTGGTAAATCTGCTGGTAAATAGTTTGTATAAACGGGCAGTCGCTGCATAAGCGACTGTCCTCTTCATAAAATTAAAAAATCGGTAGCTCGCATTGCGAAGCCCGTACAAAAACGAAATAAAATGTCATTAGATAAAAAAGTAGTTCGCCGCCAAAAACTCCGCTGGCGTATCCGTGCCAAAATTTCCGGCACAACTCAAAAGCCCCGTTTGTCAGTATTCCGCAGCAACAGCGATATCTACGCTCAGCTGATTGATGATACAACCGGTACTACTCTGGCTTCTGCAAACTCCCGTCAGAAGGATATTGCTGCGGCAAGCGGTACTAAATCTGAGAAAGCTGCACTGGTAGGTAAATCTCTGGCACAGCAGGCAAAAGCTGCAGGTGTTGAAACCTGTGTATTTGATCGTGGTGGTTATCTGTATCATGGTCGCGTTAAGTCGCTGGCTGATGGTGCACGCGAAGGAGGTCTGGTGTTCTAATTTTCATCTTTAATACAAATGAAGGAATGAGGTTAAGCCCCTCACTTCAGTTAAAATAATCCACAAAGAAATGTCTAAGACAAAATTAACTAGAGTAAAAGCGGGAGATCTGGAACTGCACGAGAAAGTGGTTGCGATCAATCGCGTGGTAAAAACAACCAAAGGTGGCCGTGCTTTCAGCTTTTCTGCACTTGTTGTGGTAGGTAACGGTAACGGAATCGTTGGACAGGGAATGGGTAAAGCGAAAGAGGTACAGGAAGCAATTACCAAAGGTATCGACGACGCTAAGAAAAACCTGATCAAAGTTCCGATCATGAACGGAACGATTCCTCACGACCAGTTTGCTAAAGAAGGCGCAGCGAAAGTATTGATCCGCCCTGCAGCACACGGTACCGGTGTAATTGCCGGAGGTAGCATGCGTGCGGTACTGGAAGCAGTTGGTGTAACCGATATTCTTTCCAAATCTCTGGGTTCTGCTAATCCTCAGAACGTGGTTAAAGCTACGATCGTGGCACTGAGCAAATTGCGCGAGCCTGTTGCCGTAGCAAAACAACGTAACGTCAGCCTGAAAAAAGTATTTAACGGATAATTGAAAGCCCCGTTCTTTCTGTTTCCCCAAAAAATAAAATTATGTCAAAAATTAAAGTTACTCAAATCAAAAGCGGAATTGATCGCCCTGAATTTCAGAAGCGTACGCTGATCGCTTTAGGTCTCAGAAAATTGCACAAATCCGTGGAAGTTGAAGCTACACCTGCAATTCTGGGTATGGTGCGTACTGTAAGCCACCTGGTTAAAGTGGAAGAAGTTAAGTAATCGTTTTTTCATCAATTTGCGAGCGGTTTACGATTCCGCGCAAGTTTAAAAATCAATAACAATGCAATTACACAATTTACAACCTGCTCAGGGTTCCGTTCAATCAGGCAAACGCGTAGGACGCGGTGAAGGTGGCGGAGGTTCTACTTCCGGAAAAGGTAACAAAGGTCAGCAAGCACGTACCGGTTATCAATCCAAAAAAGGTCACGAAGGTGGTCAGATGCCTATCCAGCGCCGTATGCCAAAACGCGGATTTAAAAACAACAACCGTGTTGAGTATGTGGTGTTCAACCTGGGTCAACTGGACGGTATCATCGCAAAATACAGTTTCGAAGAATTCTCTCCTGAAAATCTTTATATCAGCGGTCTGGTAAACAAGACAGCTATGATTAAAGTTCTTGGTCATGGTGAGATCAGCAAAACCAACCTGAAATTCGCAGTGAATGCTATCAGCGAAAAAGCTAAGGCAGCAATCGAAGCGGCAGGCGGTACTGTTGAAATTATTTAATAAATAAACTTTCAAAAAGACGCATTTGTAAAAGTGCGTCTTTTGTCGTTTATTCGCATTTTAGTTTTTAGCTGCATCACCTTATTATTTAAATACAGTGAAGAAATTTATTGACACGCTCAAGAATATCTGGAGCATCGAAGAGCTTCGTAAGCGTATTCTGTATACCCTTGGCCTGATTCTCGTATACCGTATCGGATGTTATATCACACTTCCGGGTATCAACCCTATTATCCTTGATCAAAAGACTGGTAGCGGTCCCGAAGGTCTTCTCGGATTATTCAACGCCTTTGCAGGTGGTGCGTTCAGTCGTGCCTCCATTTTCGCGTTAGGTGTAATGCCGTATATCTCGGCTTCTATCTTCATGCAACTGGCGGGTATCGTTATCCCCCAGATCGCAAAACTGCAGAAGGAAGAAAGCGGTCGTCGTACGATCAATCAATATACCCGTTATCTCACCGTAGTGGTTACTGTTTTCCAGGCAAGTGCTTACGTCGCTTATCTGCGTGGTCCTGAGTTCGCTCAGGCGCTGGTGCCTCAGTACAGCAGTTTCCTGTTCTGGTTTACTACAGTTGTGGTGCTTACAGCCGGAACCCTGTTCGTTATGTGGCTGGGTGAGAAGATCACTGATAAAGGAATCGGTAACGGTACATCTATTATCATCATGGTGGGTATCCTTGCCCGTCTGCCTGAATCCCTGATCCAGGAGTTTACCGCCCAAAGCGGTAGCGGTGGTGGTGGTCTGCTGATCTTCCTGGCGGAGATCGTAGCGTTCATCGGTGTGATTGTTGGTCTGATCCTGCTCACACAGGGTGTACGTAAGATCCAGCTGAACTATGCCCGCCGTATCATCGGCAGCACAGACGCTGCACGTGATATCACCGGAAATTCCCGCGACTTTATTCCTCTGAAAGTAAACTCTGCCGGTGTAATGCCGATCATCTTTGCCCAGGCGATCCTGTTTATTCCTGGTACGATTGTTGGTTTTGCCAATATGAGCAAAGAAGGCGCGACAGGCGGTTTCATGAGAGCCTTGGCTGAGCCGACGTCTTTCTGGCATAATTTCATTTTTGCCGTATTGGTTATTGCATTCACGTATTTCTACACCGCGTTGATCTTCAACCCGACTGAAATGGCGGACAACCTGAAACGTAATAACAGCTTTATCCCGGGTATTAAACCTGGAGAGCCTACTGCTAACTTCATTGCAACGATCATGGATCGTATCACACTGCCAGGAGCCGTATTCCTTGCTCTGGCCGGTGTATTGCCTGGTATCGCAAGCCTGCTCGGTGTAACCGCAGGTTTTGCCAGCTTCTTCGGCGGTACTTCCATGCTGATCGGTGTAGGGGTAATCCTTGATACCCTGCAACAGATCGAAAGTCATTTGCTGATGCGTCATTATGACGGTATGATGAAGTCCGGCCGTATTATGGGTCGTACTGCTGCTCCGTCAACTGTATAAAGCATAAAAGAATAATGATACATATCAAGTCTAAAGAAGAAATTGAAATAATCAGAAAGAGCGCCTTAATGGTAAGTGCCACCTTAACACAGGTGGCAACTTTTTTAAGGCCAGGTATCACCACTTTGTCTATCGATCAGATGGCGGAGCAATTCATCCGCGACAACGGTGGCGTTCCTTCTTTTAAAGGTTACGGACCCAGGAACAACGCTTTCCCTTTCTCTCTTTGCATCAGTGTAAACGAACATGTTGTGCATGGATTCCCAAGCGACTACGTGCTGCAGGATGGAGATATCATCTCGGTGGATTGCGGTGTGTACATGAATGGTTACCACGGGGATTCTGCCTATACATTTGCGATTGGTAATGTAGCAGCCGAAACGCTGAAACTGCTGCGTGTCACTAAAGAATCTTTATACCGCGGAGTTGCACAGGCCGCAGATGGTAATCGCGTGGGCGATATTTCCTTTGCAGTGGAAAATTATACAAACGGGCAATATGGCTACGGCGTGGTTCGCGAACTGGTAGGTCACGGCGTGGGTAAGCACCTGCATGAAGATCCTCAGGTGCCGAATTATGGTCGCCGCGGAGATGGTAAACGATTAAAAGAAAATATGGTGTTGGCAATCGAACCTATGATCAACCTCGGAACGCGTAATGTTAACCAGGGCGATGACGGGTGGACCATTACCACTGCTGACGGCAAGCCTTCTGCACATTTCGAGCATACTACCTGGGTGCGTAAGGGTAAAGGTGAGCCTTTATCTTCTTTTGAAGGCATTGAAGCCGCAGAGAAAGCTAACGGCGAATTAAACTCGGGTCATTACGAATAAATAGTTCTGCTATAATAGTAAAAGCGCGGCATCATTGTCGCGCTTTTTTTGTGAAAGTAAAAAGGCACTGATACCGGTATCAGTGCCTTTCTGCTTATACGGGAATAGCTCAGTCAGCTATTCTTCTTTATTGTTTTCCCTTACCTCATTTTCTTCATCCCATTTCCAGTCATGGTCTTCGTCACTTTCATGATCTTCGAAGGAAAAGCCGGCACCTGTATTGACACGGATCTCGTTCCAGTCGTAATCCTGGATTTTTGAGTCGGGGATCATTTTTGCACCCGCAGGCAGTTCTACCAGCAACAAAGCCTGCTGTACATAAAACTTATCTTTTTTCGGGTAGCGCAGGTACTTCGGCAGATACAATATGGTGTCATTCTGATGTATCGGGAAGCGGATAGCCGCGGCATGCGCTCTTGCTTCGTTCATGTTGGCTCCATTGGCTAACCGTACAAGCCTCAGGTGAAAAAGCGAATCTTTACTCTCTATGATTTTGATCCGCAGATTGCGTGCCAGTACCGTGTCTTCAGAATTATTGAGCTTTGGCCAGCGGGAATCGTGTTTCCCGTCGATAATATCTTCAGTTGCGTCGGCATTATCCACGCGCAGATACAGTCTCGCTTTGCTCGGTTGTGTAATGGCTATGTCTTCTGTTTCGCGGGCATGCGACTGGAAATGTTTACTGAAAAGAATTACGAGATAGATCAGGCAACCCCAGCCAATCACGTGTAAAGCGGTAAAGGCGTAGCTGGTGTATTTATTGCCGGGAACTCCACGCAGCGCTTTCACCAGCCATATCAGTAATCCCAGTGCCGGTACACCGATCAGCAACACGATCACTCCCCAGAGCAGGTTCTTTTCGGTTTCGTCTATCAGAAGATAGTCGATCAGCTGGTGGCCCGCCGCCATACCGGTGAATAATCCGCCGAATGATAACAGCAACGCCACCGTTATCAGCAAAACCAAACCATAAGCAATTACTTTGGCAAATACACCCAGACCGTAACCGACACCCTTCGCACCACGACGTCCCGTTTCCTGGGCATTTTGGTAGAAATTGCGGGTAGTGCCGGACAGATCCTGCTGCATTTCACGTGCTTTGTCCTGGAAACGTCTGCCGGCGTCTTTTCCCCAGCGCTCAGCCCTTGTCTTCAGTTGTTCAAGCTCTTCATTGACTGTCTTCTGTATAGAATTAAGATCTACCTTTTCTCCACGCATCTGCAGCTTTTGTGCGGCGGTATTCGCGGCCGGTACCACTGCCCACAATACAAAGTACAGTACGAATAAAGAGCCGCCGAATCCCGGGAATATAAAGTCCGTAAATCCGTCAAAGAAATCCAGACGGCTGTCTATGAGTGCCAGGATGAGTGGTGCGAGGAACAATACGCGCGGGATCCACACTGCAATATCAAAATACGCCGCTATGCCGCTTGCAACGCCACCAATCTTTTTATCCTCCATATTCCGGAACAAACGGCGGCGGTTGTCTTCATTGGGCCATATATCCCGCTTCGGTAATACGATCCAGAGGACGAGGTAAACTGCAATCCCGAAACCGGCGAACATGCTGAATACGAAAAGAACGCGTACAATGGCCGGATCAATATTGAAATGATAAGCAATACCCGCGGCAACACCACCGCAGATCTTATCATTTGCAGCCCGGAAAAGCCGTTCGTTTGCTGCAGAAGGTCCGGATTGCCGCTGATTCTTGGATTGCCCGCCGGAATGAGCAGACTGCTTTTCGGAAGGATCCGCTGCAGCAGCTTCCAGATCGGCCGGCATGCCGATGCCCGCCATGATTTCCCTCATATCCGCATCGGTGATGCATGCCGCACCTTTTTTTAATTTCTGCAGAAAGAGTTCCGCAATGCGGCTTTCGATATCACCGATGATCTCGTCGCAGCCTTCTTCCGGAGCAAAATAAGCGCGGAGGTCTGCAATATATTGGCGCAGCAGATCTGCAGCAGACTCTTCGATAGGAATCACGCTGCCCTGGAAATTGATATGTATTACTCGGTTCATAAAAGTTTTTTTAAGAGTGGTGTTAGGATTGTTTTTGGGTGATAATGCTTACTGCCTGCTGAAGTTCCTGCCAAGTGTGCTGCAATTCATCGTAGAACTGCAGTCCCTGCTCTGTAAGCGAGAAATACTTTCTCGGCGGTCCGGAGCTGCTTTCGACCCAGCGATAGCTCAGCATCCCGGCATTTTTCAGTCGTGTGAGCAATGGGTACAAGGTCCCCTCCAGTATCTGGAAATTTGCCTGGTGCATTTCTTCCACTATATCCGAGGGATATGCTTCTTTGCGCCGGATAACCGAAAGGATGCAGAATTCGAGGATTCCCTTACGCATCTGGCTCTGTGTGTTGTCTACGTTCATAACGCCATCTTCTTGATGCAAAGCTACAAGAGTTTTAGTACTATGCATTACATAGTACTAAAGTAAAATCACTTTTTCGGCAGAAATGCACCCAAGAAAGCGTAAGCTATTGTGTTTCAATAGCCGGATGTCGGGGAAATATCGGTAAAACGGAGGGGGTTACAACTTGAATTGTAATGTGCAATAAATATTTCTCCTGTCTGCGGGGATAATGCCCGGACCCGGATACCCATCTGCACGCCTGGTAAAATATTTCGCGTTCAGCAGGTTGTTCACACCGGTAAAGATGGTGAAGTGCCGCCAGTTGTAACTGAGGCTCAGGTCCATTACACTGAATGCGGGAATCGCGCCGTCTACAGCGGTCGGCGTAATCTCGGTGTTGGTGGCATCTGAATATTGTTTTGCCTGGTAGGAGTATTGCCAGGTGATGTTGAAGCGGGGCGATCCGAAAGAAATACCCGTCCTCAATAAAGACGGAGGAACGTTCTCTACGAGTTTGTTGGCTATTGCGGTATTTTTTGTGTTGATATACCGTGCGCTGATCAGCGAATAGTTGACATACACATTCAGCTTATATTTGGATTTACCATGCGTCAGCGCTTTCAGGATATTGCCCTCTGCGAGTAATTCGAGTCCCCGGTTTCGGCTGTCAGACACGTTTGTGCGTAAGCGGTATGTCATGAAGTTTGTGTCGCGGGTGAATATCGAGCCGATACGGTCATTGTATTTCAGGTAGAATACACTTGCGTCCACATACAGCCATCCCCAGTAAGTACCCCTGTAACCCAGGTCTGCATTATATCCGGTTTCGTCCTTCAGATTGGGATCCACACGCGCATTTGCATTCACCACGCGTATATCGTTGAAATTAATCGACCGGTAGTTCTGGGAAATATTTCCGTAGATCTCGGTCCCGTTATCAAATTTCCAGGAGCTTCCGATACCCAATAAGGCGAACGAGCGCGGGTTTTCCTTCGACTCGGTGATTTTCTGGCTCGCTACGAAGATGTTGGTTTTGTAATAGTAGCCTTCCGCTTTGGTGTTGATATGCTCAATACGGATACCCGGAGTAATGTTCCAGTGTTTGTTGATCTGAAAAATATTTTCGGCAAATCCGGCAAGGTTCAGTCCCGGAAAGCGGTAATCGGATTCACTCGGTTCCGTTCCGGTAAAGCTGAAAGCGGGGCCGCTGCCGGCATCGCCATCTCCTTGTTTGCGGATGGTAAGGCCACTGTAAGCCCGCGTGCCCAGCAGGATGGTGCTGTATTCTTTTCCAAACAGCCGGTATTGGTGGATAAAGCGGAGTTCCGAGCCGAAGTTGTGATAGCGATCGGAAAGCAAGTCTCTGTTTCCCCCGGGATCAGGCCGGTTGATGTAGGAGAGTATCCCCAGGGCGTCCCGGCCTCCCTGAAGCGTATAATTGCGCAGGTTGATGCGGGTGTGCTGGTTGATCGTATAATCTGCGCTCACGCTGATCAGGTTCCAGTCTACCGTAAACCAGTTCCTTTTGCGGACCGACTGGGATGCATCCTGCTCAAACTGCGCATCCGTAAGTCCTCCCGGTTGCTGGGCCAGGTAGTGCATGAAAGTATATTCGCCGGTGATCTTCAGTTTAGGCGTCAGTTCGTAAGCAAGATGAATGTAGGCATTGTGCTGGTCGTAATGGCTGTTGGGGCGCCAGTCGTCGCCTTTTTTGTATTGATAAAACGCGTAGTAATTCAGTTTTTTCTTGGCGATAGTACCTCCGATGCTGTTGAATGAATTGAAAAATCCGAAGGAGCCGGCAGTCTGGCGCGTAGTGAATTCAAATTTCTTTTCTTTCGGTCCCTCGCGCATTACAAAATTGGTGAGTCCGCCGAATTGCGGACCGTATTGCAGGCTCGCCGCGCCGCGGATGATCTCAATGCGGTCTACCGCCTCGGAAGAAGGCGTGTAGTAGCTTTCCGGATATCCCAGTGCGTCTGCGCTGATATCATACCCGTTCTGACGGATATTGAAATTGGAAGACCGGTTGGGGCTTAAGCCGCGTCCGCCGATGCCCAGTTGCAAACCGCCCCTGTCGTATTCCCATATGTTCAGACCCGGAACGCGTGCGTAAATCTGACGCGTATTGTTGGTGGCAAGGTTTGCGTTCAGGTTTTTAAGGTGTATCACCTGGGTTTTCTTTCCCGCGTAAATTGAGGTGCCCGAGACATCGTTCAGCTTACCCGATACCAGTTCGTTGCCGGATCGTACTTCTATACCTTTAAGCCGGATGGATTTTCCTTCTTCCAGGTCTATATCAAGCTTTACGTTCTTATTTTCAACGCTTACTTTTCTGAATAATTCACCATAATCCGCCGTGATGATTTTCAGCTGGTAATTGCCGGCCGGCAGGGAACCGAAATGAAAAAATCCGTTATCGCTGGTCACCTGTTTTGATGAGTCGGGATACAGGTATATAAGCGCTTCCGCAACCGGATCGTCGCCGAAGCGAACGGTTCCGCTCAGGGAAAAGGACTTCTGCGCGTGTAATTGTATTGCGGTACAGAAGCAGAGAATAAGTAGCGTAAAAAATTTCATCAGAGGGGGAGCGTCTTTTATCATTAATAGGGCAGAACCCATTTGTAGTGTTGCAGGCTTACGGGTTGTGCGGCCAGGTTTACCGCTGAATCGATAAATAACCGCGAGCGCGCACCATTTAAAGCCACATATATCTGGGCATACACTTCCGGATGTTCCACACCGCGTTGCCTGTACGTTTCAGCGAGGAAATGGGCATACTGCAAAATCAGGTCAGGTTGCGTGCTCATCATTTTTTCCTGTAAAGGCGTGAGAAATGCGGCGTTATTCACTTCCTGGCGGTGCCCGTTCCGGTCCTGCACATAAAAGAATGTGGCACCTGATTTTTCCATCAGCATCACGCGCCAGGAAAACCGGTAGCCTTCTTCATGCCAGAACAGATGTCCCGGATAGAGCAGGTACCGCATGGGGATCAGCAACTGTAGCAGCACGTAAATGAGCAGGATTTTATGAATCAGTTTTTCTTTCTGATACCGGAAAATAGTTGGTTGTTCTTCTTTTTTATAGAAGGGAAGTTTTGAGAGGAAGCGTTCGTGCGCTGTGGCCGGGAAGAAAATAGTGCTGCACACGATCATAATGTAGGGAAACATCCCGATGCCCGGGAAGAAGAGAGCGGTGGCGGCGTGGAATAGCACCACGAAGCAATACGCGTAAGGTGTTGTCCGTTTGTTCCAGAGAAAAAACACGATGAACAGATCGTAGATCGCTCCGAACCATGAAAACAGGTACGCCACCCAGGTTTCATACATAAAGCGCCCTACGAGCGGCAGATGCGTCTTGGCCGGCAGCCAGATCTTCATGGGGATAGCATGTAGCATCCAGTCCGGATTTAACTTGGCAATTCCGGCAAAGAAGTAGACCACGCCCATCTGAAAGCGGATAATACCGATCGTCCATGCCGGTACCATTGTTTTTTTTAAGCCCGGTCGGAACCATACATCCAGCGAGTAAGAGCGGTTTGCAGGCAGCCAGATCATCCAGAATGCGACCAGACTGATAAAGTAATAATGGTTCAGGTAGGTGGTGACATCGATGAGTTCCACGTAAGTGAACGTCAGGAAAAACAATACTGCGGCGCTGCGGTACATCCAGCCCAGTGTAAGACATAATGCCGCTATTGCCATACAGCAGAAAACCAGGTGCATGCCGATTCCGGGCAGCGGCCTGATCCAGCTAAAGCCGAAATACGTGAAATGAAACCTGGGTAAAATGTACACAGCACTTACCCATCCCCGGTACCAGAAACGCAGGATGCTGAGGAACATCAGCAATCCAAAAGCGATCCGGAAACTGACAAGAGGAGCTATGGGAACCGGTTTGAAAAGAGCCGGTCGGGAAATGCTGCCGGAAGAAAACATAGGCAGAGTCTTAATCGCCGTCGTTATCCATAAACGTTATCTGCACCGCGGTGGCGGAAGCAACATCCGTTTTCAGCAGCGTGAGTAATTTCTGGATTTCTTTGTACGCAGCATCCACAGCGGCGGTCTGCGTGGTCAGTGATTGGGACAAAGGGTCCGGTATAGCACTCAGTTTGCCAATGGCAGCATCAAATTGGGATAATACGTCCGAGTTGAGCGTGCCCTGATTCAGCGCCACGAGGTAATCCGAAAGACCTTTACCGCTATTCCCGGCAGTGTACAATTTGCGGAGGCTGCTGAGGTTTTCCACTGCGAGTGCCACCGAAATGCCGGCATAATAACCTTCACATTTTGTAGCAAAAACAACCCCATTTGATTGTTTCCCGAAAGGCCAGCCGATGCGGGGCCCTTTCAGAATGTCCATCTGGTAGGCAAGTTGATTCACCAGGTTGCCTATAGGGCTTCCGACATTGGTCTGTGTATTGCTGATAAACGTACTTCTGTAAGCGTTCCAGTCGCCGCTCACTTTATCCGTGAGTGCTTTCAGGCGGTCGGTAAGGCTGCGGATATAGGCGGCACGTTTACTGTCGAGCCGGGTAACAGCATTGTCTCCGAAGTACAGATAGCCCAGTGCAGGAAAGCCCTGTGCGTAAAAGGTTTTTCTTGTAGGTTCGGTAAGCGTGTATGAGCCAGAACTGATGTTGGCTTCAATGGTGGCAGTGTCCACAGAAAATCCGGTAAGCTCGCCATCAGTGTTGAAATTATAATCGAGTCCGCCCGAATAATTCACGTAGGCATCCAGCAACGCTGTTTCTGCGGGACCAAACTGGAAAGCCGCTACCCGCTGATATTGCAGGTAAGCCGCTGTGAATGCAGTTTTGAGCTCATTCTGGGTTGTGGCCGAAGGCGTGCTGATAAATGCCTCCGATGCAGTTTGCAACGCTGATACCTGCTCCTGCATTTTCTGGTAACCAGGTATGATGAGCTGATCGGCATACTGTGTAAGCATAGCCGTTTTATCAAATCCGTTGGTATTATTATTGTTGTCACCTGTTTTCTTGTCTTTGTTGCAGGACAGGAATAAACAACTGACAGACAGTATTGCAAAAGAAAGGAGGAGGAAGAATGATCTCATGATCGATTGTTTTGGGACTGCAAAAGTACGGCTATCGCTTTAAGCAGAAAAACAGCGCAGGTATTTTGATATACCGGCGCTGTTTATATCAGCATTAGTTATTGTTTCGGTGATTACAGACCATATGTGTTTTTCAGGATATTCTGAGCGGTTACCAGGTCTGTAAAGCCCGGCTGCGACAACAGGTCATAAAAGTCTTTGTGCATGATTGTGTTAAGCGTCTGGAAGTCGGCTGCAGACAATTTGCTGCCGGCAGGGCGGTATTTCAATGCGGCAACAAAGCCAAAACCCTCGGACAAAGCATGCAACTGGGTGCCATAGTTTCCAACGGCGGAAGAAGCTGTTGGGGCCGTTACATAGTTCAATGCAGCTGCTGCGGCGAGTTGTTCCCATTTTGCGAGGATAATGTCTGCCTGCTGATTACGAACCGTAGCATCGTATCCACCGATTGCCGCGCGTCCGGTAAGGAAAGCCTGGAATATCGTTCCGCCGGCCTGAATAGCTTTACCTCTTTCGGCAAGGTATCCGCCCCAGAGCAACGGACGATTGGTGTCGCTGCTGGCGTATACAGTAGCCGAATCGTAATTCACAGGAACTCCGAGGTGGCCAAATGCTTCGTCCCATTTGGATTGAGCCGTTGCCGTATCTGCAGCTTTTACGGATTTAACTTCTGTCAGAAGGCGTACTGCTTCTTTAAAATAGAGCGCACCCATCATGCCTTTTACAAATGCCTGTCCATACTCCAATCCACGTGGTCCGACGATGATTTTATTCGATCCGCGCGTTACGAATCCGCCTGTACCGGCACTTGCTGTGGTTCCGTTGTTATAGATCAGCACGCTGTCCGCATATGATTTGTACAATGCAGCATCGGCGCTGAAGCTGTTAAGATTGATGCCGGAAGCATTTAAAGCGGTGCTGGAAAAGGGATTGCCACTGTTCACGAACATATTGTCGAGCTTGCCCTGATCCAGTGTCACAACACTGCTGCCCGTATTGGCGGTCTTCAGATAAGCATCTGCCTCAACTGTCATTTTTACCAGTTGATTGGAGCGGCTGAACTGCGCGTTATTGAAATTGTAAGTGGCAGGAACTGTATAAGGTTTTACTGACGGGTCGGAAGACTTATCATCATCTTTTTTACAGGATACTGAGGATAGCACGGCGCATATTGCCAGCGTGGAAAATAAGTATTGTTTCATTAGGTATTGTTGAGAAGTTGCAAAGCTACCGAGCTATGAGGAGGGCGGTTTTCAAAATCGGGAAAACCTTAACCCGGGTATTTTCCCGAAAATAAAAACAGGCGCTTCCGGTTTTGGAAGCGCCTGTCTATTAAATTATTAAATATGCTTAAAATGCACGGTTGATGCCTACCACGTACCGGGCGGTAAAATATTGCGGATTTGCGTAAGGAGGACGGTTCAGGAACAATGGCATATCAAAACGCAGTGTGAGCGGTTTGGGCTTATCCAGTCCGAACCAGCGGCGAATCGTGAATGCTGCTCCTATTCCTGCATCAACGCGTATATCGCTGACCATGCCGGAAGGGCGGATGTTCCAATACGAAGACAGGCTATCGTAACGACTCAATTCCATTACGCCGGCATCTGCAAAAAGGTACATGGCTGCCGACAACCATTTGCGCGTAAATTTCGGACGCAGGTTCAGGTAGTCACTGAATTTAAGTTCCGCATTTACCGCTGCTCCCGAACGGCCTTTATAAGCAAGCAATACATTGCCGTTTCGTTCGTCGGCCATGAGGTAGCCCGCGTATCCGCGAAGGTTCAATCCGCCTCCATATTGGAAATGATTGGTGTTATAGCCGGACATATCGCCGGTCCACTCGGTGGGAGATAATCCTACACTGCGTGTATACTTATTCTCCATCATCTCTTCCGGATTCGCCCCGGCTGCAAACAATGCCGACTCGTAAGGAATATTGGTTCCGGTTCCGTAGCGACCGAAAATCCGGGTGCGCAACTCCAGTTTGCCGATGCGTTTGGTGTCTTTTATTTCAAGTTGCGCATATGCATAGTTAAAGGACTGGCTGTTATTTCCGGTGAGGAACGGCGCGCGTGCTGAAAGCTTCACGGAGCCGCCGCCATACCTGCCATTATACTGATGCGTAACTGCAGCATTCACGGAGCTGTTGGGCAATGCTCTTCTGCTGCTCCATTCGTGTGTGTACAGCAGATAGTCCCGATCGTAGCTCAGTGGGCGCCACATGGTTTGTCCGTACAATTCAAACAGGTTTGCACCCGAAGATATTGAACCGCCTATGCGATGCAGCCAGAGCCCGTCCAGGAAACGGGAATTGATGTTGAGCAATACTTTGGGGTGACTGATGCAGAAAGGTGTGCTGTAGTTGAATGTGTAATTTACCGGTGCATAATGATCATACCAACCTTGGTTCGTGTACACGAGGTATTTATCCAGTTGTCCTGCATGCGTGTTTACCCATACGGACGCATCCACCTGATGCAGTGTGGCAAAATAGTCGCCTTCAAAATGCAGCCCGGCTTTAACGCCGTCTACCGCATTCCACCACACATCGGGGCGCACGAACATCCTGTAGTGTTTACGGTCTGTAGGTGTATTGATGCCGCCGTCCAGTTTTACGCGAACGGCCCGGGTGCTGAAAGGCAATATTCCGCGGGTCTTGTAATTGTTGAGCATATTGATGTCCACAAGACGGTTGCTGGTGTCGATCTGCACGTGGCGGATACCTCCGGGAATGTTCACGGAAGCGGTGTAATCCGGATGCAGCTTTGCCCATCCGTACCATTTGGGTAAAGGTGTTGCGCTGGTTTCTTTTGTGAACCAGGTATTGGGAATTGTGTACGAATACTGCTGTCCGTCTTTGGCCGTAACGGTAAAGTCGACCGGCATCTGCATTTCCCCTTTCCTTTTGAAGGTGATGTCATAATTGTCTTTGCCGTCCGTATGTCTGATGCGACCGATCGCATAGTCTGCGGTCTTTGTGGTTTCAAACCATTCGTCAAAGAACCAGTTCAGATCTACATGTGTGAAGCCGATTACCGATGCCTTGAAATCTTCGAAATAAGGATGAGCAATTTTCCATTGGGCGAAATAATGCTTCATCGTTTCGGAGAACAGGGAGTCTCCGAGTACATATTGCAGATTGTACAGCATCGACGCAGTTTTGTAATACACGAGGCGATACCCGCCGCCATGACCGAGCGCGCTGTTGAAGTCGTCGGAATGTGTATTCAGCGGAGTCTCTTCCTGGTTCAGCGCATCATAGTGATATGCATTGAAAACAGAACGGTCGATCATATCCGTTGGTTCGGAAAAATGTCCGCGCCAGCCTTTCTTTGAGGCGGGAGTCATACGTCCGTCGATGCGATTGATGCCCCAGGCCGTCAGGAACTGCGTGAAGCCCTCATCCATGGCCGCCCTGTAAGTCTCGTTACTGCCTACCATGCCATAGAACCAGTTGTGACCTATTTCATGTATCAGCAGACCGTTGTAGCCGGGCGCGCTGCCTCCGTCCATCGTCAGCATCGGGTATTCCATCCCGTCATTGGCATCTGCTGCAATCATTTTCGGATAGGCATATGGCCCGAAATCTTCTGAAAATGTCTTAATGATTTTTGCCACATATTCGGCACTGGTCTGCCATCCGGAAGCATGCGGCTCCTGAACGAGTCCCACACATTCGATGCCGTTCCAGTAGGTGGTATTGATCCGGTAAGACGGATCAGCGGTGAATGCAAAGTCATGCACATTGTCGGCATGGAATTTCCATGTTTTGCGTTCACCTTTTACATACGGGGTAATCTCTGAAGGCGCTTCATTCCAGGGCTTTTTAGCGAAATTCTTTACATCGAGTTTTTCACGTAGTTCTTTCGGCAGCACTTCGTCGCGGTTCTGTATGGCGCCGGTGGCTTCCACTACATAGTTGGATGGGAAATCGAGTGAAACATCGAACGAACCGAAATCGCCGTAAAACTCTTTGTTCAGGTGCTGGTAAGTATCCCAGCCGAATTTGCGGTCGTAAACGCAGATTTTCGGATACCATTGCACGCCATTATAATGCATAAAGCCCCAGGCGTCATACATCTGCATGCGGCGTCTTGTGGCTCCTTTATCATAATAGGTGGAGAATTGTATCGCGAAGCTGGTTTTCTGCCCGGGTAAAAGCGGCACTTCCAGGTATACCTTCATAATAGTATTATCCAGTTCTGTACGGAGTGCCTGGCCAGACAATCCCGCTATCCGTTCGATCACAATGCCCTTGCCTTCAGCTTCCTTTTTCCCCAGCCGGAGTATGCCTTTATTGGCTTTTTCCAGTTCGTGCAGGTGGGACCCTTTGATAAATGCATTCTGATATAAATGGAAGTAGACATATTTTAGGGTGTCCGGTGAATTGTTCCAGTATTCCAGTTGCTGCGTGGCATCTATGCGGTTGTCCGATTCGTCTATACGTGCGTTGATCGAATAATGTACATCCTGTTGCCAGTAGCCTGCTACCGGCTGCCGGTTTTTCCAGTAAAGCGGATCATTCTGAAAAGGAGCAGCAGAAGCAGTTCCTGCAGCATGCTGGGCTGCAGCCGGCAGTGCGGTCAATGCGATGCAGGCCCAAAGTAAAAATCTGGACATAATTTTTTCTTAAAATAGGGGGTGAAGATACTAATTTGGGCAGACTCTCAGGAGTTTAGCGCCGCAGCCGGCCGGAGGGAGCGTTTTGTGGTATTTGGCATTTGAAATTGACCTACCTTTGCAGCCAATTTATATTTTGTCATTCAATTATAACCATAAAAAATCATGAGTAAAGTAAAAGTTGCCATCAACGGATTTGGCCGTATTGGTCGCCTGGCATTCCGTCAGATTTTCAACATGGACGGTATTGATGTTGTAGCCATCAACGATCTGACCCAACCGAAAGTGTTGGCTCACCTGTTAAAGTACGACACTGCTCAGGGACGTTTTGATGCTGCTGTAAGCCATGGTGAAGATTCCATCTCCGTAAATGGCAACACAATTAAAATCTACGCTCAGAAAGATCCGGCCCAGATTCCATGGGGCGCGCATGAAGTGGATGTAGTGCTGGAGTGCACCGGTTTCTTTACCGATGCTGAAAAAGCTAAAGCACACATCACTGCCGGCGCTAAACGCGTTGTTATCTCCGCTCCTGCTACCGGTGATCTGAAAACTGTGGTTTTCAACGTGAACCATGATATTCTCGATGGTTCTGAGACCGTGATCAGCTGTGCTTCCTGTACTACCAACTGCCTGGCTCCTATGGCAAAAGTACTGCACGAGAACTACGAAATCAAAGTAGGTCAGATGACCACTGTACACGCTTACACCAACGACCAGAACACACTCGATGCTCCGCATGCGAAAGGTGATCTGCGCCGTGCACGTGCAGCTGCAGAAAATATCGTTCCTAACTCCACAGGTGCTGCAAAAGCAATCGGACTCGTTCTGCCTGATCTGAAAGGAAAACTGGACGGCGGCGCACAGCGTGTTCCTACCGTTACCGGTTCTCTGACTGAACTGACCGTTGTTCTGGGTAAAAAGACAAGCGCAGAAGAAATCAACGCTGCTATGAAAGCCGCTTCAAATGAATCTTTCGGATATACAGAAGACGAAATCGTTTCCAGCGATATCATCGGTATCTCTTTCGGTTCTCTGTTTGATGCTACACAAACCAAAGTGGTTACCGTGGGCGATCATCAACTCGTGAAAACCGTAAGCTGGTATGATAACGAAATGAGCTATGTTTCTCAGCTCGTTCGTACTGTGAAATACTTCGCAGGTCTGATCTCTAAATAATCAGATACTGTTTTAAATAAAGCCCGCTGCCCTTACGGTAGCGGGCTTTTTGTTATCTTGTCCTTCCGATACCATGCAATTACGCTCTGTTTTAAGCCGCCGCTCAGGATTCATAGTCTGGGCTCTGTTCCTTGTGGCAGGCTTATGCTCTTTTCAGAATTACGGCATCAGTTGGGATGAGGAAGCCCAGCGGTATGCCGCGCAGATATCGTATGATTATATCAGAGGCCGTGATAACTTTCTGCTGCAATGGGATAACCGTGATTACGGTGTGGTGTTTGAGTTGCTGTTGCTGGGACTCGAGAAATTGCTGCATCTCAGGCAATTGTCAGATATATACCTGATGCGGCATCTGGTTACGCATTTATTTTTCCTCGGCGGCGCCTGGTGTTTCTACCTGTTGCTGCGGCGTATTTTTCAGAGTAATTTCCTCGCTGTCACCGGCTTATTGCTGTTGCTGCTGCATCCGCGCATATACGCAGATTCGTTTTACAATTCCAAGGATCTGCCTTTTCTGTCTATGTACGCCATCTGCCTCTATGTTTTTTCGCGAGCTTTCGATTCTGAGCGACTGATTGTTTTCTGGATGATCGGAGTTGCTACAGGGTTGCTGACAGACATCCGCATTCTGGGCATTTTATTTTTTGTAAGTGTGCTCTTCTTCCTGTTCGGACAAGTTTGCTTTAACATAGCGCGGCGCAAAAGTGTAAGACAGAAGCTGTTGCAACTGACAGTCTACGTATTCAGTTCCTGCCTCACAGTGTATCTTTTCTGGCCTTTCTTGTGGATGCATCCGTTGGATGGATTGCTGCACGTATGGAAGAGTATGTCGGTATTTTCCCGCTGGGATGCATCCGTTTTTTTCAACGGAACCTTTATTCATGCTTCCCAAATCCCATGGTACTATTTGCCCGTATGGATAGGCATTACCACACCTGTGTTTTATCTGGCAACTGGTATCGGAGGTATTATCCTCGTAGGTATTTCTTTATTGAGAAAGCCGTTTGCCTGTTTTTACGATGCTGATTACCGGCTGCGCCTGCTCGCGCTGATCACCTGTCTGGGTCCGGTGCTTGCCGTCATTGTGCTTCATTCCGTTGTATATGATGCCTGGCGCCAGGTTTTCTTTATTTATCCTGCATTTGTGCTGCTATCGGTATGGGCGCTTTCTGAATTGATCTTGTTTACCCGGAATAACCGGATCCTAAAGTCCGCAATAGTTTTTGCGGTACTCAGCCCGCTGGCATTTACGATCAGTTCTTTTCCTTTGTCCAATGTATACTTTAATGTGCTGGCAGGTACCAGACCTGACGAAATAAGACATCGCTGGGAAATGGACTACTGGGGACTTTCATTCCGGCAGGGTTTGAATTACATTCTGGACCACGGTACTTCTTCACATATTATAGTGCGATACCGGGAAAGTCCCTGTGCGGCCACCTACAGGATCTTTTTCGGTCAGGACCGGCGCCTGGAGCTGCAACATGTTGAGGAGACGGAACAGTGGATAGAACGGGAATCCGGCGACTATTTCATTACGAATTACCGGCTTTTTCCAAATGATTTTGAGCAGTGTAAGGGCAACGAAATCTATTCATTCCGCGTAGCCAATAGCCGCGTTTGTACTATCTTTAAGCTGAGATAGCCCCTTGTAATGAAACGAATATGCTTTGTTATGTTCCTGGTCCTGTTTACCTGCAGCCGGGCGCATGCCGGTAAATTGCGGAAGGAAGAATTCCAGTTTCTTGATAGTCTGGTAACCAAAGCCGGGCCGATGAAAGGTTATTCCCTGAGGTTTATAGTCGATTCCATCACGGCATCCTGTAAAGACGAGTTACAGATGACGCGCGCCTTTTACCGCTGGTGCTTTCTGTACCTTGAACTGGATCTGCATCGGATGAAACATCCAAAAAACAAACCGGATAACGCTTCTTCCGCATTGATGGAGCGGAAGGCAAGTCCAAAGGGCTTTGCCGATTTATTCAAAGCGATGTGCGAACTGAAGCACATTTCGTGCAGGACTGTGCGCGGGCTTATCCGTTTGCATGAGGAGGATATCGGAGAACTGGATAAAGAAGCTATCCATTACTGGAGCGTCATCCGCGTAGATCATACAGACTACGTTGTGGATCCTTCCCTCTGTGGCGGGATATGGAATAATAAAATGCGCTTTATAGACCGGCAGTGGACAGATGCGTGGTGGCTTACCAATCGTCGCCTGTTCGCTTTCACGCATTTCCCGGATAAGCCGGAAGACCAGTTGCTGGAAGTGCCGCTGAAGCAGATCGAATTCAAGAACGCGCCGATACCCACGGCAACAGCAATTGCCATTGGCCTGGCCCCGATGTCGAAATCAGGGATGCTGAAAGGATATGCTGACAGTTCTATGGAGCTACAATTCCTGTTTGCAGGACCAGTGCGGGTACCTCAGATGACTATATCCTGGGACAATCATCCGCAAATTCTTGTAGGGGCAGATATAGACGAAAACGGATATTATATCGGCATCCCCTTTAGTAAGCCGGGAGATCATGTGTGCTACATTTACGCTAACAGCTCGCTCGCGTTTATTTATAAGGCAAAGGTGGCCCGGGGCAGGAAGGTCAGGGAGTATAAGCGCTGACAGGGACCATGTATACATAAGGATAGCGCCTTACGTAGTCCGGAATGTTATAACCGGGGCGATCCGGCAATATCGCAACTCCGACCTTTTTGCGGACGAGCGATTTCATCTCCTCTTCATTAAAGCAAAAATTATACGCGCTTAAGCGGGGATTGTAAAACATCACATTTGCATGGTCGATAAGATCCACATTACAGAGCACGTTTATGTCGCGGGGCAACAACCGGTGCAACGATTTGTACAAAGCTGCGTTCCTTATTTTCTGTTCGCGGTCCCGGGTGTGTCCCTGGTCGCAGATGCGCTGCGGGTTCAGGCTCCAGTATGCAAGCGCGATACAGAGTAGGCCATAGAGCAGAGGCTGAGATATGCCCGGTACCAGACGCAGCAGTTCGTGCAGCAGCAACCCGATCATGACGATCACGAATGGATATGCTACAAAAAAGAAGCCGGTCACTTTGGTTTGCACTACAAAAGAGAAGAAGCAGAAAGCGAACAAGACGGGTGCCACAAGCAATACTTTCGCAAAAGAGGGGACACGGCGGGAGATGGAAAATAACAGCAGCGCGGGAACGACAAGAATTTCGATAATGTCCCCGAAATATTGATTGAAGTGGCTCAGGTAATAGCCCGGATCGCCTTCATGTCCTTCCACTACGGAGAACAGGTGACGTGTGTTCAAATCGAATTCGATCCGCGCTTCTGTAGGAAAGCGATGCCATATATAAAGTTGCCAGGGAAGAAATACCAGGATGCCCGTTATAAGCGCAGCAAAAAAATGACCTGTATGTATCCGCTTCATGCTTTTACGCCTGCACAGATCGGTAAGCCAGCATATGCCCAGCGGCAAAAAAACCAGCAAGCCTGTGAGCCACTTGTTCAATACAGCCGCGCCGGCAAATACTCCGATCATCAAAGCACGTGACAATACCGGCTTTTCACGGTACTCTGCGGCGGCCCAGAAGCTGGCCAGTACGTAAAAGCAAAATGCCACATCATTGTGATCCATTCCTTCCCTGCCGGATATCTGCCCCAGCTGATAGCAGGAGCAGCAAATAATCAATGCAGCAATCACCGCCGCTCTTTTTTCACGCGTGAGCAGCCAGGACAATCTGTACACAAGCAGCACAGATAGGGTGCCCATGATGGCGGAAGGCAATCGCAGTGCCCATTCCGATACACAGAAAATACGCATGGATAAAGCCATTTGCCACAGGAACAGCGGTTGCTTATGCAGCCAGACCTGGTTGCAGCACCATGCCGACGGGTCGAACGGGATAACCGGATTTTTATAAAGTACCGGGTAGAAGGGGCGATCCATCATATTCCGGGCCACCAGCGCGTGGAATCGCTCATCCCAGTCGTGCAGGAAAGGATCTGCCTGTATCATGTACAAACGCAGTCCCAGTGCAATAAGCACAATGACTATCAGCAATGCGTGCTCGCGCAATAAACTGACTGCTCTTTCTGGAAAATGGTGATTGCGCACTCCGGGTACAACAGGTTATTTGGAAGAGCCATCCAGTGTGGTTTGCAACTGGCGCATCGTACGTTGCAGTGCGTCTGTGCTGCCATCAAGGAAGATCGTATTGCCTTTCCCGTTTTCAGCGAAGTGTTTGATCGCGTCGGTCCACATGGAGAACAAAATGAAAGAAGCGTCCAGGTTGGCCTGCTCCATTTCTTTTGCGGCAAGCGCCATACCCTTCGCTACTTCCTCCCGGAATAACGCCACACCTTCCCCGCGTAACTGAGAAGCCATTTTTTCTGCTTCTGCGGAAATTTTAATCGCATTTCCTTCTGCTTCCGCCGCTTTGGTTTTGGTGATCAGCAATGCCTGTCCTTCGTTTTCGGCCGCGGCCTTCAGGTTGTTGGATGCCACCACCTGTGCCATTGAGCGCATAATTGCCTCGTCAAATGTAATGTCGTTGATCTGCAGGTCGAGCAGGTGAAATCCCCATTCTTCCAACTGATTGTCCAGTTGCTCTTTAACGTGGTGAATGATCTCCATGCGCAGCTGCAGGATTTCTGATTGTCGTTTGGTAGCCACGAACGCACGTACCGAACCTTCCACCGAACGCACCAGCGCCTGCAGGAAGTTGCGTTCGTCGAGGAATTTGAAGGCAACATTCTGAATCGTATTGTCATCCTGATTGAGCACAGCGTACAGCATCATCGCAGAGAAATTTACATTTGCCTGGTCCTGGGTGATCGCCTGGAACTGCAATTCCATAGAGCGGTTCTGTATAGAGATACGTTTGTATATTTTTTCAATGAGCGGAATGCGCAGATTCAATCCGGGACGCATCACGCGCTTATATTTCCCGAAAACGGTAATCACTGCAACGGAGCCCTGATTTACCGTAACCATTCCGGAAAAAAGAATAATCAGGACAAGTCCTGCGATAATGCCGATAACCATAAAAATGAAATTTGTAATGAACTAATTTTGGTGGAAATTTGAGAAAATAAAAGTAGAACTAATTTGGCTGCCGCAAAAAAAATATTAAAACTGGATCAGTTTGAGATCGAAGATGTATTTTTTGAAAATGCTGCATTGATCGGCATTTCCAGCGATAAGCCTATATACAGTCTCTGTCATTTTCTGAACCAGGCGTTCTCGCTCGATTTTGAACGCACCACCCATCTTGATGTGCAGATCGGTAAGAAAAACGTCACTTATTCGTTCGCGGTTTACCAGTCTCCTGTATGCGGATCCGCGTTTGTGTACACACTGTATAAGCTGAAAGTGGAAGATGTATTGTTGCTTCCGAGCCTGAAAAATATCGATTACATCTGGCTGATCACGGACGACGATCCGGAGGAACGTGCAATGCACTACCTGAAATATCTGCGCCAGCTGCCTGAAGTGCAGTTTGCCGGACTGCTTGAAAAAGATAAGATCAAAAATATCGATTACCTGATACTCTGACCCGTCAGGAGCGGACATCCAGTATGTCCCTGAGCTTGTTACCCAGGATATTGAAGGAATATACCAGCATCATGATCGCCAGACCCGGAATGATCGCGGAAAGCGGCTGATTGGTGATAAGGAAATTGTAGTGCTCCTTGATCATTAAACCCCATGAAGGCTGAGGCGGCTGTATGCCGATGCCCAGAAAACTGAGCCCCGCTTCCACCAGTATTGCCGTGGCAAAATTCGATGCGGCGATCACCATTACCACACCACCGAGATGGGGCAGTATATGGCGCATAATGATGCGTGCATGCGACGCGCCTATTGCTTTTGCAGCCTGTACATAATCGGCTTCCCGTAAAGCAAGCGTTTGCCCGCGTATGAGACGTGCCGCTCCGAGCCACATGGTGAGTCCGATAGCTATAAAAATCTCCCAGAATCCTTTCCCGAGTGTAAGCGTTAATGCAAATACCAGCAGCAGTGTCGGTACCGACCAGAGGATATTCACGAGAAACATAACTGATCGGTCTACCCAGCCCCCGAAATATCCCGCCAGAGATCCGAAAAGTATGCCGATGGATAAAGAAAGCAATACGGCGATCAGACCCACTGCGATGCTTACGCGAGAGCCTATCAGCAGGCGGGAGAGGATATCACGCCCATACCGGTCTGTGCCGAGATAAAATGTTTGCTTCCGCAGGCGGTGCCTTACAAAGAACTGCTGTTGTTCCTGCACCGGTTGAGCCGCAATAGCAGCGGGTACCAATTGTTGCAGTGAAAATGTCAGTGTGTCCGAAAGGCCTTCATCAATAAAATGAACCACCCGTACTGTACCTCCGCTCAGCGAATAGCTGTTGATGGGGATATATTGAAACGTATCAGGAGTGCCATTCCACCAGCTGCCACTTTCCGGGGCCTGGACGTTTTTGGTCGGTACCAACAGTAAGTGTTTGGAAAATCCTGGGCTTTTTGCGCCAAGCTCCACGATCATGCGGTTGCCATTGGCAGAGGCATCGGGTGCCAGCCGGTAAGCGAACAATGCCGTAAGCAGCGTCAATACGATGAATCCGATCGCGAAGACCGACGAAGGGCTGCGCCATAGCTGAGATATACGTGAATGTTTCGTTGCCTGCATGCTTCGGTACAAATGTAATCAATTCTCATCCTGTTGTTTAACCCGTAGCTATTGCAAGCATGTAAATGAAGAACAGAAGTGTGTAACAAAACGTTTTCCGATACATGCCAATTTGTGGGAATCGTAAACCAGAATAAATGAAGCATATAATTAAGACGCATTGCTATATCGGCACAAGCAACATCGTTCTGCCGGTTCCGAACAAAGCATTTTTCCCGGAAGCCTACAGGGAAAAAAGCAGGCTGTGTTATTATGCTTCTTTGTTCAACAGCCTTGAGGTAAACAGTTCCTTTTATAAAATTCCAAAACCCGCAACAGTAGCGCGGTGGACAACGGAAGTGCCGGAAGATTTTCTGTTCACCTTTAAGTTGTGGCGCGGCATCACGCATGCGAAAGAACTGCGGTATGATAGGGAAGATATAAAGAGCTTTCTGCAATCGGTAAATGAAGCCGGTACAAAAAAGGGTTGCCTTCTCATACAGTTTCCGGGAAGTATTCGCTACTCTTTGTTCCGGCAGGTTCGGGCGCTGATGGATCATCTCATTGAAGCGACCGAAATGCAGCCATGGCGTATTGCTGTCGAATTCCGGGATAGATCCTGGTATAACGACGATGCATTTGAATGGCTCCGGCAATTGCCCCGGACTACGCTGGTACAGCACGATATGCCCGCATCCGGCATCTCTTTAGTGGAAACGGCCGGCTCTTTCCTGTTTCTGAGATTTCATGGAGAAAAGGGCGATTACCGGGGCTCTTATCCCGATCCGGTGCTCGAAGAATATGCTGAATTTTTAAATGAAGCTACAAATGCTGGAAAAGTTGTGTTTGCTTATTTCAATAATACAATAGGAGATGCAGTACATAATGCGATGACACTGCAGCGTCTGTGCCGTTAAATCATTTTTTGCCACGGACGAGGCGACCACCGCGGGTAAAGACTATGTAAGAATTTATAGAAGATCGTGTAAAAGCCGCGCCGGGAGGGCCGGATACCTTTGTTTCAAATTATTGTTTAACTAAAAATCCAAGACGATGCTTCAATCATTACTCAAAAAAGCAAGCGGCGCAGCACTTCTGATGCTGGTGTCGGCAAGTGGCATGAACAGCCGGGCAGCAACTTTCACTGCTGTGGCATCCGGTAACTTTAATGCGGCCTCCACATGGGGTGGAGTAGCTCCCGCGTCTTCACTTACCTCTGATGTTATCATTATCCCTGCGGGCTTAACGGTAACCCTTACCGATATGGTTACATTCTCGGGATCTTCTTCCTTGACGGTGCTGGGCTCTCTGAGTTCTGTTTCCGGAGGCGATCTGATCATGACATCCGGCGATTTGTCCGGAGCGGGTTCTATTGATGTAGACAGTCTTTCTCTGGGCCTTAGTTCCGGTATGTATTTCGCAGGTAATATCATGGCACGTAACCTTACGTCTACCGGTGTGAATATTTCTTCTGCTGCGAATGTTTACGTGCGCAACACGCTCCGCCTCACGGCAGGTTCATTGAGCGTTGCATCCGGTAAACTGTCTATGGCCGAAAAATCCACTATCGAAGTCAGCGGCGGTATGCTTACTTACAGCAGCCCGGGAATGCTGAATCTCGACAGTACTTATAATGTGGTATATCTTTCCGGTGCATCTTCCACCGGACTCGAACTGTATGGCGATGGTCTGGACAGCGTTACCGTGAAAGTAAGCGGTACCCTGAACCTTTCGGATGATGTGGAACTTAACAGCGTACTTTCTCTTCAATCCGGCATGTTGTCACTCAACAACAAGTCGCTCACCCTGGGCGCCGATGCGGATATCGCAACAGGCGGCAGCGGAACGATCAGCGGAAGCGCATTTTCCAATCTGACTGTAAAAACAATGGTTACGCCTTCAGGCTCTTTACGTTTTACTTCAGGAAGCAATGTGCTTAATAACCTCACCATCAATACAGGTAGCGGAACAACCGGTATTATGCTGGGTTCTAACCTGAATGTGAATGGTACGCTGAGCCTGCTTTCCGGAAAAATTATGCTCGGTTCCAACGACCTGTACCTGAATGCAGGTTCAAGTGTTACCGGTGGTTCTGCCAACAGCTATGTACAGGCAGATGGTTCCGGCAGACTGATGGCAAATCTGGCGGCCGGAAGCAATGCAACCTTCATGGTAGGTACGGCGACTGACTATACGCCAATCATGGTTGCTGCCAACACTTCATCAGTAACGAGCGATGTGGGTGTGAGCGTAAACGGATCTGTAATGGCGAACGGAACTTCCGGTTCTGTATTGTCTGCTACTCAACCAATGGTGAAAAATACCTGGTATATCACCAGCAGCGCTGCAAGCGGTATCAACTTCGACCTGACTGCAATGTGGAATAGCACACTTGAAGTAAATGCATTCAACAGAACACAGGCTTATATTTCTCATTATACCGGCGGTATGTGGGACGTAGCGTCTCCTGCTGCAGCAACTTCCGTAAGCGGCGGTATGTACGCGATGACGAGAACCGGAATCACTTCACTGAGTCCGTTTATGGTAACAGATAAAGATGCCATTACCACCTCAGTTAAAGAAATGGCTCAGTCTGTTGCCGACATCACCATATTCCCTGCTCCGGCAAACGACGCGATCAATATCAGATCTTCCAAACCCATCAACGAGGTTGCTATCTTCAATATGGAAGGCAAACTGGTTAAAACAGCCGCTTACACTGGCAAAAGTATTTCTGTAAGCGAACTGCCTGCCGGTTTGTATATGGTACAACTTACCGGAGATGAGGTACGCGAGGTAAGAAGAATAGAAAAACAATAGACGAACTGCTACTACACTACTACCTGCTTAAATGAAAGAATCCCCTGTCGTTACCGGCGGGGGATTCTTTTATAATGATTGATAAGCAACGGATCAGTTACCAGTTGTCATTCGATTTCGTATCGCTGTTTGCGGCTTTTGCAATGGCTGCGATCACGGCTCCCAGCCTGCTGTTCGACTGGCTGCGCAAATGTTTGGACAGGCCGTCATTCTTCAGTTGCTCATAAGTGTAGGTTTCGGGATTGGCGTTCATGAACTCTGCATGGAAGACGACATTGTCGATATGAATTTTCAAACGACCATCTTTAAAAAATATGGAAAGCTTGAAGTCGAAAAAGCCATCTGTCAGAGTCCAGCCGAATCCGTTTTTCGGCTCAATTTTAATAGCGGCAGTATTAATGATCTTGTATTCTTTATCATCATAGACGTTATTGTTGTCTGCAGACTTAATATTCGCTACAGTCCAGGATTTTACCCTGCTGAACAAAACGTCTTTTGTGATATTCGGGGCATCAATCACCGTATCGCAGACGTAGGTTTGCGATGTTTCATCTTTGACCATAATAATGCCTTCGCTGTTTTTGTCTTTTTTGTCAAAAGCGTAAGCAGAAAGTCCGGAGCATGCTATCGCAGAACTTAAGAAAAGGATTTTGAGGTTCATGGTTTTTTTGGGACGAATATAAGTCTGTTGGAAGGCAAATGGAAATTTGTTGCGGTTAATAAGGTGCTATCAGCGTGTTAATCATTGCTTCCGCTACTACACTACTTATGTAGTGTTTATGGTCAGAAACAGGGTGCAGCAGGTTTTCCCTGTTACTTTTGCTTATTGGGTTTCGGAAGAGACATCATGAATTCTTGTTTTACTGTTAGGATAGCCTCCTGTATTTGCCTGTGGTGTGAGGACAACCACTGATGTTGCCGAAAGGTGGCGCGGCAAAATACAGGGGGTTTCTTTTTGGAGTAGCCACAGGCAGCATTGCACCTTTTGAAACAGGCTGTAACGAAAACGGCCGACCTGTTAGGTCAGCCGTTTTTTATTGCTTCCGAAGGATTTTACAATCCTCTGCCATGGCAGTTTTTATATTTTTTGCCGCTACCGCAGGGGCATTCGTCATTGCGACCGATTTTCGGCGCAGCTGTAACCGGCTGCTGGCGCGGAGCCGACTGCTGCGACTCGTTGTAATAGTCATTTTCGTTTGCGGCGTAATCCTGGCCCGCTTCGTCAATCTCATTGCGATTCTCATAATAATCGCTCATGTCTGTCACCTGGGTAGGTATCTGCTGTGCTTCCTGTGGGGCTTCCTGAACCGGAATGCCTGCGCGGAACAGGAACGATATGATCGTGCGGTTGGTTTCCAGGTTCATCTGTTTGAACAGATTCGCAGCTTCAAACTTGTAGATCAGCAGCGGATCTTTCTGCTCGTAAGAAGCCATCTGAACGGAGCTGCGCAGTTCGTCCATGCGGCGCAGATGATCTTTCCAGGAATCGTCGATCATTGCCAGCGTGATATTCTTCTCAAGCTCCTGGATCACCGGGCGTGATTCTTTCTCGATCGTTTCTTTCATGTTGGCGTAGATCTGGATGCCACGCATACCGTCCGTAAACGGCACCACGATGTTCTCCACCTGGCCGTTGCTCTGCTCCATCACCATGCGCAATTGCGGCGTCATATGTTCGCGGATGCTCTGCATTTTACGGCTGTAGAAATCTTTAGCCTGCATATACACTTCGTCTCCGATTGCTTCAGCATTTCCTTTTGCCAGCAACTGTGCGTCAATTTCTGGTTCGAATGCCAGGTGTTTTGCAAACTCAAGCTTAAACATGTCAGCGTCTTTGTGCTGCAATGCCTGACTTGTGATATCGTGGCATACGTTATACATGGCATTGTCCAGGTCGATCGCCAGGCGATCCCCGTACAGCGCATGGTTACGGAATTTGTAGATCATATTCCGCTGCGCATTCATCACATCATCATATTCCAGCAAACGCTTGCGGATACCGAAGTTATTTTCTTCCACTTTTTTCTGCGCACGCTCGATAGACTTGGAGATCATGCTGTGTTGCAACACCTCGCCGTCTTTATGGCCCATTTTGTCCATCATTGCGGCAATACGCTCAGAGCCGAACAGGCGCATCAGATCGTCTTCCAGCGATACGAAGAACTGTGAAGTTCCCGGATCTCCCTGGCGACCCGCACGACCACGCAGCTGGCGGTCCACACGGCGGCTTTCGTGACGTTCTGTGCCGATAATCGAGAGACCGCCTGCATCCTTCACGCCGGGACCGAGTTTGATATCGGTACCGCGACCGGCCATGTTGGTGGCGATCGTTACCGCTCCGGGCAGACCTGCTTCTGCGACCACGCGCGCTTCCGACGCATGCTGCTTCGCATTCAGTACATTATGTTTGATTTTCTTCTGCTGCAGCATACGGCTCAGTAACTCGGAAACCTCTACTGAAGTAGTACCCACAAGTACGGGGCGTCCTTCGGCGGTAAGTTTTTCCACCTCATCGATAACTGCCTTGTATTTCTCGCGTTTGGTTTTGTATACCAGGTCCTGCTGGTCTTTACGTGCAATCGGGATATTGGTAGGGATCGCAACAACATCCAGCTTATAGATGCTCCAGAATTCACCAGCTTCCGTTTCTGCGGTACCGGTCATACCACACAGTTTGTGGTACATACGGAAGAAGTTTTGCAGCGTGATGGTAGCGAATGTTTGTGTCGCTGCTTCCACGGTTACGTTTTCTTTTGCCTCAATCGCCTGATGCAATCCGTCGCTGTAGCGGCGTCCGTCGAGGATACGTCCAGTCTGTTCATCCACGATCTTCACCTTGCCATCCATTACCACATACTCCACATCTTTATCGAACAGGGTATATGCTTTCAGCAGTTGCTGCAGGGAGTGGATGCGATCCGCTTTAATTGCGTAATCCTGGAGCAACGCATCTTTGCGTTGCAGTTTTTCCTCGGGACTTGCACCGCTGTTTTCGATGGCAGCGATTTCGGTTGATATTTCCGGCAGCAGGAAGAAGTTGGGATCTTCCCCGCCTTGCGTGATGGTAGCCAGACCTTTATTGGTCAGCTCCACACTGTTGTTTTTTTCGTCGATGGCAAAGTAGAGTTCTTCATCCACCTTCGGCATGTTTTTGTTGTGCTCGGAGATATAGTGGTTTTCCGCTTTCTGAAGGATCTGTTTGTTGCCTTCTTCACTCAGAAACTTGATCAGGGCGCTGCTCTTAGGCAGACCACGATACGCACGCATCAGCTGCAGTCCGCCGGTCTCTTTATCTGTTTTGCCTTCTGCAATAAGTTTTTTTGCCTCGGTGATAGCCTGGTTTACAATACGCTTCTGCATTTCCACGAGGTATTCGATACGTGGTTTCAGCAGGTGGAATTGCTGTTCGTCTCCGCGCGGTACCGGACCGGATATGATCAATGGCGTACGCGCATCGTCGATCAATACGCTATCCACCTCATCCACCATTGCAAAATGGTGTTTGCGCTGTACTTTCTCTTCAGGATGATGCACCATGTTGTCGCGCAGGTAGTCGAAGCCAAATTCGTTATTGGTTCCGTAAGTGATGTCTGCGAGATAGGCATTGCGGCGCTCGGGGGAGTTCGGCTGGTGTTTATCGATACAATCGACGGTAAGTCCCAGCCATTCGAATACGGGGCCGTTCCATTCCTGGTCACGACGGGCCAGGTAATCATTCACGGTAACCACATGTACACCTTCGCCGGCCAGCGCATTGAGGTAAGAGGGTAGTGTGGATACGAGTGTTTTACCCTCACCGGTAGCCATCTCCGCTATCTTCCCCTGGTGCAGTACCGCGCCACCGATCAGCTGTACATCGTAGTGTACCATGTTCCAGGTGACAGGAACACCGGCGGCAGTCCAGTTATTTTTGAAATAAGATTGTCCGTTTTCAACGCGCACATAGTCACGGGATTCGGCCAGACGTATATCCTGTTCGGTAGCCGTAGCAGCTACTTCCGGGTTTTCTTTGAAGCGACGGGCTGTTTCTTTGATAACAGCGAAAGCCTGTGGCATGATCTGCTCCAGTATCTCTTCGATCTGCTCATCGCGTTTTTTGATCAGTTTGTCTATCTCGTTATAGGCAGCTTCACGGGCATGCACTTCTTCGAGAGAAATAGCTTCCGCTTCCTGCTTTTTTTCGGTTATCTGGCGATCTATATCAGTCAGGTGCTCCTGTATGGCCGCCCGGAATTCCTTCGTTTTATTTCTGAGCTGGTCGTTGCTCAGGCCTTTAAATTCTTCAAAAGCCTTATTGGTGGCCTCTACAACGGGTTGTACTTTTTTTACATCTTTATCTGACTTGCTTCCGCCAAATAGTTTTGAGATAAATCCGATCATTCTGTTATAATTTATTGTGGGCAAACGTGGCTATTCCGATCGTGTTGAGGGCTTTCACCAGATATTGCCTTGCGTCAAAAATTGTGCTAAACGTTAATGTCTGCCAAGAAGGCGCAAAAAGATGCCAAAGCTAATAAAAATTGCCCTATTACCTGCAAAAAATGCAACCCCTTGTGGTGCAGGGAAAAAAAATATTGCCAAACTATTGCGGGACAAAAAATTTTTTATGTACTTTGAGTCCGATTTTAGAAAAACGTACAACAATTATGAAAAAAACTTTCATTCTCCTTTCTACTGTTTTGGCTTCGGTATTTGCGCAAGAAGTGAAAGCACAAGACGCGTCTAAAGAAATTGTAAAAGTTTACCGCTGGTACAATCCTACTGATGCCAACTATATAACTGTTGCCGAAGGCGAATACCAGGACGGCCAATTGCTGAACTGGCATTATAAAGATAAAACGCTGATGTTTTTTGCGTACCGCAATCCAGCGGCTGACCGTATTGCTGTAAATAGCTGGTACAATCCCAATACAAAGGATTTCGCTTCTATCGGTGAAGACGAGTTTACCGATGATCAGATGCTGAAAATGGGTTACTCTGATAAACACCTGCAGTACTATGCTTCTACACGTCGTGGTGCAAACCAGGTATCAGTTTACCGTTGGTTCAATTCTAAGCGCAAAGACTGGGTTACTATCCCGGAAGAGGGTGATACCGACGCATACTTCAAGAAAGGATACCGTCATAAAACATTCCAATACTACGGAATCAGCCGTGGTAGCGACGTTATGATCTACAATCAACTGTAAGAAAGTTTTTTTCGTATTCATAATAAAAGGAGATTGGTTGACCAATCTCCTTTTTCTTTTCTGCCGTTTCGGTATTTATAATACCTGGACGATCAGGAATTTCAGGTACTGTGTATTCGGCACATGCCATAAAATAGGATGGTCTGATGCCTGTGTCTGCCAGGTAACCTGACGAATTTTCCGCTTTGCATCTTTTGCCGCAGCATCAATGGTTTTCAGGAACATATCGGGTGAAACCAGGTTGGTGCAGGAAGCCGTTACGAGAAATCCTCCCGGCTTAGTCAGCTTCATACCCCTCAGGTTGATTTCTTTATAGCCGGTCACCGCTTTATCGATATTTGCACGGCTTTTCGTAAACGCAGGAGGGTCCAGCATTACCACATCATATTTGCGGCCTTCTTTCCCCCAGCTTTTCAGGACGTCAAAAGCATTTACCGATTCAAATTTGCAGATGTCTTCATATCCGTTCAGGACAGCATTCCGGCGTGCCGTATCGATCGCAAAGTCGGAGATATCAAGTCCCAGCACGCTTTTTGCACCGTAGTGCGCGGCATGTAAGGAGAAGGTTCCCGTATAACAGAATGCTTCCAGCACATCGGCTCCCTTGCAGATATGCTGTATCGCGCGGCGGTTGTCCTGCTGGTCCAGGAAATAGCCGGTCTTCTGGCCGTTTTCGATATCCACATGGAATTTCAGTCCGTTTTCATTCAGGATGATCTCCGTGTCGAAAGGCTCGCTCAGAAAGCCCTTGATCTGTTGCATGCCTTCCAGTTCCCGTACCGGTACATCATTACGTTCATAAATGCCTTTGGGTTTCAGGATACTGTTCAGGGCATTGACAATAGCACCTTTCCAGCGTTCGATGCCCAGAGCCAGCGTCTGGATGACCACATAATCGTTGAACTTGTCAATGACCAATGCAGGCAGGCTGTCGGCTTCGCCAAATATCAGTCGGCAATTTTCAACGTAGCCTATCTGCTGACGGTAAGCCCATGCTTCGGCTATACGGCGATGAAAAAACTGCTCGTCGATTGCTTCCTGTTTGTCGCGGGTAAGCAGTCGGATGCGGATCTGGGATGCGGGATTGATGTAACCCTTTCCCACAAAGGAGCCATTGGAAGAATATACTTCCACGATATCACCGGGTTCGTAGCTGCCCTCGCTGTCACCAAGCTCGGTGGCGAAAATCCAGGGATGACCATTCATTACGCGGTCTCCGATCTTTTTTCGCAGAAAAAATTTTGCCATAAGGATGCAAAGGTAACGGTATGCACCGACATACCCGGAACAAACACCTGCATACAGTAAAAAGCCCGCTGCCTGAATGGCAGCGGGCTTTTTAAAAAAAGAAACCAGATTATGCTCTCAGCACATTCCGGCTGATAACGATTTTTTGTACTTCGGAAGTGCCTTCATAGATCTGCGTGATCTTCGCATCGCGCATCAGGCGCTCTACGTGGAATTCTTTCACGTATCCGTAACCACCGTGGATCTGCACGGCCTCGTTGGTTACCCATTGTGCGATTTCTGAAGCGTACAGTTTGGCCATTGCCGCTGCCTGCTCAAAATCTTCATGCATATCTTTCTGCCATGCAGCTTTCAGGCACATCAGGCGTGCGCCTTCGATAGCCGTAGCCATATCCGCAAGCTTGAATGCAATAGCCTGGTGGTTCATGATCTCTTTACCAAAAGCCTTACGCTCTTTGGAATATTTCAGCGCAAGCTCATATGCACCGCTGGCGATACCCAAGGCCTGGGATGCGATACCGATACGGCCGCCGGCCAGTGTTTTCATTGCAAATTTGAACCCGAAACCGTCTTCACCGATGCGGTTCTCTTTAGGAACTTTTACGTCCTGGAACATGATAGAATGCGTATCGCTTCCGCGGATACCCATTTTGTTTTCCTTGGCACCCACGGTTACACCGGGAGTGTCTTTAGGGATGATCAGCGCATTGATACCGCGGTGACCTTTTTCAATATCTGTTTGTGCAATTACGAGGTAATAAGACGCGGAGTTACCGTTGGTGATCCAGTTTTTGGTACCGTTCACGAGGTAATGATCTCCTTTATCTTCAGCTGTAGTGCGCTGAGAAGTAGCGTCAGATCCGGCTTCCGGTTCGCTCAGCAAGAATGCGCCGATCGCTTTTCCGGAAGCGAGTTCCGTAAGGTATTTTTGTTTTTGTTCTTCAGAGCCATAAGTCTCCAGGCCCCAGCATACAAGCGAATTGTTTACGCTCATACATACGGAAGCCGAAGCGTCGATCTTGGAGATCTCTTCCATAGCAAGTACGTAAGAAATAGTATCCATGCCTGATCCGCCGTATTTAGGATCAACCATCATACCTAAGAAGCCTAATTCACCCAGTTTCTTGATTTGTTCGGCCGGGAATTTCTGATGCTCATCGCGCTCGATAACGCCGGGCAGCAATTCTGTTTTGGCAAATTCGCGGGCAGCTGCCTGCACGGCTAATTGCTCTTCGGTAAGTTGAAAATTCATAAAGAGATAATGACTTTTTGTGGCTGCGAAATTACGTTTTATATAGATATTTTGAAACTAGTCTGCGTTTTTCGCTTCAGCTTCTTTTGCTTTACTGAGTAATTCAAGGAATTCGGTAATACTCCATGCGTCTTCCACTTTATAATCCCCGATTTTGGTACGGCGCAGTTCCTGCAGGTAGGCCCCGCATCCCAGCTCCTGTCCGAAATCGTGCGCGAGCGAACGGATGTAGGTTCCCGTGCTGCAGGTAACGCGGAAATGCACTTCCGGCAGTTCAATTTTCGTGAGCTCGAACGTGCTGATCGTGACAGGTCTTGCCTTCAGGTCTACTTCTTTTCCCGCCCGCGCAAGCTCATAAGCGCGCTTACCATCTTTTTTAATGGCCGAATGGGCCGGAGGAGTCTGCAGGATCGGCCCCGTGAATTTTTTCGTGGCTTCGGTCAGTTGTTCTCCGGTAATATGTGCGAAAGGCTGCTGCTGTTCCGGTTCACTTTCCAGGTCGTAGGTGGGAGTTACCGCGCCCAGGTGGATGATTCCCGTGTATTCTTTCGGTAAGGATTGGTATTCGTTGATCTTTTTTGTGTAGGCGCCGCTGCAGCAAATAAGCAATCCTGTTGCGAGGGGATCCAGCGTGCCGGCGTGCCCTATTTTTTTTGCACCAACCGGTTTGCGCAGCTTGTGCACCACATCGAACGAAGTCCAGCGGTAAGGTTTATCAATCAGGATCACACCACCTTCTTTCAGTTGATCGGGTATTATTGTATTCATGAATATGCTGTAAGTATCCTGCAAAGAAAAGACAATAAGTTGAGTCGGCTTCCGTAAATGGCAGGAATATGATGTGCGGGAAGATTGTTGCTTCTGCTATCTGTTCGTATCTTTGTGCTGCGGTACAGGAAGTGAAACCGGATCACCCGGTAAGGCAAGCGCCCCTGCGTTAATACTTTAGAAGAAACGGATATGGATATCAGTAATCAGATTTTACGCCGTCAATATGTTGCCCACAAAGGGGAAGACCTGCTGAGTCAGGTTTTCAGGGTAGTGATTGTGGTTTCACCCAACAGTTTTATTACTGCCGGATATCATCCTTCAGGGGAAGTGCTTGCGATCAACAGCAGTCAGCTGTCCGGCGCAGCCTGGAATCCCGCATTTATTGAGCATGAACTGAAGAACGACCTGTTGCTGGCCGATCCTTCGCTGATCAAAACAATTTTTGTTGCCGCACAGAACAATATGGTAATACCCGGTGCTTTATTCCGGGATGACGATACTGCAAAGCATTGGCTGCAGGCATCTTTCCATGTAGGCGCCGACGAGCAGATCAATGTATGCAGTATTGCAAAAGGATCCTGGTTCAATTGTTTCAGTTTTCCGGAGGCCATTCTGTCCGTTTTCGGTAAATACACGCAGGATCCCAGAGTATTACCGCTTAATCTGGCGCATCTGCGGAACGGACAGTCCACCGAAGACCTGTTGCAATGCACGGTTGCAGATACCTGCGCGTTTGCAACGCTGCACCACAAACATACGTTACACTGGCATCAGACTTTTGAATACCAGACACCGGAAGATATTGCACACCGGCTGGGCTCGGCCTGCCGTTTTTATGGAATTGAACTGGAAGATTATCCCGTGGCTATTTCTGCCACCAGCATTGATCAGCATCCGGTGCTGAAAAAGCTACAGCAGTACTTCCCGGCGACGGCGATGCGCAAAGCGAGTATATCAGATATTATTTCCCCCGAATGGTCTTCCACCGTTCACCTGTTTCAACAGCTCTATTCATGCGAATAATCGGAGGTGAGCTGGGTGGCCGCCGTATCAGTCCGCCCTCGAAAATGCCCTATACACGCCCTACAACAGATATTGCTAAAGAGGGCCTGTTCAATATGCTTCAGCATATGCTCGATTTCGAATCTCTGAAGACCCTGGATCTGTTTGGCGGAACCGGTGCTATCAGCTACGAACTGGCATCACGCGGTGCATCGGATCTTACGATTATCGAGAAAGATACCAATATGTTCGCGTTCATCAGGAACACGGTAAAACAACTGGGCCTTGATCAGATCCACCCCGTGAAATCCGATGTGTTCAGATTCATGGAGAGCTGCGGTGCACAATATGATTTTATTTTTGCGGGACCACCTTATGCATTGCAGCAGATAGACGACCTTCCGCTGTACGTATTCCGGTTCGGTCTGCTTCGCCCCGGTGGCATCTTTGTGCTCGAGCACACACCACGGAACGATTACCAGACGCATCCCAATTTTTTCCGGATGAAAAACTATGGTACAACCGTATTTTCCTTTTTCAAACCATTAAGTGAATAGCTGCTATGAACCAGCGCATCTGCCTTTTCCCGGGTTCCTTTGATCCGCTCACGCTTGGCCATGTGGATATTATTGAGCGAGCCATGCACCTGTTCGATCGCCTGGTGATCGGTATTGGCTCCAATTCTTCCAAGCAGGCTATGTTTTCTGTGGAGCAGCGCGCGGAATGGATCCGGCAGGTGTTTATCAAAGAGCCTAAAGTATCGGTGCAGGTGTATAAAGGGCTTACGGTCGATTTTTGTAAGGAGATCGATGCGCGGTATATCCTGCGTGGCATCCGCTACGTGAGCGATTTTGAGTATGAGCGTGCGATTGCCGATATGAACCGCAGTCTTGCTCCGGAGCTGGAGACCATTTTCCTGACCTCCTCTGCGCAGCACGCAACCATTTCTTCGACGCTGGTGCGCGATGTGATCCGCAATGGCGGTAATGCGCGTCAGTTCCTGCCCGAGGCAGTGCAATATTAGTACCCGCAGTTTTCCTGCAGGCGTTCGTGCCATCCGCTGTGGTTTTTCAAGACGTATTGGTTATTGCCTGTGCCTGTCTGAGTTTATTGACATATACTTTCTCTCGATTCTTTATTACTTTTAGCGAATGAAAAGAATGGTCCTGACCTGCTGTGCCATCTGGCTCAGCACGGTTGTTTTCGCGGCTCCCGGCGACTCTGCTGTACTGAGCCGGATCTCGGCTCATATTTTGTCTCAGGGTAAATGTTATGAAGACCTGCGCACGCTGTGCAAGCAGATCGGGCACAGGATAAGTGCATCCCCTGAAGCCGAGAAGGCGGTGGCCTGGGGAGAAGCTGCTTTGCGTGCGGCGGGCTGCGATCGTGTATGGCTGCAACCCGTGCAGGTACCTAAATGGGTGCGCGGCGAAGAGCATCTTGCATTGCGTTTTTCACCGGATCAACCTTATGTGGATGTTCCCGTTCTTTCTCTCGGAAACAGTGAGGGTACAAACGATAAAATAAAAAAGGCGGAAATAGTAATGGTAGAAAGCTTCGATGCGTACAAAAAGCTGAATCCGACCGAACTGGAAGGCAAATTTATTTTCTTCAATTATCATTTCCGGCACGACTTTCCCCAGACGTTCAATGCATACGGCGACGCCGTTAAATACCGCTGGCAAACTCCGGAGGTCATCGGCAAAACGAAGATTGCGGGGGTGATCATCCGTTCCGTATCCTCGGGAGCAGACGATTTCCCGCATACCGGAGGTACCATGTATCCGGATAAAGAAAATGTATTTCCGCTTGTGGCCATCGGCAATAAAACGGCCGACAGGCTGGAAGCTGCATGCCGCAAAGGAACCACAGCTGCTATGCTGCGCAGCAATTGCGGTTTGAAAGGAACAGCCATGTCTTACAATGTGATCGGCGAAATAACCGGATCGGTGCATCCGCAGGATTATATGGTGGTGGGCGGTCACCTGGATTCGTGGGATGTGGGCGAAGGCGCACACGACGATGGCGCCGGTTGTGTACAGGCGATAGAAGTGCTGCGTACGTTCAAGTCGCTGGCTATTAAGCCAAAACACAGTATACGTGCGGTGTTGTTCATGAATGAGGAGAACGGTGCCAAGGGCGGCAGGGCTTATGCCGATTCTGCCCGGGTGCGCAAAGAACATCATATTGTGGCACTGGAGAGCGACGCCGGCGGTTTTGCGCCGCGTGGTTTTGAACTGAGCTGGAATGCAAAGCAAAAGCAGGCTTTCATGGCTTTTGCGCCTTTGCTGCAGCGCTACGGTATCTACGATTTTGAAAAAGAAGGCGGTGGAGTGGATGTCGGTTTCCTTAAAAATAACGGGAGCATTATCGGAGAACTCATACCGGATTCTCAACGCTATTTTGACGTGCACCACACCGATAACGATGTTTTTGAGACCGTGAACCACCGCGAACTGAAGATGGGGGCAGCTGCGATGGCGCAATTTATTTACCTCGCCGATCAGTACGAAATACTCGATTAATGGAAACAACGCAAAACGAACGTATTGCACGCGAATGGTTTGCAGCATTCAACCGGCAGGATCTGGAAGGGCTGCTGGCTTTATACGACGATGCCGCGGAACATTTCAGTCCGAAGCTTAAAATAAGGCAGCCGGAAACACTGGGACTTATCTCCGGCAAAGACGCGTTGCGCCGCTGGTGGGCCGATGCGTTCGAACGCCTGCCGGAATTGCATTACGAGCCGGTAGCCTTTACGTCTGATACGGATCGGATTTTTATGGAATATATCAGAAGTGTACCCGGCGAGCCCGATATGAAGGTGGCCGAGGTGCTGGAAATACAAAACGGTCGCATTGTCGCTTCCCGTGTTTATCACGGATAAGCTGCAGTGACAATATTATTTTATCTTTGCCCGCATGTCCACTTTGCACATTTACAATTCACTTACAAGGAAGAAAGAAGAGTTCTCACCGATCACCCCCGGTCACGTAGGATTATATGTCTGCGGACCAACAGTATCGGGCGAATCTCATCTCGGACATGCACGCCCATACGTTACGTTCGACGTGGTGAACCGCTATCTCCGTCATCTCGGGTACAAGGTTCGCTATGTGCGTAATATTACCGATGCTGGTCACTTCGAGGAAGAAGGTCGCGATGCGGAAGACAAAATCTCCGGGAAAGCAGTGCTGGAAAAGCTTGAGCCGATGGAACTGGTGCACAAATACACCGAATTGTTCCACTGGGGCATGCGTTTATTCAACAACCTTTCGCCCAGTATCGAACCCACGGCCACCGGCCATGTGATCGAGCAGATCAGTATGATCGAGGATATCATCGCGAAAGGATATGCTTATGAACGGAACGGATCGGTGTATTTCGATGTAAAGAAATATGCGGAGGGCTATCCGTATGGTCAGTTGTCGGGTCGTAAGATCGATGAGTTGCTGGAGACGACACGGGAGCTGGATGGCCAGGACGAAAAGAACAATAGAGTTGATTTCGCGCTTTGGAAAAATGCGCCCCCCGAGCATCTGATGCGCTGGAAAAGTCCATGGGGAGAAGGTTTTCCCGGATGGCACATCGAGTGCTCCGCTATGAGCAGTAAATACCTGGGTTCGGAATTCGATATTCATGGCGGCGGTATGGATCTGCAATTCCCGCACCATGAGAGCGAGATAGCACAGTCCACGATTGCTCATGGTCATGCCCCTGCGCGCTACTGGATGCACAACAATATGATCACCATTAATGGCAAGAAGATGGGTAAGTCGTACAACAACGTTATTAAAATGACGGAATTGTTCAGTGGCAACCATCCTTTGCTGGAGCAGGCCTATCACCCGATGGTGGTACGCTTTTATATCCTTCAGACACATTACCGCAGTACGCTGGACTTCAGTAATGAAGCACTGCAGGCTTCGGAAAAAGCATTACGCCGTCTCTGGGAATCTTACGAAGTGCTGAAAAAGCTGGAACATCCGGGGAATGCCGAAGCGGGCGATACCCAACTGGATGGGCAGATCCGCAGGTTCTGCGAAGAGTGCGGCACATTTATGAATGACGATCTGAATACGGCTAAAGTGCTGGCTTCATTGTTTGAGATGACGGCTACTATCAACGGGATCAAAGGCGGTCAGCTGAAAGCCAATGCCTTGTCAGCAGATACCTTCGCATTGCTGCAGACAACGTTCCGCGATTACCTGGAAGACATTCTCGGACTGCAGCCGCTTCAGGCAGAGCAAAGCGGTGATCGAATGGATAAGGTGCTGAGCATCCTCATAGATATCCGAAAAGATGCGAAGCAACGCAAAGATTTTGCAGTAAGTGATCAGATCCGCAATCAGCTGCTTGCTGCGGGTGTGCAGCTCAAAGATGAAAAAGACGGCAGTGTCAGCTATACGATAGAATAAAATGCGCAACGTAAAACGACTCTTTCATTACCTCGCCGATTACAAAGGAAGTATTGCATTATACTTTATTTGCAGTCTGCTTGCAGTCGTGTTTTCGTTGTTTTCCATGGGATCGCTGGGGCCTGTGCTGCAGGTGCTGTTCCTCGGACGCGAACGTCCTGCCCCTGCTGCCGATCCCGATGTAATGGAGCGTATCAACAATTTCGTGTACGACCTCATCGAACAAAAAGGGGCCATCAGTGCACTGGCATTCATCTGTTGTGCGATCGTTACGTTTGTATTGCTCAAAAATCTGTTCGTCTATCTTTCAGTATATATTTTAGCCCCGTTACGGAATGCGATTCTGCGTCGGCTGCGCAATGAGCTGTTCGTTAAAATACTGTCCCTCCCGATCAGCTATTTTACCGACGAACGCAAGGGCGACCTGATGTCGAAGATGACCAATGATATCAATGAAGTGGAGGTGTCCGTGATCAGCGTGCTGGAAGTGCTCATCCGTGAGCCGCTCACCATCCTGCTGTTTCTCGGGACGATGATCGCACTCTCTCCGAGCCTGTCATTATTTATCTTTATTTTTCTGCCGGTTGCGGGATTGATCATAGGGCTTGTCAGCAGGAGTCTGCGCAAATCATCCAACGAATCGCAGCAATACCTGAGCGAGATACTGGCGGTGATCGATGAGACACTTTCCGGAATGCGCGTGGTTAAGGCATTCAATGCCGAACGTCACCAGCAACTGCGCTTTACTAAAATGAACAATGATCTGTTCCGGGTGCGTAACCGTATTTCGGCACGCCGTGAACTGGCTTCGCCGTTGAGCGAGGTAATGGGTATTATTGTGATCAGCGTGATCCTTTGGGTGGGAGGCCGCCTGGTGCTGAATCATGAAGGCGCGCTTACAGGACCGATGTTTATCATGTACCTGGGTCTGTTTACGCAGATCATCAACCCGTTCAAGAATTTATCCTCTGCGTATTCCAATCTCAAAAAAGGCAGCGCCGCATTAGAACGTATAGAAGGAATACTGCAAACCGAAACTACTGTCAAAGAACTGCCGGACGCGCGTCCGATCAGTACTTTCGCTCATGAGATAGAGTTGCAGCATGTGTCTTTCGCTTACGGCGACCGTCAGATACTGAAAGATATCAACCTGATCATTCCGAAAGGGAAGACCATCGCGCTGGTGGGTGCTTCCGGGGCGGGTAAATCCACGCTTGCCGATCTGGTGCCCCGTTTTCATGACGTGACGTCAGGGGCTATTATGATAGACGGCGTAAATGTAAAAGAGTATAAAATAGACCAGCTGCGCCGGCTGATCGGTGTGGTGAGCCAGGATCCGATCCTGTTCAACGACACGATCTACAACAATATCACATTAGGTACAGGCGGAGCCGATATGCAACGTGTGGAAGAAGCCGCACGCGTGGCCAGTGCCGACCAGTTTATACGAAGCAAAGCGCAGCAGTATGAAACGGAAGTCGGCGACCGCGGCAACCGCCTCAGCGGTGGCGAGCGCCAGCGGATCACAATTGCACGCGCAGTGTTGAAGAATCCGCCGATCCTGATACTGGACGAAGCCACTTCTTCCCTGGATACCGAAAGCGAACGCATGGTACAGGAAGCGCTGAACTCCCTGATGAAAAACCGCACCTGCCTGGTGATTGCCCATCGCCTTTCCACAGTACGCAATGCCGACGAGATTATCGTACTGGACCAGGGACGTATTATTGAGCGCGGTACACATGCAGAACTGCTTGCCAAAGGCGGTCAGTATCATCGCCTGGTGGAAATGCAGGAGCTGAAATAAGCAATTTTAAGTTTTTATAATACCAGGTCAGATAAATAGTATTATGCCGCAGCGCACGATCATTTATCTTTGCAGCGATGAACCTGCAAGCTTTGCTGGGCCTCTACGAAAATGATATCCGCTTAAAACAGTTAGCGGCCGCAATCTCATTGCCCAGTCCCAAAATCCGCGTACAATTAGATCATCTTTATGGCTCTTCCGTCAACTTTATCGGCGCCGCAGTATGGAAACTGAGTTCCGCTGCCGGCGAAGCTGTCGGGGGCGGAGCAAACCATGTGTTTGTACTCAACGATCGTGAAGAAGCCGCCTATTTCCATAATGATATGGAGCAACTGACCAAGTCGCTCGATATCTGTTATTTCCCGGATTCATTCAAGAAAACAGGCGACTACCACGAACTCAACAGCAGTCACGTAATGCTGCGCACAGAGGCACTCACCCGTTTCTCTAATGCCCGCAAAGGAGGTGTATTTGTCACCTATCCGGAAGCATTGCTGGAAAAAGTTGTGAACCCCAAGGCGCTGTCGGGAAATATGATCCACATCAAGGTGGGAGAAAACCTGAAGGTGGATCAGCTGATGGAACAATTGGTGGCGCTGGGTTTCCGCCGGGAAGACTTCGCATATGAGCCTGGTCGCTTCGCAATGAGGGGCGGTATCCTCGATATTTATTCTTTCGGGAACGAGCATCCTTACCGGATAGAGTTGTTCGGCAATGAGGTGGACAGTATCAGGATCTTTAATCCTGAAACACAATTGTCCGAACGGAAATTGCTGCAGGTAAGCATTCTGCCCAATGTAGAGACCAAATTCGAGGCAAACGAAAAAGTATCGCTCCTGGATTTTCTCCCGGAAAATACGGCTTTCTGGTTCAAAGACCTGCAGTTTACGGCCGGCAGAATGCGCAAGATGGCGGAAGGTCTTCCTGAAAAGCTGAGCAAAGTGCAGGTGGCAGTGGACGAAGAGGAAGAATGGATCAGGCCTTTGCGTATTGAGGAATTTGAAGATGTGGATGAATGGATCACAAAGCTGTCTGACCGTCACCTGATAGAATGGCGGAACCATAGCCTGAAAATATTGTGTGCGGAAGGAGCGGAGCCTGTGTTTCTCGGATTTGCAACAGAAGAGCAGCCGGCGTTCAACCGGCAATTTGAAATGCTCATCAGTGACCTGAAAAAGCGTTCCACGGCAGCTTATGTGCCTTATATTTTCGCGGATAATCCCAAACAGCTGGAGCGACTGCACAGTATTTTTGAAGACCTGGACGCCGGTATTCAGTTTGTGCCGATACCCGGGGCCATCAGCAAGGGGTTTATCGACCACGAGAAAAAAGTGCTTTGCTACACGGATCACCAGATATTCCAGCGCTACCACAAATACAAAGTGAAGCAGGCCTACTCGAAAGGGAAAGCCATCACGCTGAAAGCGCTCCGCGAATTGCAGCCCGGCGACTATGTAACCCATATCGATCATGGAGTGGGGCGCTATAGCGGTTTGCAGAAGATAGAAGTGAACGGCAATATGCAGGAAGCCGTGCGCATCATTTATAAAGACAATGATGTGCTGTATGTAAATATCAACTCGCTGCATAAAATCAGCAAGTACACCGGTAAAGAAGGCACCACGCCTAAAGTGCATAAGCTGGGCAGTGATGCCTGGGAAAAGCTGAAAAACAAAACCAAACGGCAGGTAAAAGATATCGCCGCCGACCTGATACGGCTTTACGCGCGCCGCAAGGCTTCGCAGGGTTTCGCTCATACCCCGGACAGTTACCTGCAGACGGAACTCGAGGCTTCGTTTATGTACGAGGACACACCGGACCAGGGAAAAGCGACGGCAGATGTGAAGCGCGACATGGAAGCGCCTTCTCCGATGGACCGGCTGGTATGCGGGGATGTAGGATTCGGTAAGACGGAAGTAGCGGTGCGGGCCGCATTCAAAAGTGTGGCCGACAGTAAACAGGTGGCCGTACTGGTTCCCACTACCATTCTTGCATTTCAGCACTACCAGACCTTTAAAGAGCGCCTGAAAGACTTTCCCTGCAATGTCGATTTTATCAACCGGTTCAAATCCGCAAAGGAAAAAAGGGAAACCATGCGTAAGGTGGAGGAAGGCAAGGTGGATATCCTGATCGGTACACATGCGATCCTGGGGAAAGACGTTCATTTCAAAGACCTGGGTCTGCTCATCATTGATGAAGAGCAGAAATTCGGCGTAGCCGCAAAGGAAAAGATCCGCGAACGCCGTGCGAATGTGGACACACTCACGCTTACGGCCACGCCCATTCCGCGTACGCTGCAGTTTTCGCTGATGAATGCACGCGACCTGAGCATCATCAACACACCACCGCCCAATCGTCAGCCGGTGCAGACCGAGATCATGGTATTTGACGACTATGCAATTCGCGACGCGATCTATTACGAAACAGAACGTGGTGGCCAGGTGTATTTCGTACACAACCGTGTTCAGAGTCTTCCCGAAATGGCCAAGCGGCTGAAAGACCTTTGCCCAGATCTGGAAATTGTAGTCGCACACGGACAAATGGAGGGCGATAAGCTGGAGCAGGCACTGATGGATTTTATCGGCCATAAATTCGATGTGCTTTGCTGTACGAATATCGTAGAGAGCGGCGTAGACATTTCCAATGCCAATACGATTATCATCAACAATGCACATCAGTTCGGGCTCAGTGATCTCCATCAGTTGCGGGGGCGTGTGGGACGCAGCAACCGTAAAGCTTTCTGTTACCTGCTGGCGCCGCCGTTGGCGACCTTACCCGGAGACAGCCGTAAACGCCTTCAGACGCTGGAGCAGTTTTCTGAACTGGGGAGCGGATTCCAGATTGCCATGCGCGATCTCGATATCCGCGGGGCCGGGAATATGCTGGGCGGAGAACAGAGCGGATTTATCGCCGATATCGGTTTCGAGATGTACCATAAGATACTGGATGAGGCGATCCGTGAACTGAAAAGCACGGATTTCAAAGAAGTATTTGCTGCGGAAATGGAGCGTAAGCAGGATTTTGTCAGCGACTGTACTATAGATACCGATCTGGAAATCCTTATTCCGGACAATTATGTGGAAAATATCACCGAACGTCTGAGTATTTATGCGCAGCTGGATAACGTACGGGACGACGAAGAGCTGAACGGATATGCATTGAATCTCGTGGATCGTTTCGGGCCATTGCCGGCACCCGTCGAAGAGCTGCTGACGGCGATCCGCTGCCGCAGGAAGGCAAAAGCGCTCGGATTTGAAAAACTGATCCTGAAAAATGAGCAGATGCGACTGTATTTTATCAGTGATCCGGAATCGGCCTACTTTGAAAGTGAGGCGTTTAACAGGATAATGGATTTCATCCAGAAAGGAACCAATAAAGCCCGCCTGAAGAATGTCGGTAAGAACTTTATGCTGATTGTGGACCAGATGCGGTCTATGAGCGCGATTGAAGAATTTCTGACCTGCATGCTATAGGTTGATTGCGAGCACAAATCGTCGATCGGCTTGCTTTTTAGTCTGTAATGACGACGTAAGGACGATTGTAGTTTTGCTTGGAATGATTAACTTTGCTATGTGTAGCCCTTGCGGAACACGCCTTAAATACCCGGCTTATGAAAAATGCATCTGCTTATTACGAACACAGTTGCGTTACCTGCAATGCTCGGATGCACTCTGTATTCTCTGTAATTCAAGGTGATCATCTGAGCGAATTGAATCTGCATAAATCCTGCACGACCTATAAGAAGGGACAGCTGATCTTTTCCGAGAACGGGTTGCCTATGGGGCTTTTCTGTGTAAACAGCGGTAAGATAAAATTGTCCACTACCGGTCCCGACGGAAAGGAGCAGATTTTACGCCTGGTGAAAGGGGGAGATATACTCGGGTACCGGGCTTTACTGTCCAGCGACCGTTATCACTGCAGTGCTGTTGCACTGGAAGACTGCTCTGTCTGTATTGTGGATAAGCAATATTTTCTGAAGCTGGCCCTGGAGCAAAAGGAACTCTGCGTTGCTATTTTCAAGAAGATCAGCGAAGACCTGAAGCATGCAGAACAGCATATTGTTTCGCTTTCTCAGAAAAACGTCCGCGAGCGCATGGCTGAAGCGATTCTGTTCTTTAAGGCTACCTACGGCTTTGACGCAGACGGACAGACACTTGCCATCCAACTCAGCCGGGAAGAAATAGCCGATTTTGTCGGCACTTCCACTGAAAGTGCCATCCGTTTGCTCTCGGAGTTCAACGGGGACAAGATCATCGAGCTGGTCGGGAAAAAAATAAAGATTGTCAATATTGCCAAACTGGAAAAAACGGCTAACCTGCTTTATTAAGCAGGTTTTTTTATGCCTTGTGTTCTCCGGAGAATATGATAAATATCATATTCCGGCTTTCCTGCGGTCATAGTCTGCGTCCGGATATCGTGCCACTTTTGTATAAAATATACAAGTTATGTGTGAGCACTCCATTTCGGCTGCGGCGATTACGGAAAGAATGAAGCAGGAGATGTACCAACCGTTAGATCAGCTGTTTTCAGATGTTGATACGTATCTGCGGAATAACACGGTCTGTACCGAAGCGACGGACATATTCAACGACTTCCTGCGCCTGAAGTGGGAGTACGAGTCCTTACGCAATTACGAACTGAAGCTTGTATTCCCTTCGATCCTGAAGATGTTCGGTGCTAAGAATCCCGACAGTAATCAGATAAGTATCGCCGACCTGCAAACACTTACGAAGCGCAAAGAAGTGCTTATCTGCTCTATGGCATCTGAGATAGAGCAGGAAGCAGAACGATTGAGTCTGCCTGTAGACCATCCTCTGTTCCGGCTTTGCTCCGGTATCGAGCAACTGCTGCCCCCCATCCGGCAGGAGTGGAACGGCATGATGGACAAATGGCGGCAGACATGCGCCTGCTTCAGATCTTTTGAAACCGGAAACCAATAAACCGATATATCGTGAAACAGTCCGTTGGCAGCAAGGAAGGTCAGAAAGTATTGTGTTATCACTGCGGAGAAGCATGCCGCGATACCTCACTGCATTCGGGAGACAAGTGCTTCTGCTGCCACGGCTGTAAAACGGTATATGATATTCTGTCGAAGAATGATCTGTGTACGTATTACGACCTGAACCGTACTCCGGCTGCAGGCGCCGTCCATTCGTTTGTTGCCGACCGCTTTGCGTTCCTGGATGATGAAGAGGTATTGCGCAAGCTGATCTCCTTTTCAGACGGAAAACAATCCAACATCACCTTTTACCTGCCGCAGATACACTGTTCCAGCTGTCTCTGGCTGCTGGAGCATGCGAGTCAGATCAATCCTCATATCCTCAGCGTACGGGTAAACTTTACCAAAAAGGAGGCCTTTGTGGTGTTCGATTGCTCGCAAACCACTTTAAGGCAGGTGGTGGAAACGCTCGCTTCTATCGGCTACGAGCCGCATTTCAGTCTTCAGGATATGAATCCTGCGCAGAAAAAAGTAAAGAAGCATACGCTTTATAAAATTGCCATCGCCGGTTTCTGTTTTGCCAATATCATGATGATGAGCCTGCCGGAATATTTTTCGGTCAGCAGCTATCTGGAAAAAGAAATCGGACGTACGTTCCAATACCTCATTGTCGGTTTATCATTACCGGTGCTCTTCTATTGTGCGACCGAATTTTTTGTTTCGGCATGGAAGGGGCTGCGTAACCGTTTCCTGAATATCGACCTGCCTATTGCCGCCGCAATTGCGATTACTTTTTTGAGGAGCCTGTATGAAATTTTCTGGCTGCACGGAAGCGGTTACCTGGACAGTATGTCCGGCATCGTATTCTTCATGCTTGTAGGCCGCTACTTCCAGGATCAGACATATCAGTTCCTTTCGTTCGACAGGGATTTCAAATCCTTCTTTCCGATATCCGTCAATGTCCTGCAGAACGGGCTTTTCAAGCCTCGGCAGATCGAACAGCTGCGCGTGGAAGATGTGATCCAGGTGCGGAACGGGGAATTGGTTCCGGTAGATTCGTTACTGTCGAAAGGCGATGCATTGATCGACTATAGTTTCGTGAGTGGTGAAAGTCTGCCCGTACGGGTGGAAAAAGGAAGCTGGGTATATGCGGGAGGAAGGCAGTGCGGTGAAGCGATCGAACTGGTGGTAATGAAAGAGGTGGCGCAGGGATACCTTACCAATCTCTGGAACAACGCGATCTTTAAAGAACCGAAACAACGTTATTCATTCATTCATCTGCTCAGCCGTTATTTTACGGTAATTGTATTGTTGCTGGGGCTCGGTGCCGCGCTTTACTGGGCGTATGCGGGAAGTGTGAGCACTATGTGGAATGCGCTCACCACCATCCTGATTGTCGCCTGCCCCTGCGCATTATTACTTTCCTCCACATTCACCAACGGCAATGTCCTGCGCGGACTCAGTGCTCACGGGCTATACCTGCGTCACCCGGATGTAATAGAGGACCTGGGTGATATCCGGCATATTGTTTTTGATAAAACGGGTACGCTCACAGGAAAAGACGGAGTGGATATACGTTATTCGGGTGTGGCGATGGATGAGCATACGAAGCTATGTGTGAGCCGTCTGCTCGGACAATCGAATCATCCCTTAAGTATAGCGATACACCGTTATCTGCAACTGGATGATCAGGCTATCGCTATCGGCTCTTTCCGGGAAGTACCGGGAGCAGGCATCGAAGCCTGGATAGAGGATGCGCATTATCAGGTCGGATCGGCTTTGTTTACCGGCGCGGATACGCTCGGTACGTTAAGCGAATACACGCGTGTGTACGTACGCAAAGAAGCACAGTTGTTCGGGTATTTCACGATCCGCTCTCCTTACAGAAAAGGGTTTCTGGAGATTGCACCGCAGCTCAGTAAGCGGTATCACCTGACCGTTCTGAGCGGTGATAATGATTCCGAAGCTGACTTTCTGCGGGAGTTGCTGGGGCCGGGTCATCAGTTGTTATTTCACCAGTCGCCGGAACAAAAGCTCGAATATATACAGCGTCTTCAGGAGCAGCACCCGGGTAAAGTACTGATGGTGGGCGATGGCCTCAACGATGCGGGCGCATTACAGAAAAGTGATGTGGGTATCGCGCTTACAGAGGACGTGAACAATTTCACACCGGCGTCCGACGGTATCATGAAAGCAGGTTCCATCGGTCTGTTATACGCATTCCTGCGCTTTGCCAGAGCGGGTCGCCGGATCATTTATGTAAGCTTCATCGTTTCGATATTGTACAATATCATCGGCCTGTATTTTGCACTGCGCGGGGATCTTTCGCCGCTGGTCGCAGCGCTGCTGATGCCTGCCAGTTCGCTGAGCATCATACTGCTCACGTATGGATGCAGCTCTTTTTTCGCGGCACGTTTACTGCACAAAAAAGTTTTATGATATAAATCATGTGCGGCGCTGATGCAGCACATAGGACAGGCATAAGGCATTTGCAATCTTTGTACTGTCAAACAATCAATCTCATGTACATCATCATTCCCATTGCAATCGTCAGCATGCTGATCGCCGGAGGCTTTCTGGTGGCGCTGCTCTGGGGCCTGCGTACGGGTCAGTACGAAGATGATTTCGGAGCGGCCAACCGTATGCTGTTCGATGACTCCAAACCGGATACCACCGGCACGAATAAGAAACAATAATTACCTATGCAGATACAACAATTTCAGTACGACAACAGGATTCCGAAGTTATTCGCGGTGGCTACCATTTTCTGGGGCGCCGTGGGTATGCTTGTCGGGGTGCTGGCAGCATTTCAGTTGGCCTTCCCGGTCCTGAATTTTGGCATTGAATTCACTTCCTTCGGACGTATCCGTCCTATCCACACCAACGCGGTGATCTTCGCATTTGTGGGTAACGGCATCTTTACAGCCGTCTATTACTCCATGCCGCGCCTGCTCAAGACACCGATGTGGAGCAACCTGTTGAGTAAAATACATTTCTGGGGCTGGCAGCTGATCATCCTCGCTGCCGCGCTTACGCTGGCTATGGGATATACCACGGCAAAAGAATATGCGGAACTTGAATGGCCGATCGATATTGCGATCACGCTGGTATGGGTGGTTTTCGGGATCAATATGTTTGGTACGATCCTTACCCGCCGCGAACGTCACCTGTATGTGGCCATATGGTTCTTTATCGCATCCTGGGTAACAGTAGCCATGCTGCATATCGTCAATTCATTCGAGCTGCCGGTAAGCTTTATGAAAAGTTATTCCTGGTATGCCGGTGTGCAGGATGCGCTGGTGCAATGGTGGTACGGTCATAATGCGGTGGCTTTCTTCCTGACCACTCCTTACCTCGGGCTGATGTATTACTTTCTGCCCAAAGCAGCCGGCCGGCCTGTATACTCTTACAAACTCAGTATTGTGCACTTCTGGAGTCTGATCTTCCTGTATATATGGGCCGGACCGCACCATCTGCTCTATACTGCTTTGCCTGAATGGGCACAGTCGCTCGGTACCACTTTCTCCATTATGCTGCTGCTGCCCAGCTGGGGCGGTATGCTCAACGGGTTGTTCACACTGCGTGGCGCCTGGGATAAAGTACGTGAAGATCCGGTGTTGAAATTCTTTGTGGTGGCAGTGACCTGTTACGGAATGGCCACTTTTGAAGGTCCTACACTTTCGCTGAAAAACGTAAATGCTATTTCGCATTACAGCGACTGGACCGTGGCACACGTACATATCGGTGCGCTGGGCTGGAACGGATTCATGACTTTCGGTATGATGTACTGGTTGTTCCCGAGATTATTCGACACAAAGCTCTACTCGAAAAAACTGGCATCCACACACTTCTGGATGGGTACGCTCGGAATTGTGCTGTACGCGATCCCTATGTATTGGGCGGCTTTCCGTTCGTACTTCATGATGAAAGCTTTCACGCCTGAAGGACAATTGCAGTATCAGTTCATCGATGTGGTGCAAACTGTTGTTCCTTTCTACGTGCTGCGTGCAATCGGCGGAACGATCTATCTCGCCGGTGTGTTCCTGATGGCATACAACCTTATTAAAACAGCAAAAGCCGGACGCTTTGTGGCTACAGAAACAGCCGAAGCCCCTGCTCTTGAAAAAGTATATGTTGCTCCGGCCAAAGCTCATTGGCACTCATTTTTCGAAAGAAAGCCCATCCTGTTGCTGGTACTCAGTTTGATTGTTGTAGGTATCGGCGGGCTTGTGGAAATGGTGCCAACCTTCCTGGTGAAAACCAACGTGCCTACGATCAGCAGTGTGAAGCCTTACACACCGCTGGAATTGCAGGGACGCGATATCTACATCTCCGAGGGTTGTTACAACTGCCACTCGCAGATGATCCGCCCCTTCCGTTACGAAGTTGCCCGTTACGGCGACTATTCGAAAGCCGGAGAGTTTGTGTACGACCACCCGTTCCAGTGGGGTAGCAAGCGTACCGGTCCGGACCTCGCGCGCCTCGGCGGTAAATATCCCGACAGCTGGCATTTCAACCATATGCTCGAACCGGAGTCTATGTCTCCCGGATCGATCATGCCGAAGTATCCGTGGTTGTTTGAGAAGAATATCGATGTTGCATCCACGCGTTCCAAGATCCATGCAATGCGTCAGCTCGGGGTTCCTTACCCCGAAGGTTATGAAGCAATCGCCGACCAGGATCTGAAACAGCAGGCAGAAAAGATTGCGGCAGGATTGAAAGATCAGAAGATCAATATTCCTTCCGACAAGCAGATCGTCGCTCTGATCGCTTATCTGCAGCGACTGGGTAAAGATGCCCGTGCCGTTTCCAAACCAGTATCACAAAATTAGACAGCTATGAAATTCACATACTATTTGGAAAAGATCTCCGGTGTGAGCGTCTATCCTATCTTTTCACTGGTCACTTTTGTAGTGTTCTTCCTGCTCGTCACTTTCTGGGTAATGGGTAAAGACAAAAAATCAATCGAACATCTCGAAAACCTTCCTTTCGAAGACAATAAATAGCAACAATGATGTACCAAATTTCGAAACGTTTTATATTATCGACCATAGCGCTTTTCATGATTTCCGTAGCGCAGGCTGCACCGGACGCAGGTTCCGCAGCTGCCGCAAGTGAGTTCACCATGAGCATCAATGATGTGCTGGTGGGCTGCGCTGCACTGCTCCTGCTGATCATCTTTGTCCTCGGATATACGTTGCGCTCCTCTGTGCTGTATTACCACAACCGGAGGAAAGAAGAGTCTGCGAGACAATCGGGTAAAGGTGCTGCGACAGTGCTGCTGTTGTTACTGTTGCTGAGCGGCGGTTCTGCCTGGGCGCAGGAAGTTGCCGATGCGGGTGCTCCGGCAGTGACCGAATTCAAAGATTCCGAAATGCTGCGCTGGATATTGTACACGGTACTAACACTGGAAGTGCTGGTGATATTGCAGTTTACCCGTATGATCCGTTTCTTCACAGGGGTGGAAGCATTCAGCCGTTCTCAGAAAAAAAGCCGTTCCCGTTCTTTTACGCTCGGTCGTTTCTGGGAGAAGATCAACCGGTTCAGACCTATCGAAGAGGAAGCTGGTCTCGATACGGGGCACAGTTACGATGGTATCCGTGAACTGAATAATGTTACGCCTCCCTGGTTTATTGCGGGCTTTGTGCTCACTATCGGATTTGCAATTGTTTACCTGTGGCGCTATCACGTATCGGAGACAGCTCCGCTGCAAATAGAAGAATACACTATAGCTGTTGCTGAGGCAAAGGCGGAACATGAAGCATTCCTGAAAACGCAGGCCAATAACGTAGACGAAAATAACGTTGCCGTATTGGATGCAGACGGTATTGCGGCAGGACAGGCGCTGTTCACCGCGAACTGTGTGGCCTGTCACGGGGATAAAGGCCAGGGAGCAGTAGTAGGGCCCAATCTGTCGGATAAATACTGGCTGCACGGCGGCGGTGTCAAAGACATCTTTAAGACAATCAAATACGGCTGGCAGGAGAAAGGTATGAAGTCCTGGAAAGATGATTTCTCGCCGAACCAGATCGCACAGCTTGCCAGTTTCGTGTATTCGCTGCGCAATACGAATCCTCCGAACCCTAAGGAGCCGCAGGGTGAGCTTTATGATGAGGCAGCTGCTTCGCCCGCGAAAACTGATGCAGCGGCTGTTGCCGACAGTGCTGCTACCGGTAAATAATACAACTTACTAATATAGTTTCAGGTGAAAAGTGAAGATGATAATCAGAGTGCTGAATTCCGGAATAAGATCAGCACGGTAACCAAAACCGGCAAGCGGCGTTGGATATTTGCGGAAAAGCCGTCCGGAAAATTTTACCGCTTACGGAATATCTTTTCCTGGTTCTATTTCATCGTGTTCTTTACGTTGCCTTTCATCAAAGTGAACGGAGAACCACTGATGATGCTGAATTTCCCCAAAGGAAAATTTGTGGTGCTGGGGAAAATATTCTGGCCTCAGGATTTCTTCATCTTCGCTGTGGCAATGATCTCCGCAATCATTTTTATTGCGTTGTTCACGGCTGTTTGGGGACGCCTTTTTTGCGGGTGGGTTTGCCCGCAGACCGTTTTTCTCGAAATGCTGTTCCGGAAAGTGGAATGGCTGATCGAGGGAACCTACACGCAGCAGCAGAAGCGCGATGCCGGACCCTGGACCACAGACCGTGTTGTGCGCAAAACGATCAAGCATATCGTATTCCTGTTCCTGAGTTTCTGGATATCGCACACTTTTCTCGCGTACATCATCGGGGTCGACGATCTCTGGAAGATTATCCGGGAGCCGGTTTCCGATCACCTGATCCTGTTGTTCGGACTTGTTTTCTTTTCACTGCTGTTCTATTCTGTATTTGCATTTGCACGGGAAATTGTCTGCACTGCGCTGTGTCCTTACGGACGTCTTCAGGCGGTATTGCTGGATAAGGATACGATGAAGATCGCCTACGATTATGTACGTGGCGAACCGCGGGGTAAGGCGAAATCCGGAACAACCGTCGGCGACTGTATCGATTGCAATAAATGCGTGCATGTTTGTCCTATGGGTATCGATATCCGCAACGGAGACCAGATCGAATGCACGGGCTGTACCGCATGCATTGATGCCTGCGACAATGTAATGCTGAAAATCAACCGGGAAACCGGCCTTATACGCTATGCGTCCGAGAACCAGATCCGGCATCGTAAGCCGTTTAAGGTCACTACGCGTATCAAAGCATATTCGGCTGTGTTGTTGTTATTGCTCACGCTCATCACCACCCTGATCCTGAAGAGCCACAGTGTGGACACACACATCTCCCGTGTGAAAGGACAGTTGTACCAGGAGTTGCCGGGCGACTCGCTCAGTAACCTGTACAATGCCGAGGTGCTGAACAAGACCCGGGAGGATGTGCCGCTGAGCTTCCGTGTGGAGAACCTGCATGCCGAAGTGAAGATGATCAGCTCAAAGGCCACCGTAGCTTCGAAAGAGAAGGTGAACCTGATCACATTTTTTATTGTGCTGCACAAAAATCAGATCCACAGCCGTACCACGAAGCTGAAGATCGGGGTATACCAGGGAGACCGGAAAATACAAACTGTAAAAACGACCTTCCTGGGGCCGTTCATGTAACCTTTAAACAAACTGTATTATGAATTGGGGATATCGCATTCTGATTGTTTTGCTTGCTTTTCTGGGAGGAATATTCTTCATGGTAAGCATTGCCATGAGACAGAGCAACGAAATGATGGATGAACAATATTATAAAAAGGAACTAGTGCATCAGCAACTGATCGATGCCGCTGCAAACCTGTCGCGGCTGAATGGGTCGGTACAGCTGAAAGACAGCACCGGATCTGTGTATGTGCAATTGCCGCAGTCTGCTGTTGCCGATTCCGGCAGTATAGCTTTTATACGTCCTTCCGATAAAAGTATGGATCGTGAAGAAGCGCTTGCTTCGGGTGCATTCAGCCATGCATTTTCCAAGGCGCGCCTCCACGAGGGCCTCTACCTTGTACGTGTGCAATGGTACAGTAATGGTACGCCTTATTTTTTCGAACAGAAATATTTTGTAAGCGAATAGCATCCGATATGTGGTATCAGATCATAGCGGGAATGGGTATCGGCCTTGCGGGCAGCTTCCACTGTGTGGGCATGTGCGGTCCGCTGGCTTTGTCGATTCCGTTCCGGGGCGATACACTTGCCGAACGGGTTGCTCAGATCGTTATGTATAATCTCGGCCGTGCCGCTACTTACGCATTACTGGGAGCCTTTGCCGGCTTATTGGGCGGCGGTGCGCTCCTGCTCGGTTTCCAGAAATACCTTTCCCTGGCGCTTGGTGTACTGATCCTTCTTTGTCTGCTGCTGCCGCGGCTGGCACAAAAGATCGCTCCGGGTGTGCGTTTCCCGGGTTATGAGCTGGTGCAGCGCGCACTGGCGAAGCGTTTCCAGGCACAGCCGCACTGGTATTCTTTTTTCGTCACCGGTATGCTGAACGGACTCCTCCCCTGCGGCCTGGTATATCTCGGACTTGCTGCGGCCACCGCAACCGGAGCTCCGCTGCCTGCCGCGGCGCTTATGTTCTTTTTCGGACTGGGTACCTTCCCGCTGATGCTGGGTTTCCTGATTTTCGGGCAAAGCATTCCGGTTCATTGGCGTTTAAAAATGCGTAAGGCCGTTCCTGTTTTCGTGTTTTTTACGGCGGTGATACTCATCTGGCGCGGTTACTCCGTACATGAAGCCCGTCCCGCTACACATGAGCTGCCCCGCGTTGAGTGTCATAAAATAAGCCTTCGCTGATCCATTTTGAGATAGCTTTCACTATTGTGTGTATCATTTAATACGACCTTCATCTGTATTAAAAGCCACCTATATGCAAGAAGAAAAAAAAGGTTTCCCGCCACTTCCCTCTAAAGATGTGCCGCAACCCGGACATAAGGAAAATACAGAAGTTCAGAAAGAACAGGAACAGATCAGAGAAGCGCCGCGTAAAGAGGAGCCTGCATCCAAACCTGAAGTACCTGCCGAGCCGCAGCCTGCTCCGGAAATAAAACCTCCGCAACAACCGGGTCATTAAGCCGGGATTGTGCATCTTTGCACCTCAAATACTGGCTGATGCTTTATTTCCTCGCCCTGATACTCATAGGTTTTCTGATAGGCAGCATTGGTACCCTCATCGGTGCCGGAGGCGGTTTCCTGCTGGTGCCTTTGCTGCTGATCTTTTTCCCTGCGCTTGATCCTGAAGTGGTTACCGCAATCTCCATAGCAGTGGTCGCCGCAAATGCTGTTTCAGGAACCTTTGCCTATGCACGGGGTAAGCGTATCGATTACCGCGCGGGGCTGATGTTTGCTCTGTTCACAATTCCGGGGAGCATTCTCGGCGTGTATATAACCAATTATATACCCAAGCATTGGTTTCAGGTGATTTTCGGAGCCCTGCTTCTGGTATTGTCAGTGTACCTGTTCGTCAAAAACCGCAAAAAAAATGTTGCGCAGAACGCTTTGCCGCAGCATGCAGCAGGCGGCAACTGGAAGCATAGTTCCATTACCGACAAATCGGGACATACCTATTCGTACACTTACAATCAGCTGCATGGTATTATTATCAGCGTGCTCGTCGGCTTCATATCTCCGCTGCTGGGTATTGGCGGAGGAATCATCCATGTGCCCGCAATGGTGCAATGGCTTCAGTTTCCCGTATACGTAGCCACAGCCACTTCTCACTTTATACTGGCGATCATGTCTTCGGTGAGTGTGGGGGTGCATATTGTAAACGGGCACTACAATGATCCGGAGGTACTGCGTATGGTGATTGGTTTTATCATCGGTGTATTGCCCGGGGCACAGCTGGGCGCTTACCTGTCGCACCGTATTTCCACCACTGCAATCATCCGCGCGCTGGCTGTTTGTCTGGCACTTGTAGGTGTGCGCATCCTGTTTTCAGCAATTGCCGCCTTGTAGCCATAAGCAAAGGAATTGTTAGTATTGGGATTTCTGATAAGCAGGGTCGTGCGGGATGCCTAATTTTAGGTAATGGAACACCGGAAAGGATTTGTATTCGGGCAGTATCTTCCTCCCGATCTCAGCCCCTTCGACAAACTGTTTGAAATATTCACGGAACTCATTACACATACTTCCGGGGATTTTGATGAGGCCATCAGCTGGCTGCGCGAGCTGGACGAAGAATATCAGCTGACAACCGAAGATTATACCATCGACGATTTTATTGAAGACCTGAAAGCCAAAGGCTATATCCGGGAGGAAATCCGTCCGGATGGCAGCGATGGTATGGGCATTACCGCCAAGACAGAAAGGAATATCCGCCAGCAGGCCCTGAAACAGATTTTCGGTAACCTGAAAAAAAGTGGTTCCGGTAATCATAAAACGAAGTACACAGGCTCCGGAGAAGAGCAGACGGGCGAACTCAGAGAATACCGTTTCGGCGATGCATTGGACCGGATCTCGCTTACAGAAAGCCTGAAGAATGCGCAGATCAATAACGGATCTGACGAATTCCGTCTGACTGAAGACGATCTCGTAGTGGAAGACGCGCAGTATAAGGCTCAGATGAGCACCGTGCTCATGATCGATATCAGCCACAGCATGATCCTATACGGTGAAGACAGGATCACACCTGCGAAGAAAGTTGCGATGGCATTGGCCGAACTCATCACCACGCGTTACCCTAAGGACACGCTGGACATACTCGTTTTTGGCGACGATGCCTGGCCGGTATCCATTGCAGAATTGCCTTACCTGCAGGTAGGGCCTTACCACACCAATACGGTGGCCGGTTTGCAGCTTGCAATGGATCTGCTGCGCCGGAAGCGCAATACCAACAAGCAGATCTTTATGATCACCGACGGAAAGCCCAGCTGCGTGCGCGAAAGAGACGGTACCTATTACAAGAACAGCTTTGGCCTGGATGAATATATCGTGGAGCAATGTTACCTGCATGCCCGACAGGCAAGAAAGCTGCATATTCCCATCACTACGTTCATGATCGCGCAGGACCCTTACCTGCAACAGTTTGTGGAACGCTTTACGGAAGCCAACCAGGGCAAGGCGTTCTACACAGGGCTGAAGGGGCTTGGCGAAATGATTTTTGAAGATTACGAAACGAACCGCAAGAAGCGGCTCAAATAAAAAAATATTTTTTACACGAATGAACTATCAGGATATAACCACACTCGGAGCCCTCAGGAATGCGGGCTACCAAACGAAACCGATCAAAGAAGAACTGCGCGACAACCTGCGCCGGAAAATGGCCGAAGGGGGCTCCGCTTTTGAAGGCATCTGGGGGTTTGAAAATACGGTAATTCCCGAACTGGAGCGCGCCATCCTGTCCCGGCATAATATCAACCTGCTGGGTTTGCGTGGCCAGGCCAAAACAAGGCTTGCTCGCATGATGGTGCAACTGCTGGATGAATGGATCCCTTATGTGTCCGGATCTGAGATCCACGACGACCCGTTCCATCCGCTTTCGCGCTATGCACGGGAGCTTGTGGCAGAGCACGGCGATAACACTCCCATCACCTGGCTGCACTGCTCAGAACGATTCTATGAAAAGCTGGCCACGCCGGATGTTACCGTTGCCGACCTGATCGGTGATATCGATCCGATCAAAGCCGCTCACCTGAAATTGTCTTATGCTGATGACCGCGTACTGCATTTCGGTATGATCCCCCGCGCAAACCGCTGCATCTTTGTGATCAATGAACTACCCGATCTGCAGGCCCGTATACAGGTGGCGTTATTCAATATCCTGCAGGAAGGGGATATACAGATGCGCGGGTTTAAGGTGCGGCTGAACCTGGATATCCAATTTGTATTTACTGCTAACCCGGAAGACTATACGAATCGCGGAAGTATCGTTACGCCGCTGAAAGACCGTATCGGATCGCAGATACTCACGCACTATCCCGAAACCGTACAGGTGGCACGCCAGATCACCGAGCAGGAAGCACGTCTGAACAATGAGCAACTGGAAACTGTTTATGTGCCTTCACTCGCCAAAGACCTGATCGAGCAGATCGGATTTGAAGCCCGCAAAAGTGAGTTTGTTGATGCGAAGAGCGGCGTGAGCGCCCGTATGAGCATCTCGGCATTTGAGAATCTGGTGAGCACTGCAGAGCGTCGGAGCCTGCGCAACGGTTCCGGTCGCACTACGGTTCGCCTGTCCGATTTTATGGGTGTGATCCCGGCTATCACCGGTAAGGTGGAACTGGTGTATGAAGGAGAGCAGGAAGGCGCAGCTATTGTAGCAGAACACCTGATTGGCGACGCGGTGAAAACGATATTTGAAATATACTTTCCCAAAATATCCAAGCTCGAAAAAGCCAGCGACAAAAATCCTTACCAGGAGCTGGTCGACTGGTTTGCGGAGAATGAACTGGAGCTGATGGATGAAGATGATGATGCGCACTATCATGAGCAGCTGGATAATGTTTGGCCGCTCGCGCAACTGATGAAGAAGTACCAGCCCAAGGTGTCGGATACGGATAAATACTTTGTGTATGAGCTCATCCTCTGGGCACTTACGGAATACAAGAAGCTAGCGAAGCGTCGCTTTGCAGAAGGCTTCCAGTTTAAAGACCTTTTGGGAGATTACATGAAGCGTCTCTAAAAAGAGAAGCGGCGGAATTGATTCCGCCGCTTTTTTATTTTATTGTTTCGGGATACGTTTCAGTGTCTCGAGAAAATATTTCCAGAATTTCTGAACGGAGCTGATCTGCACGCGTTCGTCCGGGGAATGCGCACCGGTAATATTGGGACCGAAGGAGATCATCTGCATGTCAGGATAATTCGTGCCGAGGATACCGCATTCGAGTCCCGCGTGAACCGCATTTACATGGGCTTTCCCGCCAAACAGTTCTTCATACAACGAACTCATAAGGCTTACGATTTCGGAGCCTGGCCGGGGTTCCCATCCCGGATAGCCGTTATCTGCGGTAATGCTTGCGCCACTGATGCCCAGAGCCGCAAAGATTGCGTTTGCCAGATCCTGCTTCTCACTGTTTACCGAACTGCGCGTAAGGCATTGGATCGAACATTGTCCGTCTTTTACGAGCACGCGCGCCACGTTGTTGGAGCTCTGCACCAGTCCCGGGATATCCGGGCTCATCCGGTAAATGCCATTCGGGCATGCGTAGATGCCTTGCAGCAGCAACCGTGCAAAGTCTGCGGGTAATACAGATGCCGGCTTTTCTGTCATCGTTGCCGTAATGCTGATAGCGGGATCGGTGTGCAGGTATTCATTGCGGATCTGTGCGGCGATTAAATTGAACGCTTCGGTAAATGCCGCTGCATCTTTACAGACGATCACTGCAGCTGATTCTCTCGGAATCGCATTGCGCAGACTTCCGCCGTCAATCGATGCGATTTCAAGTTCATTGCTCTTTGCCATTTCGTAAAGCACACGATTCATGATTTTATTCGCATTACCACGACCGAGATGAATATCACCTCCGGAATGCCCGCCGGTAAGGCCCTTTACGCTGATCTGCAGTGCATCGGAGCCGGATACCGGTACAGCAGTGTACGTTGCTTTTGCCGTAATGTCCAGTCCGCCTGCGCAGCCGATGGTCAGTTCCGTATCTTCTTCCGTATCGAGGTTCAGGAGGATAGATCCTTTCAGCAGTCCGCCTTCCAGTCCGAGTGCACCGGTCATCCCTGTTTCCTCGTCGATGGTAAACAGCGCTTCGAGGGGAGGGTGCGGAATATCGGTTGCTGCGAGGATGCTCATGATTGCGGCCACACCGATGCCATTATCAGCGCCGAGCGTGGTGCCCTTCGCTTTTACCCAGTCGCCGTCCACATACATCTGAATGCCTTGTGTATCGAAATTGAAATTGGTGCCGGCATTTTGCTGATGTACCATGTCCAGATGGCTTTGCAGCACAACCGTTTTCCGGTCTTCCATGCCTGCAGTTGCCGGTTTGCGTACGATGACATTTCCTACCTTATCTACAGTATGATCCAGACCGAGTCCTTCTGCAAAGCTGCGGATGAACGCGATCACTCTTTCTTCTTTTTTGGAAGCCCTTGGCACCGCATTCAGTTCTTCGAAATGCTGCCATAATGCAACTGGCTGTAAACCTGATAAAACCCTGCTCATAGATTTTTATGTTTTGAAACGCAAAAGTAAGCGTATTCCCGTCAATGCGATTCCGCACTCGCACACGCTGGTTTCCCCTCCCCGGAGGGGATAGGGGTGGGTTTCCCGTTGCGCGTCATTGCGACGAGCATATAGCCTGTGTGTAGGCAGCGAGGAAGCAATCTTTCATTCACGCCGCTCGCACACGCGTATTTCCCCTCCTTCGGAGGGGATAGGGGTGGGTTTCCCGTTTCGCGTCATTGCGAGACGCGTATAGCCCTTCACTGAGGCGCGTCGAAGCAATCTTTTTCGCAACGCCATTCTCCTCATTTTTCACAGACCCACCCCCGGCCCCTCCCCGTCCCGATAGCTATCGGGACGGGATTCGCTCCGTGTTGAGCATTGCCCATCTTTTCGCGTCATTGCGAGACACGCGCAGGCTCCGCGGTATAGCCGTCGAAGCAATCTTTCATTCACGCTGCTCGCACACGCTGGTTTCCCCTCCCCCGGAGGGGATAGGGGTGGGTTGTTTTTGTTATGGTGTCATTGCGACGAGCATATAGCCTGTGTGTAGCTATCGGGAGGGATTCGCTCCGTGTTGAGCATTGCCCATCTTTTCGCGTCATTGCGAGACACGCGCAGGCTCCGCGGTATAGCCGTCGAAGCAATCTTTCATTCACGCTGCTCGCACACGCTGGTTTCCCCTCCCCCGGAGGGGATAGGGGTGGGTTGTTTTTGTTATGGTGTCATTGCGACGAGCATATAGCCTGTGTGTAGCTATCGGGAGGGATTCGCTCCGTGTTGAGCATTGCCCACCTTTTCGCGTCATTGCGAGACGCGTGCAGGCTCCGCGGTATAGCTGCGTCGAAGCAATCGTTCATTCACGCTGCTCGCACACGCTGTATTCCCCCTCCCCCGGAGGGATTCGCACCGAACTGAGCATCCGCCCACGTTTTGGTGTTATTGAAGCCACCCCAATCCAAACCTTTGTAGTGTACAACCCGGTGTAAAATGGGTTGAAACAATAACATACACTACAAAAGGAGTGTGTGAAACGATGGCACGCGGAACGGAGTTTGAACTACACGACCTGTTTCCGGGCAGACGGGTTAAACATTTAAAACATATAAAAAATCAGTTGACTTAACTGCATTGTTTCAGATGTGCGAAAGCACCTTTTAAAGCCCGGGAATACAGTACCAACGCAATTGCGTTCGATGATCAAGCAAGCAAGTATATTTCCGATGCCCGGGCATAATACGCCCTCATGCGCCTCCATGCGGTTTTCCTATCTCCCGCAGGCGCCCCATCCCCTTTTCCGGATATCCCGGTCTCTCTGCTCGCTCTCATTCCGGCGCACTGCCCCCTGCGGTTACAGCCCGATCGCTGATCTGCTGTATTGCTTCCTGCAACTCATTCCTTCATCAACCATAAACACATGCGTATGCCCTATGAATTACGGGAGCTGCTGGCCCTCCCCCTGTCTGAGCGCTTAGCGATAGCCGAACAGACCCTGGCCCAAACGATTTCCGAATAATCAATTAAACAAAAACCAACAATATGAACAAGCAAGTCTACGCGTTATCCGCGTGTATGCTGCTGCTTTGCAGCAGCGGGGTGTATGCCCAGAGTAAAATGAAAGACGGAACGATCAGTTCGTCAGCGCTTCCGAATGCGAATGCGATCCTGGACCTGGAGAGCAACCGTAGGGGTTTACTGCTGCCGCGCATCGCGCTCACCGCCACGAACAGCGCGAGTCCGCTGAGCGCCCATGTACAGGGAATGGCTGTGTACAACACCGCCACGGCAGGCAGCGGCAGCACCGCCGTAATACCGGGCTACTATATCAACGACGGCACGAAATGGATCCGCCTGATCTCCAAAGGGGAGGTAAGCCTGGCAAATACAGCATTGAGCAGCAGCACCACACCGGCCGGTAACAGTATCGGGGATATGGTGTTCAATACTACAGCAGTGGCAGGCCCGCCCGCCATCCCTGCAGGCCCCGTATTCTGGGACGGCAGCAGCTGGCAGCCGGTCGGAGCAGATGCAGCCGTAGGGAACGAGGTGCTGAACGCAACTACAAATAAAGGACTCACACGTGCGGGCTCCGGCACAGCCGCTTCACCCTTTACGCTCGGACTCACGGACGGTACCGCCACCAACCAGACAATGGTATGGGATGGCTCCAAATGGGCACCGGGCAGCGCAGGCCTGACCACTACCGCACTTACGAGCAGCACCAGTCCTGCGGGAACGAATGTGGGCGATATGGTGTTCAACACTGCAGCGATAGCAGGCCCGCCCGCCATACCGGTTGGACCGGTGTACTGGGACGGCAGTGCCTGGCAGCCTGTAGGTGCAGATGCAGCCGTAGGCAACGAGGTACTGAACGCAACCACGAATAAAGGACTCACACGTGCAGGCTCCGGCACAGCCGCTTCACCGTTC
>NZ_BAABEZ010000013.1:41748-44208 GCF_039540495.1 Rurimicrobium arvi | reverse complement strand
GTGCGCTCAGCTCGGGCAGCATTACCGGTAAAGACCTTACCAACAGCAACGGAATCCTGGTAACAGGCGGAACGGGAACAACGCTGAAGGCTACTTCTTTACGACTGGACAGCACGGCGGTAGCGAAACAGATGCTGCAGAGTCCGGTTAAAGACTCGATAGCGAAGCTGATCGGCAGCAGCCCTGTCAAAGACAGCCTGAATGTGAACTACTGGAACCTGAAAGGCAACGCAAACACGAACAGCGGCAGCAACTTCATCGGAACAACAGACAATATCAGTCTGCGGGTACGGAGCAACAATACGGAACGCATGGTGGTGGACAGTACGGGTAAGGTCGGTATCGGACTGAGTGCGCCCACGAACACACTGCATGTGAAAGCGACGAGCAATCCGCTGAAGCTGGAAGGCTTGCAGAGCGGAAGCTTTACGACAGACTCTGTACTGACGGCAGATGCAAACGGAGTGGTACGCCGGGTGGCAATGAGCACGGCACCCGACCAGACGGTGGGAAGTATTGAAGCATTTGCGTTCAGCGCGATCCCAAGCGATTACCTGGAGTGTAACGGCAATGCGGTAAGCCGTACAACGTTTGCGACCCTGTTTGCAAAGATTGGCACTACGTACGGAGCAGGCGACGGCTCCACAACCTTTAACCTGCCAGACCTGCGTGGTGAGTTTATCAGAGGATGGGATCACGGAAGAGGGGTGGAATTAGGATCTAGACCTTTGGGCTCTTGGCAAAAAGGATCAGCAGCAACTTATGCGGATATGGGAGGTACGGGAAGTCATTTTTTGGTTAGACCACCATCAGGAGGAACACCGGCTTGGAACGACTTGTCCGGTATCGACGCAGACAATTACTGTCCAGGGCCATACACAAATTATAGCGCCACCGTTCTTGCCTCATTCACGGGGTCTTCTGGTACAGGTTGGATACCAACTGCCCGTCCCCGCAACGTAGCGATGGTGTATGCGATCAAAGCGAAGGAGAGTGTGATGTTGCCAACGGGACAATCGGTAACGAGTCTGATTACGGCCAATGAGCCCTGGGAGAAGAAAGGAACGGGCGTGGGCAGTACTTCATTTACCGATACGATCACGCACAGCGGCCCGATCCAGATCAAAGACGGATCAGAAGGAGCCGGTAAAGTATTGACCAGTGATGCGAATGGGGTGGCGACTTGGAAAAGTGCAGGTCTGACGGCAACCAGTGGAACAGTCACGTCAGTCGGTAGGACATTGGCTTTCGGAGTACATACTTTTACAGGCTTTTCTGTCACAGTTCCCGTAGGTAAATCGCAGATATTTTTTGGTGCACATACAACAGGGTCTGCATCCGGGTATGCAACATACAGCCTTTGTCTTTCATCCACTGCCTGGAGTTCTCTCACTGGCACTTCTACACCCGCATGCTTTCCTCAGTTAGGAGGATGGGGTGTGCTGGCAAGTGTCTCTACTGTAGGACAGGTGACATGGATAATATCTAATACGACAAGCGCTCCTGTTACAATATTTGTGTGGGGAGCCGGTTCTGCAGGAACAGTAAGTATATTGAATGGCGCATTGGAAAATTTTATCACGGTTGCGTCTCTATAACTTTAAACTTGCCCGCCCCCGCTCGGCGTAGTCTCCGGACTACGTCGCGGCGGATGCCGGTCTCCGGACCGGATCACGTCAGGAGCATACAAGCGTAAGGAAGTCTATCAAATATGTCTGAACCAAACAGGGTAGCCCCCCGGTCGGCGTAGTCTCCGGACTACGTCGCGGTGGATACCGGTCTCCGGACCGGATCATGTCAGAAGCATGCAAGCTTAAGGACGTGTATCAATAGATGTCTGAACCAGACAGGGTTAGCCGCTATGCCGCGCAGGCCGCTGGTTTTGGTGGCGGATAAAGAAAACAGAAGCGACAAAAGGTGAAGTAACAAGAGCGCCTTTGTTTTGTTAGAATGTCGGTAATACAGCAGCAATAAGCATTGTATGGTGTATACTTGCCTGATCAATAAGTTTGGTCTGCGGGATGGTTTCTACCGTCCCGCTTTTTTTGTTGCTGCCTTTGTAAGGATGCTTGTCGGACCCGGCCTCCGGCCCCTCGTCCCGATCCCGATCCCGATAGCTATCGGGATCGGGAGGTGATTTGCTCCGTGTTGGGCTCCATCTACCATTTCGCGTCATTGCGACGAGCGGATAGCCTGTGTGTAGGCAGCGAGGAACCAATCTCTACAGTACGCGTTTGAGATTGCTTTGCCTTCTTCACTTGGGTTGTTCCAACCCTTCGCTCATTGGCGCGCAATGACACACCCTGGGTGGGGTTTGATGGTCGTGCGAGAATGCTTGCACGCTGCTCGCACACGCTGGTTTCCCCTCCTCGGAGGGGATAGGGGTGGGTTTCTGTTATGGCGTCATTGCGGGACGCGAAAAGCCCTTTGCGCTGGCGCAGTCCCGATAGCTATCGGGAG
>NZ_BAABEZ010000013.1:0-41738 GCF_039540495.1 Rurimicrobium arvi | reverse complement strand
CCTTCTTCACTTGGGTTGTTCCAACCCTTCGCTCATTGGCGCGCAATGACACACCCTGGGTGGGGTTTGATGGTCGTGCGAGAATGCTTGCACGCTGCTCACACACGCTGGTTTCCCCTCCCCGGAGGGGGCAGGGGTGGGTTTCGGTTTCTCGTCATTGCGAGACGCGTATAGCCCTTCGCTGAGGCGCGTCGAAGCAATCTTATTTTTGCACACGCTACGCTCATCGTATTTTTCAGACCCACCCCCGGCCCCTCCCGATCCCGATAGCTATCGGGAGCAATCTTTACAGTACGCGTTTGAGATTGCTTTGCCTTCTTCACTTGGGTTGTTCCAACCCTTCGCTCATTGGCGCGCAATGACACACCCTGGGTGGGGTTTGATGGTCGTGCGGGGACGACCGTGGCATAGCAACACCAATCTTATCCGGCTGTGCTATTCTTCCAGATAATTCAGATCGAGCCCGAAGCTTTCGCGTATTTTGTATGTGCAGATCAGTGACAGACCGCTAAGGATAAACATCATGATATATCCGGCCTGGATGATACCGTAACGTGCCACAAAGAATTCAAACGCGAAGGTGATCGGGATCAGTGCACCGCGGATAAAGTTGGGTGCGGTGGTGGTCACCGTCGCGCGCAGATTGGTGCCGAACTGTTCCGAAGCAATGGTTACGAAAGTGGCCCAGTATCCGACAGACATACCCAGGAAAAAGGCTATGGTTGCAAACTTAGATTCGTCCATGCCTTTACTGGAAAGATACAGGCATGCGATGCCCAGTGACACGATATGGAATACCATCATCACGAAGCGGCGGGATCTGGTAAGCTGCGCCAGCAGACCTGCGAGTACTTCCCCGATAGACAGACCTATGTATGCGATCATGATTCCTTTCCCTGCGCTGAGCGTTTCGGTGCTGCTCAGCGCTTTACCGATCTCCGGTGCCTGCGTGATCAGGATGCCCACCACGTACCATAAAGGCAGTCCGATACCGAGACAGTAAATGTAGCGCATGAGTCGCTTGCGGTCGGTGAGGATCATCGAGAATCTGCCTTTCGCCACATGTTGCAGTTCGGCCGAGCGGAACATGCCCGATTCGAAAATGCCCACGCGCATTAATAACAGCAGCAGTCCCATGCCACCTCCCACGAAATACGCATTGCGCCAGTTGAAATGTTCCGATACAAAGTAAGCCGCTGCCGCACCCAATACACCGATGCCGGCAACGATCATCGTTCCGTAGCCACGCTTCTCCTTACTCATGCTCTCACTCACGAGCGTGATCCCCGCTCCGAGCTCGCCTGCAAGCCCGATCCCGGCAATAAGGCGTATCCACGCATAGGTATTCACGTCGTGTACGAATCCGTTCGCAATATTACCCAGCGAATACAGCAGGATAGATCCGAACAGTACTTTCAGCCTTCCGTATTTGTCTCCGATAATTCCCCAGATGAAGCCGCCGATGAGCAGACCGAACATCTGCATGTTGATCACAAACTCACCTTTGGTACGAAGCAGTTCTTCGGCTACGCCTATTTCCCTGAAGCTCTTGACGCGCACGATAGAGAAAATGACCAGGTCGTAGATGTCTACAAAATAGCCGAGGGAGGCGACCAGGATGAGCAGTCCCAGATTTTTACGAGATTCCTGTTGCATAAAAAAATTTGAGGGCGTTTGATTGTTGTGCTCCAAGATAAAGGTTTCCTCCGGAAAGGGAAGGTGCGAAGCTGGCAATTTGGTATGCATAAAAAAAGACCGGCATCAGCCGGTCTTCTCCTGTTTCCTGTTTTGTTTACTGTATGTTGAGTTTGCCGAGCGAACTCCCCTTATGGATCTCCTCACTGGCATTACGAATGATCACATCTCCGTCGTGCAGTTCGCCGAATACCTGTGTCTGTGCGGTATCGCTGCGCCCCGTGGCTACGGGAATCCATATGGCTTTCTGCTGATCTGCTTTGATCACGAAGGTACCCTCCGTGGATTGCAGCACAGCGCTGTTGGGTACGACAAAAATATTGCCGGCTCCGCGTAGCTGCAGCTGTACTTCGGCCACCATTCCCGGAAGGAGGATGTGGTTTTTGTTTTCTACGTCCATTTCGGTCCTTTGGGCGCGCAGTCGGTTGTCGAGCGCTCCGGCAAGCCGGCTTACGTGGGCCGTGAATTGCTGATCAGGTAACGATTTTACGGAAAAGCGCACACCGGTGCTGTCGTTGACAGCACCTGCATAAGCAGCGGGCACACTCACCACCAGGCGAAGTTTGTCCTGTTGCTGCAAGGTGAACAGGGGCATTTCGGAACCTTTGCCGGAAGGTCCTGCATATGCACCGGCGCTTACATTCCGCGCGGTGATCACTCCGTCGAAAGGAGCTCTTATCTGCAGGTAGTCGTTGTTCACACCAACTTCCGACTGTGCTGCCCTTGCGGCCTCCAGTTGTGCGAGGTCGGATTTCTGGCGCGCGAGGGCCAGGTCCAGGTCGTTTTGTGAAATCGTTCCGGGCGTCTGGCTTGTTTGCAGCAGGCGGTCGTAGGTTGCTTTGCTGGAGAGATAGATCGCTTCCTGGGATTTGAGCCGGGAGGTGGCGGCGGACATCTGTGCACTCAGTTCGGGTGCCTCCAGTGTTGCCAGCAGCTGTCCTGCTTTTACGCGGGTGCCCACATCGGCATATAGTTTTTTAACGAAGCTGTTGACCTTGGCGTAAAGATCCACCTGCTGGTATGCCTGTAGTTCACCGGGTATCTGTACGCCGGAGTTCAGGGAGGCTTTAGACAGGCGGAATGCCTGCAGTGCCGGTGCTTCCTGTTGTTGCGGCGCAGCTGCGTTATGCTTGTCTGAGCAGCTGAGTAAGCCGGTTCCTGCAAGGAGCAGTAATGCTGCCGGCAAATGTTTGTATTGTTGGTAAAGTATCATTGCTGAGAAACTATTGGTTGGGTGTTGCATAGAAGAATTTGCTTTCCGGGTCTTCCGGATCAAGAGATACGCTTTGCGTGGTCGCTTTTCCCTGTCCCCATGCAAAGGCAAGCGGCAGGATCAGTAAGGCCGCGAAGGTGGATGCGATCAGTCCGCCGATCACGGCCCTCCCGAGTGGAGAGGTCTGATCTCCGGCATCACCGATGCCCATTGCCATCGGTATCATACCCACCACCATTGCGAGGGCAGTCATCACGATCGGGCGCAGGCGCAGGGATGCGGCTTCTCTTGCGGATTGCAGCGCGTTGCCGTTATGCTTACGCAGTTGCTCCGCATTCGTGATCAGCAGTACGGCGTTGGAAATGGACACCCCTACCGACATGATGATACCCATATACGACTGCAGGTTCAGCGTGGAGCGGCATGCAAGGAGGAGCAGCAGCGATCCCATGATCACCGCGGGCACCGTGGTAAGCACTACGCCCGATACTTTAAACGACTGGAAATTGGCAGCCAGCATCAGGAAGATCACCACAATCGCAATGATCAGGCCGTTTTGCAGACTGTCCAGTGTGTCATTGAGCGTATTGCTCAGTCCGATCAATTCAACGTTCAGGCCACGGGGTAATTCCCCGAGTCCGGCAATTGCCGTACGCACATCTTTTCCTGCCTGAGCCAGGTCTTCACCGGATATATTCGCGGTGACCGTGAGGGTAGGCATTGCGCCGAGGTTATCCGTTTCGCCATAGGTAGTGCCGGTACTCAATGTGGCCACATCTCCCAATACAGGACGGGGTGCGTTTTTCAACAACGGGATTTCACGGATGTCTTCCTGGCTTGCCATTTTGCTTTCCGGAACTTCCACCTGTACGCTGTAGCTGTATCCGCCTTTCTCATCCACCCATACGTTCTTTTCTGTAAAACGGGAAGAAGAGGTGGAAGCAATCAGGGAACGCGACACATCACTCATATCCACTCCCAGCTGTGCAGCACGTACGCGGTCGATGCTGATGTTCACTGAAGGATAGGAGATTGACTGGCCGATCTGCACGTCCCGCAGGTAATCTACTTTTTGTAAGGCAGCAACCAGCTTTTTGGCGTACGCTTCATTCTGTGATTTATTACGTCCGGAGAAGCGCACCTCTATAGGTGTGGGCGATCCCTGACTCAGAATCTTATCCGTAAGCTCGATCGGTTCAAAGGACAGCTTCATGGAATTGTTGATCTGTTTTGCCTTTGCGCGAATCTTATCTTTCAGTTCATCCAGGTCGGTATGGTAATGCTCGCTCAGCGCCACCTGTACCACTGCTTCATGCGGTCCGGCCATCCAGAGGAATATCGGACTGATAGAGAACAGTTGCGGGTGTGTGCCGACGTAGGCCGAAGTGATGGAAATATTGTCTTTCCCCGTGATCTCTCTGATACCCTCGATCAGCCTGATCGTCTGCTCTTCGGTACGCTCTACACGGGTGCCGTCGGGCAGGCGCATGCGCAGCTGGAATTGTTTCCCGTTTACCTTAGGCAGTACATCCCGTCCGATACCATTCAACAGTAAAGCTGCACATACTGTGATCAGCACCAGGTAAGCCGATACGATCTGTTTCCGGTAGGGCATCATACGGTCGATGAGGCTCAGGTAACGTTGCTTGAGTTTTTCAAAACCCGATACTTTTCCATTACTGTTTGTATCGGCACGTTGTGCAAGGTGCTCTTTTGCCGTTGTCCCGACTTCCGCATGCTGCGGGCCATGGTGCTTCACCTTCATGAGCCAGTTGGCCATTACCGGTACAAAGGTCTGCGCCAGAAAATAGGAAATGATCATGGAGAAACCGATAGCCAATGCCAGCGGCAGGAACAATGATCCGGGTATCCCGCCCATCGTAAATGCCGGAGCGAACACCGCGAGGATACAGAACAGGATCAGCAGTTTGGGGAACGCGATCTCCTTACATGCGTCCCATATGGCAAGCGATTTGGGTTTGCCCATATCCAGGTGCTGGTGTATGTTCTCGATGGTTACCGTGCTTTCATCCACAAGAATACCGATCGCAAGCGCAAGTCCGCTCAGCGTCATGATGTTGATCGTTTGTCCGAACAGGTTCAGGAACAGAACTGCCGATACGATGGAGGTGGGGATGGTCATGATCACGATCAGTGCACCACGCACATCTTTCAGGAAAAGCATTACCATAAGACCGGTCAGTATAGCGCCGATAATGCCTTCGTGAAGCAGGCTTTCCACTGCGTTGATCACATAAGTGGATTGGTCGAACTCATAACTGAGCTTTACGTCTTCGGGTAACTGGGCCTGCATTTTCGGAATGGCGGCTTTCAGGTTCTGCACTACTTCCCAGGTGGATGCATCGGCACTTTTTGCGATACTGAGATAAACCGACCGGCGCCCGTTTACCAGTGCATACCCCGAAGTGATATCTGCGCCATCCTCTACTGTGGCCACATCGCGCAGGTACAGGTTTTGTACCGAACCTTTGAACAGCGGAATGTTTTCAAAATCTTTAATTGTTTTGATCGTGGTATTGGCGGGTGTGATATAGTTTTTGTCGCCTATACGCACATTACCGGAGGGCGCTGTCTGGTTGTTCAGACGCATGGCTTCCACCAGCTGGTCAGGCGTCATGTTGTGCTGGCGCAGCAATTCCGGATCCGCTTTGATCACCACCGTTCTTACGTTCCCGCCAAAAGGAGGCGAAGAAACCAGTCCCGGTATGGAGGTGAAAGAGGAGCGTACATATACGTTTGCAAGGTCCAGCAATTCGTTGTTACTGCGTTTTTCGCTGCTGAGTACCATCTGGCCTACGGGTAGGGTGGAAGCGTCGAAGCGGATAATAAACGGTGGATTTGATCCGGGTGGGAATGCAGCCTGGATGCGGTTTGAGAACGCACTTACTTCCGCTGCCGCCTGCGCCATATTGGTGCCCGGGTAGAAGTTGATCTTCATCAGGGTAAGGCCCTGGATGTTTTTCGTTTCAATGCTTTTGATCCCGTTTACAAACAGGAATATGTTGATGTATTGTTTTGCGAAGAACGCTTCCATCTGCGTGGGAGTGTATCCGCCGAACGGATGTGAGACATAGATCACCGGCATATCCAGCTTGGGGAAGATGTCTATCTTGATGCTGCGCACAGCCTTCACTCCGAAGAAAAACAGTCCCGCAACCAATACAAGAATGGTGATGGGTTTTCTGAGCGCGAAGCGGATGAGATTCATAATATATAGCTGGTATTGATTTAGAGTTGGGATTCAAAAAGATTATAGTCGCCGCTTGCGGCTGCTTTCAGCAGCAGGGCCTGCCAGACATTGCAGTAGGCTATATCGCGTTCGGTCTCTGCACGTATCAGCGTGTACATTGACTGTGTGAGATCCACGAGGTTGGTCAGTCCGTTTTTGTATAACACCGACTTTTGCTGGTAGGCATCTGAAGCCGCTTTTACCTGGATGTTCACTTCATTATAGTTGTCGAGTGCAAAGCGCATCTTATTGCCGGCAAGCTCTGATTGCAATTGCAACTGACGCTGCGCCAGATCGTATTCATCCTGTAAGCCCTGTGTTATCAGGCGCTGTGCTTTTACCTGTTGTGCGCTCCGATAGGGTTGTGTAAGGTTCCAGTTGAGTCCGAGCCCCACCAGGTAGTTGGAGCGTGTCGGAGAAATGCCTGTCCAATAGTCATGGGTATAGTCGTTCTGGTTGCTGGCATAGCCGTTTCCGAATCCGGAGGCTCTTGTCTGGTAAATGGATACGAAGGAGAGAGAAGGGTAATAGAAGGAGCGCAGGTAATCTGTTTGCTTTTTACTCTGGTAGACGCGGCTGTCATACCATTGAAGTACGGGGTGCGTGCTCACGACGGTTTCTGTCTGCAGAACGCCCGTTGGTATTTTTTGCAGGAAAGAGGAATCCAGCAGGAACTCTGATTCGGGCAATCCGGTGAGCAGCGCCAGCTGATTGGCCTGTTCCTGTTCCTGGTCGCGGGCTTTGGTTAGCGCGATCCGGGCATTGGAGACTTCTGCATTGGCCTGTGAGGAATCGACGCCGGCGACGAGTCCGTTCAGTGCTTTTGCCCGTACAACGCGGCGGAAAGTATCGGCGCGCAGTAAATTCTTTTCGTAGGAGTAAACGAGCTTTTGCGCTGCGAGCAGGTTCAGGTAAGTGCCTGCGACTTTTATTTCATGCCTGAACAGTTCCTGCTGCCAGTCCAGTCGGTCCCGGTTGGCAACGGCTCTGGCCGACTCCATGCGGTTGCGGGCTTTTCCGAACGCAAATACCTCCCAGTTGAAATTGGCGAGGTACAATGCGCCGAATGCCGCATTCCAGTTTTGCTGTTGCAGCGGCAGCCCTGACGATGATGCGGCGAATCCTCCGAATCCGTACAGAGGACCGTTTTGTCCGTTTACGGTACCATAATCCTGTTGCGCGCTGAGCACGAGATTCGGGAACATATCCCGGAGTGCCGCGCTGGCCGAAGCTGCTGAAGAGCGTGCATAGGCGTCTTTGGCTTTCAGCGTTTCATAATTGGCGACTCCTTTGGCGACGGCTTCCCTGAGTGTGAGTGTCTGGGCGTAAATGCCGCCCGAGGTAAGCAATATTAATAGTGACAGTATGAACCTTTTATGATGCATGGTGTTCCTCTCTTTGCGAATACGGGTGCAAAGTGACTACATCATTTTGAAGCAATTTTGAAGCGGGCAGTGTAATATTGATAAAATCAGTCTTAGTTCTGCAAAGACAGGCATAGTATAGTTTCGGGCTATTCAGGAGTTGTTAAATTACCCGGTCTTAAAAATTAAATCTTACTTTTGGCTCATGTCTGATAAGGAATTAAGAGAATTCTCCGACGCTATGAAGAGATATACCAAGAAACTGGCTAAAGATAAGCGGGCTTCGAAAGCTTTTCTGGTCCGCACAGGCATTATTACAGAGAAGGGTAATTTGAGAAAACCTTATAAACACCTATGTATTCCACAAGGCCAGGATTAGTACTTGCTTTTCATGGTTGCGATGAGCGTTTGATTCCTGACTTGTTACACGGCAAAACTTCGCTAAAGGATAGCAAGAACAAATATGACTGGTTAGGTAACGGTGTTTATTTCTGGGATAATAGTCCAAGCAGAGCATTGGAATTTGCTACGTTTCTGAGTAAGTTACCCAATAAACATAACAGGTCCAACCAGGTTACAAGTCCTGCCGTAATCGGAGCGGTTTTAGATATGGGACATTGTCTGGATCTTCTGGATTACAAAAATCTGGAGCTATTAAAGGATGGGTACGATCTTATGTCTACCTCCTACGGACATGTAGGAAAAATTATTCCCCAAAACAAACCTCTTAAAGACAATGCTGATTTGATACTCCGTGAATTGGATTGTGCCGTAATTGAAACGATTCATCAGTTTAGAAAAGACAGCAGGCTCCCTCCCTACGACTCTGTCAGAGGTGTTTTTTGGGAAGGAAAGGAGCTCTATCCAGACGCGGGCTTCCGAGAGAAAAATCACATTCAGATCTGTATACGAAATCCCAATTGTATCAAGGGCTATTTTCTTCCTCAGAAATTTAACGACAAATTCAATAAGGTATAGAACTTCGTTCTGACGTTTTGGGGGCAGCCCGGAAAATCAATTATGCCACTTCAGACAATAGAGGTGATTGGGAAACAACCTCGCCCGCAGCGGCTATTTTGCCTTTAAATCCGACTGAAAGTATATGCCAGTCTCCTTCCGTAGCGTAGCTGAGCGCATACCGGTGCAGTTCGCATATCTGTTTCACGATCGCAAGGCCGATACCCACGCTTTGTTCACATTTATTGCCTTTTTTGAAACGCTGGAACATATCCGCTGAAGGATGTTCCAGGCGCGGACCTGTATTGCGGACGGTCAGCTGGTTTTGGTTCAGGAAAACTTCAATGCGACCGCCGGTTATATTGTGCCGTATAGCATTGCTGAGCAGGTTGTTGAGCAGCAGCACCAGCAGGTCTTTATGCAATATCAGCTGTACATCGTCTTCGATAGCGATGTGAACGGAAAGGCCTTTCATTTCGATCAGTTCTTCATAGTCTTCCACTGTATCTTTCAGCACTTCGCTGATGCAGATGGCCGTATTGCTGTGGTATTCGTGGTTTTCCAGGCGAGCGAGCAGTGTAAGCGAACTGTTGATGCGCGATAGCTTTTCCACCGCATTCTGTACATCCGTGATCATTGCTGCCTGTTGTCCGCTCACACCCGACTGCATCAGCAACTCCAGCTTGCCGCGCATGATGGCTACCGGAGTTTGTAATTCGTGTGATGCATTTTCAGAAAATTCCTTCAGCGAAACATAGTCGTCTACCGCTTTATCGGTCATTTTCTTCAGGAATGCATTCAGTTCGCGGAATTCTGCGGTGTTGGTCGGCTCGAATTCAAGCTTCTGTTTTTGTGCGAGATTGAACCGGTCTACCTGTTTCAGTGTTTTTTTGAAGGGGCCGAGTATGATGCGGGATACAAATCTTGCCGATATGCCGATAAGTCCCAATATCATCGCCCATTTCCAGATGATGGAAATTTCCAGTCCGGTGAGCACCTCTTCCGAGCTTGGAACATGATCGAGCGTTGTGATCTTATAGTTCTTATTGTTGATCGTATGGTAGCTGCTCACCGTGAGCACCGCTTCCCCGGGTTTACCCTCATTTTTGCCGCATACCCGGCTCACCTCGTCCGCCGTACCGGCTTTTGCTACTTCTGTAACGCTTACTGCCCTTGTGTTGATGTATGCCGGAACGGGTTTGCCCTTCTTCAGATCTTCGGCCACCTGCCTGTTCACCTGTTTCAGGTGTTCTGTAGAAGCTTTATCGATGCGGTATTTGATTGTATGGTAAGTGGTCATTGTGCCGACCACGGTACAGGCAAGCACAATCGCAAGGTACCAGAGCGTGAATTTATTTACCAGTTTCATTTGCGTTGAATTTATAGCCCATACCGTAAACGGTCGTTACGTAGTCGTTGCCTCCTGCCTGACTGATTTTCTTGCGCAGGTTTTTTACGTGCTGATATACGAAGTCGAAATTAGAAAGGTCGTCGGTGTAGTCGCCCCACAGGTGCGTCGCGATTGCCTGTCGCGACAGGACACGGTTTTTGTTGATGATGAAATACAGCAACAGGTCAAATTCTTTACGGGTAAGGTCCAGCAACTGACCGTTGACGAATGCCTCAAACGTATTGGTGTTCAGCTCCAGTTCGTTGAACCGAAGGAGAGCGCTTCCCTGCAGTGTTTTGCGCCGGTAGATGGTTCTGATCCGGGCATTGAGTTCTGATAAATGGTAAGGCTTTGTCAGGTAGTCGTCGGCGCCGCCTTCCAGACCGGTGATCTTATCGTCGAGTGAGTTTTTGGCGGAGGTGATCAGGATATTCGTGTTCTGGTGTTCGCTTTTCATCATATCGAGCACCTCGAGTCCGTTGCCGTCCGGAAGCATGATATCCAGGAGCACACAGTCGTAGGTGAAGATGCTCAGCTTTTCCACAGTCTCGGTATAAGAGGCGCTGATCTCGCAGATGTATCCTTCCCTAAGCAGGAATTCCTGTGTGCTCAGGGCCAGATCATGATTGTCTTCCACGACGAGAATTTTCATAGCTGCTGCAAAGGTCCTTTATTTTGCTAAAAAGGAAAGGCTTCTGTCGTTAAAATGCGACAGAAGCCCTTTGTGATCATTAAAAAGTCTGATAATGACTTATCTGCGGTAACAGACCTTTAAAGTATATCTTCTTTTGGTTTTATCTTCTCCGGTTTTGCAGCTTTTACAACGGCCCAGTAATACAGGGACGGGAGTACCGTTGGTGCGAACAACAAGGTAAAGGTGAGTCCGCCGATGATCACCGTTGCCAGCGGGCGCTGCACATCGGATCCGATGCCGGTGCTGGTGGCGGCAGGGATCAAACCGATAATCGCTACGATCAGCATCATGAGTATTGCTCTGAACTGGGTTCCCGCAACCGCCTTAAGCGAGTCTGCGGAATGATCGCAGGCGCTGTGTGTGTCGCGCATAAATGCGGACACCAGTAATACCCCGGCCATTACCGATATCCCGAAAATAGATACAAAACCGACACCTGCGGATACGTTGAAGTGATAGCCGCGCAGGAATAATGCGAAGATGCCGCCCGCCAGTGCAAACAGGATACAGCTCATCGTTACGAAGGTCTGCTTCATGTTTTTGAACAGCATGAACAGGAATACGAATACGATGATGATCGTCAGCGGGATTGTCAGGGACAGCTGTTTCCCCGCACGCTCCAGGTTCTCATACTGACCGCCGAAGATGATCGAATATCCTTTGGGCACTTTGATCTGTTTGCCGATTTTGGATTGCAGTTCGCTTACGAATGAACCCTGGTCTCTTCCGCGGACATTGGTTCTTACGGTAACCATGCGCTTGCCGTCGATGCGGTAGATGTTTGTCTGGCCGTCAATGAAACGGATGTCGGCCAGTTGTTCCATTGGTATCAGCGCTCCGGATGCGGAGGGGACCTGCAGGTTTTTAATGGCTTCAATCGTGTTCCTGTTTTCGGGCAGGTAACGGATCACCATATCGTAGCGTTTGGTGCCGTCGTACAGCGTGCCGATCGGTTTTCCGCCGATTGCGGCTTCGATCATTGCCTGGATGTCGGAAACGTTGATCCCGAAACGGGCAGCATTTTCCCGGTTGATGTTGATGGAAAGCTGTGCCTGCCTGCCTTCCTGTTCGATGTTTACGGATGCAGACCCTTGTGTGTTGCGTACAATGGCCGCAATACTGTCTGCTTTCTGGCGCATCATGTGCAGGTCGTCTCCCACTACGGAAATCGCCAGGTCTGCGGCACTGCCGGTTACGATCTCCATTACCTGGTCGATGATAGGTTGCCCGGAGTTGAATGAAGCACCGGGCAGGTTGCGTTCGAGGTCTTTCTGGATGCGGCTCAGCAGCTCCTTCTTACTGATGGTATCGCTCCATAGTTTATAGTCTTTCAGTCCGACCAGTATTTCCGTCCTGTTCGTAGGGAAGGGATCGGTTCCGTCGTCGTTGCGTCCTGACTGTGTGATCACATAACGCACAGGTCCGTATTTGGAAATGATCTCTCTGATGCGTGGAGCAATCTTGGCATTTTCCTGTATCGTAACCCCTGCCGGCAGAAACGCACGCATAAAAATAGAGCCTTCGTCCAGTTCCGGAAGAAATTCGGAGCCGAGCCGCGCACCCAGTGCGATCAGTATCAATATAATTGTGCCGGAAACGATCACGGTTCTTTTATAGTGACGCATCAGTATTTCGAGCAAACGGAGGTAACGTTGTTCCAGGTAATCGAGTATACGGTTCTTATGCGCTTTTACATTTTCTCCGGCATCCAGGTTTTTGCGGTATGCAAACGATATCAATACCGGAATCAGGGTGAGCGCGCAAAGCATGGACCCGATCACGGCAAACGCAAGCGTCAGCGCCATCGGTGAAAATAATTTCCCTTCCACGCGTGTCATCATCAGGATTGGCGTATAGGCAAGGATGATGATCGTAACGGAGAAGAATATCTCCCGGCCCACTTCCTGCGCAGCGTTCAGTGTGATGCGTATAATGCCTTCTTTGCGTTCTTCGGCGCTGGCCTCCCTGTAACGCCGTATCAGGTGTTCGGCCATAATACAGGCGCCGTCTACAATGATCCCGAAATCGATGGCGCCCAGCGAAAGCAGGTTTGCCGGAATACCGGTGAGGCGCATCAGGATAAACGCAAACAGCAGCGCAAACGGTATGGTTGCCGTTACCACAAGGGCGGAACGGATGCTGCCCAGGAAAAATATCAATACAATGATCACGATGCTCACACCTTCAAACAGCGTATGGGCTACGGTCTCCAGTGAATGGTCGATCAGGAAGCTGCGGTCGTACAGTACGCGCAGTTTTACACCTTCCGGAAGTTCGGTTTCCTGCAGGTCGGCAATTTTTTGCTTGAGTAATTTCAGCACCTCGCTGGGGTTTTCACCACGCCGCAACAGAATAATTCCTTCGGGCGAGCCTACTTTGTCGATTCCTTCATCGGGCACGGCATATCCGAGCACGCCGGATGGGGGAGGCGGTGCTGTTTCCACACTCGCCACATCCCGGACATATACCGGAACGCCGCCGATTGCGCTGATCACAATGTTCTGGATATCGGTCTCCGTTTTTACCGCACCGAGTCCGCGTACGGCAAAGCCCTGACCGCCGCGTTCGATCACGTTTCCACCGGTGTTCTGGTTGTTTTTCTGAACCGCGTCGATCACGTTCTGTAAGGTGAGATTGTACTTGCGGAGTTTATCAGGTGAGGTAAGAATATGGTATTGTTTCAGGGGACCGCCGAAATTGGTCACATCGGCGATGCCGGGTACCTGCAGTATTGCCGGGCGGATGGTCCAGTCCTGGAGATCGCGCAACTGCATCGGCGTGAAGCTGGCGGGAGCTTCCACCACGTAGCGGTAAATTTCGCCGACAGCCGTGGTCAGCGGTGCGAGCTCAGGACTTACACCATTTGGGAGATCAAGTGAGGAAAGGCGTTCGATCACCTGCTGCCTTGCGAAGTAATCATCCGTTCCGTCCTGGAAGGTGAGCTGCACTACGGAAAGACCGAATATCGTGCGGCTGCGGCGATCCAGCACGCGGGGAACATTGTTCAGTGCACGTTCGATAGGAATGGTCACCTGCTGTTCCACTTCTTCCGCCGCGCGGCCGTCGTAGGGGGCTACAATGATAACATTGGTGTCTGCAATGTCCGGGTAGGCCTCAATCTTGAGTTTGGTGAAACACCAGTAGCCAACCAGAGACAATACCACTGCGGCAATGATCACTGCCCAGCGATTGCGTAAAGAGAATAAGAGTATTTTGCGGATCATGCTTCAAATAAGTCTACCCGATGAGTGATGATGAGTCCGCCTGTAAACTCCTTACGGAGCAGGCGCAGGGCGTTCTTTACCGTTTCTTCGTTGTCAATAAAAGTGATCATCAGCGGCGGTTCGTCGAATGAGAACAGCTCTTCAGGCCGTTGCAGCCGGTGGTTGCGTCCGAAGCCCATCATTGCTTTGAAGAGCGTAGCGCCCTTTATGCCGTGCCGGATCAAAAAGGACATGATGAATTCAAATGCGGGTTGCGTGCCGTGCAGATCTTCGCGATCGATGTATATCTGAGCCTGTAGCATGATGCAGTTTTTTTAATCCGTTTAATAGCCGAACGAAATGCCTTTTAATTGCATGGTTCCTTCCGTCACCACCTGGTCTCCGGTTTGCAGGCCATCATACACAAGGATATGTTCGCCTATTTGCGGACCGGTAGTTACCGGTTTCCGGATGTAGGATCTCGCGTTCTCGCGTACGAAGACATATTGTTTGCCCTGCACCGTTACCACGGCAGATCTCGGAACGGAAAGCACGTTTCCCTCGCTTACCCCAAACTGTACCTGCGCAAACATGCCTGCTCTCAACTGGTAGCCTGTATGCTGCATGCCTATGCGCAGCTTTACCATGCGGGTAATATTGTCGATCACTTCGCCCACATCCTCTATGGTGCCTGTGAAGCTCGTATCGGGGAATGCAGTAAAGAACAGGGTGCAGCTATTGCCTTCCTGTACTTTTGTCACGAAGGTTTCCGGAATCTCGCAGATAAGCCAGACTTTTCCGAGGTCGGCGTGGATCAAACTTTCCGGGTCGAAGCCGGCGAGCTTCAGGCGCGCCTCGTGTTCGATGATACCTGTTTTTTCATTAGCCAGTTCTGTTTCCGCAACGGCCTTTTCTGTTTCGGCAGAGATCAGGTCTGTTTTGGCGTCGGCCACTTCTTTACCGGTACCGGCTCCATGTGCGGCAAGGTCGCTGAAGCGGGATACCTCTATTTCTTTCTGGCTCGCTATGGCGTTTTTCTGACGCACAATGTTCAGATGCTGACGTATGCTCATTACGTGCTGCAGCAATGCGGTATAGTTGGCTGTAAGATCCGGGTTGTCAAACAACACCAGGTTCTGATCCGGATTCTCGCGCGAACGCACGACAGTTGCCACCACCCGTGCCGGTGCGACAAAGGCGCCGTTCTCGTTGCCATGCAGTACCGGACTCACTTTAAAAAATGAAGTGGTTGCCGTGTCGTCCGGTAATAATATGTGTGCGCCGTTTTCGGTAACGACAGGTTTGTCTGAAGGTTTTTTCTGCTGGTCTTTCTGCGGGCTGTGGCAGGCGCTGAAAAACAGGCCGGCGATGATCCCCAGGTGTATGAGTCGTGTTTGCATCGGCTACAGTTGATTAATGATTCCGGTGGTGAATAATAGTTGCAGGTAGCTTTTCCGGTAATTGTACAGGGCCTCGTAATAAAGCTTTCGCGTGTCGTACCAGTTGCGTTGCGCATCGAGAAAGTCGATGATGGTGGTTCCGCCTCTGGTGTAGGCATACTGAACCGAGTGCAGTACATCTTCCGACTGATTGAGGATATCTCCGTATTGCTCTACAATATTCTTGTTGACATAATAGCTGGCACAGCTTATCTGTATTTCCGTCTGCATCTGTGTCTGCAATCCGTTCAAGGTTTCTCTCGCCTGTTCGAGGCTCACACGCGCTTTGCGTATGGCGCCCTGGTTTCTGTCGAAGATGGGTATCTGGATCGTTGCAAAAATACCTGCGTAGGGGACGGTGTTCTGAGGGTTCCAAATACCTCCGAGTTCCGGAACCGGCAGTGCGAGCTTACGCTGCAGTATTGCATTTGCCTGTGCGGCCTCGATACCGCTTTGTGCAGCCAGAACATCGGGACGCTGTCTTAATGCGCGTTCGACAAGGCTGTCTGCTGTGCAGGAAAACACCTGTTCCGCCACACCATCATTAGCGTCGATGCCGTCCACAGCGGTTCCGGTCAGGAAGGCCAGGTTCAGCAGTTCGTTCTGATAGTTTTGCTGTGCTGATTTTAGTTGCAGGTTGTATTGGGAAAGCAGCAATTGCGTACGCGTATAATCCGCTTTGCTGATTACTTCGTTCTTTAAGCGGATCTGTTGTGTCTGGGAAAGCGTATCTACATTGCGCCGGGCCTGCTCTGCGAGGTCGAGCGTCATTTTATTGTACCACACATCCAGCCATTTGTTGCCCACTTCCAGCAGTACACTCCGTTCTGCATCCATATAATTTTGCTCTGCCACGGTAATGGATTTGCGAGCAGCCTCAATTTTATAGTGGCGTTGGTTATTGAGGGCAACCGGTTTTGTCAATTGCCACCATACCTGTCTGTTCTGCGGCTGGTTGAACCTGGTGTCTTTTGCGAAGTTTTCCGGATGCACCATCTGCAGGGTCTGATTGTTCAGGTTCAGATTTTGCCGCGTACGCGCTGTAATCAGGTCGGCTTCCGCCATGCCGGTATTATACTTCAGTACCTTAAGCGTAGGACTGGAGCTGCGGGCTTTGTTCAGTGCCTGCCGGAAGCCCAGTGTCTGAGCGGTGGCAGGCATCCATAAAAACCCGGTCAGTATCAGTAAAGTTGTATGTCGTAGTGATATCATTGTCGGCCGGAGATTTGTACCGATTCCCGGAAGCGCGCAAAAATACCATGCGGCTTTTGTGCATACCATCGGAAACCTATTAGAAAATTATTAGAATTTTCCGGTTCCGGCAACTAATGTTTAAGAATTTGGTATATATACCGTAAAGGAAGTGCCTGCTCCGGGCGTGCTTTTGATATCTATAGATCCTTTATGAAGACCGATGATCTTGTAGGTGAGGGACAATCCGATGCCGCTTCCCTGCGCATAATGTCCGTTCTGTCCGCGGAAAAATGTCTGGGATAATTTTGGAATGTCCTGCGGCGGTATGCCTATACCCTTGTCTGAGAAGCTGATCTCAAGTGCGTTTCCTGTTTGCAATATGCTGACCATGCACCGGTGATCTTCTGAAAATTTGCAGGCATTTTCCAGCAGGTTGATAAATGCGACGCGCAGCAGGTATTCATTACCGGAACATTCCGGTGTTTCGGGTTCTTCGGTATTGCCGGCAAAATGCAGGTCTATATGATAATCCGGATTGGATTTTAATACAAATTGTCTTGCATCAAGCAGCAGCTCGTCGATACGCAGGGTGCGGAATATGATTTCCGACTCGTCGTAGCTTGCTTTTGCCATATCCAGCAGACCATTGCTGAGCCGGGCCAGTCGTTTCGCATCTGCAAGTGCGAGGCCGATCGCGTGTTTGTAATCAGCCTCTGTGCGGTACTGCGATAGCGCCAGCTCGAGTTCCGTAATAATAGCCGAAAGCGGCGTCCGGAGTTCGTGAGAGATATTAGATACGAATTGCTTTTGCGCGTCGAACGACTGTTCAAGCCGGTCCAGCATCTTATTAAAAGTGGCCGCCAGCTCTGCGAGTTCGTCTTTACCGCTTCCTGCCTGCAATCTCAGGTCGAGGTGCCGCGCGCTGATCTCCGCCGCCTGATCCACCATGTCTGATACCGGTTGCAATGCCTTGCGTGAAAAGAACACTCCGGCGCGGGCGGTAAGTGCGACTGCAAACAAAAAGCTGACAATAAGTATATACAGCAGTGCCTGCTGTTTGGCCAGTCCGATGGTATCCAGCGCTGCGGCCGTGATGATATACGGTTTGCCTCCCTGAGTATATAATATACCGATCGCCTGCTGATCGCCCTGCAGAAAATGTATCTCCTTCCTTGACAGGATTTTCCGCATCATTTCCGGTGTTTCTTTAACCTTGTCGCGTTCAACGGCATCATGGTACAACAGGTGATTGGCTGTGTCGAAGATGGCTACTTCCTCACGGTGGAGTCCGTTTGAAGAATAGGCCTGTATCTGCTGCAATACGCCGGGACTTATTTTCACTTCGAACAACAACTTCGCTTTGGTAATTGCCTGCTGTTTCAACCGCTTGTAATATTCTTCTTCGCGATTGAATGCATAAGCAAAATAGATCGCGCAGGCAAACACCGCCAGGATGCTTGCGATCAGGATCGTGAACAATAGCGTAAGCCGCAGGCGAATGGTCATCCTTCTTTAAAAATAAATCCGATACCGGGTTTTGTGTGAATCAATTTCGTTTCGAAATCCCTGTCGATCTTTTTGCGCAGGTAATTGATGTATACATCAATAAAGTTGGTGCCCGTGTCAAAAGTGGTGTCCCATACTTTTTCCGCGATCTCCGAACGCGAAAGTACGCGGCCCTGGTGCTGCATCATGAAGTGCAGTAATTTGAATTCTTTTGGCGTAAGACTGATCTCCGTGCTTCCCCGCTTCACCAGTTGCGTCATCGGAAATAAGGTAAGGTCTCCGATGCAGATTTTGTCCGGTGTTTTCTCCTGTGCCACCCGTGCACGTTTTGTGACCGCGCGTATACGTGCCAGCAATTCGCGGAAGTCAAAAGGTTTCACGAGATAATCATCCGCTCCCGAATCCAGTCCGTCTATTTTATCGTCGGTGGTTCCCAAAGCGGTGAGCATAATAACCGGCAACTGTGGTTTTGCGGCTCTGAGCTGCCTGCAGAGATCCAGTCCGTTCAGGTGCGGCAACATCACATCCATGATCACCGCGTCGAAGTCGTGCAGCATTGCAAGCTTTTTGCCGTCGATACCGTTCTGGGCTGTCCCGGTACTGAACCCTTGCTCCTCAAGGCCTCTGCGGATCAGTTCGGCAACGCGCAGATCGTCTTCGATAATAAGAATATGCATAGGATGCAATTGCTTTTCACAGGCAAAAGTAGTCTTTCTGTAGCCGCCAACACAGCTATGCTATCCGTTTGCCATATTTGTGTTTATGTATCCTCTGTGCGGTGTAAATACCTTTATGCCCGCTACAGTAATAAGCCGCGAAACATGCGAGTGTATAGTAAAGGGCGTATTCTGGCCCGAACAATTCGATACCCATGATGGTGCAGGCAACGGGCGTATTGGTCGCTCCGGCAAAGACTGCAATAAATCCGAGTCCGGCGAACAAATCTACGGGAACGCCCGCCAGTGTAGCGATCGTATTTCCGAGGGTCGCGCCGATAAAGAAAAGCGGCGTTACTTCTCCGCCTTTAAAGCCTGTGCCGAGTGTGATCGCGGTAAACAGCATTTTCCACCACCAGCTGAACCCGCCGGCCCCGCCTTCTTTAAAAGCATTTACAACAGACACGCCGCCGGGATGCTGCGGATAAACGCCGAGCCCCAGGTAGTCGCTGGTATGCAGCAACAGGCTCAGTAACACGATAATGATTCCGCCGCAGAACGGAATAAGCCATGCAGGTCCCGGAATGAACCGATGCGACAGATGCTTCACGTGGTGCGCAATGCGGGCAAACAGCGTGCCGCACAGGCCCGATGCTGCTCCCATCAGCAGCGCCATAGCGCACAAATAAAGATTCTGACCGCCAATTGCTTTGCGGATAGGATACACGGTATGATGGATACCCCATGTGCTGCAAACATAATCTGCCAGGACCGCCGCAAATAATGGCGGCAGGATCTTACGGTAGGATGTCGTGCCAATTGCCAGCACCTCTACTGCAAACACCGCTCCTGCAAAAGGAGTTCCGAATACAGCGCCGAACCCGGCAGCAATACCGCATATCAATATCATGTGTATCTCATCAGCCGGCACTTTCAGCCTGTTCCCGATCCATTGGGCCATACTTCCGCCTATCTGCACCGCTGTTCCTTCCCGGCCGGCCGATCCTCCGAACAGATGCGTGATCACTGTGCTGACCAGGATAAGCGGAGCCATACGGGGAGGCACACCTTTGTCCGGGCGATGAATTTCATCGATAATGAGATTGTTGCCGGATTCTGATTCTTTACCCCAGGCCTTGTACAACAAATGAATAGCAATACCTGCAAATGGTAAAAGGTACAGCAGCCACGCATGATGCAGACGTATATCCGTAACCTTATCCAGTGACCATAAGAATACTGCGACCAGCGTTCCGGTAATGGCCGCAACAGGTATGGAGCGCAGCATCCGGCGAAATGTATAGCTGATGCTTTCAGTAAGCGTAAGTGGTTTTGAATCTGAGTTCATAGTTCCTGCAAATATTGATTAGCTGTTCCCGGGAGAAACAGTCTCGTTATTCATATGCAGGCGCCATCAGCTGAAGCAGCGGTTGGGTCAGGAAGACACCATTTCCTGTGAGGGACAAAGGTAGTGCATTTTGTTCAGCGGGAAAGACTGCGTGCTACCACAGTCTTTTTCTGGTGCAGGAATACATCCTGGTACGGTTATATTTATTACCGATGATCAGTCCCAGTATGATCTCGTGTGATCCTGAATTATAGGTGCTCAGGGTCGAGGTGGTATAGTCATAGGAATAGCTGATATTCATCGTGTTGAAGCAGTGCATTCCGATCATCCCTGCTATGCCGTCTTTATGCCGGTAACTGACTCCTGCCCATAGTGCATCCCTGTACTGAAATTTTACATTGGCTTCAGCCTGCATGGGTAATGGCTGAATATACTTGAACATCAGCGAGGGCAGCATAAAGAAGTCGTCGCTCAGCTGCACCCTGTACCCTCCGGTGAGGAATAAATGCGGGACCGTGGTGCCCGTTAATGTGGTGATCTGGCTGCCGGAAAATATCAGTCTTGAGGCCGTAAGCTGTAGTGCGGAAAGTCCGATAAAATATTTGGATGAGTACAGGTATACACCTGCATTCATGTCAAACTTTGTCTTGTTGATCGCATCGCTGTTGTAAACGGAAGGGTCCACGGTTGTGTTCATGAAGTCCAGTTTGGAAACGTCGAGGCTGTACCTGGTGAATCCGGCTCCGAAGCCTGCTGAAAGGTTCAGCTTAGGGCTTAGTCCGATATGGTATGCATAAGTTGCATAGGCGGATACATTGCTTAAAGCTCCGGCATTGTCTTTCAGGAATTGAAATCCCACTCCGTGATGCGCGGGAGCTGCGGTGTATTGATCCCAATATTCCCTTCCGACGGGATTTTCCCCATCCTGCACCTCATAGGAAGTGGGAGTGGTTCTGTAATCTTTTTTATTGATCGCTCCCTGAACTGTCAGGTAAGTCGTCACAGGAGAACCGTCGAAATTGGTCCATTGATGCCGGTGGCTGAGGTTTACATCTGTGTAATTTTCAATGCCGGATAAGGCAGGATTAATAATATACTGGTTCTGGATATATTGCGTGTAATGCGGTTTTTGCTGAGCGTAGCATACACCGCATGCGCCCAGTGCGCATACTATGGTAAGTGCGGATTTCATCGTCATATTTTTAACTTGAAAAGGGATCAATACACGATCTCCAGCCAGCCTTTGTATTCGAAAGACTTATTGATCTTCAGATCGATCACATAATAATAAGTGCCGACGGGAACGAGTTGTCCTTTGTGGCGTCCGTCCCATTCGACGGCATATCCGGTTCCTTTATATACTTCCTGTCCGTAGCGGTTAAATACGGTGATGCCCGCATCCGGGTAGTTGCTTAATTGCAGGATGCGCCATGTATCGTTGATGCCGTCTCCATTGGGAGAAAATATATTGGGAACAGATAATTTTTCATAGACCTTAACGAGAACCGTGTCACTGGCAGTACCGCAGCCATGGGATGAAGTTGCGACTATAGTGTAACGAGTGTCGGTTTCCGGGCTCACTTCCGGATTCAGCACATCGCTTGCAGTAATATTGTATCCGGGAGTCCATGCATACAAGAGATCGCCACCCACGCTGGTGGCATCCAGAATGGTGGAGGTGCCTTTGATAATATATTTATCGGGACCTGCGTCGACTTCCGGTTTTTGCCATACAAAGACAACAACAGTATCGTGAGCGTCACAAACTTCATTTGAGGCTGTAAATACATAATCTGTGGTTGTGACCGGATTGGCGGTAGGGGTAAGTGAAAGTGAGTCGGAAAGTGAACTCCCCGGAGACCAATAGAACATTGATCCGGAAGCGGTGCCGTTCAATGCAACCGTAGCACCTTCACATATCGATACGTCTGCCCCTGCGTCTACGTCCGGCAGATCGTGTGCAGATACAAACACAGAATCGTGGCCGCTGCAATAGCCTGAAACGGTCAGATAATACATGCCATTATTCGCGGCAGTAATATTGTTGATTACCGGGTTTTGTGCCGAACTGCTGAAGCCGTTTGGTCCTGTCCATGCATAAGTATAACTGCTGCTGCCGCTTGCATACAATTCGAGCGTGCTGCCCTGACAAAGCGGGTTGTTGGAACCGGCTACCGGCTGTGCATTTACCTTTACCGTGATATGGCTGGAAACAATGCGGCACTTGGCTGAACTGATATTCCCACCATTGGCCGCCGTGAGGCGAAAGAGGTAAGTGCCGTTGCTCAAAGTAAGGTCCAGTGTATAGTTAGCGGCAGTGGCTCCGGCGATATCGCTCCAGGTAACCCCGTTATCTTTGCTTACCTGCCATTGATAGGAAGGGGAAGAATAACCGCCGGAAAGATTGCCCAGCATCTGCGGAGCAGTGGTAAGTCCCTGGCATATCTCTATACTGGTATCTCCTCCCGAAAGGGCAACGCTTATTGCCGGTCCGCAGGGCCTGAAGGTGATATCATCCAGTGCAATGTCGTTTCCGGGGGCGGCCCCTGCTTTATTGTTGCGCATGCGTATCACAACTGTGGAAATACCCGCAGGGGTGGTGAAGTAGAATCCATATTGCTTCCAAACCGGGGCAGATTGCAATGGAATGCTGCCGGTGGTGTAGGTGTTCAGGATCGTGCCGCCGGTAGTTTCGATGGTAAATGTGATATCGGGCGGACTGGTATCCGAATTGCGCAGCAGGTTCATGATCCAGGCGGCAAACTCATATGTTGTTTCCGGACAAAGGCCGCTCACGGTATTTTTGTAGAAATAGTCAGTAATGGAAAAACTGGCATTCACCACCATCATATAACCGCCGCCGGTATGGTCGGTGGTAGTCCACCAGGTATTAGGGGTATTGGTGGTACTTTCTATTGTGTAATACCCGTCTGACGGGAAATCAGCTGAGGTATAGGTATAGCTGGTAATGGCGCTGCCGAGAGCCGCTCCGTGTGTTGTACTGCCGGATCCGAAGTCCAGCTTTACCACGGGGTCGCCGAGGCTTCCGGTGCACAGTTGGGCGGTCGTATCGGTGGCCGGCAGCAGCAGGAAGCCTGTTGTCAGAAATGATAACATCAGTCTGCCAAATGCAATTGTATTGGGGCGCGGATGGCATCGGAATATGCCGTAAACAGAATAACTCATAGACGATAAATTCAAAAAAAAACAAGTAGACGGGCAGCTTCTTTTACGTGCTGTTCCGGTTACTGTTCAGCCTTTCTAACGAGCGGAAATCCCGCTTTATTTTCGCCGAAATAGGCCTGTTGATTTATTTGAATGTGTAAGGTCTTTCAAATGAGTTGTAAGGTCGGACGGAAAGGGGTAAAAGTCCTCAAATTTGTGATGAATGGCTTTTCCTTTTTTTCGGAACCGTATAAAAACGCAAAAAGAGACCAGAGGGTCTCTTTGCGGGGTGGAAAAATGCGCCGGCTGTGGGGTCAGCCGCCACTGTTTTCATGATGAAGGGTACTATAGAGGGTTTTGTTTTAGTTTAAAGGCAGGGCCTTTAAAGGCATCCTGCCCGATTAAGGGGTTTCACTGATATCGGTTTGTTTATTTTCTGTGCGATTTAGGGTTGCTTCATTTGTTCCCGGTTTGCCGTTGCCGGCTAACCGGATAAGTATTCCGGTACACTGTTGTCATCGGCTTCCGTAGTACTTTAAGGGTTTGTCCATTGGATGGGCTGGGGCTGTTTTGTGCTGTTTTATGATAATAAGTTCACATCAATGTCAAAAGTAGCGAGTGTTTTTAGCCCTCTAAGACCACATTGTATAAATGCGCAGGTTCATTGTATAAATGTGCAGGCCCCTGAGTTGATTTACTCAGGGGCCTGATACAGACGGAATTATGTGCTATGCGCCGAAATGCTTCATCAGTTCGTCGCGGCGTGCAGACGACACCGGCAAGGCGGTATCGTCGTTCAGGACGATAGATCCTCCGCGCCCTTTGTAATATTTTTTAATGCAGGAAGATTGTACGATGTATGAGTTATGTATGCGGAAAAACAGTGATGCGGGAAGTTTTTCTTCGATTTCTTTCAGCTTTTTGGTGACCGTGATCTTATGGCCGTTCTTTAATTTGAGCTCGGTGTAATTGCCTTTGGCCATAGCATACAATATTTCCTCTGCTTCGATAAATTCTATTCCGTCAGCAGTATGAATGCTGAGCCGTTTTCTTGACGAACCTGGCTGTATGTGCTCAAGCAGCGCACTTATCTGTTGTTTGCTGCTTTTTTGTTCCACACGTTCGATGCAGAATTCCAGTGAACGCTTCAGCCGTGAGTCTTCAAGCGGTTTCAGCAGGTAATCCACTGCATGGTATTCGAACGCATGAACGGCAAACTGATTAAAAGCTGTTGTAAATATGACTTCTGCTTTCAGATCGGGATATTGCTGCAGCACGTCAAATCCGGTTCCCATTTTCAATTCGATATCGAGAAACAGGATGTCTGGCTCTTCCTCCCGGATAAGCCTTACCGCATCGGGAACATTATCTGCTATGCCGGCAATTTTGAGTTCGGGGAAAAACTGTTGCAGAAATTTGCTGAGGTATTGCTGTGAGGCAAACTCGTCTTCAACGATCAGAACTTTCATGGTGTAAATTTAATGATAACGTTTATGAATGGACAGGGGATAGGATATCGTTGTTTTTGTTCCGGCGACTTCACCTTTTATATCCGTTATATCTTCGGTACTGAAGTCTATCTGCCGGAGGAACAGTTCGTTGAGGAGTTCTATTCGCTTCGTGTTCACCTTGGTGCTGGTAAGCGAACTGCTATGCTGCAGGAATTGTCCGAATGTTTTGCTTTTCTCCCTTCCTACGCCATTGTCCGTCACCGTTATGGTAACCCTGTCTGCGTTCTGCTGCACGTGAATACTGATATGGCCGCGCCTGTCGCTCAAATGTCGGATACCGTGCCGTACCGAATTCTCTGCGAGTGGCTGTAGCAACATTACCGGCACATATACCGAAGCGGCAGACATCTGGATATTGGTAGTGATCGAAAAATCGAATGAATCATTGAACCGGATTTTCTCGATCGACAGATAATGGTTGAGGTAACTCATTTCATTGCTCAGCGGAATGAACAGTTGGGAACCCATTTCAAATGTCTGGCGGATGAGCGCGGCAAACTGATCGACGAAAATGTTGGCCTTGGTATTGTCTCCGATGTTGTAAAACTGTTTGATGGCGGAAATACAGTTAAAGATAAAGTGGGGATTCATCTGCCCCTGCAGTGCCATTTGTTCGAGTTGCAGCAGTCGTCTTTGCACGGCCGCCTGTTCTTCATCTTTTCTCCGGGCCTGTTTTACGTAACGGCGCACCAGGAATATGGTGGAAGCCAGTAAGGCGAAGAACACGAATGTCAGGAACCACCAACGTTCGTAGAAAGGGTAAGGGTGGTAAAAATGCAGGGTCCGGTATTGCGGTTCGGCCCAGTTGGGTGATTCTGCTTTCAGCTCTACGGTGAAAGTGCCGTAGGATACTTTGGGGAAGTACAATTCGCTGTTGTCTATCTGAGTCCAGCCGCTTTCCCCGTCGAGCCGGTACTGCAGCACAGGCTTTTGCCCGCCCGTATGATCAATAATATCGAAGTCGATACTCAGCGGACCGGAGTGCAGAGACATGTTCTTTTCAGATGGGGTAATCCTCGTCTCGTCGTTGATGATGCTGTTGATCACCAGGCGCGGGGCAACACCCTTGCGGAACAGGTCGTGCTGCTGGAAATAGTTGATACCTGCAATGGTGCCCACCCAGATATTATCGCCGGCCACATCGAGGCTGCTGATCTCATTGCTGTACAATCCAAGCGTTTCGTTCAGGTGGCGGATCACGCGATAGGGCGATTTGTTTTCAAGGATGTACAGCCCGTTATCGGTGCCCACGAGGATCAGCTGCTGCGTCACACGTATCGCATTGATCTTGTTGCATTGGAGCCCGTTCTGTTCGTCGATGCGCGCAATCACTTTGTTATCCTTCAGTCCGATCAGCGCTGCAGTGCTGTTTGCAGCCCATAACACGTGATCCGTTCCGGCAGATAATTTGAGTATCCGCGTTTGCAGGTCCTGCGGAAGATTCGGCATCCGCCGGAAATTATCTTTCCGGGTTCCATAAAAGATCCCGTCCAGGCCGCCTGCGTAAACAATACCGTCCAGTTCCGTCACGCAGGTTGCCCTTTGTTGTAAGAGCGTGTCGGTATATCTTTTTTCGTCTATGTCGAAACGCTGCACACCCATAAAAGTGGCTGTGAGCAGGTGACGGCTGTCTTCCTGCATGATATCCTTAAAAGCGCTGGTAAGGCCGATATCCCGGGGTTCCTGGTTCAATCCGTCAAAGACGAGTATCTGGTTCGAAATACCCACCCATTCTCCTCTGCTGTTCCTGCCCAGATAGCGGAACAACTGATCCTGTCTTTTGAGCCCGACCGCCTGGATTTCCTCCGCCTGCAGATTGCCTGCGGATACACTGGCCTTCACAAATTTTCCTTTCTCCAGGGTGGCATACACTTCATTGTGCTCGGCATGAATAAAGGATACTTCCTGACCGGGTTCGCCTTTCAGATGCAGCGATCTTACGGGAGAACTGATAAATCTGTAAACACCGTCGCCATGTGTGGAGAGCCAGAGCGAACTGTCGGCGGCAATGAGTCCCACCGCCACAGATACACCATAGAGCAGGGTGTCTACAACTTCGGCTGTATTACGATCCAGAATGAAATAACCGTCCGAGCGCGCCATTCCTATCTGATTGGGACCTAATAAATTGATGGAATGGAATTGGGCGATCTCTGCTTTATCCTGGAAGTACGGTAGTTTTTTTTTAGCGGCTATCTGCAATAACGCAAGGCCTTTTTCGTATCCCAATCGTTCGATTACTTCGCAGCATGTGAACGTGGACAACTGTGCGGGCATCCGGAAGGAAGGAACCCATTTTTCATTGTTGTAGCGATACAACTGGTTTTTAAAATCGACCACATGTATTTCTCCGCCGGGACTTGCAAACATGGAGAAAGTCTGTATTCTGCTTTCAGGAGTATCAAAATCGAAGACCTTAATTTTATTGTCGCTCGTAATAATGATCACCTTCTTCTTTTCCGCGATAGCAATATTGCCGAAACGGTCCGGCAGTACACGTTCTGCCTTGGCAGTCATGTGCAGGTTTTTCAATACCGAATCATTTCTTGAATTGTAAATCTGGTCATCCTTTATGTACCCGACGGTATTGGCAAAGGGGCAGAACCACAATCTGTTCCGGCGGTCCAGCGATAAGAACAGAATTTCATTATCCGGGAGTCCGTCTTTGGTTGTGAATAGTTTGAACTCGTAGCCATTGAACCGTGCCAGACCGTTCTCGGTACCTATCCAGATGTAACCCAGTTTATCCTGATCAAGTGTGAAAGCGTACCTCCCGGGCAATCCTCCGCCCCAGGCATAATGGGATACAGAAGTATAATCCGCGCGGGAATGCAACGACAGGAGCAACAGCAGTAAAGGAAGACAGTATCTGATTATCGGTTTCAAAGGATCCGGGCGCTTGTTTCAGACCTTAAAAATAGGCAATGGAAAGGAAAGAAGCGTATCTGCAACAGTAAAGCGTGCGCGATAAAGCGGCCCGTCTACAGCTCCCTTTTCATCAGGATATCTGTCTGCACATCATCGCCAAGAATAAAGGGATGGCGATCGAACGCAACAAAACCGTTCTTTTCGTAAAAGCGCAAAGCGCGGTAATTGTGTTCCCATACACCCAGCCAGATAAAAGAGGCATTGCTTTCACGCGCTGTCTGAAATGCCTGTTCGAGAAGTGCCTGACCCATTTGTTTTCCATAAAATGCTCTGAGCACATATATCCTTTCAATCTCAACGTGCGTATTGCCCATCGGTTCCGTTTGTGCCGTATTGAAATTCAGTTTCAGGTAACCGGCAATAGCATCTTCATCCAGGACGAAGAAAAAGGCCGAATCGGGATTGCTCAGTTCCGTTGACAGTTGCGCAGCAGACAAACGTTCTTCCAGGTAATGGCGCATATTTTCTTCGCTGTTGTCCGCGGCAAATGCTTCCACGAAAGTCTGACGGCTGATATGCTGCAGATCCGTAAGGTGATCCGGTGTGGCAGGGATAATGTAACGGTTGGTCATGGCGTCGATCAGGCACAAAGATACTTAAGGCTCTGAAACCATGTGCGCTGTTACCTGTTCTAAAAGAAGTGTACGATACCCAGACTGAGATAGGTCGGCCTTGGATTGAAGCGTAAGGTCATCGCTTGCTGGTTGATGGAGTAATTCACGGTCTGTTCTCCAGATAGTACCCGCATTACCGCTTGCCGGAGCAATAGTTTGACGGCCCATTGATGCTTTTGCGGATTCAGCTCATACATGCATCCCACCTGCATTGAAGGAATGATTTTATTACCGAGTTGTTCGGTTTCCGATCCTGCCTTTTCCAGGTCCAGCCGGAAATAGCCGATGGCATCGGTTTGCCGTATGGATGCACCGTAATCAAGATTTATATCAATGCCGATACCCGCGCAGATCTTCAGCTGTTCCAGCCGGGTAGGGAAGACGATCAGTCCGCTCAGCGGAATATAGAGCCGCTCCATTGCGAAGCTGGCCGAATTGATGCGTAACGGGAACCGTATGATGTCTTCCGCTAATCCGACCCTGCCGTAGAATCCGATCCTGGTCGGATCTTCATCGTCAATAAGTATTCCGGCGGCAATCGCCTTATTGCTCCAGCGGCGGTAATGATCTGCCGGGTCGTTAAGTATCGTAAACTTCAAAGCCACATCTGCTTCAGCAGTCAGTGTATATTTTTGCTGTGCAGTGAGCTGAAAGGGCAACAGTAAAAGCAGAAGGCGAAGCATACGCATGCGAAAGAAACGTAAAGAACCTCTGTTTATTGCTTCGCAGCTTGGAGTGTCATTCACCTTATTCCTCATTCCGGAAAGGTACGGATAAGGTCATTTTGCAGGATTTCGCCTGGCCGTTTACCTCCGCAGGTATACAGCATGGGAAGCTCGAGCCTTGCCGTCCCTGAACCGTGGGAGATGTCAGATTTCCGTTTCTGAATGTACATGCTGATAACACAGGCTTAATACGATTGTAACAATCCCGAAATACGTGCGGAATAGCTTTGCAGCTCAAAACAGATCCGGATGAAAAAAACAGTTACAAACACAATATTATCTGTAGCGGCATTACTGTGCCTGCATAACAGCAGTAGCGCGCAGATTACAAAAATTGCCGACTATAAAAATAATTACTCTGCCACAATCGGAACTTTCGACGGAATTACGTTCCGTGAGGCGGGTTTTTCCGCATTGTATGTGATTCCCGGTACGGATGGGAAAGAGTTCTGGACCTGCTCCGACAGGGGCGTGAACGTGGATTGCGGAAGTGCAAACACTTCTTCCTGCCGTCCTACGTACGATAAACTGTTTTGCTTTCCCTCTTATGCACCGAAGATACATCGCGTGCGCATTCAGGGAGACTCCGTGCAGATCCTGAAGACACTTTCCATCAGGCGTCCGGATAAAACACCGACTGTCGGATATCTGTTGCCGACAGGTTTCGGAAGTACGGCTACCGAACAGGCTTCTACCGATACCGTTCAGGATTGCACCAATTTCGCGTCAAAGATTGCTCCCAAGGATGCCTGGAGTATCGATTGTGAGGCAATCTCCGTGGATAAGAAAGGAAACTTCTGGCTGGCGGAAGAGAATGGTCCTTCCGTATGGAAACTCGATACGAACGCAGTAGTGCAGAAGCGCTACTCGCCTTATGCAAATCTCAGCGGCGCGCAACCGCAGGATGTGCTGATCGATACCTGCTTCAAATACCGTAAGAACAACCGTGGTTTCGAGAATATGACTATCAGTCCGAGTGGTAAAGTGTATGCTATTATTCAGAGTCCGTTGCTGTACCCTACAAAAGCAGTTGGCGAAGCTTCCCGTGTACACCGGATCATCGAGATCGACCCTGTTACGAATGCGACGAGGATGTTTGCATATCTGAATGATGGTGTTATCGGAGCATCCGGTGCCAACCAGATCCGTCTTCAGGACTGGAAGCTCGGTGATATGACCGCGATCAACGACTCTACCTTCCTGGTACTCGAAGCTGCTGCACGCGGTACTACTGATATCAAGCGTATGTACCGTATTAATATTGCCTCTGCTACTGTGATCAGTTCCGGTTTGTACGGTGGGCTCACGGCGGAAGCACTGGTGGATTCTGCAGGCCTGGCCGGCGCAGGTATTAAAGCCGTTGAAAAAACTTTGGTGATGGATTTGCTGGCGAATGGTTGGGATGCGAGCCTCGATAAGGCGGAAGGAATTACGATCATCAACGACAGTACGATTGCACTATGCAACGACAATGACTTCGGTCAGACCTGCCCCTCCGCAAACGGAGTGCCTGTCGCTACTACGAATCTCAGCCACATCGTAGTATATGGTCTTAAAGGAGCGAACAAGATTCCGAACTTCATTGCACCTTCGGTTCCTGTAAGCGTTAGGGATATAGAACAGCGCAAGCTTTCTGTAAACCTGTATCCGAACCCGGCAGCGGACAAAGCAGTTCTGTCGATCAGCGCAGCCACAGCCGGAACAATAACGGTAATTGTTACCGATATACAGGGCAGGGAAATGATCGCACCGGTGAAAGGAGCCATGCAGGCCGGAACGCAGCAGCTGGAGCTGAATATAGCCAGCTTGCAGAACGGACTGTATTTCGTCCGCTACCAGTCGGAGTCGGTATCCGGAACGATCAGGATGGTCGTGATGCACTAAGCAGTTATTGAACAGTAAAAGGGTCGCGTCTGATGAAGATGCGACCCTTTTTCATGCATACCGCTCAGCGGCGACCCCGTAAAAGTTTAGATTGCTTTGAGCATCCAGGTAGCCTGTATTTTAGGCGGAGCCTGTTTGCTGTTCCGTACTTCCTCCGGCAGGAGCTTTACCAGGTGTGGCATTGCACTGAGCGAAGCATAATCCGGAACGGCCTCTTTCACAAATTCCAGACCCTGTTCGCGAAAGAATGATGCTGCCTGTTCGTAGCTGTCAAACTTATTCTCTTCGATATGGTGCTGCTCAAAAAAGGCAGACTCAGATGCGCTTTGCGGCAATTTGCTCATCAGCTCCGCCGGACGTTTCACATATACATCTGCTGTTATCCAGTACCCCCCGTTTTTTAGCAGTGCTTTGCGGACAGAGTGGCACAACTGAATTTTCTCGTCGATATTCAGGTACATGAGCAGGCCTTCATTGACAATGCCGAGCGGTTGCTCATCAAATTTTTCGCTTACCTGTTCAAACTCCTGTTCGTCCATCGCATTCAGGGGGCGCAGGTCAAGCAAGCCTTTCAGGTCCGCATACAGTTGCAGGTGTTCAATCATGCGTTGTTTTACGCCCACCACATCCGGCAGGTCGGTATCTATATAATGTACCTTAGCATTCTTCCGGCACAGGTCCAGGCCGCGAAGCGAATAGCCCGACGATAATTCAAGTATATTGTTGGTCCCGGCGTCGCGCAGCAGTTGATCGATGCTCCAGTAGCGGCTTTCAAAATGCATCACCCGCATCCAGAATCCCAGATCCTTATCTTCAAAATTCAGTCCGAATACTTCAGGACCCTGCAGTAAGGCCGCCGTTTCCCGTGCAAAAGGAATATTGGTATAGCCTTTCAGCATCAATAGGGATTTGGCCGAAGGGCTCACGCTGCTGTAATCTTTGGACGACATAGGTATGTATTTTTTTGCGGTACACTCAAATGTAAACGATTATGAGGCGGAAGATTGCAAAAGCTACTTTAAAACGTATGACGCCATTGTCCGGGTTGCCGGCGATCGGCTTCCGGCCTGCAAAAGCATATCCCATTTATTGAAAAACAGAAACCGCCCTCAGCAGTTACTATTAAGCTCCTTTCACTTTCGGCTACATCAAAAGTCGTTTACGCTACAGGTCTTTTTGCATACGGCTACACCTTTGTATCTACAAAAAAGCAGCTATATGCAATTAAAAGACAGCACCGTCCTGATCACCGGTGGCACCAGCGGGATCGGACTTGAATTGGTCAGACAACTTACCGGACAAGGGGCACATATCATCGTTACCGGTCGCAATGCCGATGCCCTGAACGCAACAAAAAGTAAGTTCCCTCAGGTACATATCTTCCAGAGTGATGTAAGCCAGCCGCAGGATATCGAACAGTTGTATAAGGAAGTCACCCGGCAATTCCCCAGCCTGAATATACTCATCAACAACGCCGGACTGATGCGGCTGATCGATCTGCAGGATGCCAGCCCGGACCTGGACAATATCAACCGTGAAATTGCCACCAATCTTTCCGGCACCATCCGGATGGTACATCAGTTCCTGCCGCATCTAAAAAAGCAACAATCAGCTGCCATCATTAATGTTTCGTCAGGTATTGCTTTAATGCCCTATACCCTTGCACCGGTTTACAGTGCTTCAAAAGCGGGGGTCCATGCTTACACGCAGGCATTGCGGTTGCAGCTGGAAGATACGAATATAAAAGTGTTTGAAATGATACCGCCGGGCGTCAATACCAATCTTCAGAACGACTGGGTAATGCCTGTCAACCCCAAGCAGATGATGGATGCAGATCAAATGGTGCGCATTGCCATCAAACAATTGCTGAACGACAGGAAAGAGCTCAGGCCGTTCCTGATAGGCGTTATCAAAATGGCCGGCAGGATCATGCCTGATGCCCTGATCCGCTTCGGGCACAAGGAGTTCAAAAAATTCAAAGCTTTAAATACTAACCCTCAAAAGTAACAGGAAATGAAAAGGTCATTGCTTACAGCCCTCATGCTGCTGGTATCCATCGTATCCTTTGCACAAATACCTGCTGATAAGATACTCGGGGTCTGGGAAAGCACAGATGCTGATCCCAGGCTGAAGTTTGAATTCTACAAAGCAGGCGGGAAGTATTCCGGAAGGCTGTTGTACGCTTCCGATATGTTTGAAGCGGATGGAAAGACGCCCAAAAAAGATGACAAGAATCCCGACAAAAGTCTGCGTGGCCGGTCGCGGTACGGCATTACCAATATCACCAACCTTTCTTATGAAGATGGCGAATACACCGGCGGCAACCTGTACAATCCTTCCGAAGGCCGGAATTACCGGGTAAAGGCAAAGCTGAAAAGCGATAACGAAATGGATTTTCGTGGCTATATCGGCTTTTCGTTGCTGGGGAAAACCATGAAGTTTAAACGCGTTCCGTAAAGCATAAAACATGAAAAGCAACAACAGAGAAGACGAGCTGTCCCGGCTCTGGTTTATGATTTCAAATGCAATTCCGCCCATTGGCTTTTTTCTGTATTTCCGTCACCGGAAGCAATTTCCGAACAAAGCCCGGAAAGCGTTGACCAGTGCAGCGATAGGTGTTCCGGTTGCGATTGCGTTAGGTTACTTCTTTAATAACTACCTTCTGAAATGATAAGAAATATCGCCTCCCTGGTCCTGTTGATCGTATCGGCAGCACTCAGTTTCAAGCATGGTTGGGATACGTTTCATTACAAAGGCAATCCTCAGTCTGTAAAAATGATGGACGCGCTGGGCATCAGCGAATGGATAATTCCCGTTATGGGCACCCTGGCTATATTGACCGGTGTATTGCTGTTGTTTCCCAGGACGTTCTTCCTGGGTAATTTGTTGAATGCCCTGTCTATCGTGCTGATCATGGCATTGGCGCTGCGTGCGGGAAATATGCACATGGTTATAATGGAAATTCCTTTCCTGGTTATCCCATTGGTAATGATCTGGTTGAAATACCCTTTTAGAAATTAAATTTGTTGTATGTCAGCGCCCTTAAAAATAAAGACTATTGCCGATGCACATCGTATCCTCGGCCTGCCTAAGCCGGAGCATCCGCTGATCAGCGTCGTGAATTATGCTGCCTTGCAAATGCCTGAAGGCATGGTGGAATTAAGCGCGATGTTCGATTTTTATTATATCTCCTTAAAGCGTGGATTCTCCAACAAGCTCTTTTACGGGCAGCAGACATATGATTTTGATGAAGGCATGATGTACTTCGTAGCGCCGAACCAGATACTACGCGGCTCCGGACCCGGTCCTGATGACGATCTCGCCGGCTGGGTATTGCTGGTGCATCCCGATCTGCTGTGGGGCACGGCGCTGGCAAAAAAGATCAAGCAGTATGAATTCTTCGATTACGCAGTCAATGAAGCGCTCTTCCTGTCCGACAAAGAAGAGGCGATCATCAATGGCATCATCGACAACCTGAAGACGGAGTACCACAACAATATGGACCGCTTCAGCCAGGACATCCTGATCTCCCACCTGGAAACCCTGCTGAACTATGCCGAGCGTTTTTACCAGCGGCAGTTCCTCACCCGCAGGAAAAGCAATCACCAGGTGCTCGACCGGCTGGAGCAGCTCATGAATGCTTATTTCACCGATGAGGCCTTATGCTCCCAGGGACTGCCCAGCGTACAGTACCTATCAGACCAGCTCCACATCTCGCAGAGCTACCTGCGCGGCCTGCTCAAAACACTGACCGGGCAAAGCACCCAGCAGTACATCCACGAAAAGCTCATTGATAAAGCCAAGGAAAAACTCTCTACCACCAGCTTATCCGTTGCGGAGATCGCCTATGAGCTGGGCTTCGAGCATCCGCAGAGCTTCAGCAAATTGTTTAAAAGCAAGACCAATCAAAGTCCGCTGGCGTTCCGGGCAGGGTTCAGTTGAGGACGCTTTTGCCAAACAACTTCACTGCTTTATACAAGGAACCCGATTCGGTTTCCTTACTGTTATTTCCTTCCCGTTGCTGCCTGTATGGATGCGGGATAGCGCTCGCCGACAATCTTAATAGTGGCGAGCGCCGCATGGATGTGGTCCAGCTCATCGCGGGTGAGTGTCACCCGGAGCGCACCAATATTTTCCTCTAAGCGCTGCAGCTTAGACGTACCGGGTATGGGTACGATAAACGGCTTTTGCGCCAGCAGCCAGCCCAGGGCAATCTGTGCCGGTGTGGCGTTTTTATCCCTGGCAATGGAAGTCACCAGGTCTACCAATGCCTGATTGGCTTCCCGGTTTTCTTTGCTGAACCGCGGCAGCATATTCCGGGTGTCCTCTTTGTCCAGGGTCACATCCGCATTGATGGTTCCGGTCAGGAATCCCTTGCCCAGCGGACTAAAGGGAACAAAGCCGATACCCAGTTCTTCCAATACGGGAATAATGTCGGTTTCCGGTTCGCGATAAAACATCGAGTATTCGCTTTGCAGAGCGGTTACCGGCAATACGGCATGTGCCCGGCGAATGGTGTCCGCATTGGCTTCGGAGAGTCCGAAGTATTTTACTTTGCCCTCACGGATCAGGTCTGCTACCGCACCAGCCACGTCTTCAACAGGTACTTCCGGATCAACCCGGTGCTGATAAAACAAGTCGATCACGTCGGTCCTTAATCGCTTCAGTGAAGCTTCGGCCACCGCCCTGATCGTTTCCGGCCGGCTGTCCAGGCCTTCCCGCACATTACCGTTTTTCAATCCGAACTTGGTGGCAATGATCAGTTGCTGTCGCAAAGGTTCCAGAGCTTCGCCCACCAGCAGCTCATTATCGCCATAGCCCTGTGCCGTGTCAAAAAAGGTAATGCCGAGCGCAACGGCAGAACGTATCAGCTGTATGCTTTCAGTCCTCGTGGGTGCGTTAGGGAAGCTGAGGCCCATAGCGCCAAATCCTAATGCCGATACTTCCAATCCGCCGGATCCTAATGTTCGTGTGTTCATGCTTTGTCTTTTTTTAAGATAGATCACACAAAGGTTGCTCAACGAATCAGGATAACACTTGCCATTTGGCAAAAAGCAGTATCAGCGTATATTTTTCCTGATCCGACTCAAAGAGGATGGGGTGATGCCCAGGTAGGAAGCAATGTAGGACAGCGGCACACGGTTGGCCAGCGAAGGGAACTGCTCCATAAACTCAAGATAACGGGTTGCGGCATCCTGCGATACCAGTTCGCTTCTCCGTGCTATCTTTTCCTTATGGTATCTGGCCGTTATCTTTTGAATGATTGCGTCCCAGCCGATAATCGTATTGGTAATTTCCTTCCAGTCCTGTTTTGAAAATACGATCAGGCTGCAATCGGTAACGGCTGAGAGGTATTCCGAAGGCGTGTACATTTCTTCGGGGACAGGTCCCGATAAGATCAGGTGATTTTCGTCGATAAAGTAGCGGGTGATCTCTTCTCCTTTATGATTGTAGTAATGCACCCGTATTATCCCTTCGGTAAGAAAACCGACCTGATTCACCCGCTTACCCGCTTCCCAATAGTAGTCGTCCTTGCGTAAGGTCAGGATTGATGCTTTGCTGAGGATAAGATCGATCTGTTGCCTGTTCAGATTGCCGAATTGCAGGATATAGTCGATGAAAGCTTCCATAGCTCAAAGTTAACTATCCTGGCCCTCCGGCCATTTGCCATTTGGCAAAAGATGCGTTCCTGGTATGCTGCTCCGCCGGAATTGATCCTCGATAATACAGCGGTCAATCAAGGAGATGATTGGATGGAAACCTATACAATTTCCCACTGGTCTTTTAAACAAACAAATTCGGCCTTTTAAACAAAGCCACAGCTTTGAGGGCGCTCTACTTTTGTTCCAACAAAACAAATTAAAAAATGGAACAGAACAATTATCAGGGAGCGCTGCAACGACCAGCCGGCTCCGGCTTCAACGCAACATCAACAACCGGCGATGTCATTAAAGGAATGGACCTTACCGGGAAAATAGCCATCGTCACCGGCGGCAACACGGGCATAGGACTGGAAACCACCCGTACCCTTGCTGCGGCAGGCGCAACGGTTATCGTACCGGCGCGGGACATGGACAAGGCCGCCAAAAACCTGCAAGGTATTCCGAACGTGGAGATAGCCGCTATGGATCTGATGTCGCCGGTATCTGTTGATGCATTTGCAGACAGGTTCCTTGCTTCCGGAAGGCCGCTGCATCTGCTCATCAACAACGCGGGTATTATGTGGGTGCCGTTGCGCAGGGACAGCCGAGGTATAGAATCGCAATTAGCCACCAATTACCTGGCTCCGTTCCGGCTTACAGCAAAATTGTGGCCGGCACTTAAACAGGCCAATGGCGCCAGGGTAATCAATGTCTCTTCGCACGGGCATCATTTCGCTCCCTTCCATTTTGAAGATCCCAATTTTGAACACCGGGAGTATGAGACTTTGCTGGGCTACGGACAATCTAAAACAGCCGTCAATCTTTTCTCCATGGAGCTGGACCATCGTGCGCGCGCATACCAGGTAAGGGCATACGCGGTGCATCCGGGCTCTATCGGCGGCACGGAACTCGGTAGGGAAGCCCCGCTGGAACTGTTTCAGAAAATGGGATTCGTAGATGCTGACGGACAAATGCTGCCCGAGGTGGCTGCATCATTAAAAACAATTCCGCAAGGCGCTGCAACAACGGTGTGGTGCGCTACATCACCTCTGTTAAACGATATTGGCGGTGTGTATTGCGAGGATGCAGACATAGCCCCTTTATGTGCTGATATTACCGGCCAGAAGGGTGTACATCCCTATTCCCTGGATGAAGCCAGTGCCAGACAACTCTGGACGCTCACAGAAGATATGACCGGTTTGAAGTTTGACCTATAATATTCACTTTTTAAAAAACAGAACAATGAACAATTTAGAAAATAAAGTAGCGGTGATTACCGGCGGTAACAGTGGTATCGGATATGCCGCTGCAAAAAGACTGAAAGAAAGCGGTGCCCGGGTTGTGATTACCGGGAGAAGAAAAGATGCGGTAGCGGCGGCTGCACAAGAGCTCAACATAACGGGGCTGGTGGCCGATCAGTCCAGGGTGCCGGATATTGAACAACTTGCAGCTGAAGTGAAAGCACAATTCGGCAAGGTGGACATCCTGCTGATCAACGCCGGCATTACCAAATTCGCTACCATTGAGGAGATGGAAGAAAGCCGGTTTGATGAAATGATGGACATTAATTTCAAAGGCGCTTACTTTACGCTGAGCCGGTTTATTCCTTTGCTCAACGAAGGCGCTTCCGTGATCATGCTTTCTTCTACTTCTGCCACTATATCTCCTCAAAGCGCGTCCGTATATGCAGCCAGTAAAGCGGCCATCAATGCGGTGGTAAAAATAGCCGCGCTGGAACTGGCGCCCAGGAAGATCCGCGTCAATGCGGTAAGCCCGGGGCCTGTAGCAACCGAGATCATGCAAAAGATCGGCTTAAATGAAACCTTGGAACACCAATTGCTGCAGAGTATTCCTGCAGGAAGAATGGGCAAACCGGAGGAGGTAGCCGGTATGATCCATTACCTGGCAGGCGAAGAGGCTTCCTTCCTGACGGGGGCGAACTTCCTGGTAGACGGCGGGCAGTCTGTTTAACAACTGCAGGGGGAGGGGCGAATCTTAGTAATGCTCCTCCCACTTTTTTAAAGTTTGGCCTTTTAAACAAAGTAAAGTGTGTGTTTCATCCGCTAACTTTGATCTACTGATCTCCTTAAAAATAAACCAATGGATTACCAGGCCCGGTATATTACCGAAGATATAAAGCTCTCCAGCTATGAGGATAAATTTTTCAAGTCGGATATTATGTTCGACCACCACATGCTGGTATGGTTTCTTTCCGGCGAAACGAAGATCGTACAGGCAGATGCGACGTACTATTTTAAAAAGGGAGATATTTTCCTGATCCCAAGGAACCAGCTGGCCACTATTATCAATTATCCCAAAGACGGCCAGCCGCATAAGACGGTCGTCATGCATTTATCAGTAGAAAAGCTGAAGGATTTTTATGCCGGCAAGGATATACCGTCCGCCCCGCTCAGATTCCCGAAGATCTACAGCTTCAGCAATCACCCCTTGCTGGAAAGCTGCCTTGCTTCGCTGATCCCTTATTTTGATATGAAGGACTTACCGGCGGATCTGGCAGCTATCAAGATTGCCGAGGCCATCAGCATTCTGAGGACACTCAATAAGGAGATCGACCAGGTGCTGGCCAATTTTGAAGAGCCGGGAAAGCTGAACCTGGTAGACTACATGGAAAGGAATTTTATGTTCAACCTGCCGATGGAAAAATTCGGTTACCTCACGGGCAGAAGCCTTACTACGTTTAAGCGGGATTTTAAAAAAGCCTTCAGCACTACACCGCAACGCTGGCTGACACAAAAGCGGTTGGAACTGGCTTATTACCAGCTGACGGAGAAAAAGAAGAAACCACTGGATGTGTGTTACGAAGTAGGTTTTGAAAACCTGTCGCATTTTTCATTTGCTTTTAAAAAGCAATTCGGTCTGGCACCCAGCCAGTTGACGGAACACAGGTAAACCATGAGGTAACCTGTAATGCCGGAAGAGGTCATTATTCGCGTTCTTTTCAGGATCGGCGCCCGTTTACGATTATCTTTACTGGCAATAAACCAGCTAAAGCATGAAGATGCTTATTTCCGGGTCCGTCACTTTGCGCAGCAACTGGCAGTTCAACGAAACTACAATCCATAACTATACTATTTCAATGAGGTTATTAATAATAAGTCTGCTATCCCTGTTGACGACGCTTGCAAGTTGTTCTTATCATGCTCAATCAGCGTCAGGAGAAGGGCATGACCCGACGGAAACAAAGCTTTCCCTGTATCAGTCGCTAAGGGATTCCATTGAAAGATTATCCTTTTTAAATGACTACACTTACAGGGATGATAGCGACAAATATGTATTGCATGGCGAGGAGATCAATAACCGGAAAATCGCACTGATAGCCTGCACCGATAGCGGACTGATTCTTTTCCAGGCCAATAAGGACCGGCTATTGCAAACGGATAGCATTCCGTTTGATGCTTATGCTTATTCTTTTGAAGTCACAGATTTAAACGGTGACGGTAATAGTGATTTCATCATTCACTCTGAACCGGATATTCACGGCCAGACAACACCATTCGTATTTCTGTTCAGTGCAGCAGATCAATTGCTGCATTATCGGAAAGATCTTCAATTGAGCAACATCAGATTCAACGCCGCAAACAAAACAATCGAGTCTTATTATGAAGGTTGTGCAAGTTGTATTCATACAAAGGCGGTGTATATCTGGAGTGCAGATAGCCTGATCCTTTTAAAGCGTGCAGAGCTGAATCTGACAAATCCTGATCAGGTCACTACCAGCGTTTATACAACACTTAACGGTATCGAAAAACAGGTGTTGCAGGTAGAGGGTCTCAATAGTTTATTTGACACATTACTATTTAGAATGTAAGCACAGGTAGACAGAGAGACTGAACTTACTGGAATGGGGAGCGTTTTTCCTGTGTGATAGTAACCAGTGAAAGAAGCGATGACAGATTGATATAGTTAGCCTTGAACACCGCCCATGGTATCGATAATATCCAGCTTTATAATTTCCCAATGCTTACCTAATAAACACACCGGATCGAAATCTTCGTCTGCTGTTGCAAAGTTGGTAAGATTAGTATTCAGTAAAGTACCGTCATGCGAGTAAGGGTATCGTTCTTTGTGAAACCTGATCATATCTGCCAGAGTGTATTGATCCATTAGCGCATGTATATCCCAAAAGTCCTTTTTCCTGCCACCACGCTGCACCACATCCATTTTCATGGCGGCAATTTCTGGTGTAGGTGCCAACCGGATACGCTCCGCATTAAGTACTGGAAATATAAACGGGTCGGTAACATAGAACAGATCCAGTTTGAAGGAATTTTCCGGTGTACTTCCCACAATATAGGACATGCCCAAGCCGACTATCTCCGGCAGCCTCGCCGGGCTGACATAAGTAAAGGAATTTCTCAGATAGCGGTCAATTTTTCCGAAGTCTAAAGAACCATAAGGGGCATCAGTAAAAAGATCGATATCAATAGACATACGGTGACCTGTTTGCAGGCTAAGCGATGTCCCACTGTAACCCTCCCCAAAGTAGGACCGGTTTTAAACTAACAATTCAAAGCTAAGCGATTCTTCAAATTGTTTCGGAGTTAATCCGTTTAATGCTTCATGTGGTCTTTGGTTATTGTAGTCATTGATCCAATCCTCAGTGATCATTCTTACCTGGTGGATACTTTCAAACAGATAAGCGTCTAGTACATCCTGTCTGTAAGTCCGGTTAAATCGTTCTATGTATCCATTCTGACAAGGTTTACCTGGTTGTATATGTTGGACGGATATTTCCTGTTGCTGGCACCAGTCTGTAAATAGCGTACTGATAAACTCAGGTCCGTTATCTACCCTGATCTTGTTAGGTTTGCCGTATTCGTGTATTACCTTTTTCAGCGTAGCCACCACACTTTGAGCCGGGAAGCTGAAGTCTGCTTCAATAGCCAGAGCCTTGCGGTTACAATCGTCAATGATATTAAGTGTACGGAACTTTCTGCTGTTCATTAATGTATCATGCATAAAATCCATAGACCAGCTCCTGTTCAGCTCTCCTGTCCGGGTCAATGGTTCCTTAACCCGTACCGGCAATCGTTTACGGCGCTTGCTGCGTTTATTCAATCCCATGAGCAGGTATACCCTGCGCACCCGTTTATAGTTCCAGTTATATCCCTGTTGACGGATGCGCGCATACAGCTTGTCCTGACCTTCTGCAGGCTTATTGTCTGCCAGTTCACGGAGCTTACTGATCACTTCGCTATCATCCCTGACGGAGTCATAGTAATACAATGATTTGGCCAGATTAATGGTCTTGCAGGCCCGGCGGATACTTACCTGGAAAGTTTGACCCAGGTAAGCAACAATGTTCTTCCGATCACCGGGCCTTACCACTTTTTTGACAG